>OZ241981.1:0-2038535 GCA_965204345.1 Candidatus Nitrosopumilus sp.
AATATGGTATCCTCATCATGAAAGCCGTGCTGTTAGCTGCCGGCAAAGGCAGCAGGTTAAGTCCCATCACAGATGATCTGCCAAAGCAGATGATATCTGTGGGCGGCAAGCCCCTTCTCCAGTACATTATAGAGGAGCTAAAGTCTTGTGGAATAGATCAGGTTTGTATCGTCATCAGCAGCAGTGGTAATAATAATAATAATAGTGATGATGATGCTGCCGCTGATGATGATGATGATGACAGCAGCAGCAGCACCGGCAGTACAACTGCTCACAAAAGCAAAATCCAACGATACTTTAAGAATGGGATGTCCCTTGGCATTAAAATTACGTATGCTGAGCAAACGACACTTGACGGAACCGCAGGTGCGCTGCGACTGGCCGAAAAATTCGTCAAAAGGGACAGCTTTGTCTTGTGCCTTACAGACATCCTGATTCCAGAGGGACTGGGCAATTTTTTTAGAAACATTGATCCGGACTCAGAGGCCACAATTCTGTCATCTAAGGTATCAAAGGCGCAAGCCAAAGTCTCCGGAACAATCCACACCAGCAAAAGTGCAAGTGATAATAATAATAATAATAATAATGATGATGATGATGATAATGATGTTAGTAACAACAGCGGCCAATACGTGAGAAAACTAAAGGAAAAAGACCCAAACCCCACAAGCAGGCTCGTATGGGCAGGCCTGGCACATTTTGCCTCAGATGAAATCTTTGAAGCAATAAAGTCAATAAAGAAATCATCCCGGGGCGAGTATGAGATTACCGATGCAATGAACTACCTGATCTCATCTGGGAAGAAGACGATCAAAAACCAACCCTGCAAAAAATACCTGGACTTTGGCACTCCTCCCGGACTACGCGATGCCCTGAGATTCATCCTCAAGGAAAAAGAGAGACAAAAAGAACAAGCAAATCAAAAAGAGAAACAAACCCCCAAAACCAGAAAGAATCCTTCTGCTACATTTGGCCCAAACCACATATCCCGAGGCGTAAAAATCGGCAAGGGCGTCAAGCTTGGGCCCTTTGTCTCAATAGACAAGGATGTGAAGATTTCCGACTCTGTTCAGATCAAAAACAGCATAGTGCTTGCAGGCGCATCCATTCCAAAAAATGCCAAAATTGCCGACTGCCTGGTTTCAAAAAACAGCATTCTAAAGCTAGCTTGATAATGATACAAAATCTTGGAATATTGGTTTTGAATGTATGAGATACTTACAGCATCCCATGAGGATAATGTTGGAGTTTTGAGATTCATCAAAAAAGAACTAGTTCCAAATTGTAAACATCCAAAGAAGATGAGGAATAAAATTTCTGATGGTCAAGTATTTATATGAATTATAATTCAGATCTAAATCTTTATCTTAATGATGCCCGTCTGCAAAGTATTGAAACAATTAGAATTTCTTCTAGATGAACATGTAAGTGGTTTTGCTAAAAAATTATTGGAATTAGGTTATAAAGTAGAATATGCCAAAAAACTAAGAGAACAAGAAGAGAAATTTAGAAATGATTTCAATTTACTACAGTACACAAAAGAAAATAATATAATTTTTGTAACTAAAGATAAAGAAAATGGCCAAACATGTAAAGATAACAATCTTCCTTGTATCTGGTTGAGTGATGAGCAAATATTTGATGAGATGATCCTTCCTAAATTGAAGGATTTTGAATAACTGTATCTATTTTCATCCTCAACTTAGTGGCTAAATCCGTGGACTCTACGCATAATTCTGATATGTTTTGTTCTTACCTCACCTAGAAAACTCCCACTAAATATGATAACAATAATCTGAAATAATATCTGGTTTTCATTTTTACCTTTTTTGAATTTTAATTCAAACTATGACTATGGGCTTTTTTGACCTCATCTTTATTCCCAAAAATACTATCTGAATCCCCTTGAGTAACCTCTATGATCTAAAAATTCTCAGATGATAAGACAATTTTTTTAATGTCTTCTTTGGTATGGCTGTCTGATATCGCTCCAAGCTTTCCTGGCAAAAAGAATATCCCATCACTTGTAATCATTTTAAAATGATATTTTGTAAGCGTTGTACCATCACACTTTGCCGCCTGGGTGGAATTTGTCACTTCGGTGATTCCATTTTTTAGAAAATGAGTCATAAATAATGACCCTTTGCCCGTAACCTTGACTCTGCCGTCAAATACCTTTTCTATCTCTCTTCTTGCAAATTTCCCTAACGAGTTAATTTTTGAATATGTTGATCTTTTTGATTTTAGATAATTTAATGTTGAATATCCTGCTATCATCGAAGCTGGATTTGCAGAAAATGTACCACCTCCAACATAGGAACGCTCTGTTTTTTTCTTTCCGATTATATTTGCATATTGCATAGTATCATTTTTTCCACAAATAACTCCAATGGCCATCCCTCCACCAATAATTTTTCCCAATGTTACAATGTCTGGATCAAGTTTCATAGTTGGATAAAGACATCCATATCTAAATCTAAAACCTGTAACTATCTCATCTAAAATAAACAATGATTTATTTTTGTGAACAAATTCTTGAATGCCCTTAAGATATTCTGAGGTAGCTGGTATGCATCCACCCCCGCCTAATACTGGTTCTATGATTACTCCAGCTAAATTCTTTGCATGTTTTTTTAGAATTTTTAGCGAACCTTCTAAATCATTATATGGAATTGAAATAATTTTTTCCTCATTGGTTATTCCACTGCTTTCTGATTCTGAAAATGGCCAATTGACACTTTTTAGCAAATCTGAAGTATATCCGTGCCATCCACCATCAATTTTTGCAATTATTTTTCTACCTGTTGCAGAACGAGCTAATCGCACTGCATACATTGTAGCTTCAGTACCTGATGTAACATAACGAATTTTTTCTGCAACTGGAACCGCCTTTGAAATTAACTCTGATAATTTTATTGTCTGCTCATTTACAGTACCATACATCCAACTTTTTTCAATTTGTTTTTTCAGAGACTCTTTGACATTTTTTGGACCATGTCCTAATATCAGACTCCAATGCCCCATCCAGTAATCTGTGTACTTGTTGTTATCTACATCTATCAAGTTTTTTCCTGAGGATGACTTTACAACAAATGGATATGGTTCATAAAATCGTATATTGTGACTTACTCCGTTGACATGAAGTTTTAATGACTTTGCAAATATTTTTGCAGAATTCCTTGTTTTCTTTTTGTATTCTGATTGATAGTTTGCCAAAAGCAACTTTCAAAATAAGATCTGCCTTTTTAACTATTGACAAGCATTGTGGGCCTGTGTAAAAACCCCTCCAAAAAAACATGTAATTTTTACAATTTTTTGCATCGATCAGGCACAATTTTACGTATGGTTTATATGGATTCTGCATTCTTCGGCTCTTGCATACGTAACGCAATAGGCGGCGCTCGTGATGAAGTATGGCAAGATGCCACTTTATGATTCATGGGCCTCCAGTTACGCATACAAAAATGAGGATTTGATCAAGTGATCAATATCTGAGATGTGAAGATTATGTGCATCCGTCAATTCCAATTAAAGTACAAATGTACTTCAATAATCAAAATGCAAAACAAATATTCAGAATCCGGTTGATCCTGCCGGACCTGACTGCTATCGGATTGATACTAAGCCATGCGAGTCATTGTAGCAATACAAGGCAGACGGCTCAGTAACGCGTAGTCAACCTAACCTATGGACGGGAATAACCTCGGGAAACTGAGAATAATGCCCGATAGAACACTATACCTGGAATGGTTTGTGTTCCAAATGATTTATCGCCGTAGGATGGGACTGCGGCCTATCAGTTTGTTGGTGAGGTAATGGCCCACCAAGATTATTACAGGTACGGGCTCTGAGAGGAGTAGCCCGGAGATGGGTACTGAGACACGGACCCAGGCCCTATGGGGCGCAGCAGGCGAGAAAACTTTGCAATGTGCGAAAGCACGACAAGGTTAATCCGAGTGGTTTCTGCTAAAGGAACCTTTTGTCGGTCCTAGAAACACCGATGAATAAGGGGTGGGCAAGTTCTGGTGTCAGCCGCCGCGGTAAAACCAGCACCTCAAGTGGTCAGGATGATTATTGGGCCTAAAGCATCCGTAGCCGGCGCTATAAGTTTTCGGTTAAATCTGTACGCTCAACGTACAGGCTGCCGGGAATACTGTAGCGCTAGGGAGTGGGAGAGGTAGACGGTACTCGGTAGGAAGGGGTAAAATCCTTTGATCTATTGATGACCACCTGTGGCGAAGGCGGTCTACCAGAACACGTCCGACGGTGAGGGATGAAAGCTGGGGGAGCAAACCGGATTAGATACCCGGGTAGTCCCAGCTGTAAACTATGCAAACTCAGTGATGCATTGGCTTGTGGCCAATGCAGTGCTGCAGGGAAGCCGTTAAGTTTGCCGCCTGGGAAGTACGTACGCAAGTATGAAACTTAAAGGAATTGGCGGGGGAGCACCACAAGGGGTGAAGCCTGCGGTTCAATTGGAGTCAACGCCAGAAATCTTACCCGGAGAGACAGCAGAATGAAGGTCAAGCTGAAGACTTTACCAGACAAGCTGAGAGGTGGTGCATGGCCGTCGCCAGCTCGTGCCGTGAGATGTCCTGTTAAGTCAGGTAACGAGCGAGATCCCTGCCTCTAGTTGCCACCATTACTCTCAGGAGTAGTGGGGCGAATTAGCGGGACCGCCGCAGTTAATGCGGAGGAAGGAAGGGGCCACGGCAGGTCAGTATGCCCCGAAACTCTGGGGCCACACGCGGGCTGCAATGGTAACGACAATGGGTTTCAAATCCGAAAGGATGAGGTAATCCTCAAACGTTACCACAGTTATGACTGAGGGCTGCAACTCGCCCTCACGAATATGGAATCCCTAGTAACTGCGTGTCATTATCGCGCGGTGAATACGTCCCTGCTCCTTGCACACACCGCCCGTCGTTTCATTGAAGTGAGCTCTTAGCGAGGTGACGTCTGATTGGCGTTATCGAACTTGGGGTTCGTGACAAGGGAAAAGTCGTAACAAGGTGACCGTAGGGGAACCTGCGGTCGGATCACCTCCTTAGAAAAGGAAAGTGTACGGGTGTACATAGTCTTCATGTTGAATCATCGATGCAATGCATCACAAAAGTGATGTATGAAGGATGTAGCGGGTTCCTGCCAGGGAACTTGCAATGATCGTCGTGCATAGTCGTGTAATATGTGGCTGAATATACTGGTGTAAAGACGGTAATAGGTGGATTGCTAGGCTTGAGGAGAGATGAAGGACGTGGCAAGCTGCGATAAGCTCGGGGTAGGCGCACGCATCCTATGATCCCGAGATGTCCGAATGAGAATCTTGTGCTTAGGCACATTCCAGTACAATGGTATTGGAAGTCGAACCGTGGGAATTGAAGCATCTTAGTACCACGTGGAAAAGAAATCAATTGAGATTTCCCAAGTAGTGGCGAACGAAAAGGAAAGAGCCCAAACTGAATCCTTCTGGAGATGTGGTGTTTTGGTATGATAATATGGAATCTTGGAACACAGCTGAAATGATCTGAAAAGTTCTGGCGTAGAGGGTGATACCCCCTTAGGCGAAGTGGAAAGAGTCCTATTCATACCCGAGTAGTTGTCCTTGGTAGTGGGCAATGAATATGGGTGAAAGTAGCATCCGAGGCTAAATATTTCTCAAGACCGATAGTGGACTAGTACCGTGAGGGAAAGCTGAAAAGTACCCCGGAAGGGGGGCGAAAAGTGCATGAAACCTATTACTTACAGACGTGCGTGGCATGAAAGGTGATTTTTTCAGATTGGAGATTCTAGCAATAGAGTTGAAGGTTTGATGTTCAAATCATCAGTGTCACGCGTTCCGTCTCGAAACACGGGCCAAGGAGCTAACTGTCATGGCAAGCTTAAACTTTCAAAGTGTAGGCAAAGGGAAACCGAGTTCTCGCAGCTTCGCAAGAAGTGAGGAGAAGCGTGTGAAAGTGCGTAGAGTCATGGCGGCTAGGCTAGAAGCCAGTCGATCTATTCCTGAGCTAGATGAAGGCGGGCGAAAGCCCGCTGGAGGTCTTAAGACGTTCTGACGTGCAAATCGTTGTTGTGACTTGGGAATAGGGGTCAAAAACCAATCTAGACTGGCGCTCGCTAGTTCCAACCGAAGCGTCTCGCAGGGCGTGCTTTGTGGAGATAGTGTTTCCGGTAGAGCACTGATAGAGAGGCGCGGGGGAGAAATCCCTCACCTCTCATTCAAACTCCGAACGGATACACATCGTAGAAGCAAGGACACGGGTTCATGTGGCGTAAGGCTCATGACCGAAAGGGGTTTAACCCAGACTGAAGTTAAGGTCCCCAAATTTTTGCTAAGTGTCAAGCGAAAGAGCGTGTTCTCGCCAAGACAGCAGGGAGGTAAGCTCAGAAGCAGCTATCCTTTAAAAAGTGTGTAACAACTTACCTGCCGAGGGGGGATGCCTCAAAAACGGACGGGGCTAAAGCAAAGTACCGATACTTTAGATAATCATCAGTGGATGATTCGTGGTAGGTTGGCGTAGTGATTGGGTCGAAGCAGGGCGATGACGTCCTGTGGACCGGTTTCTATTGCAGATCTTGGCGGCAGTAACAGCATAGTATAGTGAGAATCTATACCACCGTAAGCGCAAGGGTTTCCAGGCAATGCGTTATCAGCCTGGAGGTAGTCGATCCTAAGATGTACCTCAACAGAGTACACCGAATGGGAAACTAGTTAATATTCTAGTACCTTGCATCAAGCGTTTGAGCTATATGGTTCGCTTCCGGATAGGGGTTGTACAACTATCGTTGTATCTAACTATTTGAGGGTGGAGGAGTGTCGTAATGACGAGAATTCATCCGAGGTAGGAATGGCTTCGCGTTAGCGAAGTTTTCTTGAATCCAGGAGACCATGAAAGATTGTGTAGTTAGCAAGATGCAAGTTCGTACCCAGAACCGACACAGGTGCGCTGGCTTAGAAAGCTAAGGTGCTACGGGTATACCGTATGGCGAGGGAATTCGGCAAATTAGTCCTGTAGCTTAGGTATAAGGGATGCCTGCAATCTTCATGAGGAATGGGGATCGCAGGTTGCAATGACAAGGGGGTTTCGACTGTTTAATAAAAACACAGGCGACTGCTAGTCCGAAAGGATTTGTATAGTCGCTGAATCCTGGCCGGTGCCGGTACCTAAAACTTGGGTTCAACCGAGCTAAGGGCCGGTTAACGCCGGGAGTAACTCTGACTCTCTTAAGGTAGCCAAATGCCTTGTCGGGTAAGTTCCGACGCGCATGAATGGAACAACGAGAGCCCCACTGTCCCCGCCTACAACCCGGTGAAGCCACATAAGGTGGACGAACAGTCCATCAACTTCCATCGGGGAGAGAAGACCCCGTGGAGTTTTACTGCAGCTTGTGCTTGTGGTATAGTAAGAATTGCACAGGGTATCTGGGAGCCATGCCTAACACTCTCCGGGGTGTTAGGAAGCAACGATGTAACACCAGACTCTTTTTGCAGTACCACTTATCCAGTGAAGACCGGAGACATGTGCAGGTGGGCAGTTCGGCTGGGGCGGCACCCCTTTGAAAAGATATCAAAGGGGCCCAAAGTTGAGTTCAAACGGGGCAGAAATCCGTTGAAGAGGGCAAAGCCAAAAACTCGACTGAATGGATTTCCAAACGCACGGAATTCATAGACGAAAGTCTGGCTTAGCGATCCTTCGTGTGCCCACTATTGGGGCCCGGAGGTGACAGAAAAATTACCCCAGGGATAACAGGCTCGTCGCGGGCGAGAGCTCCTATCGACCCCGCGGTTTGGTACCTCGATGTCGGCTTTTCCTATCCTGGTCCTGCAGCAGGGGCCAAGGGTGAGGCTGCTCGCCTATTAAAAGGGAACATGAGCTGGGTTTAGACCGTCGTGAGACAGGTCGGTCTCTGCCTGATGGAAGCGCGAATAACTGAGGGGAAGTTGCTCCGAGTACGAGAGGAACAGAGCAGCGTGGCCACTGGTTTACCGGTTGTCTGATAAGGCAGGCCGGGCAGCTAAGCCGTTTAGGCTAAGTGCTGAAAGCATCTAAGCACGAATCCTATCCCGAGACAAGTTATTCTTTCGTAAGATGAAGGTCGGCAGCAAAATACTGCGTTGATAGGAAGGTGGTGTAGATCACAAGCTTCGGCGAGTGATGAGCCAGCCTTTACTAATAGACCAACACATCAGTTCAGCCACTTACATAGAGACATACACAGCCTTGGTGTTATGCCAAGGCTGTGTCATGCACGACGATCATATATTACACGACTATTTTTATTTCCTTTAAGGGATCCTTTGTTTGTGATTCCTTATTTGTAACTAGGAACAGCTCCTTAGTTTCAAAATTTTGTATCTGAGATACACTTGCCAAACAAAATCAACAATTCAGCCTGTCTTGAAATTCCTCAAGTGAAATCAAAGCAATCTTTTGTTGTTTATGATTGGAAATTTGATTCTAAGATGACACACTGAACTTGCTTTGTTAGACAAGACATCTTTGGGCATGCAAGTAAACCAACGTCTGCATCATAAAGAAAACCCGTCAATTGTTTCATTTTAAAGATCTTTTTGATTCAAAACAATCAAAACCCTTCAAATCATCTCCAATTTGGAATGCTCTGGAGGGATGTTTAATGCAAACATTGCGGCAAGACTTAAAATCTAACTGCTCTATCTTACAAAGTTCAGCTGAGGCTCATATACTCCAAGCAGAACACATTCAGAAAAGCGTCTCTCCCTTGTATCGTCAATTCTGATGTATCTTACCATATAGCTTTCAATTTTTTGGGGAAGTTTTGAGCGCCTCTTAATCTTGTTGTGAATGTTGTATAATCCAATTCCCATAAGATGCTCCTGCATTCTGCTGTAAAACGAGTTGGTCTCTCCAATGTAGACTGGTTTACTGTCTGAGTTTGGCGTATAAATCAGGTGTACTACAGGAAAATCAAACCGATTGTTGCTTGTAATGTATGATATCTTGTGCGCCTTGGAGTTTGCTATGACCTTTTGCAGTCGTATGTAATTTACCATTTGCAGACACCTGCCTGAAACAATAAAACAAACGACGAAAATATTGTAAAAATATCATTCCTCTTTTGTCTCATATTCAGAAAAAAATCACACATAAAGCTGATAAAGATTTCTACACTATGTCCAGAAAGGCAAACGAATTGCTATTTGCACAAACTCGATGCGGGTTCTTCTAAGATAGAGCCCATAGCACTCAAAAATAATATCAGACTTGTTTGTAATATTAGAAAAAATACAACTTTGCAACTAACCAATATTTTTTTTAAAGCCAAAAATATTTTTTACAAAATATGAAAAACCCTGCTCTGCATTATGGGTCGTACACAAAGACGGATATCTTTTTTGCAGCTTGTGCGGTGTGAAAAAAAACAGGCTCATCATCGTCTCATGGTGTTTATGAACCATGTGCAGTCCTGTCTGCTAATTGGATTGGATTTCTCAAATGACATTTTGTAAAAATTGGACCTTCTATAACATTCTGTTTGTTGCATCACATTCCTAGTTCAACTAAACTCTGCATCAAATCCTTGATTTTTTAGGGATTCTTTGATCTGAATCAGCAGGTAATAGACCATTATTGATTTATTCAGATTCATCTCCTAACAAATGCTCAAAGCACTCAACCAAAATAATTCATGTTAAATAATACAAAATCTTTTTTTTATTATGGATATGAAACCTGCCATAAACAAACAGAAAATCGCTCCAAAGGCTTTGACAATAACTGGAATGGGTCTGGTAATGTTTGTCCTGCTTTTGCTTACATCTAACAAAATTTATGTCCTCGGTCAGATGGTTCCCTTTGAGATAATATATGCTGGAGTAATTATCGGAATTATCGGCATTCCTCTTTATGTGATAAAGAAGACTCCCTTCAAGTACATTATTTTATTCCCTGCAATTCTCTTGCTCCTTTTGTTTCTTCTAAGAAGTGATGCCCATGTTTAGAAGACTGCTGAACCAATTAAACCATCATTCACTTCCACAAGGACTTTTTAACTTGAATCATTGGAATACCCTGTTCCAAACTCTAGACATTTCATAGGACAGTTCAATCCGGGTTTGACAAATTCTGATGAATTAATTACTGAAATTTAACGGTAAATTCTCAGAGATGATTTTCTTAAATTATCTAATTCATCTTTGATATTTTTTTGGCCTGTTTAGACAACATCTTTCTCGCTATAGGCCAAATTTATAATTACATTCTTTGCACTGACGCTACTGATTGCCAACATTAGGAATTTCTTAAAGGGCTTGAAACTGCAGAAATAATGTTTATTGATAATAAAAAAAATTTGGCATGCATCATAAATTGGCTGAAAAAGAAGCATGCCGTAACTCAATAAAATTGCTTAAATAACGAAAGCACATAGAGGTTGGTAATAACATGAATAACAAAATAAAATATGCAATTCCATTTCTGACGGCAATCTTGCTGATTCCAGCAGCAGCAGCAATGATTAACGTGCAATGACTAAAACACTGATATTGTCACTGCTAATAGTGGCAGCATTGATACCAACAACAATTTTTGCATGGGATCAACTCGATGACAGACTATACATCAAGACAGAATTAGAGCAAAAGGAATTTGTGTTAAAGGATGAGTTGAAAAAAGAAGACAATCCAGTAAAGCAAGAAGAAATCCAAAGAAGAATTGATGGTATAGATAATTTCAACAAAGCAATTGAACTTGATGAATTAATGCAAAAAGCTATCAAGGATGGCAATATGGAAAAACAAAAAGAATTACAAGAGCAGTTCAAAGAGATTAATTCCAAAGCAGTTGAATTAGCTGGAGATAGAGTCTACATTGCAAATCTCACTGGTACTGAAAAAGAATACACCTATGATCAAGTATCAAGACAATCTTTTGGAATACAATACGCATATGCTTCCCAGTATAATGACTTTGAATTTACTGGTACATACGATGCTTGTATTGGTTCTGATTACAGATTTGTGACATGTGGATTCATTGAATCGCAAGAACATCCTGTTGATATCAGTTGGAATCACCCACCTGGCAGTTCCCCATGTCCAGAGAAAAATGCAGCCTATCCTCATTGTAAAAGTCCATGAACTCCCCCACACCCCTGTATCATCCCATCTTTGGACATCTAGTAAGACGTTGACACGAGCAATATCACTTATAATGCCAACAGAACCGAACTGATATAATGTTTATAAACTAGTTTATTTCAGACATAATATAATGAAACTTGCTTTACTTGGAATTATCTCTCTAGCTATTTTGGTTCCAATTGCATTTGCAGATCAACTAAATAACGCCGATGATGACGATGTAGCACCAGCTCCTCCATCAATTGGTGCTGACATTCCCTTGACATATTTTGGACCTGCTCCCTCTGATGTACAAAAGGAGCTAATTGGTCCGTACCAATTACTAAAATCTGGTCAAATTGATTTAGATGAGGGCACAATTACTTTGCCTCTATACAAAGGTAAAGTCAGAGATGGTCCGGATGATTTTCATACTGTATGGTATATCCTAACTGATACAACTGACAAGGGAAATGCAGAAGCCTTGGGAATCAACCATTCTTCAAAACTATCCTATGCCGAAATTGACAAAGCAGTAAGGTATGCCAAGCTACACAGTAATGCAGAACTGGTCTTTACTAGGGGAATGGTTGACTTTGCACCAGAAAGAATTGTGACAGGTGATTCATTTCCACCAGAATCATTTCAGCCAGGCTCCGTAGGCGATGAGCACTATACGCCATTGGTATTAATTACAAATGCAGGACGGCACATTTACAATGCACCAATCATTGCAACCGGCGATGATATTGCAGCGTGTGGAATAGCACCTGATTATACAAAGGTACATGACAAGGTAACTAGTATCTGTCCTGATGAAGGAACTGTAACCATAAAGTTAACACCAGGGTTTTCATTTGCAAGGCCTGTCTTGTACATTAGTACAGATAGCAATCATGAATTGGCAGCAACTCTAGAAGAATCCACATTTGCACCTGCATTAAATGACATTGATGTAGGAAGGGACGACTCTGCATTTTCTGCTGTTGAGAGAATCTTTGTTATTGCCAATGGTCCTACAGGCAAAGAGAATCCACAAAGACAGGGATTAAACAGCGCAATTATTGATGGACGCTCTCCATTAAATGTACTTGGCGGCATACCAACTATAGCTACTGATTACTCTCCATTATGGGATGTAAACTTGGGTTTTTGGACTGATGAGGCATTGGAGAAACATTATGATGCTAGAGTCTCCGAAGAGTTTCAAATACTGGGTCTAGTTGAACAGGGACACATTACAGGCCCTGACGGTGGGGAATTTGGCAGTACCGGTATAGTTGTCAATTGTCCTATCGTGTTTAGGTTCTTGTAATTTTTTTAACATCTGACTTTGCTAGAATTGTATCTGTATTCAGGCAGTATTGGATATTCCTTTTCAGCATGCATAGTCTAGTGTACATCAAATGCCTTTAGAGGATATTCTTATCCCGTAATCTGACAGAATTGGTAATCCTAACGCCCTGCAATCATAGTAGTTTCATTATGCATGTATTTTGATATCTGCTTAAAAATTATTTATTTGTGATTATGAATATTGTTAATAATTGGATGATGATGATGCCATTGATGATAAAGTTGAGATATTCTCAAATGATGATCTCAAACTAAAATATTTGGGACAAATACTAAGCAGTGAGTCAAGTAGGAAAATACTGATTCTAGTTGCCAAACAAGAAATATCTGCAAATGATATTGCACAAGAAACTGACCTTAGACTATCTTTGATAATTCATCATCTAAATAAAATGATTCGGGCCGGCGTTGTCAAAGTAAACAAAATTGGAAAAACACAAAAAGCCACGACGTAAAGTATTATACTGTCAAGCTTGGCATATTGATTTTGCCTGAAACTATGGCAAGTAAAGCAAAAAAGAGCAAGACATTGTCAAGCTCACTAAAACGTATCATAAGGATTGCAGCAGTTGGCGTGCATGCCATGTCCATCTCTCATCAATTCTGAGGTGTCATCATGAGTTAATCTGATTGAATGACCAGCCTCATGAATGGCGGTGGATTGATAGTCTTTTACCCACCATTTCCACCAATCAACTGATACACGATCGCCCCAGCTGTGATCAGTGTTAAACATGATGTCTGAATCAACAATAGCTGGACCGCTAATTTTTAGGACATTACGAGCCCACATATTTGATGGCAGGTCATCAGCCCCAACTGTCATGTCTTCGCCTGAAGAGACCTCATCAAATACTAGATTAGATGATGGTATGCTATTCCATACACTCACTGCAGTTGCAAAATCCTCACACGGGTTTACACTAGACTCTGTATTTAGATCATCTAATGAATCCAGGCAACGATAATCAACATCATTGTGTATCCATGCACCAGAACCCACTCCATGGTTTGCAAAAGCAGGGAGAGATTATGATATTTCTTAGTGATAAATGAGATGGTGATAGGATTAGATGCCATGTACGTAACGTACGTTGTCAGTTCTGTTGAGGTATGTTTGATATGTAAAACCATGGATTGGGAAAACCATTATCATCTATTCTTTAACTTGTGACTTGACAAAGTTACACGATTCTTTTAAACTAGTCTTGTAAATGCAGTTTTAATGACTGCAAGCAACGTAAAAACACTGCTGTCTGCTGGTTTGATTGCAGCAATGATACTGACATTTGGTGGCATGCAGTTTGTACAATTCCAAGAACCATACACGGAAATGCAGATACAAAAAACCCCTCGAATCCCAATATGAGAAAGACGCCAAATTCAAAGTAAAAAATCCGCTCTTAGAAAAATTGACTTTGGAATCCGACGAACAATCTCTAAATAACAAGCATCAAGCATCTGGTGAAAAATCATCAATGGTAGATGATGACGGTCTCAAACTAGAGAATATTTCTCAACGACTAGGGGAGATTTCTGCAGAGTCTGGAAAGATAAACGCAGAGTCCCCAAAGATATATGCAACCACACCTGAAGAAAAGAACTTGCTAAAAGCACAACAACAAATTGTAAGGGATTCTAATATACCATATCATTCCCTTGGGACTGATATGCAAGCAGGTGCTTTGCTTGTTGGTTTTGAGACTCAGGAAATTGCAGATGAATTCATTCCAACATTAAATGAGATATTGTCTGTACCGTACCATGTTGAAATTAGGGCGCCTGATGTAGATCTCTCTCTTGTACAAATCTTGATTCAGATTGTAATCCTCTAGATATACAGACATGAGAGATCCGTGACAAGTGCCACACTTGTATTTAGTTTATTACTGACTGGTTATTTATGTACATATGGAAAAGTATCTGATTATAGTTTTTTTGTTTATCATGGGGGGGGGTTATTTTTAATATCGTCTGCATCTCCTGCGTTTGCTCAAGAGACTGCGACCCCAACTATCACGACTGTTGACGATCCCACCAACCTTGAGATTGTACCGTTTATCGTAACATACGACCAAGACGTCTTTGGGTTTGAATTGGAAAATATTGTCGTATCTGGTACTGCCAACGACAACAAGCCTGAGCCAATCGATCTTAAGACCATTGATGCACGTACATACACCTTTGATGTTGCACGCGGTTCCTCAGATGGAACAATAACGGTATTTATACCATCATTTGTATCAACTGATCCAGACGGCAAAAATTTATCGACTAATTCTGGTGGTCCAATTACTATCACCATAGACACCGTTCCCCTGACAGTCTCTGTAGCTACAACAGCAGACAGTCTAACTAACGTCGACACAATACCGTTTACGGTAACATTCAACAAGGATGTTGAGGGTTTTATCCGAGAAGACATTACAGTAACTGGTACTGCCAACGGCGGCATCCTTGCAGCATCCAATTTTGAGACAGTTGATGCCCGCACATACACCTTTAACGTTGCAGGGATATCTTCTGACGGAACCGTAATTGTATCCATTGCAGCAGATGTGGCAACAGATGATGCAGGCAACTCCAACACCGCATCTGCCCCAGTTACCGTCACCATAGACCCCATTCCCCTGACAGTCTCTGTAGCTACAACAGCAGACAGTCTAACTAACGTCGACACAATACCGTTTACGGTAACATTCAACAAGGATGTTGAGGGTTTTATCCGAGAAGACATTACAGTAGCAGGCTCTGCCAACGGCGGCATCCTTGCAGCATCCAATTTTGAGACAGTTGATGCCCGCACATACACCTTTAACGTTGCAGGGATATCTTCTGACGGAACCGTAATTGTATCCATTGCAGCAGATGTGGCAACAGACTCAGCAGGCAATCCCAACACCGCATCTGCCCCAGTTACCGTCACCATAGACACCGTTCCCCTAACTGTCTCTGTATCTACTACTGTAGGAGAGGACACCAATCTTGCTACAATACCGTTTACGGCAACATTCAACAAGGATGTTGAGGATTTTATCCGAGAAGACATTACAGTAACTGGCTCTGCCAACGGCGGCATCCTTGCAGCATCTGACTTTGAGACAGTTGATGCCCGCACATACACCTTTAACGTTGCAGGCATATCTTCTGACGGAACCGTAACTGCATCAATTGCAGCAGATTTGGCAACAGATTCCGCAGGCAACTCCAACATCGCATCTGCCCCAGTTACCGTCACCATAGACACCGTTCCCCTAACTGTCTCTGTATCTACAACAGCAGACAGTCTAACTAACGTCGACACAATACCGTTTACGGCAACATTCAACAAGGACGTTGAGGATTTTGATCTGAGAGATATTACAGTAGCAGGTACTGCCAACAACGGCAACCCCGTGGCATCCAACCTTCTTGGAACAGGTAGTGTCTACACCTTTGATGTTGTACGTGGATCCTCTGACGGAACCATAATTGTGTCAATTGCAGCAGATGTGGCAACAGATGTTGCAGGCAACCGCAACGGGGCATCCCCCAGTCCAGTTACTGTCACCATAGACACCGTTCCCCTAACTGTCTCTGTATCTACTACTGTAGGCGAGGACACCAATCTTGTTACAATACCGTTTACGGCAACATTCAACAAGGCAGTTGAGGATTTTGAGCTGAGTGACATTACAGTAACGGGTACTGCCAACGGCGGTACTCCGACAGCAGCTAACTTCCAGACAGTTAATGCCCGCACATACACCTTTGATGTTGCTCGCGGCACCACAGACGGAACAGTAACTGCATCCATAGCCGCAGACGTAGCAGCAGACCTTGCAGGCAACCTCAACACTGCATCTAATTCAGTTACAATTGAGATAGATACTGAGAGACCACGCCCGCTACTCTTAGGTCCACCTGGCATCACCTCTGATACAGCAACATTGACAGTAGAATTTAGCGAGGCTGTCCCAGGATTCTCCGAATCTGAATTTACGTTAGATGGCTTGCCACCATTTGATGGATTAACGCCATCCAACATTAGAGGATCGGGCCTGACTTATACATTTGATATCACACACGCCGAGACTACGGGTATTCTGAATGTTTCCATACCCGCAAATGTGATATCTGATGCGGCAGGCAACGGTAATACAAGATCTACTGAAACATTTATTCCAATAGACCTCATACGCCCAACTTCAACTATCACAACTACGTTAACCTCCCCTGTTAACACCGACACAGTACCATTTACTGTAACATTTAGCGAGGACGTTGGGGAGTTTGTCCTAGCTGACATTACAGTAACGGGTACTGCCAACGGCGGTACTCCTGTAGCATCCAACCTTGATGGAACAGGCGATGTCTACACCTTTGATGTTGCTCGCGGCAGCACAGACGGAACCGTAACCGTATCAATAGCAGCAGACGTAACAACAGACCTTTTAGGCAATCTCAACGAGGCGTCTGACCCAGTTACCGTCACAATAGACACTCTTGCCCCAACTGTCTCTGTCAGTTCGTCTGAAGGCGACAACACCGGACTTGATACGGTACCATTTACTGTAACATTTAGCGAGGACGTTGGGGAGTTTGTCCTAGCTGACATTACAGTAACGGGTACTGCAAACGGCGGTGCTCCGGCAGCAGCCAACTTCCAGACAGTTAATGCCCGCACATACACCTTTGATGTTGCTCGCGGCAGCACAGACGGAACCGTAATTATATCAATAGATGCTGAAGTGGCAGCAGATTCTGCAGGCAATCTCAACGAGGCGTCTGCTCCAGATACTGTCACCATAGACACCGTGCCCCTGACTGTCTCTGTATCTACAACAGCAGACAGTCTAACTAACGTCGACACAATACCGTTTACGGCAACATTCAACAAGGACGTTGAGGATTTTGATCTGAGAGATATTACAGTAGCAGGTACTGCCAACAACGGCAACCCCGTGGCATCCAACCTTCTTGGAACAGGTAGTGTCTACACCTTTGATGTTGTACGTGGATCCTCTGACGGAACCATAATTGTGTCAATTGCAGCAGATGTGGCAACAGATGTTGCAGGCAACCGCAACGGGGCATCCCCCAGTCCAGTTACTGTCACCATAGACACCGTTCCCCTAACTGTCTCTGTATCTACCACTGTAGGCGAGGATACCAATCTTGCTACAATACCGTTTACGGCAACATTCAACAAGGCAGTTGAGGATTTTGAGCTGAGTGACATTACAATAACTGGTACTGCCAACAACGGCACCCTTGCAGCATCTGACTTTGAGACAGTTGATGCCCGCACATACACCTTTAACGTTGCAGGCATATCTTCTGACGGAACCGTAACTGCATCAATTGCAGCAGATTTGGCAACAGATGATGCAGGCAACTCCAACACCGCATCTGCCCCAGTTACTGTCAACATAGATATCGTTCCCCTAACTGTCTCTGTATCTACCACTGTAGGCGAGGACACCAATCTTGCTACAATACCGTTTACGGCAACATTCAACAAGGACGTTGAGGACTTTGATCTGAGAGATATTACAGTAGCAGGTACTGCCAACAACGGCAACCCCGTGGCATCCAACCTTCTTGGAACAGGTAGTGTCTACACCTTTGATGTAGTGCGCGGATCCTCTGACGGAACCATAATTGTGTCAATTGCAGCAGATGTGGCAACAGATGTTGCAGGCAACCGCAACGGGGCATCCCCCAGTCCAGTTACTGTCACCATAGACACCGTTCCCCTAACTGTCTCTGTATCTACCACTGTAGGCGAGGACACCAATCTTGCTACAATACCGTTTACGGCAACATTCAACAAGGACGTTGAGGACTTTATCCGAGAAGACGTTACAATAACTGGTACTGCCAACAACGGCACCCTTGCAGCATCTGACTTTGAGACAGTTGATGCCCGCACATACACCTTTAACGTTGCAGGCATATCTTCTGACGGAACCGTAACTGCATCAATTGCAGCAGATTTGGCAACAGACTCAGCAGGCAACTCCAACACCGCATCTGCCCCAGTTACCGTCACCATAGACACCGTTCCCCTAACTGTCTCTGTATCTACCACTGTAGGCGAGGACACCAATCTTGCTACAATACCGTTTACGGCAACATTCAACAAGGACGTTGAGGACTTTGATCTGAGAGATATTACAGTAGCAGGTACTGCCAACAACGGCAACCCCATGGCATCCAACCTTCTTGGAACAGGTAGTGTCTACACCTTTGATGTAGTGCGCGGATCCTCTGACGGAACCATAATTGTGTCAATTGCAGCAGATGTGGCAACAGATGTTGCAGGCAACCGCAACGGGGCATCCCCCAGTCCAGTTACCGTCACCATAGACACCGTTCCCCTAACAGTCTCTGTGTCTACCACGGTAGGCGAGGACACCAATCTTGCTACAATACCGTTTACGGCAACATTCAACAAGGACGTTGAGGACTTTATCCGAGAAGACATTACAGTAACTGGTACTGCCAACGGCGGCATCCTTGCAGCATCTGACTTTGAGACAGTTGATGCCCGCACATACACCTTTAACGTTGCAGGCATATCTTCTGACGGAACCGTAACTGCATCAATTGCAGCAGATTTGGCAACAGACATTGCAGGCAACTCCAACACCGCATCTGCCCCAGTTACTGTCACCATAGACACCGTTCCCCTGACTGTCTCTGTATCTACCACTATAGGCGAGGATACCAATCTTGCTACAATACCGTTTACGGCAACATTCAACAAGGACGTTGAGGACTTTGATCTGAGAGATATTACAGTAGCAGGTACTGCCAACAACGGCAACCCCGTGGCATCCAACCTTCTTGGAACAGGTAGTGTCTACACCTTTGATGTAGTGCGCGGATCCTCTGACGGAACCATAATTGTGTCAATTGCAGCAGATGTGGCAACAGATGTTGCAGGCAACCGCAACGGGGCATCCCCCAGTCCAGTTACTGTCACCATAGACACCGTTCCCCTAACTGTCTCTGTATCTACCACTGTAGGCGAGGACACCAATCTTGCTACAATACCGTTTACGGCAACATTCAACAAGGACGTTGAGGACTTTATCCGAGAAGACATTACAATAACTGGTACTGCCAACAACGGCACCCTTGCAGCATCTGACTTTGAGACAGTTGATGCCCGCACATACACCTTTAACGTTGCAGGCATATCTTCTGACGGAACCGTAACTGCATCAATTGCAGCAGATTTGGCAACAGACATTGCAGGCAACTCCAACACCGCATCTGCCCCAGTTACTGTCACCATAGACACCGTTCCCCTGACTGTCTCTGTATCTACCACTGTAGGCGAGGACACCAATCTTGCTACAATACCGTTTACGGCAACATTCAACAAGGACGTTGAGGATTTTGATCTGAGAGATATTACAGTAGCAGGTACTGCCAACAACGGCAACCCCGTGGCATCCAACCTTCTTGGAACAGGTAGTGTCTACACCTTTGATGTTGTACGTGGATCCTCTGACGGAACCATAATTGTGTCAATTGCAGCAGATTTGGCAACAGATGATGCAGGCAACTCCAACATCGCATCTGCCCCAGTTACTGTCACCATAGACACCGTTCCCCTGACTGTCTCTGTATCTACAACAGCAGACAGTCTAACTAACGTCGACACAATACCGTTTACGGCAACATTCAACAAGGACGTTGAGGACTTTGATCTGAGAGATATTACAGTAGCAGGTACTGCCAACAACGGCAACCCCGTGGCATCCAACCTTCTTGGAACAGGTAGTGTCTACACCTTTGATGTTGTACGTGGATCCTCTGACGGAACCATACTTGTGTCAATTACAGCAGATGTGGCAACAGATGTTGCAGGCAACCGCAACGGGGCATCCCCCAGTCCAGTTACTGTCACCATAGACACCGTTCCCCTGACTGTCTCTGTATCTACCACTGTAGGCGAGGACACCAATCTTGCTACAATACCGTTTACGGCAACATTCAACAAGGACGTTGAGGACTTTATCCGAGAAGACCTTACAATAACTGGTACTGCCAACGGCGGCACCCTTGCAGCATCCGACTTTGAGACAGTTGATGCCCGCACATACACCTTTAACGTTGCAGGCATATCTTCTGACGGAACCGTAACTGCATCAATTGCAGCAGGTGTAACAACAGATTCCGCAGGCAACTCCAACACCGCATCTGCCCCAGTTACCGTCACCATAGACACCGTTCCCCTAACTGTTTCTGTATCTACCACTGTAGGCGAGGACACCAATCTTGCTACATTACCGTTTACGGCAACATTCAACAAGGACGTTGAGGACTTTGATCTGAGAGATATTACAGTAGCAGGTACTGCCAACAACGGCAACCCCGTGGCATCCAACCTTCTTGGAACAGGTAGTGTCTACACCTTTGATGTTGTACGTGGATCCTCTGACGGAACCATACTTGTGTCAATTGCAGCAGATGTGGCAACAGATGTTGCAGGCAACCGCAACGGGGCATCCCTCAGTCCAGTTACCGTCACCATAGACACCGTTCCCCTGACTGTCTCTGTATCTACCACGGTAGGTGAGTACACCAATCTTGCTACAATACCGTTTACGGCAACATTCAACAAGGACGTTGAGGACTTTATCCGAGAAGACCTTACAATAACTGGTACTGCCAACGGCGGCACCCTTGCAGCATCCGACTTTGAGACAGTTGATGCCCGCACATACACCTTTAACGTTGCAGGCATATCTTCTGACGGAACCGTAACTGCATCAATTGCAGCAGATTTGGCAACAGACATTGCAGGCAACTCCAACACCGCATCTGCCCCAGTTACTGTCACCATAGACACCGTTCCCCTGACTGTCTCTGTATCTACCACGGTAGGCGAGGATACCAATCTTGCTACAATACCGTTTACGGCAACATTCAACAAGGACGTTGAGGATTTTGAGCTGAGTGACATTACAATAACTGGTACTGCCAACGGCGGCACCCTTGCAGCATCCGACTTTGAGACAGTTGATGCCCGCACATACACCTTTAACGTTGCAGGCATATCTTCTGACGGAACCGTAACTGCATCAATTGCCGCAGGTGTAACAACAGATTCTGCAGGCAACTCCAACACCGCATCTGCCCCAGTTACCGTCACCATAGACACCGTTCCCCTGACTGTCTCTGTAGCTACAACAGCAGACAGTCTAACTAACGTCGACACAATACCGTTTACGGCAACATTCAACAAGGACGTTGAGGATTTTGATCTGAGAGATATTACAGTAGCAGGTACTGCCAACAACGGCAACCCCATGGCATCCAACCTTCTTGGAACAGGTAGTGTCTACACCTTTGATGTAGTGCGCGGATCCTCTGACGGAACCATAATTGTGTCAATTGCAGCAGATGTGGCAACAGATGTTGCAGGCAACCGCAACGGGGCATCCCTCAGTCCAGTTACTGTCACCATAGACACCGTTCCCCTGACTGTCTCTGTATCTACCACTGTAGGCGAGGACACCAATCTTGCTACAATACCGTTTACGGCAACATTCAACAAGGACGTTGAGGATTTTGAGCTGAGTGACATTACAATAACTGGTACTGCCAACGGCGGCACCCTTGCAGCATCCGACTTTGAGACAGTTGATGCCCGCACATACACCTTTAACGTTGCAGGCATATCTTCTGACGGAACCGTAACTGCATCAATTGCAGCAGGTGTAACAACAGATTCCGCAGGCAACTCCAACACCGTATCTGCCCCAGTTACTGTCACCATAGACACCGTTCCCCTGACTGTCTCTGTATCTACTACTGTAGGCGAGGATACCAATCTTGCTACAATACCGTTTACGGCAACATTCAACAAGGCAGTTGAGGATTTTGAGCTGAGTGACATTACAATAACTGGTACTGCCAACGGCGGCACCCTTGCAGCATCCGATTTTGAGACAGTTGATGCCCGCACATACACCTTTAACGTTGCAGGCATATCTTCTGTCGGAACCGTAACTGCATCAATTGCAGCAGGTGTAACAACAGATTCCGCAGGCAACTCCAACATTGCATCTGCCCCAGTTACCGTCACCATAGACACCGTTCCACTGACTGTCTCTGTGTCTACAACAGCAGACAGTCTAACTAACGTCGACACAATACCGTTTACGGCAACATTCAACAAGGACGTTGAGGACTTTGATCTGAGAGATATTACAGTAACAGGTACTGCCAACAACGGCAACCCCGTGGCATCCAACCTTCTTGGAACAGGTAGTGTCTACACCTTTGATGTAGTGCGCGGATCCTCTGACGGAACCATAATTGTGTCAATTGCAGCAGATGTGGCAACAGATGTTGCAGGCAACCGCAACGGGGCATCCCCCAGTCCAGTTACTGTCACCATAGACACCGTTCCCCTGACTGTCTCTGTATCTACCACTGTAGGAGAGGACACCAATCTTGCTACAATACAGTTTACGGCAACATTCAACAAGGCAGTTGAGGACTTTATCCGAGAAGACATTACAATAACTGGTACTGCCAACGGCGGCACCCTTGCAGCATCCGACTTTGAGACAGTTGATGCCCGCACATACACCTTTAACGTTGCAGGCATATCTTCTGACGGAACCGTAACTGCATCAATTGCGGCAGATTTGGCAACAGACATTGCAGGCAACTCCAACACCGCATCTGCCCCAGTTACTGTCACCATAGACACCGTTCCCCTGACTGTCTCTGTATCTACCACTGTAGGAGAGGACACCAATCTTGCTACAATACCGTTTACGGCAACATTCAACAAGGCAGTTGAGGACTTTATCCGAGAAGACATTACAATAACTGGTACTGCCAACGGCGGCACCCTTGCAGCATCCGACTTTGAGACAGTTGATGCCCGCACATACACCTTTAACGTTGCAGGCATATCTTCTGACGGAACCGTAACTGCATCAATTGCAGCAGATTTGGCAACAGATGATGCAGGCAACTCCAACACCGCATCTGCCCCAGTTACCGTCACAGTAGACACCTTTGACCCAACCGTATCCATTACGCCTCTAGATGGCACCATCACCGGTGATGATCCAGTAACATTTACAGTAGAATTTAGCGAGAATGTCCAGAACTTTGAGCTAGGTGACGTTACGATAACAGGTACTGCCAACGGCAGTGCTCCAGCAGCAGACAACTTTGTAACAATCGATGCCCGCACATACACCTTTGATGTTGTTCGCGGCTCATCAGACGGAACAGTAATTGTATCCATTGCAGCAGATGTGGCAACAGATGATGCAGGCAACCGCAACGAAGCATCTGCCCCAGTTACCGTCACCATAATTAGCAACACGCTACCGCCGGTTCCTACAGTAGCGCCAGTCATAACCCTAGAGCATCCTGTACTAGTGTCATTCCAAGAATTCTCCCTTGATGGGCACTTTACAGACCCCGAAGGTGATACGCTATCGTATATCAATCCCGAAGATGGCTGTGCTGGAACCCTGACGCAGCAACAGCCACCACCAACTGGCTCTGATACGTTCAGGTTTGTATCCTCAACTGCTGAGACATGTACGCTCTCCTTTGACATCTCTGATGGCACTGGTGCCAGCACTGGTGCTGCCTACACTGTCAGCATATCTGTGGTATTGGATGCCGCACCCGTACGTACTGCAACACCTCTGACAGTTGATGTCCTATCAAGCCAGCCCCGAAAGGTTACACTTGACATTAACAATTATTACACAGATACCCAGACACTGACACTAGTCTCTGATCCCACATCTAGTGACTGTACGGACTTTGTCTCTACCATCCTGTCAAACGGACAGTTTGACTTTGAGCCTATCAATGCTTTTGCTGGTGCATCAACGTGCACAGTACAGGCAACCTTCTCTGATGGAAACAGGCATACAACTGCAGATCTTACAATAAACTATCTGGATGCTGCAACAGTATCCCTAGATACAGATGTAACTGATCCTACCAACTCT
Source organism: Candidatus Nitrosopumilus sp. (assembly GCA_965204345.1). Classification (GTDB taxonomy): domain Archaea; phylum Thermoproteota; class Nitrososphaeria; order Nitrososphaerales; family Nitrosopumilaceae; genus Nitrosopumilus. Next base: position 24,448 of record OZ241981.1, read on the forward strand.
GAGACCATACAATTTACGGCAACATTTGGCAGTGACGTCACAGGATTTATCGCAGATGACATTGTCGTGACAATTGACGGAAACCCAGCCACACCTGGCAGCCTGATAACTGAATTTGCTGGAAGCGGTGCTGACTATACCTTTACAGTAACACACGGCATCGCCGCAGAAGGACAGCTAACAGTAACCATACCTGCCAATGCTGTCGTAGAGGACAACACAGCAAGTACTACCTCTACACTCACCGTGGACAGAATAAACCCCTCTGTAACCATCACACCTGCCGATGGTACCACCACTGGCGATGACCCCGTAACGTTTACGGCAACATTTAGTGAGGATGTCCAGAACTTTGAACTAGGTGACATTACAGTAACTGGCACTGCCAACGGCGGTGCTCCAGCAGCAGACAACTTGCAGGCAGTTAATGCCCACACATACACCTTTGATGTTACTCGCGGCTCCTCAGACGGAACCGTAACCATGTCCATAGGTACTGGTGCACTAACAGACCTTGCAGGCAATCTCAATGAGGCATCTGCTCCAGTTACCGTCACCATAGACACCATTCCTCTGACTGTCTCTGTATCTACAACTGTAGGTGATAACACCAACCTTGCTACAATACCATTTACGGCAACATTCAACAAGAACGTTGACTTTGAACTAGGCGACATTACAGTAACGGGCACCGCAAACGACGGCAACCCCGCAGCATCCAACCTTCTTGGAACAGGCAGTGTCTACACCTTTGATGTTGCTCGCGGCTCCTCAGACGGAACCATAAATGTATCAATAGGTGCTGGTGCGCTAACAGACTCAGCAGGCAACCCCAACACCACATCTAATTTAGTTACCGTCATAATAGACACTCTTGTTCCAACCGTCTCTGTCATCTCATCTACAGGCAGCAGTACCGGACTTGATACGGTACCGTTTAGAGTAACATTTAGCGAGGATGTTGAAGAGTTTGTCCTAACTGATATTACAGTAACAGGTACTGCCAACGACGGCATCCTTGCAGCATCCGACTTTGTAACAGCTGATGCCCGCACATACACCTTTAACGTTGCAGGCATATCTTCTGACGGAACAGTGATTGTGTCAATTGCAGCAGGCGTGGCAGCAGACCTTGCAAATAACCCCAACACCGCATCTGCTCCAGTTACCGTCACAATAGATACTACTGTCCCATCAGTATCACTGGACACAACTGTTGCTGATCCTACCAACTCTGAGGCCATCGAATTTACTGCAACCTTTAGCGAAGATGTCACAGGATTTGTGCAATCTGATATCCTTGTAGCAATTGACGGAATCCCTGCATCTAATAGCCTGATAACTGCCTTTGATGAAATCAGTGGCACCCAATACGACTTTACAGTAACACACGGCATCACCACAGATGGTGAGCTAACAGTAACAATACCTGACAATGCCGTAGAGGGTGGTAACACAGCAAGTACTCATACACTTACAGTGGACCGAATAGGGCCATCTGTAACCATCACACCTGCAGATGGTACCGCCACCGGTGATGACCCAGTAACATTTACTGCAACCTTTAATGAGGATGTCCAAAACTTTGAACTAGGCGACATTACAGTAACGGGCACCGCAAACGACGGCAACCCCGCAGCATCCAACCTTCTTGGAACAGGCAGTGTCTACACCTTTGATGTTGCTCGCGGCTCCTCAGACGGAACCATAAATGTATCAATAGGTGCTGGTGCGCTAACAGACTCAGCAGGCAACCCCAACACCACATCTAATTTAGTTACCGTCATAATAGACACCATTGCCCCAACTGTCTCTGTGACTTCAAATGCAGGTGAGAATACTAACTCTGATACGGTAACATTTACTGCAACCTTTAGCGAGGATGTTGAAGAAATTATCTCTGATAACATTACAGTAACGGGCACTGCCAACGGCGGCACACTTGCAGCAACCAATGTTCAGACAGTTAATGCCCGCACATACACCTTTGACGTTGTAGGCATATCCACAGACGGAACAATAATTGCATCAATAGGTGCAGATGTGACAACAGACCTTGCAGGCAACCCCAACGAGGCATCCATCAGTCCAGTTACCGTCACAGTAGACACCATTCCTCTGACTGTCTCTGTATCTACAACTGTAGGTGATAACACCAATCTTGCTACAATACCATTTACGGCAACATTCAACAAGAACGTTGACTTTGAACTAGGCGACATTACAGTAACGGGCACCGCAAACGACGGCAACCCCGCAGCATCCAACCTTCTTGGAACAGGCAGTGTCTACACCTTTGATGTTACTCGCGGCTCCTCAGACGGAACCATAAATGTATCAATAGGTGCTGGTGCGATAACAGACTCAGCAGGCAACCCCAACACCGCATCTAATTTAGTTACCGTCATAATAGACACTCTTGTTCCAACCGTCTCTGTCATCTCATCTACAGGCAGCAGTACCGGACTTGATACGGTACCGTTTACAGTAGAATTTAGCGAAGATGTTAGGAACTTTGAACTAGGTGACATTACAGTAACGGGCACTGCCAACGACGGCATCCTTACAGCATCCGACTTTGTAACAGCTGATGCCCGCACATACACCTTTAACGTTGCAGGCATATCCACAGACGGAACAGTGATTGTGTCAATTGCAGCAGGCGTGGCAGCAGACCTTGCAAATAACCCCAACACCGCATCTGCCCCAGTTACCGTCACAATAGATACTACTGTCCCATCAGTATCACTGGACACAACTGTTGCTGATCCTACCAACTCTGAGGCCATCGAATTTACTGCAACATTTGACGAAGATGTCACAGGATTTGTGCAATCTGATATCCTTGTAGCAATTGACGGAATCCCTGCATCTAATAGCCTGATAACTGCCTTTGATGAAATCAGTGGCACCCAATACGACTTTACAGTAACACATGGAATCGCCACAGATGGTGAGCTAACAGTAACAATACCTGACAATGCCGTAGAGGGTGGTAACACCGCAAGTGCTATTACACTGACAGTGGACAGGACAAACCCATCTGTATTCATTACGCCTGTCGATGGCACCACCACCAGTGATGATCCCGTAACCTTTACTGCAATCTTTACCGAGGACGTTAGGGAATTTATCCTCACTGACATTACAGTAACGGGCACTGCCAACGGCGGTGCTCCAGCAGCCAACAACTTGCAGGCAGTTAATCCCCACACATACGCCTTTGAGGTCGCTCGTGGCTCCTCAGACGGAACCGTAACCGTATCCATAGGTGCTGGTGCCCTAACAGATCTTGCAGGCAACCTCAACACCGCATCTGCTCCAGTTACCGTCACAATAGACACTACTGTTCCCAACTCTTTGCCACCGGTTCCAGCACAACGACCCGTTATAACCCTAGAGCACCCAACATTAGCTCCTCCAACATTCTCTCTAGATGACCACTTTACAGATCCCGATGATGATACGCTGTTATACACCATCACGGAAGAGGACTGTGACGCACGAATAACGCAAGAGTCCAACGGCGGCATATTTGAGTTTCTTCCCTTCTTTGCACATACATGTACCATCTCCTTTGACATTTCTGATGGAACCGATGCCAGCACCGGCGGGGCATATGCAGTTAATATAATCGTGGAAGAAGATCCTAGCCCCACCGTAAGAAACAATCTCAATATTGTGGTACAGCCAGACCAATCCCGTACAGTCATCCTAGATGTCAATGAACTCTTTGCAGACAACAAGGAACTAGCATTTTCTGCTACTGGCCATAGTTCAAGTGACTGTGTATCTGGCATAATCACAGTAGAAGATCCTCCCACCATGCTAAGCTTTGATCCAAATGATGATTCAGCAGAGCAATGTGAGGTACGTGTTCGTGTCAATGACGGCAACAGAGATGATGCCATCTATGATATCACGATACAGTATGTGTCTGCTGTTACAGTATCCCTGAGCACGACTGCCAATCCAATCACCAACCTTGAGACCATACCATTTACTGCAACATTTAGCAGGGACGTCACAGAATTCGTGCAGTCTGATATTGCCGTGGCAATTGACGGAACTGACACACCCAACCTGATATCTGCATTTAATGGGAGCGGTACTGACTATACCTTTACAGTCACACACGGCATCACCGCAGGTGGTGAACTAACAGTAACAATACCTGACGGTGCGACAGCAGAGGGCAACACGGCAAGTGTCACTGCTATATTCACAGTGGACAGAATAGATCCATCCGTATCCATTACGCCTGCCGATGGCACCACTACTGGCAATGACCCCGTAACGTTTACTGCAACCTTTAGCGAGGATGTCCAGAACTTTGAACTAGATGACATTACAGTAACTGGTACTGCAAACGGCGGCAGTCCTGTAGCATCCAACATTGGTGGCACCGGCAGTGTCTACACCTTTGATGTAGCACGCGGCTCCACAGACGGAACCATAGTTGTATCAATAGACACAAAAGTGGCAACAGACCTTGCAGGCAACCCCAACACCGCATCTGCCCCCGTTACCGTCACCATAAACACCACCGTCCCATCCGTATCACTGGACACAACAGCAGCTGATCTCACCAACTCTGAGGCCATCGAATTTACTGCAACCTTTAGCGAGGATGTCACAGGATTTGTACAATCTGATATCGTTGTGGCAGTTGACGGAACCCCTGTAACTAATAGCCTGATAACTGCCTTTGATGAAATCAGTGGTGGTACCCAATACGACTTTACAGTAACACACGGCATCGCCACAGGTGGTGAGCTAACAGTAACCATACCTGACAATGTGGTAGAAGAGGGCAACACAGCAAGTACCCATACACTCACAGTGGACATGGTAAACCCATCCGTATCCATTACGCTTGCCGATGGCACCACCACCACCATCATCACCACCACCAACACTGGCAATGACTCCGTAACGTTTACTGCAACCTTTAGCGAGGACGTTGAGGGATTTATCCTAGATGACATTACAGTAACAGGCACTGCCAACGGTGGCATTCCTGAAGCAACCAACCTTCTTGGAGAAGGCAGTGTCTACACATTTGATGTATCTCGCGGCTCATCAGACGGAACCGTAACCGTATCAATAGATGCTGATACACTAACAGACCTTGCAGGCAACCCAAATACTACATCCAATGAGCTTAACATAAGAATTGACACCACGCAGACAAATCCTGACAGGCCTACTGCTACGATCTCAGACAGATCCTTAACTGGAGGCGGAGGCAGAGGCGGCGGTGGAGGCAACTCTCCTGACCCACGGGTATGTGGCCTCCAGCTTTGCAGTGAGATCAATGTGGGAACAGGCTCTGCATCTGGACAAAGCATATCTGGAAATAATACCAAGAATGGAACAGGACAAGATCTGATGGATCCAGAGCCTCAAATACTGGGTTCGGAGGAGGATAATATAGTTCCAGAACCCACTGCGGAAATAGAGATGGATCCAGAACCCACTGCGGAAATAGAGATGGATCCAGAACCAACTGCGGAAATAGAGATGGATCCAGAACCAACTGCGGAAATAGAGATGGATCCAGAACCCACTGCGGAAATAGAGATGGATCCGGAACCCCAAACCCGTATGTATGAGGGTACTGATCCAAAGTCAATATGTGGCCCCGGAACACAGCTGATAGGCGAAGAATGTGTGGTTGCAGATTCGCAGAAAAGTTCTGAGAATCAGAAGAGCTTCTTTGATGCAATCGCAGACTTCTTTGGCTCCATATTTGGATTTGTATAACCACACGGAAAGACAAATCCAGGTCATTTTGCCCTCAAATCAGACTTGATGTCCGTATGTATCACTGATCATCAGATGGGCAGATAAAGAGATCTGCATAAACCAGACTGACTACGTAACACCGATGACATAAATCCCAAATGGTTGATGATGATTATGTTGAAACACCAATATGCAACTTGTTTGTTGCCTGTTCAACACCCTGTGGTTAAAGATGGTGAATTTCACTAGTAGTGTTTTAACTGTGGCAAACTATATTTTACTTCAAATAATATGGATGAGATGTGGAGTAGACTGCAATAATGGATTGGGCCTTGTAATTGATTTGACAGATAAGGCAATCATGACCATTGGCATCATCATCATCATCTAGACTTCAAAAAGAATCTTGGGATTATTTGATTTGTTAGGATTGAAATTCTTTTATCAATAACACATTTTGAAAGATGACGCAATCCAAATTTACAGGAGAGATCCTGAAAGTTGTTGGACTCACTTTACTCCTGACACTAGTAGATATCTGTTGGAATATAGAAAAACGTGGAAATCTCAAATTGACAAATATCCTACAAATGATAATGCCAGAATATGTAATAGCTGATGATGATAGAACTAACAGGCCAAAGCATTAACTGATAAATTACAAAGGGATTCACTGGAATTTTAACCTCCAAGTTAGAATGCCTATTTTACTAAATGCCTCCCAATTAAGTTTCTACAAAAATCCTGTATTTGAAGCAAAAGAAAACAATGTAGATTTGGGAAAGATTTCTAAAGCAAAAACTCTGCAATATTTTGGATTTTGGAAAAAAGATTTGAATTCCTTGTATGATCAAAAAATTGTTAATGACTAAGAAAAAACCCTCTTACAAACAACTGATTCTAATATTCAGGATTTGTTGATAAATTATACTAATCATCCTCAAGCTAGATTTGACTCAAAAACGTTCTTGCCCTGTTTCAAAGCTTTCTTAATCATATTCAAAATAAGCAAAATATTCCTTATTATTCTAGTCCTATCTATAATTTTGAATTCGATGATGTGAATTAATCGTAGACTGTCATAATGAAAAATGTCCTTAACTGCAAACTTTAAACGTTCTATTTAATTGATTCACTCTCGTGACACACTCATAAAATATTATATATGTCTATATTGACTGTATCAACGTTGAATAAAAAATCTCTTTATGCTATTTTGATTATTATAGTTGTAGCAGCTTCTGTAGGGTATGCGATATCTTCAGTAGACAACATGGCAATGGATGACACGGCAATGCAGCAAGATGCCATGGCACTCCCTGATATAGTCAATGTTGGCGTTTTGCTACCTGCTACAGGAGATCTATCAAGCCACGGCAAAGATAACGGCCTTGCAGCAGAACTGGCTTTGGAGGACTTTAACTCTTATTTGGAGAACAAAGATGCTACATGGCGCATGAAGCTAACTTTTGAGGACACACAGACAGATCCAATCATTGCATTAGAAAAACTGCAATCACTAAACTCTAAAGGAATAAAACTAATTTTGGGCACTGAGACTAGTGCAGAACTAAAAAACATAAAGTCATATGCTGATTCCAACAGCATGCTGCTAATATCCCCATCCTCGACATCTCCAAAACTTGCAATTACAGATAATATCTTTAGGCTAATCCCCGATGATACCCAACAGAGTCTAGTCATTGCCAAATCCTTGTCATACCATGACAAAAAAGTCGTAATCCCAGTGTATAGGGGCGATGTCTGGGGAGATGGGCTATTTGAGGCAACCAAAAATGTCTTTGAATCAAGTGGCGGCATTGTAGACCAGGGCATTAGGTATAACCCTGAGATTACTGTATTTTCAACTGAGACCTCCCTGCTCTCTGATACCTTGACAAAATACCAAGAGGATTACACAGATGATGAGATAGCTATTCTGCTAATTGGCTTTTCAGAAGTCGTGCACTTTTTCAACTCTGCAAACTCTTATGATAATCTAAAACAGGTCCAGTGGTACGGCTCTGATGCATCATCAAATGACCGCACGATAACATCAGATAAAATAGCATCCGAGTTTGCCTCTGATGTGTCATTTGTCTCCACCCAGTTCTCAGCATCTAAAAATGAAAAGTACCAGCACGTACATGATTACCTGGTAACAGAACTTGGTGCAGCACCAAGCAACTATGCATATTCTTCGTATGATAGCCTGTTTCTGATGGGTTTGGCTATTGAAAAAACTGAAACCCTTGATGCAAACATCCTATCTGACGTATTGCCCGAGGTTGGAGAGACATACAATGGCGCACTAGGAAATATAAGACTAAACGAGTATGGAGACCTGGCAATATCCAACTATGAAATCTTTACCGTAGAGGACAACCAATGGATACTGTATGGCTTTTATGATAGTGCGACACAAGACATTACGCTATATTGAATTTACAAGTTAATAATCTAGAAAAAAAGTTTGGCGGTAACAGGGTTCTTCAGAAAACAACACTGACTCTCAAACCCAACAAAATTAATCTGTTAATGGGCAACAACGGCTCAGGCAAAACCACCCTGATTAACTGCGTATCTGGTACTATTGGTACTGATGGCGGAAATGTATTTTTTGGAGATGATAACATTACCAAAATTCCAACACATCAAATCTTTACAAAGGGCATCATGCGTACATTTCAAACCCCGAGGCTGTTTGCAAATCTGTCCGTGTTTGAAAATATGATGCTTGCACGATATAACCCAGGCGAGTCATTTAGCAAGGCACTCTTTTATGGCAAGTGGGACGATGCAGAGTCTGAAAACTCTAAAAAGGCTATGCAGATACTAGAACAGCTGGATCTGATTGCCCTGAAGAACAATCTGGCATATGATCTGTCCGGTGGACAAATAAAACTATTGGAACTTGGCAAGGCCCTGATGAGCGATGCCAAGCTGGTAATTTTAGATGAGCCCATTGCCGGCATCAATCCCAAGCTAGCCCACAAAATATTTCATATCATAAAAAAAATCTGCAAAGAGAAGAACACGACCTTCCTAATCATCGAACACAGATTAGATATTGCATTGCTATACTCTGATTACGCATTTGTCATTGATCATGGCAAAATTATTGCACATGACAGCCCTGAATCAGTACTGGAACACCAACTTGTAAAGGACTCTTATCTGAAATGAGCGTAATTAGTATTGAGCAGTTACATGCCGGTTACGGCAAGAACAAAATTCTGCACGGCGTAAACTTTGCAGCTGCAAACAAAATAACTGGCATCATTGGGGCAAACGGCTCTGGCAAATCCACCCTGCTAAAATCCATCTTTGGCATTGCAGATATCTTTGATGGTACCATAAAGTACAATGATAGTGCAATTACGGGCATGCCATCCCATACAATGATGTCAAACCACATCTCTTACATGTCACAAACAAACAACGTGTTTTCTGAGCTGAGCATTAAAGAGAACCTGTCCATTGCAAAGGCTGATCATGCCAGCACGTTTGATTTATTTCCGGTACTGGAAAATTACCTTGACAAAAAAGCAAACCAGCTATCAGGCGGCCAGCGCCAGATGCTGGCATTGGCCATGATACTTGGAACCCTCCCAAAGGTAATCCTGCTTGATGAGCCGACTGCCAATCTGTCCCCAAAAAATGCAAAGCTGATTTTGGAAAAAATCAAAGAGATACAAGCAAAGCTGAAATGTTGCGTTATTCTAGTTGAGCAAAACATTACGCAGACTTTGGAGATTTGTGATACTGTTTACCTGTTTTCAAGTGGCCAGGTAAAGTATAGCGGTACGCCAAAAGAGATGATGCAAGATATTTCATTGGTGAAAAATTACCTGGGCGTATAGTCTTGTTCTGGCTTGTACCCATTAGATAATGGGAAACCATGTGGTGGCCGCTTTCTTATACAAACTCTAGATTGTGTGCGGGTCAGACAAAAAAATCTAAACGATTACAAATCAGTCGACCCTGAGACAAGATGCGAAAAATGCATGGTCCAAAAAGCATGACGGACTGACAAGCAAACAATTACTGCATCAGAAAAAACCCGGCAGCTTAATTGCCTAAAAGTGCAATCAAACATATCTTGAATCATGAGATGTAGAGCCCAAAGAGGACATCTCCTCCTGTGCCGATTTTGAGAAATTATGGACATGATGATGGCGATTCCCAGGAAATGTCAGGGATTCAATTTGTGAGATTGTAAAATACAGTCTTGATGACTGCAGGCATGCAGCAGCAGCAATACATCCTTTAATTCCCGCCAGAATCCCTTTTGAGATTTCCCAGTACCTGCAAAGCAACCGTGAAAATTAAACGTAACAAATTATGTTATTTGCGAGTCTATGGAAATACAGACACGCCTTGCACCCTCGTCTTTTAGCATGATGAAATCCTTTATACCTCTCTAAATTTTTTATTATTATGTGATAATATTTTTTGATGGAATAATTTACGCATGTGTCCTGGCCGTACTGTGTGTCGGCTTGACGCTAACTTACAAAATTACAAAAATACCAAACTTTGCACATGTCTCCTTTGCAATTTTAGGCATGTACGTTGCACTAGTTGCAATACAGATCTTTGATGCCAATCCCTATGTTGCACTGCCATTTGCGTTTGTAGCATCAGGAGGCGTGGCCTTTGTGCTATACTATGGCATCATCAGAGTCTTACAAAACAAAAAGTCAAGCTATCTGTCGCTAATCATTGCCACACTGTCATTTGATATGATAATGATAGGCGTGCTAAACATCATAGCTGATTATATTTCAAACGAGCACCAGATAATTGCACGTGACTTTACACTGAGGTCCTTTGATGTTATAATATATGGCGTTCCGATGATTCTGATAGTATCTGTAGCAACCATACTGTCTCTGGTGTTTGGCCTGTACTATCTGCTATATCGCACTAGTTTTGGCATAAAGATGCGTGCCTCAATTGAGAATAGGCAGCTGGCCCAAATCTTTGGAATCAATACAAATAGAATATTCTGTTTTTCCTGGTTTCTTAGTGGCGGCCTAGGCGGGATTGCCGGCGTACTGATGGCATTGTGGTTTCAGGGGGACCCATACCTTGCAGCAATCATGCTGCCATCCGTGTTTGCCGGAAGTATCGTTGGCGGCTTTACCAGCATATATGGCGCCATACTGGGAGGCTTGATTATAGGAATATCTGAAATTGTCGGAACAAATATCCTGGCCGGAATCTTTGGCTACTGGATTACCCCCTACAGGCCGTTAATTCCGTTCCTGTTCATTATAGCTACGCTGCTACTCTCCCCCAAGGGAATATCTGAAATTATTGCAAGGGTTAAAGAAAAATGATAGGATCAGAGCTTATCTTTATTTCAGACTTGATGGCCATATTTGCCATTTATTTAATAATCAACCTGTCACTGAATCTGGAGTTTGGCTTTGCAGGCGTTCCAAACTTTGGCAAAGTTCTATCAGTTGCAGCAGGCGCCTTTGTTGTGGGAATAATTCCAATCCATCTGTATGGCATCATACTGGACTTAGACGGTGATTACATTCATGATAACCTTAGCGTAATCCAACAGATTAATGACCATTTAGCTGTACATCCGGAGCTGGGATTTCTGATATTTGGCATTACTATAGTCATTGCAATTATTACCGGCGCAATACTGGGCCTGGTATCCTCGTACCCTGCAATACGACTGCGCGGTGATTATCTGGCAATTACCCTGCTTGCATTTGGTGAGATTATTAGAATTATTGGCATTAACCACACTGACCTGGTTGGCGGAACACTTGGCGTGTCAATACCTGACGTGCTATCATTTGTGCCAAACGAATACAGATTTTTGGTAATATCCTTTATGCTGCTGGGATTTGCAGGAATTGTCTATCTCCTGGTATCCCGATTTACAAATGCGCCAGTAGGCAGACTGCTTCGTGCAATGAAGCACGATGAGGTTGCAGTCCAATCACTGGGACGTGACACAACACAGATCAAAATCAAGATACTGATGTTTGGCGGTATGATTGGCGCGCTGGGAGGGTTACTGTACGCATCATATGTTGAGAGCGTGGTGGCATTTGGCTATACTCGGCTGAACTGGACATTTTTGCCTTTTGTGATGGTCATAGTTGGCGGCATGGCAAACAACAAGGGCGTGCTAGTTGGCACACTGCTTTTTGTTGTGATTAGAAAGCTGGTAATTTATTACAATGATTCGCTGGATGGATACCTGCCTTTTGACATAATATGGCTTGACTATCTGCTGTTGGGTGGCATTATGATTGCGGTGCTCTTGTTTAGGCCAAACGGGATAATACCTGAAAAACCAAAACAAGTCTGATTGAAATAGCTCTTTTAATCAGGATGTTTTATTATGCATGTTGGTGATTCCTTTACCTGTGAACGCAAATGCGATTATGCATCCTAAATATTATGAGAAGGACAAAATGCTATGGTTCCATTGACTTTGTTACCTCATCAACGGTTGCTATAGATTCCTCAAATGACTCTTCTATTACTGTATCTGCCATTGTACCAACTCCCTCTGTAAAACCAGTTATTCCTGATAACAATCCAAAAGCTGTTCCTGCAACTGTGATCAGCAATGATGCAATTCCGACATATATCAGATACTTTGCCATGTCTGGATCATCTTTTCTAACTATGGCATAGGCAATTATACCGCCAATTATTCCTAGAAAAAGCGGTAATAGAAACCACCATGCCGAACGATTCATTAATTATGTATAATCGACTAGTATAACTTTCTTTAAGCCGTTCAATTTTGACAATTTTATTAATTTTATTACATGTTGTCCGGCTGTAGTGAGTTTGGAGGTTCAAAATCAGAATGCAGAAAACATGGTGGACTCGTATGTTCAAAGAATAAAAAAAATTAGAGAATACAGTTGGGGCATTTTAGATCAAATCCCAAAAAAACTTTTGGAATCCAACGACAGTCTGTCTTGTTGCCCCATCCAACACGTCATCAAGTTAAGAACAATTATTTTGTAATCTAAAAAATGGATGACTTGATACCTGCTAGTCTCGGGCAGTTTCTGGATTTTGGGGTTTGCATTAATGTCAGTTATTTTAATTGCAGACGATGATGATGATGTTGTATCTAAGGCAATGTGCAAAAACAAATTCTCAGCATCCCAAAAAACTCTAAAAATTAATTAAAAAACAACAACTATACTGTTCAATCTTAGAGACTTTTCAACAGGGAGTTAAATAGGGACTTTATGTGTGAATTTTTCGTGTGTGTTTTTCATATTTATTCTCAAAAATTAATTTGGCATATTCATTGCCTTTGGAAAACAACAAAGCATTTGATAGCACTTCTAATATAGTATCCCAAAAAATCAACAAACCGATGCGGATTCTGCTTGCCATATCCATTGTATCACTTTTTGGAGTTGCTAATGCATATGCTGAGATTGCCTCTCCATATGAGCAGCTAAAATCCGATGTTCCACTATATGAAATCCAGTGTGAGTATCAAAAGACTCTGTTGGAATCTCCTAGGAACAACAAGCCTGTATGTGTGAAAAGTGATACGGCAGACATACTGGTAGAGCGCGGTTGGTTCATGATAAAAATATTTGATGAGCTGCCATCTGCTGAGCCATCACCTGATACAACTCTGTCTGTAGCGACCACTAGCAACCAGACAGAAAGCAACTCAGATGCTGTCTCTGATCCTGTACCGACAGAGACATACTATCCTCACCTAGAAAACCAGTATCTTGTTTTAAATGGTAGTCGTGGCGGTATAGATCTATCTGGAATCAAACCACTTCCTGAAGGTGTCTACCTTCCCACAACCATAGAAAACTATGAGCGTATCATGCAGAAAATACTTGATGGCATAGACGACAAACTAATACTTCCAAATTCTGAAGGTCCGAGATATGACTATGCTCTTGACCTCATTCCAGGATATCCTGAAATAGGATCGAAACTGAACTATACATACTATACAGAAAAAGGAAACATTATCAGGCCAGACGGCGCTACTAAAATAGAGCTGATAATATTAGAACCTGATGAAATATTCAGGTCAGATTATTTGGATAAAAAATGGGACGAATATGACTCCCTTGACCAAAAGAATGAGCTTGCATTTGCCAAAAGTCTAACGGCAGGTCCAGAAAAATTCATACAAAACTTTGTAGAAAAATCGGGACTGCCAAAGATAGTAAAGATGCAACATGATTTTGACAGTTCATGGATAATTCTTGAACATGGTGAAATAAGAATGCGAATGCAATGGGATAATGTGTACCTGTATTTTACATATAAGGAAAACCCTGACTTTTTCCCGTTGGGAAAAAATATGATGCGTCAACTAATGCATCAGTTTGCTATTGATAATGCACACGTAATAGATCGAGAATGGTGTGATGACCTTGTCATATACGATAGCAAGGATGATGTCAAAAAAATTGGAGTTAGCTACTTCCAAGCAGGGATTCCAATATGGGATGCAGCTGTGGGAACATGTGATCCAATTTTGAATCGTTCTGCAGATGTCGTATATCTTCACATGGAGGGTATTACAGGAGAGATCGGCTGGTTTGAGGAGGGGCATACAGAAGACTGGATTGACAAGATAAACATTCCAGAACATGCCAAGGTAAGAAGATAAAACAGATATGAAATTGTCACTACACCTCAAAAAGCAAAGCTTGGCCATCCATATATGACCAAAAACAGGTTCTCAGGATGCACATTTTGATATACTGACCCTTTTGGATCAGGTGTAATGGCTAATTTGCTTGCTCTGTTACTAGCAATCTTTGCAAACTCTATGTCACGTATTCTTAACGGCGTCTTGAAAAGCGTTTAAGATTGAACAGCGTAAAACAAAAACAAAGGATTCTGTCTTATCAGTATGTTTCTAGATACAGTGATTTGATAATTAAAAAAACAGAAGAAAGAAAAAGAAAAAGAAGAAAAAATCCAGAATGAAATCTCAAATGCTTCTCTATTAACACAACTCACAAAAAAGAAAAACCTGTGCGCCACTTGAAAAGAAAAGAAAAAATTGAATCTCAAATTAAAATCAAAAACTAAAAGACAAGCAACAAAAATTCAAAAAAAAAACAGATTGCCAAAAAAGATAAAAAACTAAAACTTGTCTGGCTCCAAAAATCCCCTAAAAAACCGCTAAATAGCCTGAAAATATTATTCTAGCTTGATGGTAATCTCCTCGCCATTTCCTATCGGGGATGTGGTGGTCTGCAATTTTGGGTTTTTCCTTAAATGATCTGATAACCTCCTCATCTCCTTTCTGTATTTTTCTGGATATATCATGTTGTCTGTGATGATTATTCCCCCGACAGAGACCATGGGCAGTACCATGTCAAAATACTTTATGACATTTTCCTTGTCTGCGTCAATTAGGACAAAATCAAAAAACTCCTCGAATTCTTTTTTTGATTTTAACTCTTCTAGTACGTTTGCAGCTATTCCCTCTTTGACTGTGACTGTTTTGCCAATACCGGCATTTTGAAAATTCTCCCTTGCTCTTTTGATCTTATTTGGATTCTGCTCAATTGTGATAATTTTGCCTGCCTGCTCAGATATTGCCTCTGCACACCATATTGTGGAATATCCTGTGGACATTCCAATCTCAAGCATATTTTTTGCGTTCTTTAAGCGCAAAATCATGTTTAGCATTTCGCCTGTATCCCTTGTGATTGCAAGCATTCTGTCCTCTGGCAAAACATCCACTCTTCTTGTTTTTTCAAGGTTGGACTGTATGTCCAATTCCTTCAGTACTTTGAATATGGATTCTTTCATCAACTCTGATTCTTTTACAGAAATTTAACCTTGTCCTGATGAGGCGTTTTAAAAATATTTGATAGCTTATATTTAGTAAATATTTTTTTGAATTCAGGGATGACAACAAAGAAAAAGGCTGATCTATTGGACATAGTTCAGAAAATTCTCAAGTTGGACACCAAAATGAGATTTGCAGCCATAATTGATCCAAAGGGAAAGATCCGGGAAGCTATAATGAAAACGGGCAAAACCAATCTGAAATCCCAAAAGGAAGAAGAACATTTCTGTAAACAGGTCGCACAGAGAAGATCAATGAGAAAAGAATTTGACAGGTCTCTTGGCAAAGTCAGATACGTTCATGTTGAGCGAGAAAAAGTCTCTCAAATGGTAATTTACACCAGACGAAATATTGTTTATTTCACTATGGAGCCTGAAATGCCAATTAATACCAAGATCAGGTTAATCACCAAAATCAAAAGAATCACTGCTGACCTCTAGCAGTCCTTTTAAGACCGCTTCTTGAACTCATGGCCCTAAAAAAATATCTTGGTGATTCTAAAATGTTTGAATATGGCAAGCATTACCGCGAATGTCAGCAGCAAAACAGACCCTTTATCAAGGCCAAAACCAATCCTGCACATGGAAATTATTTTGTCCAGATGGATCTGATGACTTGCAACTATGAACTGTCTGAGCAGGAGCAAGATCAGATTGCAAAATTAATTCTAGATGAAATAAAGTACGTACAGGCAAAATCAAAACTGCCATTTAACGGATTTAACATAGATAAGGAAGTTGCGTGGTTTGATGGCGTATCCTCTAATCATGTGGAGACTTTTTGTACGTCCCTTTATGACCTGACCCAAAAATATCACTCTTAGAACCGTATCAAATTTTTCAAAATTTTGTCTATTGCCTGTACCTCTTGCCTTCTTTCCTTGATTGTGGCCTTGTTCCATTCTTTGGCAAATTCTGATTGTTGATCTAGCTTCTCTAGTTCTGTTATGTGCTTTACAAGATGAATTTTGTAGCCATGAAGCAAGTCTAGATGCTTGTTGTGATTTTTTTCAGCTGGTGTTGCCATCCCATTCCTCTCCTTTTACATCCGGAAATAACTCTCTTATTCTTTTCTTGTCTTTTTCCATGGCCTCTATTCTGTTATCTAAATGACTCTTAATTGCAGGCTCTGACTCTAGGTTTTTTTCATTTTGAATTTCTGCAATCATTTTACAAAGTGATCTGTAGTATGAGATGTGGTTCTGTTTTGACTCTTTTGACGTGTCTTCTTTTTTAACATCCAATGTATTTTATGATTTAATAGAAAATAAGAACCTGATCATTCTCTCCAAGATACAAGCATAAATACCTTAAAAAAATGAATTATCTGATGAAAAATGTACTCATCGATCAAAACTGTAAATGACTGGTAAATGAAAACAGCAAAAAATATCTGGAAAATTATGAGAAAGTCTTTCTAGTCGGGACCGACTTAAAACAAAGGGATCCTGATGAATCACTTGCACTCTTTTGTAAAAATAATGATTGTGACCTGCTAACAGCAGATAATACTGCATATACCCATTTTTTTAGTGAAAAGGACATCCGGAATGTACTACTGTCAGAATTTACTTATGAGGATAAGGCCGATAGGCCCATCTATCTGGTAAGGATTGCAGACTAGTTTACATTGTTTGAATCTATATGTGAAATTCTCAAGTTTGCCAAAATCTCATTGAGAAAGTCTTCTTCTTTTTGACCAGTTATGCTTTTCATAATTGATTCCCAACAGTCATCAATCTTCCTAGTTATCTGCGAGTACATTTTGTCCTTTCTAAATGCCGGATAATATGACAATAACTTCATGATTCCATCAGTTGACTGAATTATGTTTATCTGGTGAATGACTGTTCTTAGCCTTTGATGATAAGAGTATCCTTCTTCTTTGCTTATGATTTCAAAGCTGGCAATTTCCCCATAAATCATTTCAATTTCGCCATGAAGATTTTTTAATTGCGTGTTTACTGACTCTGACAAGTTGATTAATTCATACTCGATATGTGCCCTGCTGTGAACTTTTTTATCTATCTGGCCTGCCTCCACTAGTGCACTAATCTCTCTGTACACTGTTTTTTCACTGCCTACTTTTTTAATTACTCTTTTGGCCAGTTCAGTCCCCCGTATCTTTCCATTTTCATTTAATATTCGGATTATTTCGGTTTTGATTATTTCTGAATTTTTCTCCATTGGCATCCTACCCCTGATATTTCACTAGCACTGCCCTCTCATCTGTCTCATTGATCTCTTTTGCTAAATTCTCCAAAATTTCTATTCCCTTTTTTATCGGTTCTTTTTCCAAATTTTTATGTTCCAATTTTTGTTTTAGCACCCTTTTTTCATTGTTTACAAAGCTTAACAAAGTTACATCCCCTCCCATGTTGAGATTTGTAAAAAAGTCTATGTATTCTGCTGCTGATCTTATTGCCATGTATTTTCTCCTTTATCCTAGTATTTGTTTGAAATGTCTCAAACTAGGTTTATTTAGAATTCTGATACACCATTCCTATGGATAGCTGTGACAGGCGTGTTCGAGCCTATAAAAATGGAAAAACCTTTGCCCAATGCCGTGATACTGCAGAATCCATGAACCCTGACTTTAAAAAACAAATTGAGGATAACGGCAGGGTCCTGTGGAGTGAAATTTTAGAGAGGGCAGGTCATGATGAGATAGTCTATAAACTGACCCTGAAATTTTTACGGCGTGACGGATATGACATTGGCAATCATAAAATCCCCGAAGTCAAAAAATTCATTTAGACGAAGGGTTTACCTTGCAGCTTCCGTCTGAGTTTCTTAATTTTTTTGCCATTATGTATGGGGTAATCACTAGGACTGGAATTGAAACTGCAATAAACAGTGTCTGGAGCTGTGCTAGCGCAACTGATAATGCGATTCCGCTTGCCGTTCCTACAAATATTGACAAAAATGTACCTGCACAAGTTGGACATGCTATGAACATTCCTGCTGCCGCACCCACCGTACTTGCACCTCTCTCCTTTTTAGACATTGCATATGCGCTTATTGCAATTGAGGCATTTAATCCCACTAAATATGACACAATAATTTGCAGTACCAGGTTTATTGGTATTATTTGCAATCCTACATGCTCTGTCAGATAGATGATTATCTTTGGCATGTATCCTGGTCCGTCACAGCATGGCGCAACAAATCCTGACGGAATGGCTGCCCCATAATGTATTGCAAAGTTGACCTCCGGCTGATAAACCAATGTTCCTGAGACAAGCGAAAAGAATATCCCATATCCGACAAATGTTGCAACAAAAATTCTGCGGGATTTTGTATTCCATGTCGCAAGTGCAATTATTGACAAAAGATCCCTTCTGCCTGCCTCTACTTTTTCTCTGTGGTACTTGTACATTCCAAACGCAATGGCTCCAAAGGAGGCTGCCAGTGTAATGTAAAACCCATATGCTATTCTTTGAACTGAATCAATCACACCCGGAGTCAGCAATTCAGGATCCTGATATCTGCCATACATCAAAAACAAGATGGCAATCGTTGCAAATCCTACCGTGATCAGCTTTTTTCCCTTGTTGGATTTTTTGCCAGTCTGTTCCTCCATTCTTCTTATTTTTCACTGTGAAATTAAATCCTATCTTAGCTCAGTCTAGGCACAAAGATGTAGATTATGGCAATTATCTCCAGCCTTCCAAATATCATCAGAAAGCTTAGAACGATCTTTGTTGCAGGATCTGTGTCAAAATTGATTATTCCTGCAGAAAGTCCTCCCGTGGTTATTACCCCTACTGATTCAAAAAATGCATCCTGGAACGGCACGTTCTCTATTTCTGCAAGATGCAGTCCTGACACTGCTGAGATTGATGGGAACAATGCAAGAATGATGAGTGTGGATATTAGCTCCTTTTTGGATTGCTCTGATAGCTTTGCCCTTTTTGCTTTGCTTAGCAATGCCGGAATGTCCCTTAGATGGAACAGTCTGAATATTTTCAAGCCTCCGGCAGTTGAAAAACCGCAACCCCCCACAAACATTAGTATTATCAGGACAGCATGTGCTCCTCCGTTTAATCCTGCAAGGCTTTCTTGCTGTAATCCTGCCGTGGTACTTGCAGATACTGAATAAAACGCACTCTGCATTGGATCCAGTCCGCTTAGCCCCATAAACAGAACAATTGCACTGCTGAGAATCGCAAAATACGCCAGTACTTCTTTTCCAAGTTTTGGCGAAAGGAATTTTTTTCTTACAAACGCATAATGGAATGTAAATGGCAGTGCCCCTAGTATCATTGCCCCCATTAGGATTATGTGTTCCTGCCATAACAGCCCGTCAAGAATTGTGGATGTGGGCTTGAATCCGCCTGTCGCAAGTGTGCTCATGGCCAGTGAAAAATTATCAATTATGCTTCCCTCATTAAAGATGTATAGCAGCAATGCAACAATCACAATGTAAATTGCAAAAATGACCGTAATGGTCAGGAAGAGCTCTTTCATATGCAGGGTTCTTCCTGATATAAAGCCCCTCATGGACTGCAGTTTTGATTCTGGATAGAACGCTGTAATTACCAGATAGATGAAACTCATTCCTCCTACAAGCTGCGTATAGCTGCGAAAGAACGTGAAGCTTTGTGTTAGTTCTTCTGGCTTGTCAAAGAGGGATATGCCTCCTGTTGTAAATCCTGCGGCACTAGAAAAGAACGCATTTGCAAACACTTCCACATTGGTTTCATCACTGGGAAACACGTACAGATACGGCACCGTTCCAAACAGTGAGAGCAAAAACAGGCTTGAAAAGACCAGAATTGATGCCTGCTGCAGGTTTAGGCTTGATTTTTCACCATAAGAATTCAAAAAGAATCCTGTTACTAGCAAAAGCACCGTGGTGAGGTAAATTCCTGTCGCAGTTAATGGATCCTCTAGGACTGTCGCAACAATTGCAGGAACAAGCAGCAACACTCCTGCAAACTGCAAAACAAAGCCCAGGTTTCCCAAAATTGTCTTTACCGGCGGACTCAAAAGCCGAGGCGGAGTTGCAGTGGCATCCCTGATTACATTTGCAATAGTTGTTTGATAAACCATGCCAACGACCTGGTTTTTCTTTGATAATACCGGAAGCTTTCTGATGTTGTTATCTCGCATTTTGTGCAACGCTTCCTGCAATGTTGTTTTTTCACCAACTGTGATAAGCGGCGCACTCATCACATCCTTTAGCGTTGTGACCTCTGCGTAAACTGTAACATCGCTAACCTTGCTTAAAATGTCTTCATCTGTGACAATTCCAACCGGATTCCTTTCTTTGTCTGTAACAATTATGTCGTCTGTCTCATAGTGGCGCAGCATTCTGGCCGCTTCACTGGTTTGCGTATCTGAATTTAGGATCAAGACATCCTTGTCCATATAGTTTGTAACGTACTTGCTTAGGACATATGATACTGCCCGTTCCGGATTTGTTGACATTAAGCTATCCTTAGTTGGGGATTTTAAATAATTTGGGATTACTCGATAGTCTTGATCGTTAAAAAATAGTTAACCTACTTGATTTTGATCTCGCCTTTTTGCTATCTTTATAAGCATTAAATGCAAAGCTTAAGCGTATACAATGGAAATTGATCAAGCACAAGAGCCTGATTACGAGTCTGTAAAGATTGACTATATTGGGTTTGTTGATCCATACGCTGTAGAAGGCATGGTTATTCTAAGGTCTGATAATGACAAAGAATTCCACATGCGCGCTTTCTCTGGGGAGGTTGCAAAGCATATCTCAAGTTTTGATGAGCCTGATGGCGGGGCTGCCCCCTCTATCTACAAAATGATTGAAGAAATTTGTGAAGAAAACGAGCTGGTTTTAGTTAAAGTAAAAATTTATGAGAGTGGCCAGGTTCTACGCGCAAACCTCTACTTTACAGGCAAAAAAGACCTTGTTTTGAGAAATTATCGTGCATCTGATGCCATGGCATTGGGTGCGTTTTACAAAATTCCAATACTTGTCCGAAAAAATCTGCTAAAAGAAAGCGTGGAAGCATAGTCTTTACATGTTTTATAATCAGATGGTTTTTTTCAGTTTTTTGGCAGTGTGCCCTAAATGAGCAAGAACCTCTTGTGAGTTAGAAATTAGTCTATTTGCATTGGCTTGCATCTTTGACTCCTAGGTGTCCTCTTTTTCTCCTGTGCTGTACCGGGTTCCTTCCTTTGGTCTGGCACTTTGCATTCAAGTGTCTGCTTGGACAAGACTGGTTCTGTTGCTCTTTTTCTTTTAGGCATTATCTATGACTGCAAATGTGGGCAATGGACACACTTGGTATCAAAGCACGCTTCATAATTCGGCAAACTCATCATCTATCAGATATAGCTTAGTTTGTTGGTTAATCATCAGCATTCTTTCTTATGGTTGGCAATGATATGTTATTAATATTATTATTATTCCGTCTGTCTGCCATGACTTTTTGATGTGATTTGTTTTAATTTTATTGTGGCCAATTCTGAAAAAGCATGCAAGCAGCATGTCGTACTGCAAATCACTGCTAGGTGCCATGGTGCAATCAAAATTACCAAGCACGGCAGTCCTAAAAGTGTATGATACAAAGCGTCACATGTAGAGCTGTGGTTTAGCCGGACTAGCAATCAAAGAGGAATGCAAAGAGGCAAATTTGAGTGGGAACTTGCAAATGTTAGAACATGTGTCATAAAGGAATTGCTTGTAAAGCCTGAAAACTAGTATCTGACCTTTCTGATCAGGTGCGGTTCCTTTAGCATAATTGTATTGTCGTCCTTTGTTGATGACAATTCGACTTGCTTGAGATTGTGGCTTGTAATCACGATTAATGCCTCGCATCTTAAACAAAGGACTGTCTTGCCATTTGATCTTTCTTCCCTAACTAGGTCCTTTTCTAGCCTGTCCTCTTTTTGGCATGTTGGACAGAGCTTGGGCTCTTTTAGAATCATGATGATTTCCTTGATGAAAATGGTTTTTCCCATATTGGTAGTTTTTACCTGGTCACTAAAGAGTTTGTGTTGTTAATTGGCATCAGCAATCCGTTTTGAATGTCAAACCGTTTTAATCATTCAAAATTAGAATGATTGGTATTCAATATATTCCCAACCTAACCAATTAACAATCTCTGGTGCCCCCTCTTGAAAATATATTTTTTTACTCTAGATTGATTTTTTCAATAATTCATTGATTGCTTTGGAATAACTAAACGATGCGTTTTCCTTTTGTATTTTCCTTGACTGATACTCTCTAATTTTTTTATCAAGATCACGGTTGATGACTATGGTTACCCGTTTTGTCATGACTTTCTTTTTTGTTTTCAATGTAAATGACCTCGCTGATCATCCCTCATACTAATCCTTAAGTTTTTAGATGAAATTTTTTATATTTTACAATTTTTTAATGAATTTTATGAAATAAATAATATTAAACCTTAAATAGTTATTTGTATTACAATAATCAATGTTGTTAGTTATAAAATCTGGCGACTAAATTGCGCTGCCCCGCAGAACAAAAAAAGTAATTCAGGTGTCAGACACTTGACCACAAGAGAGAATCTCTCATAGTTCTGCAGTTAGGGGTCTGCGCCCTTTTGTTTTATTTTAATTATCATCTTGATTTTTTAGATCTTGGTTTTGTTCTCAAGACTGCCTTGCAGCAAATGCATCTGACATCCTGCGATAAAAGAAAAATTCCACAAAATGTGCATCTTTTTTGTCCTACTTCGTACCTAATTCTGTTAGGTACCGGCTTTGCCTTGTATCTCTGGCAAATATTGTTACATGTTCTGCCCAAAAATATCTCCCTGTGGAAATTTGGTTTTTATGATATTTGAGTTGTATGTGTTTTTTTTCACTAGTGATAATTTTTAGGCTGTTTTGATAATTTTTGGAATGTCATTTAGTGCTATATTTGAAATGATTTTGGCATCAAATTTTGGAGGACTCTCCCCCTGAACTGCAAGTCCTCCTACTAGAACAGAGACTTCTGAATGTTCTTTGATCTTTTTTACTAATCTCTGGCCTGCCTGAATGTTGTCTTTAATCGTAATTGACAAGAACACGATGTCTGGCTTTTCATCATCGATAAAGTTCAGTATGGCTTCTGTTGGAATGGACGTTCCCATGTTGTATGTTTTAAATCCTTTAGATGAGAGGTATGTTTCAAGCACATCGCATCCCAGTCTGTGCTCCTCGCCTACTGGAACACAGATTAAAACTTTCTTCTTCTTTTGATTTCCAGACACATGTTTCATTATTTTACTTATCAGAATTTGTGCTGTATTGCTTGCAATGTGTTCTGTGGCAATGCTGATTTTATTAGTGACCCAATCCTCCCCAATCTTATACATGACTGGCTTGAGGACTGTCTCCAAGAAATTCACAAAATTAAAACTGTCTGTATATTCTTCATACAGTTTTAGTGCGTCTTGAGTGTTCCCTTCTGTCAGTCTTTTATACAGTTTCTCTTGAATTTTTTTTGTAGCATTTTGACTGTTTTTAATATTTTTTGGATTATATTTTGCTACTGCTGATAATATTTTGGAATCTTTTCTGTAATCTACCGGTATGTCCTCCTCAGTTATCTCTGATGCTTTTCCAAAATACTTTATGATTTCTTGCTTTGATGTCTTCTTTTTTGAGTCCCATACACTTTTGACAAGATAGAGATATTGGTCGGATTTTACGTTTTTTACCCTGATGTATGCCATGATCAACTTTTCCTGTCATGGCATATAACTAATGCTAACTTTATGCTATAGTGCTAACAATGATATTTTTGAGATTTTTTGTGCCTAGTAATCCTGATAATTAGCACTAGTAATTTATTTTAACACTAGGTTATATACAATGAGTGAGGACAGTCAACATGAAAGCAGCAGCAGCAACAACAGCAATAACTGCAATATCGGCAATTGGATTGCTATTGGCAGTAACCTCAACTGTACCTACTGCCTATGCGGATGTCCCAGAATGGGTAAAGAACACCGCCGGCTGGTGGGCAGATGATGTTATTACCGAATCTGAATTTATTTCAGGTGTTGAATTTTTGATTGCAGATGGAATCATTGAGGTTCCGCCATCAGCTGTCTCCTCTGAGGTATCTAAGAGCGTTCCGGACTGGGTAAAGAACACCGCCGGCTGGTGGGCAGATGATGTTATTACTGATGGTGAATTTCTAGGTGCAATTCAATACTTGGTAAAATCCGGACTCATTTCAGTATCTGTTGGTTCCCAACCTGTGCAATCCCCTCCAGCTGATTTGACTGGCGGCGATTCAAAATTGGCCGCACTTGAGGCAGAATTAGAAAAATGCTCTGAAATTCTCAAAGCATACAAAAGAATTGACTGTGAAAAACCGCTCAACAAGGCCATAATGCTTCACATGTATCAAACAGATGCTGAGACTATCGAAATTGGGCCAATCACATACTATTGGTTTGGCCTTGGCTCTGAGGGAAATGAGTTTGAAATAACTCCGACTGGACAGCCAATACTGACAATTCGCATGCTGGCAGAAAATACCAGCTCAGAGATTGCCGCAATCAATTGCACCAGTCCCTCCATCTGTGCATATGATGTCTGGGATGGTTCCAAGGTCTTCAAGTATTCTGGAATGGACTTTACCAGCGGACAGATTGTGTTGAATCCTGGTGATTCAAGGGAATTTAATTTTCTCTTTGGACCAAACATTGGATATGGTGGCACAGAGTTTGAGTATGACTCTTCAAAGGCATACGCCTTTAGAATCAATGAGGACTTTGGCAGTGCAAGCATTCCATTGAAACTAGAGTGATATACACACTCTCTCCCTCCTTTTCTTCTTTTTATCTGAGTTTTATGTGACTATTTCATCCAGTCTGTCTTCTTCCTGGGCTCGCTTTATCTCCATTGCAATCCTTCGGCCAACGCCAAATGTCTGCCCGTACTGGTACTTTGTATATGGGCTAGTCGTGGCTACAATTGGATTTCCTGGGACTCTAAGTGACACATCATACACAACTAATTCCAAATCCTTTGTAATTACGCTTTGTAATGAAAACGGCCCAATTATTCCGGGAGCATACTCCTTTTTGACTGCTTTTACAAACCTGTCTCCAATTTTGAGCACTTTTTCAAGCAGTGATTCTCTTATGCTTGCAGGGGTATGACCTACCTCGATGTTTTGCAAATCAATGTCCATCTCTAGCTGCTCTCTTGCCGGCAGCGCATTATAATCATGAATATTTGTTTGCAGTCTTCTCTCAATTCCAATAAAATCAACCTGGCTTGAGATTGGCGTATGAAAGAAATTAAAATTCATGTATGTCCCTACTGCCAGTTCCTCTATGCTTGCCTTTTCAAGATCTTTTTTGGCAATTACCCCCTGTCTTATTTTCTCATCTGATTTTTGTATGTAGTCTTTGTATGATGAGACCGTAAAGAATGCTCTTTCTAGCGGCCTGTTTTTTTCCTGAACCTTGACAATAGATGGCTTGCTGATTTTTTTGGGATCCCTGAACAGTCTTGGATATTTTATCCCGGCCTTCTCTAGCAGGTAATACTGCCCTTTCTTGGCTGTTCTCTCCTCGGCCTGGAACAGCCTTCTATTTCCAAAGATTGGAACCCTAAATGAATCCTCTATCGTTTTGTATCCCAGGTAAACTGTAAGTGATCTGTGTGGAACTATGATTGTATTTGAATCCCTCAGCTCTTTTTGATATTTTGCTGATGCCATATCCTTGAACCTGTCCAATACTGTGATCTCATCTGCGATTCTGTCGAATCTCTGATACGGTTCTTCCCTGCCTTTTTGACAAAAGACCCTTGTTTGAAAATCCTCATCCTTTGCACCATCCATTATTTCAAGCGCCGAATGACTGCCAAGGACTCCTATCTTTACATCCGAATAACTGCTGACTATTTTCCTGATTTCAGAACTTTTTATCATGCTATGCCTAGATGGTGGGATGTAATATAGCTAATTTTTGCTTTCGTTGATCGGTCTGAATCAGTAGGCTTTTTTTCAGTCAAAAGCTGACACAAACCATGCTTTATAATTTTGAACTGCAGATGGCCGGAGTAATTTTGCTTGCTGCCATGGCAGCAGGCGGCATTTCCCTGTGGATAAAACGAAGAAAAGCAAGTCAGGAGTTGGGAAATCCTGAGGATAAAGAGCCAGAAAACCTTTGATGCATAAATCTGGCTTTTGCATTGTAATAACATAAAATACTCGACTATCTAAGGCTAGGTATTGAAGCTGATAATTGGAATTACTGGCAGCACCGGTGCAATTTATGGTGTCAGAATGCTTGAGACCCTGAAAAAATTAGACGTTAAAACACACCTGATAATATCTGAGTGGGGTCAAAAATGCATCTCTATGGAGACTGATTTTAGTTATGATTATGTCAAATCCCTTGCAACACACACTTCTGATGAAAAAAATATGGCATCTAGCATTTCTAGTGGCACACACAAAATTGACGGAATGGTTGTTGCTCCCTGCAGCATGAAGACCCTTGCAGCCATTGCAAGTGGCTATGATGATACCCTTGTGGCACGTGCGGCAGGTGTTACAATCAAGGAATCCCGAAAACTAGTTTTGATGGTTAGGGAGACTCCCCTTTCTGCAATTCATTTGGAAAACATGCTAAAACTATCTAGGCTGGGCATTGTTATTTTGCCCCCTGTTACTGAATTTTACACCAAGCCCAAGTCCATTGATGATATAGTAAATCACGGCGTCGGAAAATGCCTGGATCAATTTAACGTAGAGCACGATTTATACCCACGATGGGGCACCTTCTAAAATACAGTTGCCAAAGTTCTCTCTTGAAAAAACAGCTGACAATAGCAGGGGAATTGTCTTTGAAACATTCTCAAATTTTAAAGACTATCAAAAACTGATTCCACAGCACTATCCTTCCATCCGCGTTAGGTCTGTCCGTGGAAACGTATCTGTGGTTGAGGAGCATCTGATTTTAGGCAATCTTGAACTGCTAATCATGGCAAAACACATTTCCCAAAATCCAACACTTCACGAAATCTTTGTAATTGGCGGTGATGCAAAGGGCAGTCACATAAGGCAAGAGTTCGTTGAGCTTCAAAAAGGAACAAAGATCCTAGTTGACGTTGACCTAAAACTAGGGGGCAGCCTGAAACTTTCCTGCATGCTTGGAAAGAGTAACCTCAAAGATGACTATGGTAAGATTCTAGACGATCTTGTTAAACTTGCTGAAAACTAGTCTGCCTTTGTCTCCTTGTCTTTGAAATCCTTGAGTTCCTTGTCGCCCTCAATTTTTCCCTTTTCAAATTCTCCCCTGGCCTTGCCAAACGTCTTGGCAAGCTCTGGAATCTTTTTTGCCCCAAAAATGAGCACCCCGATAACTATCACAATGATGACTAGTTCTCCGCCCTGTGGAATAAAGTTTGATACGCTTTCAAGCATTGCTAGTTATTATTTGATGATTTTAGATTTAAATGTTCAATTTTCTGCGTTCCTTACGCTCAATGATGATCATGCCTGTGGCATACAGTGCCATCATTGGCACTGAAATAAACCACATTGTGACCCCGCTTCCATCTGGCGTAATCACTGCGCCAAAAATGACAATTATTACGACTGCGTACCTGATATTCTTCCTCCAAAAATCCGAATCTACCATTCCGGAGGCTGATACTGCATACATTACTAGTGGAAGTTGAAATGAAAATCCAAATGCCAGCAAAAATTGCAGAACAAATGTTACAAATTCTATGACATTAAGAAACGTAACTAGTCCTGCTGATTCGCCATACCTGTACAGAAATTCTAAAATGTATGGTATGACTAGGTTATACGAGAACACGCAGCCTGCAACAAACAACCCTAGTGCCGGCAGTGTGATGCTTCTGCTAACATTGATTTCGTTTTCTTTTAGCGCAGGCTTGATGAATCCTACCATCTCTCTGATGATTACCGGCATTCCTATCACAATCCCGACTAGTGCTGCGATGTATACCTGGGCAAAGAATGCCTGACCTGGGGCCGTTTGAATTAACTGTACGTCTGGCGGCACCAGGTTTGTTTTCATGTAGCCTGTAATTTGAGCTGCAATGTTGTTTAATGGTTCAGGCGTTGGATAGTACAATGTGAATTGTCCTGCTTGAAATGGCTCTGCATGAAATGTTAATATGAATACCGTAAACCCGGCAATGACTAGGACAATTTTGAGCAATCTTTTTCTTAGCTCCTCAAAATGTTTGTTGATACCGTCCAATTCTGACATCGGATCTCTTTGTGTCCTAAACTATATCAATCAAGTGGGAATCGGCAATAACTTTGCCTCTGGAAGGCCTGCCTCCTTGAGTGCTTCAGCGGTAATTCCCTCAAATTCTAGCGATATGGTTGCTTTGGTGTTAAATTTGGTCTCCATCTCTTTTGCAAGCCCTGAGATATCCTTGGCAGAATAGATTTCATCTGATCCCCTCAGGATTACCCTGTCTCCCTTTTCCATGTCTTTTCCATTGTACTTGCTTTGCAAAAACTTGGTAATTTCTGGCAGTTCTTTTCTGTCTATGTTGTTGTAAAAATAGCATATTCCTTTTACTGACTCGTAATCATATGCCGTTCCATTTCTGTACATGAAGACCCCGATAAAGTGTGCCTCATCCTCTGGCTCCCTGACGCATTTAATCTCCCAGTTTAACAAATTGCTCTCATCATAATCATATTCTCCTAGTTCCTCTGCGGTCAGCTTCCAGTAACGCATTCTTCCTTTTGCCATTATGACTTGTTGTAAATTATTCTGATATAAATTCCATTTCCATGTGACTGGTCCTCTTTTGCGGCAGACAGCCATGTCGTGCAGGCTATCCCTAAACGCAGATCCCAAGCCGGAGACCTGGGGGGACTGATATCTCAAAATAACCATAAAGGAACAAAATTATTCGAAAGATAGATTAACCTCGATCCTTTCTTCCAACCTGTTAATGGCAACTTTTAACGTTCATGTTACAATTGAAAACAAGCCTGGCATCAGTGATCCTGAGGGTGAGACAATTCTTAATGACTTGGTGCTTAAGGGAACTCACAAAACAGTCTCAAAAATCAAAACTGCAAAGATGCTAAAATTCACCATTGAAGAAGAAAATAAGGACACTGCCCAATCAAAGATGCAAGAGATTTGTGATGATTTGAGAATATACAATCCCATGGTAAGCAAGGTCACCATAGATGTTTTTGAAGGCTAAATTATTCTGACTCGGCATTTTCTGCTGTGGCCCCTAAGAAAAGCTTACCTGTCAGAAATCCTGCCAAGTTAGTTTGGGTCATTGCCTTGTTATTTTTACTGTAACACTGTTTGTAATCTCTTTTTTTTGAGTGTTGCAGCCTTTCAAACTATTCTTCAAATTCTATGTCTTTTTGAAGCTCATCTGGCAAACCTGACCACCAATACCTCTGTTTGTTGTTCTCAGACACCAACCCAACGTTCTCTTTATCACTAATAGATCTGTTGGAAAATTTTTTACAACAACTGTCTAAGAAAACCTGACAAGATCAGTCTTTTGTGTATTTTAAATCCGAATCTTGTTCCTTGATTTTTACGACAACTGTGTCCCCTAGCTTGCTAAATGCCCTTTGTCTCTTTTCATTAGTGAGGGCCCAGCCTAAAATGACGTCTAATGGAAGCAAAAATGACTTTCCAAACGTGCTGATTAAAATCCCCTTTAGTCTTGGACTGTCCCCTGAGACGTCCATGACCTTTAGGTTCAACATTTTCTTTCCAATTGTTTTGCCCGTCTTGTATTCCAAAATAGCCCAATACCCAAAAAAGACAATGCTTGTAAGTGCGTACTGGAGGCTGTTTGCCCAAAATCCTTCCTCCTCATATTCATTGTAACCTGTTCCATATGATGCAAAAATAACTGACGTTGCAATGGATGATATTATTACAAAGTCAATTAGCCATGCTACAAACCTGTCTGTCCATTTTGCCAAGATAATCTCTGGCAGAATGTCTCCATTACTCATAACATTTTAACTTGTTTTAAGTTAATAAAACATTCTAATCAATAGTTATTGACACCCTGATTTGGACACATGTAATTTATCCTTCTCTCTTTCTCTAAGATTCTTCTACTTGGATGAAAGCAAAATTTGTCACTTTTTGTTATGTCCTGTGGGAATAAAATCCAGCCTGGAGGGAATATCAGTAAAGATCAGGATGATCAGGGGTGCATAAGCGCTGTGCTAAGGGCTTGAAGGCCGCCTTAGGAATTAATAATACTAGTTGCTATTAAATTTGAAAATATTTTTGGCCTCTATAAATCCCGTTGATCTTTTTTTGTGGACTTTTCGTCGAAATGAAAGAGATGTTGTAAATCTTTACAATGCCCTTTCGCCTGTAATGCAACTTGCAACAAAAGGAAACATGTTAAATTTTGGATACTGGGACTCTGATCACGCCACTCCGATTTTGGCACAAGAAAATCTCTGTCTGGCCTTTGCTAAAATGGCCGAATTGGATTCTGGCAGACATGTTGTGGATGTTGGGAGTGGCCTGTCTGCTCCTGCATTTTTTTGGCAAAATCTTTTTGAAAATATTGCCATCTCTTGTGTCAACATCAACTATGATCAGCTCACTTGTTTGGGTCCTAAAAAGAAAATTCATTTTTTTAATTCCTCCTCTACGAAATTACCTTTTTCGGAAAATTCAGCTGATCGTATTTTAGCTTTAGAGTCCTCACAGCACTTCAAACCCTTCTCGGAGTTTATTTCAGAGTCAAAAAGGATACTGACTGGTTCGGGGTTGCTGGTTCTGGCAATACCTGTGACCCTTAATCCCGCATCTTTCTCAAAGCTGGGGATACTGAAATTCACTTGGTCTTCTGAGCACTATGTTCTGGATGATATTTGTAAAACTATTGCCTCTTGTGGATTCAAAATATCTGAGCAAAAACTAATCGGCTCATCTGTTTATCCTCCCCTGGCTGATTATTATGTTGAAAATAGAGACGTGCTTAAAACCTCTATTTTGAAGCAATATCCCTCATACGTTGAAAAAATTCTGTTTAGATCAATCCAAAAAATGAAACAGGCCTCTGAGGACGGCATTATTGATTACGTGTTGCTAAAATGTCATTTGTAGGCATACCCCTGCCATCTTGTAGGCTAGGTTTTTATTTTTGATATTTTGTCTAAAGGATAATGTCTGATTCTGATTTCACATTAAACCTATACAACCAAAAATGTTCTCAATTACTACAAGAATCTGAGATTCGTTTTGCCGGAATTGTTGATAAAGAGGGAAAACTAATTGCCGGAGGATTCAAAGAAGGCCTTGTTCCCCATGAGGGTGATGAAACTAGGCTCCAGTCCTTTTTTGAGTTTGTTTCCAAAGCATCCATTCGAAAAGAGTATGATGAGAGTCTGGGGCCAATAAACTATCTGGCGGCTCGGCGTGACAAGGCAGTCCTGGTTAGCTTCCCCTTTCCTATCACACAAATCCTTCTGCTGATATCTGCCGAGCCTACTGCCAACATTGAAAGTCTGGCAAAAAAAGTCGTTGAAATATTCACTGACGTAAACTAGGCCTATCTATCAATCCCTTCTTTTCTGCCAAGCTATCCCATGCCCATTGGGGAAGATTTGTATGATTAAGTGATCTTAATTTTTACAAACAGTTTTAATTTAACATGTCTTGTTAAAAATCAAATTGAAGGCGACATTTGGTGCAGGATGTTTCTGGCATGTTGAAGACCTGCTAAATAAAACCAAGGGGGTGAAATCCACTGCCGTGGGGTACATTGGAGGCCACCTGCCAAATCCTACTTATGAGCAAGTTTGTACTGACAAAACCGGTCATGCCGAAGCCGTCGAGGTAGAATATGATCCCAGCGAGATTACTTTTGAGGAACTACTTGATGTGTTTTGGAATAATCATAATCCGACAACACTGAACCGGCAAGGCCCTGACGTTGGAATTCAGTACAGGTCTGCCATATTTTATCACGATGAGAAGCAAAAAGAAATCGCTGAAAATTCAAAACAAGAACTTGAAGAGTCTCAAAAATATGAGGTCCCTGTTGTAACTCAAATCGTTCCAGCTCCTACGTTTTACAGGGCAGAGGAATACCACCAAAAATATTTCAAAAAGCGCGGTTTTTCTTAGTCACTTTACAATGACGACTGGAATTTTTGAGGTATGTATGACATAGTTTGAGACGCTTCCAAAGAACATTTCCTTGGCAGAGCTTCTACCCCGTGAACCGATGACGATCATGTCGAATCTGTCTTTTCCATGTGCTGTTTTTATGATATTGTAGCCTATTTCCCCCCTTGCAATTTTTTCCTTAAACACAATTCCGTTCTTTGCAGCCAGTGTTTTTGCATCACTCATGAATTTTTTTACCTGCGTGTTTAATGATTTTTCAACAGATCCCACCCCCCTAAATTCTGAATGTGGCGGTGCGTAAATGCAGTAGGTTCCTGTAATTATCGCACCGCAATTTCTAGCCAGTGTAATTGCCGTTTCTAGGCCTCTCATAGAGTTTTTGGATCCGTCCAAGGGAACTAAAATTTTTGAAATTTTCTTTTTTATCATGCTATCTGAGTATTTTTGATATTAAAAAACATACTTGCTATTTTCAAACCCTGTTATCACAGATTATCTGATCGCATAGTTCACTAAAACTTATCTACTGATGATAATTGTTGCTAAAGCAGCGTGAAAGAAAATCTTCTTCGGATTGACGGACATAAAATCCGATATTTGGAATCTGGCAATTCTAAAAATACCCTTGTGCTAATTCATGGGCTGGGAGCTTCTGCTGAAAGATGGTCCCATGTGATCCCGCTGCTGACTGACAGCTTTCGTGTAATTGTACCTGATCTGATTGGATTTGGATTTAGTGACAAGCCTACAGCCGATTACACTCCTGACTTTTTTTCTGATTTCCTTGAAAAATTTTTTTCTGAAACTAGCATCGTACGTCCCAGTGTTGTTGGCTCCTCTTTGGGCGGACAGATCTCCGCAGAATATGCTGCCTTGCACTCTGAAAACGTCGAGAAACTCGTTCTTGTGTCTCCTGCAGGACTGATGAAAAAATCTACTCCCGCACTTGATGCCTACATTATGGCCGCATTATATCCAAATCAGGCCAATGCAAAAAATGCATTTGAAATGATGGAGGGATCTGGAAAGCCTGCTGAGCCTGCCATCGTTGATGGCTTTGTAAAAAGAATGCGATTACCCAATGCCAAACTTGCTTTCATGTCTACTATTTTGGGGCTGAAAAATTCTGAATCCATTGCATCCAAATTAGAGTCTATCTCCGCTCCAACCCTGATTATTTGGGGCAGCAATGATCCTGTAATTCCAATTGGCTATGCTGATGATTTTGTTTCTGCAATTCAGGACTGTAGATTCTTTAGAATGGATGGATGTGGCCATACCCCCTATGTTCAGGATCCTCATACATTTACTGCCAAGGTTTTAGAATTTCTTAACGGCATTTAGATCCCTTTAAATAGTATCTGTTCCAATTATTACCTATGAGTGGTAATCAAAACCCATATGATCCTTCTGAGATGTTTAAATCTTGGATACAGAAAAGTGGACGTGCTCAAACTGAGTTTATGAAAAACTTTGGCTCGTTGATGGCCAATCAGACCAGCCAAACATTCAATCCTTCAGAAGTCCTAAAAGGAATTTCCCAAAGTACAAAGCAGACCAAATCTGATATGATGGATAACCTGTCTGCCATGCAAAGCAAAGGCATGGATGCCATGTTTAGCATTGGACAAATGCTTCCATCCTTTATGAATTGGGGCGCCTACAAAACCACAATTAGCAGCAACGGACGAATTTCTATCCCAGAAGCTGAACGAAATGCACTTGGTTTGGGAGATGGTGATCTAGTCCAGGTCATTATCTTGCCAATAGCAAAAAAACCAAAAAATAAGGAGGTGAAAAAATGAGTAAAACCGAAACAAAACAAGTAGTAAATTCAAAAGACGTATTTTCTGTCTATCAGGAAAATATTGACAAATTCTTCACTGGCATCAGACAGTCAGTACCGCAGTACCATCAGTCAATTACTAATGTACAGCAGGAATACATTCAAGCATATGAGAACGTGCTGGATTCTGCCGTTTCATTACAGAAAGACTATGTAAAGAAAGCAGGCATTGCAACGAATCTTCCTGAATCCGCACTGAAAATGATTCATAATACAACTGAAGAGTTTGTAAAGGTAGCATCAATACAAAACCAAATTACGCTTGCAACCATAGATGCAACGCAACAAAACATCAAAACATTCAACGACAATGCAAAGTCGTTTGCTAGCCTTAACAGAAATATTCTCCAGTCATGGATTTCTGCATTTGCCGCTAAAGCAAACTAGCACCTTGTTTTTTTTAATTTTTTTTTATGACCTTTCGGCCAGCCACTTGCCGAGTTCTGGCAGCACTTTCTTCTGTGATAACGAGCTGGCAATCATGCCCACGTGTCCGGTAGGATACATCCTTAGCGTCTTATCCTCACTGCCTATTGCATAATGCAAAGGCATGCTGCATTCAGGTGAGACGAGGTGATCTCCCACTGCAATTTGTGTAAATGTCGGCATGTCTATCTTCTTCAAATCTATATGTTCTCCATTTATGTGCATTTTGTTTTGAATCAGCAGGTTCTCCTGATAGATGTCTTTGATCCACTGCTTGAATAGCTCTCCTGGGATTGGCGGCGTGTCTCCCAGCCATTTTTCTACCCTGAGGAAGTTATCTACAAATTTTTTATTGTCTATGTTCTTAAAAAATTTAACATACTTTTCAATTCCCTGCTCAAATGGCTTGAGTACCGAAAAGCAGTAGTACATGAATTCCGGAGGCATGTTTCCTATGGTCTTGACCATCTTCTCAACGTCCATGTGTTTGGCAAGATTGCTGATTACCGTAGTGTCTCTCCATCCGTCAATTACTGGTGCCGTTGCGATATAGTTTTTCACACTATCTGGATGCAATGCCGTATACGCTGTGGCAATAGTCCCCCCGGTACAGTACCCTTGCAATGAAATTTTTTCAGTCGATGACTCGTTTTTTATGTATTCTACTGACGAATCCAAATACCCATTTACATAATCATCAAAATCCAGATATTTGTCCATGCTAGTTGGCGTTCCCCAGTCCAGCATGTACACGTCAAATCCCTGCTCTAAAAGATTTCTTACCCAGCTTTTTTCTGGCTGGATGTCTAGTATGTGATACCTGTTAATCAGTGCATATGAAATCAGCAGCGGCGTCTTGTGCTGCTTTTCTGTAAGCGGCCTGTAGTGCAGGAGCCTTGTTTTGTCTATCTCTTGCACAATATCATGAGCCGTCACCTCCAAGCTGATTTCGTCTGGCGCTGCAACCAACTTTGGCGCGTCAATTACGTTTTTGCTGAATTTTAGGATCTCCTCGATAATTTTTGGATCAATCTTTGGCTCACTGTGCATTTTTCCTAGTTTCCCTTTTCTTTAACTCTAGTTCCAACTTTCCTATTCTTTTTTTAAGAGAATGAATCTCTTTGTATACCTCGTCAATCTCTTCTTTGCTTGGAAGATTAATTGATTGCAGAATCACATTGGTGATGTTGTTCCAGTGCCTGGTTAATTCCAATTCTTTGGAAACGAGCTTTCCATAGTTTTCACCAAATCTTTTTGAATCAAACAACTCTGTAAAATCATTGTCAAAAATGTCTATCCAAATTCTCTTAAATGCCTCGATTTGCTCAACATCCTGAGGCACTTTTGGAGCTTTTAGGTTTACTTTTTTTTGGGCGGTTCTCCACGTGTCTGCAAGTTGCTTGTAATATTCCGTCAAATACTGGTTGAATCCCAGAAGTTCCTCGTTAATCTCAATTAGTTCGGTTGTGACCTTTTTTGAGTTTGCAGCAAATGCTCTCATTGGGCCTGTAGATGCAAGTGCTTGCGGCTTGCTTGACATCAAGTGAATGATATCTGTCCAAAATAATGACAAATGTTTGTAGTAATCTGTAACATTTTTTGACGAGTCTGCCTGCACAGATATTCATAAATACAGATCGCAATAAATAGTTAGATTACCGTATTTTGCTGTTGGATAACACCAAAGAACTTGAAAAAACCTGTCAGGCAATCATTGACTTGG
Source organism: Candidatus Nitrosopumilus sp. (assembly GCA_965204345.1). Classification (GTDB taxonomy): domain Archaea; phylum Thermoproteota; class Nitrososphaeria; order Nitrososphaerales; family Nitrosopumilaceae; genus Nitrosopumilus. The sequence goes on from OZ241981.1 coordinate 61,145, forward strand.
ACCCTAAAATGCGCTCAGCTAGAATAATCAATGGCAGAGGCCATTTAGTTGCAGGTGGGATGAAGGACGGTTTGTTCTCACTTGAAAATCTCAAAAGCAGGATGAAATGATGTTCATGGAACCTGCCTTACGTGTTAGAATGCGACATGAATTTGACGCTGAATTTGGAAAAGTGCATTTTTCAATGTCTTATCGTGACAAAGTAATCGTGATGAGTTTTCCCCTAAGTAATGATGATGTCCTGCTTCTGTCTTGTGAAAAAAATGTTGATTTTGGAGAATTGCCCTTTAAAGTTTTAAAACTTGTCAAATCCCTAAAAAACTCTCCGATGAGGACCTTCTAACTGCTGAGACTTTGCATCACCTGTTTTCACTGGTTTGGGATTTTCAGCATCTGTCAAATCACAGAGACTAATTAACAAAAACATTCTCTGGTGTGATTTAAATTTGCCAGAACTTTTTCTGGTGTTTCTGTGCTGAACAGCAGGAGGCGGGTTTATTCTTGCTTGTCTGCTTGCAGGCGGACTTGGAGCTGATATGGTTTTTGTTGAGCAAAAAAAATAAATCAGTATGTTCTAATTCCCCACGTGTTGCTGATATCTCTGGCTCTGGTTTAGCTCTTCAAAAACTCTCATCCGTATCTGAGTACCATCACAGCTGTGTTTTGTCACTGTGTTTGGATGATTCCAAAAGGATATGCTCTGCAATTAATTTATGCCAAACAGGCTGATGCTGACCATCTACTGTCTGTGCACTTTTTTGTCGGGACAGACTGGAATTTGAACAATCCAAAATATGGCATTTTGTCATTTTAAATGTTTTATTCGTTAAGCATTTTTCTTAATCCTGCACATCTGTTTCTAATTGTCACTTCTGTAACTCCTGATGCAATTGATATCTCTTTTTGTGATTTTATCTCTCCCGTACTAATGCATGCAAGATAAAGTGCCGCTGCTGCTATTCCCATTGGATCCTTTCCTGCTATTATCCCGTTTTCTTTTGCCTGATTCAGTATGCTGATTGCTTTGCGCTTACTTTTTTCACCTAGTTCTGCTATGCTTGCAATTCTTGACACGCCTTTTACTGGATCAACTACTGGCATCTTTAATTCCAGCTCTCTGAAAATCAATCTGTAGCATCTTGCAACATCCTTTCTTCTAATGTTGATTCCTTTTGCAATATCATCTAACGTTCTTGGTGTCTCTGTATTTCTGCATGATGCATACAGACATGCTGCGACCAGTCCCTGGATTGAACGGCCCCTGACCAGTTTTTTTTCCATGGCTTTTCTGTAAATGTAAGCTGCCTTTTCTATCACTGCATCTGTTAATGCAAGCTTGTCTTTGAGTTTGTCCATTTCATTGAGTGCTTGTCGTAAATTTCTGTCCGCTGATGAGTGGGCCTGACTTCTGCTGTCCCATGTTCTCAATCTCTCAATGGAACTTTTTACACTTGCAGCTAGCGGCTTTCCTGTGGCATCCTTGTTGGCTGCTCCAATTACTGTTGACAAGCCCATGTCGTGCATGGTTAGTGATGTTCCAGCACCCACCCTTGTCCTGTTTCCCTCCTCGTTTGAAAAAGAACGCCATTCTGCACCCGTGTCTGAAATTTTATCTGTAACTACCAATCCGCACTTGCTGCAAAACAGCTCCCCAGTGTTTTGATCCGTAACTATCTTCCTGTCTCCGCAGGATGGACATTTTGGTCCGTTGACCATACTGTTTTTAAGCATAATACTGTATGTTGCTATGATTCCTTATTATTCATTTTACCTAATCTCTACGGGTTAATTGTGTGTAGGTTGAGCTAATACCTGTTCTATATCCTTGGAATGAGCTAATACCCGTTCTATATCCTTGGAATGAGCTAATACCCGTTCTATATCCTTGGAATGAGCTAATGCCTTTGATTTTAGCCCAAGAGGCAATATGCATATCCTGGGGCAAATGACGGATACATGATGTTTGTCTTGTCCTTCACATGTTGCAGTCCAATTGAGTGTCCCAACTCGTGTGTCATGATGGTTTCCACGCTTTTAACATCATACAGCTGAAAACTTCCGTCACAATTATAATCGCCCAGTGTCACCTCTACCACCCCTTTGCCGATGTGCGCGTGTCCCAGGACGCCGTCCCCTATGTTTCGTACTACCCATGTCACCCAGACGTTTGCTTCCTGTTTTAGATTGGTAACCTCAAATTTTATCTTTGCATTTAGATCATTTGTTGTCAGTTCCTGCTCTTCCCAAAACATAAATGATTCTTTTAGCGTGCCAACATGATCCAGTGGAAGTCCCGTTGGCTGTTCGTTGATGAATACCTTGTAGTGTATAATGTACACGCCGTCATCTATCTCATATGTTGGATTTGGAAAACTTCCTGATGCCCTTTTTACCTCGTCTTCAAAGTTCCATCTGGCATAGTCCCTTAGAAATTTTTTTATTACATCCTGACTCGGGTTGGGAAATTCTATGTATCTTTTTTCATTAGAGATGTTCGTGGAAATATCTCTGAGATATTTTTTAAACATTCTGAGCTTCTCTTCTAATTCTTCCTGTGATTTTTGGAACATGTATTCAGTACTGATGGTGATTATGCCGTTTTCTATCAGATATTGTATGCCCTCAACAAACTCTTCGTCCCCGATTTTTTTGTCTGCCCACCATCCCGCATTATTTTTTACCCACTTTGGAATTCCTTCGTTTGGTGTCTGATTTTGTATTTTTACTGGAGGAATTTCAATGATTTTATTCTCAATCAGATACGCCATTGCCAAAACAAACTCTTCGTCCCCGATTTTTTTGTCTGCCCACCATCCCGCATTATTTTTTACCCACTTGGGAACTGATATGACGTCTGGTTTTTCTAATGCCTGGGGTTTTTCTGTAGGTGTGTACGGGTATTTTATGATTACACTGTTGATAAAGTCTATGTAGTTCTTTATGATTATGCTGTTTGGCTTTTCATCGTGTGCCTTTTGAAAATATCTTAGTGATTCCTGATATTCTCCAAGATTGCCAAAACCTACTCCCATTCCGGTTAGTGAAATTACATCATTTGGTTTGTATTGCAATATCTTGAAAAATTGTCTTAGTGACTTGTCGTGTTCTTGAAGATTACTGTGAACAATCCCCTTCATTTTCAGTGTTGAGATGTTGTCTGGCTCTACTTCCAATATGTCATCATATATTGTAATGGCTTGCCTGTATTCCCCTTTGTATACGTGTTCCCTGGCCTGATTAAACATGTCTTCCAAGTCTTTTTCTGCCTGTGCAAATGCCGGTACTGCCCCAAGTGACACACCTAGCAAAAATATGAACAAAAAACAAAACATTCTCAATGTGTCTTTTTTGGTGTTTTTTATTTTATTTTATAGTTTATTTCCAATTTCTACTGCTAGTCTAGGCGATCTTTTTTTATCTGAATTTAACTTATTGGAAAATCTTTAATTTATTCGCCGTTACGAGATTTTATAATGGCGCATATGGGGGCAGGAGAAGTAATTTATGATTTACGTAAAAAAATCCAGGAAATCCGGACTGATTTGGAGCAGTTAGGCTCCCCTGCAACTGAAATTCCCGAGATGATCTCATCTACCAATCTGTTGCGTTCAAATGAGTATCTCTCTAAGGCCAATGACAAGAAAACCGAGCTGCTAAATGCATATGAGAATTACTCTGAGGCATTGGAGGAATTTCTATCATCTGTTTTTGACATTCAAAAAGACCTAAAGGAAATCCTAAAGGAACAGTCCTCGTTAATTCCTAGCAAAAGACAGACAAAAAGGCCCAAAGCAAGAAAGAAATAATTTATTTTGATAAATGAACAACATCTCCTGCAGTAATTTTATGCATTTTTTTATTGTCTGATACTATCAGTGATCCGTCTTCTTCTATTCTGACTGCCTTTCCTTTGATTTTGGCCCCTGCCGTGTGCAACTCGATATTCTTTCCTATGGTAGATGATCTGTCTGTCCATCCCGAAATAATCTTCCCTGTCTGCCTGGCGTTTAGGGATTCGTAGTTCTTCTCCAACTCTGCTAAAAAGGCATGAACCAACTCAACGGGTCTGATTTTTTGTTTTTGTCCGTTCAGCGATGCTACCCCGTAGAAATTTGGGGTACCTTTTAGCGTTTTTTCAATTTGCCTTGCATTTACATCAAAGTTTATTCCGACCCCTAGCACCAGATTCCCGATTCTGTTTGACTCCAGTGATGCATCTACTAGCATTCCTGCAATCTTTTTGCCCCCTATTGTTAAATCATTTGGCCATTTTAATTCCGGTTTGACTGAAAATGTCTTCTCTATTGCAACTGATAATGCAAGAGACGACGCGATTGGAAACAATGTTGTCATTGAGACATCAAATTTTGGATAAAGTATGACAGATAACCAGATTCCTCCGCTTGGAGAAACCCATCTCCTCCCTGATCTTCCTCGCCCTCCTGTCTGCCTTGCTGCTACGATTACTGCTCCGTTGTTTATGGGGTCGTCTGCCATTTTTAGAGCCTGATTTTGTGTAGAGTCTGTGGAGCTAAAATAATATGCTCGCTGACCTATTGTCCTTGTTTTTAAATTTGAGATAATTTCCCATGGCAGCAACAGATCCGAATTTGCGATTAGCCTGTATCCTGACTTTTGTTTTGACTCTACAGCATATCCCAGCTCTTGAATTTTCTTGATATGCTTCCATACTGCAACCCTGCTAATATGCAGTACATCACTTAGGTCTTGACCTGACAGATACTCTGTATTGTGGGTCTGCAAGAATGTCAGTACCTTGACTAGCCCTGGACTCTCAAAAGAATTGTAAATCAACTAGATTCTGTCTTGATTTGGAGTATAAAATGTGCACTAGAATCCGACATCAAAATCAAATCCGCCACCGCCATCATCACCGCCGCCATCGCCCATGCTGCTGCCCCCGTCTCCTGTGCCTCCATCTCCCGTATCTGGCATGTCCTCTGGTGCAACATAGTCTGACATTGCCATTCCCATCATGCTAAACATCATTGAAAACATGATCATATCCATTACTCCAAAAAACATCATTGTGGGAATGATTGACTTGTTGTTATCCATCTCTTGTTTTAGTTTCTCCTTGTCCCCTGCCTTGTATAGCACTGACATTTGGTTCCATCTTGCTTGCAGCTCGTGAACCCTTTCATCCACCTCTTTTGATCCCTTCTCCGTAGTGTTGATTTCGACCTTTGTACCAAACAATCCCTTTTTTTCGTTGACTTGGATTAGTCCTCTCTTTTCTAGCTGCTCTAAAATTGAGTTTAATTCGTCAGGTTTGATCTGGGTCATTTTTTGAATCTTATCAAATTTCCTTATTCCGTGTTTGATTGCACCTAGAACAATCAGGTCTTTTGGTTCTGTATCCACACCATATCTCCTCTATAACTGGTAAAAAATTCTTTGTGTATTTATTATTTTAAAAATTATTATTCCTCACTATTGGATATTGGATATGGAACAGGATCCATCCTCTGACGAAGAACTCCGTGAGATTCTATCCCTAAACAAGGTAGCAGTTATAGGCATCTCCAGGCATTCCTCAAAAGCTGCCCACCATGTTCCAAAGTATCTCTCTGATAATGGTTATAGCATAGTTCCCGTAAATCCCACCGCCGATGTGATCCTAGGCAAGAAATGTTATGACTCTGTCTCTGAGATAGTTGGCGCAGTTGATATCGTTGAGGTCTTTAGGCCCTCTGATCAGGTATTGCCTGTGGTAAAGGAGGCCATCCAAAAAAAGCCAAAAGTAATCTGGTTGCAAGAGGGAATTCATAATGTTGAGGCTGAAAATTTGGCAAAACAAGCTGGCATCAAAGTGGTCTTTAACAGATGCATGTTGGCCGAACATCAGAGATTGTTATGATGGCTAGCTTTGAGCGGTTCTATCAGGACTTGTTGGAACTTGCTAGAAAATATGAGCAAGAAAATCTCCCATTAAAGATAGAAAAAGATCCTGATCATGACATCCTCAAAATATTTGGAGAAAAAACTACTTCTTTGGCAAGGGCACAAAATGGTTTAAACGATGTGGCCGAACTTGCATATGCTGCTGCAGAACATCATCCATATTGGAATCTGTTATATCATTGCACTGAAATTTCAAGCAGTGCTTTAGAAAAATGGAGGTCATCCCTGTCTGAGGATGATTTTTCTGAGATTGCATGGGCAATTAAAGAGCTGAATCAGGCATTAGAGAAAATAAAACAATCAAAACCCTCCCGTTGCTAGGCAGAGATAAATATTTTGAAATGCTAATCCTTGCATGCCAATCAAGATTGGGCTAATTGGTAAAACAAATACCGGCAAAACCACCTTTTTTAATTCTGCCACCCTTTCATCTGAGGAAATCTCATCCTATCCGTTTACCACAAAGTCTCCCGTCTCCGGAGTTGCACACGCCATTACGCTGTGCGTGCATCCTGAATTTAAAATTCAGGACAATCCAAATAACTCAAAATGTCTTGATGGGTGGAGATACATTCCCATTGAGCTAATTGACCTGCCTGGCCTCATCAAGGATGCCTGGAAGGGAAAAGGCCTGGGAAACCAGTTTTTGTCCATTGCCGCCCAGTCTGACGTACTGCTCCATGTTGTTGATGCCTCCGGCGGAATTGACTCTACTGGCAAAATAACTGAGGTTGGCACAGGTGATCCTATATCTGACTTTGCAGACATTGAGGAAGAATTGATCATGTGGTATCATAAAATTTTGGAAGGAAACCGTGACAAAGTTTCCAAATTAATTAATTCAGGCTCATCTGTTGTAGATGTCATCACTGATCTTTATCGTGGCATTGGAGTGACAAAGATACATGTCAAAGAATCCTTTCATGCAGCCGGCCTTGAGGAAAAGGCCTTTGATGACCTTGATATGGCTGAGAGTAAAAAATTTGCTTCATGCTTGAGAAAAATTTCAAAACCCACCCTTATTGTTGCAAACAAGGTTGACGTTGACGGCGCTGAGAAAAATTTTGCAAGGTTAAGAGAACGATACAATGACTCCATAGTCATTCCTGTAAGTGGCGATAGTGAGTTTGTTCTTAGGCGTGCAGAACAAAAGGGCCTGATAAAATATTCTCCGGGCTCTGAGACATTTGAAATCTTAAAATCTGATGAGCTTAATGAAAAGCAAAACAGTGCCTTGAATTTCATCAAAAAAGAGATCATGGGCGAATACATGAGAACCGGAGTTCAATTTGCAATCAACGTGGCAGTTTTTAAGTTGCTCAAAATGAATTCCGTATATCCTGTTGCTGATGAAAAAAACCTTGCCGATAAAAAAGGCAAGATCTTGCCTGATCTTATTTTGCTAAAAGACGGCGCCACAATAAGTGATCTTGCCAAAGAGATCCACACTGATTTGACCAAGGGGCTTCTTTATGGCAAGGATTTAAGATATAATCTGAGATTGCCCATCGACTATCAGCTGAGGGACAGGGATGTGGTGTCTCTGGTCAGCGCAGCCAAAAAATAGATGTTGTTTTTTAGTGCTGTTTTTTTGCCTTGATCACATTCACATTGAACTGTTGCTTGGATGATTTTTTCCAAAATCCAATGGATTCCAACTATAAAAAAAGACGCAAGAATGCTGTGTCTGAAATTATTCTGGTTCTGGCCTCTTCTTTATCGTCATCAAACCATCTGTCATTTTTAACTGGCAGCCAACTGACTTTTCTGCAAGGTTCCTCTCATGCTTTTATCTGCAAAGATGTTGCATGTAACATGGATGAACCGGGGGTTCTTTTCAATCCGTTTGAGTTCCTTCTATCTCTCTCTTACTTGCTCCCAATTTGTACAAATGATCCTGCTGAAACCGTCAGGCCTGCACATTTTTCAGGCTGAATAATCCTTGCAAGAATCTCTATTCCTTCTACGGTTCTGATGCCAGGCTTGCTAAAAAATGAGTCTGCATCCACTGCAAAAATCTTGTTATTTTTCACAGCTCTTAGTGTTCTCCATGCCTTGTTATCTCTTAAAATTACGTCATATTCTGAAATTGTCCGCTTTGTGTCAAAACCGCATGGCATCAAAACTATGATATCTGGATCTGACCTGATAATCTCATCTGTCGCCAGTCTTCTTGAATGCTCCCCTGCTTTGCTAATCATGTTTATTCCTCCTGCAATTTCAATCATTTCTGGAACCCAATGCCCTGCAGTAAAAAATGGCTCAATCCATTCGATTGCCAATACCTTGGGTTTGTTATTGCTGATAATTTTTCCAATGTCTGCAACTCTTTTTTCAAGAGAATCTGCTATCTGTCTAGCTCTTTTGCTGCATTCTAATATCTTGCCCAGTATTGTTATTGATTCTATGATCTCCTTGATACTGTGGGGATCCATGGAGTGCAGAATCGGCTTTGTCCCAAGGATCTTTACTGCCTTATTCACTTGACTTGTATACGCGGCACAAACCTCGCAGGTACCCTGGGATATTATCATGTCCGGATTTGCATTTTTCAAATTTTCTTCATTTAAAACAAAAATGTCTTTGCCCTCGCTTTGCAGCTTGCAAGTTGCTGCATCTATTTCCTTGCTGGTTAGTTCCTTGGAATTAATCACCGTATCTATGACTCTTGGTTTTGAGCATGCATCCTGCGGATATCTGCATTCGTGTGTTACTCCCTTAAGCTTGTCCTGTCTCCCTAATTCGTATACTAGTTCGGTTCCGCTAGGCACAAATGAGACGATTCGACTTACTGTCATGGTTTTGACTAGATGATATTTTACTTAAACGCCCTGTTTGCTGGCGATCAATTTTTGTCATTAGGCAAGTTAATAGGCATTTTTTAGGTACAAAAACCATGATTTCAGACTCTGAAAATATTCGTAGAGCCATCCTGTCTAGATGGCACGAATCTCTTTTAAGGCATGGCAATCTGTTCTCTTCTGATTTTGTGAGCGGTGCTAGTCCTCCGTCTGTATTTGTTGGATCATACAACTACCCCAAAGTCCTCGTTGGTCCTATGGTGCCCCCAATTCATGGGGATACTAGTCTGTTAGATAGCCCTGAGCGATGGACAGGAAAGTCTTTAGAAGACATTGTAAATTTTAGGCTCAATTTGGTCAGGGGCACACAAAAAATTCCAATAGGACAGACTGACGGGCGATACGTTGAAAATCTCCAAGAAGTTACAATGTCTTCAAGGCCTATTGATTCTGATCTAGTTTTTCAGAGTTCTACTGCCCCTAGTGTTTCACTTGACGGTGAGAGTGCCCCTTTTGGTCCTATTGGCCAAATAAAATCTGCAAAATTCTCTGCAAATGCTCCTGTAAAATCTATAGAAAAAACATACTATGACAAGGATCTAAAAGCTCAAGATGCTGTTTTAAATTTATATAATTCCGGAGTAGAAATTTCAAAAATCCAAAAATGCTTCAGTATTGGAATGCTCGGATGCAAAAGGAAGCTTGTTCCTACTAAATGGAGTATTACTGCAACTGATGATATTATTTGCAAATCGCTTACCGAGGACGTGTTAAACTACGGCCTGATTGACTCGCACAGGGTCTTTTCGTATGAGCATTTGGGGAATATCTTTTGCGTGGTATTGTTTCCACACCGATGGGTCTATGAAATGATTGAGGCCTGGTATTCTAACGGTGTCTTGGGTTTTGGCTCTGACTGTGAGGATGCCCGCGGAATTGATCATCCTCCCACTATTGCCGGTGCATATTTTGCTGCAAAACTAGGTGTTTTAGAATACCTTGTCAAAAATAAAGTTCAAGCAGGAGCTGTAATTTTACGAGAAATCCGTCCCGAGTATGCCATCCCTGTCGGTGTGTGGCAAGTGAGAGAGGGCGTCAGGGAGGCAATGAATAAAAAGCATCTCTTTGCCGATGATTTTGAGCACGCACTAACTTTGGCCTCAAATAAAACGAGCATCAGTAAATCTGAGTGGCTCATGCATGGAAATGTTGTCGAACTGACCAGACAGAAAGCTATTTCTGATTTTTTTTAAAATCTGCTGATTTAATTTTAAATATCATAATTTTGCATAAGTATTTTTTTGGGGGTTATTAGTAAAATAATGAACTATCTACCTTTCCTAACAATTCAAAAGATCATCAAACATTTCAGAAAAAGCTGCAGACAGAGGCAGTAAATACGCAGAAAAAAACTCTTAATCAATAATAAAGAACTTTGATAAACTCTGTAAGGAAAAATATGACAAACAGGTGGTGAGACAATTAAAAGCGATTCGTGATGAATATTTTACTAAAACTGGAAGAAGAAATATGACAAGCAGGAGATCAGACCAATAGCAGAATATCAAAAAATAGATCTAGGTATTGTTTACAAGTTACTCCAAGAGTGGATCAACTGGAACAGCAAGAATATGCTTCTAAATGATATCCCAGTTTTTTCATGTATTAAAAAAATATCTCAGATATCACAACATAAAGATCACAAAAGAGGATATGGAAAATTCTCCGGATTTTCCATACATGATCAAAGAGGAAAAACACCCACTGACAAAAGAGGAGCTGCAAGATATTGAGTCTGAGCAACAGGAAAAATTATCTCAAAATTATAGGACAGTTATCAAGTGGATTAAGATTGATAGGACTTGACAAGTACATTCTAATAAATATCAAAAAGTGAATTTTTCAGAATGAAAATATTATTACATGGTATTTAGAAAAATTATCCATAAATTAGAGATTTCAATATGTAAGAATATCTCCTAAAATAAGAAATATCATTACACGGTATGATTTAGAAAAGAGAATAAATATTCAAAGATTAGCGTGAAAAATACCAAAATCTACGTATAAGCCTGAACAATTTCTATGTCTGATCTTTAGAATTTAGGATAGATTGATTGGATTATCTTTGCATCGGAGAAGGGTATATTATCGAGAAGAAAACCATCTCTGAATTAAATCAAAAATGTTTGAAGTTCAAAGATGGATAAAATATACACTTGTCTAATCTTTTATTAGAGTTTTGTTGGTGGAAATAATGGTGACACAGATAGAATTTGAGAAAGAAAATCTTCCAGAAGGATGGATTGTAACAGCAATTAGCAACATAACAGAAACTGTACAAAAAATTAATCCTAAAGATACCCCCAATAAAATATTCCATTATTGTGACATAAATTCGATCGATAATAGTAGATTACAAATTACCAATCCAAAACAAATTTTGGGTAAGAATGCACCATCTAGAGCAAGACAACTAATTAAGAAAAATGACATATTATTTTCCACTGTTCGAACATATTTGAAAAATATTGCGATGGTTCCAGAACATTTAAATGATAATTTGGCATCAACAGGATTTTGTGTTATACGAGCAGGAAAAATTAATGAAAAATTTATGTTTAATTATATACAATCATCTCAGTTCATTGATCTAATAAACAGTGCACAAAGAGGAATAAGTTATCCAGCTGTAAGAAATAATGATGTACATAATAGCATTATTCCTCTCCCCCCACTCAACGAACAAAAACGCATCGTTACAAAAATCGAATCAATCTTCACACAGATTGATGCATGTAAAGAAGAATTAGATGTATTTGCATCGCAGACCAAATCAGTTTCTTATAGTTTACAAACATTGAAGGGAAATATATTAAAACAAATGTTTGAAGAATTAAATAAAAAACACAGAGCAGATATGTTAGAGAAGGTGTGTATTGATATCCAATCGGGATTTGCTCAAGGGGAAAAAGATGTAAAAAATGGAATAATTCATCTTAGAATGAATAATATAGATACAAACTTCACAATGAATTTTGAACTACTTCGGACTATCAATGCTACAAATAAACAAAAAGAAAAATATCTTTTACAAAAAAATGACATACTTTTTGTGAATACGAATAGTGTAGAATTAGTAGGCAAATCTGCTATTTTTACATTTGATAAAGACTGTCTTTATAGTAATCATTTAACACGTCTGCGCACTAATATTTCTATACTAGATCCAAAATTTCTCTTGTATTATTTTTATTATAAATGGATAAAACATGATTTTCGAAGTATATGTAATAAATGGATAAATCAAGTGGCAATTAATACTACAAAAATTAAACAACTACAAATTCCTCTTCCTCCCCTCAACGAACAAAAACGCATTGTTACAAAAATCGAATCAATCTTTGACAGGATTGATGTAAAACAAGAGGAAATGAAAAAGATTGAGATGCAGTTAAAATCAATTCCCGACAGCATTAATACATTGAAAGGCAGCATATTAAAAAAAGCATTTGAAGGTAAGTTGGTTCCACAGAATCCAAATGACGAACACGCATCTGTACTTCTTGAGAGGATAAAATCCCAAAAATCTAGGAAAATATAAACACATGACATAAATTTACAAATAGTTGTTTATTCAAATTTCCAAGATAAAGAAAAAATATAATATCTTTACTAATAACATGCAAATGATTATGAGATCTAATTTACAAAATGATACTGGCCTAAAAATTCACAATAAAATAATTTTACAATTTTTTAAAGATTGTAAAGATAAAAAATTGTTATCCAATACAATAAAACCACAACAGAATAATACTATATGTACTCGTTGGGATATATCTAAGTTAACCGATCAAGCAATTCAAAAAATACGTAAACATAGGATTGATTTAAAAAACAATGAAAAAACACAATTTCTAAGTGATAAAGAACATGATGCCTTACAGTTTTCTCGCTGTGTGTCTTTTTTGAGAGACACTACCGAAGATTTGAAAATTTCATTACAGTTAATTATTGATCCATCACAAGTAAAATCATGTACTGAGCTTGGAAAATACCTTAACGAAATTTATAATAAACTAGGTTATAATGACGACAAGAAATCCAAAATGAATCGTGCCTTTCAAAAAGATCTCAGAAATGCATTAAGTCATAACAATTATTCGTATAAATGTGATAAAAACCATGTAAAGAGCATAACATGGCAAGATCATAATCAAAAACACACATGGAATCAAGTGGAATTGTCCAAATCCATCTCAAAGATAATTTGCATAAATGGACTAATTGGCAAAATAATTAATGGGAAATTCTGATACCGTGCTTATTTTGGGATTTCCTTGTTGATAATGTCTTTTATATCTTCAAATGACTTGATCATGCCCTTTCTTAGATCAATAAACTGATCAATTAATTTGTCTGGTGGCAGAACAATTGTTTCAATTACATCTGTTGGATTGTTGGAGTCAAGATTGAAATCCTGAATGTCTTTAACATTAATTTTCCATGCATTTTCATTTGATGTCTTCTTTTTGAACCATTTTTCAATCTCTGCAAAGTCGTCATATGCGATTGGGTTTGACTTTGTATATTTGGGATTCTTTGCACGAGTTACTCCACGCAATCGTTCGGCTACCTTCATTTGATAATACCAAATTTCTTTGGTTGGTCCTGTCTTGTCAAAAAACAGTATGTTTGTTGCAATTGATGTGTAAGGCTCAAAAACAGTTTTGGGCAGCCTAATTATCGTATGCAAGTTAAATTCTTCAAGAAGTTTTTTCTTGATTTTAGAGGCAACGCCTCCTGCAAACATTGGACCATCTGGAAGAATAATTCCACACCGTCCTCCTTCTTTTAGAGAATACATGATGTATAACAAGAATGAAAGAGCAGTATCTGATGTCTGCATTCCTACAGGTAGATTGGATGAAATTCCTTCCTCCTCTTCCCCCCCAAATGGTGGATTCGTTATGATAAGATCATACTGGTCATTTTGAGAAATTTCTCTCAGAGGATTAACAAGTGTGTTTGCTCTGATAATGTTTGGTTTGTCTACCTCATGAAGAAGCATATTCATCATTCCTAAAAGATAAGGCATGGATTTTTTCTCGATCCCAAATAATGTGTTTGTAGTTAGTTTCTTCAAATCTCCTTTTGTTTTTTGTTCATGTCTTAGAAACTCCAAAGATTCTACCAAAAATCCACCTGTACCACATGCAGGATCTAATATCTTTTCAGATTTTTTTAGACTAGGGTTGATTTGATTTACAATAAACCGAATTACAGGTCTTGGTGTGTAAAATTCTCCACTATTTCCTGCGGCATCTCTCATCTCAATTAACATATCTTCATAGAGTTTTGCCATGGTGTGAATGTCATCAGTATTGATAAAATTTACCTTATCTATCAGATTAATAATCTGTCTGAGGAGGTATCCACTGAGTATTCTATTGTTTAATTCTTTAAAGATCGTTGCAATGACATCTCTTTGTTCAAAACCTTTATCACCTGTCAGTTTTGAGAGTTTTGGAAATAATTTATTATTTACAAATGAGATTAGATCAGGACCTGTTAAAACCTTGACAGTACGTCCTTTCTTATCTTTTTCTGCTGCCCAATCCTGCCATCGTAATCCCTTTGGTATTGCCTCCACATATTTTCTATTTAGAGCAGCCCTCTCTCTTTCAAAATCATCAAAACTCTTTAGGAATAAAATCCATGCAATTTGAGGAATTCTATCAACATCAGTATTAAGACCTGCATCTTTTCTCATTAGATCTCTTGCAGATTTTATTATAGAACGAAGTGAATGTGCATCCATCATTACTCATAATCGTATCGACATTAAATATGATTCAGTTGTCTCTATACAATTCCTTTGTTAATTGTATTATTGCACCATCATATTCATCACCATCTTTGAATCTGTGATTGATGATTTCAGTAGGGCCTCCAAACTGTTTGAATTTTGGCAATTTCAAAACTCCTCTTTCCTCCAACTCTTGATACCCCTCCTCTGCATAATGATCCAATATCACCTCTAGAACTTCTCGTGCTTTGTTCGGATATTTCTCCAAAAATGCCTTTTTATGTACAGAATTGATCCTCTCTAATCGAGTTTTTGCATCTGCATTAAATGCAAAATGTAAGAGCATATCAAATGAATCAATCTTAGCCATCTGAGTGATTTCTTTAAGATGTGAAAAACTAACGCCTCTCTCTTCTAGTTGCTTTACAAAATGCTGTCTTTTTTCAGGATCTGTCCATATCTTGTATAGTTTTGTTTGTTCATCATTTACTAGACGGCGAACAGTCTCTCCAGTATAATCTTGATAAGAAATAAGCCTATTCTGATTAATTGATTGATCAAAAATTAAAACCGATTCACCACGAATTTCTACTTTTTTTCCATTTATGTGATATGTTTTAATTGTTTGTGATTCTTGTTCTTCTTCTGCTTTATCTTCTAGTGCCTCTTTTACTGCATTTCTTCTTTTCTCTTCTGCACGTTCTAAGATTTTTTTTTCTTTTTCTTTAGTAATTATTTCTTGTTCTTCTTCAGTTTCTGCAATTGCAGGACCATCCCATTCTACATCCTCAAACAATCTACTAGTTTTTCTATAATCTATAATTGAAAACCACATCTTATCTTTTGGTTCATAGACACGGGTACCTCTACCAATAATTTGTTTGAATTCAGTCATGGAATTAATGCTCTTATCTAATGCAATTATCTTGCATGTTGGAACATCTACGCCTGTTGACATTAATCTAGATGTAACTGCAACAATTGGAAAATCTTTGTTTGGTTCCTGGAATTGATCCAAGTATTCTCGTCCTATTTCACCTTCAGCAGAAACTATTCTGACACAATAGTCATGTCTTTCTCCAGAATAATTTCGAATTAGTTTAGTCATTGCTTGTGCATGTTCTGAGTTTTGACAAAATAAAATCGTCTTGTTATATTTTTGATTATTTTTCTCCAAAAAATCTACAAGGTGTTTTGCTACGGTCTTTCGTCTCTCATCAACAATTAAAATTCTGTCAAAATCTTTATAGCTGTATGTTTTGTCATCAAGTATCTTTCCATCTAAATCCGTTTCCCCTGGTTTTGGAATATATCCCGTCAGATCAATTTCAAGATTAACCCTGTGAATCATGTATGGTGCTAAAAAGCCATCTTCAATTCCTTGTTTTAGACTGTATGTGTATATAGGAATACCAAAATAATCATACGTATCTTTATTTTCGTCCTTTCGTTTAGGAGTTGCAGTCATGCCTATGTGAACAGCATCTTTGAAATAATCCAATATCTTTCTCCAGCTCCCATCCTCATTGGAGCTTCCTCTGTGACATTCATCAATTATTATGTAATCAAAGAAATCTTTTGAATATTGCTTGTACAGCTCACAATCCTCTTTATCTACATCAAGTGCTTGATATAGTGCAAAATACATACTATATGCAGTCTGTGCAACTTTTTGGATCTTGTGTCTTGCTTCACCAAAACCTGCAAATGCATTATTTTTTGCTTGATCTAACAAAACGGTTCGATCTGCTAAAAATAAAATTTTTGGATGTGGGGTATCTTTTTTCCAGAGTTTTTGTGCAATTTGATAAGATATGAATGTCTTGCCAGTTCCAGTCGCAAGATTTAAGAGTACGCGCTTCTTTCCTGCAAGAATTGCTGTTAATGTGGAATGGATTGCAATTTCTTGATAGTACCGAGGTTCCATGGGAGATCCTCCTGGATCTTTTGAACTTCGATCCAACGACTCTAATATAACATTCATTTGTTTTTTATTAAAATTTATACCTTCTTGGAATCTCTCTAGTAATTCTTGAGGTGTTGGAAATTTATCTATTGTTTGTTGTTGTTTTTTGGAAAAGTCATATTCTTCAATTTTCTGTCCATTTGTTGCAAAAGCAAATTTTAACTCCATTTTTTCAGCATATTTTATTGCCTGACTCATTCCTTCATCATGTGGTTTGTCCCATGCTTTAGCTTCTATTACTGCAATTTTGTAATCATCACCCAACTTGAGAATGTAATCAGCTATGATTGGTTGTGCCCTTTTTCCAGTACGGCCATCAGGAGTAATTCTGCCTTCATTAATTTTATATTCCCTAATGATTTTATCTAATTCCCAACCAGATTCTGCTAGCTTGGGATCAATATGTCTCATACAAGTGGTTGATTCGGACATCTTTTCTTCAGTCAATTTTCAACATAAAATTTTCAACATATTTCTAGATAAATGTTCTTTTTGAAAAATCAAATATTTTAGAATAAAATCAAGATTTGAATCTGCGAAATATTTTTGAGAACTGATCTATTATACAGCTAACCATAGTGTGTTTATATCAGATCAAGAATAGGTGTGACTCTGAAAATATCTGGAATTTCTTGTATGGTGTAACAAGCATTAGCTTGAACTCCTCTGTACAGACTGATTTTCACCTCCAATCATAACATTAACAAGTATTTACTTGTTGGACAGTAACGCAAAATATGCAAAATGAGAGATGTTCATTAGATCTACAATTGTGGTACTTCGCACTATTGGATCTTTGGTTTTTATTTAGATTAGGACATATCTAGACAACTGATTACAAAATAGATTCAATCTTAACAATTATTAGAAAAAATAAGAAAATTTCACTAGATACATCTTACCTTGATATCAAATAATGCAGAATTTACTTCTGCAATGGTTTTTGCCCCTGCAATAACTCCTTTTCCTGATGCAAACAAAAGTGCTACACAGCTATCTTGAATTCTATATATCAAACCGGGAAATTGTTCTGGTTCATACATACTTTTTGGTAATATTCTTACAAGTTTTTCTATTGGCAAATTTTGTTTTAAATCGAATCGCGCTACAATATTTTGCACTTTGGGAGTAATTTTAATGAGTTTTGCAAGATTATAATTATCCAGTATTTTTATTGCTTTTTTTAATTCTTTTTTAGATTGTGCAGGATTCTTTGTTCCAACTGAAATAAGTTTTCCATTTCCAAATACAGTAACTCGTCCAACCATCAAATCATCTTTTACATACCTACACCTGTATAAAGCAATATTTGAGCTGAGAAAGGGATATTTGTTAAAAGAAGCAATATCTATTTTCTGTTTAAGATCTGCTGTAGTTACAGTGTTTTGAATTTTAATTCCTGCTACAAGCTTTGACTCTTTTTGCATTAAAATTCATGTTACCCTATCGCATTAAAAATGAATGTATTATTCACATATGTGATTTTTTGTTTGATTAAATATAATATCTGCTTTACATCAATCTTGTCAAAGATTGATTCAATTTTGGATACGATGCGTTTTTGTTCGTTGAAAGGCGATAGTAAGACAGGAATAGTTTTCATTGCTGTCTGATTAAGTTTCAATCGTGTTGTCCCAGTTACATATCCATGATAATTCACCTGATTCAAATAGTGGCAAAGAAATTTGTTGATCAATAATCCAGATATTCCTTTAAGAACATGAGCATGATTATTAACCCAACTTTTTCCATTAACAATGTAGGCTTTGTTTTTGAAAGTTTCAAAAAATGGTGCACCGTCTTCTCCCAACAAAACCAATTCTTCATCAAAAATATAATCATCAATCAAGCCAACTTGACCAGTAGCACCATAATATGGAATATTTCCAGTACGATTTTTCCGTTCACTAGAATTTACTGGTATTCTTTTTCTGTCCCAAATTTCTACAATATCTTCCAAATTGATCTTAATCCAACCTTCTGGAAGATTCTCTTTCTCAAAAATCAACTCTTTCTCAGAACTCTTATGCAATCTCCTCAAAAGCATCTCTGCTGGCTCATCAGCTGGATCCTGTGAAACCAGCTTGCCCTCAAAGGCCTGCTTGAGCACGCTACTTCTTAGCATCCCCAGGCTGCCAGAAGATGACTTTATTTGAGATGCAAGTGCCTCCAGCTTGTTTTGTGCCGCATCAATCTGTGTGAAGATTGATTCGATTTTTGTAACGATGCGTTTTTGTTCGTTAAGTGGGGGGAGAGGAATTGAATATATTGCCAGCTTTTCATATTTTATTCGAGGGTGTTGAACTCCTGTCATATTTCTATTAGCAAAACGTACAACCTGACTGGTAGATAAAAATAACATAATGTATTTGCTAACCAGATTGTCATTTTGTTGGAAAACCAATATGTCTGTGGAACACACTCCGTTAAAATCTGGAATTGCTACTTTGTTTAGATATGGACGTAATTTTCCATAAAGAATATCTCCCTTACTAAAGACATTTTTTGTGCTCTTTGTATCTTTTGAATTGGCCTTTCCAATAATTTTTCTTGAATTACTTTCTATGTGTTCTAATCCCACAAAAGGTTGATTTTTCTCATTCTTTGGATCAAATTTTCTTTTTGATTGATTCAGAACATTCAGTAAATCTGTTCTAATCCACCCTTCTGGAAGATGCTCTTTCTCAAAAATCAACATATCAATTCTTTGTTTCTTTAATTTAAATTAGTCAAGTAACAGTTAAAGTGAAAAATAGAATTTTATAAATCATAACAAATGAATCTCCTGCAATTGTTGCAAAGCTTTGAAATTATTGTACTATACTCCAAGGAGATTGTCATTGTGACATAAACGTACTTTGTCTTTTCTTCAGATATTATAGTTAATGGTTTTATCTAGTTTATTAGCCATTTAGATCTCTATTTTATACATGACTTTTTTGAATTCCCTAAAGAGATCTTCTAGGGTAGGCGTCAGATATACATGATCAAGACCATTTTTGTGACCCATTAGCTTTTCTGCAATGTTATAGTTTACTGAATTGTCCAGTTTTAAGACAGTATTGTATCGCTTTCTAAAACCATGATCTGCTTGGACGTCAAAACGATTTTTTGATTTTATTCTTTTCAGGTTACTTTTCTGAATTATTCTATAAATTGCAGAACGAACGCCGTTCCAACCTAATTGTTTTGGAAGGAATTTGGTTGTTGCAAATATGGGAGTATCTTTGTAAAATATTTCTCCTTGATTTTTACGATATTCATGATAAGCTTTCAATGCCTTGGTTGCTTGTGGTGTAAGAAATGCCCAATACTCCTCAACATGTCCCGCATAAAGCAATATGCCAGTGCAACCATATGACATCTTCATCATGTGTTTTATGGATAAATCGTGATCAAAAACTCCCACCCTTGCTCCTGTTGAACTAAAAAAGTACACCAAAGCTTTGTTCCTAAGGCTTGTTGTGTTGGATAATAATTTCTTGATTTCTTTTGTCGTATATGCCCTCAAGCTTTGCGTTTTTTGCTTTTGTGGGAACATTTTGTTTATGATGTTCCAGTTAAGATTAATCTCATTCATTATACAGAAATGCTTTATGCCCTGAAACTTTGATGGGATAGAATTGGGGTTTGTAGTACGCTTTAGCTCGATTAAATAATTCTCAAGATTATACTGCAAGTCTGTATTTGGAATACTTGTTAGTTGATTTTGGGATGTAATGTTTGCAAAATTTAAAAAAGAGTTAAGATGTGATGTATAATTCTTTTTTGTGTATTTTGATTTTATCGACTCTTCAAATAATAATGAACATCGATGTTTAGTTATTAAATTACTCATGTATTATTTTATTGTAAAATATTTATTTTTGTACATATGTTTATGAAATTAGAGCATCTTAATTTTTAGGATCATAATACTTTATCAAGATTGTTTTATATTCCCAGCATAAAATCACAAACAGATTATTCTCTGATGATTTGGCATCTTGTAATATTTCCAAAATTGTTCCCATCTTTAAGATATGATTGCCTGCAGCTCATAATTAGTCATACTGATAAAAAATATCGTTAGATTTACGTATGGAATTAAGGTCCAGAATGCCAAGTATCAATCTTTGCAGAAGTTAATATAACCTGGTGTAAAATATTGCCCTACACCTAAAATTATTACTGTAAAAACCAAAGAAAACCCAGAATAGTCTGCATTGGATTCTATTAATGAACTAACTGATGATTTGGACAAAACTTGGTGTTTCTTAGTTTAACTAAAATCAAATCCTGATTATAAAGACATTAATTTTTTTCCATATCATATGCATATGCCAAAGGGCATCAAAGGTAACTATCTTGCGCAAATTTGACACTTGCAGATGAATTTGATTACAGTTCATCAAGAAATGCCAATTTTGAATCCATGAACAATTACGTAACGTAATCATCATCTTCTGGGGCATGTGTGCGTGCGTTTCTACTCTATCTTTTTTTTCATCATTGGAATTATCTGCTGATCTGCCCTAATCAGAGAGCATAAATCCTAGATTTAAATAAAAAAATGAAACGATGAATGAAGATTTGGCGGGAACTGATTATTCCAAATATGGCAAATACACAGTTGATGATTCTCTTGAATTGTCCCTGCCTGGAACCACTATAAAATTTGAAAAAATAAGCGAAAATGCTTTTTCATATTTTAGAGAGGATTCTGAGGGCAAAATAACTGAAAAAATGATCCCTGTTCATTCTGATGAATTAAAGATTGAAATGGCTCCTATCAGGCCCCTTAACCATCCGGCAAGACGTACCGGATACGTCTTTTTAAAATTTGACAAGGAAATCTATCTCAGCCAAAACTCTGCGGCTAGCATCTTTGTCCACTGCCCAATCGAAGTTGGCATTTTCATAGTTAATGGACCTGCCAGAGAATCCCTGGATTGGATTACGTGCAATCCCCTTAATTCTAGGTTTGGCCTGTATGGCCCTCCTGATACCGGAATTTTGTGCAAGTATGCCAAAGTCACACTGGCTACTGACTTTGCAGATTCTGTTCCCTATGTTGAATGTGTGATGAAAGTTGTCATTGAAAATAATCTGAGTTCCGGGCAAACAATTAGCAAAATAATTTTCCCAATTACTGATAATTCCCTCTACTATGAAGACTCTAAATCTGTCTTAGATGGAATCAAAGTGACTTTGAAAAAGCGGGCAGTTGTCAGTATTGCAGATGTCCAAACTGCCGTATTGGATACTGACTGGAAAAAATCCCCCACATGGGAAGACAACACAAAAAATACCTCCATGGAGATGGGATTGGAATGACTCCGATAGACTTTCTTTCTGGACTGTCAGAAATAGAGATTGCAGGCGGCCTGAACGTTCTCTCATTACTGATTGGCGGAATCATTATGGCTGCCGGAATCATTATTGCAAAGATTGCAAAGCTGATTTTCTTCAAATATTACGCCCCAACTTTGCCTCAGGACACTGCAAAGAATTTTGGCAAAATAATTTATTTTGGAATAATCGTAATGGCGTTTCTTGCGTTTACTTCCAGCCAGGGCCTTGACTTTTCAGGCCTGCTTGTAGCAGGCGGGATCTTTGCCGTGGTGATTGGATTTGCAACCCAATCAGTAGTCTCCAACTTGATCTCAGGTGTCTTCTTGATGATTGAAAAACCTGCAAAGCATGGCGATACTTTGCAGATTCCTGACATGGGAATATCTGGAACCCTGCTGGATATTGGCACTTTTTCTAGCAGGGTTAGAAAGTTTGACGGGACTGTAATTCGAATACCAAATGAGAAATTCTTCACATCCAATATCCGCTCATTAACTGTCTCAACTGTAAGGCGGGCTGAGGCCATGGTGGGAATTGCCTACAGGGCTGACATTGAAGATGCCATATCCTCAATTAGGGCTGAAATCTTACTTGGGATGCCCTTTGTGCTGAGGGTTCCAGAGCCTGAGTTCCGTGTCGAGGAACTGGGCGATTCTAGCGTAAATATCCAGGTATTGGTATGGCATCCCCGTGATGATTGGAGCCAGGCCCAGCCCATTTTGCTGACTACGATAAAGCGCGCATTGGACAAATCTGGAATAGAAATCCCGTTTCCTCAGCGTGTTATCTGGGATGCCAAGGATTAGACTGGTATCTTCTTAATTTGCTTACTTTGCGCTCTCTTTTTCTTGATCAAGCTAAACATGATCATTCCGACATTGACAATGGAAATTATTTCAATCAAATCCACTCCGTACAGGAACCAGTCAATTACTGGGTGCACCCTGGAGACAATTCCAGCTTCTAGCATTATGTCTGCATTCCATATCATGTGTGGAACCTGAATGAACTGTATGATTGCAATTAAAATTATACTTCCCAGGATTTTATCCTCGTACCAGTTCCAAAATTTGTTCCATACGTTCATGCACCATGTTGGTCTTTAATTCTATTAAACGCGTCGGAAATTAGATTCTCCTAATTAGACCTGCCTAATTTTTTTAGGAACAAGAACCGCTAGTGCAGCCTAGTTAGTACCGACTAATTTTTATTTTTCGGCCTTGATGACTTCTTTGCGCATCCAAACGGTTTTTCCTTTATGATCAATTAATTCTATGTTCATTTTCTTTAATTCGTTTCGAATTTTATCTGCAACCTCAAACTGTCCTGTTTTTCTTGCCTGCTCCCTGTCTGTGATCATGCCGTCTATTGCCTGCTTGTCCTCCTGCGTTATTTCCGGAATGGACAATCCCAAAATGCCTAACATTCGCTTTAGTTCTATTCTAATTGTCTGGGAATCTTCTCTTCCTAATTTTTCTTCGGCTGCCAGCCTGTTTGCCTCTCTTACTAGTTGGAAAAATGCAGATAATGCAAGATGGGTGTTCATGTCATTATCTAACGCATCATTGAATTGACCGCCTAGTCTTGCCACCATCTTATCGGACTCTTCATCTTTGTGATTCTCTGCATGGATTAGCTCATAGTAGCATGTCTCTACCTGCCTCCACTTGGTAAGATTTTCTTTTAGCAGTTCCTCAGAATAGTCTATGGGTTTTGAATAATGTCCTGATAGGCAGAATAACCGTATGATGTTTGAGCCCCAATTTTCCAAAACATGTCTTATTGACTTGACATTGCCTACAGATTTTGACATTTTTTCGCCCTCTATGGTGACCATTCCTACATGCATCCATGTTTTTGCAAACTGGGCATCTGTACATGATTCTGACTGTGCAATTTCGTTTTCATGATGTGGAAAGATAAGATCACGCCCGCCTCCATGAATCTCAAAGTTCTCCCCCAGGTATTTCACGCTCATAGCCGAGCATTCTATGTGCCATCCAGGTCTTCCCCTTCCCCACGGGCTGTCCCATGCAGGCTCTGATTCTGAGAACTTCCATACTGCAAAATCCAAGGGGTCTTTTTTTTCTTCATCTACCTCTATTCTTGCTCCTGATTGGAGCTCATCTATCCTCTTTTTTGATAATTTCCCGTATTTGGGGAATTTTGATACTGAAAAGTATACTCCGTTTTTTGCCGTATATGCTATTTCTTTCTCAACTAGTTTTTCTATAAATTCTATGATATCTGCAATGTGTTCTGTTGCTTTTGGATAATTTGTGGCACGTTTTACATTTAATTCATCAAAATCTCTGAAATAGTTTTCAATGTATCTTTTACTAATCTCTTTGGCAGACTTTTTTTCTGCATTTGCTCTGTCGATGATTTTGTCATCCACATCTGTAAAGTTTTGAACAAGTTCCACCTCTGTTTCCTTGCTCTCTAGGTATCTTCGTAACACGTCAAAAACTATGATTGTTCTTGCATGTCCTATGTGCGATTCATCATATACTGTAACCCCGCATACGTATATTTTGACTCTTTTTGCTGTATCTACAGCCTGCTCTGATCTTGATAGCGTGTCCTGAATTTTCATTCTAATCCCTGCTTGGTTTTTGTGGCTGTGATCTTTTATGTTCACTGCTTGTGTGCATCTGCCGTATCTTTTCTATTTTTGAGATGTCAATCTTTGTGGCCTGATGCGTTTCTGTGACTGATAATTTCCTCTCAAACAGGCAATACAAAATAACATCTATCTCTTCATACTGCATTCCTAATTCGTTTTCAGCCTCATGTTCAGTCCATAGGTGCGGGCTGCTCTTTTTTAGAATAATCTCTTTGGGAATCCCCAGATGTTTTGCAATTTCTCTTATCTGAAGCTTGTATAGTGAAACAATTGGTGTGATGTCTGAAGCTCCATCCCCGTATTTTGTAAAGTATCCTATCATGTGTTCGCTTTTATCACTTGAGCCTAACACAAGATAGTTTTTCGTGTTTGCATAGTAATACAAAATATCTGTTCTTACTCTTGCACGCAGGTTTCCTATCGCCTTTTCATCTGCATCCAGGTGTGTGGCATATTCTCTGATAACTGATTCAATGTCTATTATCTTGTGTTTTATTCCAGTGTCTGTGATTATTTTGAGTGCGTCATCTGTTTCTGTTTTGGGAGTAATTGACGTATCTGGCATTATTAATGCAAGTGTCTTGTCCCTTAATTTTTTTTTACAAATGTATGCCAGTACTGCCGAATCTATCCCCCCGCTTAATCCTAAAACAACTCCCTCACTGCGGTTTTTTTCTATCTGTTCTAACAGGAATTCTTCTATCGTTTCTGTAATTTTGGTATAGTCTTGGGTTGTAATCTCTTTTATGATTTCTTGACTCAACGCCTTGTTTTTAGAATCTATCAGAATAAACCTTATGCCTAAAACGCAACAGTTGCTTGGTTTTGAACGCAGACTATTCTTTATGCTGATCTGATGTGGTACTATTGCAGAAATGACTCTGACAAATTTAGATTATCTGCTCATCAGAATTTAAGGGCAAACTGCAGGAGGTGACTTTCTCAAAAAAAAAATTATCCAGTCCTCAAAGAAGCGCAGTTGAAGCTTTTCAAATCTTTGATTTATGATATGAAACATCAAAGTTTATCAGAACTCCAGCACCCTTCAAAAAATGAGAAGACTCTGCTCTCTTTTGCAGTTTAAGCTATCTTTAGATGGTTTGAAAAGCTAGTTTTATTTTTAATGGCTAAATATCTATGTAAATGCCATCATCTCTTGTTTGAACAGGATATGTTTCAAGCTTTACATCCTTGAGATAGTCTCTTAATTCTCCTGTTTTGATATTGTAATGCCAAAAATGTAACGGACATTCAACAATATCTCCCTCCAGTTTACCTGATGCAATTGATCCGTCCTGATGTACACAAAGATCATCCATTGCATGATATCCTCCCTGGTTAAAGACTGCAATCTGCCTTCCGTCTATCTTGAAAGCTTTTCCCTTGCCTGATGCAATTGCCCCCTTGTCTGCAATTTTTTTCCATGCCAACAATCCTGCTGTATTTCTATCATTTATTTAGATTCGCATGATAGAATTTTATACTATATTTTTGGTGCTGAGTTATTGAGCAAAGTTAAGACTAGTCCCAAGTTGGTCCGAGAAGGAAAGCTATCCTACGAGTGGGCCAGGTCTCACATGCAGATTCTTGATAATACGATTAATCGGTATAAAAAATCAAAGCCTCTCAAGGGAGTCACTCTTGGATTTTGCTTGCACATTACCAAAGAGACATCTGTCCTGCTTATGGGCGCCAAAGAACTCGGCGCAACTGTTGCATGCTGTGGGGGAAACCCGCTGACTACGCAGGATAACATCGCAGCATTTTTAGCTTCCAAGGGAATTCACGTATATTCTTGGCATGGACAGTCTCTCAAAGACTATGATTGGTGCATTGATCAGGTCCTAAAACACAGGCCTGCAATATTAACTGATGATGGGGCTGACATGAACATCAAAGCTCACTTTGATAAGCGATTCAAAGACATCAAGGTTTTAGGCTCAACTGAAGAAACAACTGCTGGTGTGACTAGAATCAGGGCAGTTGAAAATCAAGGCAAACTTCGCTATCCTGTAATTTTGGTCAATGAGGCATATACAAAACACATGTTTGATAACAGATATGGCACCGGCCAAAGTACCATTGATGGTTATCTTCGGGCAATGAATCTACTGATGGCATCAAAGCGCGTTGTTGTTGTTGGATATGGCTGGGTTGGCCGCGGTGTTGCATCTAGGTGTCACGGAATGGGCTCCAAGGTAATTGTTACTGAAGTGGATCCTGTAAAGGCCCTTGAAGCACACATGGACGGATTTGAGGTCATGCCCATGTCTCAAGCTGCAAAAATTGGGGATATGTTCATTACATGCACTGGCATGACCAGTGTCATCAGAAAGGAGCACATCTTGCAAATGAAAAATGGCGCAATAATGGGCAATGTCGGACACTTTGATGTTGAGATTGACAGTGAATTTCTGCTAAAGAACTCTAGGTCTGTTAAGGAGGTAAGGCCCAGCCTTGATGAATGTCATTTGAAAAATGGCAAAAGGGTTTATCTGATTGGGCAGGGACGTCTTGCAAATCTGGTTGCCGCAGAAGGCCATCCTCCGGAAGTCATGGCCCAATCCTTTTCAAACCAAATTCTTTCAGTCTTGTATATTCTTAAAAACCATAAAAAAATGGAAAATAAAATCATCAATGTTCCCAAAGAGATTGACCAGCAAATTGCAGTTGATGCACTAAAGGCAATGGATGTTAAAATTGACAAGCTGACTCCTGAGCAAGTAAAATATGCAAACAGCTGGTAATTTAGGCTCCTTTTGTCTGTGTAATTTTATTTTACTATCTTTATGCTGTAATTTTCTTCAAAAACCTCATAAAATTACAACATGATCAGTTGACCCCGTATGGCATGCTTTTTGTTCTGATGGACGCATGTATGTTGCAGAGAAAAGTGAAGACAGGATATTTTACCATGGGGCAACAGAGGCACTTGTCTTGGCAAGACATCCAATGCGGGTCATCTAGACACGTACCGTGCAGCAAGAATAACATGCGGACCTGCCATTTATGGCTCTAGAGACGGCCTGTATCGGAGCGGTGATATGGGAGGGGGGCATCAGCGAGATAAGCCTATCTACGCACAATATGGTTGGGGAAATCACGACATTGGCTGATGACCCATATGGCATGAACAATGCCTGCAACCTGAATACAATTACTGTATCTTTTAACCTGTATGATGATGATGATGCTTTTACTACCAGCTCGAAGATAAAAGACGGCAAATAATTTGATTTGGCTCTTAGAACCGGCAAATACTGTATTGTCAAAAATAATTAGAAATCACAACTAAAATCAATTTCTTTTGGTTCACACAATGAGTTGGGTTTTGCTAAATTCCAGCGATCAGATCAGCAGAAAGCACCATAACCCGCTAGATGTTCAACACTAATTACAGTAAATTCATTATATTCTGATTCTGAGATCGCAATTTTTTCTCCCGGTCTTGGTGTTGCTTCAACAGTTAATTGCATATTCTCTACAATCTCACCTGCATCCTCATCAGGATACAATTTGATTTTTACCATCTATTCTTTGATGCCTGACTCTGAAATTAATTTTTTCAAGCAAGCTCTTGCATTTTCCTGTATCTTTATTAATCCCTAAAAAAAGTCATAATATCTTGGCAGATGATGTATTTTGCAGTTACTCTCTTGTGAAATTTATCCAACCAGTACCTTACGATTCAACTTTTCTAGAATGTTATATGAATATGGAATCTCATTTAGTTTCAGATGCACATGCCTCATCCCTGAAAATTCCGTATTATGGAGATATACATCATCCTACTTATTTGATAGCGAGCCTGATTTATTCATGAAAATGCAACAAAGATATTTAATATCTGAGGCCAAAATTGTATCTCTAATGGTGAAATAATTGAGTGTATCGATAGGAAAACCAAAACTAATTGAAGTGGATTTTCGTGTATGTTGCAATCATGCAACCAACAGTTCTACTAGATGTATACGTACTGTAAAGGCAATTAGAAAACAATTCAACAACATCATGGAGATTAAAACAACTAAACCATATGGTTCTACAGAAGACATGTGTGTAATTGGTACTGCCAAGATTAAAGCATCAATGAGAACACAGTTTGAAAAAGATCTCAAAAAATTAAAAATTGATTCTGCTGGAACTAGAAAAATAAAAAGAGCTATAGTTTCATTACCTAGAAAGTAATCTGAGTAGCATAAAATTGATTAGTTATGTAGTATATCGCAGAGGAACTGAAAAATTAACAATTAGAAAACTTTGTACTACAAAATTATTTTCATCAGTTAAATCTTATACAAAAAATACGTTAAAACTTGAAACAAAAAAACCTATTTCTTATTCAGAAAAAGATACTATTGAAAAAATACGCACCAAAATACTTGAAATAAATACGATAACTCAAGAACCCAATTTTATCCAATCCTTGAAGAAGAAGAACCAAAACTCCTTCACATATTTGCTGATATTGACAGTACGCTAACTCATCATGGCGTATCTTCTCTTAACAGAAATGTTCAATCTACAATCGATGCATTTGAAGAACATAATTGCAATTTCTATTTTTGTAGCGGCAGATCATACCAAACTATTGACAATTTAAGGAAACTGTATCATACTGGTGAATATGGCATTGCTGAAAATGGAGGAATAATCGTAGGAATGCCTAGGGCAGATGGAACACTAGGAGACAAAAGACAGCCTAATAAACTAATTAAATATCTATTGAAAAAAAACATATCTTTTCAAATTGATAAAAATCAACAAAATCGAAGGACCGAATATGTTTTATTAACAAATTCAATTACCGAAAATAATCTGAAAAGGGCAATATCAAAATCTGGTGCTATCATAGAATATCATACTAGTAAAAATACATATCATATATCAGCAAAAAATGTAAACAAAGGATCAGCCATAGCTTTTTTAACTGGCGGAGACGAATTGTCTTTGGACTCTACTTTGGATGAAGTGATTGCAATTGGTGATAGTGATCTTGATTTTCCCATGTTTAAGCATGCAGATAGATCCTATTTGGTTGGAAAACCAGATAACAGTCTGGCAAAAAAAATCAAGGGACTAAAGAAAAAAGTTATTCAATTACCACTTCCTCCTGATGCTTTGGATGAAATGTATGGAGATCTTTTCCCCTTGGGCTAATATCAACGGTTCAGGCAATTCTGGTGATGTGTCTATCTGTGCCATAAATCACAAATTTAGTAATCTGTAAATTGCACTATGGGATTTTTTGGTGATTACATCTTCTGGGTACTTTTTAAGAAAATCATCTTTCCAATTTGCTGCTAAATTCCAGTGAACAAAAAGCAGACGCGCCAGAACCATCCTGCATTGATCACAAAATCCGGAATTCCAGATTTGCCACGTATGTTTTTAAGTGCAGTTTGCGGACTTGTGGGCGATAACAAAGAAGATACATCATGGCAGACGATCCAACGGCATTTGCCCTAGCGTATCTGAAAATACTCCAAAGGAAATCTTGGAAACATCTTGATCTTTTCTGGCATCCCTGATAAAATGAGTAAACTATTAAGATCATGACAGCATCCATATCATATTGAGCAAAAAAGCTATCATAACAAGCGCCCTGCCTTATGCCAATGGCGAAATCCATTTGGGCCATGTTGCATCCACATACCTTCCTGCTGATGTGACAACTAGATTTTTAAAATTAAATGGCGTAGAGGCCTACTATGTGTGCGCATCTGATGATTTTGGCACTCCCATACTAATTCAGTCTGAGAAGGAAGGCAAAACCCCTGCTGATTATGTTGCCTACTGGAATAAACGTGACTATGAGGATTTTACGGCATTTGGCATTGATTTTGACTGCTTTTACAAAACTAGCTCTCCAGAAAACATCCAATTCGTTCAAGATACGTTCAGAAAACTAAATGATGCTGGACATATCTATGAGAAAGAAATAATTCAATTTTATTGCAACAATGATAAAAAATTCCTGCCTGACAGATACGTAAAAGGTGTCTGTCCTTTTTGCAAGTCCGAGGATCAGTATTCTGATCTCTGTGAAAGCTGTGGACGAGTCCCCGAAGAAATTATTGATCCTAAATGTTCTCTGTGCGGCCAACCTCCTACCAAGGAAAAAACGACTCATTATTTTTACAGGCTGACTAATTTTGGCGGTTCACTGTCTGACTGGCTGGATGAGAATCCCCATCTTCAAAAAGATGTAAAAAAATATGTGCAAAACTGGATCAAGTCAGGTTTGATTGACTGGGATATTACCCGAGACATCACTTGGGGCGTGCCCATACCCCTTGATGATTCCCAGAACAAGGTCTTTTATGGATGGTTTGACAACCATCTGGCGTACATTTCAACTGCCCTGAAATTCCTAAATGAGAGGGGCATTGATGGAAAGGAATTCTGGAATT
This sequence comes from Candidatus Nitrosopumilus sp., assembly GCA_965204345.1. Taxonomy (GTDB): domain Archaea; phylum Thermoproteota; class Nitrososphaeria; order Nitrososphaerales; family Nitrosopumilaceae; genus Nitrosopumilus. Next base: position 92,022 of record OZ241981.1, read on the forward strand.
GTGCTGACATTTATCATTTTATTGGAAAGGATATCGTCTATCACCACTATCTGTTTTTGCCTGCCATGAGGCTGGGGATGCAAAGCGAATACAAACTGCCTGACTATATTCCAACCCGGGGACATTTAACACTACAGGGAAAGAAAATTTCTAAAAGTAGAAATTGGTACATTGGACTAAAACAGTTCTTGGAATATTACCCTGCTGATTACCTCAGATTTTATCTGGTATCAATCAATCCATACTCTCAAGATGATCTGAACTTTGATTGGGACGACTTTGCTACTAGGATTAACTCTGAGCTGATTGGAAACCTTGGAAATTTTATTAATCGAGCACTTGGCTTTACCAAAAAAACATTTGATGGGAGGATTCCTCAAATAACAACACTTGATGATCAGGACTTGGAGGCAAAGCAAAAAATTAAGAATCTGTCTGGCCAAGTTGGGCTTTTGATGGAACAAAATCATCTTGACAGGGCCCTGAAAAAGATTATGGAATTTTCCTCCTTCTTTAACCAGTATTTCCAGCACAAAGAACCCTGGAGGAACGGTCCTGGCACGCCAAACTGCGTATATCTGTCAGTAAATGCCACCCGAAGCCTGGCAATTGCAATGTTTCCGTTTATTCCCGAGTCTGCACAAAAAATCTGGATTCAGTTGGGGCTGCCCGGACTATTGACCGGTTCTGCATGGGATGATCTGTCTGGTCTGGCAATTCCCCCAGGACACGTTTTAGGCGAATCCTCGCCGCTGTTTGCCAAGGTTGAGCCCTCTGAGATTGAAAAGCATAAAAAAGAGCTGGGGCCGTCTGTCTAGTCATGGCCACTGTTGCCAGAATTTCCACTAGGGGCTACTATGATCTATCTGATGGGAGTACCTTGAAAAATAATTCATACCATACATACCCAAAAAACGATTTCAAAAAACTAGTTGACTCAAAGGAATTCACAATAATGATTCATGGCTTACGCAATGACAATGCTGGGGCCGTTGCCAAAGTCGTGCTGGCCAGAAACAGGTTACGCCGGTTGGGCTATCGCTATCCTGTAATTGGATTTAGCTATGACTCAAACACCACTGGTGCCCATTTGGCCAAGCATGCAAAACGTGCTCTTGCAGCTGGGCAAAGGATTGCCAAAAAGAACGGTAAAAACCTCGGATTGTTTGTTGAGGATTTCAAAGCTGCTAGTCCCAAGACAAAAATCCGTCTAATGGGCCATTCGCTGGGTTCCCAAGTAATTTTGAGCACGTTGGAGTACCTTGCAAAAAAGAAACAAAACGTCGGGATTATAGAGAGCGCATACTTTTTTGGCGCATCAGTTACCAGAGATGTGCCCTCGTCTAAGAAATACAAGGACATACTGCAGCGCATTATCAACACCAAGCTTGTAAACCACTATGCCCCAACTGATGAAGTTCTCAGATGGGCCAATGCCAAAAAATATGTAAGCGGTCCTTTGGGTCTTGCCGGCTCTGCTGGCGGGGTGACTGCTAAAAAGTACCGCCAGAAACTAGTCAGACCAAAAAATCATCGATTTGCAAGCTATGCTGCTGTTCTAAACTCCTTTCCGTGATGATCTTGAGCCTGTGAGAGATGATTTTATGTGATGGCCGAGTTTGGAATTCTGTAATGGCTCTATATAAAAAATCATAGGCACCAGTTTGATTTTTGTACAAAACCCGCTCAAAACTTCATAAGTTCGAGCTTTTACTCAAAATTCATGGTTAGATCTGTAAACTTTGTTGTTCTAGGCAAGCAGTCCATTGCGTCTGATTTTGGAAAAAAAGGCACCGAAACTGATCTGACTCTTTATGATAGAAAAGAATCTGAGGTAATCAAGACTTGGGTTGTTCCAACTGGATTTCCTGATAAGATACAGCCTCTTCTTCAGGCAATTAATTTGGCAGAATATGTAATACTGCATGTTGAAAAACTAGACAAGTTTACAGGAGAGCAGATCATTGCACTTGATCTGTTAAAAAAAGAACATGGGATTCTCTCTCATACTTTTGATGTCGATGAGGCAAAACTGGGTGCCATGATTAAGGGTACTGTTGTGGAGCATTACACAAAAGTTGATCAGGACAAAATTAAAGAAGAGGCAGACAAGCTAAAGCCCATCACAAACACCAATCCCTCCGAAATGGTAGTTGATCACTGTTTTGATGTCAAGGGAGTTGGGACCGTAATTTTGGGCAAAGTGACAGGTGGAACTGTAAAGCAGTATGACAATTTGAAACTGTATCCACTTGGAATCAACGTTTTGATAAAATCAATTCAAATGCATGATGATCCTGTGGGCGAATCTGCCTGTCCTGCACGCGTTGGATTGGCAGTCAAGGGTGCAAAACCTGATGAGGTTGGACGCGGTGATGTAATTTCCGGGGAGGGAACAGTTGATGTAAAAACAGAGGTTGTTCTTGATTTTCAAAAAAGCCCCTTTTACAAAAGTGACATTGCTGAAAATCAGGGGTGCTTGGTCTGCGTCGGATTGCAAATCAAGGCTGCAAAATTCTCCTCAATCTCTCCCTTGAAGCTGGCCTTTGAAAAGCCGGTTGTGTGCAAGGCAGGACAGATTGCCGTAATTCTAAAACCTGAGTCCACTACCATTAGAATTCTTGGCAGTGGCAAAATCCAATAATGAAATTTAATTAAGTGAAACACTGTGACTAAACATGGGAAAACCGCTGCGTGCATGCCCTATCTGTCCTCAATGCGGTTCCAAGCGGTTCATTCGGCTTGCCGGAGACCCAGTTACTGTAAAGTGCCGTTTGTGTGATAGAGTAATTGAAATTTAATTCATAGCCAGTACAGTTATTTGCCATACTTGCATGTGGCAATAATTTATGGAGTTTCAGAGGCAACCAAGGAATTTCTTGGAAAGCCTTTAAAACAAATCAAAGAATCAGGTGAAATTGGTAATATTCCACGAGAATCAAAACAAGACCATGATTGAACTGAAGACAAAGTAGGAAACAAGTTCAATAGATGGCATAAACAGCAAGTGATAAAGAAGACTAAAGACAGCATGGGCAATAAAACACGCAGAAGCTAAAGGAGAAAATCTGACCTTGGAAAAACTCTTAGAACTTTTTTGGTAACCTGCATCTTTTTTGCAGAGTGAATAAAGACTTGAAAAAACATGTCACATACAAAAGAAGACTAGATCCCAAATCTGCACAGATAACTTTTGTTGTAATATCTAAAAAAGGGGGAAATGCAATTAAAGTAAAAAATTAGGGTGCAAAATACTACAACAATCATCACGGTCTTGCACCTCAACAATAGGCAGAACTAGTCAAGGCCATAAATTAAACTAAAATCTTCATGATTCAGGCCAAAAGACCTACACTATGAAAATTAAAACTATTTCTAGAAAAAGAGATTTTCATCTTTAGGCATCTTTGTGCTGAAATGTGCTAAACATTGTGATCCGGATCTTTTTTGCCGGTATGAATTTTGTGAATATTTAGACTGACAAGTTCAACTAAAGTTATTTATTTATCTAAAAGATGTAACTAGTAAAGGGTTGTAATAAATATAAAAGAAAGATTAGTATATTTTCAAGAGATACAGAATATTTTTGAAGAACTGGATTTGGACACTTGAAAAAAGAAACGAGTTTTTTAAATTTGAACAAAAAGATAATCCCAAACACTATGAAAAATATCTGCCAGTCACCACAGTTACATCTGCAATTGAATAAGAAACATGCCCTGTCTTGATGAAATATACAATACCATTAATGCCAATGGAATCACATTTGATATTTTTAGAAAGGATTGCCAAAAAAAAACTCAGTGAACACGCTAGAAGAAATACTATCGTTTATTATTCTGTTTCCCCTGTCAAGTAGAATTTTCAAAAATATCAATTAAGAGATTCTTCCCATGTGCCCATATACAGTCAAGCACAATTTGATATACAGAGCGTTTTTTCCAAGTATTTTCAATAATACGGTCCTGGAAAATTCCCCTTTTACCTGCTGTATTATCTTGCAGGCCCGAAGATGAAGATGGAATTTTTTGGGGAATTGGACTGTAATGAATGTCATGCGTGGCGTGAAAAGTACGTTGATGTCCTAAAAACATTTGGAGACGATCCTGAAAAATAAAGTCATGAAAAATATCCGAAATTATCTACGTTTTGTGTTGGTTAATATTTGCAATATTGTTTTTACAATTATGGCAAAAACATGGAAAGATGCCGATATCAGCCTTGATCCTATAAGGGATCAAACAATTGCCGTAATTGGCTATGGAATCCAAGGCGATGCGCAAGCCAACAACATGAAAGACTCTGGTCTTGATGTGATAGTCGGTCTTAAGGAAGGCGGTACTAGCTGGAAAAAAGCAGAATCTGATGGTCACAAGGTGATGTCTGTTGCAGATGCAACAAAACAGGCAGACATTGTACACATGCTGATTCCTGATATGATTCAGGGCCAAGTATACAGGGATCAAATCAGGCCAAATCTTTCAGAAGGAAAAGCACTGTCATTTTCTCATGCCGCTGCAATCTATTGGAAATGGATTGAGGCACCAAGTGATGCTGATTTAATCATGGTTGCCCCAAAGGGACCAGGTTCCAAAGTAAGGGAAACATATCTTGATAATTTTGGCACTCCTGCAATCGTTGCAGTTGAACAAGATTTTACAGGAAAAGCTTGGGATAGGACACTGGGAATTGCAAAAGCGATTGGCAGTGCCCGCGCTGGATTGATCAAAACCACTTTCAAAGAGGAAGTGGAGACTGATTGGTTTGGTGAACAGGCAGACCTCTGCGGCGGTGCGGCCTCTATGGTTACAAATGCATTTGAGACTCTTGTTGAGGCAGGATACCAGCCGGAAATTGCATACTTTGAAGTCTTGCATGAGCTAAAACTCATTGTAGACATGATTCAAAGATACGGAATTAATGGAATGTGGAGACGTGTAAGCGAGACTGCCAGGTATGGCGGACTGACACGCGGACCAATGGTTATGGATTCTGCAAGCAAAGAAAACATGAAAAAGGTACTAACTATGATTCAGGATGGAACATTCAACAGCGAATGGATCTCTGAATATCAGAAAAACGGCAAGGATGCATTTGACAGGCACATGAAGGTATATGACCAACACCAAATTGAAAAAGTTGGCAAAGAGATGCGTAAAATGATGTGGCCTGATTCCACAGAATAATGTATGCTTATTACAGAGAATAAGTGATTTTTTCTTTTTTTTATTCCGTTATCTTTGATGTAAAAAGATTTTCTAAATTGAGACTACGTAATTTGAGGAAAAACTATAAGATTATCATTTCAATATACTCAATACGTAATTAAAAAATGAGGGATATTCTAAAAGAAAGTGAAAAAAATCAAGCAGTTCTCAAAGAGCGTTTAGAATCGGATCCTGATCTAACTAACACAAAAAAAGAACTTTATGATCTTATAGAAAAATTAGAAAAAAATTAGATGATTGTGGTTCTCTAGATTTAGTCAGTAAATTTGCATTAATTGAGTTACTGGCACAAACCCCATATGCTCATAATGATGAATATCCAGAAAGTGAAAACCCCTTTGGGTTATTTTTATTAGGATTGTTTCTTAATCATAATAATTTAACCTCGTCATTTGAAGAAACTGATTTTCAAGATGTTTATAGTCTATTAGTTGAAATATTTAAAAAAAACCAAATTCTTCTAGTTTTAAATAATATTGTTAATGCTAAAGGAAATCAATTATCTTTTCAGGCAAATTCTCAAAAATTACTGGATGATAATAATCCTCATGTTTTTTCAAAACAGAAAAATGAGTATACTTTAGCAATTTTTAGACCTTTTAATGAGAAGTTTGCCAAAGAACTGGGATTTACAATTGATGATGCATATGATTTTGCAAAAATCATTCACATTAGACTAAATGCTGTTTTAAAATCTTCTTCTAAACAAGTGGAAAAAATAAAGAATGAAATCAAAAAAAAGTATGAGACTGATGAAAACTATCAAAAACTTCTAAAAGAATCGAATATGAAATTTGAAAATGTTTTTCATCAACACTTAAATCATCTTTTCTTAAAAAATTCTACTAATGCACTTACAATTGACTTTGAAAAATTATGTCAAATTTCAAAATTTAGCAACAATCAAAAAACATGTTTTAAAAATTATCTGAAAAGTCTTAGTTGTACCTTTAGTGAACAATTTGAATCTTTTAAGACTTCTAATGATGAAAATATCATTTACTATAAACCAATAATAAAATTAGATGAAAATACATTTTTTGTATCAAGACCTGATGTTCTTGAACAGAGACTGGACGTTGTTTTTGAATATCTTTTGTTAGATGAAAAAATCAAAAAATCAGAACTTTGGACAAAATTTAATGATATAAAATCATCATATGTGGAAGAAAAAATCTTTCAATGGTTACGAAAAGTTTTTGGTCAAAAAAATGTCTATCGTAATCTCTATTATTGGATTGGCAGTGATAGGATGGAAATTGATATTTTGGTGATATATGGTGAAAAAATCCTTCTTTTGGAGGCTAAATCTGGTTTTATTCCTGTAACCGTCAAAATACATGGGGAAAAAATCAAAAATAGATTAAAAGATTTGATAAAAAAACCATACAATCAGAATTTATCTGCTCAAAATTACATCTTATCTAATTCAAAGAGTGAATTTTGGAATGAAGATAAAACCAAGAAAATACTGATAATTGAACAAAAACCAGAACATGAATTTATTTTTCTAAATATTACACTGGAAATGTTAGGTGGCATTTACATGGATTTGAAGCATTTAGTTGATGCTGGTTTTTACCAAAAAAATACTCTCTATCCTTGGTTAGTTTATTTTTTTGATCTGGAAGTTATTCTTGATGTCCTTAAGGATCCAATTCTTTTCATTCATCACATTAGAGAAAGAATGATTGTAAACGAGGAAGAGATTGTGGATTCTGTTGGCGAATTGTCTTATTTTGGGTATTATCTTAAACATGGAAATTTGAAAATACAAAATTCTGTTACTGACAGTTCTGATAGAATGATGTTTAATCCTTATAGAATAATGCTTGGTTCTGATTATATGTCTGATTTAGAAAAATATTATTCCATGGGTGAAAAAAAGCCAAATTTTCCTATGCCTCTTCAATTAAAGAGAGTATTTAGAGAACTCTATAAAATGAAAAAACCCGGGTTTGTTGATGAAGGTTGTTATTTATTAGAAGAATTTTTTAAGAAAAATTAACCATATGTAAGAATCATCTGTTAAAATATCGGATATGAGTTATTTTTTGACGAAAAATTATTAAAATTGATCTAAATCACACGACAATCCACCCAATAGCCTTTTTTCCTTATATTTTTCTTAATTTAGACACACCAATTGTGATGTGATCAATGATTGTTGACAATGGCGTACCTGGACCAAACACATGATCTACTCCTGATTTGACTAAATCCTTGTGATCAATTTCTGGAATTACTCCTCCTCCAACAACAAGAACATCTTTGATTCCTTTTTTCTTTAGTGCCTTGACCACCCTTGGGAACAGTGTTCCGTGTGCCCCATTTAGCAAACTCATGGCAATTGCATCGACATCTTCATCTTCTGCAATCTGTGCAATCCTGTCCGGGGTTGCAAAAAGTCCTGAATAGATTACCTCCATCCCTGCATCCCTGAATGCTCTGCAAAGTACTAGTGCACCCCTATCGTGCCCATCTAGTCCCAATTTGGCAACTAGGATTTTGATACTACGCGATGCTGTCCTTTGTTTCATGATTATAGTTGAATTTGGGATATATTTATTTATTAAAATCAACATTTGCTACTCATGCCAAGGACTGAATCCGAACAGACGTCTGTTTCAAGAATTGATGATATGATGGTTTCAATATTGCGGAGGAACTTGGAATTAATTAATTGCTACTTGCTATTTTTTTAGGATTATGATATTATTCAGTGTAATAATTACAGGAATTGCATTTTATTTTTTACTGTTATTTTTTACTGTTATTTTTTACTGTTATTTTTTATCATTATGCCCTCTTGGTGTTATCCTTTCCCTAATTATTCAGACATCCCTACAAATTGTTGGAAGAAAAATACGAGTTATTTTATGTTGCTTTTAATTTCAGAAGCCGTGTTTTGTTTATTGGTTGTTATAATAAGAAGAATAAAATCCAAGTCACAAAATGATTGAATTTTTATCAAACATCAAGACATTACAACCCAAGGTTTCTAGAAATTATCCTACACGCTAGAGAAATCAAACACATCCATGACAGAATGATGAGGAGTTTTGCTGAAAAACAGCTATCAGATCATAAAAATCCGCAATAACCATAATAAATTATTTTCTGAGCATTATGATAACTATCTCAGTAGAGTGATATCTTGAGATCCTATGTTGCCTAAATTATCAGATAAATCATCTGATACAAAAACAGATGCTGAGAATGACTAAAGATGCGACGGCATTCTCTGGAGTTGATAAAAACTTGACAGAATGCAATAGGCTTGTTTTTGAAACCGGGGGGCCAATTCCACACACGTGCACAGGGTGTCCGTTGTTAGGGTCAGGTGAGCTTTGACAAACATTACATGTGTAAAACTGTGATGAATCACAATTTCATCCAGCAATGATGAATTGTGTCAGAATCCGATGAAAATATTGACAAAAAATATGGAAGTGTGGTTCTACAGGTTGTGCTTGAATGGCCTTGTAAGCTTGTATCTGCCGTCTTTGATTCTCACAAAGTAGACAGGCCTTTTCTGTGGGTTGCCTTTTCTGTGCCTAGAGGGGTAACTTGATGCTGCCCTTGCAGAAATGCGGCACGACTTTACCAGGTCAGTTGGATAAAATGGCTCTTTTAACTTCTTTGATTTTATCGCCTTTACTATCCTAGAGTAGGTCGGGTGCAAGTTTTTCTTCATGCAATAACTGCTGTATCATTGCCTTTTTTAGTTTTTGATTTTGCGGCTTTGTTAACCTGAGGCAGGTTGCCATCTTGCCTTAATTGCCTGAAGATCTGTTGTTGCCTATCCCGGAATGAACCCAAAACGGTGATGTGAGAGATTCAAGCGACAGAATTTAGGCGTAAAATTACTGATTTTAATAAACAAAATAAGGCAAAACGCACATTGCTAGCTTGCATGATTTACCCTGATTTTTACTGCCCTGTTAAACATGGTCCAAAAACATGATGAGTTTGCAGTGACTCGACATGTCAAAAGATGCTGCCAGATGATCAAGTGATAGCAGGCCCAGTAATATGACATCATAGAGATATTTTGTAACAAATTGAGCATGTTCTTTATGATGAATGTTAAAAAGGACTTAGTTATGGATTTGATATGCTCTTTTTAGGTCCTAATAGATCCACAAATTATCTTCATAAAGGAGACTGGTATGACTCGTAATTGTTTCAAATTTTCATCTAACATGAAAAGGACTTTTTTTTATGGCAATTCATCAAAATGATATATAGAACCATCCACTTGACAGACTGGATAATCAAGCTGTTTTTGTAGGTCGCAAATTAAATTATTGTATGCTTTTATCTTAGAATCAGGGAGAGGAGGTCTATTAAAAAGCAACATGCTATATTCTACTGCAATAGTGGATGTATAAACAATCATAATACACATGGCTATAACCATTATTTTGTAATGTCCAGTTTTAAGGTGAAACATTATGGGTACGCCTCAACACTTTGTTCAAGTTCATCAAAGCTAAACCTTAAATTTCCTATATTGCAAACTGGATAATCAAGCTGTTTTTGTAGGTCGCAAATGTATTGATGTAACCCTGCTCTTGAATATCGGCCATACTTGGCATGTGATAGTATCCAACACGATATGAAACTGCCAGTATGGATGTAACGGCTAGCACCGCACATAATGTAATGATTATTACTAGATAATATCTGGATTTAATTGTCTGTTTCGCTTTATTTTGTTTATCCAAATCAGTAATTTCACTCCTAGATTTTGTACACTTCAATGGATAGAGTTCCATCACATTGACATGACTTGCATTTCCCATTAACAATTTGTGATTTTCTGTCTGCTGTGATTATGTGGTTTGTAAGTGAATGTCCACATTCAGAACAGACACTTTTCTGTTCCACACCAATTCTGACTCTCATAGTTTTCATATCGTCCCCTTGCTGTTAAATTTTTGTTGCCATGTATTGGATTATTGCTTGGATAGTGACTTTTGATGTATATTATAATGTCATACCAGGGCCAAAAAGCGGATTTGACAATCGCTGAACTGCACTTTGGGATTTTTTGATGGCTGGATATCTAAGAAAATCATATCTTGACAATTTATTATCAAATTCCAGTAATCAGATCATCAAAATGTATCAAACCCGAATTGAACTGTCTGTTTAAAACAGGCAAATGACACTAAGATTGAACAGTGTAGGAAATAGACAATTAATTTAACTAATTAAAGGCTTGATCTCGTAAACTATGTCTTACCTCTTCACATATATTGATTTAAGATCAAGCAGTCCTAAGGAATGCCTGAGAATGTTTGTGATTTTTGTAAGGGTGTGGGTTCTTCATCCTCACACGTCTGTGTCTATTGCAATGGCACCGGTGAATGGAACCAAGCTGCACAAGCATATGTAAAGAATCACATCTGTCAGTGTATCGTACTTGACAGAAAATTTTGTCCTGTGTGCAACAAGGCATGCCATCATGATACCTCATTAAATCCCAAACAAAAGATTGATCCCGGATATGGCGGCATGTCTGCTCCTGAGGTTCCAGTTATTGTCTGAGTATGATTGAGCCTTTACTAACATACTCACACTTCTTATAGATGAGTATTGCTCTTAAATCATGCCTGAATATTATGAGAGTGATTGTTCTTCACTGACTAATTTGATAAGGAAAATTATCTGGTGTGGAAATTAAAATGGATAACACTAATTCTGTCTGTGCCCGCTGTGGAAAAAACTCCCTGCTTACTGATGAGGTGACAGGAGAACAATTCTGTGGAAAATGCGGCTATGTAATCACTGAAAAATCCCAGGAATCCGGTCCTGAATGGAGGTCTTTTCAAAAAGACGGCGGTGCAGATCCTGCAAGAACCGGCGCCCCCTCATCACTAATGATTCATGATATGGGGCTATCTACTGTCATTAATCCCCTAAACAAGGATGCCTCAGGAAAGCCTCTCTCCACATCCATGAAAAGCACCATTGAGCGGTTAAGAACTTGGGATAGCCGAAGCCAGGTTCATGCCCCAGTTGACAGAAACCTGCGTCAAGCGCTAAGCGATTTGAACAAGCTAAAGGACAAGGTTTCAATTCCTGCAAACGTGCTGGAAAAAGCCGCATACATTTATCGCAAGGCATTGGAGAAAAAGTTGGTTCGTGGAAGATCTATCTCTGCCATGATTGCCGCATCCTTGTATGCTGCATGCAGAGACACTGAAACCCCCAGAACCCTAAAGGATGTTGCAGATGCTGCAAACGTAAAGCGAAAGGACATTGCAAGATGCTATAGGCTGCTTCATCACGAACTGGAGCTAAAAATGCCTGTTGTTGATTCTATACAGTGTATTGCAAGGATCTCAAGCAAGCTTGAGATATCTGAGAAGACAAAACGGTACGCAGTCAAGGTACTAAAGGAGGCCCAAGAACGCAAAGAGTCTGCCGGAAAAGACCCTATGGGACTGGCAGCTACTGCACTTTATCTCTCATGTGTTAAAAACGGCGTATCCATTACCCAGAGGGACCTTGCAGAAGCTGCCGGAGTAACTGAAGTCACCATCAGAAATCGCTACAAGGGATTAAAGGCCGAACAGTCACAAAACCCCTGATCTGTCTTTGCTATAGCTGTACGCCTTGATTTACAATGGAAAATATACATAAAGTGCAACACGATACTTTTGTTGTGGATACAGTCCCAATTAATTACCAGCTAACCTTTGAGCCTGATCTTAGGAAATTCACATTTGCAGGCTCTGAATCCGTTTCTGTCAACTGCAAAAGACCTACTAATCTCATAACCATGCATTGCGCCGAATTGGAAATTGTTTCATGTCAGGTAAAATCTGGAAGCAAAACAATCGGTTCCTCAATAAAATTAAATCCCAAAAAGGAAGAATTACAAATCAAGTTATCTGATAAGATCAAAGGAAAATCCACCATCAGTTTGGAATTTAATGGAGTTTTAAATGACAGGCTGCTGGGATTTTATCGCAGCCAATATACACAAAACGGCAAAATCAAATACCTTGCCACTACTCAGTTTGAGGCAGCAGATGCTAGGCGCGCATTTCCTTGCTGGGATGAGCCTGTGGCCAAGGCCACTTTTGAGATCTCAATCATTGCAGATAACAGGCTCACTGCAATTTCCAACATGCCTGTCAAATCAAAGAAGAAACTTGGCAGTAAGACCCTGTACAAATTTTCAAAGACTCCCGTGGTCTCAACGTATCTGGTTTATCTTGGCGTTGGCGAATTTGAATACCTTGCAAGCAGAGTCGGGAAAATCCGGATTAGGGTTGTAACTACAAAGGGAAACAGGTCCAAGGCCAAATTTTCACTGGAATTGGCAAAGAAGCTTCTTGGTTCGTATGAAAAATATTTTGGAATAAGGTATCCTCTGCCCAAGCTTGACCTGATTGCAGTTCCGGATTTTGCAGCAGGTGCCATGGAAAATTGGGGCGCAATAACTTTCAGGGAGACTATTTTGCTATATGATCCAAAGACATCTTCTACAAGAACCAAGCAATTCATTGCAGAGGTGATCTCCCACGAAATCGCACATCAGTGGTTTGGCAATCTTGTAACCATGAAGTGGTGGAATGACTTGTGGTTAAATGAAAGCTTTGCAACCTTTATGGCAACCAAGTTTGTTGACAAGTTTTATCCTCAGTGGGATCTGTGGAATCAGTTCGTTGAGGATGCCATGAATGTTGCCATGGGGCTTGATTCTTTAAAGACTACCCATCCAATAGACGTCACAGTAAACTCCCCTGCTGAAATCCGGGAAATTTTTGATGCGATATCTTATGACAAGGGCGGATGCATATTAAGAATGCTTGAAAACTATGTTGGAGAGCCAAACTTTCAAAAGGGATTAAAAAAATACCTGTCTGATTTCAAGTATCAAAACGCACAGGGCCAGGACCTGTGGGATGCCATTGGCAAGGCCTCCAAAATGCCTGTCTCCTCTATGGTCAATACATGGTTAAAGCAGCCCGGATTTCCCCTAGTCCGAATCAGCCAGGACAGAAACACGCTAAAGCTAACACAGCAACGGTACCTGCTTGAATCTGATAAGAAATTCAGCAAAGGGATATGGTCAATCCCCCTGTCTTTGGGACTGGAATCTGAAATCACCAAAAGACTGTTCACTAGAAAAACAATGTCCATAAAGCTACCTGGGAATACCTTGGGTTTTGTTGCAAACTATGGGAGAAAGGGATTCTATCGCATAAAATATGACGAAGGCATACTGCTTGATCTGAAGATGCTAGTAGACAGAAAACGCATCTCTCCCATTGACAGGTGGGCAATTCAGAATGACTTGTTTTCTTTGTGCGTCTCTGGCAATGAGCAGGTAAGAAACTATCTTGATTTTTCTGATGCGTATTTTGATGAGGACAGCTATCTTGCATCTGTTAATGTTGCCCATAACCTGGCGTCCTTGTATTTCCGTGCATTTGATGAACCCTTTGCAGATGAGATACGCGATTACACCCTGAACTATTTTAGAAAGCTTTTGTCCAATTTGGGGTGGGAACCCCAAAAATCCGACAGGCATACTGATGCATTGCTGCGCTCATTTGTAGTCTCGGTGCTGGGCAGGATGGATGATGAGGATGTCACAGGCACGGCGCTTGCAAAATATAAGAAATTCTTAAAATCCCCATCCTCCTTGCCTGCTGACCTGATTGAAGCTGTCTGCTCCATTGCTGCATGGAACGGCGATGCAAAAACCCATGCCGAGCTTACAAGGCTTTACAAAAACGCAAAAACTATGGAGGAGAAACTCAGATTCCTAGGCGCATTATGCGGCTTTAGGGATAAAAAATTACTCTTAAAATCCCTTGACTTTTCCCAAACTTTTCATGTCCGTTCTCAGAACATGCAGCTGCCAATCATGAAAGTCTCTGCAAATCCTTACGGTGACAGGGTTTTGTGGCCGTGGCTGAAGAAAAATTGGAAAAAATTAAACAAAAAGGTGGGACATGGCAATCCTCTCTTTAATCGCATTGTGGCAAGCATTACTGCCGTAGCTGATGCCACTATGGAAAAAGAGATCAAAACCTTTTTCAAAAACAATCCCACTCCCGGCACTGAGCGCACCCAATCCCAAACCCTTGAAAGAATAAGGATAAACTCAAAATTCCTCAGGCAAATGAGAAAAGAGTTCAAGGATGGCTAAAAGACTAGGACCGCCAATATTTCTTGGTGTCTTTACTGTACTGGCCATTGTGTTTTTGACCGGAGGTGCAACAGACGACAAGGATGCCCTTAGGGAAACATTTCAAATTGAGGCAGTATACTATGATACTGGCCATGTGGAGATATCATATCTTGATAATTCTGATAGGACAAATTCTGCCGTACTGGAAATTCTTGGAATGGACGAGTCTTTTCAAAAGACCTTTTCTGAATCTCAATTCGTTGAAATCGTTCCTTTTTCTGACGTTCCAAAGTATGGCTGGGCAATACATCCCATAGTCTTGGATATTCAGCATGATGAATTTGGACACATTCAATTAAAAACTGAAGTTCATCCCTTGGGTGATCCGGTTCCATCTGTAATCTACTCTAGACCCTGACTTGCCGGGGCACAAGATTTTATTGCACCCCTTATTATTTACTGTATGACTGACATGCTTTCTGATCTAAAAAAGGGAAGGCGCGGGGCAATTGCCAAGGCTATTACTGTTGTTGAAAATGATCAAAAGGAAGCAAAAAAACTGCTAAAGAAAATCTTCAAGGACTGCGGAAATTCCAGCATCATTGGCATAACAGGGCCTGCCGGTGCCGGCAAGAGCTCGCTGATAAACAAGACTTCTCTTGCCCTAAAGGAATTGGGCTCAAAACCCGCCGTTTTGGCAGTTGATCCCACAAGCCATGTTACCGGCGGCTCTATTTTGGGAGATAGAGTCAGGATGAGCGAGTCCACTGATTCTGGGACTTTTATTCGCAGCATTGCGTCTCGCGGTGCAACCGGTGCCGTCTCTCGCTCATTGAGAAACAGCATACGTGTTTTAGAATATGCCGGATTTGACCCAATAATCATTGAAAGCGTTGGTGCAGGCCAAACCGAAGTTGAGATCTCAAACATTGCTGATATCACAGTCGTTGTCTTTAATCCCAATACCGGGGATAGCATTCAGACAATCAAGGCAGGCCTCACTGAGATTGGCGATATCTATCTTGTAAACAAAAGCGATCTGAGCGGAACAAACCAGCTCTTTGATGCAGTCCGTGATTTTATTGGCGATTCTAAGAGAAATCCCGTCATTTTAAAAACATCCGTGAAAAAAAATTCTGGCATCACAGTCTTTGCAAAAACCCTAAAAGACATGATAAAGTCCAAAAAAAAACTCAAGGACATCAAAAATCGTGAGAGGCTTGAGGTGGAACTAAAGGATATTGTTTTAAATAACATAAAACAGAGCATTGATGAGATGCTGGTTTCTGATAAAACCTTTTCAAGATATCTTAAAAAATTATACTCAAAGGACATTGATCCATTTGAAGCCGGGGATAAGATTACAAAATCCTTGCTAAAAAAGTGATACTATGGCTATAAAAAAATCTTCAAAATCAAAGGTTTCTGAAAAGAAAATTTTCACTGATTCTACTTTTCTGGTAAAACGAATCTATCAAAAATCTGGCAAGAAAAGATCCGTGGAGGATGCAGGAAAGTACCCTTTCACTAGGGGCATTCATCCTGGGATGTTCCGTGATAGGTTTTGGACCATGAGGCAGTATTCGGGATTCGGTGATGCAAAACTAACCAACGAGCGATTCAAGTTCATGCTTGAAAAAGGCCAGACTGGCCTTAGCATGGCCTTTGACTTGCCTACGCAGATTGGGTATGATTCTGACTCTCCCCAGGCAGAGGGCGAAGTGGGCAAAGTCGGAGTCTCCATCAC
Source organism: Candidatus Nitrosopumilus sp. (assembly GCA_965204345.1). Classification (GTDB taxonomy): domain Archaea; phylum Thermoproteota; class Nitrososphaeria; order Nitrososphaerales; family Nitrosopumilaceae; genus Nitrosopumilus. Next base: position 108,157 of record OZ241981.1, read on the forward strand.
GTCAATTAGGGACATGATGACTGCCTTTGATGGCATTCCCTTGGGCAAAGTCAGTTCCTCGATGACTATAAATTCGACTGCATCCACGCTTCTTGCATACTATATTGCAGTGGGAGAATCCCAAGGATTCAAAAGCCATCAGCTGCGTGGAACCACCCAAAATGACATTCTAAAAGAATACATTGCAAGAAACACCTACATCTATCCCCCCCAGCCCTCGATGAGATTGATTGGCGACATGATTGGCTATTGTGCACAAAAAGTTCCTTTCTGGTATCCCGTATCTATCTCTGGATATCACATGAGGGAGGCCGGCTGTACTGCAACACAGGAGGTTGCATTCACACTAGCCAATGCAATTGCGTATATTCAGACTTGTATCGATAAAGGATTGAAAATTGACGACTTTGCACCCCGCCTGTCTTTCTTTTTTTGCTGTACCATGGAGTTCTTTGAGGAGGTCGCAAAGTTCAGAGTCGCAAGAAGGGTTTATGCAAAAATATTAAAAGAGACGTTCCATGCAAAAAATCCCCGCTCACTACAATTAAAATTCCATACCCAGACTAGCGGTGAGTCACTAACTGCACAGCAGCCCAACAATAACATTGTTCGTGTTGCAATACAAACCATGGCAGCAGTTGCAGGAGGAACCCAGTCACTTCATACCAATTCTAGGGATGAGGCATTGGCACTTCCAACACAGGAATCTGCAAAAATTGCACTAAGGACACAGCAGATTGTGGCTCATGAAAGCGGCATTACAAAGACTGCCGATCCCCTGGCAGGTTCCTACTATCTTGAAGAGCTGTGCGACCAAATTGAGGACGGCGTCTGGAAGTATCTTAGGAAAATTCAAAAAATGGGCGGTTCTGTAAAAGCAATTGAAAAGGGCTTCTTCCAGTCCGAAATTCGTGCAAATGCCTACCGTCTCAAAAAAGAGACAGATGATGCTGACAGGGTCATTGTTGGCGTAAACAGGTATTCTGAGGAGGAACAACAGCCCGAACTGCTTAGGATAGATGGCAGGATTGAAATTCAGCAAAAAAAGGCATTAAAAAAATTACGTGCAGACAGGGATCCTAAAAAACTGGAAAAAGCACTGTCTGCAATGCAGAGTGCCGCTGACACTGGAGACAATCTCATGCCTTACATTGTTACTGCTGCCAAAGCATTTGCAACTACTGGTGAGATTAGCAATACGTTCAGGGAGGTATTTGGCGAGTACCGCCCAAAAGAGGTCTTTTAGATGAAAATTGATCATATTGCAATAGCAGTAAATGATGTAGAGGAATCCGCCAAAATTTACCAGCAGGCACTAGGTGTTAAGAGTGTGGAATTTGAAACAGTAGAGTCTGAAGGAGTTAGAGTTGCAATAATTCATTTGGAGAATGGGCGTGTCGAACTAATGCAGCCAACAAATGATCAAAGTCCAATTAAAAAATTTCTTGACAAAAAAGGTCAAGGATTGCATCATATGGCATTGGATACTGAGAATATTGAAGGTGAGGTCAAGCGAATGGAGGGCTGTGGCATACAGTTCTTGGGTAAAATACGCCCTGGATCTGCAGGAACCAAAGTCACTTTTATTCATCCAAAATCGTTACACGGCGTACTGACAGAACTTTGCTCTCATCCCAAACAATAAAACCAAAAAAGAAAGCCAGAGATGCATATGCTATTTTTGTTATGCCTTGGTAGGATCTCTGCTCAATATGTTTAGCACATGCTCAACAATTTGTTTTTGACCGCCTGCATGCATATCTGTCCGTACTGTATCAGAGCCCAAGCTAACAAAAATCAGATTCTCATCCCCCAATGGAAACGTCATACGTGTAATCTTTTCAAATGCTGCTACTGCGTACAACCCATTGCCTATTTTTGGCCTTAATTCTTTTCTGCCTTTCCAGGCGGTTGCTGCCCTTTTTAGCGATGATGCTGTCTCATCTGGGGACAGGTAATTTGTAATTCCTTCTCTGTGGCTAGTTGAGAGAATATTCCCGTCCGTATCTGTGATTATGCTGTGTCTGATGTTTGGGTCCGAATCCATTATTCTCCTTAAGAGATTTTTAAAATCCATTCTTTATTTCACGTCAAAATATTACTTAAGAGTTCTGTGTTATTTTAAAAGTAGCTGTGTTGGCCTTTGTGATCTTACTTTGTCCTTGACATCTTGCAGATCTTGGCTATTCTTTGCACAAGTCCCAAATAATAATCCAGTTTCAACTTTCTGACGCTGATGCCTGCTGTCTAGTTCTCTGCTGATTGCAAGTCCCAAATAATAATCCAGTTTCAGCATCTGAAAATATGTTTGATAATGTCCAATTCCGGTTCTCGTTTTAGCAGTTACTCTCATAATTGCATCTTATTGCGTGTTTCAAACTTGAAGATAACTATTCCATCATCTTCAAAGTATCCGAAGCCGTAATGATGCCTATGATCTTTGATTTTTTTGAAACCAGGATACATTTTGAATATCTGATTAACGGAACAAGTACATTTGCTGGCGTGTCATAATTGACAATTGGCGGTATGGGGTCCATCGTATCTGCAAGCTTTGCTTTTTTTAACTCTGATTCCCCTAAATCTGATAAATGCCTTACAATCCCGTCTTCTGAAATTACGCCTACTACCTCTGAATCATTAAAAACAGGAATTTGGCTGATTGATAACTGATGCATTTTTTTGATTGCATCATGAAGTGTGTTTGTTGGCCTTAATTTCACAATGTCCTTGCTGCAAAAATCCCCCGCCGTATGGGATGATGACTCTCCTTCTAGTTTTGCAAGACTTTCAAAAATTTTCTTTGCCGTATCATAACTTGGCTGGCTTCTTCCTGACTCTATTTGATTAATCATTGATGTGCTTACTCCTGTCATTATCGCAAGTTTTTTTTGTGTTATGCCTATCTTCTGCCTAATTTGCTTAATTGATTCAATTCTTGGCAGCATCTCATTTTCAGTTAGATTTGGATGGTTTTAAAATATATTGAAAGTGAGTTTTTTGATAGCATTAATGTGCCTTTAGTGTGTTCAATTATGAGTAACTGATTAATTCTATGGTATTTTAGTGTAAGATCAGTAGGCAGTATTGATGAAAAAAAATATAATCATAAAAAATTTTGTCTTTCTGTCTTTTTGTGCCATTCTTCTTAGTTACGGTTTACAGCCTGCCTTTGCTGAAATTTTCTTTCCATCCACGAATTTCAGGCTTCAAGACAACCCTACTTTTTGTGTAGTTATTCCCGAAGATGACAATGTTCCTCAAGCGCAAAAAACTAGGTGGGTAAATTTGGCAGAACGTGCAGTATTGGAATGGGAAGCAAAATTAAAGGAAAAAGAAACAATTAATCCTGATGTTTGGGACATTAGTGTAAAGATAGTCTCAGAAGATGACTCTAAAAATTGTGGAATTAACATTTCATTTAAAGACAAACCCAAGTTTGAAGGCACGATTATTGGGGTGTTTTGGTGGCCTCCTGCCTCCATTGAAATTTATTACTTGCAGTTCCAGCTGTGTGGTCTGTTTGGATGTTACAATGATGATGCTTTCATCTCTGATGATCACGTATTTGTTACTGTTTTACATGAGGTAGGCCATGCTATGGGATTAGATCATTATGTTTCTGATAATTCTGATATTAATTCACAATGGAAAACTAGTAACAATGTGCCACCCTCGATAATGATTCCAACAATTCACAACACTCCTAGCATTCAACAAATTACTGATACTGACATTAACAAAGTTCGTGAAATTTATGGCAGTAATGGATTCAAAGCATTTTCCGTAATACCTGAGCCAAAGCCCGAGCCAAAACCTGAGCCAAAGCCCGAGCCAAAACCTGAGCCAAAGCCCGAACCAAAACCTGAGCCAAAGCCCGAGCCAAAACCTGAGCCAAAGCCCGAGCCAAAGCCCGAGCCAAAACCTGAGCCAAAACCTGAGCCAAAGCCCGAGCCAAAGCCCGAGCCAAAGCCCGAGCCAAAGCCCGAACCAAAACCTGAGCCAACACCTGCACCCCCAGCCGTAGAACCAATTCTTCCTGACAGGCCATTTCTTGAAATAGAGGTCTCCAAAAAAATAATCAAGGTTCAAAACCACATACGTGATACAGTCAAAATTTCAGGAATTATATCTGGTGACAAGTTGCTACAGGGGCATCCTGTAATAATATCTGTATATTATCCTGATCAATCTGTAGAAATATTAAAAACATTAACTACACGCAGTGGCTACTTTGAAACATTATTGATAATTGATAAAAATTCAATTCGGGGAGACTATCAGGTTTCAGTAAGCTATTTGGAGCATGTTGACAAAAACATGGATGTGTTTTTCAAAGTAATTGATGATACGGTTGATTCTGATGATGCTGTATTGGATGCATCTTCTGATAAAGAACAAAGTATCTCCACAGAATCTGTTTCTGGTTTGTTCTCCGTGTCTGTTATTCCTGAGTGGTTTAAAGATAATGCAAGATGGTGGGCTGATGGTCTTTTGGATGACGATACTTTTACTTCCGGAATGGAGTTTTTGCTTTCAGAGAACATAATTACAATTCCAGAGTCTGATGTTGTTTTATCAAATCAGCCTATTCCTCCTTGGGTAAGATATAATGCTGGATTGTGGGCTGATGGTCTTTTGGATGACGATTCCTTTATTTTGGATTTGAAATATCTTGTTGAGATTGGAATTATAAAAATAAACTAATTATTTAAATAATCTTTTATCAATATTTGATTTTTTACTAGCATAAATTTATTTTTCATATGCGGGATTAATTCCTCCAAGCTCCTATCAAATATGTGATTTTGTCTTTTTTGCTGAGCACATAATGTACTTCCCAATCCTTGTTTATTTCTAAAGTTTCTACAGATATTTCCTGACTTTGGCAATTAGATGATGATCTTTTTTATCGAGTCTGAACTATTGTCCCAATTCTGAGTCTGGCAATTGCGTCTAGTGTCTCAAATACTTGGATTGTTTTGAGCAGCCCCCTTCCTTATCATGATATTCTCAACTCATATACAATAAAAATCCGCAATACTGCGTTATGCAGGCCTGCTGCGATGTGATTCCTGGCTTTGCCTGAATTTCAGACGGTTATCACTTTTTTGATTTTTTCTTTGGCTGTTCTATTGCTGCCTGTGCTGCTGCAACTATTGCAATGGGAATTCTGTGTGGTGATGCACTCACATAACTCAAACCTACGCTATGACAGAATTTAATCGAACTAGGATCCCCCCCGTGCTCTCCGCAAATTCCAACTTCCATATTGGGTCTCAATGCCCGTCCTGCTGACACGCCAATTTTTATCAGGCTGCCTACGCCGTTGACGTCAATTGATTGAAATGGGTTTTTTTCCAGCAGTTCCTTTTCCATGTATTCCGGAAGGAATTTTCCCTCGACATCTTCCCTGCTGAAACTAAATGTTCCTTGAGTAAGGTCGTTTGTGCCAAAACTAAAAAACTCTGCCGTAGTTGCAAGCTCACTTGCAGTAAGTGCAGCCCTGACGACTTCGATCATCGTGCCAAAGTTAATTCTTAGCTTCATCCTGTGCTTTGACTCTGTTTCCTTTTTTATCCTGTCATAGATTTCTTTGATGTGGTTTAGCTCTGCAATGCTGCTGATTTGTGGAATCATGATTTGAGGATGTGCCCTGACTTTTTTCTTTGTTAGTTCCACTAGTGCATCAAATACTGCCCGAATCTGCATTTCATAAATTTCAGGATACGTGATTCCTACACGCACTCCCCTGTGTCCCATCATTGGATTAATTTCCGCAAGCTCTCTTGCTCTTTTCAGAAATTTTCTTGCCTCACTGACTTGATCCGTATTTCCGCCTGATTCCAATTTTTGAATTTTTTGTACTAGTTCTTCTGGATTTGGCAGAAATTCATGCAGTGGCGGATCCAAAAGTCGGATTGTTACCTCATATCCCTCCATTGCTTTTAGAATTTCCATAAAATCACTTTTCTGTAACTGGCCTAGTCTTTTCAGTATCTTACTGCGCTCTTCAATATTTTCAGCCATGATCATCTCCACAAACAAATTGATTCTGTCGCTGCCGTTGAACATTCTTTCTGTCCTGCATAATCCAATTCCCTGACCTCCAAACTTTCTTGCAAGCCTTGCCCCCTCTGGGGTATCTGCATTTGCCCTAATCCCTATCCTCTTGGATTTTTGAGCCCAGTCCAGAATCTGCCTGAAATCTTTTGTCACTCTGGGCTCTACTGTTGGAATTTCCCCAACAAATACGGTTCCTGCACTTCCGTCAATTGAGATCATCTCTCCTTCCCTGACTGTGGTTCCATTTGCAGTACACGTGTTGTTATCATAGTCAATTTTTAATTCTGGACATCCGACGATGCATGGCTTGCCCATTCCCCTTGAGACAATTGCCGCATGGGATGATTTTCCTCCCAGGCTAGTCAAAATGCCTTCTGATGAAAAGAACGCTGGAACATCCTCAGGCTTGGTCTCTTTTCTTACAAGGATTATCTTTTTGCCTGCATCCCCTAGTTCAATTGCCTTTTTGACATCAAATATCACTATTCCGCTTGCAGCTCCCGGCGATGCGGCAATTCCTTTTGCCAGCTGTTTGAAATTCTTAATTTTTGACTCATCCATGGTTCTGTGGAGCAGTGCCTCTAACTGTTGGGCGGGAATTCTTGTAAGTGCCTTGTTTTTATCAATCAGTCTTTCTTTTACCATGTCTACTGATGTCTTGACTAGTGCTGCTGCACTCATTTTTGCGGCTCTTGTTTGCAGCAGATAGAATTTGCCCTGTTCAATGGTAAATTCAATATCCTGCGGTTCCCTGAAATGTTTTTCTAATTTTGCACATGCATTACTTAATTCCCTGTGGGATTTTGGCATGTCTTTTTTGAGTATTTCAATGCTCTTTCCTGTTCTTACTCCTGCAACAACGTCTTCCCCCTGGGCATTGATCAGGTATTCTCCTTCTATCTCTTTTTTGCCATTATGGCCGTTTCTTGTAAACACGACTCCTGTTGCGCTGTCATCTCCCATGTTCCCAAATACCATTGTAACTATGTTAACTGCCGTTCCGTTTGCAATATCTTTTGTAATGCCGTTTTTTTCACGATAGACTATTGCCCTCTCCCCCATCCAACTCTTAAAGACAGCCTCTATGGATAGGACCAGCTGCTCGTCAGGTGTGTCTGGAAACTTTCTTTTGGTATGTTCCTCACAAATTTTTTTGTATTCTGCCACGATTGATTTTAATGATTCCACGCTTAGTCTGCTGTCATCTGAAACCCCCTGCCTGTCCTTTGCAGATTCTAAGACTAGATCAAATTTCTCATCATTTACGCCAAATACAACCTTGCCAAACAGCTGAATGAATCTTCGGTATGAATCCCATGAGAATCGCGGGTTTTTAGTCTGTTCTGCAAATCCCTCCACTGTCTTTTCATTTAGTCCCAAATTCAATATGGTGTCCATCATTCCAGGCATTGAGATTGCTGCCCCTGAACGAACTGAAACCAATAACGGATTTTTTGTAGAATTCCATTTTTTGCCCGTCTTTTTTTCCATTTTTGCAATGTTTTTCATTACTGCTGGCATCACGTCCTTTGGAAGTTTTTTGCTGTTTTGATAATACTTGTTGCAAACCTCAGTAGTGATGATAAATCCCGGCGGCACTGGCAGCTTTAATCGGGTCATCTCGCTTAATCCTGCCCCTTTTCCTCCTAGCAGCATTCTTTTTTTGCTGTCTGCCTCATCAAACGCATAAACTGGTTTCATTTTTACGATTAAGCAACAATCTTAGAAAGGGGGTATTAAACCATTGATTTGGCAAAATCAGCCATAATCCTGCTCCAATTTTTTGCCTTGACAATTCCGCTTGCAACAAGAATTCCTTTGGAACCCAATTCCATTGCCTTTGAAACATCCTGACCGGAAACAATTCCTGCACCACAAAGCAGTCTTGTATTGTTTTTACTGCTTTTTACTACGTTTGCTGCCTTTTCAATCAGCTCTGGTTTTTCTGTGGAAACTGCCTTGCCTGATCCGATTAGCTCCGGCGGCTCTATGGCAATATAGTCCGGGTTTAGTTTTACATATTTTTTAACCTCCTTGAGATCTTTTACGCAAAGAACGGATATCATTTTCAGCTCCCTTAGTTTTAAAATTCTGCCTTTAATCTCCCTACTTGAAATTCTGTGCTCGCTGTGATTAACCAACGATCCCCTTACCCTTGATTTTTTCAACAGTTCTGCAATTACAAATCCTGTCGTACTGCCAACACTGGAGTTGTCAATATGCTGGGCCAAAATGGGAACTGATCTGTTTGATACCAGTCCGATTAGATGCTGGGGCGGGGATACGGCAATTTTTATTCCGTATTTTTTAGAAATTTTTTCAGCCGTTTTTACAAATCTAATTATTTTATCTCCTGCAACTTCCTCATAGTTTTTACAATTGATTACAAACATCCCTCTTTCAAACTTTTTGCATTGTATTTAATTCTTCATTAGGATGTTTTTGATATTCTGTCATATCTTTTTTTCATTCCCAACACAATCATCATCAGAATAATTGCCGCAACATTTGTGCCTATTATGAAAATATCCTCCACAATAATTCCGTAAATTAGCCACAATATTGCCCCTGCCGAAATAAAGATCATCAGAAATCTTGAAACATCTTTTAGGCTTTTTGTCTTGTATCCCTTGTAAATCTGCTCTACCCAACCTGTAAGAATCAGGATTCCTGCTGCGACTCCAAGCACTGTCAGAAGCGTTCCATCGACTTGCATCTTTTATTCTAGCTCCAAAAGAACTCGTCCAATCCTGTCTGTTTTGGCTTTCCCAGCATTGTATCAAAATCCAAATCCATTGATGCGGTGATTTGCTCCAACGTTGATTCCATAAATTCCATGTATTTTTTAGAATCTATCTCCTCCTTTTTGGCCAGCTCTACTGGTTTTACCCCCGGCTTGTTTAGAATTTTAACAAATGAGATTCTGTCCCCCTTTTTTATTTCCCTAACTGATTCTAGCTGTTTTGCAGCCCTGATGTGCTGTGGAATTGTCTTGACGTACTCTGATGGAGCCTTGCTTAGCATTACATTAAATGTTAATTCCTCTAATGGGATCTCCTTTGCCTCTATTTTTTTGCCACACGTTGCAATCTTTTCTGAAATTTCCTGTTTTGCCTTTACAAAGTCTTCTGTGGTCTGAACCTTGGATAAGACATCAATTAGCTCATAGAATAAATTTTTGATAAATGCTGGGGTGTGTGATTTTTTGCCTGTTAATCCCTTGACGTCCACTTTGCCTGATTTTGTTACTCCCAGATAGTTCTTCTTTCTGTTGCTTAGCACGCAGTATCTGTATGTTTTGTCAATCTCCAAATCTACCCCGTGATCTTTTTTTGCCTGCTCTATTACAGCTTGAATCTGTTCTTGAGTTGGGTTTTTAATAAAAAGCGAGTCTGTATCCCCGTACAGGACCTCTATTTTTGCCTCTTCGCATTTTTTAATTGTCTCCAAAATCGTGTGCCTCCCAATTGCAGTCGTTGCCTCTGCTGCTGGCAGAAAGTACAGTGGAAATATCTCCGCACCCATTACCCCATAGCTGGCATTTAAAATTACTTTGAGTGCCTGGCTGACTACCGTATATTGCTGCCTTTGATCCTCAGTTAGCGTGTCCTTCTTTGATAGGCTCTTGTAGTAATTTACACGCAGGTCCCTCAGCGAGCCTATGATCATAGATGTTAGGCCGTTCTTCTTTGTACATGCCCAGTGGTTTGTCTGCGGAATGGTGTTTCTTTTACACCCCTCGTGGGGACATCTTACCGTCTCATATGACAGGTTTCGAACTTTGATGATGCTTGGATACAGGCTGGCAAAATCCATTACGACGACATCAAAATGAATTCCTTCCTTTGGTTCAACAACAAGCCCTCCACGGTACTTTTTGTCTTTGATTACTGCATCTGACATGACCCCTTCTGATCTTCTTTCTAGTTCCTCTCGTTTTGGAATTAAACAGTCTCTGCGTCTGTGCTCGTAATATAGCAGGCTTCGAATCCATTGCGATACTCCCATTCTTGCAATGTCGTCAATGGGCATTCTTCCAATCCTTGCAATGATTACAAGCAGGTCCATCAGCAAGTCCCTGTTAAAGCTGGTCAACTCGTATGTTAGCAGGGCGTCATTGTAACAGTAATTGGCAGTCTGATAAAGGGACAGTTCGTCAAATTCTAATCCATAATCTATCTTCTCTTTGCCTAGCAATGCCTTTGATACGCTGTTTAGGGAAAAATCAGTGTATTTTTGACTGAAAGCATAAATTTGAAATGAGCGATTTGAGAGAACTTTGTACAAATCAAGATGGACTCCCTCCTTGAGGGTTGCCGAATCCCTCATCATGTATAGCGGGTTCTCTGAGTTTTTTATTCCCAGTATGTTTGCCCTGTTGTACAGGTATGGCAAGTCAAAATCATCTCCGTTATATGTTAGAACAAACGGAAATGTCCTGATAATTTCAAATGCGTCCTGAATCATTTCTTTTTCCTTATCCAAATCATAAAACGTTACCTTGATGTTTTGGCCTAGTTCGTTTGTTCCTTCCTTGGTTCCCTTGGTTCTGAGTACAAAAATCTGATCAAACCCATCTGATCCCTTTAGTCCTATGGCCGTGATTTTTTTTTCTGCAATTTTTGGGTCTGGTATTCTGCCAATCTCTGCCTCCACTTCGATATCCACGCCGAGTCTTTTGATCTTTGGGATTGGCTGGTTTAGCAAGTCTGCCCATTCGGAGATGTATCTCTTGAATTCTTCTGCATCAACCATGCTTTTGCTGTCCACCTTGTCCCATAACAGGCTCTTTAGTGCAAGCTTGACTTGATCAGAAATTTCTAAATCATGCTGCTGTACTTTGCCCCCTTTTATTTCATAATACTTTCCAACGATTATCTTTCTATCGTACAAATAATTCTCATAATACTTGATATTTGATTCCCATGTCTCTATTACGTTTCTGATGCTCTTGTCTCCTGCCGTGCCCCCAATTACAAGCGGATCTGCTACGATAATTTTTGACATGTTTATCTTGCTGTCCTTGATCAAATCATACCTCTGGACTGTCTTGATTTCGAGTACATCGTCTCTCTCTTGTAGGAAATCCAACTCATCTGATGCCAGCCTTGAATAGCAGTATGGCTTGTGCCCGACCTCGTCTTTCCATAAAAATAATTTTTTAGATTCTGGCTCGTAAAATTTCAGCACGGCTGATTTTGAGATATTGTCATATGTTGCTGATACTAGCATCGATGCTGGCATTGATTCAATCTTTTTAGTCTCAGGCAAACTTGCTTGCATCTTCTCACTCTGATTCTTCGTATCTGCTTACGAGCTCCCTTCCCCACTTTGCAATTTTGTCTTTGTCCATGCTAACCACTCTCACTCCAGCTTCTTTTAGCAGGTCATAATCTGTCTCCGGATATGAATCCAAGCAAACAAATTTTTTAATTCCTATGGTTATTGCCATTTTTGTGCACTCCAAGCACGGAACAAACGTCGTGTATAAAACGGCTCCTTCTACTCCTGCCTCTATCCCTAAAATTGCACAGTGCATGATTGCATTGGCTTCTGCATGGTTGCAAAGGCATCTGTCAAGTGATTCTCCTGGTTTGATTTTTCCTTCCATTCTAAGCTGGCATCTTTTGCATCCTCCCTCAAAACAATTTTTGATTCCAGGCGGCGTTCCATTGTATCCTGTTGCAAGCTGTCTGTGATTTCTGACAATCACTGCTCCTACCTGCCTTGCCATGCAGTTTGAGCGAAGCTTGGCAAGTTCTGCTTGGAGCATAAAATATTCGTCCCAATTGGGTCTGTTAAAAGGACTGTTCACACGAGTATTCTTTGTTCGTTCAATATATGGATCACGCTAGTTTAAATCCCGTCTGCGATCAGACGCTGTGACAAATAGTGGATTGCAGCAGGCACTGATGATTACCTGACAGTAACATAAGAGATATACAAAACTGATGAGACAATAACTGAAATTCCGATAATTATGCCTAGCTCTTTTTTTGAAAACACGCTTGCCCTAAAACTCATAATCCTCTTTGTCCTTTGTCAACTTAAGCATATTGGGGTCTGCAGCTTGCAAATTAATGAATACCTTGGAGTTTGAAATCACCATCATCTCTGCTGCTTTGATTGGCATGCTCTATCTCTTTTTTTTGAAATATCCTATATCTCCTTGTGATGCCGGGCTTTTAAATGATCTAAAAATTCTTCCTCCTGAACCTCATTGTGTCTGTAGTTACATTCTGTAAAAATACAATCAAAGTTCAACAATCTGCATCCTCCTTGGCTCCTTTTAAGAATGATAATATTCTTCATTGCCGTATGTATGTGCAAAAGTCTTCATTTTTGCTGATTTTGGCATAAAGTTCGTCATTTTTACGCACGGTTTTCTTTAGTGGAGAATGTAATGGTATGCGTTAGCTAATAATTGACTACACGAAAGCATAAAATCCACAAATTAGATTCTTTTTGTATATGATGGCAAAGTTTGTAGAAAAAAAGTATATTAAAAAAAACTCTATTGAAAAACGTGATTACCAAGTAAATCTTGCAAATCAGGCCATTGGTGAGAACTGTGTTGTTGTTTTGCCCACCGGTCTTGGAAAGACTGCCGTTGCATTACATGTGATTTCAGAATACCTCTCAAAAGGGACCGGTGGGATTTTGTTCTTGGCGCCTACACGTGTTCTTGTAAACCAGCACTATGATTTTCTAAAAAGCAGTCTGACCCTAGATGACATCTCCTTGATCACAGGCGAGGATGCAATTGAAAAAAGAACAAGGCTTTGGAATAACAGTGTTGTGTGTGCGACCCCTGAAATTGCAAGAAATGACCTGAATCGCAAAATTGTCTCCTCTGATCAATTTAACCTTGTGGTCTTTGATGAGGTTCATAGAACCGTTGGGGATTATGCCTACTCTGGAATTGCCCAATGGTTTGAAAACTCCCCGGCGCGGCTAGTTGGAATGACTGCCACCCTTCCCAGTGAAAAAGACAAGGCTGCTGAAATCTTAACAAAGCTACGAATTTCAAGTGTTGCAGAACGCACAGAAAACAGCCCTGATGTAAAACCCTACACGCAGCAAACCAACACAGAGTGGATAAATGTGGAATTGCCCCCGGAACTCAAATCCATTCAAGCACTACTAAAGTTAGCACTAAATGAAAGGTATGATGTTTTACAAAAAAATGGCATTCGTTTGACAGAACAACAATCCCTTTCTGCGCTGCTTCGAGTCAGACAGTTTGTATTAAATCAGAATCGGCGCTCTGCAAAGCCCCTGTTTGCCGGAATTCGAATCCATTATGCCTTAAACATACTTGAGGCTCATGGAATTACGCCTTTTTTGAAATTTTGTGACAGAGCAAAGGCCAAAAAGGGCGTTGGCATCAAGGACCTATTTGAGGCTGATCCTAATTTTACACGAGCAATCCATCTGGCAAAAGCCGCACAATCCCGCGGAATTGAACACTCTAAAATTCCCAAGCTAAAGGAGATTATTGAATCCGTTCCCGGCAAGGCCTTGATTTTTACAAGCTATAGGGATTCAGTTGATCTAATTTTTACAGAACTGACAAAGCTGGGAATCCCTGCCGGCATTCTGATAGGCAAAGCAGGTGATACGGGACTAAAGCAAAAAAAGCAGATTGAGACCGTACAAAATTTCCGTGACGGCGTATTTCAAGTGCTGGTTGCAACTCGTGTGGGAGAGGAAGGACTAGACATTGCCGAAGTAAACCAGGTTATTTTTTATGACAACGTTCCAAGCTCCGTTAGGTTTATCCAAAGACGGGGAAGAACAGGCAGAAAGGATACTGGCAAGCTTGTAGTTCTTATTGCCAAAAATACCATTGATGAGACGTATTACTGGATTGGCAGGCGAAAGATGGCTGCCGCTAAATCCATGGGTGAGAAGATGACCCAAGTTTTGGAAAAAAATCAGAAAATTGAATCTGAAAAGACCGGGCTGGATGCATTTCTTTAATTTCTGTACTGCCTGGATATTTTATCAAAAATAATCTGTCTTCTCTGAATTATCTTATTTTTAATTCCTGATTCCAAGTGATGTATGCTGCTGTGTTTTGCAACAAGTAAATTCTCCAGTCTGACTTCAAATTGACTTTGAAGAAAATCCTCTGCCCCCTGATAGCCTCCCTCCAACTCCAAACTCTCAAATGTGTCTTTTGCCAGATTGGCTATGGATTTATCTAGATATTCTAAAATCTCCTCTAATGCGTTTTCAGTAAGCATATGTCATTTTTTCTCCTGGCATGCAAAAATGTTTTGTATCTTGCTTTGGCTTTTTCAGATGCAGAAATTGACAAAAACCCCCCCAAATTCTGTTTTGTGTTATTGTCATTTTTGACACATCAAAAGCCATGGGGTGTTTTGGCAGAAAAAGAAGAGAAACCTGATAAAGAAATTCATGATGATTTTGAAAAAAAGTCAGACAAAAAACTCATGATGGCTTAGAAAATCAGACCGCCTGAAACTTTAGTTCATCCTAGCCTTTTGATGATGTGGTATCCAAATTCTGTCTTAACTGGATTTGATAGTTCTCCAACTTGCAGTTTGAATGCCGCATCTTCAAACGGTTTTACCATCATTCCCTTGGTAAAATATCCCAAGTTGCCTTCTTTTTTACCGCTCCCTGTGTCTATTGAGAATTCCTTGGCCAACTTGCCAAATTTTTCCCCATTCTTGATCTTTTCTAATATTTCTAGAGATTGGCTCTGCTTTTTGACTAGAATATGGGAGCACTTGATTTTATTGCTCATTTTTTACCTTGGATTATTCTGTATCTTAATTGTTTAGTTTTGTCTTTGCTTGTTCATATGGACAAACACATATTTTTTTATCAGTTCTGACTCATTTGATATGCTGTGAGAATTCTTTACCCTAAAGATGCCTCTAAAGCAGGCCGAGTTTTTGCAGATATTTTGACTGGTAGACACTGATTTTGATTCTCTAGATGAAAGTGGCGCAACTTGCAACAGTGCGTATCATGCTGTGATCTGGCTTTACTTGATGTGCATGCATGCCAAAATATTCTGGGGCATATTTTCTTCTAGACCTAAAACACATGCATGCATCCGGATTATCCAAAGCTGTAACTGTCATTGCACTAGTCTTCACTCTAGAACAAGGATTTGCTTTGTTTGGGAATTTGTTCTGTTTTAAGATAATCCCAACGGTTCACAGACTGTTTGGAAATTGAGCAAGCCGTCTTACTAGTTTAAACCCCAGCTGATTTTGTTACTTGGTACTATCTTCAAAAACGGCGCTTCCCCTTCTTTCCAAGGATCTCTTCTCACCCATTCAAATTTTTCAGAAAATATGCCATAAATTTTTCTAAATTCAGGGCCTTCTTCAACAATCTCCGTTCTTCCCTGAATGCATACTGCCTTGTGGTTTCCTGACTTGTAAATGTCCATGACAATTGCTGTATTTGCATTTGATTTTATGTTAAGATACGTTCTTGTTTTATAGTCTGTTGCTATGATAACTTGATCATCTATGACCACATATGATACTGGTTTTACATGCGGGATACCCTCATGCGTAGTTGCTATCCGAGCTTCCTCTAGTTGATTTAGAAATTCCGTCTCTTTTTGATTGAATTTAATCAACTGAAAATCCGTTCTCTTATTTCTGGTATGTGCCTGTATACGATGTCCCTTACCTTGATTTGATCTTCTTTAGTTGGTGCCTCTTTTTGTGAACTAAGAACCGCCCCGCCCATTCCTAGTGCCATTCCCATTACAATTCCATAAACAAATTCCTGGGGGTCCTTTACTTTTAGAACCTTGGTGTTTTCTTTAATTTCATCCAAATATGCCGGAATCGTAGATACTGCCCCGTTGATAACTTGCATGATTACTGCCTCTAGCTGATCTTCGCTCATGATTATGCTCTGATCGATTTCTTAATAAATTTGTGCCCAAGATTTTTAATCTCTTTTATCTGCTTTGAGACATGTTCTCGTTTTTTACTACAAATCAAGCAAATGATGCACTACCTGATGTTATAAAAAAATATGAATACTCTTTGGCAAAGAATAACGAAATTAAAAAAATTGAGCAAGAACTACAAATGACCGTTGCTACAACTAATTCTTTTGAAGCATATGTCAACCTCAAACAAAAACTAAACTCCGCAATTACTAAATTCTATGAATCCGTTGAAATTCTTGAAAATACGGGGGTGGTTGTCAAAAGCATTGAACAGGGACTGCTTGATTTTCCATCAAAACGATTTGATGAAGAAGTTTGGCTCTGTTGGAAATATGGTGAAACTGAAATTAAATTCTGGCATGAAAAAGATTCGGGATTTATGGGCAGAAAGCCAATTAAAGTCAATGATGACTCTCTAGTTTGATAATCTGCCCCTCGTCTCTTTGGAGATGATGATGCACTGCGGGTCTTGGAATTAAAAATCGTCTCTTATGCCATATGATCTTCTTGTCCTTGCATATAGTTAGTTGCCATACTCTAGATAAGATATAGTCATACCAAGTCAAATAAAATTATTTCAATATCATTGATATTCTCATCAAACTCTATAATCAGAGTAATATTGCCTGAATCATCCAAAGTTTTAGAATAAACGACCGCCTCTTCGTTATTGATTAAAACAAATACATCCTCATCAGGCTCATTTGAAATAAATCCAAAAGGCAACAATATTTCTAACTGGCCCGATCTATTCCACGAATCAACATCCAAATTTAGTATTGGAGAGTCAACCGCTACCGCTATATTGCTAATTGAGCCTGCTGTTATTTTATACGAGACAGAAAATAGCTCGTCATTATATGGAGATGTCAACTCTACTGTTCTATATGATAGTACATCCCATTGTAACTTCTCAGCAGTTGATTCGTAGACACATGCAAGATTCTCATTGGGCCTAAGAACTAAGAGCATTTTATCGCTGCATACTATGTCCTCAGGGTCCAGACCCATCAGGATTTGACTCTTCAGTGATAATTCCTCTGAATGCACATCATTAACTGCAAATATCAAAAGAAAAAAAGATAGTATGATTGCCTGTTTCATGTCTTGGATTCAGGTTGAATCTTATAAATGAATATACCTTCATTGCAGAATACCTTATTGAGTCACTTGCTGATTTAATCATGTCAAACAATTCAGCGTTATTGCCAGATGATCTAGATGATCTAAAACAGCTGGAGGACTCTAACCACATAAACAAATTAAACCATGGAGACAGAGCCTGCATAACCGGGAAGCTCAAGTATCAATGCCAAAGTTCCAAATAACTGAAAAATATGTTCATAACGGAGCACTAGCGATTCTTGGAATGTTAGATGCATTTAATTCAAAAAATGCCTATCTTTAAGGAATTGCATATATTTTTCCAGATAACAATCCATACGTGAGTGCTACAACACAGGACACATTCATAGACGTAAATGAAGAAGGGACAGAAGCGGTTGCTACAACAAGTACCCTGACAACTACCACAACTGCACACCACCACCTCTCCACAATTTATTGCAGATCATCCGTTTTTGCTTATAATTGGGGATAATGAGAGCGGTACGATTTTGTTTATGGGTAGGATATCTCATCTGTAAACAGTAGTTGCAATTTACTGTTAAATTCCGTTATCAGATAATCAAAATGTACCAAATCCATGTGAAATCTTGATGTTTCCAGAAAGCCATCTGCTAATCATTCTTAATAACAACGCATACCCACACTATCTAATGGTTAGAATCCTACTGCTAGGGTTTTTGGTTTTGACCACCGTAATGGTGATAATGGCGGTGCCAGCATATGCTGCATACCCTGTCTTGCCATTGGATCAGCATCAGTCAGACATATCAATGGATATGATTCAGTGCAATGACGGCAAGCTTCTGATGATGACTTTTGCAGGCAAGCCAGTATGCGTAACTAGTGATTCTACAATGCAGTTAGCAGACAGGGGCTATGCCACGGCATACACACCAGAAACATCCCAAAAAGCCAATGAATCCTTGAATGAAAAGATCACAAACCAGACAGACACGCATGTATTTACTGACAAAGAAAAGCAGATTATTGCTGATTACAGAGAATCTTCAATGTTATCATCAGAACCTTCAATTCTTATACACATGTATTCTATAGAACTACCAACATTGCCCAAAGTGGGTCAGACTGCCTTGGTAAATTTTACTGGTGTTTATACTGATAAGGTAAATTTTGAACCATACAAGGAACCATTCACACTAAAAGTATTTTCTGGTACTGAGGACAAAGTTCGGTTTCTTGATGACGCCGTAACAAACGCAGGAACTGATGATCCAGATGTATTTGTGCCATTTGATAATGATGTTGGATATGTGGTAAATGATCCCGTGCTAGGTAGGGCTTATACCGTACTGGTTACTGTAGAAATTCTAGAAGAAGGATTTATTCACATTAATGCACTTAGATTTAATGGTGCAGAAAATAATATTGGTCGCTACTTTGCGATATCTGATGAGCATTCTATGATCATAGGTGAGTATATTGATGAGGGATACACTTTTCTGGATCACACCATTGTAGATTTGTACTCTAATATCGAACATTTTACACGTGAGGATAAAATTCTCTCGACGGCAACACATGCTAGATCTCTGCGAGTTTGGGGTGAGATGTATAATATGGAACTTTACCCAGATACTGATGGTGTAATTCAGGCACTTACTAATATGCGTCTTCCATTGGATGATGCAGAACGTGTTTTAAATTATACAAATTTTACGTCAGCGCAAGTTGCCAACATCTTGGAAAGATACAAATCAAATCACACTACATCATCAGATGTATCGTCATCCTCTGACCAGCCATTGACTCAGTCACATGGATCTCATGACGGCTGTGGCAACTATAGGATATTTTTAAAAAAAATCAGCAGTGGTGATATAGTCTGTGTGTTTGTTCCTACTGCTGAAAAACTGATAATTCGAGGCTGGGGTGATATGACTCATGAGCCTCATGATATTGAGATTAGTTTTGAAACATTGTACAAGATTGAGCCAGGGCAGGTAAGAACTCCTTTTAATCGTGACTCGGCTGCTATGCTTGAAGGTGCAAATGAACAATTTTATGATTATTTACATAAATGCAGGCTTGGCACATCTATTGCAAATGAGGATATTCCACCTGAGGGCATTCCAGGAGGATGCATCATTTATTTCCCAACTCTACACTTTGAGTTTAAGGATTTTGTATCGATACTGCGCCACAATGACACATTAAGCTGGTTGGATCGTGATAAATTTTCATAAAGTCTTTTTCTGAACCTGAGATCCTACGTTCATTTTTTTGCATTCAAGGCCATACCCAAGATTTTACTGTTGAGGTGATTTCTTTCTTGCAAAACTTTGAATTTTTCTCCTTCCTCGTCTTTTATTGTTGTTACACATGGACTTTTTTTTCTATTTTATATTTAGATATTAAAATGCCAACTCTCTGAATGCGAATCTAAACACTGGCATCATGCTTCCTTAGTCATATTCATTAGTTTGTTATTTTTTTATACATGTGGCATTGTACAAGTAATTACTTTGCATACATGGTAATTTTACAGTACCAAACCTGCATCTCTATGAATCTTGACAGATCTAGTCTGGATTAAAGAAACTTTGTTACAAGGCATTATGTTGAATTCTTTACTATGTGCCTCTGATGGCCAGTACCATTGCTAGTTTAGCTGCATCTGAAGGATCTGATATGTCATTTGATATAATTGCAACAGCTAAAAGTTATGCTGAATATAATGCAGTTTTACTGTAAATGTTGATGCACCTCAAAGAACACTTTATGCCGTTGATTTGGAACTTTCTTATGGGTAATTTGCATTGTCATTGGAACTGCTGTGGTGGACGTAATGGTATTTTTATTCTTCAAAAAATCTAGAGGCACATGTCAGAAGAATAAGCTGATGATGATCAGCTCTGATTCTTTTTTTGAGTTCTTTTCCTATCTCTACAAATCCCGCAAAGATACTCTTTTTTAAAATCTTCCAACTCCTTTTTGAATTCCTTTGTTTCATAGAATTTTTTTGATGTTTTTAGCCCTCCTGGGACTTTTTTCTTGCAATTTGTACAACAGATATCCGAATCAAATCTTTGTACTTTATCATTTTTGTTGATTTTTCCTATAATCATATCAGAATTCCTACCCTATTTTGATATAAACAATGACTAGAACTCATGAATATTATATTGAAAAGCTAATGTATCTTTGATGCTTTCTGTATGGCTTAGGGTAATTCGGGTTAGATTTCTTTTAGCTTCTGTAATTGCAGTCTCTGTCGGCTTGTCATTAAATTGGTGGCAAAACTTGTCCATTGAACCATTTGATGCCGTTTTAACGTTTGCAGGAGTAATGGCACTTCATGCAAGCGTTGATCTGTTAAATGATTTTTGGGATTTTAAGCGGGGAATTGATACAAAAACTACTAGAACTAAAATGAGTGGAGGAACCGGCGTTCTGCCAGAGGGCCTGCTCAGGCCCTCTTCTGTATACCGTGCAGGGATTGCATTTTTGATTATCGGCTCAATAATTGGGGGATATTTTGTAATTACTGATGGCATTACAATTGCAATAATCTTGGGGTTTGCAATTTTATCCATCTATTTTTATTCTACAAAAATCGTTGATTCTGGGCTGGGTGAATTTTTTGTTGCTGTAAAAGGCGCAATGATTGTTATTGGAACTTTTTTTATTCAATTTGGGGCAGTTTCAATAGAATCCATTCTTTCTGGCATTGTTGTTGGTTCACTGTCTTCTCTGGTTCTTTTTATTGCATCTTTTCCAGATCATGATGCTGATAAATCCAAAGGTAGGAAAACCCTGGTCATCTCAGTCGGAAAAGAAAAAGCTGCAAAATTATTTTGGATTTTCCCACTGGTTTCTTACCTGTCTATTATTGTGGGCGTATACACAAATCTGTTTCCTGCATATTCCTTGATCAGTCTCCTTAGCTTGCCCTTGATGATAAAATCTGGATTGGGACTGATGAAAAATTATGACTCTGTAAAGGATCTTGTTCCGTACATGTCTTCTACTTTGATGTTTGGACGAGCTACTGGGATTTTGTTTGTTGCTGGATTTTTCATTGATTTTTATGCTCTAGACATAAATTTGGCAAGTGGTGGATAATGTCATGATTTTAGGAAATGCCACTGGAGAAGGAACTGAAAAATTTGCCCAAAGCTCAGGCGTAAATCCATCCAACTTTAAGAAATTTGAAAATCTGACTTTATCCAATGTTGGAATGGGGACATATCTTGGTGATCCTGATGCCAAAACCGACGAATTAGTTACGCATGCTGTTAAACAAACGATTTCTTCTGGTGTTAATGTTATAGACACTGCGATAAATTATAGGGCACAAAAAGCAGAACGTTCGGTTGGAAAAGCAATCTCTGAACTAATTGAGGAAAACAAAATATCTCGTGATCAAATTTTTCTAAGCTCAAAAAATGGCTATGTCACAAATGATGCTGATATTCAACTTGGTTTTTGGGAATATGTCAAAGAAGAATACTCCCAAAAAGGCGTTATCAAAGAGGGAGATGTTACATCTGGTTATCATTGCATGACTCTTGCATATCTGTCTGATCAGCTGGATAGAAGCTTGAAAAATTTGGATATTGAATGTCTTGATTTAATGTATCTTCACAATGCTGTTGAGGGACAAATCAATGATGTTTCCAAAGGGCAATTTTTAGAGAATCTGAAACTTGTTTTTGAATTCTATGAGCAAAAGCGTGACGAAGGAAAAATCAAATTTTATGGATTGGCAACTTGGGAATGTTTTAGAGTCAAAAAAGACAGTCCTCAGTACCTCTCACTTGAAGATACTGTTAAGATGGCTCAAAAAATCGGCGGCAAAAACCATGGATTTAAATTTATTCAGTTGCCTTATAACATGAATTATGACCAAGCATTGCTGATGAAAAATCAACTGCTAGCAGCTAACAGCGTGTCTGTTTTAGAGGCATCTGTGAAACTAGGCATTGGTGTTTTTACTAGCGTTCCTTTCATGCAGGGAAGACTGCTGTCTCCTGGGGTGATGCCTGAGTTCAATGATATGAAGCCATCTCTTCGTGCATTACAGTTTCTTCGTTCATCTCCCGGCGTTTTGTCTCCCCTGGTTGGCCAAAAATCTGCCGAACATGTCTCAGAAAATCTTGAAATCATGAATATTCCTCCCCTGCAGGAAGATGAATTTCTTGCATTAGTTAAGAAACTAACTTCTTGATGATTTCAAGCCTTGCTGTTGTAGAAAGATAATAAATGAGTAGTATTTAGAATGGTAGTATATTGCCTGACAAAATCTATGACTATTCAAAAATCTGTGAATCTGTATTTTCCATAGATCCTAAAATTCGATTTGCAGGCGTGATTAACGAGCGTGGTCGTTTGGTTGCAGGTGGAATGAAAGAAAACGTTGAACCGCTAGAAAACGAAAAGGATGATGAAATGATCTTCATGGAGCTTGCATTACGTGTAAAAATGCGTAAGGAATTTGATAAGCAACTGGGACAAGTCAATTTTGCAATGGCTTCTAGAGAACGTGCACTTGCAATCAGTGTCTTAATCAATAATGACATTCTGTATGTTGTGTCTGAACCTGACTCTGATTATGGCATACTGCCTAAGAAAATCATTGACATAGTCCACTCTTAATCTTAATTTTATTTCTGTTTCTGGGACTGTTTGCTAACGCATATGTTATTTTGTATGTGGTGTATTACATGCATATGACAGCAATTACATGAATAAAACATGATGTAATATTGATCCTGAGATTTTTTCTGCTGTGTGTTAAAAAATAAAGGCTCCATCTCTCTGTATTTCCAACTGGGGGTTCATGTGCAAATGTTAATTTTTATAATCAGACTCTGGATTGTTAATTTTCATAGCCAAGTCTCAAATATGCTTCTAGTCTGCTTGGCCAATTGTGTCAATAGATGAGCCAATTGTATGCATTTTTTGGCGCATTTTTCATATTTATTCTCAAAATTGATTTTGCGTTTCCTTTGGCTTTGGAAAACAACAACATTTGATAGCACTTCTAATATAGTATGCCAAAAAACCAACAAACCAATGCGGATTCTGCTTGCCATATCCATTGTATCACTTTTTGGAGTTGCCAGTGCATATGCTGAGATTGCCTCCCCCTATGAGCAGCTAAAATCCGGCGTGTCACTATATGAAATCCAGTGTGAGTATCAAAAGATTCTACTGGAATCTCCTAGGAACAACAAGCCGGTATGTGTGAAAAGTGATACGGCAGACATACTGGTAGAGCGGGGCTGGTTCATGATAAAAATATTTGATGAGATGCCAACTGCTGAGTTACCAGTTGATGAGCTGCATATAGAAACTACCATCAACCAGACAGAGGGCAGCTCATATGCTGTCTCTGATCCTGTACAGACAGAGACATACTATCCTCATCTAGGAGACCCGTATGTTATGTCATTCTATGGTACTACGACCGCATAGATCTATCTGGAATCAAACCACTTCCTGAAGGTGTCTACCTTCCCACAACCATAGAAAACTATGAGCGCATCATGCAAAAAATACTTGATGGTATAGACGACAAACTGATACTTCCAAATCTGGAAGGTCCAAGATATGACTATGTTATTGACAACACCTTGCATGGGGGTACAATACTAGGAGAACGGCTGAACTACACATACTATACAGAACAAGGAAACATTATCAGGCCATATGGCAATACTAAAATAGAATTGATAATATTAGAACCTGATAAAATATTCAGGTCAGATTATTTGGATGAAAAATGGCACGAATATGACTCCCTTGACCGAAAGGATGAGCTTGCATTTGCCAAAAATCTAACGGCAGGTCCAGAAAAATTTATACAAAACTTTGTGGAAAAATCAGGACTGCCAAGTATAGTAATGACGCAGCATGATTTTGACAATTCATTGATATATCTTGAAAATGGTACAATAGAAATGCGAATGGAATGGGATAATGTGTACATGTATTTTCTGTATCAGGAAGAACCTCACTTTACTCCGCTGTCAAAAGATACGATGCGTCAATTAATGCATCAGTTTGCTATTGATAATGCACATGTAATAGATCGAGAAGAGTGTGATGGCTTTGTCCTATACGATAACAAGGATGATATCAGAATAGTTAGGTTTAGCTACTTTCTAGCAGGAATTCCCATATATCAAGCAGATGTGGGAATTTGTGATCCAACTTGGAATCATCCTACAAATGCCTTATCTATTAGTATGGAGGGCATTACAGGAGAGATTGGCTGGTTTTCTGGCCCAAAAATAGATGACTGGATTGACAAGATAAACATTCCAGAACATGCCAAGGTAAGATAAAACAGATGTGAATATTGTACATTACACCTCAAAAAGCAAAGCTTGATCATCCATATATGGCCAAAAGCAGACTCTCAGGATACAAATTTTGATATACTACTCCTTTTGGACAAAGTGTGATGGCTAATTTGCTTGCTCTGCTGCTAGCAGTCTTTGCAGTTATGGGAATTGGGCACGCATATGCACAGACATCTGAACTGTTTGTACCCTTGCCAGATAGTGAGCTAGAATCACTTGATGTTTTTGAGGGCTATAATTTTGAATCAATGATGGTAGCAATAGATACGCAAATTTTCTCATCAGAACATCTAAGCATTACAATATTTGGCGAATCAACAACCTTCACAAAAGACTCTGTGGAGTATTATGAAGATGGCAACTATCTGTGGATAGGTTCCAATGATGATCAAGAGACAGCAATGTTTGAAATAAGCGGTACAAAAGCAGTGGGAGTAATAGACACATTAAACAAAACGTTTCAGGTGTTTCCTGTAGAGGCCACAACACATGAAGTGTATCTCATTGATCAGTCCCAGTTTCCACCAGACACTGTTGTACCACCTGGTGCAAGTGGTGAACAATCCTTTGACAGAGATGAGACATATCACTTAATAGCACTTCTAATATAGTATGCCAAAAAACCAACAAACCAATGCGGATTCTGCTTGCCATATCCATTGTATCACTTTTTGGAGTTGCTAATGCATATGCTGAGATTGCCTCCCCATATGAGCAGCTAAAATCCGGCGTGTCACTATATGAAATCCAGTGTGAGTATCAAAAGACTCTGTTGGAATCTCCTAGGAACAACAGGCCTGTATGTGTAAAAAGTGGTACGGCAGACATACTGGTAGAGCGCGGCTGGTATGTGATAAAAATATTTGATGAGATGCCAACTGCTGAGCCATCACCTGATACAACTCTGCCTGTAGCAACTACTAGCAACCAGACAGAAAGCAACTCAGATGCTGTCTCTGATCCTGTACAGACAGAGACATACTATCCTCACATAGAAAATCCGTATCTTGTTTCACGTAGTAGTCACGGCGCTATAGATCTATCTGGAATCAAACCACTTCCTGAAGGTGTTCACCTTCCCACAACCATAGAAAACTATGAGCGCATTATGCAAAAAATACTTGATGGCATAGATGACAAACTGATACTTCCAAATTCTGAGGGTCCAAGATATGACTATGCTATTGAGGAGTTTCCCGGATATCCAGAAATAGGAAATAAACTGAACTATACATACTATACAGAACAAGGAAACATTATCAGGCCAGACGGCACTACTAAAATAGAGCTGATAATATTAGAACCTGATGAAATATTCAGGTCAGATTATTTGGATAAAAAATGGGACGAATATGACTCCCTTGACCAAAAGGATGAGCTTGCATTTGCCAAAAGTCTAATTGCGGGTCCAGAAGAATTCATACAAAACTTTGTAGAAAAATCAGGACTGCCAAGGATAGTAAAGATGAACTCTGATTTTGACCGTTCATCGATATATCTTGAAAATGGTAAAATAGACATGCGAATGCAATGGAATAACGTGTACATGTATTTTCTATATAAGGAAGAACCTCACTTTACTCCGCTGTCAAAAGATGCGATGCGTCAATTAATGTATCAGTTTGCTATTGATAATGCACATGTAATAGATCGAGAAAGGTGTGATGGCTTTGTCCTATACGATAGCAAGGAGGATATCAGAGAAGTTTCAATTATATCCTATCGAGCAGGGATTCCCATATGGGAAGCAGATGTGGGAATTTGTGATCCAACTTGGAATCATCCTACAAATGCCTTATCTATTAGCATGGAGGGCATTACAGGAGAGATTGGCTGGTTCTCTAATCTTATGATAGATGACTGGCTTGATAAGATAAACATTCCAGAGCATGCCAAGGTAAGATAAGATAGATATGAATATTGTCATTACGCCTCAAAAAGCAAAACTTGGCCATCCATATATGACCAAAAACAGATTCTCAGGATGCAAATTTTGATATACTGCCCCTTTTGGACATGGTGTGATGGCTAATTTGCTTGCCCTCCTACTAACAATCTTTGCAGTTATGAGTATCGGACACGCATATGCACAGACATCTGAACTGTTTGTACCCTTGCCAGATAGTGAGCTAGAATCACTTGATGTTTTTGAGGGCTATAATTTTGAATCAAGGATGGTAGCAATAGATACGCAAATTTTCTCATCAGAACATCTAAGCATTACAATATTTGGAGAATCGACAACCTTCACAAAAGACTCTGTGGAGCATTATGAAGATGGCAACTATCTGTGGAAAGGTTCCAATAATGATGAAGAGACTGCAATGTTTGAAATAAGCGGTACAAAGGCAGTGGGAATAATAGACACATTAAACAAAACATTCCAGGTGTTTCCTGTAGAGGCCACAACACATGAAGTGTATCTCATTGATCATTCCCAGTTTCCACCAGACGCGGTTGTACCACCTGGTGCAAGTGGTGAGCAATCCTTTGACAGAGATGAGACATATCACTTAATAGCACTTCTAATATAGTATGCCAAAAAACCAACAAACCAATGCGGATTCTGCTTGCCATATCCATTGTATCACTTTTTGGAGTTGCCAATGCATATGCTGAGATTGCCTCCCCCTATGAGCAGCTAAAATCTGGCGTACCACTCTATGAAATCCAGTGTGAGTATCAAAAGATTCTGCTGGAATCTCCTAGGAACAACAAGCCTGTATGTGTGAAAAGTGATACGGCAGACATACTGGTAGAGCGCGGCTGGCATATGATAAAAATATTTGATGAGCTGCCATCTGCTGAGCCATCACCTGATACAACTCTGCCTGTAGCAACTACTGGCAACCAGACAGAAAGCAACTCGGATGCTGTCTCTGATCCTATACCGACAAATACATACTATACTGACCTAGGAGACCCGTATGTTATTTCATTCGGTACTACTTCCTATGGCATAGATCTATCTGGAATCAAACCACTTCCTGAAGGTGTCTACCTTCCCACAACCATAGAAAACTATGAACGCATCATGCAGAAAATACTTGATGGCATAGACGACAAACTAATACTTCCAAATTCTGAAGGTCCAAGATATGACTATACTCTTCAACCCCTTCCTGGAGGTCGCGAAGTAGGAAAACGGCTGAACTATACATACTATACAGAACAAGGAAACATTATCAGGCCAGACGGCGCTACTAAAATAGAGCTGATAATATTAGAACCTGATGAAATATTCAGCTCAGATTATTTGGATAAAAAATGGGACGAATTTGACTCCCTTGACCAAAAGGATGAGCTTGCATTTGCCAAAAATCTAATAGCAGGTCGAGAAAAATTCCTGCAAAACTTTGTAGAAAAATCAGAACTACCAAGAATAGTAAATACGAACCATCTGCAGGTGGAATCACTGGCGTATCTTGAAAATGGTCAAATAGAAATGCTAATGCAATGGGGTAATGTGTACATGTATTTTACATATAAGGAAAACCCTGACTTTTTACCGTTGTCAAAAAATACGATGCGTCAACTAATGCATCAGTTTGCTATTGATAATGCACACGTAATAGATCGAGAATGGTGTGATGACCTTGTCATATACGATAGCAAGGATGATGTCAAAAAAATTGGAGTTATCTACTTCCAAGCAGGGATTCCAATATGGGATGCAGCTGTGGGAACATGTGATCCAATTTTGAATCGTTCTGCAGATGTCGTATATCTTCACATGGAGGGTATTACAGGAGAGATCGGCTGGTTTGAGGAGGGGCAAACAGAAGACTGGATTGACAAGATAAACATTCCAGAACATGCCAAGATAAGAAGATAAAACAGATATGAAATTGTCACTACACCTCAAAAAGCAAAACTTGGCCATCATATATGACCAAAAACAGTTTCTCAGAATGTAAATTTTGATATACTGTCCCTTTTGGACAAGGTGTGATGGCGAATTTGCTTGTCCTTCTCCTAACAATCTTTGCAGTTATGGGAATCGGCCACGCATATGCACAGACATCTGAACTGTTTGTACCCTTGCCAGACAGTGAGCTAGAATCACTTGATGCTTTTGAAGGGTATAACTTTGAATCAAAGATGGTAACAATAGATACGCAAATTTTCTCATCAGAACGTATAAGCATTACAATATTTGGCCAATCAACAACCTTCACAAAAGACTCGGTAGAGCATTATGATGATGGCAACTACCTGTGGATAGGTTCCAATGATGATCAAGAGACTGCAATGTTTGAAATAAGCGGTACAAAGGCAGTGGGAGTAATAGACACATTAAACAAAACGTTTCAGGTGTTTCCCGTAGAGGACACAACACATGAAGTGTATCTCATTGATCATTCCCAGTTTCCACCAGACACTGTTGTACCACCTGGTGCAAGTGGTGAACAATCCTTTGACAGAGATGAGATAGACCATTTAGTGGAATCATACATTGGAGGATTCAAGTACGATAGATTTACCGAAGAACTGGTCATAGACGTATTCATAGCCATAACTACTGATGCACTTACCGAATATGGTGATTTCGAACGGTTCATCTCAAACTTGGTAATACGTAACACAGATAGTACGTATGGATATAACGATATTCCAGTTGAACTCAACCTCGTAGATCGTGATATTGTAGAGGGATATACTGAGACTAACAAGTTGAGCAAAGATCTTCGTAAATTCCAAACCTCTGATGAGGGCAACTTGGAAAGAATTCGTGTGTTAATAGAGGAGGAACAGGCAGATATTGCAATAATGTTTGTTGCTGGTGATGGCGATAAACGTAAGGAAGGTGATTTGGATAACAAATGTTCTCTAACTGCACAACAGCTTGTTAGAAGTCCAAGTACAGCATTTGCAGTGGTGGACATAAAATGTCTTGCTGCACACTCTGCAACCAACGCAATAGGGCGTATGCACGGGGCAGGATATGATATCGACATGGAAAGAAATCCAATTTTCAGTCATGGTCATGGGTATTATGATGCAGGCATTGCCAGTAGAACAATGATGGCATCAAGTGGTGGCAACTGTAATAATCCAATTACTCAGGCAGAAGAAACATGTAGGAGAGACAGAGCGTGGTCGGATCCATTCAGAAATTTCTTTGGTACAACCAACAGGGCAGGTGATGATGTCAGCTGGAATGCCAGAGTAATATTTGCAACAGCACCACACATTGCATCACTGCGAGGACCGGCACAGGCATACGAGGACACAAGACCCACGGGCTTTGTGACACTGCCTCAAAACATACCGCGGAGTGGAAGTCTGGATATTTCTGCAACGTTTAATGAGATTATAAGCCCCAATTTTCCGCTTGATGTCACTATCACAGACGGCTATACGTCAACTACCGGAACGATGACCCGTACATCAGATACGACATTTGAATACTCGCATCTGCTTGATGGGGAAGATGGCACATTTTCAATACTGTTTTCAAATGCACGCGATATATTTGGAAACCCTGTTGTAAGGACCCCTACCTCAGGAGGCACGGTGACACTTGATGCAAACAACATACCTCAAAGCCCAATATCAGGACCATTCACTACCAATTTTAAAGATAATTTTCAAGGAGGGCTATCTCAATGGAAGCTTACAGGATACGGCAGACCAACAACAGCTACTCCTGATGAAGTCATATTCCCGGCAACAGATACAAATACTGCCAACAAAGTAATGTCATCTAATCAATGTAGCAGAATATGCATGTCCACAATACCTACTTTACTTGATACACGCCAACCACTTACAATATCCTTTGATAGATTTGTAGACAAATCCATTAGACAGGACGATGGCCTTTATCTGGAATATTCTGTAGATGATGGAGCAACATGGACTACGCTTGCCGAATATACTAGCGACAACGACGAGGACACAGACGATTGGGAGCGAGAATACCTCTCTCTGGCAATACCTCAAAGCAGTGCAAAACTGCGTCTGCTAATGGACGTATCTGAACGCAGAGGCTTTGTAGAAGTAGACAACTTTAAGGTATACAAGCCTACGCCTGCCGAACCTGACATCATTCTCAAACCCCATCTTGGCGCAGAGAGAACAAGCATATCATTTAGTTTGATGGAGCGAATTCCATTTAGGCTTGATGCCTCTGACTTTGAGATTAGCCATGGAACAATTATTTCGCTGTCTCATCGCGCAAACTCTGCTGCAGTAACGATGCGTGTTGCAGACATTCCATATGATACGCAAATTACTGTGACATATACGGGACCGAGCATTCTGATAAATAGAGCATATCTGAATTCGGGTACCAGCGGAGTGACAAACATAATATCAACGCCTGCTACTATGCCCGAAATAACTGCACCATCAGATAAGACAATAGAGGCAACTGGCATACTTACGCGTCTTACCGCAGAACAGCTTGGAACGCCAGAGGTAACTGGTAACAGACTCTTGCCTGTAACAAACAATGCGCCAAGGGATTTCCCACTGGGTGATACGACAGTAAGATGGACTGTAACTGATGCCTCCCGAAACTTTGCAACAGACACTCAGGTTATAACCATACGGGATACGACTCCGCCGGTAATACAAAAACCTGCCAATATCCTAGTAGAGGCTGCCTCATCATTTACTGCAATACGGCTGACAAACCCCGCAATATCAGATATCTTTCCTGTTGCCATAACTAACAACGCACCTGACAGGTTTCCCATTGGCACTACAACAGTTACATGGATTGCCACTGATACGTCAGGCAACTCAGTTAGTATGACCCAAGATGTCACAATACGGGATACCATGCCGCCACAGCTTGGCACCATACGTGATATGACATTTGAGGCAACAGGTGTATTGACTCCGCTAAATAGTGCAGACTATGGCATCCCATCTGCAACGGATTTGTCTGATGTTACCATAACAAACAACGCACCTGCATCATTCCCACTAGGCAATACCATAATCACCTGGACTGCAACTGATGAATCAGGCAATACATCTACAATAACTAGCACAATAACCATCGAAGATACCACTCCTCCCACAATAGCACAGCCTGCACCAATAACTGTGGATGCCACAGCAGTACTTACACCCGTATCAATAAGCGCGCCAGCTGCAACTGACATAGTGGATTCAGACGTTGTTGTTGTAACTACCAGTAATACTGCATCATTTGCCGTTGGAACACACAACATTGTATGGACTGCAACTGATGATTCAGGAAATACTGCAACTCTCACACAGACGGTGACTGTCCGAGATAGGAATCCTCCGACATTTACGCACACGCCGTCTGATATCCTGCTGGTATCCCCTGACATGCAGGGAAGAACAGCCATGTTTGATCTGCCAACAGCCACAGATGCCGAAGATCCCAACGTTACTGTGACATGCATACCATCACCATCATCATCACGCATATTCCCAGTCGGCTCTACTACCGTATCGTGCACTGCGCGTGACAGCTCCGGCAATACGGCAACTATATCCTTTAGTGTAATCATATCAAGAGCTGCTGACAGCCCTCCAAGCATTACGGCTCCTGCATCAAAGATAATCATCACGACAGATCAGAGCGTGGTTTTGCCACCTCAGGAGCTTGGCACACCCATAGTACAGGACGATATGGATTCTAATCCCGTCATAGCAAACAATGCACCTGCGGCATTCTCTCCTGGCATCACCAAGGTTGTATGGGTTGCCACTGACAGCTATGGAAACAACGCAACTGCAAACCAGTGGATAGTAATACATGATAACGTATCACCGGGCCTGACATTATCTGCTGCAGTTACAATAGATACCACCCAGCAGATAACACCCTTTAACACAGGAGATACCCGGATTGCCCAATACCATGACAACCAGCTACTAGTAAATCGCTCATCACCGCCAATCTTTCTTGACAATTACCTGCTTGAGCTAGGAGCCAACATCGTAGAATGGACCACAATAGACCCCAGCGGAAACATTGCACAGCTAAACCAAAATGTCACAGTCCAAAACAGTACGGCTGTTACTGCAAATCAGATATTCCACGATACCTTTGATGACTCGCTTGACTCTTGGATACAGCGTCACTATGTTCCACATGAAATTCAAGACGAGCAGTGTGATCCTGCTCCCACTAGCCTGTACGGTGCAAGGTACAGTGAGCAGTATGGCGGCTCGGCCCAGATATACCGAGAGCATGACTGCGGGGTGTCTGCATCCATAATGTACAAGACAGTGGACATTGCAGATAAATTTGATAACCATAACTTTAGAATGGTCACAGAGCACATTCACATCTTAGATGATCCCCAATCACACATACTGTATGTTGCCATTGTCAGCAATACAGGACAGGTACTTGGCACTGCCAAGCTAGTAACCCATGATTCAATAGACATAAGGGGCAATCACTGGCAGACCACAATTGTACAGAGTAACGGATTTGATGTGGATCGTTGTCCGTGTGTCATACAGCTGTACAGATTTGACAGGGGTGATCAAGTGTTGCCGTTGTACACGCATATTGATAACGTACACCTTGCAATGACTAAACCTGCATCCTCTGGGGCATCTGGTGACAGTGAAATACCGGCAGACAAGCCAACAAATGTGCTTACAGTTGCAGAGTTGGAAAAGTTCATTGCCGAATCATTATACTATGACAGGATAATCATATCTGCAAAATATGTTCAGGATGATGATAGTAACAACAACAGCATCGGCATAGGATGGGACGACATAGATGACAGTTATACGCATGACTATACCGTATCTGCATGGCCAGTATCCAATCCCGATGATATAACAACACACAGTGTCTTGGCATCTGATAATAATAACAATCTCCAACACATGTTTGCAGGACTAGAACCGGACACCCAATACATGGTAACAGTACAGGTAACAGGGGATGATTCCACAAGGACAGGCATTACAATATCAACTAGTCAGGCAAATGCAGAAGATGGAGGTGCCAATACAAGTTGAACAGCAAATGGATACGGGTTCTAGCTTTAGTGGCAGTAATGGCCTCTGCAGGCATCCTGTTGCATTCTGCTGAATCCTTTGCTCAAAGCTCAACTGACACAAACATGACCACTTCACGCATTACGGCACCGCCCGGACTAGTCCTAACAGCTACATCAAGTAACGGTATATCTCAAAGTAGTGTCAATCTTGGCTCGCCCACGCTGATTGGCAATCCTACACCAGCACCAGTCATAACTAACAACGCACCTGACATATTTCCAATAGGCGTAACCACCATTGTCTGGACTGCTACTGATACTGCCGGAAATACTGCTTCTGCTGCCCAGCGAGTCATAGTCGAGGACAGGGTGGCACCCACCATAACTGCCCCGCCTAGTTATGCCCTTAATGCAGATACTGAAACTGTCATACTGCATCAAGACCAGACAGGTTTTGCCATTGCGTCTGATAACATTGATGATACCCCCCTCATAACCAGTAATGTAGACGAGCGCCGCAGCATTGGAAACTCTACTGTATCATGGACTGTTACTGACACTGCCGGAAACACGGCTACTGCCATCCAGAAGATAGTCATAAAAAATGAAGAGCCCATCAAACAAAGTACCACCATACTGCATGACACATTTGATAATAATACTGATCCCTGGAGAAATTGGGGAGCTCCACTATCCATATTCTCCTCACATGACTGCGTTAGAACAGACACCAACAGGCACAGCCTGGTACACAGCTCAGTTAACAACGGCTCTGCATACTTTGACTTTAACGGTGCATGCGGAGTCGGATATATTGGCATGCAGAGATATTTCCAGCTTGATGCCCCTGCAGACAATCACGACTTGGAGTTCTCATTTGACTATCTGCACACAGCAGACATTGCCGATTTTAGGGTGTACCTGATTGGGGATGGAAGTCCGTTTACTCCCTCTTATCCGACATACGTATGGGAGACCACGCAGGAACCCACAGTGGGAACAGAGTTTAACACGTTTACAGCCAGGGTACCACTGACTGATTTTAGTGAATGCCACTGCCGGTTACTCATATTTGGGTGGGCCCAATCCCCAGACAACTCTACATTCCATATTGATAATGTCAAGGTAGTTACGATACCTGTGTCTGGCGGTGGCAGTGGTGCATCAGGTGCCATTGATACGTACACTCATGATTTGAGTACGGTTGAGATTCTTGACATGCTGCATGATGGCAATCCAAATACTGTCCTGTTTACATCAAAGCAATATTCTTCATTGGATGGCACCATAACTGTATCATGGGAGGCAGGTGATGCCACACAGCTGGAACCATACAAAATAGTTATCGCCCCCGTATCTAATCCTGCTGATAAAACAACTGACATCGTAGATGCAGGCACACACAACTATACCTTTGAGAATCTCAAAGATGACACTGCATACTTTGTATCCGTAGGAGTAAGAGGAGATGACAATACACAAAGTACTATCCTTGTAAATACCGGGGATGAGCTATTTGATAGCAATCTTGCGTTAAAGGCATCCCACATTGCAGGCTCTGATACCATAAGCATAGAGTGGTCTGACAGCAACGAAGTTGGT
Source organism: Candidatus Nitrosopumilus sp. (assembly GCA_965204345.1). GTDB lineage: Archaea > Thermoproteota > Nitrososphaeria > Nitrososphaerales > Nitrosopumilaceae > Nitrosopumilus. The sequence continues at coordinate 143,187 of OZ241981.1, forward strand.
GATGACACATACCGTATGCAGAGACTGGATGGTGAGAATATAGTAGAGCAGTTTAGTGCTGGAAACGGAACTGTATCTGATACCATACGACCAGAATGGCTGGGTCAGGACATTTCATATAGAATATTTGAGCGGGTAGGCCAGCACAAGATATACTCTGACATAGTTACAATATCCATGCCATCTGCATTAGAGTCACCTGATAATTTTGGTGTCAGGGCAATTGAGACTGACCCTTCTCCCACGTCTGATGAGGGCATAATCAGCATACACCTAGGATGGGATCATGTGCCCCTGTTTAGAAATTACTTGGTAGAGACGTACAGTGCAGCAGACAATTCCTGGAGCAAGATAGAGAAGACCAGGCAAAACTCCATAGTATATGACATGCCTGCAGTCGAGCAGACCATAACCATACCATTTAGAATAACGGTTCAGATGGGATCTGCTGCTCCTACAGAACCCGTCGAGATACGACACACCATATGGCTTGACTCACAGGCAAACTAGATTTTATTTTAATCGTTAGGCTGAATTTATAATAATTACAGCATTGTGTTTGGATTTGGCAAATTTTGGTGTTCATACATGAATCCCATATTTGACAGTCTCTGAATTGCACATCTTTGAGTTTTTTTGATGATTAGGTAATTTTTAAGAAAATCATCTCAGAATTTGCCATTAAATCACAGTGATAAGATAATCAAAATTTACCAAATCCAAAGTCCAAAAACAAAAAGACAAATCTATGCCACTAACTAAATTCACAAAATATCAGACTGGAATCAACTAATACCTTCTGAATCTTTAAAATGCTAAACTAGGAAAGAATCAAATCGACGGAATTTAGGTACAAAATTACTGATTTTAATAAACAAAGCAAGGTGAGACACACAATTAATTGAATGTATAAATAGAATTCAAAAGTGAAAAATTTGTGCCAGTAGATCCTGTATGCGGAATTGAATTGGATGAAGATTTAGCCTTACTTTATGATCATAATGGGAAAAAATTTTATTTTTGCTGTAATGGATGCAGACGCATCTTTATCAAAAAACCGCGTAAATACAAAAACGGCGTCTAGATGGGAAAAGCCCCGCACATTCTACAAAATTTTGATTTGCCTGCACCGTGCTTGCAATATGAACAGATATCCCGGGTCTGTGAATCCACCGGCGTTCCAAAATATTTTTTAAATATTTCATAATAGTGCATTGATTCCCTGCTTCTAATCACGACATTATCATTTTTTTCAACTGTCAGCTTTTTTTCTACAAATTTCTCCTCGTCAATTATGGAATTAAACAAACCTGTCAAACCTGACGTACCTGCGCCTTCTTGCATTGGGGATTTTTCTCTCCATGCTATTTGTTGCGGTATGTATTTTTCAAACGTCTTGCGCAGTATCCATTTTCCATATGTCCTTGTTTTTTCATCCCTGACTTTCAAACTGACTGGTATCTTCTTTGCCAACTCTACTGTTTTTTGGCTTAAAAATGGCGATTGGACCTTAATTCCTAATGCCTTTCCAATCTCCTGTGTCGGGAAATGCATTATTGAGCATATCCTTTCAACCTCTTCTTCTAATTCTTTTTCTGGCTTATTTCTCAGAAAATTATACCCTGCAAACAGCTCGTCTGCACCGTCGCCTGTGATGATTGATTTTTCCCCGCTGTCTTTTGCCCATTTAATTGCCAAATACATTACAACACTGTTTCTTATTTCAATGTCGTTGAAATTTTTCAAAATCTTTACTGTTTTCTCAACTGCTTCAAGAATCAGGGATGTACTGACATTGTAAATCTCTAATGGCAGCTGCATCTCTTTTGAGATCATTTGGCAATATGTCAGATCAGTCGAAACAAAGTCTTTTGCAATTATGGCAACTGACTTTGGATTTCTCTGCCTTAAAAAATATGATATGATTGAACTATCCACACCACCTGACAATGAGATTAAGCTTGCCTCACACTGGCTACACGATTCTTCTAAAACATTGTATAGGCTCTTGGCTAGGTCTTCCAACGACTCTGATCTAGTTTTGAAATTAAAATATCTATGCCTGATATTTCTCTTAAGTGAGTATGGCATCTTATTGCAAACTTTAAATTCTTAATGAATTCCTTGAGGAATTATGCTACTGCCTGCCGAAATAGAATCTAAGACGCTGATTCCTGCATTGCGCGCCATTCTTGCTAAAAAGCTGGCCGAAGATCATGATATTAGGGAAGATGAAATCTCAAAAATGCTTGGAGTCACCCAAGCTGCAATCAGCAACTACATTCGTGGCACACGCGGTGATCCTTCTTTGATTGCCAAGCTTTTAGCAGAAAAACAAGTTGCTGATATGATTGATGAGCTATCTGACAATCTTTCCTCTGATATGGCCTATACTCCGTCAAGCCTTTCTAAATTTATCGGGCTATGTAACTATATCAAATCTAGTCTGCTAATCTGTGAGATACATCATAATTTAGAGTCTAATATTGATGAAAAAGTCTGTAAAGAATGTGAAAATATGCTTCTCAAGGGACCTGGAAGCGTCTATTAGATTTTATTTAAGATAATCTCAATAGTTGATGTCATATTCCCAATTCCTGCAGCAGCTACTGTGTCTAGAGTAATTTTTCCGATTTTGGAATTCCCCTTTAGCATCTCCTCTGTGATTATGTTTGCAACTGCCACGGCATTTGGGATGGAGTTTCCTCTTGATTTTAGAATAATCTGATCCTTGTTTCCCAATGCGGATAAAACATCTAGTGCTAGTTGCATTACCGGATCATTTCCTATGTTGATTACTGTGTCTTCGGACTTGACGGCCTGCTCCTGACCTCCTTCTTGCTTTGTTTCTTCCATGAGCATTGTCCAATAACTAGAAATTTTATGTTCTTTTAAGTTTTATCGACGATTAATTCATTTCTCAAAGTAGTCAATTGGAATGTTTTGATAATCCCCATTTGGAAGCACCCTTCTAATTGTAATTGGGATTACTCTTTCGTCAAGCTCTTCCATTGATATATCCAATGAAATTCTTGCGGTTTTTGGGATTGGGATAAACGGTGGTGCGCCTAGTGACAATTGCAGTGCCCTTGCTCCCATGATTCTTGCCTTTTCAAACCTGGTCAGTGTCGGAGGTCCGATTGTTATTTTTCCTTTTTCACACGGAATTTCTGTTGCATCATGCTCTACAATTTTTTCAACAACTTCTCTTGCCTCAATTTCCTTGATTTTTTTCTCTAGATTGTCCTGCTCTTTTTCAGTCAATGGCTCGGCTAGATCTTTTCTGTCAATTAGCTTTCGATAGGTGTCAAGTGCCTTGTTTAATCCCGCATTTTCTTCTGGTTCTGCATCTGCTGGCTCATCAGACTGTGAAGCTGCAATTAATTCTGGCTCTTTAACATCAGACAAGATATGCAGGTTTTCTTAAAAAACGTTATATAATCTAATCATTTTAAAGTACAAATTGAGTGCAACATCCGTATCTAGAAAGCAGCTGGTTCTGGAAATTCGTGGAAAAACAAAAATCTCATGTGATCTAAAACGTCATTTATCCCCGCGTACCGTTGGGACTATAATGAGATCCCTGCCTTTGGAAGGCCATGCCCATCTCTTGGGAAAAAGCATTCTGTATTTTGAAACCGGTGTTGACTCGGGCATCGAGAGATCACGCTCAGAGTTTAAAAAAGGCGATGTCGCATTTTTACCCTCAACTGGAAGCATCTGTTTTTTTCTCAACGATGCTGTTTTTGCAAAGACCATGACTCCTATTGGAAGACTAGCTGGTAGTATTGATGCATTAAATGATGTAAAATCCGGAGATGTGTTTTGCATCTATGAGGAAGCTATTTGATACAAATGATGTCCTGCATATCCGCCAACCTTTTTTACAGTGCCTTTGTCTGCAGATTCCCTTAGAAATGCATTTGCAGCAGAGATCTTGACTCCTGTCTGTCTTGCAAGATCCTGAACTGTGAGAACTTTGGCATTTTGAATGATCTTGATTGCTTGCTGTTCGTTGAGCATGACTATAATCTCTGCCTTTTTCTGTCCTCCTCCTCCTCCTTCACCCTTGTCTTTCTTGCCTTTTTTGGAATCCTTGGAACCGCCTGACTTGTCTTTGTTTGCGGCAGTTGGTTTTTTTGCTCCACCCATGGGTCTTGAAAAAAATATTCCTCTTATAAACGATGAACAGACTTTTGGTTTTTTGGTTAATTGAAATTAAGTTTATTCTCTCTCTCAAGAAGTATAAATAATATCTTTACTATTGTATCATATGGGCATAGTATCCAAAGGCGCTAAATGTAATTTTGATGGGTGCGGCCAAGATGGTGCACGCTCCCTTAATACAAGCAAAGTTGAAAATGCCGGTCTTCGTGTCAATTCGACAGGGAAGAAAACCGTCCTTTGCAAGGAACATTACAAAGAATACAAAAAAGAATCCAAAGATGATCGTGATCTTGAGCGCGCCCGCTTTAACAAGTTTTAGTCCTCTCTTTTAGTCTTATTTGATGGATTTTTGATATAGTCATCACTTAATTTCTGATATAGCTTGTCTAGTTTTTTATAAAGTCTTTTTGGCTTTCTTTTTTCTTGATTGCTAAGAACATACAGTGCAAGGACTGGAAATGCTATGGTGGCATCTGCATATACTGTGATCATTCCGTTATGTGCGTCTTGAACCTTGCCCCAACTTTTTCCTTCTTGCAGCGTTGCACCTGACAACCCCCCTGTATCAGGGCGCGCATCTGTAATCTGTATGATGTAATCCTGTCCTCCGTCTCCTCTTTTTAAAATTTGATCCAGTAACGGGCCTGTCTGCTGTGCCGTATTCTTTGGCACTCCCCCTCCAAGCTCCAAAATTCCTGATTTTTTTGAATCATATAAAATTGCGGCCTGCTCAATAATCTCTCTTACAAAATCCAAGCTGTATGTCTTGCCTTCTAATCTGTGAACAGCCAAGTTAAGTGCCAATGATGAATCCTTGATGGTTGAGATGTATACTGGAACATCATAGTCATACGCTGCAGTAATGAAGCTTTTTTCTGGATGTTTTGCGTTTTTTTTACTCATTTTTCCCATCAGATTACAAAATTCTGCCGTCGTAAACGGCCTGTCTGGAAAATCTTTGGCAAACATTTTTTGAACTAGTGCATCTTGGGCCTCTAGTGTCTCGTTAAACTTTATGTATACGTCTCTAATCCTGACTATTTCGTTCTCGTACAATTTCATATCGTCCACATTAAAACTCCCCTGCTTGACTGGCAGTCCCCATGCAAAGTGATCTTCATGGTATACGTTGGCCCCTGTTGTTATTATCCAGTCAACAAATCCCCTCTCAATCAGTGTTTTAATTATTCCTCCAAATCCAACCGGTGTCATCGCCCCTGATACTGTCAAGCAAATCGTTACATCTTCTTTGATCATTTTTGCGTACATTTTTGCAGCATCCCCAAGCTGTCTCCCATTATACCCTGAACCTGCAAAAACATCTACCAAATCCCCTATGGTCATCTTTGGATCCAATTTTATGTGCGGGATGTCTCTGCCGTGAAACTCGTGCGGATTCATATTTAGAAAATCAAATTTTTAGTAAATAATGCTATCGTATTGTTTTATTTACAATGCATGTAACTGTCAACTAATTATAACTTATTTAGTAAACACGGTAAAACTTTGCATGGTAAATGTTGTTGACCTGCACGATCCCGCTAGGGTGGATCGAGTTCCTGATGCCGTGGAGGTCTTGCTATCCTCTGGAAACTTCATCCAGGACGAGTTTTCAATCTGCAGGGTAGAACTGCGCCTATACAAAGAGCAGACTGATGAGAAACTGGGAATTTTCTCCTTGATTACCTCTTTTGTTGAGACTGATCATGGTACTGTTGAGATGATTTATGATGAAGGGTTTCGTGGCAGGGATTCCCTTTTACGCGCATCGCAGTTTCTTACCTCCAATCTGGGAATATCTGCCTTAATCTTGCGCTCAGTTATTGTTTTACGTGAAAAATCAAACTAGCATCCAACCTGACAGAATATCCTTACCATGCTTTGCCCTGTTCCCTTAATTTTGCCTGCATGTCTTCTGAAATTGTTTTTAATGTGTGCAGATCATAGTTTGCGTTTGTAAAGTTTATCGATGAAAGTGTCGCACCCTCAAAGTTTGCATGTCTCATATTCACTCCGCTCAAATCCGCATTTTCCAAATCCGCATTTTCCAAATCCGCATAAAACAAATCCGCGCCATTTAGATTTGCATTGCGTAAATCCGCGCCATACAATTCAGCATCCCATAGTTTTGCGTTTGAGATATCCGCATTACGCAAATCAGTTCCTCTCAGCTTGACATAAAATAAGATTGCCCCGCTCAAATCCGAGTCACTAAGATCAGTGCGGCTCAAATCCGCATTGTGTATGTCTCTGCCATGCAGGTTCACTCCTTTCATGTTTGTATCTGACAGATTCCTCCCAATCAACTCCTCGTATTCAAAATTTATTTTTGAGAGATTTCGCCTTTTAAACACATCTGATGGGTTCATTGAGTGTTGTTCTATATATCACAACACATTTGAATTTAGATCAACTGTGGCCATATCACTGCTTGAACAGCTCTAATTCCTGCAAAACTTTGCCCATAGAATGCTTCCACCTTCGCATTTCTTCGATATCATGTGGTCTGTTTTGCTCCAATTCATTTTTCTCCCTGAGTAACTCCTGATGTCGCCTGCTGTCTGTTTTCTTCTTATGCACATTTTTTTATTCTGATCTCCGAATAAATCTCTATTTGCTATTTCTCCTCTGCCAATTTTTGGCTGGAGCATTTTCTGTGTAAGAGATTACGGCCTTTTGGGAATCGTATATTTATGCCATATTTGGATGTCTTAGCATGCGCATATTGCAATTGCATTGTGATCATATTGAATACACGCCTACAAAAAAAGAGATTAAATCCGCTGAGGATATAGAAAACCCTCAAACCCAAAGGCTTGAAGATCTTGTAGTCGTATTTGTGGCAATAGAGGACGGCGATGACTCTACAGTTGCACAAAATGCCATCTCACAAATAAAAAATTCCATGGAAAAAATCGGTTGTAAAAAACTGCTATTGTATCCCTATGCCCATCTTAGCTCTAATCTGGCAAAGCCCTCAGTTGCAATGGCACTGCTAAGAGAGATGGAGACTGGCGCCTCTGATCTGGATAAAGTCACCCATTCCCCGTTTGGATGGACAAAATCATACAGCATCCAAGTTAAGGGACATCCCCTTGCAGAAAGTTCCAAAGTTGTTACAAAAGATTCTGCTGGTTCAAGACCTGATGAGGAAATAACTTCTGATGCACTCAAAGGAGAATCTAAAATCCGTTCATACTGGAAGATACTGTCTCCTGAGGGAACAATGACTAACATTGGCGACTTTGATTTTTCAAAACACAGAAAATTAGAAATCCTAGCAAAATACGAGTCTGCAAAAATTCGCAAAGCTGATCAGCCTCCGCCACACGTTGCTTTGATGAAAAAAATGGGAATTTCTGATTACGAACCTGTATCTGATTCGGGAAACATGAGGTTTTATCCTAATGGCCGCCTGATAAAATCCCTGATTGAAAGATATGTCACTGATAGGGTAAAGGACTATGGCGGATGTGAAGTTGAAACCCCAATCATGTATGACTCTGAACATCCAAGCATGGTCAGCTACTTTAATCGGTTTCCTGCCCGACAATACAGTATTGATTCAGAAGGCAAAAAATTATTCTTAAGATTTGCAGCGTGCTTTGGACAATTTCTCATGGCCAACCAATATCAGTTATCATACAAGAACCTGCCATACAAACTCTATGAACTTACCCGTTATAGTTTCAGACGGGAGCAATCCGGCGAACTTGTTGGCTTGAGACGGTTAAGAGCATTTACAATGCCTGACTGTCATGCATTTTGCAAAGATATGAAGCAGGCAGTCGATGAAATCAAGGACAGGTTTGATTTATCACAAAGCGTTCTTGGCGAATTGGGCATCAATGAATCTGATTATGATATGGCAATCAGATTTACTGAGGATTTTTACAACGAGCATAAATCTGCCATTGAAGAACTGGTCAAAAAACATGGCAGGCCTGTGCTAGTTGAAATGTGGAAAGAAAAGTTCTTTTATTTTGTCTTAAAATGGGAATTTAACTTTGTTGACGGGTTGGGAAAGGCATCTGCATTATCCACTGATCAAATTGACGTGGAAAACGCAGAGAGATACGGTATTGGTTTTGTAGATGAAAACAACGCCAAACAACATCCGATTATTTTGCACAATTCGCCTAGTGGCGCAATTGAGAGAATAATCTATGCGTTGCTGGAAAAGGCAGCAAAGGATTCCTATGAGGGACGAAAACCCCAACTGCCCCTTTGGCTTGCACCTACACAGGTTAGAATTATTCCCCTCAAAGAGGAGTTTGGCACATTTTCAGAAACCCTTGGCGATAAAATCTCTGCAAATAACATTCGAGTTGATATTGATGACAGAAATGAAAGTATTGGGAAAAGAATACGTGAGGCAGAAAAAGAATGGATACGATACATCTTGGTAATTGGTGAGAAGGAAGCCGGTTCTGAAAACCTAAGCATTCGCGATAGACAGACAGGAAGTGTCAGGGAGCTGTCTTTTGATGACTTTGTAAACGAAATTAATGAACAAACAAGCGGCAAGCCGTTTGCAGGTTTGAATCTGCCAAAACATCTCTCAAAGAGACCAAATCTGATGGTGTAAAATTATGAGCTTCCTTGATCTTTACATGAACAACAGTCCTTTGATCACATCATCTGGTGATGATTCAGAACCTGTGGCTATCCTCCTTGGTATTCCCTTTGATGCCACTCACTCTTACAAGCCCGGATGCAGGTTTGGTCCTGATGCCATTCGTGACTCGTTTAACAATATTGAGATCTTCCATCCCGGCCTTGGAATTGATTTAGAAACTGTACATATTGAGGACTTGGGAAATACCCGGCACACTGTTGTTGCATCTGAAATGATTGACATGGTAAAAAAAATTACCGCCGAAATTGTATCAAAACAGAAACAGCTGTTTGTTCTAGGAGGGGAGCATTCCATTACATATGGTACATACACTAGCTTTCCAAAAGAAACCGGCTATGTTGTATTTGATGCTCACTATGATCTGCGTGATGAGTTTGCAGATATCAAACTAAGCCACGCATCTTATTTGCGACGAATCGTTGAGCAAAGAGGCGCTGAAAATATTTTACATGTTGGTGCAAGGGCCTTTGTTAAGGAGGAGCTGGAATTTTTAACAGAAAATAAAATCAATACCATTTCTGATAAAGAAATTCGGGCCGGAAATGGCCCCTCTCTTCTTAAGGACTATGTGTCCACCTTTGATGCCGTTTATTCCAGCTTTGATCTTGATGTCTTAGATCCTGCCTTTGCACCCGGCGTGGGAAATCCTGAAGCCGTGGGAATCACCTCTAGGGAGCTCTTTGATATGATTGGTTCTTTTGATAATACCCGAGTAACAGGCGCTGACATTGTAGAATTAAATCCCTACCATGATAACGGCTCAACTGCCTCGCTTGCCGCAAAAATAATTTCTACCCTGATTGCACTAAATCTGTCACAAAACAGCTAGACACATCCAATTTTTTATGCCGGGAATTTTTTACAAGTACCGCAGGCAACATTTCAAAACCCCTCGTGCCTCCCATCAAAACCATCAATTTATTATTCATATCGTGTGTATGTCATGTTCCTTTATCTGACCCGTCGGTTTTCCTAATTGGCAGCATCTTGCTCTGGTTTGCTTTGATTTTTGTACTGCTCACTTTATTAGATGGTGTTTTGAGGGTATCTCGTGTTAAACAACCTAAGGGATACACTTCGACCAGCACTTGAAAAAATTGGCAAAGGATTTGCATCTACTGGCCTTTCCCCTAATTTCTGGACTGGCGTTGGATTGGCCTTTGCACTAATCTCTGCTGCTGTGTATGGCATGGGACTTGAGTTTGGCCTAGTTCTTGGGGGTATTTTGCTACTTGTTTCTGGATTTTTTGATATGGTTGATGGTCAGGTTGCTAGGGCTACTGGCAAAACATCGATTAAGGGTTCCTACCTTGATTCGATGTTTGATAAAATAGCCGAGGTTGCAATATTTTTAGGAATCCTGGTTGGAGGGTATGCCGAACCTTACCTCGTATTGCTTGCAATCACGTTATCGCTGCTAGTAAGCTATGCTAGAGCAAAATCCGACTCTATAAACATCAAACTACAGGGAATTGGTATTGGTGAACGTGCAGAACGACTTTTGGTAATTGCAATTATTGGCATCATTGGATTTATGGACTATGCCGTAGTTATTGTTGCAGTAATTGCAGCAATTACGTTAATACAAAGAATGATTTTTACTGCAAAAAACATCAAAGAATAACTTTAACGGAGTTTTCCGCGTTTTCTTCTGTTATCTGCGGATCTAATTTTTAGAATTTTAAAATGAATCGCACATGAAATGCAATAATGCTTCAAAACTGTCGGCGATGCAATGTATGCGCCTTGTGCACGCAATTCTTTTGCCAATGTGTGCTCCACTAGATTTAGCTTTGATGTAACTTTTTTTGCCTTGTCTTTTGGCACTGTCTGTCCACAGTTTGTACACTGTACCACGCCTGAGGAACCCTTTCCTCCCTTAGTGCGACCTCTACTTGCACGCTTAAGTGGCATGAACATGAACTGATTTGCCTACTTATATTCTTGTTCCATTCAATTGTTTTATCTTCTTTGGGTCCAAACTTTTTTTATAAATGGATTTCTTAGCAGGGCTGTATTGTTTGGATTTGGTTGGATCTGAGTCAAGTAACCCCAGATATGGCACTTTGTGAGCCTGTATTAGTGCACCGGGTTTAGGTCTTGACTCTCTTGTGGGAACTATGCCATCTTATGAAAATAATACAGATGTTTTTCTCAGTGACGCTCAAACATGGGTGGGAAGGGGAGGAGTAGGAGGAGGAGGCAACGAATCTGCAAATTCAACCCATTGAAAGCCGAGGACAAATAAACGGGCAAGCAAAATTTTATGCAGAAACTTGCAGAAATTGCCTGTGTTGCCGACTCTAATTTAGCATTCTGCTGAATCATAAAAAACAATGTTGTAGGGTATGTATCCTAACCAAAGTCTCTGCAGATGAAACTAGACACAGCAGGACAAATAATTTCTGATTCTGTAGCAAACGCCATGTTGGCGAGTTTGAAAATTGAAAAACAGATATTTCCACACATGATTTTGTTTCACTTGGTCATGTTTGAAATGATATTGATGTACAATAAAAGCACGTGATAAGAATGTAGAAAATACAAAATTCAAATTTGCTGACAGTGCAAAGTTGTCTGTAGATAATCCAAGACAACCTGCCATGATACGGATGATTCTAAAACCGAATTTTTTACGTCTGTTGCATATCAAACTATCCCTGATAAGAGGGTCTGCTTGATGTAAAATAATATGCTGAACAAAACACATATGGATTTATAGCTGATGACTGCAACAAAAAAATGTTTGCATCCTGTGATTGATCCTCTTACTGTCTCTACATGCATTGGATGTGGCACTGATGAAGATGATCTTGCTAATGCAATTAGCAGTAATGGAAATCTTTTCAAATTATCCAACTTTGAAAATCAAACGCCGTACGGTTTATCTTGCATGAATCAGGCGGTGCAGACAGTCTTGTCTTTTTAAATTTTTAACTAATCTGACAGAAAAGAAGCGTAACTATATTTCTAGTAATGCATGCATAATTCATGATAAAGGTTCTAAATTACAAGCAATTATTCATCATGATTATTTTGCAGATTGCCCACTTGATATCACAAATGGGAAAAGTTTGGCATCTGTGACATTAGATTTGACTTTTGCAAAATCAACGGGCTTTACGCGATGCAGTAACTAGAATATAAAATGGAAAAAATCAAACGCCTGATACTATCACTGACGGGATGTTCTTAGCATGGCAATCCTGATAATTCTATCATCATTGAAAATGCCTGTCTGAAATTCAGACTGCTGATGATTCGGTCCTTGTTTCTGGCTGGTTCAAAAACAATGCCTGCTGATGGGGTAAGAACAATCAGACGACGGCTCTGCATCTGCTAGCATCATAGAGTGTGCATGATTTGCAACGACGCAGTTGATCCTTTTGCTATCAAATGCGTCAGCTGATCCTGATTTGAAAGTAGATGGCACCCAAGATGAAATAATCCTTATCCTCTCTGACTGGATTAAAAACAGCGTTTTGTGGATGTCTGCGGGTTTGACTGGTGATGATATCTCTCTGCTAATGGGGTGGGCAATATTTGATAAAAAATAAGATAATGCCTGCAAATTGACCCTAGTTTTATATTATTTTGTGCCCAAGTCTAGCAAATTCTTCATCTTTTAATCTTAGATTGTGTAATGTCTATTGATGCGCATGAATGGTCTTTGTCATAATTGCTTCAAATCCGGAATCAAAGTTTTTGTATCAAAGGGAGACATTTTGTGTCAGGATTGCCTTGATAAAGCCAATGCAAAAAACTAAATCCACATTCCCATGAGTTTTAGAAATGAAACTGGCGATTTTTGGTCACTGTGCAATTGATACCATTCATCTAAATAATTCCAAGTATGAGCAAGTTGGAGGATCTGCATGCTACTGTGGAATTACTGCAAGGCAATTCAAGTTTGAGGTAGACTTGTTTACAAAGTATGGCCCTGATTTTCAAAGACGATACTTGACTGAACATAAAATCAATCCTGTCAACCCTGATTCTGACCAAAAAACTACCAAATTTTCCATATCCGTTGATGGCTCTGATAGGACCCTCAAGCTTGAGAATCAGTGCGATGCCATACAATACGATGCAGTTTCTGCTGATGGCCACCTTGTCAGTCCCATATATCATGAAATTTCTAGTGAAATGTTCTCAAAAATTAAAAACGATTCCAATTTTATTCTTGTTGATCCTCAGGGGTTTTTGAGACAGACTGATTCCTCAAATAATGTCATCTTACAAAATAATTCTGATCTTGATTTGTCTGGTGTAGATGCAATCAAGGTTAACCCTGATGAAGCCAGGTGTATTGTTAATGGAACTGGTGATGAAATGATGTTGGCCTTGCAGAAAAAAGGTGTCAGGCATGTATTGCTAACTAACAAGGCTGACGTGTCCTTGCTGGTAAAAGACAAAATTTATTCCATTACCCTTCCAAATACCCAAATTTATGATACGACTGGCGTGGGTGATATCTTTTGTTCTGCATTTAGCTGCGCCCTTTTAAAGGAAAGAGACTTTTTGTGGGCTTTGTGTTTTGCAGGTGGTGCCGCACAGGCTGCACTTGAATCCAAAAACGTAGGACTGCAAAAAATTCCCAAAAAAGGAACTATTCAAACCAATGCCTCATATTTTTACAATTTGGTAAAATTTCGAGATTTATAGTGCATTATTCTTTTATTGAACCAAGTTGAATGTTTCTTTTATGCAAATAGGAATTTACGGCTCTGATTCTACTGACAATGCTACAAAGATGATCAAAAAAATTCTAGATGATTCTGGAATCAAGTCTTTTTCCGTCACAAAATCTAGGAACAAGCAGGCTGACTGTGTCATTGTTTTAGGCGGGGACAAGGGCGTCCGAAATTACTTTCATAGAACTTTTGATTCTACCTTGCCCGTGTTGGGAATCAACGAAGGCGAAGCCAGCGGTTTTTTGGCACAGATAGAACTGCGTGAGTTTGCAACTTATGTCAGTGTCCTAAAAAAACAAAATTACACCGTCGAAGAGGTTCCACGGTTGGGGGTAAAAATTGATGGAAAAAATGTCTATCCTGTCTTAAATGACGTGGCCGTATTTCCCTCAAAGAGTGCAATGTTGATGGAGCATACTTTGAGAGTCAATGGTGATGAAGTATGGCATGATAACGGCGATGGGATAATCGTGTCTACCCCTATTGGTTCGTCTGCATATTCAATGTCCGTAGGCGGTCCCGTGTTATTCCAAGATTCTGCCGTCTTTGAAATTATTTCTGTCAATTCCCTTGACGTAACTAGGAGGCCAATCATCGTATCCAATGACAGCTCCATTGAGATTGATGATATTTCTGCCCGACTGCACTGTGAAGTTATACTTGATGGATTAGATAGGTACAAAGTAAACAAAACCGTCGAGTGTACTCAATTTTCCCCTCCTGCCAAAATTATCCGGTTAAAAAAAGACACCACTGCAATTTCTGCCCTTGCTAAAAAAGTACATCTTGCAGAGGAATTGCTCAGCATGCCTCCTAGCTCCAAGCTGCTTTTGAAGACATTAGAATATGAGGGGGCATTAACTCAAAAAGATCTGGCAAATAAAACCCTCCTTCCAGACAGAACCGTCAGACTGGCACTAAGCCATCTTTTGAAGAAAGGATACGTCAAGAAGAAGGTTTCAATCAGGGATGCAAGGCAAAAAATCTATGAAATACACAAAATTGAATGATTTTTTTTAGGATTTGCCTTTTGTCATTTTGCAGCGTATAGTTTTTCATTTTCAATTGCAATGCTGACACTTGGACTTTCTTTTGACACATGCCTCCAAACAGCAATCATTTGCGCCTGCAGGCACTTTTGTTCTTTACACTGATTTGCATGTTTTAATACCATTTTTGATGCATGTGCATTCAAAGCTCCCGTTTGTGGAATTGCATTTTTTATCCTGCAGATTGTTTTTCAGAAGATGCCTTGATAAATGCAGCAAATGATTCTTCTGGAAATCCAGGCCTGCTGTCAAATTCCGGATGGAACTGAACGCCTAGATAGAACCTGTGCGATGGAATTTCAAGCATCTCCATTCTTTTACCGCCGTCGCTATATGCTGAAAATATCAGTCCCTTCTCCTCAAATTCTGGAATGTATTCCTTGTTGATCTCATATCTGTGCCTATGGCGTTTGCTTATCGTTGATGAGCTGTAAATTTTTTCTGCGTTGGTATTTTTTTTGATGATTACGTCATTTGCACCTAATCTTAATGAGCCTCCCATGTCTGAAACATCTTCTTGTTCTGGAAGCAAACCCACAATTGGATTCTTTGTGCCTTCATTGATCTCAGTTGAACTTGCATCCTCCAAATTCAGCACGTTTCTTCCAAACGCAATTGCGGCCAACTGAAATCCAAAGCATATTCCAAGATATGGCACATTTTTTTCACGAGCAAAATTTGCAGTTTGTATAATTCCCTCTGATCCCCTTGTACCAAACCCTCCCGGAACCAAAATTCCGTCATAACCTGCCAAAATGCCATGATCCGTAATGGATTCAGAGTCTATCCATGTGATATCTACTGTTTTTCCTATCTGTGCCCCTGCATGTTTTAACGCATGATTTACACTTACGTAGCTGTCTGCTAGTGTGACATACTTTCCTACCATTGCAATCTTTACTCTTCCATTTTGATGATTAACCATGCTGTGGACAATTTTATTCCATCTGTCCCAATTAGCCGACGCATTTACCATTCCAACTTTGCCAAATTTTGTAAATATTGAATCTAGTATGCCTTGATCATAAAGCATCTGAGGCACATTAAAAATTGATTTTGCATCATGACAGGATAAAACATCTCTTGTTGTAACATTGGTAAACATCCCTATCTTTTTCTTTGTCTTTTCCTCTAATGGCAATGAGCATCTCACTGCTAGAAAATCTGGCTGAATTCCTATTCTTCTTAGTTCCTGCACGCTATGCTGAGTCGGCTTTGTCTTTTGCTCTCCTACCACCTCCAATGACGGGGCCAATGTAACATGAACGAAAATTACATTCTCTGAGCCCTCTTCTGCCCTTATTTGTCTTAGTGCTTCTAAAAATGGCAGTGATTCGATGTCTCCTACGGTTCCGCCACATTCCACAATCAAAAAGTCTAGGTTCTCATCTTTTGCGATATCTGATATCCTACTTTTAATTTCATCTGTAACATGAGGTATAATCTGCACACATGCCCCAAGGTACTCTCCTTTTCTTTCTGCTTCTATGACTGAAGAGTACACCTGTGCAGTTGTAATGTTGTGATTTTTGGGAATATTCTGATTAAGAAACCTTTCATAATTTCCGATATCCATGTCACATTCTCCCCCGTCATTTGTGACAAAGACTTCACCATGTGCTACCGGATTCATAGTTCCTGCATCATAGTTAAGATACGGATCTATTTTGATACACGATACCCTCTGATCTGCCAGTTGAAATAATTTTGCAATGGAGGATGTTGTTATGCCTTTTCCAAGGCCAGACATCACACCGCCTGTGACAAAAATATACTTTGTCTGACTTTTTTTGACATCTTTTTTTTGCTGAGCAGATGTTTTCACGCCTAATTCACTCATGGATCAATTATGATGGTCTTGGCTTTTAAAATATTGCATATGCAGGTTATGTGTAATCTTTGGGTGTTTTATCAAGTTATCGGGATCTAGGCTTTATGTGCAGTTATCATTATATTTTTGTTGTAATTACTGATATTCTTGTATTGCTTTACGATCTCCAAGTAAAGCAGACCACCTGTAGCGTGTCTTTATGTGCATTACCTGATAGCCTAAAAATTCACAATTTATTGTACCATCAGAGTATTCTTCAGCCGCTTCAGCAACAGATGCCTCCACAATTCAAATGAAAATGAGCATCACTGGTATCCTGCATGTGCAGTCAAATCAAGTACCAGCAAAGTTCTTTTTTAGCCTTTTTTTTGATTTTCACCATGCAATACATCATATATAATAAGACCTCCAAGAAAACCAAAGAAAATAGACAGTAGATGCCAAGCATCAGATTTTTTTTGGTTTAAATGAGCATTATCATGATGGCGTTTTAAACAGCTTGTCTAACCTTCTGGCATCTCATTTCCATAGGTTTTACAATAAGGCACAAATACCTTCAATTATGACAGCGTCTGTCTTTTTGAGACCACCACTAAAGACTTTCTCACGATCTCTTATCCCACCATTTGGTCTCTTCCATCTTTTGTTATTTAATCGTCTTTGAGATGAATATGCCTTCATTGAATAAGATTAAAACATAAGACTATTGGTTTTTTCTTTAGTTCACTCAACATGTCTTTTAATGTACAAATGTTTTGTGATGCAACTTTTTTCAAATTTTTCATCCCCTGTTCCATCCAATCCGTTTTATTATTAAACCCATTTTCACGATTCAATACACATTGATCCAATTTTGCTAGATCGTCAGAAATACCCCTAGTGTTGATACTTGATGAATGCTGTAAACCGTGTATGTTAGCTTCTAGCAGCACCCAAAGATTACACAAATCTTTTTATCTATAATATTTTATAATTATCATTGGAATATCTTGATGAATTAAATGATAATGACGCTGTAAATTTGGACCTCATTATCATACATAAAGAAAAACCAACAGTCACAAAAAATCCAGAAAAATATATGACCGTACTTCAGATAGCCGATAAAACCAAAACAATCAAAGCCAGGTTTTTTGGTACAGTATCACAATGTACTGATTTTTACAACAATATTTCTATTAATAAAGTGTATAAAATTGTAGGCAGCTTTAGTGAAAAATATAACAGCATCACTATAAACCATCATGAATTGGAATTGGTTACTGAACCTGATTTTTCAAAACTTGAAAAAGAAATCAGAACTGATCCAGACCAAGTTCATGATTTAATGGCTTTTATTGAAAAAATTAAAGATAAACAAATTAAGCAAATTTTGGATAAAGTTCTTCAGAGAAAAGATCTTATTGAGAAGGTCTCCTGCTGGCCTGCTGCTTCATCCTATCATCATGCTTATCCTGGTGGATTGATCACTCATATTTTAGAGATGTTAAGATTGAGTGAATCTATATGCAATGAATATAAAAATATTAATCGTGATCTTTTATTTTGTGGTTGTATACTACATGACATAGGGAAGATTATTGAATACGATGTACAATACTCTACAACATTTTCTCAAAAAGGCAGACTATTATCACACATACCAATCGGTTTTTTCATAATCGGTGAGATTATTATCAAAGAAACTAACTGCAGTAATGAGATGCAAAATCATATTTTACATATGATATTAAGTCATCATGGAGATCCTAAAACAAGTCAATCATTTATGCCGCCAAAAACTTTGGAAGCTGTCGCCCTGCATAATGTTGATAAGTTATCTGCTACTTTGGCTCCGTTAAATGAATTATCTGTTGATACCAAAGGATGGAAGAAAATTAAAGATATGGAATATTATTTTGGAGATGAAGAATCTGAACAAACATCTAATTCTTTGGGCAATGATTGATAATCACTACATGCATCCCTTTCTATGATTAGATAAAAAAGATCACCTAACTGATCAAAATAATAAAGTGTCATTTGATTGTATGTTTTGCTTTATTTTATCTGTTGAAATAAACGAATTTCACGCCTAAACTTTGTCACTTTGGTTCTTTCCTAGCTTAGCACACTTGAAAAATCCCCAAGATGTAATATAGGCTATTAATAAGTATAAATAACTACAGTTATGGTTGCTGCTATTCTTGAATTTAAAAGTAACATTGCCGATGATAATTTTCTCACTAGTCCTCCTGTTTGCATATCCTTTAGATTCTGCATCCTAGACTGATGATGAGGATGCACAGCTTGCAGTGCCAGGCAATCTTATCCCGGCTGAGAATACATTAGGTTCTGTTGCAAGTGTGGATGTACCACCCAAGTTTGATGGCGGCTTTTATGGCAAAATCCAGGCCTCATATCTGAGGTACCCCAAGATGGCGACTATGGGGTACATGACGGCACGCGATACTATGATGTCCTAATTATAGTGGCCAGAAGTGATGGTATAGATGCAGATGAGACAGCGCGCAAGAACAAGGATGCAATAGTACAGAGACTTGATCTTCTTGGCGCACGTAACATAGCATCTGCAGAGTCACTCTCATTTGTGACTGCATCCATCCCAGTTGCAGACGTTCTGGGACTCTCACTTTATGACGAGGTATATGCCATGGGAGATGGTGAAATTCCCGTGACTCTGGAGATTGATACGGCTACGGGAACCGTACATGCAACTCCCGATGAGATTCATACTGCGACTGGCACAAATCTTGATGGCAGTGGAGTTGTTGTGGCAATCATTGACAGAGGCATCAACCACGATATCGCATTTATGGGCAGAATCGATGGGCGTGTAGAGTGCGATGATACGTGTGAGCCTGCAACTGCTGATACTGTGATCGGCGTTAATAGTACTAATCATCTTTCTCGTAATTTTACATCCCATGGTACGCATATAGCCCAAATCCTTGCCGCATCAGGACTGCCTGCTCATAACGGCATTGCCCCTGGTGTAAAACTTTTGGATGCCTCAATTACCAGGCACAGTGTAGATGACGATAACAACCGTACCTTCATTAGTGCAAACAGAAATGACGTGGCACATGCCCTTGACTGGTCTCTCAAAAAAGGAGCCGACATGGCAGTCATGAGTTTTGGTTTTGGAATCTGCAGTGGAGATTATGGAAAGACAACCAACCTCATCACAAATGAGGCAGTTGACAAGGGAATGGTTCTAGTATCATCTGCAGGAAACAGGGGCATAATTTATGGAGCGCCAAACCAGCCAGTTTATCATCTATATTCTGATATGTTTTGTATATGCAATAATGGCATAATTTATGGAGCGCCAAACCAGCCAGTTTATCAGTCTATAACTCATCTCGGATGCGGACACAATGAAATTACCGTAGGCGGAATAAATGATCGTGGTCAAACAATAACAAGGGCAGATTTTTCAGGCATGGGTCCCGTACCCGGAACAGTCCTGCTAAAGCCTGAGATAGTTGCACCTGCACATCATATTCAGACACTGGACAATGTTGCAGAAGCTGACACTTTTAGTCCTCGGTCCGGAACCAGCCTTGCTGCTCCCCAGGCAAGTGCAACTGCTGCCCTGTTGCTACAGGCAAAACCTGATCTGACCCCAGTTGAGATAAAGACAATACTTCTTCTTGGGGCTGACTGGCAGGGTCCAATCCCTTGCACGTCTGCACAGTATGAAAAAAACAATTCCACCGACAACTGTTCTCATGCCAGACAGCCCTCGGATCCTTTTGAGGCAACCAATGTTGCATCCCTTGGAATACTAAACAATGTGGGCTTTGGCATACTAAACACAGCAGAGTCACTCAGGTATGCTCACAGTGAATCATCCCATGTAATGTCACACTATCTAAAGTCAGATACGCATACAAAGCAGTACGAGTTTGACGTACAGGACACATCAAAGCCAGTCAAAGTGATACTGTCATGGCTGGTTCATCCGCATGGCAGTATAACCGGACAGTTGACGACTAATGATACAGCAGTCCCTATTACCAATCTTGATTTTACAATATTGTCTCCGGATAATGCTACAATACAGGCAACATCATCCCACCAGACAAACGAGTTTGCAGTGTTTGCCCCCACTCTACTAGGAACATACACCATAACAGTTAGCGGCTCTAACATTGATAACATAAACAAGCCTGTACAAAACTTTGCACTGGCAAGTACCAATCCTCTTACACTTGTAGGTGACAGTATACTGGAGAGAAAAATAGAGAGATACAACTCTACACAAATCAGAATTACAGATATCACAGAAGACATTAAACAGTTAGAGCAAAAATTACAGGACAAAAAAGACAATCTGGCAGAACTAGACTCGTTACTTTCCAAGCTTTATCTGCAAATTATAGAATTGGCCCCTGATGGTTACGAATTTCCATTCAAGGATTGAATCTTTTATTTAATGTATGCAACAAGATAACAAATGCCTGATGCATCCAAACTACTGCATCCCGTGTTAATAGTTTGCAAAAATCAAAAATATGCCATAAATTAAACTTAGCAAACAAGTTATTAGATTGATTATTGATATCTGCTGCCAACAGGTTATAGATGTCTAATGGTCCAAAGCAAAAATATCTGTGTTGGGAAAATGCCATCATGTGCTGTCAATCTTGCGCTGTTTCCAATTTTTCAACAGCAAGATGAATATCCTCTTGCAGTTTGCTGGCAAATTCAGGTGATCAATTCATCAAAATTTGCCAGAACCAAGTAGAACAAGTGTGGAAAAAGGATCTCCAAATTCAGAGACCTAAAAATTGTCCCCTAAATTCAAAATAATCTGCTGCTGCTGCTGTTGATATGAATCAAAATTGTATAAGGTAGTTGGTTGAATTTTGGAAATTATTGGTTAGCTGATCATTGGAACTTGACGGCAAAGTAGAAGAGACGATTTTCTCAGATATTTAATTATCAAAAAACCCCAAAGAAATGCAGTTTAGATACTTGAATTTGTGGTTTATGGCATGGAACACCAAAATTTGCCAGAACCTCGTTAGCTATTATTAATAACATGGCATGCCCACACTATCTATGGCCGGAATTGCAGTGTCTGGATTTTTGGTTTTGGTTGCCGTGATGATGATAATGGCAGTGATGATGCCAGCACATGCTGCAACCTCGGACTCGCCACTTGACCAGCATCATGCAGGCATACCAATAGATGGGATTCAGTGCAATGACGGCAAGCTTTTGATGGTGAACCTTGCAGGCAAGCCAGTTTGCGTAACTGGTGATTCTGCCATGAAATTAGGAGACGGGGGCAGCAGCGGCAGCAGCATATATGCCACGACGGCACACACACCAGAAACATCCCAAAAAGCCAATGAACCTTTAAGTGAAAAGATCACAAGCCAGACAGACACGCATGTATTTACTGACAAAGAAAAGCAGATTATCGCTGATTACAAGAAATCTTCAATATTATCATCACCTGGAATTCTTATACACAGTTATTCCTTAGATCTCTCAGAATCACCCAAGGTGGGCCAAACTGCTATGATAAACTTTACCGGTATCTACACTGATAATACAAATTTTGAGCCATACATGGAACCATTCACGCTAAAAGTATTTGCCAATCCTGGTGACAAAGTTTTGTTTCATGATGATGCAGTAACAAATGCAGGCTCTGATGATCCAACCATCTTTGTGCCATTTGATAATAAAGTCGGATATGTAGTAGATGAGCCCGTGCCGGGTAGGGCTTATACCGTGATGGTTACTGTAGAAATTCTAGAGGAGGGATTTATTGAAATTGACGCATTGCGCTTTGATTCTTTAGAATCCCGTGGCGGTGTCTACCTTGCAATATCTGATGAATATTCTATATCAGAAAATGAGTATATGGATGAGGGACACACATTTTTGGATCACATCATTTTAGCTAGGGCATCTAGTTCTGAATCTTTTGCACCTCAAGAAGATAGCGGACTTGGCAATGAAGCGAGGTCTGAGGATGAGATAGTTGATGAGGTTTTGACGGATAAAAGAGTAGCTGAAATATATGCCAACCACCTGCGACTTTTGGGTGAGATAGTTGTCAATGATATTGGCAAAGTCAATGACGATTTAATTGGATGGCTTGCTGATAAATCCCTTCCATTAGATGATGTAAAAATTATTTTGAGACACTCTAATTTCACGCAGGCGCAAGTAGATGATGTAATGGAGAGATACGAGGCAGATTATACTGGTCCCCCGGATATGACGGATGGTGAAGCAACAGCAGCAGCAGCAGCAACAACAGTAGTAGCAGCAGCAGCAACAACAACAACAACAACAGCAGATGGCTCCCCCACAGATACCGCTGCTGCCCCAGCATTCCCCGTAGCTGCAACTCAGGAGGCGTCTGTTGGTGCAGCAGAAGACTCTTCTTCCAACACTTTTTCCATTGAAGGCACCGTATCTGCTCAACTTTATCTTTCCCGCACCACGCAACCCATCAACGGGATAGAAGTCTGTGCCTATGATCAACTTGGATCTACCCGTAGTGCATTGACTGTATTGCTTACAACTGAGGGTGAAGATGCCTGCACATTTACATCCAACAGGGGAGAATATCGCATAGATTCTATCCAAAATGATGATCCTGATGATGAATCAAATGTTGATCTAGTTATCAGAGTTAGTTCCAGGGGTTCAAATGATTTAGTCGTGCATGGTATATCTGGTGTTTATATAGAGTCATCTACCAGAGTTTTGAACTTTAGTGATGATACAAGAATGTTTGATTTTGTATTGAACGGCCGTGATGCAAGAGCATCTGGTATAATCAATGCAATCTCTGATGGCCGTGATTTTTTTAGTCATCACGGTATTCCTCCTGAGGAGCTTACTGTAAAGTGGGAGTATCGTAGACTTGCTAGTGTTTTTCCAGACTATACCCGTAACAATGCTGGATATATACTATCTGCGAACACCATATTTCTTAGCAGTTTTCCTTCTATCGCTGATAATGCTTTACACAAAGATCTCATATTGCATGAATTTGGCCACTATATTATGGATATACAAGGTGTATTTCCATTCCTGCTGCGTTGTTACACTGATCTAAACAATGATGGTGATTTTGATGATATCGGTGAGACATCTCATTATCTTCAACACCCAACTAATCGTACATGTGCATGGACAGAAGGTTGGGCTAATTTTGTTCCTAATTTAGTTACCAATTCGTCAAGTTTCGATAGTACCCCTTTTGGTATTATTAATTTGGAGCAAGACAGACAACAGTTAACTACTAATAACTTTATAGATTTTTTACCCGTAGATGACTTTGATCTTATTGGAGAACTCGTTGAAGGACAGGTAGCCGGAGCGCTATGGGATATCAAAGATCATAACGTTGATGAAATATTTGACAATTTAGAACAAAGCAGTAACGGTACTAACTTAGATAACCTGCAATTAGGCGATGATGAAATTATTGATGTATTTAAGAATGGAAGATATCATAATTTTAGAGATTTCTATGCTGCATGGGAAGATACAGAATATGATTCTTCATCTGACATTATGAGACTTCACCACATGAACTTTGCAATCCCAAACGATCTACCCCCGCCATCAAACATAGTGACTGACAGTTTTAACACGCTTGACAATTGGAGTCAATCTGGCGCCTCTTGTTCGGTTCGCATCTCTGAGATTTGTTTTAACACGCTTGACCATTGGAGTCAATCTGACAATGACATGTGGGAGATAAATAGTGCCCACAAAACCATTCCAGATTCTGCCAGCGACAATACGGTGGCAACATCTAGCAACTGTGGTTCCGCTTGTTTTATTACACTTAACCAGCCACTAGACATAAGAGAGCCTCTTGTAGTATCCTTTGATAGATTTGTTGATAGGAGAATTAACTCAGATGAAGGTCTGTATGTGCAGTACATGACAGACTCTAGATGGGTGACACTGGCACAATATACTGGTATGAATGGGAATAATACCGACAACTGGCACTCTGAAGCCCTGACACTTAGCCTACGTGATCAATCACAGACATTACTGCGATTTGTGGCAGACTCAAGCGGAGACAATGAATTCGTAGAGATTGATAATTTTAACATCTCGCCACTACCATTCACATTTACAGCCGGATTTACAACCGAATTCGTCATTACTCTGTATTTCCCTGTAGGACATGATACTAATTTTACAGCAAGTGATTTTAGCCTGTCTGAGGGAGCAATCAACTCTATTAGTGTTAGTCGCAATGGCGAAATATTGCGCATGTTTACATCAGGCATTCCATATAGTACGCCAGTTACAGTAACCTATGTTGGTTCTGATTTTGGTTTTGATGGCAGTGATTCACAGTCACGCCCCACAGCCACCGTAACCAACTTCGGAAGGCCAGATAGATCAACCTTTGCTGATATCACTTTGCGTAACGGAGAGACCCGTACTGTAAGCGTGTCTGCACCCAATGCCGACCATGGACCAGTTTCATGGGACCTATTAGAAGCTCCAGACTTTGTCAGCATATCCCGTACTGGTAATGGTACGGCAGACGTTATCATCTCTCCGCATAACGCCACCGTTGGCACTTATCTTGTTCGGGTATTCGCGGAGGTTGTCTCATTTTCTGGTCGGTCAATAGATATTCATGTAACTATTGACGACGGCGACGACAATACTGACCCGCCAGATACCACAAACCCTGTAATTACTGCTCCTGCTGATCTCACTGTAGAGGCTACCGACATTCGTACACCTGTGAATACTGGTACGGCATCAGCTGCAGACAATTCAGGTCCAAGCCCTGACATAACTCACGACGCACCACCAGACAATTTCCCACTTGGCCCCACAACAGTTACATGGACTGCCACAGATGCTGCAGGAAACACAGCTACTGCAACACAGACGATAACCGTACAAGACACAACACCGCCTGCAATACAAAAGCCTGAAGATATTACAGAAGAGGCTACCTCATCACTAACTGCAATACAGCTGGCAGACCCCACAGTAACAGATATCTTTCCTTTTACCATAAATAGCAACGCAACTGCATCGTTTCCTCTGGGTGATACCATAATCGCATGGACTGCCACTGACGAATCTAGGAATATCTCTACAACAACTAGTACGGTAACCCTAGTGGATACCACTCCTCCCACAATAGTACAGCCTGCACCAATAACTGTGGATGCCACAGCAGAACTTACACCCGTATCAATAAGCGCGCCAGCTGCAACTGACACGGTGGACTCAGGCGTTGTTGTTGCTGTAACTGACAGTAATACTGCATCATTTGCCGTTGGAACACACAACGTGGTATGGACTGCCACAGATGATTCAGGAAATACCGCAACTCTCACACAGACAGTTACTGTCAGGGATGCAGTCCCAACAGACCCTCCAGACAATCCTGATACCGTTACCCTAACCGTCTCTGTAGCTACAACTGCAGGTGATCTCACCAACCTTGCTACGGTACCATTTACGGCAACATTCAACAAGGATGTTGTCTTTGACCTAGGTGACATTACAGTAACTGGTACTGCAAATGACGGCAATCCCACAGCATCCAACCTTGGCAGAACAGGCAGTATCTACACCTTTGATGTGGCACGCGGCTCCACAGACGGAACCGTGACCGTATCCATAGATGCAAACGCGCTAACAGACTCTGCAGGCAACCCCAACACTGCATCTGCTCCAGTTACCGTCACCATAGACACCCTTGCCCCGGCAGTCTCTGTAACTTCGTCTGCAGGCAGCCGCACCGGACTTGATACGGTACCATTTACAGTAGAATTTAACGAAGACGTTGAGAACTTTGTCCTAGATGACATTACAGTGACAGGCGATGCCAACGGTGGAACCCTTGCAGCAACCGGCTTTGAGACAGTTGATGCCCGCACATACACCTTTAACGTTGCAGGCATATCCTCAGACGGAACCGTAACTGTATCAGTTGCAGCAGATGTGGCAGCAGACCTTGCAGGCAACCCCAACACCGCATCTGCCCCAGTTACCGTCACCGTAGACACCACAGTCCCATCAGTATCACTGGACACAACTGCTGCTGATCCTACCAACTCTGAGGTCATACCATTTACTGCAATCTTTAGCGGCAATGTCACAGGATTTGAGCGGTCTGACATCGTTGTGGCAATTGACGGAACCCAGGTATCTAACTCTGAGATTAGTCTTGACCTTGGAGGGGAAAATTCCGTTGTTGTGTCAATTGGCAGTACACAGGCATCAGATAGCCTGATAACTGCCTTTAATGTAATTAATGGCACCCATTACAACTTTGCAGTCACACACGGGATCACCACAGATGGCAAGCTAGCAGTAAGCATACCTGATGGTGTGGTGGCAGGGGGCAACACGGGTGCCGTACATACTATTACGGTGGACATGGTAAACCCATCCGTATCTATCACGCCTGCTGATGGCACCACCATTACTGGTGATGACCCTGTAACGTTTACTGCAACATTTGATGAGGACGTTGAGAACTTTGAGCTGGATGACATTACAATAGCGGGCACTGCCAATGGCGGCACCCCCACAGCATCCAACATTAATGGAGAAGGCAGTGTCTACACCTTTAATGTGGCACGCGGCTCCACAGACGGAACAGTAACCGTATCAATAGGTGCAGGTATGGCAGCCGACCTTGCAGGCAATCCCAATGAGGCATCTAATTCAGTTACCGTCACCATCAGCACCACAGGAGATGAGATTGAGGCAGATATCCCCTCTGGAGGTGATGGTGGCGTAGTGACATATGAGCCATCCTCAAATCTGATCACCCTCAACGTGGTATCTGACACATTGCCTGACACAATTATTGCCACTGATGGCCAGCTGCTTGACTTTAATGCCACCCCCACGTTTGCTGATGATGCTGCAAGCGGAGTAAAGAGTGTGAGAATTTCTGATTCTACAACTGAGGTTATCACTGATGTCTCTGATTCCCAAACTGTATCTGTCACTTATCCAGCAGGTATAGTTGTAAACGGTTCATCAAATGATTGGAGTGGCACCATTGCCGTTCCAACCCTTGTTACTGCTGGCACTGCTGTTGATCCTCCAGCCTCAAATGACGAGATAGGACTGGCATTCTCAGTCGGTGATGGCAACACCAGATTAACATTTGATCAGGCAGTCAGGTTACTCTTGCCTGGCCAGGCAGACCATGAGGGAGCCTTTTTCTCAGGAGAGGATACAGATGGCAACGTGATATCACGATCACTGGTTGTGTGTCCGTTTGTTCCTGTCAATCAGACTACTGCCAATGACAATATTGGAGCTGGCACTGCGTTGGAATCCTGTTTTGTTCGTGATGCTCCTGATATGATCATCTGGACCACGCACTTTAGCTCATTTGGCTCATTCTCTACGGTTCCTGTAGACCCTACACCATCCACACCTTCTAGTAGCCGCAGTAGTAGTGGTGGCGGTGGCGGTGGTGGCGGTGGCGGTGGCGGTGGTGGCGGTGGCGGTACCTCCTCCTCCTCCTTCAGCGGCTCATCTGCTGCAAACAATGCCTCCGAAGCTGTTTTGTACGACGTACAGTGGGATGTCTGTGAGGCAAACACAATCAACGTAATAGCTGGTCCTGTAACTGACAGTCTCTCTGTAAAGCTTAGAACCAACGCAGGCATAATCACGGCAGAACGCTCTGATGAGCAGCCCTATACTGGAAGAATCTCATTTGATGCAAGCCTCTCACCAAACGAGTCATTTGTACGCGTACATGTGGAAAATATCGCAGCAAGGGGAATATCAACTGATTCAAAGTCATTTAACCTCACCGAGTGTTCTGGTTCTGTATCTGTAAACACATACGAGTTATCATCATCGCCTGTTATTACCGGTGGCAGTGCAGATGTAACACCTGATCTGCCATCCAAAAAAGCGGATTTCTCAGATGACATTATCATGCCAGGCCCCATCCAAGTACAAACGCCTGACATAATACGTGAGTTCCTCAACGACTTTGCAGATATTACCAATACTAACACGGGTATGAAACTCACTGAATTCCAGACACTGCAATCAAACCCTGACAGATATGCCAAGACCGTCCTGGGAATCAGCGGACAGACAGTTACCACAGTTGCATTGGCAGACAGACCCATCTCAGAGGAGAGTAACAACAACAGTGCAAACCTCTTCTTGCAAATCTCATCCAATGGTGAGAAGGTCAACTCCATGAGGGGCGTTCTCTTGGGAGGTGACACCATTGAGATTGTGGCAGGAGACAAAAGTAAGATCATCGTTCCAACATCTGCAGAAATTGCAATTGCATCTGGGGATGCAAACGTGACAGTATCTCAAAAATCAAGCATGAAAATTAATGACGGATCAACGCAGGTTGATCTGCCAGACGTGCTCAGAGAATTCCTAAATACCAACATTGAATTTACAAACGAGGATACCGGTGAGGCACTAACGCAATACGTGGTGTTGCAGTCAGTACCAGATGTGTTTGCAGAAAAAGAACTTGGAATCTCAGGACAAACCGTAACTATCATCGCGTTCCCAGACAGGTATGGCAGAGCAGACAGCAATGATGACCTGAATGTCTTTGTACAGTTTACGCACACTGATGAGCAGGTCAACTCTTTGAGAGGCATCCAGCAGGGCGGCAACGCAATCAGCGTTAGCACCAACGGCGCTGAGCAGGGAACACTGACACAGACAGTAGAGATTCCGCTGGGCTAGCCTTTCTTCCTCCTTTGCCATTCTCGCTATCTTCAGGTATTTTTGATCCATTATACTGCAAGGCAGTTTTTGGGTCAGGTAAATTCTGACTAGCGAAATTTGACAGTAAACTGCAAAAGAGACGGTTTTCTTAAAAAAAGAATTGCATATTCTGGCCATTAAAAAATCCCAAAAGAGGTGCAATACTAGATCTCTCAGATTTGTGGCATAAAACACCAAAACTTATCAGAACTCCAACTCACCCCTTGAGAATTAACACTGGGAATACCGCACGCTCATCACTTTTTTTAGAAATCCTTGGAAACCTAGAAAAGTTAGACCCAGAGTAATAATGCATCCGTCATATTCAATAGGTGCGATGAGAATGATATGCAGACATTGAAGAAAGTCCTCGGATACCTGCTTGCAAGAACCCATCGACAAGATGGCTACACATCAAAATGACACCAAGATTGAACAGTGTACATAAGACAAACTTTGTCTGCACACCAACCAATTGCATGTCTGACTTTTGCATGTTTTCTCGATTCTGCTTAGTTGAAATACTGGCTTTTATCTGTCATAAACATGAATGGATTCATTTTCATTTTGCCCTTGCTGGCCGTATTGGCAGCAGGCTCCCCGCTGTCTTTGGTTTTTGCTGAAACTTTTGATATCAAAATACCCTTTGGTGCATCCGACCCTAATGCCCCTTTCTTTTGGTCTGAAACATCCACAGGCATTACCACTGGCAAAATTACTGTTTATCCAGGAGATTCAGTCACCTGGCATAATGCAGACACTGCCTTTCACACTATAACTTCTGTTACTCCCTCTGGTGAGGAAGATGGCCTTTTTGATAGTGGCTTTTTTACTGCTGGCAAGTCATACACTAAACAATTTGATGATCCGGGGGATTTTTACTATTACTGCAGTCTCCACCCTTACATGAGTGGGATAGTCCATGTTGTGACAAATAAGGGAACCGTGCAATCCATCCCCAATGTTGGTTCCGGGTATGGCGAGGATGGCTTGGGCTTTGAGGTAAAATACATTCTTGACGCCAATTTGCAAAAAGACGTACATGTAAATCCTGATGATAAAAGCCTGACCTTTAGAATTTCAGGTTTGAGCGCTAGTGAGCAGATTACAATCATGCTTCCTGCCGGACTAATTGAAAACCCAAACATTGTCCTTGTTGATGGCACAAATACGTCTTTTGAAAAATCCCCAATCCCTGCTGGCTCACAAATGATATTTTCTCTTTCTGCGGGCTCTCAAGAGATTAAAATAATTGGAACAAAGGTAATTCCAGAATTTGGATTTTTGGCATTGACCGTACTAAGCATTGGCCTTGTTTCAACATTGTTTTTGGCACGCTCTAGGCTGTCTCTTATCAGATGACATTCCTTACATTTGTGAGTGTTTTTTGTATTTTTTAAATAAATTTTAGATATTCATGACGCTGCTGTTTTATGTCGCCTGGTGTGTTATGCTGTGAGGACTTCTAGTTTGGCAGGCATAATGGAAAATTTGAGCTTCCCCTCCACGAACTCAAATATTTCACTGCCATTCTAAGACGACTCTGTCTCTCTCTCTCTTTTTCCTTACAGCACTGTCTGTCTCTTGAGACTTTTTGTAAATGATGCAATTTTTGCTTCCAGCTTTTTTTGAGGTGTCTTTTCAATTAACTCTAGATATGCACTTCCAACAATTACTGCATCTGCACCTGCGTTGACGTATCTTCTTACATCCTGCGGCGTTGAAACTCCAAACCCGATTCCTATTGGAATGTCTCCCTTGGTCTGTCTTTTGATTTGTCTTATTGCATCTAGCGTGTATTTCTTGATTCTGGTTTTTACCCCGGTTGTACCAAACACTGCAACCAAGTACAAAAATCCGGATGTTGCTTTGGATATTTTTTGAATTCTTGCCTTCTCTGTATTTGGAGATATTAGAAATATGGTATCTGTCTTGTCTTTTGCGGCGTTTAGATACTCTTCTGACTCTTCAATGGACATGTCAGGCAGGATAAATCCGTCAATGCCTGCATCTTTGGCATCTGTGACGAATTTTGCATATCCCTTGTGGTATAGGATGTTTGTATATGTCATTAGCACTAGTGGGATGTCTGTCTCTTTTCTAATCTTCTTGACAAGATTGAAAAACTTTGCAATTTCCGTTCCTTTTTCTAGTGATACCGTGCTTGCATTTTGAATAACCGGTCCGTCTGCTAGAGGATCTGAAAACGGAAAACCCAATTCAATAATGTCTGCTCCCCCCTTTATGAGCCCCCTCACTGCAGATAAC
The DNA here is from genome assembly GCA_965204345.1 of Candidatus Nitrosopumilus sp. Lineage (GTDB taxonomy): Archaea > Thermoproteota > Nitrososphaeria > Nitrososphaerales > Nitrosopumilaceae > Nitrosopumilus. Next base: position 174,585 of record OZ241981.1, read on the forward strand.
GTGGATTTTTCATTGGGAAATCCTGCCATGATGTATGAGACTAGGGCCTTTTCATTTTTTGACTCCAATTCCGTAAATTTTTCCTTAATTCTTGACATGTTTATTCAGATAATTCTGTACTTCCTCAATGTCCTTGTCTCCCCTTCCCGAAAGCGTCACTACAATTGATTCAGACTTTTTGCTTTTTCTTGCAACCTTGACTGCCTCTGCTATTGCATGTGATGATTCTAGTGCGGGTATTATTCCCTCAGTTCTTGTTAGCATTACAAATGCATCTATGACTTCTGCATCCGTTGCCGCATGGTACTTGACTCGCTTTGTATCCTTATAGTAAGAGTGCTCAGGGCCTACTCCCGGATAGTCCAATCCTGCTGAGATACTGTGTGTCTCAGTTACCTGTCCCTCTTTATCTTGCAATAGGTATGTTAGCATTCCATGCAAAACACCCTTGCTTCCAGATGACAGTGTAGCCGAATGCATTTTTGATTTTAATCCATGGCCTGCAGCTTCTACTCCGATAATTTGGGAATTTGAGTCAACTAGTGGGTAAAACGTGCCAATTGCATTAGAACCTCCCCCCACACATGCAATTACCGTATCTGGCGTCTTGCCATTAATTTTTTTCATTTGTGACTTTATTTCATTTCCAATCACGCTTTGAAAGTCCCTGACCATTACAGGATACGGGTGCGGTCCGACTGCTGATCCTAGCAAGTAATATGTGTTTTTTACATTTGTAATCCAGTCACGAATTGCCTCATTAATTGCGTCCTTGAGTGTCTGTGAGCCTGATTTTACCGGGTGAACTGCGCATCCAAGCATACTCATTCGGAAGACATTCTGTTTTTGTCTGACTGTATCCCTATACCCCATGTATACCTCAGCCTTCATTCCCAATGCAGCACATGCCATTGCAGTTGCAACACCATGCTGACCTGCACCCGTCTCTGCAATGATTCTTTTTTTGTTCATTTTTTTTGCAAGCAATGCCTGACCCAGGGTATTGTTTATTTTGTGAGCCCCCCCATGGAGCAGATCCTCCCTTTTTAGATATATTTTAGCACCCCCTAGCTTTTCAGACAGATTTTTTGCATAGTATAGCGGCGTTGGCCTGCCTGCATAGCTTTTTAGATGACAGTCTAATTCCTTTTTGAATTTTCTGTCACTTTTGATTTTTAGATAGTTTTCTTCCAACTCTTCGATTGCCGGAACTAGCGTTTCGGGAATATATCTTCCACCAAATTCTCCAAACCTTCCGTTTTTAGGATACCTCAATATGCATTCACCAATTTTTTTACCTGCTCTTCAATGTTGTCACTTTTCATTATGCTTGATCCTACAAGAAACGCACTTGCCCCACACTTTTTTAAATACCGGATGTCCTCAGACGTGCTGATTCCGCTCTCAGACAACACCGGTCTGGTACACTGATTATCCTCAAGAATATTTTTACTAGTCTCAAGATCAATTTCTAGCGTATCCAAATTCCTATTGTTAATTCCGATAAGATCAGCTCTTGTATTTAGCGCATTTTGCAGTTCTTGCCTTGTATGCACCTCAAGCAGTATTTTTAATCCCTGCCTGTGTCCATAGCCTATGAACTCATCAATCTCTGAGAGGAATTTTTGATCATACAGCGACTGAATAACTAGCATATAGTCTGCTCCCATCCTTTTTGCAGCGTCTACTTGGATTGTATCAATCATGATGTCCTTCATTAGCATTGGCACATCTGTTGCTCTTCTAACCTTCATGAAATGTTCAGGTGATCCATGAAATAGATGTGGCTGTGTCAAAACTGATAATGCCCTTGAGCCTCCCGCAATCATCTGATTTGCGATTTTTACAGGATCTGCCAACGTTCTGATTTTGCCTAGTGAGGGGGATGCAAATTTCACTTCTGTGAGCAGTGTTGCATGCGGGTTTGTTCTGATTGTTTCAATGAAATCCTTGGATGATCTTTGCAAATTCGCACTAATGTCATACACCCCATCATCAACTGCCATTTGAGAGTTGTTTACCAGTCTTCGTAGGATATTTTCAGCCATCTGCAACCTCCCTTAATTTTACAGCGTCTCCCGTATCTTGCACAAATTTTTCCAGTAATGAAAATGCCCTGCCGTCTCTTATAGTATTTAATGCCAATTCCACTGCTTCCTCAAAAGTATTGCAAACATCTGCAACAATTAGGCCCCCTGCAGCATTTAATGCCGTAGTCTCAATCATTGGCTGGTTGGCAGTGCCATTTAGCACTCTTACAAATGATTTTGCTGCCTCTTCTTTGGTTCTAATCTGAATGTTCTGCAAGGATGATTTGTGCAGCCCTACTGCCTCTGGATCAACTGTCTTTCTCAGAATTTTACCATTTTTTAACACACATACGCGGTTTGTTGCACTTGTGGAGAACTCGTCCATTCCGTCATCTGAACGCACCGTCATGACATTTTCAGCACCCCTTCTTTTTAGAATTAATGGCAACCTGTCTAGGTATTCACTGGAGAATACGCCTATTAGTTGGTTTCTGACTCTTGCCGGATTTGATAACGGGCCCAGCAAGTTAAATGCGGTCCTTTTCCCAATCTGTTTTCTAGCTGCTGAAACATGTTTCATTGCAGGATGGAATTTTTGTGCAAACATAAAGCAGATATTGTGCCTTTGCAACGTCTCTGCAATCTTTATTGGCTCCAAGCTCAAATCATATCCAAAATATTCAAAAATATCCGCACTTCCAGAAACCCCCGAACTTGAGCGGTTTCCGTGCTTGGCCACCGTACCTCCAGCTGCTGCCACAACAAATGATGCAGTTGTAGAGATGTTAAATGTCTGCAGTCTGTCCCCTCCCGTACCGCACATGTCTATGACTGTTCCCTTGTTTTTGACCCCGATCTTTAATGAAAATTCTTGCATCTTCTCAAGCATGCCCAACAGCTCATCATCTGTCTCTCCTTTTTCTGCAAGTGCTGATAGGAAACTCGCATTTTGAGCATCATCTGTCTTGCCCGTTAGCATTTTTGTCATGACCTGGTTTATCTCATCGTATGTCAGATCTGTTTTTTTCTGCAGTTTTGCAATCAAATCCAAAATCATCTCCTCTTCTCCTTTACTTGGCTTATGAAATTCCCCAGAATTTTTTTGCCGTCTTCAGTCATTATTGACTCTGGATGAAATTGCACGCCCTGAATGAGGTATTCTTTGTGCTCAATGGCCATGACCTCGTTATCATCAGATGCCGTTGCTATTACTTTTAATACTTTTGGGATTTCTGTTCTGTCTCCGACCAGACTGTGGTATCTGGTTGCTCTAAACGGGTTTCTTACGCCTGCAAATAGTTTTGATTCCTTATAACTGACAGGACTTGTTTTCCCGTGTCTTACATGTCCTGCATTTGTTACCTTGCCTCCAAACGCATCAATAATCCCCTGATGTCCCAAGCATACCCCTAAAATTGGCATCTCTGATCCCATATCCTTGATTACCTTGGAGCATACCCCAAAGTATTTTTCATCTTCGGGGGTTCCGGGACCTGGCGAGATTATTACTGCATCGTAATTTTTTTCCTTGATTTCTTGCAGCGTAATCCTGTCATTTCTAATCACATCACATGTTACTCCTAGTTCTCCTAAATATTGTGCAATGTTGTATACAAAGGAATCATAGTTGTCTATAATTAAAAACTTCAACCTGATGACTCCTTTAGTGCCTGAAGCATTGCATCTGCCTTGTGTTCTGTTTCCTTGAATTCGTTTTCTGCAACAGAGTCTGAAACAATTCCTGCTCCTGACTGGAGAAAACCCTTGCCGTCTTCTATGAATATGCTTCTAATGGCTATTGCAAAATCACAGCATCCGTTATATGAAAAATAGCCTACAGCTCCCGCGTATGGTCCCCTTGCCTCTGTTTCTAATTCGTCTATGATCTGCATTGCCCTCACTTTTGGTGCCCCTGACACTGTTCCTGCCGGAAATACTGCCTCAAACGCATCAAACATGTCTTTTTCAGGCGCTAAATTCCCTACCACATGGCTTACAATGTGTTGGACATGACTGAACCGCTTGATCTCCATTAGTGATTCTGGATGAACCGTTCCATATCTGCATACTCTGCCAATGTCGTTTCTGCCCAAATCAACTAGCATTGTATGTTCTGCCAACTCCTTTTCATCATGAATTAATTCCTCAGATAATCTTTTGTTCTTTTCTTCATCATCTGTAATTTTTCTAGTTCCTGCAATTGGAAATGTTTCTACCCTGTCCCCTGTAATCCTAACTAGCATTTCAGGTGATGCCCCAATTATTGTCTTGGTGTTTTGTTTTAAGTGATACATGTATGGTGATGGATTTAGCTTCCTTAGTGTTTTGTATAGCGTCAAGTCATCTCCCACCGCATCAAATGTAAATTTTCTAGACAGTACCACTTGAAAAATATCCCCATCATGAACGTATTTTTTTGCTTTGTTTACCATCTCTGAATATTTCTCCTTGTCCATATTTGCAGTCACATCGCCTGAATCAAAGTCTCCAAAGGAACCATCACTCATAACCAATTCATTGAACCTGTTTTTATCATAGTAAAAATAAAATAATTTCTCACGAATCTGATCATATATTATGCCGTCATCATAAATCCCAAATTCCATTAATGGCTGTGGTGAATTGTGATTATCTGCAATGTCCTCTACTAGTCTAACTGCATCATAGTTTACTACTCCTACAGCTCCTCCCAGATACCTGTATTTCTGATTGTCTGACTTTGCCAATATCTTTTTTAGTTCTGAAAACGGTTCTGATGTTTTAATGGTTTGCGTGTTGCCATCCTCAATAATCTCTACTTTGTCTGAGTAGCCCTTTAGAATTATTTTAGGATCAAATCCCATCACTGATGTCTCAGCTAGTGCTTCTGGGCCTGTTAGTGATTCAAAGAGAAACGAATGCAAGTAATTTCTTGATATTTTGTTATAAATTTGAAATTGGTTTTCAGACAAGTCTAGTGGTACTACTTTTGCCTGAATATTTCCAAAGGTGTCCACCCATAGACAGATTTTTGATGGCTTGTTATTTAAAGTGATGAGGTGGTGTCAGTTGCCTACTTTTACCTGATCTTTTTGCCACTCAGGCATAAACTATTACCGTATAGTACGGTACCTTTATAGTCAGGTTCGTTGTAGTATGATTGCCATGCCAGGGGTAAATCAAACAATCATGCAAGACATGCTGATTCTAAAAAAGCAAACAGCATCCACTACAGTAAGCAAGGTTGAATGCTATGTTTGTGGCAAGGGATTGCAGGACGGTCATTCCATTACTGCAAGAACGCTGCCAAATGGAATAGCCTTGTTCTGTGATGTCCACTATTATCAACAATAAATGCAAGGATACAGAGCTAATGGCCAAATGGAATAGCCTTGTTCTGTGATGTCCACTATTTGCTGCAATAGCTAAAAACATCAAAGAATTCCTTTGCACCATTTTTAGTCAATTCCTTATTTTTTGTTTGGCAATAGTTTGTAGTAAATGTGCACTTTGGACAACCTCCCCAAACTTTTTGGTCTGCCTGTGTTTTATCTGCTGGACAGTCACAATCCCTTAACAAAGAAAGCCCTGCGGCCAATATTTTTTCAAATTCATCATAGATTATTTTACTGCACCCATTAAATCCGTCTGATGAGTTATCATAAAGGTAAATCACTCCATTTTCATAGTATGCATCAATATCACTTGATTCTGATTTTGTTAAAATTTTGCTTGCGTTCACTAGCATGTGTGTGATGGTATGCATCCTGGGATCACCGGCTATGGGATTTTTGGAGTCTGCTGCTGCCTTTGATATGAATTCTGCTGGTATCGTTACACTGGTTGCCGAGTGTCTTGATTTCCAATGAAAATTCCTCCATCCCGATATGCTGCTGCCATTATGCCTGGTAAATTTATCTGCTGATTCATTATAGTTTCCCTTCATGTATCCTGTAATTGTTCTATCCAGTGAAATTATTCCATACCGCAAAGATATTTTTTTATTCTTTACATTAATCTCCCTGTGCCTTGTTTTGCCTTCTGATGTCTGAATAACTGCCGTTCTGAGAATTGGAAATGTCTTCTTTCCCCTCTCACTTGATCTTATCAGATATGCCCTTGCCCCATTTTGTGATTTTATTAACGAGCTTACTTCATAATTCTGCTTGTTAAAATGATACATTGCCTTTTGATGTAACTGATAGTACCCTGCAGGTACTGCCCTGGTTCCAATTTTCATTGAATTATGGTATATGGAAATCTCGCCTGATGCCCCTCGCAAATTAACACTGTTTGCAAAATCAAAAAATTGGGATTTGTCTGATGTTGCCGCTGCCTCATCTTCAATTTCGACGGATTCTGCATGCCTCTCTGCGATTATCGGATTCCTCTTGTTGATTGGAACGATGTGATCCTGTTTTAGATACTCATCAATATGGCGTGCAAAATAATGACAAGCTGCATCTTCTGGATCAAAGACGCAGATGGCATATGATTCCTGTCCCATGCGTCCTGCCCTTCCGATTCTTTGAACAAACGAGTCAAATTCGTTTTTGAATGCAGAAATTACTACATCCACATGCCCTATGTCAATTCCCAACTCTAGCGTCGGCGTACATGACAAAACATCCAAGTCTCCTGCCTTCATTTGGGACTCGTACATTTTTCTGTCCCTTTGATCCAGCCCTCCTCTGTGAATCTGAATTCGTATCCCTTTGTTTGCTGTTTCCATATTTGATGCCAGAAATTCTGCGTCATTGTGTGAATTGCTAAAAACCAGCTGTGTTGAATTATTCCTGTGGCAGATGGATGATAGCATTTCCATGGTTGTTCTTTGCCTGAACTTCCTAGGCATGATAAAAAACATGTGCATGTTTTGTTTTCGCCGAAACTTACTTTTGATATACCTAAACGAGTCCTCAGGCAGATCAAACATGCTGGAAAAAAATTCCTTTGAATTATCCAGCGTTGCAGACGAGCCTACAAACTGCACCTTGCCCATGAATCTTTTCATTCTTTTTAGAACATGATATACGTTTGATCCGTGAAAACTCGTATACGAATGTGCTTCATCCATGACAATTATTTTTGCATTTTTGAATAACTCGTTCCATTTTTTATCCTGCAGTATTAAATGATAATTAATAAAATCAAAATTCGTTGCAATGATTAGAGCCTTTTTGCCAGACTCCAAAATCACCATGTCTTTGTATTCTGTACTCTGGCCTCCGTGAATTGAATATGCTGAAACCCTGTCTCCAAGATCACATTTTTGAATCAGGTCGGATATTTTTGAGATCTGATCATCAATTAACGCATTTGATGGATATACCAGCAATGTGAATACTCCTGATGCTGAATTTTCTGTGATTTTTTGCAGTATTGGGATTGCAAATGCTTCTGTTTTTCCAGATCCTGTGGGCGCTGAAATTATTGTATCCCCTCCACTTAGAATTGCTTTGATGGATTCCTCCTGAAATGGGAGTACCCCTGCAAAGCCATATTTTTCTAGACCCTTTATGATATTCTCAGATAAGATGTCTCTGAGATTTGCAATTGGAATTTTTTCAGACTCTGAAGCAACTAATCGCTCATAATGGATTAATGCCAGGGATTCCTCTTTGTGGCCTTGAATTATCTCTCTAATTATGTAGTTATTATCAACTAGTGATTTTGGAATCTTGCTAATATCAAAAAGAATATCCTGAGGAATTAAAATTTTGGGTGCCGGATCTTTAGTTTTTGTTTTCACATGTTTTTTAATTTCATCTGGAAAGTATTCTGCTGATTCGCCGGAGACTGTGCATTGATGGGGCTCATCTGTTCTTGAATCAATGGGGATAAATTTTCCACTATCTGATTTGAACCTCTCATCCCAGTAAATCTCTGCCCCGCATCCTTTGGAACACTGTTTTGTTCTTCCTGAATAGTTTACTCCATATGTTGGAGCTTTTACCATGATTTTTTCAGGATTGCACTTGGGACATATTCTCGGAGATCCTACATCCTCATGGCTTTGAACCAGTCTTGTATCACAGTCAAAACAAAATTTCATGAATATGATTTAGATCAATTTGCCTTTAATGAACATATGATATTATATGATTACCTTTTGATGCCTAGAATATCAAATATGCTTAAACTTGTATCTGTATCCTCTCAGGACGCATTTGGAGAGGACCGTCACCTTCATCAATATTTACAGCTGGGGGTTGCAGCCAGTACAGCATCATATTTGACAAATTCTGATTACCTAATCGCTGGAATTTAACATCAGGTTCTCAGATGTGATTTTCTTAAAAATTACCTGGACTATACGACACTGGCAAATTCCGGCGTCCTCTGCATGAATCACCCAGGAAATCTCTGTGTTGCACTGGGATTTTTTGATGATTACCGCAGTATGTTGTGTTCTTTGAGAATATGTTCAGTCCAGAAACAAGAAGACAACGCCTAACTGCCAAGCCATATTTACAAAATATCATAGACTTGAATCAAATGACTTCATTCTAAAATCCTGAAAATGCCAAACTAGGAAAGAAAGATCAAAGCGGCAAAATTTAGGTACAAAACCACTGATTTTATTAAACAAAATAGAGTAAAACATACAATAAACAGATGTTTGTGTGTGATATTATGGGATTTATGAAGACCTTAGGAAAGTTTTGCATTATGAAAAAAGTTCGTGATAAATCCAACGAACCTGAAGAAAAATAATCCTATTTTTTTAAAAAAAATCAATCTTGAGAAATCTCATGCAATCCATTTTTTGAATGCGTCTGATAACTAAAGTAATGGCAGCAGATGATTCTGAGGGGATGAGACTTGCTTAGAGATTAGCCAAGGCTGGCAAACATGATGCAGTTTTACGGGCAATTTCATGTCTCTGAAGAAAAACAACTTTTGCCGGTTTCATCAGCTCCTGCCGGCCAAATTTTGCCATTGAACTGCTCTTGCAATATGCGATATGGCGTGCGACTCTTTCTGATTACCATAATGTCATATTTTGCCAATGATAAAACAAAATTTCCCTCAAATTCCCTGCACGAGTATAGCGTAAAATCATCAATCTCTTTATTTGATTTTGTAATGCTTGCAATATTCACTGATGTCTCAACATCTGCCCTTCTCAGCATCCCTGACTCTGCTTTGCCCTAACACTGGGGACATTGCACCGAATTTTTTGCATCAATGCCGCAAATTGAAAGTTTCATTAAAATCGACTTTTCGTTCTTACAATCTTGTTTATATAATTGGTGTAAAATACTGGTTAATTGCTTTTATTGAGCAATGGCATTTCTGCAAGAAAATAATTACTCTCTATGGATAACGCTCCATCACATTGACATAGCTTGCATTTTCCATTGACAATTTGTGAGTTTCTGCCTGCTGTGATTGTGTGGTTTGTAAGTGAATGCTCACATTTAGAACAGACACTTTTTTGTTCCACGCCAATTCAGACTCTTATAGTCTCCATACTGTCTTCTTGTTGTTAAATTTTTGTTGTCATATCTTGTACTGTTGCTTCTTGGATAGCGGTTTGCTGGGTGCATATGATAGTATCATACCTGGGGTCAAAAAGCGGATTTAATAATTGCTGAGGTGTACTTTGGGATTTTTTGATGACTGGATATCTAAGAAAATCATATCTTGACAATTTATTATCAAATTCCAGTAATCAGATCATCAAAATGTACCAAACCCGAATTGAACTGTCCTATGAAATGTCTGGGATTTGGAACAGCATGAAATTTATTATTACATTCTTTGCACTTGTGCTCTTGATTGCCAAAATCAGGAATTTCTTGAAAGGCTTGAAACTGCTGAAATAATGTTTATGGACAATAAAAAAAATTGATATGCATTGTAAATTGCTTGAAAAAGAAGCATGCCGTAACTCAATATAACTGCTTAAATAACGAAAGCACATAGGGGTTGATAATAACATGAACAAAAATACAAAAACTATGCCGTTCGCTTCTTTGATTGCTGCAATGATTCTTCCTTTCTCAGTAATCAATTATGCGCAAGCAGAACAGCAGGGAGGTGTGATATGTGACCCTGACATATCAGAGTCAGAATGCATAGAAAACGCTCCAACTTATTCAATTGACGGTATATCGCTTATTGAATTGGTACCTTTCATTCCGTTATTTGTGGTAATAACTGTCTCCATTCTTATCATTGTTTTATATTTGATAAAAATCAAGTATGATAATGGCTAATGATAATTCAAAACGTAAAATTTTATGCCTAAATTCCGTCACTTTAATTCTTTTCTAGTTTAGTGGACTTGAAAAGTCTCTAAGATTAAACAGTACAGGATATCAAGATTTTCTGCTTTAGATCATGCATTTTTGACAGACACAACATTTCATAGTATATAGGACACCTGATCAGAGGCAGCTAGGATAAAACGCATGAGAATGTTCGTCTGGCTTGTGTGAATGAGAGTTCATTCACACTAGTACCAAGTTCATCCAAGCATAATATTACAAAATTGGGTCTTGGCCACAATTAAAAAATTATTAGTCAAATTATTCTCCTTTCTTATTGTGCCATTAGACAAAATGCCCAATTCTGAAGAGTTTATTCCAACCCATAATTCACTAATTTTACACATAAAAGGCAAGCCGGTGGCATGCATAATTGACAAAAGCATTCAAAACAGATCCAAATTTGATTCTGCAAGTAGCGATTCCATGCTTAAGGCTAGTCTTGTCGGATTTTTAAATAAACATGACGATTTGGGGCTGTTGATGGGTTTCAAATTAAAAATTCAAATTAATGATGATCTTTTTGAGTACACTGTATATCCAGATGATGAGCTTATAGACACTGTAATCTTTAACGAATCCGTATTCATAGTTAATGATAAGCTTGAAAATCTTTTTTCTTTAAAAAAGATAGTCACTGATCAGCTTGTAAAAACCAGATCAGAATTTAATAAATTTAAAAAATTAATTAGCTGATCTTCTTTATTTCAGATCATTTAACAACCCCTTTTTATGTAAAATTTCCAGTGATAACTTTTTTTACGAATGCTAAAAGCTAGAAAACCTGCTCTTTTGGACCGTGGGATGGACTTGGTATCAAACAAAATTTGATAATGTCTGCCCGTCAATTAGTAGAGTTTTGTCTGCTATTGCACCAGAACATAAAAAATGGACTAGCAATGTGGAGAGAAAATGAACCTGTCCATGAACATTACCAAACAGGCTCAAAATACTGGAATGCAATCTCATAAAATTAGTGAGAGGATATTTGTCTAATTATCCTTAGAATAGTTTGTTCTGCTACCTATTGCACAATTAGGCAGTCATTAGTTGGCAGTGAAAATAACAAGGCAGAAACTTGTCAAAACATGTCTCTTGAAATTTTGGCAGCTGATCTTCAGTTATCCCACGTTGGCTGGGATTTTAGCCACGTAATCAAATCCATATACAGGCTGCTTTTGCTCATGTTTAGAACCCCTATCTCCAGATTTGTTGAGGATTTGACTGTTTTTGTATAACTTTTATATTTTGCAAAAATTATCTTATCTAAAAACATCTCATTTTGCATCTCTTTTTTAGCCAGTTCCTCAGATTCTGTCATTGCAAAACTAGCAAACAGTACGCCATCGGCCCAATACGCATTGGCAGCTTCAAGTGACGACATCATTCCGATGAGATCATCCAAGCTTAGTTTAATGATGTCTCTGACGTAAATTTTATCATATGGCTTGTGAACAAACTCTGTCATGAAACTGCCTTCTCTTATCGTCTAATGAACATTATGGAAATCTTATATCTAGTTTTTATACAAAATTATTATGGATGACATGGATGGTGCCCCTAACTACGATCTATTTGTAACAGATTTTCCAAAAAAAGGTTTTGGGATTGTTGACTATCTTCAGGGCAGGGTGCATTTTGCCCTGCTTGATCAAATCAAACTCATGTCCAAATCTGGTATGGGCAAGCCTGAAATTAAAGAAACGATACTTGCAAATATTGCTCAAATTATAGATAACTTTGAACCCGAAAAACAATCAAATAATTCTTGATTCCATTTTAACTGACTCTGCCATAACTATCTTGTGGCATTGGCAGTGGCAATTTGTGTGCGGCAAATCACTGTTCATTCTGTATTTGCATTCTTTGGTGTGCTCTGTATTCAATTTTTTTGATTCCTACTGGGCATCTGTTGCTGATGATTTGCATTCAAAATACTCTGTCAATGACTTGCTAAAATTTTCCAATAATTGATGATCCTTGAAATTCGAATCTTCAAGCAGCTTCCAGTTTTTTTCGATTGATTCTTTTAGAACAAATAATGTCCTTTTATCGTCACAATGCATGTTGCTGTCATCTTAATACGGCATTTAATATTTATTTTCGACATGTTTAATTATCAAAAATATAGTTTGATATCATGCCAAAGACCGAATACGAATCAGGATTGTTTCAAAGATTGATAAAGATGATGTAATTGGCAAGAGACTAGGAGCCATATTATCAGAGTTGAAAATAGGTGATACTGTCACTACAAAATCACTTTTTTGCAGGCACAAGGACATTCTTGGATTTAAAAATGACAGGTCTATTATCTGTCACATTTCAAGCGCACTAAAAATTGCATGCAAATCAAAAAAGATTCAAAGAACAAATGATTTTGGGCCTTCCCCATGATTCAAAAGTCTGGATACCGTGTCCTTTTGGACATCACAGCTCTGCGAAAGCAAATTCAAGAATCATGACAGAACCGCCACCAATATCTGCTGTACCCAAACAATGTACCTGTATCACATAGGAAGTTCAACATGTGGGTGTCTAAAAGAGAATTTGCAATAAATATGCTCCAGGCTGTCAGTGATAACACATTTGCGCAAAAGACAGAACAAAAGAAATTTGAGAATGGGAATCCCTGCTAAAACTTTTGGAGCGGCGGTTCTGTTGCATTCATGAGGGATAGACACGAATCTGTTTGATCGCACAAGTTTTAATCAAGACCTACAAGCGGCACTGATAAATTCCAGTGATCAGATCATCGAAACTTGCCAGAATTGTCCGTTGCATTTACCGTGTTCATCTTAAAATCATCAAGATTTGCTTTGATGTGGCTGTTTCCTCTAGTTCCTTGATCAATGCCGGAGAAATAATCTCTCACTGCATTAAATGAACATCAGCTTGAAAATCAGAAAACGCCCCAAGATTCAAGTGTACCAAATCTATCTCCCGTGCCTATCCCTCATGAACGCAGCAGAACCCCTGTGCATGTGCTAGTCACTGCTTCTTTAGCATCCAATCCCTTGCTAGAATTCTTCTAAAAAGTCCCGAGTCCCAATCCCCTTTTTTACTGGGAATTTGCAGTTTTCTCATAATAGTATTCTTGCTTCTTCAAGTCTTTTTCTGATATGATTCTGCATTTTCTCATTGGAACCAATCGTGAAATTTGCTCATACGTATTCATGTCTCTGACATCTGCGGCATATGCAATTTGCAGTAATGGTGATTTTTCTTCAATCATCGGCTTTGCCTGCTCATATCCCCCGCTCTGCCTCATGCCTGTCCTGAACAGCCCTGCCTGCTTCTCACTTTTTGATATCTGTGGATCTTGGTAGCAGCATATTGCAAATTCACCACTGTCTTTTTCAATAATTGTCAATCTTGTGAACTTGTCACTCCAGACCTCTATCTCTTTGGCAATTGATACTGCCTCATTTTTATCTTCAAATACTGTAGATATCACCAATCTGTCTTTTTCATATGCCCATGAAATCCCATAAAAATTACTGTGCCACTTGATCTCAAAGGACATGAATCTTTCTCAAAAAATTGACAAATTAATGCTTTCTAATTCTTTATAATTTAGATAAGAAAATGACGGCTGGCACATTTTGTCACGTTTGCATTGTCTGCTTGCAAACAAATTTTTGAATGCCTTAAGTTTGGATTGGTTTGTTGCCTGTTTTTCTCTTTTTGCAATTTTAAACAGTTTGATCCCAGTTTCTACACTGGTTCATTTTAATGCCCGTGACTCGTTTTTCATTAGAGTGACTGGGTTTTTCATGGACACTTTACGTTTTTTGCCTGGATATCATCGGCTTTGCTGGCATATCCCAAAATCCAATACTACAAATAAAAAGCAGTTGCCCCTTCTTTTTTGGTTGAATTAATTCCTGTTTGGAGCATGGCCCAAGCTTTTATCTGAATGTAATTATCTTTTGGAATTTTTTGTTTGGAAATCTGCCGTTTTGGCTTATTTTTGTTTTTTTAGTAATGCCTCTTCAGGAGTCTTTTCCTTGTTTGATTCCCAATGCCAACTGTGATGCTTTCTCCAATGCGTTTCTAGTTCTTCTGTGGTTGGTTCCCTTCCCAGCGGCGTACCACATAGTTTACACTGTATCATTTTTTTGCCTTTTTTGTTTTTTCCTTTCGGACTTGATTATTGGATGACACTGTACTGGAAAGTTTTCATCATCGCTCATTTTGTCTTTCAGGCCAACTATGAATCTAGAGTTTATGTGTATTGCCTTTTTTGTGTTTTTTACTTGTATAATTTTTTCTAGTTCCATTTCTGTCTTTTCTTCTCTTCTTTTCCAAACCCATGATCTGATATGTCTTTCCAATCTCACAGAGTTTCATTTCTCCAGAATGCTCATCGTGAACTGATTCAAACAATCCGCCTGATAGCATTCCTCCAACTAGACTCCATGCAGTATCCTCAGAAATCTCAAATTTGTATAAAATAGTCGAGAATTTTGTAAAAAAGCCATTTTGTGAATTTCTAATGATGAATTTCTCTATCTTTTGTTCTGTGCTCAAAACCGGTTCCCGTTTTTTAAAACTTCTAAATGTTTTTCTTTCTGGCATCTTTCCTCATTTATCCAAATTATTCAAAAGCATTAAGCGTATCTGGATCAGCGTATCCTGGCAATATCTGTTCATTGGTTTGGGCTTCATCTTTCTTATCATACTCTCCCTGTAATATTCTTAGATGGATTTCATCTTCTGTTTTACCATCTGAAATTCCTGCATTTATATCAAAGTTAGGCCCTGTTGGCAGGTGATTAAACCTTTTTTAAAAAAATTCCTTGCAATCTGTTGCAACTGCCTGTCTGCCTATTGCAGATGGCAAGAATTGCTCTTCATTCTAAAATTCATGCATACTTTTTCAGTCATTATGCAGACTGACTGGCATTATATTACACCTGCTTGTTTTCTAACTTTGTTTTACCGTATTTGATACCTGCAATTCGTCTCTGTCTGGCAAATTATCATGGGTTCTTGCAGCTGCATCTCTAATATCTGAATTCTGATGCGTGTGTTTTGATTTTCAGGGTTCTTCTGCAAACTTCTCCAACTCTGAATATGCCTGTTGCAAATCCTGTCTTTTCATTAGTTTGCCCAAATTTTCATCTTTCTTTACTTGTGTGCATTGGAGAGAATCACATGTGCTTTTCCAGTATTTTGTTCCAATGTTTTCTATGTTTATGTGTTTAATCTTGCCGATTAGTTTATGATTTTAAAAATTCAATAGTGCATTCTGCCAATTCCTTTCTTGAGTGTTTTTTTATGTCGTACTTGCAGTTTGGACAGACTCCTGCCTGTTCCTCAGTTAGCCCCTCCCCCACTTGCTTCATGCAGCATTCCATCAATTCTTCTGACGAGTGAGACTCCATTAAAAGCCTACATGTCGGACATTCTGTCAACTTGGTATCATTTTATGAAAATTTTATTGTTAATAAATTATGTTTGGTTTGAGAATAATCACCATGTAAATTCAGATGAAAGCCTCAAAAATAGGCTAAATTGGGTTTATGTAAAGTATGTAAAACATACATGTTAGCTTGTATGCTTTACTAGGATTTTTATCGCCATGTTAAACATGATCCAGAAATATAATGTGTTTGCAGCGGGGCAGGGCATGGCAAGAATATTATAACGAATAAAATATGTGCTAATTTGAGAAATTCAACGATATTGATCAAGCATGGATCTAATTAAAATAATAAAAAATCCCAAGTCCAATGATGATTAACAAAAGCATGGAGGATATTTCATATGAGGATATTCAATTATTGTTAGAAAATAAAATTGATGAAAGTGATATTTTAGACTATAAAACAGAAATGGTGAAAAAGGAAAGCTTGATGCGACACATATGTGCATTTGCCAATACTAGGGGTGGTGACATAGTTTTTGGAGTAAAAGAATCAGGCAGGGGAGGACATCCTATAGAAGTTCATGGAATAGACACATCCAATATTAATAAAGAAAGTATTGAACAGACTGTTCTATCCAACTTAGTTCCCAGATTAGACGTAAAAATCATACCCATAGAAATTCCGAATTCTACAAAATCCATTTTATTGGTACGCATACCTGATAGTCATTTAAAACCCCATCAGAACAATATCAATAAAAAATTTTACAAGCGTTTTCAATTTGAATCTGCAGAAATGACAGAGCAGGAAATTTGTGATTGCTACAGAGGGCGGTTTAGAAATAATGATCAAGTTGAACAGTACATAAAGAAAGCATCTGCCTATAAAACAGGACTAATACCTGCAGATACTATCAAAGCAAATGTCATAATCATTCCATCTAGCATAAGGCACAGATTAATTGAAACTTCAGATTATGAGAAATTTGAATGGTTTAAGTCAATCAAGATGAGCACCAGTACACAATATGCATCATCTGCAAGTTTTCTTCCATCTAGATTAGAACCTTTCTCTCATGGTTTGATCTCCAAGGAATCCAATCCAGATAAATTTAGGCAGACACGTATTCATCGAAACGGATGTATTCAACATATTATGGATTTTTCAGACCCAAGAAAGGATAAAAACTGCTTACCATACAAATACTTTGCAGTCAGATTGATGCAAACACTGCAATTTGCAAGTAAAACATTGCAGCATTATAATTATTTTGGAGATGTAAAAATTATGATGATGATAACTTGTTCATTCAACAATACACTAAAGTTAGGAGAGGAATATGATCCATCAATCTCCACCATAAATGAAATCAATTGTGAAATAGAACGAGAACACTCATTACAGTATATTGAAACAAACCATGAAAAAATTGCATCTTCTATAATGGATGAAGTCTTTAATCATTATGGCGTTCCCAGTTGTGATATGTTTGATGAAAATGGAAAAATCATCAACGATCGTTTATAGGATTAGCAAAAAACCAGTCTAATGAATCATGTCTGAAACTGCCAAAAGTGGTTTTGCAACCGAAGATCAAGTTGTAGATGAGTTTCGGAATTGGAGTAACAGTACACTGTTCAATTTTTAAATATGACTGGTCACTTATCGTATCTGTTGATGATTGACCCCAGCATCACTATATCGGTCGTAGGGATTGGTTTGGCGTTATTATTATTTATAATTAATAGAAAGAATAAATCAGATTATGAGAAAACAATCAAGAGATCCATCAAAAAGACAATGCAGGAAGTCAACGTGATTTTTCAGCAGGTTTACATGTTTTCAAATGATTATGACTATGACTCTGAAATGCCAACCAGACGGATAACTGGTTTCATGCGCACGTCTGCAATAAAGATTCATAATTATTCATTCATAATAACCCACAACTCCTCTCTGATTAATTTGAGTGATGATGAATCTAAAAACATAGATGTATTTTTGGCTATGGTGGACTGGTTTGTTGAGAACTATACCTTCTCAGACAATCCGCTGCCCAAACAAATTTCCAATTGGAAGATGAATCACAGAGAAGATCTTGGCAAGAACGCAACCAAAGTGGAAGAGATATCAGATATTTTTTAAAATATCTAATTCATCTTCGACATTTTTTTGGCCTGTTTAGACAACATTCTCTTGCTATGGCTCAAATTTATAATTACATTCTTTGCACTGACGCTACTGATTGCCAACATTAGGAATTTCTTGAAGGGTTTGAAACTGCAGAAATAATGTTTATGGAGAATAAAAAAAATTGGCATGCACCCTAAATTGGCTGAAAAAGAAGCATGCCGTAACTCAATAAAACTGCTTAAATAACGAAAGCACATAGGGGTTAGTAATAACATGAAAAACATAACAAACAAAACAAAAACAATACTGTTTGCATCTCTGATTGCCCAATGATATTGCCATTTAGCGGTATGGGAGTTGCAGAAGCAAAAGTAGATGAAATCAAATACACCAAATCAGAAATTGACAAATCCTTCAGAAATTCAGAAGGTTATGTTAGTTATGAAAACAAGAACAACCAGATGAAAGTAGATATAAATAAAATGATCGATGATGGCATTGAAAATAAAGATATAAAAATCATGTCAGAGTGGGCAGAACTCCACAATAAAGTCATGATAGGACATATGAATGGAGATAAGGAAAAAACAGGTACTGCTTTGTTCGAAGCTGCAAATGGTCCTTTTAGCTATCTAGTAAATGCCAAAACAACAAAACTTGGATCAGTAGATGATAACATTAGTAATGTTTCATATGTTACACCTATTAGCTATTGGTCTTTATCCGCATGCGGAATCACTTATGGCACTACTGAACATTCAGAACCACCTATCGAAATCTATCTTCATAGTTATCCTGATCTATCTTCTGCACAAACAGTAATAGAAAATGATGGATATTATCAAGTGCAATGGCCTTGGATTGATTTTAATGATGGCGGAAAAGTTTATGCCAAAATAAACACAACAGGTTATGGTGATTGTACTAGTGGCGAATTCAGAGATGAAAATCACATCTACGATGTATATAATGTCAAGGTCAACCATGTGTGGTATAAACCTGTTCTTAGTTTAGTACAGGTAAACGAACCAAATCCTGATCTTGCTGCATATTCTGCACCAACATTTTGGTGGGATGTTTATGTTGCTACATGGCACTATGGCAACTAACCCCCTCTTTTCTTTTTTATTGAATCATGAAAAAAATAATTAAAATCACGATAATCATTTTGAGTGTTATAGCATTTTTATTCTGTCTTCTTTTAATTGCCAATTATATTTTATACGAAACATGGGGCAGTAATGAGAATTTCTATATCCCACAAAACGGACAAAAAGTGAAATGTGATATTAATCTATTACAAAAACCTAGCAATTGCAGGACTATAATTGATAATGAATTGACTGTGATACCAATTGAAGAATGGCCCAATCATGATATAAACCCCGAAAAATGAAACCATAATTAATAATGAATTGACTGTGATACCAATTGAGAGGTAATGTTTAATTTGCAGTGTTATTAACTGCCTTGTTCCAGGTAGAAATACCTGTCAATCCTGACTGTTTTTATTTCGTTATCATTGAAAATATCTCGTTTGGTCAGTATATAGTATCTTGAATTTTTCTTGTCAACCACACAATGCAGTCTGTAATTCATAAAAGCAAACAGTGGGTTGACAAATACTAGATCAGATTTCAAATAAATTATACCGACAGCACACATGAATATCAGTATTGCCACCAAATCATTAATACCAAATGCGTCATGCAGGATAAATGGAATCGTGTATGTCACAAAATACAACAGAAATTCCTTTGTAAGGTTAGAGTGGTGCCATACGACAATTGTCTTTTTTTCAGTCTTACTTGTTTTCATTTTACGAATGAAAACCACTGCAAATAGTGCTGGAATCACGGTCATACATACAAGAAACAAAAACACCCCAAATTCTACATTGATCAAATCCCACTGAATCATGGCCTGATTGCTTGCCCAAAAGAAAAAAACCAATGTAAGCCATAATGGGACAAACGAGCTTAGAAACAACATCAGGCGTATGAGGGGATTTAGGTCTGACATGACACATATGATATGTCGTTGCTGTTATTTGTAATTTGTAATTACTGTCTTTTTTGTAATAATTCAGGCTATTGAATGTGATTAGAACCACCATGGTTTGCCTGTGCGTTGTTTGTAAAAGTTATTTTAAATAGACATCAAGGTTTTGCATTTTCAAAGCGTGTTGAAATTATTGGTAGTAAGAGAGAGTCCTTTCCGTGTTTTAAGAGCAAGAAAAAACTAATGACCCCCAAAATTCTTATCCTTTTCAGGTTTTGGCCACAGATACACTGGTAATCAGTCTAGAACCGCTTGGAGCAATTGCCAGCAATCAGCTATTTTATGGCAGTAATTTTAATTGAGATTCTGCCTGTTGCAAAAAATACATTATAACTAATCTAATACGTCAAAAAAAATCAGACAGGGCTTGATTCTGTCTTAGGAATAGAAAGTTTTAGGTACTGATGATTTTTTTTATTGTTATTGAAGGCAATTTTTGTCGCAATTCTTGCTGTGGGCGTGCTTGGATATGCGTGGTATTCTGACTTGCTGCCGTTTGCAGCAGATAGTTCTTCTGCGAGGCTCTCCCCATCCATGGAAAGCATCCAACAAATATCTGACGCGGTTACATCCAAAACCAATCAGATAATTTATTATTCTTTTGAGGATGTTCCTGACGTACCAGATAAGCAGATACCCCTTGATGCATTAAAAAAAGCAGTTGATACTTGGGAAAGTAATAACCCGCATATGGAATTCATAGAATCATCTAATCCTAACATTGAAATTAAATGGCAAAAATATGCATCATCTACGCATACTGGTCTTGCAACCTGTAATTCCGTTCTGTTTGGAATTTTAAGCCACTGTGTCTTAGACATTTCAATTGGTGCTAGAGATTGCAATTCAAATTTTGTACAAAGTGATGAAAACATGGTTGCAAACATCCTGATGCACGAAATAGGTCATGCCTTGGGATTGGAGCATACTGATGAACTTGATAATCTGATGTATTCTACAGAGTCGCCTAAAGCCTCTTTTAACTCAAAGGGTTATGCCATTCCAGAAAGATTTGAAGGATTATTTGTTGGTCAAAAAACGTTACTGTCAAAAGAAAATGAGCTGAAATCTGATATTGAATCCCTTGATATTGCAGTATCTCATGAACAGTTGCGATATGATCAATATTACAAACAGTATGAATATTATGATGGCAAAATTCTATCTTCTGAAGAGTTCAGAAAAGCTGAACTTGCGCATGAGTTGATCAGTGCACAAGTAAAAAAAATCAATGAGTTAATTGCTGAACAAAACGTGTTGATTACTGAAGTTAATGACGTTGTAGATCAGCTTGGATGCAATCCAAACTTTGAAATTAAATCCCCTTATCCAAATAACAAAACTAGTCCTACTGCCAATGATGCCACTGAAATTCCCATCCAAACATAAAATTTTTTCAACATTTGTGTTTTGTTATGATCACTGAAATTAATAGTTTAAAATTGAGAAAGTAAGCAAATTTGATATCAGTTTTCATCGGCCCTTTGGGGGTTACACTTTGGATATCAAACTAGCAATCATCTTACTTTCAATGTTTATGTTGATTATCCTGTCTCAAAATTCTTAAAATAAAACATGTCTTGATTTTTGGTCAAAAAGGGTTGAAAAAACGATCCATTTTACTTGATTTGCATACCTGAGCCTGCATCTGAAATTCTTTAGATATACGCCTGCCTGATATGTGCACGCATTTTCTTTGTTTCATTTGTTGATTAAATGCCGAGTCATCTCTCTCTGATGGCATTTTCTACACCGGTCCTAGCTTGACCACGCCCAAGTATTGATTTGCCATCAAGCATTATCCGCGTTTAATTTCCAAGGCCATGAAAAATAATTTTATTCCCTTGCATGATATGCCTTGCATGGGCAATCCTGATGTCTTAGAATGGCAAAAAAACTCTCTTTTGAGCTGGTCTGATTTTAAGGCAGAGTCAAATCCCGCTGTTTTTGAAGATTCTCATAGCGTCATAAAATATCGGTTCACCTGGACTGTAAACTCTGATAAGATTAATGATCAAATCGTATTCTTAATTGAGGATATTCGTCTTTTTGTTGAATTTCACTCTCTTCTGTCTTGGATTAGATTATCTGAGTCAAGTGATGTGTTATTGGGGTATGAGCAAGGGAATTTTGATCTTGCTGAGTTAATCATGCGTGAAAATCTTGAAGAACTACAAAATGAATTTCGTTCTAAAACATTTCTCACAAGGGGGAAAAATGAAGAGCAAAGAAAGCAATTTGCAAAAGAAGATTCTGGAAAAATGATCTCATCCAAAGTCGAAAAATTACAAGAACTGTATGATCAGAAACGCATGGAATATCAAGAAAAAACTAATTTTGGCCAAAATACTGATGAACAGCTAAAATATAATTTGCTTTTTGAACAACTAAAATCCTGAATTGTTTGTTGTTTTATTTTTTAATCATTATGATGACTTGGAGACGCTATACGGTCTACAGCTCATCCATGAATTTGAATCCTGAGAGTAGGCCCCAAAAAAACTTACAGTTCATTTGGACTAGTAAAAGACAGCCCTAAACTCCAACTGCACAATGCCAAAATTAGTTTGATGAATAGTCTCTACAACATTTATGGCAAACCCTCAAAGATAACGTTTCCAATTTTCATGAACTTTAACTAGCAAGATCCAAAGCATCCGGTACATCAAAATGATAATCTAGACTGATATTTACACTCAAAAATTGATTTGGCATATTCTTTGTCTTTGGAAAACAACAAAGCATTTGATAGCACTTCTAATATAGTATGCCAAAAAACCAACAAACCGATGCGGATTCTGCTTGCCATATCCATTGTATCACTTTTTGGAGTTGCTAATGCATATGCTGAGATTGCCTCCCCCTATGAGCAGCTAAAATCCGATGTTCCACTATATGAAATCCAGTGTGAGTATCAAAAGACTCTGTTGGAATCTCCTAGGAACAACAAGCCTGTATGTGTGAAAAGTGATACGGCAGACATACTGGTAGAGCGCGGCTGGTTCATGATAAAAATATTTGATGAGCAGCCAACTGCTGAGTTACAAGTTGATGAGCTGCCCACTGCTGAGCTGCCCACTGCTGAGCTGCCTATAACAACTACTAGTAATCAAACAGAAAGCAGTTCATATGCTGTCTCTGATCCTGTACAGACAGAGACATACTATCCTCACCACAAAGACCGGTATGTTATTGGCAGTATAGATCTGTCTGGAATCAAACCCCTTCCTGAAGGTGTCTACCTTCCCACAACCATAGAAAACTATGAGCGCATCATGCAGAAAATACTTGATGGCATAGACGACAAACTGATACTTCCAAATCCTGAAGGTCCAAGATATGACTATGCTATTGAGGAGTTTCCCGGATATCCAGAAATAGGAAAGTGGGTAAATTATACGTACTATACAGAACAAGGAAACATGATCAGGCCATTGGGCAATGCCAAAATAGAGCTGATAATATTAGAACCTGATGAAATATTCAGGTCAGATTATTTGGATAAAAAATGGGACGAATATGACTCCCTTGACCGAGAGGATGAGCTTGCATTTGCCAAAAATCTAATTGCGGGTCCAGAAGAATTCATACAAAACTTTGTGGAAAAATCAGGACTGCCAAGGATAGTAAAGACGAATCATAGTTTTGACCGTTCATGGATAACTCTTGAAAATGGTGAAATAGAAATGCGAATGGAATGGGATAACATGTACATGTTTTTTGTGTATAAGGAAGAACCTCACTTTCATGGATTGTCAACAAATATGATGCGTCAATTAATGCATCAGTTTGCTATTGATAATGCACATGTAATAGATCGAGAATGGTGTGATAACCTTGTCCTATACGATAGCAAGGATGATATCCGAACAGTTTCAGTTATGTACTATAGAGCAGGGATTCCAATATGGGAAGCAATTGTGGGAACATGTGACCCAATTTTGAATCGTCCTATAGATATCATATTTCTTCGTATGGAGGGCATTACCGGAGAAATTGGCTGGTTTAAAAATGGTATGATAGATAACTGGATTGACAAGATAAACATTCCAGAACATGCCAAGGTAAGTTAACACAGACCTGAATATTGTCATTACGCCTCAAAAAGTAAAGATTGGTCATAGATATATGACCAAAAACAGATTTTCAGGATGCAAATTTTAATACGCTGTTCTCTTTGGACCTGATGTAAGCTGTGAGCAATCCTCTGATATGGATGAAATATACAATTCAGAGGAATCCTACATTGTAGGATTTGAGTACGACAGATTTATCAAAAAACTGCTCAGACGTATTCCTAACAGCAACTACTGACATAATTAGCAAATAGGATTACTTGGCAAGACCCATGCATCCTGGGTAATACATCACACAAATTATACGCATAAAGAAAATGATATTTGGATTAAACTCAATCTCGTAGATTTTATGATATACGCGCAATGGCAAGACCAACAGTTTGAGCACTGATCCTGATAATTTCTGATTCCCAGATGAGGGTAACTTGGATCATTTCAATTGGAAAAATGACTATGTTCGATGTTCCATAATCTTGTTTGCCGGAATCGAGTTGATGTAATTTGCCAAGCTTCTATAGTATTTTAAATGAAAATTCAAGTCTTTCATTTCAGTCTGTTTTAACTCTTCAAGTTCAGGACCGAAGTCATTTTTGTTTGATTGAATGCGGTTCAGCGTATTTTCATTGACCTCAATCATGTGAAATAAACTATGCAACACTTCTTCTTTTGTGAGTGTCCTATCACAGGATTTTTTTAATAACAGTTCTACCCAATCCATGCTGAATTCTGACATAATTGCTATATCCATTCCAGAATTTAAAAAGTTCTGACCTTGACTCTATTTTTTTAGTCTAGGCTGCCTGCTGTATGATTGCTCCTTTTTCATCTGTCTTTTCTCATTTCTGATTTTTTTTATTACGTCTTATTTCCAAATGAATTTCCAGCGTCAATATACCTATTTTTGGTTCAGATGATTCCTTTGCAACAATGACTGCTGCCTGCTTTACCTGTAAACATTTACAACAAGCCCATTTTTTTTAACTTTGTACAAAGCCTGTTCCCGAGATTTTTTTAGCGTCACTCTTTGTTTTTCATTGTTTTCAATGACAGATTAGCTGGTTTCTATTTTAATTTCAGTATTGCATATGGGATTTTTCCCTGTATCATTTTTGACTTTTTGAATTAATTCCAATTGCAATTCTCTTGGATTTTCAATAAACACCCTTTGGTATGACGATGTCTTTTGTTTGCATTTGTTTCCTTCAAATTCATCATCCACATACTTTGCAAAGGTCTCCTCAAGATTGTTTGATTCCCCTATGTATATTGGATCCTTGTTTCTGTTGTACAGGACATATACTCCGGCATTTGGTTTTACAAATTTTGCACTGTCCGTCCAAACCCGCATCTTGTCATCTAGTAATTCCATATGATAACTAATTTGGACTAGATATTAAACTAGATTGCAAAAATCGTGATATTACAAGAACCTTCATGCTTTTAATACTGAATATATGTAGATGTAATCCTGTCTCTGCTAGAAAAATTCCCGGATCAGTTTACACCTAGAGATATCCAAAAAGAGATCCTCTCTGAGATTGAGGAAAAGTTAAAGTCGGGATTTAAGAAAATAATCCTTTGTGCTCCTACCGGAGTCGGAAAATCCCTCGTAGGTGCAACTGTTTCTAATTATTTTGACAGTTCTTTTACCGTGACTGCATCAAAGCATCTTCAGGATCAATACATCAAGGATATTCCATTTTTAAAACCAGTTAAGGGAAAGCAGAACTTTCCTTGCCTCAAACTAATGTCTGCTGAAAAAGTAGACGATGACAAAAGTGCCCTAAGGGGGGGATTGACTTGCGACAAGGGCCAGTGCCAAGAGCGGACTGTTAAAAATGGCAAGGATGTTTTTGAATCCTGTAAATTCAAGCCTACCATTAGGCAGGTTGAGGATAATGCAACTGATGCTACCTCGTGTCATTATTATCTGCAAAAATATGAGGCTCTTGCATCAAAGCATTCCCTGTGGAACTATCATGCATTTTTTACAATAATGAAATTTAACAAGAAACTCTTTGAGGAATACCTGGATAGAAAGATAACCGTGTTTGATGAGGCACATAAGATTGAAGATCAGATTATCCAGTTTGTCGGATTTGACATCTTTGCCAGCCAGATAGATGAGTGCGACCTAAGCTCTGAAAAGTATGACTTTGCTGATTTGGATTCGATGATAAAATTAACTGAGGATATGGCTTACTCGTATGCCAAAAAGATTAGGGATATCAAGCAAAGCGCCCTCTTTCAGAACAGTCCTGATTACAAATTGATTACAAGCCTGGAACGCCGTTATGACCGTTCTGCACAGGCAAAAATCGACATCATGTCTGATAAAAATAACTTTGTGGTAAATGACCCCGTCAAAGACTTGGATGGTAATTTTAGAATTATCTCTGTTAAACCAATCGATGTTTCAAAATTTGCAAGCTCCTTTTTTGAAACTGATTATCAGATTTTCATGTCTGCCACCATTGACAAGTCCAGTTTTTGTGAAAATATGGGGTTATACCCTGATGATGTTGCGTTTGTTGATACCCCAAGATCCCCCTTCCCCATTGAAAACAGGAAAGTTGATCTTCTAAACATTAAAAGGCTAAGCTACGGCTCTACTGAAGAGGACGAGCTTGAGGTAATCAGAGCCATTGACAGAATAATGAATGAGCATTCTGATGAGCGCGGCTTAATTCTGACTTCCTCCATTCCCAGGTGCAAAAAAATTATCAGACATCTTTCTCCCAAAAACAAGCAAAGGACTAGGCTATGTCATAGTAAAAATCAGGACGGGAAAACACAGGATGAGATAATTTCAGAGCATGCATCAGACCCTGCCGGAGTCTTGCTTTCTTCCTCGCTTTGGGAGGGCGTTGATTTGAAAGATGACCTGTCTAGATTTCAGATTATAGCAAAGGTTCCCTATCCCAACTATACTGAAAAAAGAACCAGAACAAAAATGAACAAGTTCCCTTTGTGGTATACCTCCCAAACCCTCACCAAAATTTTGCAGGGATTTGGACGTTCAATCAGAGGCGATGCTGATTGGGCCAAAACATATGTTTTGGATACTGCGGTAAACAATGTTTTTTTCAAAGGGCAGCAGATGATTCCAAAGGCATACCATGATGTATTGGGAATGGACGAGATCTGATTTTCCCGGCAATTATCTTCTTTGTGCGCATCCGCATTTTACATACGCTATCTTAAACTCCCCGTCTGTCTTGATGTTGTGTGAGATTGGCCTGCGGCATTGCTGGCACTCGTTGAATCCAAAATATTCTTCCACCTGAATCATTTTATACTCCCATGATTTTCTCTCTTCGTTCCAGTACACCGAATTAATTTCAGATGGACCATCCATGATGTGTACTGTAGGATCAGTTTCATTAATTAATTTTCTATGGGTTCAGGTTTTTAAAATCCAAACACTTTGAATCAAATTCGCCCAAATACTGTCTTGCATTAATTTTGGAATCTATAATGTATAATTCGCAGGTTTCCGAATCAATCATCGGCCTAGAGTTATCATTGCTTATGAACTGAATTACCAGTATTGCCACCAGAATTACTATCAACATCATGGCAAATTTGCTTGAATAGATATCCATGATCAAATGCCGCTGAGCTTTAGTTTAATCATTGTGGGAGCAAGGCAGCCATGCTGAGGAGTTAACCTGTAGTAGACAACAGTAATTTGACAAGCATAAAGTTATTTTCTTCTTTTTCCTGTTATCTCTAATAGTTCTTTGATATTGCGATCTATAAAGCTTGTGGACAATTTGTTCTTTTAGGGGCTTGCTGTGGTAATTGCACCCTGTGCTGCTGAACCCACCAATGTTGCGTATTTTGCAAGAGCTCCTGATGTGTAGTTGGGTTCTGGACGTATCCATTTCTGCCTTCTTTTTGCCAGCTCCTCTTCTGAAACATCGATATCGATAACTGTGGTTTTAGTATCTATTGTAATTTTGTCTCCATTTTGCACTAGTGCAATAGGTCCTCCGATATATGCCTCTGGTGCAACATGTCCCACCATGAATCCTCTAGTTCCTCCTGAAAACCGCCCGTCTGTGACCATTGCCACTTTTTTGCCCAAACCCTGTCCCACAAGAGCGGCAGTAGTTGCAAGCATTTCCCTCATGCCCGGTCCCCCCTTTGGCCCCTCATACCTAATCACCACAACATCTCCCTCTTGCACATCTCCCTTGGATACTGCATCAAATGCGTGTTCTTCTCTGTCATAGACTTTGGCCCTGCCTGTAAATCTGGTCATCTCTACTCCTGCAGTCTTAATCACTGCTCCCTCAGGTGCAAGGCTTCCCTTGAGTATCACTGCCGTTCCTACCGGGTGTATTGGATTCTCAACGGGCCTTATGATTGACTGCTCAGGCTCTGATATGTTCATTGCGTCAAGATTTTCTTGCATCGTTTTGCCTGTGACTGTAATGCAATCCACGTTTAGCAGCCTTTTGTCTGCCAACTTTTTTAGCACAAAGGGAATCCCTCCAATTTTGTCTAAACTGTTCATCACATAATTTCCGCCCGGCTTCATGTCTGCAATGTGTGGCGTCTTTTTTCTAATTCGTTCAAAGTCATCATAAGTCAGCTTGATTCTTGCTTCATTTGCCATTGACAGCAAATGCAGTATGCCGTTTGTTGATCCTCCAACTGCATTTAACATGACAATGGAGTTCTCAAAGGCCTCATATGTCATGATATCCCTCGGCCTGATGTTTGATTCTAATAGTTTTGCACATGCAGCACCGGTATCGTAGACCATCTTGCTGCGTCTGTCATCTTCTGCCGGGGGACTTGCACTTCCGGGCAATGCCAGTCCAATGGCTTCTGAAATTGATGCCATTGTATTTGCCGTAAACATTCCCCCGCACGAGCCCGAACTTGGGCATGCGGTATTTTCAATATTTTTTAGCATCTCCAGGGATATCTGGCC
Source organism: Candidatus Nitrosopumilus sp. (assembly GCA_965204345.1). Taxonomy (GTDB): domain Archaea; phylum Thermoproteota; class Nitrososphaeria; order Nitrososphaerales; family Nitrosopumilaceae; genus Nitrosopumilus. The sequence goes on from OZ241981.1 coordinate 203,463, forward strand.
TGCATCATATGCTCCTACTGCCTCATACACATCTACGACAGTCAGTTCCTTGCCATCTAGGATTCCGGGCATTATTGTTCCCCCATAAACAAACACTGACGGCAGGTTCAATCTGGCCATTGCCATCATTGTACCTGGCAAACTTTTGTCACATCCTGCAATTCCTACAATTCCGTCGTATTGATGGGCCCTAACCATAAGTTCTATGGAATCTGCAATGACCTCCCTGGAAATTAAGGATGATTTCATGCCTTCGTGACCCATTGCAATCCCGTCACTTACTGCAATTGTTGAAAATATTCTTGGGGTTGCACCGTTTTGTCCAACCCCACGCTTTGCTTCTTCGGCCAATGCAGGCAATAATATGTTGCACGGTGTTGCCTCATTACCTGTGTGGCAAACGCCAATGAAAGGCCTACTGAGATCATCATCATCTAGTCCCATGGCCTTGTACATTGCCCTGTGCGGCGAACGAGCCGTCCCTCCTACAACATTCTGACTGGATATTTCCATAACATGTAATTTTTGGATTGCTATAATTTAGACTTTATCTAGATTCTGAATCTCAGGATTTTATGCCTTGTGGGGGGAGGAGCAGGGAATCTGTTTTTAAATGCGGCACAATCCTTAATTTGTATTAAATTCAATGAGAACAGATTGGTTTGTCTTAGATGTGATGGAAAAGGTCAATACAAGAATGAGTTTGGAATAATGGAAAAATGTGAGTCATGTCAAAAAAGGGATATGACTTTTGAAAGGGCAGATACAGAGCCGGATTAAACGAAGAGTGTACTGTGTTAAAATAAATTTCCACTTGGTTTAAATTCCAAATGTCTTCGGGTCAATCATGGAACAAAAAACACTTGAATGTCCAGTATGCAAGAGTAACAAGGCAGAGATTGCAGGAGAAAATGTAAAACTGGGTGGCAGATTTGAAGACAAGGAATTTCTTACTACTGAACTAACTGTTTTGCGGTGTACCCGTTGTGGATATTACATGTTTTTTGACAAAATGGCCCAGTTTACAACCAGGGATGAACTTTAAGACTCTACTTGACGAGTTGCTGCTGATCTAACTGCAGCAAGTATCCTTCTATTTCTTCAGGTGTTTCATCACCAAATGTAATTAAAACCCTGTCGTCTTCTGTTATCTCATAGTCTCTGATATCTGATACCTGTTCCCTGTTGATGAAAAATTGCAGTGTATAGTCCTCATTTGTACAGAAAGATTTTCCATCTGGGAATACAAAACATTCATCATCTAATCCTATAGATAACGTTTCAAACAGATATCCCAAATCTACTCCTGTTGCATGCTTGTGAATGGTTGTTCCATCCCTTCCTTCAAAATGAATCCAGCTTGATTTGATTTGGAAAGCCGGACTTGAAAAGTCAAATGTATCTCCAAATATTTTTACTAGCAATGCTGCATGAGAGTGCTCACTTCCTAGTGCTCCTGCATCATCTGGTCCTCCCGGTACAGTCTCTGACATATTTACAAATATCCAAGCTGCATATCCCACTATAACTGCAATAACTCCTAAAACCCCGATGGTAATCAGCATGTGTTTTCGTTTTTCAGCCGAGTGCTTGGTTGCGTAATTTTCGCGCTTTTCTTCACGACTACGCCTTTCTTTTCTGCCCATGAGACAATCAAACTCTAAAATTTACCCTAATTAACTTACTGTCCATTCCACCAATCAAATATTGGATACTTGATCGGCAATAAATTTTGGAATCTGCATCATTGATCATATCCTCAAGAATACTCTTAGGGAATTTGAATTAGTTTCATGATTTTTTTTGCTTTTTTAATTTGATTTGCTCAATCCTGATTTTTTTGCAAGACTATGAAAACGACTGTTGTTCATGGATGGAAGGGTGTGCTATGCTGTATGAACTGCAATCAAATCTATGAGTTTCTACATTTTATCTATTTGAATTAATTGATCATACAGATAGGCCTGTTCTGCAAGTAGATTTTTCATCTGTTTTCCCTCATCGCTGTTCTTGCCATATTTTGACACTAGTTTTTTACATTCATTTCTTTTTTCTATATCTTCTAATGCAGATAAATTACGTAGTTTATTGAGCATCTGTTTTGTTTTTTTGGTTATCGTTTCTGATTCAATTCCATTAAATTTTTTCAGAATTAATTTGACCATTACTTTAATCAATAAAATATCAGCCACATGAGCATAACTGGGATAACGTCTATTTCCCAACATCTCTTTGGCAAATTTTTGAAATCGTCCTTGATAAGAAAGATTTAATTTTATTTGATTATTTGTAATCAATATTTTATCTGAAAAAGTGTCAAGATCATCTGACATTTCTTTAAAAGTTGGGGGATTTTCTTTAAAATAAGTTGTCTCATCCAAAGAGATTTTTTCAAAAGTATCAATTATCATCTCCATTGACAATTCACCTGTAACTGATTTTAACAAAGTTGCAATATCATAGATTTGTTTTGGTACATCAAGTTCCCTCCTATGATCTATTCCTATTGTGTTAAACGGAAGAGCTGTCGATTTATCGCCAATCAAAGATTCACGATCATAAATAGACAAAGGAAAATTTATTCCGAGTCCCATAATTTCAGTTTTATTTTTTATTTTCTTTGATTGAATTTGCATATTGTTTCCATAAAAAATTTCAATTTTTATTTGAGGATTTTCATCAACTGAGGACTGATAGTCACAAAAATATGTCAGCAGCGGTAATGTTTTGTTACTATTTCCTTTTGGGATATGTGGTTTGCCAATTTCCACTTTACTTTTGAGTTTTTCTGAAACTATTTTCATTGCTTTAACAATTTCTTCCCTAGAACTGCCTGTTACAATATCAATATCTACGCTCAATCGTCGTAGTGTTCTGTCATGAAGATGAAAAGGTACTGCCATACCGCCTTTAACAACACAGTCAGGGATTACTTTCTGAATGTGGGTTAGCATTTCAAAATCCATTATGAATTTTTCTAACAGCGATGCATCTCTAAATCCATAAGATTTTCTAATTGTGTCAATGTGTTCTTTATTCAAAATGTCTTTAAAGTGCAGTTCTACCATCAAAGCTCATCTCCCAAAATGTTTCCAAGCAACTCTAATTTTTTGATAAACTTTGCATAGGTTTGTAAATTTTCATAATCGATCAAGTTAGATCTTTTCATCGTTGCAAACATTCGTCGTAGTTCTAATTCGTCTAATTGGCCATGATACTATGTGTTTCATTTACTAGATCAAGAAATGCTTTTTCAGGGGTGGCTATTGTGGAGCCCCTAATTACTGCATATTCTCTTATGGCGATAACTCTTTTAGTAGTAGGTATTTTTAGGAATATCCCCAGTACCTTTCTATCTGATGCATGTATTACGTCGAATTTTTGGTGAAATTTATCTGCCAATAATTCTGCAAGATATTCTCCCTTTGCAGGCTCTGTGTAAAGTGTATAGGTTAGTTTTCCACGCAAGTTATGCAGGTACGGGGTGAGTGTAGTTAACGCAGTAAACTGGAATTTGAATCCAAAGTTTTCTTTGAGATGGTCATGAACTTCAATTAATTCATCTGTTAATTTGTAATTTGGTATGTTGGGAATGCCAACTTCTCGGTCTCTAAAAATCTCTTTTTTATTACTTTTTTCTGACCATGTATTTAGAAATCCTTTGATATCCTGATTTCTTTTTTCCAATAATTTTTCAAAGTTTGGATTTTCTCCAAGCAATTTTATTTCTGAGGCAATTATGCCAATGAGAAACAAGGGGTTTTTTACAAATCTAAATGAATCATCATCTTTGTTTATCGTTACTTTGATGTCTGAATTATTTTTTTCTATAATGTACAAGGGCTTGTTTTTAAGTGATTTTATGCCTATTTCTACCAAATTACCGCCTATTTTCATTTCAAAAGGCTCTGTGTTATCTAGCAGTTCCTGTGAAACCTGAGAACGTACGCTGCGTTCTAGATGTTGTGCTGAAGAATTCTTATTAAAATAAGCAAAGACGGATTCAACAGATACTGTGCTTTCACTTTTAGATTTTGATGATTGTATTGTTTGCTTGAATGCAGGTGATAACTTAAAAGCATTAACTGCTTTTTTATATTCTGAACTTTCTTCAATGAAGGCACTCTTGCTGAAATTTACAGGAACATGGTCCATATTCAATTCTCCAACTATCTTGGCATTTTCCGGATGTGCGGGAAATCCAAATTTTTCAAATGCTTTTATCAGCCTTCCATGCCTAAACAAATGCATTCCATAATCTCCCTTTATCGAACGTTTCTTCAATAATGCAACATAACCACTAATTTTTTTTCCAAATCCTAATTCAAGCTGAATGTTTTTTTTACTTTCTTCTACAATATTTGGCTTTTTAGGTTTGCAAAATACACTATTGATTTGGATTGAAACTTGGTTTGTTTCCAAGTAAGGAAAATAACGTATGCCAAAACTTTCTTTGAATTTTGAAACTTGGTTTGGGTATAACGGCACGTTCAACTCAGAAATTATAATTCTTGTTCCATGCCAGTCTTCTCTTTCTTCTGTTAGAGTTTTTTCAGTAATGACAAAATTTCTCCAGTTTTGCGCTTTATCAGATAGCCAATTTTTTTCATCATATTCTGTACGATATTCTTTGTTGGAGTTAATTTTAGATGTAGTAACAGTGAATTTTTTTCCTAATGCAGAACATGCACTTTTCATTCCAATTCCAAATTGTCCCAATTCATCGTCAGCTTTTGTCCCCTTTGCAATAGTCATTGCATTTGTCAGATCTTGCTTATCCATTCCATTACCATTGTCTCTCACTTCGATCCATTTTTCTTGGAAATCCAAATGAACTTTGATTGTTCCTTTTTCATCAGAAATTCTAGCATCTATAGAATTATCTAACAATTCGGCAACTGCTTGTTCTGTTCTATATCCGGCAAAACCCAATTTTTGGACAAGTGATTTGTCTGGTGTGATATCTACCTGAATATTGCTATCCATATAAAAAGAACTTAAATCTAGAATTAAAGGCTTTTTCTAGATATATGCTCATATTGAGCCTGCATGCATTAGATATACAAATTGTATACATTTTATATGTCTAGAAAATGCTCATTTTTCTAGATTTAAATTCATTAGTTAAATACTAAATTTTTAAAGTAATATCTAAACAAGTCAAAAGACCATGAATTAAAGGCTCTGTCTATCTTTATTGAAAGTGTTGATCCTTGATCGATATTGTTGTTGACAAGATATCTTTGTATCGCCCATCAAATGACATTCTATGTGGGTTGCAAGGAAGGATTTATTCATGATTTTGTGTGGTTTGAGATATTATCCTCAAAAAGATGCATGCATTGTGGGCAAGAAGAAAGATGAAAAGTCTTTTGGATTCGCATTCTACACCTAAATTGTGCCTGTTCCTCAAAAAATCCTTCTGACTAGTCAAAACAATAAATAAAATTACAAAATGCTATCTTTATGGGTTGTATTTTTTGTGATATTTTGGATGAAAAACGCGAGGGTCATTTTATTTATGAAGATGATTCACATGTTGCATTTTTAGATAAATATCCCATTGATGTGGGTCACAGTCTAGTAATTCCACGAAAACACCATGAGCGAATCACCGATATGGACTCCCAAGACGTTGGGCGCCTGTTTGCAATAGTTCCAAAAATTGCAAAGGCCGTCTTAGAAGCTGCCGGGGCAGATGCCTTTAGTCTTGGTCAAAATAATGGCCGTGCAGCCAAACAGATCATCCCTCATGTCCACATCCATATCATCCCCCGCTACAATGCCAAAGGGACTGTGTGGACAAAACGTCAAATTGCAGATGGCGATGAGCTTGTAAAACTAGCTGCTAGAATTCGTAGTCTTACTTAGAATGGCCTGGGTTGTACCTTAAAATCGCTCCAATTTTTCCCAGACTTGCCAGATTGTTTCCATGCTCTGCACTTCCTGAAATAACCTCTAGTTGAGTACCCACCTTTGCTGCAAGTAGTTCCAAATAATCTACAATGTCTTGTTCACTTGTCTCTACTTCCATTGCGTTACATTCAGGACATGGCTTGTTGGCATATTCTGTTTTTTTTGGAATAACTAGGGGCCTTTCTACTATCTCTTCTTGGATATGATTACATCGTTTGCACTTGCCCTCAACTCTGTGCAAGTTAGTGTTATCTGTAATTAACAAAATACTGACTACGTTATTTTTTAGGTATTCTATGACTTCTTGCAATCCGTATGATCCTTTTCCCGTGTTGGTGTTTATCTCACGAAACAAATCTTCGACTAATTTTTTCTCTTCTACCATTCTGAAACTTCCCAAGATATCTGATGATTTTTCAAATGCTTCCCTAATTCCTTCTGATCCCGAATATGATGCATCAATCGTGCTGATGATGTTATTTTGCAATCTGTATTCCAAATAATTACCGTTGATGAAATCCTCTTTTGTAGGACCAGGACCCGAAATTATCAGTCCTTTGACCGGATAAATATCGATAAAAAATTCTCTTGTCGTTTGTGCAACCCTGTTGTAAAAATAATTTAATTCCATCTCTCTTAATTTCTGGAATCTTTTTGCAGATTGTCCTCCTTGCCTGTGCTTTCCTGCTACCCCTGACCCCGTATGATCTAACACTTCGATCTTATCCCCCTGCAGCAATCCCCATCCTGCGTCTTTTGCATCTATTGCTAAAAATCCTATAAGATTGTCGTCTTTTAGCATGTCTTTGAGAATATCTACATGAAAATGATCATCGCATCGGTACAGATACTGATTCAAGTCTTTAGGAGGATCAACTTCCCATACTGTAACTACTTCACTTCCTAGTGGTCCCCCTTCTTCTGGAGGCAATGCCCCGCAGAACATCACCAATCCTCTCTCTGGAGTTTTCTTGTATAGTTTTAGCCTTTGTACAACTTTTCCTAGGGAATCTACCACATGTGATCTTGTGAGATCTGATTTTATGTTATCTGCCGTACCCTGTTCCTGTTGAAGCGAACTGATTATTTCATGTAGTTGCTTTCCCTTTGGAATATACACCGTAATAAGCTCTGTGCCTCTGCCTGATTTTTTTGATAATTCCTCAAGCGTTTTTCTGATTTTGTAGAGTTTTACTGAATCCTGTTTCTCTATGTTAATTTTGCCCATTTGTGTTTTTATTCATATTTGCAAATATTAATTGATTCACTTGCAACTCATCAAATGTTTCTAAGAAATACCTCTGTGGCTGGTTTCCTCAAATTTTGATAGTTTTTTATTCACAAGACCAAAAATCCGTATGAGTCATGTACTAAATCTGAACATTTGACCTGCAATAGAGTCATGTGTTGGTGATTTTCAGGCAGACAGAATCCAATTAAAACAGGGGCAAATGCCCGATTCTAACATCTGATTATTGGTAGTAGGCATTTTTGACAGGTTTGATATCATCTTGGCCAGACGGAAATTCGGTATCTGAGAGATATACAAACCCGTTATTAATTGACGTGTATGCTACGGCTGATACAAGACCGTGAGATCGTGACATCTTAAAATATCCATAGTCATACGTGTCCTCCCCTGAAAGCAGGCTAAGATCATATACATGGCCGGAACTCGACCTCGCATGGTCATCAGCATCATAGACTATATCTTTCAAATCATTTATTTTCATCTGAAAAGTTAATGGTGATTGGTTGTATTTGATATCAGGAATATACATGCCCTGAGTAATTCTGAGTGGTTTATAGTCGTCATTTATGTAGATATGGCCTTGTTCTAGACCCCCACCCATTGCCTCATAATTTGTAGGATAGTTGATGTCAAAGTCGGTATCACAGTTATGATCCCAGAATTCATCAGTTCCATATTGTGAAGGATATATCAAGCGTGAGGCGTTAACATAAGTATCCCAGTATTCTTTATTGTTTATTGGATCTTCTACAAATGAAAACGATGCAGTGACATTGAACACTTCGCCAACTCTGACTTTGTTTGGAATCTCAAGGGTTATCTCATTTTGGAAAAGGCAGTGAGAATGCCAACTCAGTGGACCCAATTTAATTGATTCAGGGATTGGTGGTAACGGTGATTTGATTGTAATTATTTGAGGGACAAACTCGCCTGGTTCTTCTTTCATGATTGCTTTATCTGTCTTTGCTGATTCCTCCAAGACTGCTTTCCATCCAGTCCTATCAAGCATCTTGATGGACGTATCCAAAGTTACGCAGACGGGTCTTTCGCTTTGTGACCATGTCATAATTTTCTCACCATTGCACATGATCTTCTCCAACTGCACGTTGTCTTTGAGCTGTTTTAGAGGAGGATGAAGATATTCAGATTCTGCCAGTGCAGGCACTAATGTCATTACTGCTGCCAGGATTGCAAGTCCCAACAGTGTCGCTTTGATCATTGTGTAATATGGGTAATCAACGGTATTAACTGTGATCTATGGTACAGGTGGTGGTGTAAACCCTTGATAACATCGATTAGTTGCGTTGATTGTAAATACGAAAAGGGCCAAGAAATAATAAAATTCAGATTTGGCAATACAAAAAAAGGCATCCATAAGAGTCTGTCATTTGTGATTTAGACTGTATCCAAATTTTTACATCCCAAGAGCACATGACAAAGAGACGATCTATAGTTTATCAACAAAAAGTTGACAGATAAAAAATCAAGCAAGAAAATTAAGAATCTGTTTCTTTCAGGCTTGGTCTCTCTTGTTTGTTTGTGTCTCCATCTTTTTCTGATTTACCACAGATTTTTGATCATTGCTTCCATGATTGATTTGCATCCTTTTGAGCATGCAGATCTGCCAATTTTTCTTAAATGATCTCTCAAATCTGAATTTTGTATTCATTTTTCTACCCAAAGTGCTCATTTTCTGATTTGCCTGCAACTATTGCATCAAAAATACCGGCATGTCAGATCCTGCAGTGACATGTTTGATGAAGATAAACTGATCTCCTTATAAATTGGGTAATCATCCAAGAGCTTAAATATATTCAGAGAATCATGTTTTTTATGTATGAATCAAGTCAAGTCGCTGTCTCAAAAGCAGGCATTTCAAAGCTAGCGATTCTTGCACTAGCAGTTGTGTTTGCAACCGGATTATTTGCTGTTGGATTCGATAACGGTCATATCGTAAATTTGATTTTTGCTGAAGATGGCTCTGCTGTAGGCATTGATCCATTGGTAATCCATGAGTTCACTCATGACATGAGACATGCAGCAGGATTTCCATGTCACTAGGAATCACTTAACGTGAAAACATTTCTTTTTATCACCATTGTGTTACTTTCAGGTGCATTAGCTGGCCTTGTTCATGGAACAGTAAACTTTGCACTTGTTGAACCCTATCTTGATCAGGCAATTGGAATTGAAAATCAGAATCTCTTTGATTCTGGAGACCAAGAAGACACTCCTCAATTTTGGGCCAAATATGAGGGGTACCGCATGTGGCAAAAAAGCGGTCAAATAATTGCAGGTGTTGTGCTGGGAACATCTATTGGAGCACTGTTTGGAATTGTATTTGCATTATCTAGGGACTCTATACCGGGTAAAAATGACATTCAAAAATCCATGCTGTTATCTGCAATTATGTGGGTTACCTTGTATTTGGTACCATTTCTAAAGTATCCTGCCAATCCTCCGACTGTTGGTGATGGTGAAACTATAGTTCTTCGAGCAGTCCTTTATCTCTCCTTTATTGCAATATCTGGAATGGGCTCTCTAATTTTTTACAAGTTATCTAAGAGATTTCACAGTCGTAAAAAACTTGTCTCTCTAGCAGGTTATGCTGCCTTTATGTCTCTGGCCTTCATTCTCATGCCTGAAAGCCCCGATAAAGTATCTGCCCCTATGAATTTGGTAAATGAATTCAGGCTAATGTCAGTATTTGGCGTGGCCTCCTTTTGGGTATCTGTCGGAATTATTCTGGGAGTCTTTTGGAATCGCCTGGATTCTCCTAGGGAAACTGATCAATACCAATAGCTGTTCTGAATCTCTAGAATGAGAACAGGTGCATTTTGTTTAAATATACATGATTATTTCTGATATTTGAATGTCAAGAAAATTAACATTGCCTCAGCTAAAAAAATATGATATCACTCAAAAAGTCATAGAAGCATTAGCTGATTCTGAATCCCGAGCTATTCTGTTCTCTATTATTAAAAAAGGAAATACCGCAGCCGAACTTTCTGATAATCTTAAAATCCCCCTCAGTTCTGTGTATAAGAAATTGACTGATCTTGAAGAATTAACCCTAATTGAAATCGAAAAATGGATGTTATCTGACAAGGGCAGAAAATACAAGGTTTATCGGAGCAGAATTAGCAAAGCCGATATTTCCATCAGAAAGCCCGAGCCGGTTCTTACATTAATCCCAAACTGAGTGATAAAATTGCCAAAGCCAAACATCATACAATTATCAGAGTTTGACATTACTCAGAAGATAATAGAATCCCTCAGCAATGTTTGCACCCGTTCTGTCCTGTTCTCAGTTAAAGCCGAATCCAAGGATGCAACTCAAATTGCCGATGAATTAAAAATCTCTCTTTCTACTGTATACAAAACCTTGGCTACCCTAGAAGATTTGGCACTTGCAGAAGTTGACAAGTATGTGATTTCTGAGGAAGGAAAGAAGATCAAGATGTACCGCAGCAGAATCGGCAAAGTCGAGATTACTTTGGATGATTTAGAACCTAGTCTGAACTTGTATCCAAACACTAGAAAATCTCACTAGAATACCAGTATGATAACAAGAGGAATATTCTGATTCAAAATGCAAAGGAAAGATAGTTACTGCCCACCATTGAATCCGCACAAAGTCAGAGTTTTGATTTTATGTTCAAAGTTTTTTCAGAAAAACCAACACAGAATACATGTTATGAAATTAACATCTCTGTTTTTTTGTTTTATTTTGGCACGCGTTAGAATTTTAACATCATCTTTTTGTATATTTAATTTTTTGTCAACGCACTTTAAAATGGGTTTTGATTGAGTTGAATTATTTTGTGATCACGTGCTTTTGCTTTTCATTATGCGTGATGGAATAACTAAATCATGCCCTAATTCAAGAACTTTATCTATCAGATTAGGACAGTTAATTTCATTAAATATTGCAATAATCGCTGCGGCATCTAAAATTTTCAAAATTTATCCCAAAATCATAATGCCTCTTCTTTCATTTGTTTAATGACGTGCTCAAGAGGTCTGTTTAATAATTCAGCTGCACGCTGTGCACTTAATTTTTGTTTTTTTACTAATGAAAGAACATGGTATTCCATATCTGGTTTTAGATTTTCATATTCAACAGATTCTTCAGTCATATCCGGATATGCAGAATAAACATATGCCAATAATTCTTTACTGGTAAGATCATTTAAAAATTTCTTATATTCAATTAATGCAGAAATGGTATTCCCATTCTCATTTTTCATCATTTCTTTGGCAATTTCTCTTCCTTCATTAGTGATAGTAATTTCTCCATTATTACTAGACAAAACACCAATCTGTTCTAAATATTTTGATTCCTCGTCAATCACTTCACTGTAAGGACCATAATTGCCAGCACAATAGCTACTCTGTTCTTTAATTTCATCAATTTTATCAGACAGTAAAAACATCATTTTTTGAAGTTTTAATCGTCCTCGTATGGGTTCGTTGTTAGCATTAGCTAGTAAAATAATGAATTTTTGTAATTGATCAACATGTTCCAATACTTTCTCTTTAATTCCCATATGCTACATCTCCTATGAAATAATTACTAGTCGGGTATAATATAATACTCTTCAGTGTTTAATCTTGTTTTGCAACTATAATTTTAGGAGAATTTGATTTCCAATCACATGTCCTACAACAGCATTCAAAGTTCAACTCAAAAAGATAACATGATGTAAATAAAAGAATGTAATTTCAGATACTTTGAATTGTAATTCCATACTAAAACATCAAGTTGGGATAAAATTTCAAACCATGCATTCTCAACAGGACATCATTATTCAAATCAGCTTCACCTGATAAGAAATTTAGATTCAAATGCCATACACCCAAAATCCTCACAGGCTGCCAGTAGTCAAAACTGGTTCCAACCTTCACAGACCTGTATTTATCGCCCTAAACAGACTGCCTGTGGCACTGGTTATCAAAAAATATTTTCAGACCAAATGCGACCCTCATTTTTTGATTGAATAGTCCCAAAAGCCTTTGAGCCTATTCTCATTCTATAGACTTGGAATGATGATTTAGAATGAGGTTTTACTTTAAATAATTTAGCTTGCCCTAATTTTTTAACATGAGACGACAGGTGATTTTAGCATTTGTTGCCGTATCTGCGGTAATTGGCGGCTTGTCTTTACCATTCTCTGAAGATGCCCGGGCAGAAAGCCTGATTCCTGATTGGATTAAGGCAAATGCCGGCTGGTGGGCAGCCGGCGAGATAGACGATGAAACTTTTCTAAATGGAATCACGTACCTAATAGAAAATCGAATCATTGATGTCTCGTCTGGTTCAGGTGCGATAGACGCTGATACTCTTACAATCGGATTTATTCCAGTTGAAAAGGCAGATGAGTTAAACTCCAAAGCCAAGGCACTAGAGGCATTTTTAGAGTCCAAACTTGGCATCGATGTAGAAATTGTTGTGCCGACAAACTATGAGACCATAATCGAAGGAATGAGATTTGGGCACATTGATGCGGCCTTTATGGATACCGGTCCTGCATGGATTACCCACCAGAGAACCGGTGCAGAAGCTGTAATGGCAGAACTAGTTGCAGGCAAGGTAAACTATCAGGCAACTGTATGGGCCTTGTCTGATAATGATTCCATATCTTCCCTGGAGGATACAGTTGGCAAGCGGGTTGCATTTACTAGCATTACTGGCTCTTCAGGATTTGTCAGGCCCATGGGCACATTGGTTACAGACGGGCATGTGAGCATTGAAGGCGATGACATTGTTGCCTTAAATTCCGCATTGGCAAAGAATTTTGAGAGCTATACCTTTGCAGGAGGCTACAAGGCTGCCCTGACACTGCTTCTTGAAGACAAGGTAGACGTTGCATTTGGCTCAGATATTGCCCCGCAAAAATATCTCGAGTCAGAGGATCAGGCAAAGCTGCGCCCAGTCACTACAATCGGACCTGTGCCATCACACGTGTTTATGGTAAGTGCGGACATGTCAGATTCTACCAAAAATGCCCTAGTTGATGCATTAATCAGACTCAATTATGATGAGAACAATCATATCTTGAGGGATTTGTACGGCGCAGAAGCGCTAGTCCCGACTACAACTACTATGCATATTGGAGAATTTGGAACATTCATTGATGCACTCACAGGGCTTGATCAGAAGATTCTTGACAAGTACAACAAGAGCAAATAAAGCCTGGGATTTCCAAAATGAAACAAATTCGAATGTCCCAAAACCCCCCTCTTTCATTAATTTCTACAAACAAGATTATCCAAATGAGCGATGTCTGGACCTCTTATGATTCCAAAAGTTTTGCCTTGGAGGGAGTAAATCTATCCATTGACAGGGGAACAAATTATGCCATTGTTGGCCAATCCGGCTCTGGCAAATCCACCTTGCTGAAACTGATAAATGGCATGATGATTCCAAGCAAAGGTATAATCAAAATTGACTATGAAACTCCCGACATAAATGATAAAAAATTTAAAAAAATGATGCACACTATAGGGTACATTCCACAAAGCCTTGGCCTGATCAAAAACATCTCAGTTATTGAAAATATTCTGGTTGGCGCGCTGCCTAGACTGACCACGACCCAATCCCTGCTCAAAAAATTCCCTGATCATGAAATCAGGGAGGCAAAAAGAATCATGTCCCTTGTCGGTCTGTCTGGCAAAGAGCAAAGAAAGGCGCACATGCTAAGTGGCGGTGAAAAACGCAGAGTCGCAATTGCCAGAGCACTGATGCAAAAGCCCTCAATACTGCTTGCAGACGAGATTGTCTCTGAGCTAGATCACGTCACTGCACGCGAGATAATGAACCTGATTGCCGATGCGCAAAAAAGAATGAATCTGACTGCCATTATGGTGCATCATGACATGAAGTTGGCATTAGAGTATGCAAATCGCGTTGCCGTAATTAAGGAAGGCAGCAAAATCTTGGAAATTGGCGTCGAAGGGGATACCATAGTCGATTTCCAAACTGGCGATTTGAACACTGAGGAAATCATGGAGATGTATGATGACTCCAAAAAGTAACCTCATCATCGGGATTATTGTTGCATTGATAGCAGTTGCGTCCTATAATGTCGATGCAAATCCTCTGGAATTTGCCGGGGGAATTCCCAATCTGGTCATTGTTTTAGAAGAGGTTCTTGTTTTAGAAAATATTGTCGAGAATCTAAAGTATGTCCCAACAGCTTTTTGGGCAATGCTTGAGACATTACAGATGGCATTTATTGGAACTGTGATCGGCGTTGTAATCGCACTGCCCTTTAGCATGCTTGCTGCAAGAAACCTAAACAACAAGTTTGTTTATGCCCCAATCCGGGCATTGCTGGCAGCTATTCGAACGTTTCCTTCCATTTTGTGGGCACTCTTGTTTGTCATCATGGTTGGTCTGGGACCATTTGCAGGTGTCTTGGCCATTGTCATGTATACGATTGGATTTGTGACAAAGCTGCAATACGAGTCCATTGAGACCATTGATTCGGAGCCCATGGATGCCATAAGTTCCATTGGTGTTTCAAAACTGCAGTTAATCCGATACGTTGTAATTCCGGAATCTGCCTCCCATCTTCTCGGACAGATGCTTTACATGTTTGACTATAACGTGCGTCAGACCAGCATTCTTGGAATTGTAGGTGCCGGGGGGATTGGATTCTTTATCATAGAGTATATCAAATTCTTTGAGTATGGAAAGGCTGCCGTCTTTATGGCTGTCGTACTAGTCACCGTCCTAGTTATTGATTGGGCAAGCGTCAAGATTCGTGACAGGTATATTGTAAAATCCCAGCACGGCATGGAAGCTGCTGTAAAAAAATAGCCTTTTAGGTCGTAATCTTATCTAGCTGGTTTGATTTTGTTGCAGTCCTTACCTCTCTTGCGATTCTTTTGCCCATGCTCATTGTTTCATTAAACAGCAGTGAATAGTAGGGGGAACCATCCATGTAGATGTTTGATCCCGCAACTATTCTTGCTGAAAATTCAAACGAGGTAAACCTTGCATTCTCATCGTATACTCCCTCTATGCAGAACGGCCCGTTCATTCCCGGTGCCACGACCCTTTTTGCAGCCTCTACAAAGTTTTCCCCCATTTTGTATACCTCATCTAGCAATGATTCGCGCAAAACAAGGGGGCTGTTGCCAATTACATTAAATGACGGAACCTTCTCTGACTTGATTTGCTGCCCTGCAGGAATCCTTCCCAGTCCCTCAATGTCTGACTCGTGCCGCTGATCAACTCCAAAAAACTCCAACTCTTCTTTTAGCGGCGAATAAAAGAATGTCAGGTAGGCCAAAACCCCTGCGGCATACTCTTGGATGTACAATGTTTCATCCTTGGAGATTGTTCCCTCTGAGATAAGCTGGTTCCTTTTGGCATGATAGTCATCCTCGCTGGCTGCCATAAAGTAGCCCTTTCCGCCTGCGGCGCCCTGTCTTTTAACAATGGACAGTTTTTCAATATCTTTAGGATTTGTAACTGGTTCTGGCATTGGGAGCTTTGCCTCTGCCATGAGCTTTTCCTTCATCTCCCTGTCTGATTCCCATCTTAGAATCCACTTGTTTCCAAATACTGGAGTTTTAATCGATTCAATCTCCTCAGAACTCATCTGGGCAACTAGTGTTCCATGCGGAATCAGGACGGCATTATTTTCTTCAAGGGTTTTTTGACACCTTTGATCAAGCACCTCCTTGAATGAATCCACGATAATCAGTTCGTCAATAAATGGGAATCTTTTGTATAACTTTTCACGTTTTTTTTCACATACCAGAATTGTCTTTAGGCCTTCGTCTTTTGCGCCCTTTAGAACTTGTAAAGAACAGTGGGAGCCCAGCGTAGCTATGGAGGTCATTGATACTCTAGGTGTCGTTTTGTACTTTATGAATTATGTGCAAAAGTGACATACTGGAATACCTCGTCTATTAGCTCCACGCTTAGCTCTGGCTTTATGTTTTCTGGAATTACTTTTAATATAAAATCATACATTGTTGTATTTTTGGGCAGCTCGTCTCTTTCTTGTAATAGTGAAAAAACCGCAATTCCATTTGAGATTACTGCAATCATTTTTTCCTTATCTGATAGTGTCATGGCTATGAATGCTGGTGTAATTTAATACAAGTTCGGCACCAAGATATCTATGACTGATCTGCCCTGCTCTGGATTTTGAGGGATTTGAACCGTGTTTGAATCCTCGCTGAGAGCCTCTAGATTAACAGTTGCATCATGCCCTTCTGCGGGGACATCCTGTGATGCGTGATATCCGACATATGCCCCGACTATGATAAACATTGCAATTACTAGCCCCATTAAGACCATCATCTTGCTTTGTTGTGGAATTTTTGCAGGCTATAAGCATTATGAAAATTAAGGAAATGGTACATTATTTTGTGTAAAAAATAATAACACCTGACTTGAAGACAAATTAAATCATGATAGAAACTGAACTGGGGTCATTGCGTAGAACTCACTATTCAAATGAGATCAATCCGGGGATGGATGGAACCTCAGTCACCATCATGGGCTGGGTCTTGACAATTAGGGGGCATGGAAATATCAGTTTTGGTACAATTCGTGACAAAAACGGGGATCTCTCAATCGTAGCAAAAAAGGGGGATTGTCCTGATCAAATACGTGAAAAAATTTCTTCCCTAAAGGCACATTCTTCAATTGCAATTACTGGCAATGTCAAGGCATCAGAGAAAGCCCCAAGCGGATTTGAGATCATTCCCACAGAATTGCGTGTCTTCTCAGATGTTGAAAAAACGCCTCCCTTTGAGCCCACAGTCAAAACTGTAAAGAATATCGATACCAGACTTGAAGTCAGACCCATTGATCTTAGACGTGAGATGTTGCAGCATATCTTTAAGACCAGAAGTCTAGTCTTAAAATCCATCAGAGAATACCTTGGCAATCAGAATTTTGTTGAAATCAATACCCCAAAAATAATCGCAACTGCCACAGAGGGCGGCGCTGCACTGTTTCCAATCTTTTATTATAACAAGGAGGCATTTTTAGCTCAGAGTCCCCAGCTGTACAAGGAACAGCTGACCATGAGTTTTGAGAAGGTATTTGAGATTGCCCCCATTTTTAGGGCAGAGCCTTCTAGAACAAACCGTCACTTGGCAGAAGCAATCTCCATTGATTTGGAGGAGGCATTTGTTGATTACAATGACGTAATGAACAGAATCGAAGAGATTGTCAAAATTTCCATCCGGGCCGTCCATGATTATGCAAAAGACAACCAGACTGCTGAATTCACGCTGCCTGATGTTGTTGAGACGATTCCGAGATATACCTATGATGACCTAGTTGATAAAATGCAAAGGGCAGGTGCAAAAACTGAATGGGGCGATGATCTGTACCCTTCAAATCTTAAAAAAATTGGTCTTGAAGGATTTTATTTTATTACCGACTGGCCTTTGGCTCCCAAGCCCTTTTACGTAAAAGACAGCAAAGCAAACCCCAAGGTTTCCGAATCCTTTGACCTGATGTTTGGGGATTTGGAGCTATCCTCAGGCAGTACCAGGATTGAAAAGCGTGATGAGCTAACTCAACGAATGAAGAACAAGGGCATGAAGACTGACACGTTTGAGTATCACCTTGGCGCGTTTGATTATGGCGTCCCTCCTCACGCCGGCTGCGGCATTGGTCTTGAGCGGCTCATAATGGCACTTACAGGCACAGAAAATATCAGAGACGTAACGTTTTATCCAAGAGACGTTGATAGGTTGACACCCTAGGTGTATTGTATGGTTACAGAAGAAGAGATAGAGCACGTGTCAAAATTGATGCGAATAGATATCGATGATCATAAGGAATATGTTGAAAAAGTACACATGATGATTAAATATTTTGATATTTTGGATTCAGCAGGTGTAGAGTCTGAAGAAATCTCAATGCCTGAAACCTCGCTTTCAAGTCTGAGAAAAGACAAGCACGTGCAGTTTGATGATAAGTTAATTGAAAAGCTAAACCACTACAAGGGAACGTACATTCGTGCACCAAAGATGTCTTCATGAATCTCAAAATATCTGCCCTTGACTATGTTCGGGAAGTAAAATCTGGAAATATCTCTGCAGAGGACTTTGCTGCAAGAACCCTTGAGAGAATCCAGAGTGTTGATGAGGACCTTCACGCATTTTTATCTGTAAATAGCAATGCCGTCAATCAGGCCCGCCAAATTGACAAGAAAATCAAATCAGGACAAAGTGTTGGCAGCTGTCTTGGAATGCCAATATCAATCAAGGACAACATCTGCATTAAAGACTCTAAAACTACATGCGCATCAAAGATGCTTGAGGACTTTGTTGCACCGTATGATGCCACTGTAATTGCAAAGCTAAAACAGCAAGACGCAGTCTTTGTTGGCAAGACCAACATGGATGAATTTGCAATGGGACTAACTACTGAGTTTAGTGCGTTTGGTCCTAGCAAAAACCCTTGGAATCCCGATTATGTCCCAGGCGGTTCCTCCGGCGGTAGTGCCGTTTCAGTAAGTGCCTTTGAGTGTGTCATGTCCCTTGGCTCAGACACTGGCGGCTCTGTTAGAAATCCTGCCAGCTTTTGCTCCACTGTAGGTTACAAGCCAACATATGGCCTGATTAGCAGGTATGGACTGATCTCCTATGCCAACAGTATCGAACAGATTGGCCCCCTAACTAGAACAGTCAAAGACAGCGCGTTTATGCTAAACCTGATTTCTGGAATTGATCCCAATGATAACACCACCATAGATAATCACAACGAAGACTATCTTGCAGGCATTGATTCCGGCATTGAGGGCAAAAAAATAGGAATAATCAAGGAGATGATCGGGGATGGGATTGATTCAGCAGTATTATCTGCAACCAGGGATGCCGTTTCAAAACTAGAGGGTCTTGGGGCAGCATGTGAGGAAATATCCCTGGAAATGGTAAAATATTCAGTTGCAGCATACTATACAATTACTGCCACCGAGGCTGGCAGCAATCTTGCACGATATGACAATATCAGATATGGCTATGACTTTCCACTTGAGGGTTATGAGTTTAATTCCTACATCTCAAAGGCCAGGCACAACTTTGGACCTGAGGTGACCCGAAGAATGATAATTGGAGGCTTTGTTCCATCTGCGGGACATGCAGGAAAGTATTTCCTAAAAGCATTAAAAGTAAAAAGCAAGCTTACAAAGGAGATAAACGAGGCATTTAAAAAATTTGACCTGCTGATTGCGCCCACTGTCCCAATACCGCCATTTAAGCTAGGTGAAAAAATCGATGATCCCGTATCCTTGTTTCTGATTGACATTAACACCGTAACTGCCAACCTTACCGGCAAGCCTGCAATCTCAGTTCCTTTTGCAAATTCAGCAGGACTGCCAATCGGAATTCAGCTGATGGCAAATTCCATGAACGACAAGCTGTTACTGCAGGCAGCATATGCCTTGGAACAGACCGTCTCCTTGCCGGAGGTTCCATTATGACTATGATTGGATTGGAAATTCACTGCCAACTAACTAACCTAAATAGCAAGCTGTTTTGCCCATGCAAGGCAAATTACCGTGAACTAAAAATCAATGAGAACATCTGTCCTGTCTGTGTAGGGCTGCCTGGAAGCCTGCCTAGGTTAAACCAAGAGGCAGTCAAAAAAGCAACAGTAATTGCCATGGCACTAAACTGTTCCATTCCTGAAAAGATTGCGTTTTTTAGAAAAAATTATTTCTATCCAGACTCTCCAAAAAATTTCCAGATCACACAGCTGAATATTTATGGCAATACCAGCGTTGGGGGTACCGGCTCAGTTATGGTAGGCGATAAAAAAATCAGAATCACGCGAATTCAGCTAGAAGAGGATCCGGGCCGTCTGATTTACGAGGGCAGTTCTGCCAAAAATCAGATAACCCTAGTTGATTACAACCGGGCAGGTACGCCTCTAGTGGAGATAGTAACAGAGCCTGATTTTGAAACCCCAAAGGAAGTGAGGGACTTTCTTAACATTTTATCTGACCTTCTTGCAAACCTTGGCGTAGCAGACCCCAGTTTGGAGGGTGCCATGAGGGCTGATGCCAACGTCTCAATTCAGGGCGGCAAAAAAGTCGAAATTAAGAACATCGGCTCCTTTCATGATTTAGAAAAGGCCGTCCACTTTGAGATTACAAGACAGGAAAGCCTGAATTCCAGAGGCATAGAAATCATTCAGGAAACCCGCCACTGGGACGACAGGAGAAAAATTACTGTTTCTTCCCGTTCTAAGGAAGAGGATCTTGACTATCGTTATTTCTTAGAGGGGGACATTCCATGGATTAGGATGGATTCTGAAATTCAAAAGACACTCAAATCCGAGATGCCTGAGAGCATCAGCTCCAAAAAAGAGCGGTACGTTTCCAAATATTGCATCCCTCCCCAGGTCGCAGACGTCTTATCATCTGACAAGTATTACTCTGATCTGTTTGAGGAATCCCATACCGCATCCAATGCAAAAGAAGTCGCAAATATTATTACAACAGAGTTGATGGGACTAGTAGATACCCGGGAAAAACGGGAATCATCCAAGCTTTCATCCAAACATCTCAGGGAATTGGCAGATTCCATTAAATCCGGTAGAATTTCCAGAAATTCATCCAAAAATGCACTGCATGAAATTTTAAAGACAGGCAAGGAACTCTCCGTTGTTATCTCAGAGCTAGACCTTGGAAATGTTTCTGATGCAGATGAATTGCAGGATATTATTGCACAGATAATCTCTGAGGAGGCATCTGCTGTAGAACAGGCAAGATCAAATCCCCAGGCAATCAATTATCTGGTAGGCAAAGTCATGCAAAAGACGAGGGGAAAGGCAGATCCTGCATTAACGTTGGATTTATTGAAGAAGCAAATTGAGACCTGATGGCTGATCTTTCCTTGGAAAATATTGAATTTATCAAGATTCTAGCTGCATCTGATGCAACCATTCTTCAGGCAGGGATAAATGACGCCACTAGGCACAGGTTGGATGGTGAGATAGGCGTTATTTTACGGGAATATTACCGTGAAAATACAATGGGTGCCAAAACCGGCTGGACTCAAAAGTTACTTGATGCCGGAATAGACGAGGATGCAGGCAAGGCAGCTATTGCATGTGCCAGACGCCTTGGTATTGATATTTCTTGAGAGAGAGATAAAAAAAATCTTTTTACCCTCCTAGGTTTTAAAAAACTAAACCTTGTCTGATTTTGAATTTGTTCCAACCAAGCAGCAGATCCAAGAATCCAGCATTTACAAATTTATGAAAAAACACAACATCTCCTCTCTTAGGGAACTATCTGAGAATGCCAGGCATGATCTACAGTGGTTTTGGAGGTCAGTAGATGAGGATGTTGGCATTGTCTGGGACAAGCCTTACTCCAAAGTACTAGACAGTTCACAGGGAATTGCATGGACAAAATGGTTTGTAAATGGAAAAACAAACATCTACAAATCATCTGTAGAAAGATTCTCCAGGCTTTCACCTGAAAAGACTGCATATTACTTTGTATCTGAGGATGGAAAGAAATCGCAGTTATCCTATTTGGAATTGGACAAAAAAGTATCCAAGCTTGCAAATGGGCTAAAGTCCATCGGTGTCAAAAAAGGAGACGTAGTTGCAATATATTTGCCCATGATTGAAGAGTCGATTTTGGCCATCCTGGCATCTGCAAAAATCGGAGCAGTCCAAACTGTTATTTTTTCTGGATACAGCACAGAATCACTGCAGATACGACTGCAGGACTGTCATGCAAAGGTTCTTTTAGTTTCTGATGGGTTTAATCGGAAAGGAAAAGCAGTATCCCAAAAAAAATCTGTCGAATCTGCAGTTTTGAATACTATGGTTGAAAAAATAATCATAATTCCATACAAGGGAGTTGACAAACATTCAGAGTCTGAGAAAATCATTTTTTATGACAAGCTTGTTTCTGCTCAAAATGACAACTGCATGACAGAGGTTCTTGATTCAGAGGATCCGTTGTTTGTTTTGTATACATCTGGCACTACGGGCAAGCCCAAGGGAGTCATTCACACGCATGGCGGCTTTTCTGTTTTTGCAGGACATCAGGCCGCCTACCTGACAGACATTCAGGCACAAGATACCCTGTTTTGGCCTGCAGATATCGGATGGATTACAGGACTAGTGTGGAATGTTTATGGTCTTTTGATTAGGGGTGCCAATGCAGTAATTTATGACGGCGCACTGGATTTTCCTACAGCTGACAGGGTTTGGAGGATGCTATCAGACTATAATGTGACAATTTTTGGAATATCTCCAACAGCTGTAAGATTATTTAAAAAAAACAATGCCGAGCCCTTGAAATCTTTTTCATTGGATAAAATAAAAAACATTCCAACAACAGGAGAGCCCTTGGATGAGGATTCATGGTGGTGGCTGTATGAAAAAGTCGGCAATAAAAAAATTCCAATAGTGAATTTGTCTGGAGGTACTGAAATTGGCGGTGCAATGCTGTCTGTGTTTCCCGGCATGAGCTTAAAGCCCTCCACTGTTGGAATTCCCGTACCCGGAATGGACCTGAATGTAGTTGATGATGAAAAAAATCCCATACGCCAAAAAAATGGCTATCTGATTATTAATTCGCCGTGGCCTGCAATGACTCGCGGCCTGCTAAATGATGATGACCGATATATTCAGACATACTGGTCTCGCTTTGAGGATACTTGGTTTCATGGTGACTATGTCTATGTTGATGGTGATGATCTTTGGTACATGCGTGGAAGAACAGATGATGTGATCAACGTTTCTGGCCACAGGATGAGTACTGCTGAAATCGAGCATGCCGTAATCTCCCACAGCAAGATATCTGATGCTGCATCCGTTGCAATTCCTGATGATCTTACCGGCGAGGCAATCGTCGTATTTTTTGTGGCAGATGACAAATCCGAATCAGTTAGTTCCTCTGAAATATCAGACTATGTCTCTGAAAAGATAGGCAAGGTAGCAAAGCCCAAATTTCTTTTTCAGCTATCTGATCTTCCAAAAACCAGAACCGGAAAAATTATGCGCAGATTACTAAAATCAAAGATTCTAGGAGATGACCCTGGCGACCTGTCTTCGCTTGAAAACCCTCAAATTTTGAGTGAAATTCCAAAATTAGGTCGATAAAATCTCACTCTTTGATATTTTCTATTTCACGTTTTATCTATAATTCATGCTTTATAAGACACATCAATGAAGTTTGTAGTTGATCAGCAAGTAGAAGACATTGAGATGCCTGAAAATCTCAAGCTGAATACGTTTTTGCAGGAATTTCACTCAGATTGCCCTAGTCCTCAATGTAATTTCGGGTTTTACGGCTTTGCCTTTGGACAGTCCCCATTTCCGGTTCCAAAACTAATTCAGGATGCACTAATCAAAAATGCTGACAAGGGTGCATATGCTGCTGTACCGGGCATTTCTGAGCTGCGCAATGCCATTTCCAAATACAACAAACACTATTTTGGCATGGACGTTGCACCAGAAAGGATCTATGTGGGCCCTGGAACCAAGGAGTTAATCTTTAATTTGCTGGAAATTCTGCATGGAACCGTAATTTTACCTACTCCTGCCTGGCTGGGATATCTTCCGCAAATCCGGTTTTTGAAGAAAAATTATCACATGCTGCCAACTAGGGCAAATAAAAAAATATCCCCAAATGATCTAAGAAAGCTGGCATTACGGCTGCAGGACAGGCAAAAGGTGCTGATCCTAAACAATCCCCACAATCCCACGGGTCTGCTTTATGACAAGTTGGAATTAGAAGAAATTGCCGATGTGTGCAGAGAGCAAAACATTGCCATCATCTCTGATGAAATTTATGCTCAAACAACATATGATTTTTCCAGGTTTGTTAGTATGGGGAAGATATATCCAGAGGGCACATTTGTAACAAACGGCCTTTCCAAATCCCATGCGGCAGGCGGTTACAGGCTGGGCTATGTCGTATTTCCACAGCATGCAGTCGACTTGAAGGGCCAATTTAAAAAAATCCTTGCAACTGAATATACGGCAGTTTCAACCCCGATTCAGCATGCAGCCGTTGCAGGATTTGAAATAAGCAAGGAAATGGACGAGTATTTTGATGTAACGCGTAGCATCCATCAGATTATGGGCGAATATACCCATCATGCATTATCTGCCATTGACGGAGTTAAAACTACAAAGCCTGATGCGACATTTTATCTCTTAGCTGATTTTAACGCATTTGGTACGGACCTGCAAAAATTAAAAATCAGCACGTCCCAAAAGCTATCCGAATCCCTAATAGTTCATCCATATCACACTGCAATAGTTGGGGGAGACAGTCTTGTTCTAGAAAGAACTGACTTTAGTGCCCGAATTGCATATGTGGATTATGATGGCTCTAGCGTATATCAGAACTATCTAGAACACAAACCCAAATCTCATTCTGAAAAACTTGAATTTATACAAAGTAATGCACCCAAAGTTGTTTCTGGGATTAAGATGATTGAGAGCTTTTTTGACGCTGTAAAAAAGGGAGATATCCCCAATACTGCGCCTAAATTAAATACAGTAATCCCTTCAGCCTGATATTTTTTAGTCCTTCATGTTCTTTTAGGGCATCATCTTTAACAATCTCATTTGTAAAATTTCTTTGTAGATTGAACGTAAAATTAGGTGGGTTATTTTTTCTTAATCGTATTTATTCTAAGAGAACTCTGACCTGAATTGTAATCTACTTGTCGTTTTACTCCATACATAGCTCCAAACAATATTCCTAGCAATCTAATTGTTACGGCTATTTGAGAAATCACTGAATTATCTGTTGTTTCTTGTTTATGTTTTCTGGTATGTGCGATGGTTCTGCTTTTGGAATTATGTCTTTATTCATCATCTTTTGAATTGCAGATTTTATTATTTCAGGGAGATATAAAGTCAGGAAAATCTGTTACTATATCTGATCCTCTAGGTAGTGGAAAAATTACATTGGGATTATAGCGCAGGTAAGACTGCTGCGATAAAAAAGATCCATTGATAACTAATCTCAAACAATAATAACATGGCAATTTAATGACAAACCTTGCATGCAAACAAAAAGCCAAAGATTAGAAATGTGGTGTGTACTGCCGATCTTAAGCAAAATGTGAATGTCCCCAAACTATCAAAACTGTCTTGTGGAATCTATGATCAGGCAATATATGGGGGGCGGTGTGGTTATGTCAAAACCCCAGATATGGAAGGCAAAGTCACCATATTTCCTAGTGGAAAGATGATCTCAGTTGGTGCCAAATCTACAACAAATGCAGTCAAACAGCTCAACCACGCAAAATTTCTTCTAGTTCAGGAAAAATTGATTTCAGACATTAAATTAAAACCCAACATAAGAAATATTGTTGCGACCATAGATGTTGGGCATATCATACCAATAGACAAACTATCACTCAGCATTTCTGGTTCAATTTATGAACCTGAAACTTTTCCTGCACTTATTGTGAAGGGGCTAGATAGTTGTAGTTTTCTTGTGTTTGCCTCAG
Organism: Candidatus Nitrosopumilus sp.; assembly: GCA_965204345.1. Classification (GTDB taxonomy): domain Archaea; phylum Thermoproteota; class Nitrososphaeria; order Nitrososphaerales; family Nitrosopumilaceae; genus Nitrosopumilus. The sequence goes on from OZ241981.1 coordinate 229,111, forward strand.
GAAAGATAGTGATTGTAGGTGCAAAATCTGTAAAAGAGACAAACACTTCATCATTTGAGTTGTTACAAAAACTGAATAGTTTTATGAAACATGAAAAAGATTAATTCTGTATTTACTAACCTTCACATTAATTTTTAGCAGTTATAAAATTATGCTATTTTAGTTTCTAAACTAATCAAATGTTGTCTTTTCTATATCACATGAAATCATCTAGATGTAACGCATGTACAGTATGATTTGGATTTAAAGTTGAACATCAGCAAAGAGATGTGGATTCTCTCATCAAATTAGTTCTTTAATTTTATTACTAATAAAGTTCTGTTAGCAGAAATATGATTTTTTCAGTATCTAATTTGTGGATTATTATTTTGTCTTATTCCTTTTATAAAATTCTTATTTCTCCTGACATTAATTTTGGTAAAAGCGAATCTCGAATTTGCATCAGATTAGATATCTGTTTATAATTATTTTTTATTTCTTTAAATAATATCTTGAGAATATTTTCTAATTGTGACTGAGTTTTTTGCTTAGGAAGTACAAACTTCAGATTATACATATTATTTTGATTTATTTTTGGCTGTACCGCTCCCGTTACAATATGATTTACATTCGTATTTTTTAGATAAACATACAATAATTCATTAGATATTTTTTTCCCTTTCAAAACATGAGCATGATTGTTTACCCAGAATTTTTCCCAAACATATTGTAAAATTGGATGCCCTTTCTCATCGATGACTGAACCGTCCTCACCCATCAAAACATAAGTCCCATCAAAAATAAAATCATCAACATAATCTAAGATCTTAGTTGCACCATAATAGGGATAACATCCTTTTTTGGCAAGTCTTTCAATACTTGATAAGGGAATTCGTTTAGAATCAAAATTTTTTACAACTTCTTTTAATTTCTTTACTTCCCAGCCCTCAGGTATTTCTATCCCTAATTCTTCATTGTAAACCATCTTTCCTCCTGATGATTTGTATGGATTATCTTTTTCATTTGGAAATTCATAGTCAACAAACCATGATTTGAAGACTATGCAAACAAGTCAACAAACCATGATTTGAAGACTGTCTGGGCGATTTGTTCGAGGATTTTGTTCTGTTTTTGAAGGTTTTCTATTGTCGTGTCAAGTGCATCTAATTTAGCAATAATTTTGTCTTGTTTATCTAAAGGAGGTAAATGGATTTTAATTTCATCAAAGGTTGACATAGTAATTGTATCAAATACAGTTCCATTGGAAATTTGGGTATACTTATTTTTCAGATTTTTTAAAATATAAAATAAGTAAAGAGGTCTGACGGATTTAGGAAAAACTTCTAAAGCATAACATGATTGGTTACAACTCATTTCTGATGGAAGGATGCATAATGATCCAACAGTTCCCCTAGATGAGATAATAATAGTATGCTTTTTTAGTACTTTTGCAGAACTATTGCTAATTCCTTCTGATGTTATTTTTCTTTCGGTATCATAAATATACCTACCATTAATTTTTGTGATATCTGTTGGAGTTATCCATTTGATATTTCCGTTCCAATATTCTGGTACTGATGTTTTTGGTGTGCCACTTAAAATTATTTTACACATTTCAGAAAGTTTCTTACTGTTTAATTCTTGAATCGGTTTAACTGTCAAATCCAACCTCTTGATAATTATTTTCCGTCTGTTGCATAATCACAGGAATCACTTTTTCAATCTCGTCAGTTGGGAAATCTTCTTTTATTAATATTTTAGTTACTCCAACTCGAATTTCGGCTTTGACTTGTTCTTGATTTAACCAATCAATCTTTAGATTTTTCTTCAGATAATCAACAACATCTATTGCAATCTTTCGTGCATCGATGTCATTTTCCAGATATTCTCTGCCCATCCTAATGATATCATAAAATGCAATTTCCTCATTAGTCATTTCTAGTTCATCCGTTCTTTTTGACTCATCAGTAATATCAGATGCTACCTTTTCAAATTCTGGATATAGTGTGTCAAAATCTTCAAATTTTCCATGATACCTTGATAATGTCTTTTCAATTCTTTCCTGGAAAGTCTTTTGTTTTGAGATATTCCCTTTTAGTCGCGCCTTAATTGCATCATCAAGTAACTTGTATGCCAATTCCATCTTGAGATTTTTTTGGGAAAATTTCTTTATCTTTTCCATGTATTCCTTGTTTAGATCAATTTTTTCATCATCGTACTTGATGTCATAAAATCGAATATTCTCATCAGCATCAATTGCCTCTTCCACCAAATCCCGGATTGCATCTTCCTTTTCAGGAGGTGTGTAAAGTATTCCTGCGACTGATTTTGACATGATTCTACGCATTAGCTGGAAGAATCTCAAATCATCTTCTACTTCCTGGCATGCCGGATGTGGCGTACACACAGCATATGCTTTGGTCAGTTCTGCAACATTTTTTATGAATTGCTTTCGAACTTCTTGATCATCTAGAATTTCTTCTATTGCATCATCAAGGTATGAGCCTTGTCTTCTCTGTGAATACGGTTTGTCAACCCCAATATCTACAGTAAAAAAGCTACATAATTCCAAGTGCTTCTTTTGCATGTACAAAACAATCTCCTCAGTTGGTATCATTGCGCCCCTAACATCGGATTCATTATATGATCGAAACGCAGATTTTAAATCATCAGTAATTCCAATATAGTCAATAATCATTCCACGTGGTTTGTCCTTGTGAACGCGGTTGACACGGGATATTGCCTGGATTAGGTTATGGTCCCGTAGTAGTTTGTCCACATACATTGTATGTATTACAGGTGCATCAAATCCTGTCAGATACATGTCACAAACAATTAGTAATTCCAAATCACTGTTTTCATCTTTGAACTCTCTTACCAATTCTTCCATTTCAGATTTTGATTTGTAATGTTTTGATACTGTTTGTTCTCTATTCTTTTTTTCTTCAGATGCATCATCTGCAAGTGGTTTTGCTAACCCGGAAATCACACAAGTACATTTTGGAGCATCAGGAATTTGAGAAATTAAATCAGCATATCGAGCAGCTGCTAGTTTTGTTGATGTTGCAAGCATGGCCTTTCCTTTGAGTGTTTTTTGTTTTTCTTTAAAGTGACAAACCAAGTCTTTTGCAATTACCTCTAGTCTGTCAGGATCCTCCAGCATTGTTTTTAGCTCGGACCATTTTTTTGAAAGGGACTCTATTACATCAGGATCTAAATCTTCTGTAATCTTATTAAAATCAGCACCAATCATTTTGTTTTGCAAGTGGAGTTGGACTAGTCTGCTTTGACAGGTAATTTCTACAGTGGCCCTGTCTCGTACTGCATCGCTAATTCTGTAGGCAGAGAGAACATCTCCAAATACGTGCGTAGTTGACTTGTCTTCTTTCTCAATTGGCGTGCCTGTGAAGCCAATTTTAAGCGCATTTGGAAGTGCTCTTTGCAGGTTTTGAGCCATGGTCTTGTACTGTGAGCGGTGTGCCTCATCAGCTATTATGATGATGTTTCTCCTCTCAGAAATTAATGGATATTTTACCATCCCTTCTTTTTCGTCTTGTGTTGTTTGGAATTTCTGAATTGTTGTAAATATTATCTTTCCAGCCGGAACTGCCAACTTTTCTCTTAAATCAACTATGGAATCAGCTTCCAACATTGCAGTCTTTGGTTTTGGATATGGAAATCCTGCAACCTTGAAGAAATTTCCCAGCTGGCCATCCAAATCCTTTCTATCAGTTAGGATTACAAAGGTTGGATTTTCCAATTGTTTTATTTGAGAAACAATATTTGTATACAAAATCATTGTTAGTGATTTACCACTGCCTGTTGTATGCCAGATAACACCAATTTTATTATCTCCACTTTGTGGATAAACTTCTAATGTTCGTTTAACTGCTGCCTTAACTCCGGTGTACTGGTGTTGTTGTGCAATTTTTTTAATTGTTTTACTTCCATCTGATTCGTATTCAGTGTAGTTTTGAATTATTTCCAATAATGATTCTTTGGTTAACATTAGATGTTGCATCATCTCTAATCTGTTTGCAACTGTCTTGTCAGGATCTTCAGGGTCATTCCAATCTGAAAATCTTTCAAAGGGCGCAGTCATTGTTCCATATCTTGCATATATTCTATCGCTGATTATCAAAAATGAAACATAGTTGAATAGACGAGGGATAAATTTTTGATAGTTAGTAATTCCCAGTTGCTTGTATGCTGAAACAATATCAGTTGATGAGTTTGTTGGATCTTTGTACTCTAAAAGAACCAAAGGCAACCCATTTACAAATATAATGTGATCTGTCCGTCTTTGTTCATGTTGCTTAATGATTAGTTGCCTAACTGCCAAAAAGTCATTGTTTTCTGGAACCTCAAAGTCTACTAGTTTTATGGCATAGTATCTGGTCTGACCCTCTGATTGATATGGCACCTTGACACCTGCAAGCAGCATTTGGTGAAACTCTCGATTGTTTTCTATCGTAGTTGGATTTGTCAGTGATTTTACCTGGTTTATTGCAGTTGTGTAGACAGTTTCAGGTAAATTTGGGTTTAATTGACGGATTTTTGTGCCTAACCGGTCTAGTAAGAGAACGTCACTGTAGTTTTTTCGCTCATTGTTTAGATCAGTTCCTTCCAATATTTCGTAACCCAACTCTTCGAATGTCTTATGAGCTGGTAGTTCAACTAATTCAATCTCATTTAGTTCTGATGGGGACATTTTGATTTACATATTGGATCAGATTCAATCATAATTTAAGTTTGAGTTGTTTTTATTTTTGTATTTTCTAGTACAGATAAAATGGTATAAAGAATGTTTTCTAGTCGTAAGAGGTGGCTTTGATGCTGGTTCATATCTTTTTGAATGCTACATACTGAACGTTCAATGAATGTCAAATTACATGGTTTGTCATTTACAGTCTTGTTATTCTGTGTGGTAGAATGTTTCTTACATGAATAGTTGGTAGAGCCTGTAAGGAGATTTATTCTCTCAGATGCTTTTGAGAATTCGTGGATGCTTGATTCAGGATATAATACAAATTGTTTTTCGTAACTATCCTTTGGACTGTGTCCTATTATGTGATCTGCAACATCTGGCCTGCATCCTGAATCAATAAGTGTTGATTTGAGAAGATCTCGCATTCGATGTAATCTGTATTGATTTTTGGTCTGAAGGTTTGGCACATGGTTTTGTAGTTTGGATCTTGCAGCCAACTTGCGAAATCTTTTGTATATCCAGTTAACTGTGATTGGATTTCCCTCCGTATCTACAAACAACGCATTGTCAATTTTGGGTTTATCCTGTCTTGTCTTTAGATATTCAGTTATTGCTACAACTGCATCAACATCAAGAAATCCCGTATGCATGAATCCTGTCTTTACCCTGACAAGTGGAATAGGAATCGGTGTGTTATTCAAATTCCATGATTCGGGATTCTCAGATCTAAAATGCTTGAGAAGGCACTCCCATACCTCAAAATTAAATCTGTCTACCAGTGTTGAACTATCTAGTCCTCTCTGAAACTTGCACAAAAGTACAGCTTTCTCTATTGGCTGTATGTCATTGACGGTTAGAATTCCCCAAAGATCTTCAATGGTAAACAATTGATCATGATGTTTTTTCTCATTTCTGTTGATTCTGTGTTTGAATTGAAACGTAATGTCGGACTCATTTTCCCTAAAAAATGATCTGATGGAATACATGGCAATTTTTGTAGTGGATTGTTTTCTTACAGATAACATTTCTGCCAGGTATTTCTTGATCAAGTGTGCAAAATCTGCCTTGTTGGCATAGTCTTTTCTGCTGAGCTCAAGCAAATGTTCTATTCCTGCAAGTTGTGTAATGGTTTTATGCTGTTGCAAGATGTTTGTATCTACTTGTATCGGTACAACAAACTGAAATTCCTTGTTTAAAAGCCACTTGTGAAATCCCAATAATCCATATGTGTATGCATCCCTTGTACCGCCATGTCGTGATTTACCCTTTATGTTTTTTGTATTGGTACCACTCAACTGCTGTCTCCAATATTTTACAGATTCAAGTTTACAAAAATCATCAAAAGACATATTTGTATAATTTGGTGTGCCTGCAAGTTTTTTCAAGTCATGTCAGACTCTGAATCTTTGAATAAAAAATACACTGGCAAAACAAGTGATCATATCAATTATTGTTGGATCTGTTGTTATTTTTTATATTGATATTCTCACAATATATGATTAGATATGGGAACTGTATTACTTGATATTTAATTCACATTTGTTTCAACAACCATAATGATTATAATATAGATATGATGGTTTGTTATTGGATAAAATTTGATATGCCAAAACTAATCATGGTAACAGTAGGATATTTCAAAGGGTAAAATATGCAATAAAGAGATGGCAATAAAAAAACAAGATCAGACACTTGAAGACAAACTTTGGGATACAGCAGAACTATTAAGAGGAAAGGTATCTCCAACTTCATACAAAGACATTGCATTAGGTTTACTATTTCTAAAATTCATTTCAAACAGATATGATAAAAGACGGGCAGAAATTGAAAAGGAAACCAAGGATTTATCAGAGAAAGAAAGAAAATATCTGCTAAATCTAAAGGATCAGTACACAGCAAAGGGTGTCTTTTACCTCAAAGAAGGAGATAACTGGAATGACTTGACAAAAATGGCATCAAGTGAGAAAAACCTGGCAATAAAAATTGATGAGATGATTCAGGAGATAGAAAACGACAATCCTGACTTGGAAAATGTGCTGCCTAAGGTTTTTGCAGGCTCTGGCATTCCAAATGATAGTTTACAGCAATTAATTGAAACATTTGATACGATACCCACTGACGAAATTTCTAAAGATCACTTTGGGCAAATCTATGAATATTTCTTGAGAAACTTTCACAAAAAGATTGGTCAAAAGGGTGGAGAATTTTTCACACCAGAATCCATTGTGCAGTTGCTAGTTGAGATTATTGAGCCATATGAGGGAATCATCTATGATCCAACATGTGGTTCAGGCGGAATGTTTGTGCAAAGCAAAAAGTTTCAGGATGCACACAAAGACAAAAGCAAAAAGGGAACTTCAATTTATGGAGTAGATTCTCAACAAGACATTTGGCGAATTGCAAAAATGAATCTCACAATGAGGGGAATTGAGGCAAAAAATATCAAAAATGCAGACTGTTTACTGGACCATCCATTTGAAAAAGTAAAGGCAAACCGTATCTTGGCTAATCCGCCATTTAACATGGGAGAATGGGGACATGAAAAATTAGCCAATGATGCAAGATTTGCAAAGTACGGGATGCCTAGTAATGGAAAACCAGGTGGAAACTATGCATTCATGTCTCATATGATTCATCATCTGGATGAAAAAGATGGCAAGCTTGGATTGGTATTAGCCAATGGTTCAATGAGTGCAGGTGGAAAAGAAGGAGACATTAGAGAAAAACTAGTAAAAGATGATTTGATTGATTGTATGATTGCATTACCAACCAATCTGTTTTACACAGTCACAATTCCTGCATGCCTTTGGTTTATCTCAAAAAATAAAGATGATAAAAAATCAAGAAAAAGAAATGGCGAAACTCTATTCATTGATGCAAGAAAGATTTTTACCCCTGTTGACAGGGCACACAATGAATTATCCGAAGAACAGATTCAAAAGATTGCTGGCACTTATCGTTCATTTATCGGAGAGAAGGGACATCCAAAATACAAAGATAAAGCAGGTTATTGTAAGGCAGTAAAAATTTCAGACATTGAGAAAAACAATTTTGTTCTAACTCCGGGCAGATATGTTGGTGCAGAAGAGATTGAAGATGACGGAGAGCCATTTGAAGATAAAATGAAACGATTGACTACTGAATATGCAAAACTTTCAGAAGAATCTAAGAAATTAGATAAAGAAATTCGTAGAAATTTGAAGGGGATTGGTTTTGAAATCTAAAACTATTCGAGAGTTTAAAGAAACTGAAATTGGTAAAATCCCTACAGATTGGGAAGTAAAAAAATTGGAAGAATTACTTTTTATCAAAGGCAGAATAGGTTGGAAGGGATTAAAAAAATCTGAATTTGGAAAAGAAGGAATAATCATTATCAACGGTCCTCAAATAAAAAATAATAAAGTAAATTGGAATCAGTGTTTACGAGTTCCTAAATGGAGATATGATGAATCACCGGAAATATCTGTTAAAGAAGAAGATATTCTAATGACCAAAGATGGCACAATTGGTAAAACAGCTTATATTGAAAACATTCGTGAATCTGCTACTTTAGCTTCTGGAATATTTTTAATCCGAAGTATTTCTGAAAAACTAGATCAGCGTTTCCTTTACTTGTATTTTAATTCTCAATTTTTTAGCAAATTAGTAGAAAGTAGAATTGAAGGTTCTGTCATTCCTCATCTTTATCAACGTGATATTATACAACTTTCTATTCCTTTACCCTCAATTTCTGAACAACAGTTGATTGCAAAAATCATCTTAAATATTGATTCAAAAATTAAAAATCTTCAAAACAGAACAAAATCCTCGAACAAATCGCCCAGACAGTCTTCAAATCATGGTTTGTTGACTATGACGGGATAACCGAGTTTGAGGATTCGGAGCTGGGTAAAATTCCAAAAGGATGGAAAGTAGTTAAAATTGGTAGTATATGTAATACATTTGGAGGAGGTACACCATCTACCACAAATCAAGATTATTGGAATGGATGCATTCATTGGCTTGTTCCACGAGATCTTACTAATTCAGATAGATTATTTTGTACATCTTCTGAAAGAAAAATCACTGAATTAGGATTAAAAAATTGTTCATCACAATTACATCCTGAAAATTCAATTTTCATGACGTCGAGAGCTACTATAGGCGCATTTACTATTAATCGAATACCACTAGCTACAAATCAAGGATTCATTGTAATGAGACCAAATAATCCAAATCATCTGTATTACCTATTTCTTAATTTTGTTAGTAGAATTGATGAATTTATCAATCATGCAAATGGTAGTACTTTTTTAGAAATTAGTAGAGGTGATTTTAGACAATTATTAATTGTTATTCCTCCTTCATCAATTCTAGATATATTTCATAATAAAATAAAACCGTTATTTGAGAATAGGTTTGTTAATGAAAAAAAAATTACGTCTCTTACAAAACTACGTAATATCTTACTGCCAAAACTAATGTCAGGAGAAATCAGAGTATAATTACATCTTAAATGAAACTAGCAATTACATCAGTCAATCAAGAAATCAGATTCGAATTTGATATGTTTTCCAGATCTTACCTACTGTCAATCTGTTATACATGGACAACCTCTTATTGCTCTTGTATGACAAAATATTTTGTTATATTTAGAATCATGTCGTGACACCTTGTTATAAAAAATGCCTTGACATGTAGATTGACACTCCTTATTGAAGGTAGAACATACTTTGAAAGGTTGGCGACATCCGGACGCTTTGGTTCAAATTCAGATATAAGACAGATCGTATTAAGATGTGATCTGTTGTTCATAAGAATGTCTGTATGAGTCCCACATCAGGATAATCAGATCTTTTCTTTAGATGTTCCTTGAGATCTTGCGTTACAGCATTAATTAAGAGTTCACAAATTTGACACTCATTTGTTGGAATGCACTTGTTTTTAATTATCATAGTATTTGCAGTCTTTTATAACATACAGAAAATCATCGTTTATTTTGACTTTATTTTTCTTGTCAAGTATTCCATGCGATTTTAGCATTCATAGTTCGAACATAAATTCTTGGAGTTCCTCTCTCAGATTTTTATCATGTTTTCTTCTTGATTAAATCTTTTCATCATTACTGGATGTAAATTTCGATAGTTTTGAGACAAAACTGTTTCACGTAAATTTAACACATTTACTGGATGTGACTTTGAGGGTTTTTGATAATTTTACAGAAAATTCAGATCACATAAATTTAACATCTTTACTGGATGCACTCATCTCCAAATTATTGAGATAGTATATGATAGGTCCAATTGATATTTCATATGAGCAAGAATCTAATTTTGCATTTATATCAATCGTTATTGGAATAGACGAGAATATAGAACACATGTACAAAAGATTAGGGTCAAAGAAAATTCACATGAGTACTCTATGTATAATCCAACAAGATGAGAGTCTATCTAAAATAGAATTTGATGATAAAAATAACATTGCATTTTGTGTTAAAATAAACAAAAATATGAAAAAGATCACAAACACGCGAAAGATTAAACAAAAAAGTATTCCTACTGGAAAAATATATCAGTTACAACACGGCCAATTATTATATTCAATACAAGAACGCATTGAAAAATTTCCATTAACACACAATTATGAACTAGATGATATTTTCTTTCGATGTGATAGTGACAGTAAAGGATTTGTAAGGGATGTCAGTTGCACTTTTGATCCTAAAAATATTCACGAAATTGTCGATACAGTAGCCTGGTTGAATAAACAGGGCAGATACATAAAGAATCTATTGGGATAGGCAAAGTAGAAAAAAATTAACACAAAAATTCTCAAAGAATTAAGATAAATTGCCTCGCACACACATCAGCCCCTAGTTCGCCTGCAAAAGCAGACCTAGAGGGTTCGAGTACGGACAATATACATAAACAGTAATACCATTTAAACAATCTATTACAATTCCGTTAAACGTAAGCCGTTAGCGTAACAGGCACACCTACAAAACATCCATCAGATGAATTACCAAAAGAACGCACGGCTATGGCAAATCTTTCTTGTGCTTTGTGTTTTATCCCATCAATTATGATCTTATCGTCTATACGTTCCATGTTTTTATCCTTTGATAGATTCCTTGAATTCATTGTGTTGGTCTTTTGTTTCAGGTATCTCTTTTTTCTCCTAATCCACTGATTCTTGTGTATCTGGTTCATCCTTGCTTTCTCCAGCGATTTGCTTTACACGACCCACTTGGCCGTCTTTTAACCTGACCTTTATCCCATGAGGATGTACTTGACTGGAGGTAAGAATTTCAGATACGGTCCCCTGTGTTAATTTTCCAGTACCTTGATTCTCTTTTGTTTCTATTAAAACGGTAATTCCTTCCTTGATATGATCTCGTCTTGGAGTCGACATAATATTCCAAGACACATGATGGTTTATCAACATATCATAAACAGGAGTAATTCGGTTCAAGAGGGGCTCTGATTCAGGCAGGCTTTACTCACGGTTCAGGGAACTCGATACAAACCAGGGAAGACTTGAGATACGATATTCAATTCAGAATAAGATAATTGTCAAGAAAATTATCTCTGACAATTTACTGTTAAATTCCAGTGATCAGATAATCAAAATTTGCCAGAACCGCCTGCAACATCTAAAACAGTACATTACGTCACACCCATGTAAGCAAAACTTGACTTGGAAGGCATGCGATTGCTATCTGAGATTGACTCGTGATTATCTCTTTTTTTTCTTAATCTCTTGAGCTACCATTGGCAAAAACGCCCCGACATCAGAGACTATTCCCAACGCTTGCCAAGTTCCACGATCCATTAGTTTTGTAACTGTTGGCTGACTAATGTCTACGACGATCACCTTGACATTTGCAGGAAGCATATTTCCTGTTGCAATAGAGTGCAACATGGTTGAAATCATAATTACCATGCTGGCGTCCTTTAGGACCCTTTTATATTCACGCTGAGCTTGTGCGACATCGGTAATGACATCAGGCAGTGGACCATCATCCCTGATAGAGCCTGCCAAAACAAATGGAACGTCATTTTTTACGCACTCGTACATTATTCCTTTTGTTAATTTTTTAGTTTTTACCATGTTGGAAATTGAACCTGCCTTAAAGACTGCATTGATGGTATCCATATGGTTTCGATGCCCGTGAAATGCCAATGTCGCATCATGAACATTCATCCCCAAGGATGTCCCTAGTGTGGCATATTCTATGTCGTGAACTGCAAGGGCATTGCCTGCCAGTACCCCATCAACATATCCGGATCTGATTAGTTCTGATACTGCATCATCTGCTCCGGTATGAACTATTGCAGGACCTCCAACAATGACTATTTTTCCGCCCTTCTTTTTGGTGTTGTAAATATCATCTGCAACCTTTTTAGCTATGTGTTGGGTTGGGCGTTCACTGGAACTTGAACTTCCCATAAATTCAAATACATTGACGCCTTCCCTTGGGCGTTCAGGAGGAATAATCTTAATGCCCTCCTCTCCAACAATTATCTGATCACCTTTTCTGACATCCCTGACAGGAACACAAAATGCTCGTCTTCCTTTTACCATGATACATTTATCCATCATCATATTTTCAACTGAGATCCATTGCCCCTTATGAAAAACATTTGTGTGATTGTTAGTAGTGCTGTAAAAATTATCAGGCATCACATAGTTTTTAGGGGATTTCTTCAGAGTAATCTCCTTTTGAATCTTAGAGACAGCACCCAGACGGTAAACAGTTTCTAGAATTTCATTCAAATGCTTTTGATTTTTGCCTGAAATTAGCAATCTTGCAAATGACTGATCCTGCTTCATTTTGCCAATGTCAATTTCCTGTACTTGAAATTCCCCTTGCAAATCCATGATTTTATCAAATATTTTTGTTAAAATTGAGGAATCAATCAGGTGACCGTTAACCTCAATCTCTTGGGAAAACCTGCTCATTTGTTATCCTATGCCATATCATAACTAAAGTTTTACGTTTTATTTTGAGGTCATACGGGTAAAATTACTTTGCCTTCAAATTTTGCAATTTTGTCATTTTGGAATATTTTCTCCCATGCCTCCTTTTGTTGCCTGGTTACACCTTGGACTATGGTCTTTGAAGACCCTGTCTTATCAACTAGTGCAAGGATATATCCGCTAGTATCTGTCAGAACAAATCCTGCGGATTCATCAACAAAGGCATACAGGTTTTCTTGGCCTACAGGCTCCCATACATTGGATTTTGTGTCTACTAGGGCCAAAGCAGGCATGGCTTTTCCATCAGTTATCCTGTTTAGATATTCCCTGGACTCTGCAACTCTTTTTTGGCCTAGTTTTAAAGCCTGAAAATATTGCATAGCTGGCAAATATTCAAATCATTATAAAAACAATTTCACTTCAAAAGATTGTTATAGAATTTCAAGCTAATCTAGTCAGTGCCCCTAACAAACAATGTCATAATCAAACTAAATGAAATCACCACCATGGTTGAGGACAAATCCAAGCTGTCTGAATCAGAACAGGAGGATATCAAAACAATCTTTAGAAATCTTGTAGAAAATAACGAAAGATATGATCTGGATGAAATTGAATTTTGGTTTGAAAATGAGGGGAGCTGGTCCTTTAGGGAGCCGAGAATACGAATTACAAACCTGGCAAGCTACATTCAAGACAAGCATCAGCAAACAGCACACTTGCGAATAATTTCCGATGATGATTGCGGCTGCGGAAGCTAGGTTTCCAATTTCTCTAACAGCGTACTGACAATTTTTGCATTTTCAGTTCTCTTACTTAATATTCTTTCAATACGATCATGGTTCTTAGCTTCCTTTGTAATGATCTTAAAATATTCCTCATCCAAATTGTTGTTTGCTTGTAATCTTTTCACAACTTCAAACAGTATTCCAATTACCTGTTTTTGCGCATCAATTAACTGATCCTTTTCATCCTGGGCCATAGCATCATTTATCCATAATTTGTCCAAACAGCTCTTTTAATTTAGTATTTGTAATGCTGCTTTCTGCCGACTTTGAAAATAAATTTGTTTTTTCCTTAGAATATCCTTCCCTTTCATATAACTTGGCCTGAAGTGCCATTTCCAACTTGTCAACTTGATGTACTAGCTGTGATTCAAAAGAACTGTTTTCTTGATACTCTTGCCATAATTTCAGATAAGCAGCCTGTATGCGTTGAGGCAAATTTTGCAGTATGTCCTCAAATGCACTGTTTTCCAATTCCCTCTTTTTTTCTGCCGTGATTTGCTCCGGGGTATAATCTCCAACGAGGGATTCGGCCAAGTCATGCAGCAAAATCATTTTGAGGATTTTTTCAGAATTATAATTTTCAAGATCAGATATTACCATGCCCATTATTGCCATGACGTAAGTGTGGTCTGCAACGGATTCGGGCACATCCACAGATAGCTTGTCGACCCATCCCTGTCTTTGAACTTTTTTTAGCTTTGCAGCTATTCTGAAGAAATCAGAGATCGTCATGTGTATATTGCAGTCTTTTCTCCTAATGAATTTTAATACAAAATGACTGCGAATAACATAATAATTATCTCAAAGTAACAAACTTGTGAAGATATACACAAAAACAGGGGATGATGGAAATACAGGACTGCAAGGAAATTACAGGATATCAAAATCTCATACAAGAATTATCTCATATGGCACGGTAGATGAGGCAAATGCTTCCATAGGGATTGCGCTTGCAAATACTTTGGATGGAGACATCACTCAAATTTTAACAAGAATTCAAAATGAGCTTTTTTTGGTAGGAGCTGATCTCTCAAATCCAAATCTAAATGATGTAAAAAACAGGGTTTCATTGGGGATGATTGAATCCTTGGAAAAAGATATTGATCTGCTTGAGTCAGAGTTGCCGCCACTAACAAACTTTGTTTTGCCAGGAGGCAATAGTGCAGCAGCTCAAATACACCACGCACGAACCGTTGTAAGACGTGCAGAAACCCAAGTTGTCCAATTAAGTGAAAAAGATGAAATCAATTCAAACTGCATAAAATATCTTAACCGGTTGTCGGATTTACTGTTTGTGATTGGCAGACTAGTCAATAAACGAAAAAACATAAAAGATGTGCCATGGAAGATCAGCTAATCGCATAGCATGCCAAAATTTTTTAATTTGCTATAAAAATAGACAGGCTCAAAATCAGGGTCTGCTAAGTTAGTGCCGCCTTCTTATCCGTGTCAAGTGCCGTCATCTAAATCTGGTCATATTGGAAAAATTTGGCTTGTTAACCTGCGTGATTGAATAAAGCAAATGACCTAATTTCTTAACGCAAAAAATATCGCCTGTTGCAAATTTGGATTTAACACCTAGTTGACCGGATCAAATCCTTCCTACTTTGCCAAGTTCCAAATTAACCGCCTTATTACCAACATAACCGTCAATCGGACTTTTGAGTAGAGAAAGCATGTTTTCTCTAGCTGTCTTTCAACGTGGATATGCCGCCTTTGGGATTCTGATATGCCAGTGGTTTGCGTATACTCCATCACAACACAAAGCATTAACGTATCTTATATAATCTCTAAACTGTGGTTAGATATTGGAAATAGGGGATCTTTTTACAGATTTGGATATTGTTAAAAAAATAAACACAAAATTACCAAAGTTATTCGTCATGGCCGAAGCTGAAGCATTAAGAGGTGGCAAATTAGGAATGGAAATAGGTTCAGTGCGAGAAAGAATCATAATTGCATTACTGCGTCATTATTTTGGAAAACCCAATATCTCTACGGACATGCCAATTACAGAAAAGGAAATCGATGTTATTGTGTTAGATACAAGAATATCAATAAAGACCATAACAGGAAATACCTTTTCTGGAATAAAGGTTATCTGGACGGTTGATTGGAATAAAATCGACTCGTTTGTGGATTCTTACACCCCTACTGCCGATATGATATTTATTCAAATCGTATGGAACTCAAGTGATGGCGGATTCTTCTATATTCCCCAAGCAGTACAAAATAAAATTTTTAACAATCTAGGAGAGAATGATTACTTTAAGAAACCTCCAAAAAATACAAATCCTCGGGGCGTTGAGTATTCAAAAGAAGCCATCAGACTAATGGTAGAAGATTCAGAGACTAAAAAAATCCCGATAGACTGGATAAGAGAGGATGGCAAAGATATTGATATTTACAAGAAATGGGAGGGCTATTGGGAATCTTGAATGTTCTTATTAAACGATTTGATTCTATCTTTTGCCACCTTTGTGTATTTTGAATTGTTGTCTACCATAACATAATGACGATCTGATAATATTGCAGCTATAGCTGATGAGCCGGACCCACAAAAAGGATCAAAGATTACATCGTTTTTGAACGTGTACAACTGAATACATCGATAGGGTAACTCTATGGGGAATGGTGCAGGATGCTTGATTTTTTTTGCCTGTTCTGTTTTAAATGACCAAACACTTTTTGTGTACTCTAAAAATTCATCACGTGTTATGGTGCTTTTCTTTTTTACGCGGTTGTATTTTCCCTTGGAAAACACAAGTATGTACTCATGTGTATCCCTTAAAACAGGATTTGAAGCTGATAGCCAAGAGCCCCAGGCAGTAGAACTTCCGGCAGAAGCTCCTTTTTCCCAAATCACCTCGCCTCGCATCAGAAATCCATTTCTTAGCATTGAATCAATAATGAATTTGTGATACGGAACGTACGGTTTACGTCCTACATTTGCTATGTTGATACAAACTCTACCGCCATTGATTAATATCCTGTAAGTTTCTGCAAATACGTTATCTAGCATTTTGACATATTCGATTAGATTCAAGTCCTGATCATAATCCTTGCCTACATTGTAAGGGGGCGAAGTGACCATCAAATGAACACTCGAATCCGGTATACATTTTAGATTTTCACTGTTTTTACATAGTACGCTGTCAAGATATTTGCCTAATTTGTTTTCTTTTTCTGTTTGTTGGTCTTTTTTTTCTTTTGAATCAAATAGTTTTCTATCATAGAACCTGCTTGAATCGTGGTTTATTCTACTAGTTCCACCAAATCCATTCATGGATGTTTTTTTTATTTTTGTGACATTCAATTGTTTATCGTCAACTATAGTATGTTTTAATGTTTTAACCATCTGTCGATCAATCCCTCTTGATTGCCATCATACTGCTCTGCTAATTATATGATCCTTTATTTTTCCAGAGTTCAAAGAATTCACGTCTTTTCCCAGATAACCCATGTTAAAATCCTTTAAGTTATTCCCGTCAAAATCAATTCTGCATAATCATTTGATTTTCTAATGGTTGGAAAACCCTTTTTGATTTCTGGGATTAGATTACTCCTTGAAACCATGTATTTTGTGATCAAAAACTTGAATATCTGACGCTGGTTTGGATTCAAAGCAAAGGAGCATAGCACAAAGGAGAAGGCAGTATCAGCTTG
The DNA here is from genome assembly GCA_965204345.1 of Candidatus Nitrosopumilus sp. Classification (GTDB taxonomy): domain Archaea; phylum Thermoproteota; class Nitrososphaeria; order Nitrososphaerales; family Nitrosopumilaceae; genus Nitrosopumilus. The sequence goes on from OZ241981.1 coordinate 246,211, forward strand.
GCCGAATCTGAAATTAAGAAAATTTGGTTGTTATGCCTAGGGGTTTTACATAAGATGCAGGGATGATGGTTATCTGCATCAGAGCGTATCACTGCCTGAACAGTCTGAAATACATTGCAAAAGTGATTTGTAAATAGTGACAAATAAGATCCTGTCAAGAAAAGACGGATATCCTGAGAATGTCCAAATGCCGCTGATCTGCTTATTTTTAGATCAAATTTGGCGTGTGATTCCATCAATATGAAAAAGACAAACTTTAATTCCTCAACTAGATTAATTTTTTCTAAGTGCCGAGGTAGCTCAGCCTGGGAGAGCACTCGGCTGAAGACCGGGCTGTCGCTTGTTCAAATCATGCCCTCGGCACCACCATTATACAATATTTTTTGATCGTTGAGACAAACAAAAAGAAATTATTTTGGTTTTGGGCTGTCTATAAAATATACATGATGAATTTCATGGTAAAAACATATTCTGCATAATCTTTAAAAGCTATCCCACCTCTTGATTTTCGACATTAATGGCTGAAAAAAAGACAGTAAAGAAAGATGCAAAAAAAGATGCAAAAAAAGCACCTGCAAAGACCAGTAAATCCAAGGCAAAAACTGCCAAATCCAAGGCAAAGACCAAAAAAGTACCTGCAAAGACCACAAAAGCACCTGCAAAGACCACAAAAGCACCTGCAAAGACCAGTAAATCCAAGGCAAAGACCAAAAAAACAAAGGCAAAAACTGCCAAATCCAAGGCAAAGACCAAAAAAGCAAAGGATGAGTCAATTGGAGACATGGGCATAGTCATAGTTGATGATGATATTGAGATTGACCAGGAAAAAGTCAACGAGGAAAGGCGGGCATATCTTGAGGAATCCCGCTCTCAAGAGGCATTTGATTAGGAATCTTTATCCGATCCAATGACGTATACTATCTATGAGAGCACTGTGTCTAATTACGGTTAGGCCTGGAAAAGTGGATTTTGTTGTTAGTATTCTAAAGAAAAAGCGTAAAATTGTAAAACAGGTAATGATTGTTGCAGGCAGGGCAGATATCAGCGTTCTTTTACAAGGAAACATCGATGAGATCAATGGCATGGTTATTGATTTTAAAAAAATCAAGGATATCGTAACAACTGAGACACTGATTGAAGTGGAGGTTAATTTGGGTTGGTAAGGGCAATAATCTTGGTAAAATCCCCTAAAAAATTGATTGCCGCAAGACTGAGAAAAATTACAAACGTGGCAGATTCTTTTCCCACCAGTGGGCAGTTTGATGCAGTTGCAATAATTGATGTGGAAGAATTATCACAAATAAAAGATGTGGCAAATCAGATTCAGAAAATCATAGGAGTGGACAGGACCGAGACCATGGTTGAAGTACAATAACAATTAATTTAAAGAAGAACTTCTCTGAGTATAATTAACGTGAACATCAAAAAAGTAGGCAACGTAATTTTGGCTGTCAAGGACATAGACAAATCCCTGCAATTTTACCACGAAATCATAGGCCTTCCAATCAAGAGTCAGAGAAGGTCATGGGTGGATCTGGGCACGTCTGGAGCTTTATTGAGTTTGCATCCCGCATCACTAACAGCACAGCACATTGGAAGTTCTATTGAAAACGGAATAACCATCGGCTTTCTTGTGGGGGATGTAAAATCAGCAGTTGATGAATTAAAATCCAAAGGCGTTACAATTCATCGAGACATTGTCGAGAAGGATGCAGGTAAAAATGCGGTAATTTTAGATCCAGACGATTATCTCATATCTTTGTTTGAGCCAAGCTTTGATGACAAGGATCAACAAACAGGCGGATACCAGGGATTTACCCCAGCTTAGATTGATTTTTTGATTAGAGATATTATTTTCTCTAAATTCTTTTCTTTTCTGTTTATTGAGACGTAATATGTCATGTTATTTTTGTGTAAGATTACAATTGAAACCTTTTGATGCTGTAAAACAACATGTTCGAGTTTTCCAACAGTGCTGCCAGTATCTTTTCTCAGGGACATTAGAGTTGAAACTATAAAAAATTCATTTTTTACTTGTTCGGATTTTAAAAGGGGCTTGAGATTGGGTCTTACTATTCCGGTCAAGGTTCTGCCATAGGCATTGATAATTCCCGCATATCTTATGCTGTCAGATATTTCCATAATTTTTTGACATTGTTTTTTGTGTTTTGTTATAATGCCTCTCCATTTGTCTGCAGGAGTTTTTGTCATATAGTAAAACTGATTTTTGAAAGTAATAAGGATTCTGACTATGCTGAACCGGGCTTTTTCTCTAGTTTTTTCTTGAGTTCCATGTTCTCCTTTAGTAATTTTTCATTTTCAGTCCGAAGTGCAGACACTGAGGTCTGTCGTGTGTACAGCGGGTGTCCCGGAGGAATAATTCCAGAACTCATCGTAAGCAGACCCGCGGCATACTGCTGATACATGTGCTGGAATCCCTGAAGTTTTTGATTAATCGTATCAGCATTACGTAAGAATTGTTCCTTCATGGGATTTTCATGGACCTTAAACATTGGGTTGGATAACCTTGGTGGCAGTCGTGGAAATTGAAATGCCATGTGTGGGATGCCAGGATTTAATCCATATAGATCCCGCATGTGGTTATCTGTCATATTATCCATAATTTTCTCTAATATTTGCCATATTTGTGGCTTGCCTTAGTCATTTGATATACTGTTTAGCTAAATCTGAGGTGTTTTAGCTCAAATTGAGCTGATCGCAGATCCTTATAGATTCGTATTTTAGATCGCATATACGATGGTGAAATCAAAGAAAGCCTGTCTGAGATGCAAAAAAGACATTCAGGAAAAGGATCTACACAAGATTGTAATTTATGTAGTGCAAGAAAAATTTACCGAGCATCATTATGAACACGTGGAATGTCCAGATAAATTTACAGTTTGATCATTGATTAAAAATTATCCGTTAAATTCAAACACGCTGTATATTTCACCTGTCACTCTGGAGCGATATTTCCATTCGTCTTTTTTCCAGATTATTTCTGTAAAGTCTTTTTGAAACTTTGGGTGCAGCCGCTGATAGACGTCACTTCCAATTAAGATTTGGTTGGGTTTTGCCATGTTTTGAATTTTTGCCGCAATATTCATGGCAGGTCCCATTAAATCAACGTGAGAATGCTCGACATCAGAGCCGTATCTTACCACGATATTTTTTCCAAAATCAACGCCGATTTTTACCATTAAATCGGGATAGTCATACTGATTCAGAATGGGGTTAATCCCCTTTTGAATTATGGATATCATGGACTTTGCACAGTTGACGGCATGATCTGCTGCAAATAATCCGTTTCCCTCTCCAATAAAATAACCAATTACAGCATCACCTACGAATTTTAAAACGTAGCCCTGGTGCCGCATAATCATAGAGGCCATCTCCTGAGCAAATGAGCTTATAATGATTGCAATTTTTTCTTCAGGCATTTCCAAGGTCATGGTGGTTGAACCGACCAAGTCCACATAAAGGACTACCATGTCTAGTTTTGAGAAGACGTTTGCCCGCAGAAATTTATCAGACTCGTCAATGGTTCCAGAGTATTCATAGCCCTTCTTGAGTGCGCCCCAAACACGTTTCTGTGTCTCCAAAATCATGGTTTCAGAATCTAGTGTTTGCATGGGACTTTTGCTCAATAGCATATCTACAAGATTGTTATTGTTTTGTTTTGTGCTGTCTGCCTTGTTTTCATCAGATGTGTTTTTATTGTCTGTACTAGGCATGGCACTCACTTTATTCTAATGGAAAATCCACTCCGCATTTTGGGCACCTGCCACGCTTGCCCCTGTAACCAATATGATAGTATTCTGTAATATCCACCCCACAATTATCACATGTAAACTGAGATTTATTCATGCCTAATTCTTATTGTATGCTTTGCTTTATTTTATTTGTTAAAATCAATGATTTTTACGCCTAAATTTAGCCAATTTCAATAATTACTGCTCTATAGAGTGTTACATTACATTGGCATCACTTGCATTATCCGTTGAGAATTTGCGAGTTTCTGTCTGCTGTGATTATGTGGTTTGTAAGTGAATGGTCACATTCAGAACAGACACTTTTCTGTTCCACGCAGATTCTGACTCTCTCATAGTTTTCATACTGTCTTCTTGTTGTTAAATTTTTGCTGCCATGTCTTGGCCTTTGCTACTTGGATGGTAATTTTGGATAGGAATAGTCTTATTCCAAACCACAAATAACCAGCTGGTCTTCTACTTTGCCGTCAGGTTACGGTGATCAGCTAATCAAAATCTGCCTGAGGCAAAACACTCATCAGTCTGTTCCTATTCCAATTGCAACAAGATAACTGATTGCTAGAATTCCCCCCCTGATGCAGTCAATCTATATGCTCCGAAAATCTATTTCAAGTGCAACAAGATGACTGATTGTCAGAAACAAGGCTGACAACCCTTCAAAAACAGTATATGCACCGAAAATCTATTTCAAGTGCAACAAGATAACTGATTGTCAGAATTCCCCAAACACAAGACGACCCAATTGCCAGTTTGAAGCTTTTTCTGACAACATCTTTGTCATCATATGCAAAAGAATTTGAAATCATTGCATGACCTACAAATCCAAATAGTATTGGTAAAAAATACCAAAGAAAATTAGTCATTATTCATCAAAAAAAGAAAAAAATTTCGGATTGATTACCACTGTGTAGGTTTGCCTATTTCGTCAGCGTGCCAAACACCTGTGTACCAAATCCACCACCATACAGGAGGATAATAATCTAGAAATGAAGGATTTGGTTCTTTAATTTGCTTGTTAAAATCCCATCTGCCATCATTATCTAAAACAATCTGATCTCTAAATGCTCTGAAATTACAATTGTATGCACTGATTTCTTTTCCATAATCTAGAGAGTTGGAGTTAAACCATTCAGAAGGACTTGATGCATATTCTGGAACCCTCACATATCCCCAATTTTCTACTATAGATATGGCAGCGCTTTTACTGCTAATTGAGTAGATTTCTTTTCCATAATCTAGAGAGTTGGAGTTAAACCATTCAGAAGGACTTGATGCATATTCTGGAACCCTCACATATCCCCAATTTTCTACTATAGATATGGCAGCGCTTTTACTGCTAATTGAGTAGATTTCTTTTCGGATATATTCGGGATGTGGGTTATCAAAAGAACCGCCACAAACATCAGTCCATGCAAATGCCTCAGGAAGAATCCAATCAGATATGTAATCTGTATATTTGATCTTATTCTTACTTTCTTTGATTTGCTTCTTTAATTCAGAGAATTTATTTTCTGTTTCTGAATCAAAAGAATGTTTTATGTTTGGGTTTTTCTTTACCTTGTCTACGTAATCATTTTGCATTTTAACAAAATCCTTGATGATTTTGATTTCGTGATCAGACATTGTTGTCTTTGCAGATTTTTTATCAAAACTTAAAACATACGAGTTTTCGGTAATATAATTATCTGCTTTTCGCATGGCGTTTTTTTATGTTCTCAGGTGTGTATTTTTCATCGTTTGCCTGCTTTGCTTCTGCAACTTCCATACCGCTAAATGGCAATATCATTGCGGCAATCAGGGATGCAAACAGTATTGTTTTTGTTTTTTTTTGTGATGTTTTTCATGTTATTACCAGCCCCTATGTGTCTTCATTATTTAAATATTGATATTGATTTGCGGTATGCCTTTTTTTATATGACGTTTTAATTTTTTGCAGTATAGTGAAATCTCACTCAGCAAAGATAGGCTGCCTTTTACAGATGCAGTAAATGTGGTATACCTGCATTTCCTTGGACACTTAAGAATACGTGACATAGAGTTTTCACTGTTAAATTTACGTGATCTAAATTTTCTCCAAAATTATCAAAAATTCCCAAAATTCACATCCAGCAAAGGTGTTAAATTTACGTGACATAGTTTTGCCTCAAAATCTAGCTCAGATACAGGTGTTAAATTTACGTGACATAGTTTTGAAGTTTGTAAATATACGTTGAATCTATCATAATTGTCGCTTTATTGGACAACGTATGATAAATTTCATTTCTTGACAGCAATTAAGATGTTATATTAAAGAGAACTTTGGGTGTTGGCCTGTATATGATCTAAACCGACTGGGTCACAAATGCTTGATCTTTTGTCAAACAAACATCTCAACTAGTTCCAACAGCCCCTAGACATGAAATATCAAACAATGTGCTTCACTCTGACAACTGTGACTCCATATGTACAATGGAGATTGCTGTTCCACTTTACCTTACACAATACAGCCCTACAATTTTGTCATTTTTGCTTTTTATGGATTCCAGTCTTGATCGAGATGAATGCCTCTAGGTAGAACTGTATAATGGAAATTCATGGAATATAATATACCACTGGTCAGATAATCTTGGCGGTGATCACCATCCAGACAATCCGACTATCTCACATTTGACAGGTTGGTCGGCTCTGGACTAGATTCTGGCGAATATCTCAAAGTCGAGCTGTATGATGGCAGCCCATGGAATACAATATTTGACTGGTAGGCATCTGCAAACTAGTTGCTACCATCGTCCCTTACCGAACAGTTTTTGCACTCATTCTTGGAAAAGAGAGGTCAAAAACCTATTTTAAAAAAGTTAGAATTATAATTTTTAGGACTTTGTGATCTTATTTCTAAGTCACTTGGATCTTAACTAATTCTTTCAAAATAGACTAATTCTAATTGACAACTATCAAACTTGGGATAATCATCAATCATATTGTTTCATGTGTTTCCTGACCACCAAATTCAATACTATCAATAGATGAAAAACCAAATGTTACAGTATTGCCTTCAACATCCACACTCTTAAAACATCATAATCCAAACCATATGAACCTGAATTGATACTTGATACACAATAAACAATGGCATTTCTGTAAGAAAATAATTACTGTTCAATGGATAGCGTTCCATCACATTGACATGACTTGTATTTTCCGTGAACAATTTGTGAGTTTCTGTCTGCGGTGACTGTGGTTTGTAAGTAAATGCTCGCATCTAAAACAAGCACTTTTCTGTTCCACGCAGATTCCAACTCTCATAGTTTCCATATTATCTCCTTTTGTGAAATTTTTGTTGCCATGTATTGGACTTTGCTACTTGGATGGTAATTTGGGATAATAGTCTTATTCCAAACCACAAATAACCAGATGGTCTTCTACTTTGCCGTCAGGTTACGGTGATCAGCTAATCAAAATCTACCTGAAGCAAAACACTCATCAAACTGTTCCTATTCCAATTGCAACAAGATAACTGATTGCTAGAATTCCCCCCTGATGCAGTCAATCTATATGCTCCGAAAATCTATTTCAAGTGCAACAAGATGACTGATTGTCAGAATTCCCCAAACACAAGACGACCCAATTGCCAGTTTGAAGCTTTTTCTGACAACATCTTTGTCATCATATGCAAAAGAATTTGAAATCATTGCATGGCCTACAAATCCAAATAGTATTGGTAAAAAATACCAAAGAAAGTTAGTCATTATTCATCAAAAAAAGAAAAAAATTTTGAATTGATTACCACTGTGTAGGTTCGCCTATTTCGGCATCGTGCCAAACACCTGTGTACCAAATCCACCACCATACAGGAGAATAATAATCTAGAAATGAAGGATTTGGTTCTTTAATTTGCTTGTTAAAATCCCATCTGCCATCATTATCTAAAACAATCTGATCTCTAAATGCTCCGAAATTACAATTGTATGCACTGATTTCTTTTCCATAATCTAGAGAGTTGGAGTTAAACCATTCAGAAGGACTTGATGCATATTCTGGAACCCTCACATATCCCCAATTTTCTACTATAGATATGGCAGCGCTTTTACTGCTAATTGAGTAGATTTCTTTTCGGATATATTCGGGATGTGGGTTATCAAAAGAACCGCCACAAACATCAGTCCATGCAAATGCCTCAGGAAGAATCCAATCAGATATGTAATCTGTATATTTGATCTTATTCTTACTTTCTTTGATTTGCTTCTTTAATTCAGAGAATTTATTTTCTGTTTCTGAATCAAAAGAATGTTTTATGTTTGGGTTTTTCTTTACCTTGTCTACGTAATCATTTTGCATTTTAACAAAATCCTTGATGATTTTGATTTCGTGATCAGACATTGTTGTCTTTGCAGATTTTTTATCAAAACTCAAAACATACGAGTTTTCGGTAATATAATTATCTGCTTTTCGCATGGCGTTTTTTATGTTCTCAGGCGTGTATTTTTCATCGTTTGCCTGCTTTGCTTTTGCAACTTCCATACCGCTAAATGGCAATATCATTGCGGCAATCAGGGATGCAAACAGTATTGTTTTTGTTTTGTTTGTGATGTTTTTCATGTTATTACCAGCCCCTATATGTCTTCATTATTTAAATATTGATATTGATTTGCGGTATGCCTTTTTTTATATGACGTTTTAATTTTTTGCAGTATAGTGGAATCTCACTCAGCAAAGATAGGCTGCCTTTTGCATTACTGTAAATGTAGTATATCTGAATTTCTTTGGCATGTACGGCATATGCGAAAATCATTTATCTGTATTTTTTGTCCATAAGACCAAAAAAAGTCCGCGATGAGCCAAGTTCAAAATGATCTGGCTTGGCCTGCAAGGGATGTTCTTGAGGGTTTCCAAGATCCCAATGCGGCATATTTTTATATATTAACCTGTGTCACTTTGTGGCATGTCTTTGAAGGATGTGCCATCCCATGGAAATCTGGCATCATACCGCACATATACGGGTCCTGTTGCCAGAGAACTCTACGGCTATGCAGGCATTCGCAGATCAAAGCACCAAAAGAACATCTGCAGTTTGCTGCACATACTGTTCATGCACGGCAAGTGCACCACATGGGAGATGGCACAGACGCACATGCGCGGCGTTCCCGCAATAAGAGAACAGGAAAAATCATACAGGCGTCTGCTGGTGGGCAGAACAGACAGGAGCAAACGCAGCTCCGGCCTGATGGAGACTGGGCTGGTGGTACGCACCAAGTACACAAGAGAGTACGCCGATTCCGCACCGCATCCTAAAAAAGGCAGGCCCTACTACGAGTACCGGCTTTCCCTTCACGGCATACTCTATTGCATAGAGGCACTGGAACCAGACAATGCCGAGATAGATGTCATGGCCATACAGTATGCCGGATTGCTTCCGATGGTGTTTGGAAGGTGGAGACAGATAAGGTCGGTGCTGGGTGCTGACACCTACGGCCTGCGCATACTTGCCAGCAGTATCTTCCTTGATGGCACGGACACATCGCCGCTCTACGAGCTAATGTCATATATCCACACAAAGTATCAGAAAAACTTTGAGTCCATATCAGAAGAGGATCTTGCAGAGCAGATATCGTACTGGTTTTACACGCATCTGCTGCACACAAACCCAGGCAAGCTCAAAAAGATTATGCGACGCGATGCGCAGCTTGGATCATGGTATAACAATTTTGTCGGGGAGGCGCGGCAATACTATTTGCAAAGAGCCCAACATATCAGAAACGTCGACATACTGTGAGGAGAGGAAGAACTACTTTGCATACTCCCTTATCATCCTCCGTATGACGGCAGGCTCTGTGGGTTTTTTAATCCTGACCACCTTGTGTCTTGACCTTATCTCCTCGTACAGTGTGTCGTCCATATCGTAGCTTGAGGTAAATACGACTCTGAGATCTCTGTCACGCTTTCTTATCTGTATGAATGCCTTGTACCCATCGATGTCTGGCATCCGTATGTCCATAAATACCAAGTCCGGTTTGATCTGAGGGTATAGAGATATGGCCTCGCGTCCGCTGGCAGCAGTGATTACGTGATGCTTGTCCCTGAACAGAATAAGATGCAACGTATCAAGAAAGGAGCGGTCATCATCGACTATCAGTATCCTCTTGCGTAGAGCCATTACATATCATGGGGGGGAAGGTATATTGTAAAGGTTACCGGATCGTTTGATGCCTTGATGGTGCCCCCATGCAGACGCACTATGTTGGCACAGCCGGTAAGGCCCAGCCCCGTCCCCTCCATCTTGGTGGTGTATAGGGGCTCAAACACCCTGTCTGTATCCCCCTTTATTGGAGGTCCAGAATTCTCAAAGGAGATCATGGCATGATCTGTGTCCTTGTGCAGCCACACGGTAATGGTACCTGGTGCATCACCGATAGCCTGTGTGGCATTGAGCAACAGGTTTGCAAATACAAACCCCATCTTCTCTGCATCGCAGTTTATGACAAGGTCATCGCTGGGAAGGCACAGTTGGATGTTTTCTGGTATGAATACTGTATCAAGGCACTCCCGCATCACACCCATCACGGTGGCAGGCCTGAGAACCAGCGGTACAGAGCGCGCATGTGCCATCACACCGTCAACCTGGTGCGACATGCGCCACACGGAGCGCTTTATCCTTTCTGTCTCCTGCAAGACAGTCTTCGGATCTTCGCTCTCCTGTATCAGGGCAACTGAATTGCGTATGGCGCCAAGCGGGTTTCTCATGTCGTGGGCCACAGCAGCTGCCAGCTCGCCAATGACTGCAAGCTTGCTTGCTTTGAGTATCTCATCTGTATGCCTGGAGAAGATTCTCCATATGAGCATTATCATGAGTACGTGTATTGTGACATTTACAACACCCATGGCAATTTGCAGATGTATCAACCGCGTAGAGGATTTCTCGATATCTGCTGCAAGATCCCCAGTCAGTACATCAGAGAGATCTACCAGTCTGGTGCCTGCAACCACTACTGTCCCAAGATGGCCGTCTCCCTCCTCCAGTGTTAGGGACACGGCATTCCTATATGCAACAAACGCATCAGAGACGTTTTCCCATTTGCCTGCAAACTCTGCAGACAACGGAGGTATTTTGACACCGTTTGCGGGTCCCCCGTCCTTCAAAAGCACGATGTTATTTTCCAAATCTACGAGTGCGGCATGGATGTCCCCGTGTTTCTGTACGCCGCGGTACAAGACGTTGTTTAGCTCTATCTGGACTGCGCCTGCAAGAAACCTGTTCTTTCCTGCTATGTTTACGGTGTTTCCTGCAAGGTTTGTCTGTGATTCGTAGTGTATGATTACCAGAAAGCTTGCCAGTATAAGGAGAACCTCTGCTGATACTATGAGGGCTATCTTGTGGGAGGGCTTCATGCAATATGGTGGATACGTATCAGATAAATCCATTACGGTAAAAAAAAGACATACCGCAAAAAAATTAAAAATTTATATAATGAAAAGGCATACCGCAAACCAATATCAATATTTAAATGATGAAGGCACATAGGGGTTAGTAATAACATGAAAAACAAAACAAAAACAATATTGTTTGCATCACTGATTGTAGCGATGATTTTGCCATTTTCAATAATGAATTTTGCAGAGGCAAATCCAACAGATGACCAAAACAGAATAAACAAAAAGATTTCAGATATAGAAAACAACAAAAAAGCATATCAAGAACTAGTTGAAAAAGCAACTGAACTCGAAGACCAAATCGGCAGACCTGACCATGAGGATACATCTAGGTTACAAGACAAGTTAGATACAATATATGCCAAAATAGATATCTTACAAGAAATCAACTATGAATTGTTTTCAATACCAGCAGATAAAAGTACAATTTTACTTGCTACAAAAGAAAATATAAAACAATCATTAGCTGATGATGTACTGCTAGATTCATTTATTGACTATAGAAATGAAGAACTGGTTTTTGTTCAAAATCCTGATTTTGTAAAATCTCTCTCGGATTCAGAGAAGACAACAGTCAAAGAAAAGCTCGATAAGAAAATCAAGGTAAATTCTAACGGCCAAAAATACAGAATAGAATCAGTAGAAGAAAAAAGGCAACAAAACTGTCTAGCTAGATCTAATAACTGTAATCCTCAAATGGGTGGTCTCAAAGTTCAAGTAAGTACTGGTGATGGATATGGAACTTTGGGATTTGCATCTGATCGATTAGGTGTAGATGGATTTGTTATCACAGCACATCAAACAGGTGGTACAGTTTACCAATATACTGCTACAGCAGGAACTGTAACTGATGTTCAATATGGTTTATGTGATTGTGCCTTTGTAGAGAATACCAGTAGTGATTCAACCCAAAACAAAATTTGGACTACTAGTTATGGAAGATTTTCAATAACAAGTGAAGCAAGTAATGCTGATCATGAAATTGGCACATTACTAAGAAAATCCGGTGCTGCCTCTGGCGTAACATCAGGTTCTATCTATTCTAACACGGGAAATTTTGTCTACGCTGATATCTACAGTATTCCAGGTGACAGCGGCTCTCCTGTATATGCAGGTTCAGGCTCTAGTGGCAAGCTATATGGCTTGTTGTGGGGTTGACCATTTTCAGAACCCACTGATACCATCTATACAAAATATCATATAATCGATTACATCTGAATTTAGATTAGAATAGACATGCAAAAACTGCTACTTTTTTTCCTTTTTTTATTATTTGGAGTCAATTATGTAAATGCAGAATTTGATTCATTAAAACAGCAACTAGAAAACAACATACCGCTTGATGAAATTGAATGTAAAAATAAAATGCATATTCTAACTGAAAGACCTAATGGAAAATTAGCTTGTGTATTTGAAAATACTGCTGAAAAATTAAATTGGAATAAAATTAACCCTATCACGACTGATATTTTTGAGCTAAAATTTAACGATAATGCATACGATATAGAATATGTCATAGAGGGTGGTGTAGTTAAAAACATGATGATAAATCCTGAAAATGAACTTTTTACCATATATGTAGACTCATTTCAAGAGGGTAATCTCAAAATGCAATTATCTTATGAATTTCTTGATGAATTAAAATCTACTCGTGATCAAATCTTTCTTCTTAGATCCAATGGAGAATCAACTTCATGGACCGCGCTGCCCGGAAAAGATCCAAACAAAATAGAATTTATGATTTATTTTAAACAAGGAAATACAGTAATCGAATTTCAAAAAGACGAGATAATACTAAAGTGACCATAGTTGTTTTTATTTTAGCAATTCAATTTCTGCATTTTCAATCTTAGAGGCTTTCCAAGACACTGTTAAGAATACGTGACATGGAGTTTACACTGTTCAATCTTAGGGATCTCAAATGAAAGATTCTGAAATATTCCGAGTTTGGATCGGTGTGTAAACTAGGAAAGAATCGAAGTGACTGAATTTAGGCGTAAAATCAATGGTTTTAAAAAATAGAATAAAATAAAAAAAACATACAATCAAATGGCTTTTTTGTCTACTTCTTTCTCTGCAACAGCATAACTTACGCCACCTAATATTATGATGGTTGCCGTTACGATGCTTAACAATTGTATGTTATTCATGTTATTACCAGCCCCTATGTGCCTTCGTTATTTAAGCAGCTATATTGAGTTACGGCATGCTTCTTTTTCAGCCAATTTATGATACGAGTCAAATTTTTTTATTGTCAATAAACATTATTTCTGCTGTTTCAAGCCCTTCAAGAAATTGCTGATGTTGGCAATCAGTAACATAAGTGCAAAGAATGTAATGATGAATTTGTCTATAGCAAGAGGACATTGTCTAAGCAGGCCAAAAAAATATTGAAGATGAATTAGATAATTTAAGAAAATCATCTCTGGGAATTTACCGTTAAATTCCAGTAATTAGTTCATCAGAATTTGCCAAACCTGGATTGAACGATCCTATGAAATGTCCCGAGTTTGAAACCGTGTAGTAAAAATCCTGGTAAATCATGCAAGCCCAAAAACATAATGAAAAAAATAAAAAAGAGCTAGTGGATATCATCCATGTCCAATCAACACAAAGGACATTAACATCATTAGTGCTATGTTTTTTGTTTAGAGTTTTAGCATCAGCGACATTAGAACGAAACAGGCAAGACACATGATGACTTGCATCCGAACGAACAACCTCTGCATCATAATCGGCATGATAAGAGTATTCACAGATTAAAGCTGATGTACCTTGTATCATCCAAAATGCCCTTAACCAATCATAAGAACCATCAACAACTATGGTGCCATATTCCCTTTGAGATTCTGAAACATACGTATGACCTTCAGTAGCAGAATAACATTCAAAGAGCCAATAACAAGGATGAGTATATCCAGGTTGAAATTTAATTTGTTTTGTTCCCCTGATAACTGAATAGGACTTAGTTAGTACAGGGCATTGGTAAGAGAATTCTGTCTTGCTTTTTCTGCTTCTTTTGCATAGTGAGAACGAAGTATCCAGTATTCTGGATTTTCATCAGCCTGTTGCTGAGTAGGTATGCCAAGTTCATTCATCTGAAATACAAGATCGTGAAATTTTTTCTCTAATTCCATTCTCTTTTCGGGATTTGTTTCTGCTTCTTTTTGGTCATAAACCCTTTTGGCCTCATTGCCAATTCTTTCTATTTTTTCATCTCTTGATAGCTCATCTGCGTATACTGTTATGATGGGTATTGCCAGCAGGATGGCTAGTGCTAATAGCAGCTTGCATGTCATCGCACTCTTAGAATTTGAGGGTATTTAGGTTGAGCTAACTCCTTGCAATCATGCTTCATATTTGTAGAATGAGAATATTCCAATAACAGAGTCTTGCATAACCCAAAACCGGCAAATATATGGTGAAGAAGACGATGATCATGCGCAGAGACCAGATACACATATCTGCCATATTCTGTTATCGCCTGATCATCTGAGAACATCTTTGGTCATCATTGTTTCAGATTCTTCTACCTTTCGCTTAATTTCTTTGAGTTTGTCTGCATCTGTCATGTTAGTTGACTCGTCATTCCCGTCTTGGTTGGCATAAGATCGGATACTGTCGTTGTGGACCGCGGAATTTTACCAGTTCTACGCATCATCTATTACCGTTTGGTATGATTTGAAAGATATGTCCATGTTCGGTGATGAACCTGCTTTTGCCCATATAGAAAAAACATCTCCCATACCTTCTAGTTTGTATCTGTGCTTTTAGCTGTGGATTGTTTTGATTCCATAAAAATAATTCATGACCACGCACTGACTGATGCTGTATTAGTGGTTTTGTTTGTGAGTTGTTTTGAGTGTTTTCACCTGCACTAATTTGTTGGACCAAATGGTTCAACCTCCTATAACTGGCGTAACGTCGCCAGTGGTACGATTCCTATATGAGAATCACTTTGGGAATCTTCCTTTGGAAAATTCTTAGGTGTGGTTCCCAGGAATATTTTTTTGAAAACCAATCATGATTTTCTTTAGTCATCACACACCCATCCGCTGAGTCGGCTGATACTATGGTTGCAGGATCAGGTATAATGGGTTTGGATGATTTGACTCAGTCAAATAAAAAATGTGCCGTATGATTACGACTTTTCTTCGATTCTCTTGAGAGCATCTGTGATGTTGTTACTGAGCTTCTCTTGGGATGATGTCATATTCTTTAGTGATGTTGCAATATCTTTTTGGGATGTTGCAATATCCTCTAGAATCTCGTCTTGCTTGTCTAATCGCTTGTACAGTGTCTTTGCCACATTTTTAGTCGTTATCATCATATACACTGCTATACAGCTGGCAATAATAAGTGATATCCCCGATGCAATGGAGATCTCACGCCACAGATGCATAAGATCAAATACGACTCCTGTGAATACAATTGAAAACCCGCATACCATGAGCATAAATAAAATCATGTTCTTGCATACGAATTTGCGTATCCTGCTGGGTAGTGACAGCACAAACTTTAGCCTATAGCCGCACATTCTCTAGTTTCCCAAGCGTTCTCAGTGTTTCATCACGCATGATATAGTCAACTGAGGTTCCTACACCGAGGGTCTTGCTATGAACTTTCATGGCATAGGAATACCGTGTGGCCTTTTTTGCAATGTGTCTGACTAGTGCCTCAAAATATGGCTGGCCCTCAAGATTTCTGATTGCAAATTCCTCGGCAGTCATGATGCATGTCCTGCCTTTTGTGCGCTCATTGGAGCCACAGGTGATCTTGCAAGTCGGGTCTTCTCACAGCACTTCTTCTTTTGTTTTTGTACTGTCTGCATTGTTGCATATCCCTTTTTGCTGCGATTCTGCGCAGCTCTTTTCTGTCCCAGTTCTTCTGCAGGGACTTGTTTTCTGTTTGCAACCTTTGCCGTTCTCTGTGACAAAGATGGCATTGCAGAGTCGACCCAAGGGTCGACTAGCTGCTGTGCCTTTTTTGGTGCCATAAAATTGGCATACATTTTTGATTCCTTTTGGAACTCTGTATTGTCTGCTGTATCGGCTGGTTCAAGATTGTATTTTTTGAGAATGTCTGATTTCTCATCCTCTCCAATACCTTTACCATTTTGTGATATTGCTGCCATGAATACCAAGCTGTTGTTCCTTGGGTTTTCCCCTCAGGTATCTGCATTAGATCATCATCGTCCCCTACTGGAACGAGAATTATGCCTGGAACATCATGATTCCTGGAATGTCTGCTGCAAGCAATGGTGGGATCACGTATGCGTATGTCAGTGATCCTACTATGACAAAAATCATCGTCAGTGCCGCAGTCATTGCCGCCCTTTTGACAAATTGTTTTTTTGACATGGACTCGTACGAGTTTCGGAAAATCATTCCTCATCAGCATGCCTTCTGGTTGGGTTATATTGGTAAAATCATGTCAAAGTGGTGAGGGCTCAGATTGTGGCTGTCATCATATTGATGTTCAGATCAACGCCGGTCTCATCATCGCCCTCACTATCCTGTATCAGCCTGTCTTGGCTGTCTTGAAAAATTGTGTATAGTCTGAGTTTCAGGAATTAATCCCGCATTCTTAGATGGCATCTAGTTGAGTTATATTGATAAAATAATGTCAAAGTGGTGAGGGCTCAGACTGACTCTTGTCATCATACTGATGTCACTATGAATGGTGTCTCATCATCGCCCTCACCATCCTATCTTATAATTCCGAATCTTTCAGAAACGTGTATAGTCTTGGATTTTGGAAAAGGCTGTTACAAAAAATGGTTTTAGGTTTTGTAGATTTGGTTTAGGGTTTTGTTTTTCAGTTTTGATGATTTGGTTTTTGGAAATTGCACAATTTTGGTGTCGTGTGATTACGCGATATCTGGCAGGTTTTGATTATCTGATAACTGGAATTTGACAATTTATTGCCAGGATGCACTATTGGCAGTTTTTAGGATGGGTTGCCAGTCATTTCATTGTTAAGGCGGCTTGTATGTCATCCCAACCACTTGAGCATACCTCAGTAGGATTTCTTTGCTGTGTGCATAGTAGCGGTTCTACAAGTGAATGAGGATCCTGATTCGGATCGTCTCCGCATATCCGTGGACCCGGATCATAATGAGTATAACATGTGGGTATCAAAAGTATGCCAACTATAGTAAAGATTATGGTTGCACTACCAATTAAAGAGAGTGTATGTGAACTTCATCATCGCAACCTAAGAAAGACTTGTAATAAAGTTGGTCTTTACTGCAAAAAACCGGGTGATCCTCCAAAATAATAAGAGGTTGACCTTCAGATGATGACTCAAAACACAAGCGCCACTACGACAAACTCTTACAATTTTAGAGCTGCCATCCATATGATGTATAATTACGCTACTGCTATTGTATTGAGCACTGCCAATTTGTACGACCGTCATTATCGAATGCATGAAAACCACAAGTATCTTCTTGTATACCGTATTTGTATCAGGAGAAATCACAATGTTTTACCACTGTCCTAGAAAAGAATTTCTTGTTGCTTATTTGTTCATCATATTGCGGTAAATCATCTACACTTGCAAAACCATCAATTTGCCGAGTTCCACTTTGTGTTGCATGTGCTCTGATGAATGGCATTATTGAATCATGTTCATGAGGGATGTTGCCATTTTCAAAATCATATGCCATGTTTGGATAAAGTATCTGTCCTTTTGCAGGTTGCAAATATGCATCATATGAGCACCATGCAAAAGGATAATGCCGCCTCTTCTTTTTTTATTTTTAAATGGAACGAATGTAATAATAAAATATGAAAAAAAAGTCCTCTTGTCTTTGAGTATAATTTTGGTGATGGGCTTAATCCCTCAAGGATTCTCTCATGCAGACCCTGAATCAATGACATTGATTACCAATGGTACAATTCAGCAAGTCAAAGTAGTTGGATTAGGTCCTACTGAAGAGTCAGACAAAGAAGAGGTGATTTCAATATTTGGATTACATCCTGTAATTTTCACATTATCTGCAGGAATTGCAGCAATCATGGGAATCTTTACATGCATCAGTTATAGAGAAGACATTACTGCATTAAAAAACATCAGACGTGAAAAATCATAAAAATAATTCTGTTCCTAATTTTATCCATAGGCCTAATTCCTATGGCACATGCAGAGTATTTTGATTGGAAATTCTGCAGTGATACCGTAAAATTCCCATATGCAATAACAAATGGAACACTAAAAGAAACAATACATCTCAAGCTGGCAGATACTATTCTGTGTGCCGGGCAATATTCGACTGATTATCAACTGCAGTTAATCCACACATCAAACAACCAAACTGGTTTTCAAATAGGATTGCCTGAGGAACTAGATTTTGAGAAGATCAAGGTACGAATAATTGACAGATATAATGTTGAGACCTTTTGGCTAAATCAGACGGCTGATTTTGTATCATTAGATAATTACACTCATGATAAATTTGGGTTCATTGCAGTTATCTTGGATTTTGCAGGAATATGATCTGAAATACTTTATAAAGAAATTAAAAATAATAAAAGAAGCAAGTAAACCAATTATGAGATTTGCACAAAATAGTAATTGATCACTAAGATGCACGGCATCTGACGGTATTCTGGCAAATTTTGATAATTTAGAATGCCGTAAATCACAGATTGTATAGTCTCAAAACTGCACCGTGAGATTTTTTGACGGCTAGGTAACTTTTTTTAAGAAAAATTATCTCTTGCAACTTGCCGTCAAATTGCAGTGATCAGCTTAGCAAAATTTGCCAAATCCATCCAGAGACCAGAAACAAGAATACAACACTGTCATTTGGCCAAACTTGCAAAATATCATAAACCCGTATCAACTGATTCCTTTTGAATCCTTAAAATGCCAAACCAGGAAAGAATTAAGGAGACGGAATTTAGGCATAATGTTACTGATTTTAACAAGCAAAATAAAGAAAAAACACGCAACTAAACGCACATTAAAAGAATTCTTAATTACTCTCTAGTTTTTTCTATAATTATGATATATTCAAAAAAACCCCTCATAGGAATAATCATGGGATCTAGTTCGGATAGTAGAATTATGCATGGTGCATCTGAAATTCTAGATGAATACAAAATTAGACATGAGGATCAAATAGTATCTGCGCACAGAACTCCTGCCAGATTGGCAGAATATGCAAAACATGCTGAAAAAATGGGATTCAAGATTATTATTGCCGGTGCCGGTGGTGCCGCACATTTGCCTGGAATGATTGCATCTCATACCACCATACCTGTTATCGGAGTACCTATCCTGGTGTATAATGACAAACATCCAAAAAAATCAGATGCCACAAAGTTTTCTGCATTTGGAGGCCTAGATTCGCTCTTATCTATTACTGAAATGCCTTCAGGCTCTCCCGTAGTGTCTGTTGGGGTAAACAAGGCAGGAAATGCAGGGATTTATGCCATGAAGATACTTGCAAATGAGTTTCCGGATTTAAAAAAGAAATTAAAACAATACAAGTCAACACAGCACAATTCAGTAATGGAAGAGTCAGATCATCTAAAAAAGGTCGGCCTTTCAAAGTTTGTGAAAAAGAAATTCAAATAATTCATGTCAGCAAAGTAAATTGGATATTTTTTTCTTTTAATGACCTTATGAGCGTCTCTGCCTGTTCCTTGCCCTGAGTTTCCAGGCTCAATGTGACTCCTGCTGAACCTGCATCGATTTCTGAGCTTAGTCTGTCATGAACCACTTCAACAATATTTGCATTGGCAAGCGTTATCTCATCTACAATCTCCTTAAAAGCTCCCGGCCTGTCAGGAAGCAAAATTGATATCTTTAACAATCTGCCCATTGCTGCAAGACCCTTGTCAACTATCTGGCCTAGCAGATACATGTCCACATTTCCTCCTGCCAAAACTACTGCTATCTTTTTTCCCATGGCGGGTTTTTTTGATATGAGATAAGCCAGACTGGCAGATCCCGCGGGCTCTACCACAAACTTCATTCTCTCCATTAGCAGAAACATTGCCTTTGTAATCTCTACATCATCCACAAGAACAATCTCGTCTATCAATTCCTTTATTATGTTGTACGTTAACTGTCCCGGTGTTTTTACAGAGATACCATCAGCTATGGTCCTATTGCCTCCACTTGTAGTAATTGATCCCTTTTTAACTGAATCATACATTGCTGGAAATGATCTTGACTGAACACCTATGACTCTTATTTGGGGGTTTTTTTCTTTAATGGCAATTAGTGTTCCGGCAGCTAGTCCGCCACCCCCTATGGGAAGATAAATTTCATCGACATCTGGCAGGTCTTCTAATATTTCAAGTCCAATCACTCCCTGAGCTGCAATTATCTGGGGATCATCAAAGGCATGTATCAGGACAGCTCCCGTATCTGCGGATATCTCTTTGGCCTTGGCTGATGATTCGTCATAGTTTACTCCCTCCAAGATAACCTTGGCACCGTATCCCCTAGTGGATGCAACTTTTGCAGGTGACGCATTTTTTGGCATTACAATAGTGCAGGGTATTTTTTCTAGTGATGATGCAAAGGCCACTCCCTGTGCGTGATTCCCGGCTGATGCTGCAACAACTCCCTGTTTTTTTTCTGCATCAGATAGGGATTTGATCTTAAAATATGCGCCACGAATTTTAAATGAACCTGTCTTCTGCCTAAACTCTGTCTTTAGATAAATATCTGATCCTGTCAACCTGCTAAACGTGGGAGAACGTATCAGAGGAGTCTTTTTAATTTCGTTTCCCCTTGACGCATTTGCTTTTAGTATTTCCCCATATGTTGGCTTCATTGGAGATGTTGCTAATAATTTGGCGTATTTGACTTCTTCTATACAAAAACTACATTTTTGGTCAAATTTTGTGCTTGATTGGCAGGAATGCCTAAATAGTTCAAAAATCCCGTTGAAATTATATCAAGGGATCCGGAAACTCCCCTTTGAGAAGTTCTCTCATCTTCCGGTTCCTTGGTTTATTGCTTAACAATGATATCCTCAATCTCATCCAAACGCTTTAGAATATCCTCTTTTACTGATGCAGACATCTTTCTTGGATCAAACATGCCTTCTCTATTTCCGTCTTTGATAAATTCTAAATCTAAAGTCAGCAGACACCCTTCCTCTCCTGCTACCAATCGCGGATCGTCAATTAATACGGGGGATGTTTGGTATGTCTCAACCAAAAGAGAATCCAACTCTGAAAGTAATTTTGTCTTTTTTTCAGACAGTTTGCTAAAATCCACCCCCATGTCTTTTTCAATCTCTGCAAATACCTTTTCTCTAAATTCATCGTTTTCATAAAATATTTCAAATAGTTTTTGATGATCAAAATCTCTGTATCCCATCTCTTTTAGTTTGTTTAATACCCGCTGATCACTGCTATCGGATATCTGTTCCTGCTCGTTTTTTGTCAGATCTATAATTTCAGATAATTCCTTCTGGCAGTCAATCACCCGCTGAACTGGCTTATAGTATAACAAAACATGAAATTGTAAAGACAGGTGTCCTGACATCAGATAGTTTCCTTCTTTTGTCTCAAATTTGGTAAAAACCCTTCGAATGTCTTCGTTATTTGTAGCTGAAACGTCTTGGACAGACCAGTTTTTTAGTGAACCGCTGATTTTTTCAAAATATTCTACAACAGACTTTGGATCAAATGTTTTTTGCACCGTAATTGTGGAATCTCCCAGCATTACCTTGATTTCAACCATTTTTGTCAAATCGATCATTTTGCAAAGATATGCCTTTTGAATGGATTCATTTTTTTCATTTAATACCTGAATGAATTCGTTTGGAGATCTAGAGCCTAATCGCACAAGACATAGCAGATAATCGCTCTCCTTAAACCTTCATCAATATCTAAATAGAGAAAATCTAAAAAGGAACTGGTAAGTTAGCGGGGCATGACTACAAATCTTATTCCTGGAAAGCCTCGGGGCTTTTATTTATCTGACTTTATGTGATGGTTCTGTTAACTTATTGAGTATTTGATATCCGATCTTCTTCGTGTTAACTGTCGGTACCTAGAAATAAAAAAACTGGTTTTTAAAGACTTTTCAGCTTTCTAAGCAAATCCAAATCTGGTGATTTTTCTTGTGCATCATTGATTATTTTGTATATTTTTTCAAAACGGATTTTTGATTCGGGTTTTTTTACTGGTATATTGTTATGTTTGCAGAACTCATACATTTCTTCAAATACTTTGTTTCTTTTAAACAATATAACATCAATGCCTTTTTTCTTGAATTGGTTGACCATCATACCTGTAAGATCATCAACTAAAAATAATTGAATGTCTCGTGCAAGTCCTTCATCTGCTACTTCTGGATTGCCTATTCCCAATAATTTTAATTCTATTTTATAGAGTCTTTTATCACGATCAATCAATATTCCATCTGTTTCTCTTACGGAGTCTATTTTTTTCTGGATATCCTTAGTTATTAGTATGAAATTATCCTCTGGTATTTCTAAATGTTTGAATAACGTAAGTAAAATTGAATTTTCTGTTTTCTTTCCAACCTCACTCCAAGCTCCACCCCTAATGGATGATTTCATTGATGAGACTGCATTTATGAAAATCATGCTTTCAGTTTCGTCTAATCGTATTGATTCGTTTTTGCATCTTATGTCAATTGAAATTAAATATTTTGTCTCTATTGTTTGTAAAAGTGTTTCAAATGCATTAACATTGTCTTTTCCAACTTCGAAGCAAATTCGCTTTGATGTTGAACCACTCATGTTAAGTATTGTCTTTTGATTCAGTCCAGCTAGCCATGCTATTTTTTTCTTATCTTCTGATTTCTCATAATGAGCATTTATGATTTGTACCCAGTTTTTGCCCTGTTTTTTATATTCGAAAATATTCTCTATCAATTCATCTACCTGTTTTACGAATCTTTCATTTATTATGGCAAGAATGTATTTTCTATGGTCTTGAGCTGTAAAAACAGAATGAATTATTTTACTTAGCAGATTGGTGCTATATGTCATTTTTTATTTGTTCGATTGCATCCAATATTCGACTTTGATTATCTTTCAGTCTTTTCTTTGTTGGAATCTTATTGTTAATGGATGAACCTGGGTTTTTTTTTGACATGATCCAGAAAATCAAACATATATGATGTGACACTGTCATGTATGTTTTTCAAAGAATATGCACAATTGCTATCTTTTTGCAAGATCACTATTTGCTCATCATTGATATTTCCAATCTTGGAATTTGTGTATTTGGTTGTAGGATCTATATTTCTGAAAAATGTTTTTTTGTGTACAAATCCCCCTACATTAGCATATTTTTCAAATAATTTGTACGGTTCTATTTTTTCAAACTCTATGGTAGATGTGCCTAAAATAACAGCACAGTAACGATTTTTATCAAGAGCATGATTCATTTTAAATAAAAATTTGAGCATATCGCCTAGATACTCACTTAATAATCTAAATCTATTATGGACAAATTTTGAATGACTACCTATTTCATGTTTCCTCAGGTCTTTAAAGTTGTATTCCAAGAAGTGCATGTTGTACATATGGGTTCTGTGATAATCCAATGCGTTAACATATGGAGGTGAAGTTATCACCAAATCCACACTTCCTTTTTTGAGATATAATTCGTTGATGTCTTTGTTAAACAATGTTACAGAAGGCCTGTTGTCAATACTATAATTCATGTTAAGAATTTCTTCGTGGATAAATGCTATTTTTTTCTTAAAAACTTCCAATATGTTGACTGATTTTTTTGAATTAAACATATACCATAATGTAGAACTGAGTGTCAATCTACACAAATTGGATATTTTAGAATCATTTTGACAATTAATGAAATTTTTTATTAATAGAATATGTTTGATATTTTGATTAGAAAGTAAACTGGTGATCTTTCTTTTTGGCAAAATACTAATTTCCTCATTTATCATTTTCTTTGTAATTTTAATCTCAAAATCGTCAAATCTTTGCAAGGCTCTTGAAAACTTGATTGGTGATATTGAAGTTGTTTTCATTTTTGATATCAATATTGACAGAGGATTCAAATCAGAGCCAATAGAATCACGATTATTCATAAAGGATTCTAGAATTGTAGTACCGCTACCGCAAAATGGGTCTAGCACAATATCATTTTTTTTACTTAGATTTTTAATAAGACTACTGGCTATTTGTGGGATGAATCTGGCAGGGTATGGATGTATCTTATGCGTAAGATAAGTCTTTGAATTTGTAAAATTCCAGTCGATTTTATTCATATCAAAAAATGGTTTTTCAGAAATTAAATCATCCTGTCTTTGTATTGATATATTTTTTTGTACCAAGTTTGGTTTTGTCTTATTGTCTCTACATTTAACGTTTAATTTGGTCAAATTGATCTCACTCATCTCAATGGTTTGACATGGATCACCATTTCACCATCTTTTACGGTGATCTCCCAATCCAGTTTATCCTTTTCCTTCAGTTTAAAGTGAGTGGTAATACTTTGTGGAATCGTGGTTCTCAAACTAATGGATGTTGTAGTGGCTTTATTGATCGACGTTATATCCCCCATAGGTAACTAGATAAGACATTGCCATTTATAGTTACCTACCAATAAGTTACCTATAGTGTTACCTTTATTAATAGGTAAAGATATAGGTAACTATGAATGAAAGAGAAATTAGAGGAAAACAAATTGCAGAAAAACAGGATCAGATTAGACGACTAAATGAAACTCATTATGAGGTTAACAGTCAGTCAAGAAGAATAACACATGACGTTGTTGGCACTGAATTAGGCTGGTCTTGCAGCTGCGAGGATCATAATTTTAGAAAAATCTGCTGTAAGCACATTCATGCAGTAGAGATCTCACTTAATCTTCATCAAAAGGTAAAAGATGATGTTGTAATTTCAGAAGTGGTAATTGACTGCTGCAAGTATTGCAAATCACAAAATATTGTAAAACGAGGCATACGAAAAAACAAGAGTGGTAATATCCAAATATTCTGCTGTAAGGACTGCACACGCAAATTCTCAATTAATCTAGGTTTTGAGGGAATGAGGGCAACGCCTGACCAGATAACAATGGCTATGAATTTGCGTTTTAATGGTGAATCCTCACGCAAAGTGGCACATTCATTAACCCTTACAGGTGTTAAAATATCTCATATCACTGTCCAAAACTGGAACAAGAAATATGTCAATCTCATGGAAAAGTATCTTGATAAGATAACCCCACAAGTAGGTGAACAGTGGAGAACAGATGAGTTATACCTGAAAATCAAGGGCGATAAAAAATACCTCTTTGCAATGCTTGATTCAGAAACCAGATTTTGGTTATCTCAAATGGTGTCAGAACACAAGGGACATGATGATGTATCTCCAATGTTTGTACAAGCTAAAAAGAAAGCAAAGAAAGTTCCTAAAACTCTAATTTCAGACGGAGCTGCAAACTTTCATCATGCTTGGAAAAAACAGTACAAAGCTAAAAACTATCTTCACAAAAAAACAGAACACCGCAGGCATATACACTTGTCAGGGGATATGAACAACAACCAGATGGAATCCTTCAACTCAAACACATTACGAATGAGAGAGAAAGTAACAAGAGGAATCAAAAAAGATGATTCTGCAATACTCAAAGGTATGCAGATTCACCACAACTACATAAGACCACATCAAGGACTAGATGGAGATACACCAGCAGATAGATCAGGGATTAAAATTATGGGTGATAACAAGTGGAAAACTATCATTCAAAATGCATCTTCTAAAAGCCCCGAGGCTTTCCAGGAATAAGATTTGTACACTGTTCAATCTTAGGGGCTTTTCAACTGGGTGTTAAATTAGGGTCTTTTTGTGTTAAGTTAGGTGCTTTTCGTATTGAAAAAATAAGTAACTGTTCAAAACTCGGGACATGGAATCAATCTTCTAATCCAAAAGATGACCTAATGCATTCTGCGTCATCATTGTAATCTTGGAGAGGGCATGTACTAAATTTACAAAAAATCAGATTCGATCTAAGATTTCTTGTGTATATTTACCATCAAATTTTTCGACATTGTCATGCATGCCACAATCAAACACATAGTCACAATATTTCAGGCATTTTCGTGGGTTGCCATTACTTTTTTCATATATTACCTTGAAAAATTCAGGACTGATAAAAGGCCAAGATTTGTGAGGCAATGTTTCTGCATGATTAGTTCTATTTTCTTTAATTCTGTCCACAAGCAGTATTTCAGTATTTTTCTCTGAGAGAGGAAGTAACTCAATTTTATTGATTTTTGGATTCACTCTATCCATCCAAGGAATTATTCCACCTCCACCTTTTCTTGCCTCCATGTTTGTGAGAAATTCCCAACATCCCGGAGTCATGGCAATAATAAAAATTGTTTTTGCAAGAGAGTCAGGATTGTTTCCATATTCATCATAAATCTCCTTAAAGAAATACAGTATTGCGTCAATCTGTTTTTGATTGTAAACAGTAACGACATACTCAAACTCATCAATTAGTAAATAGATATTTTCTATTTCTGCATGTTTTAGGAATTTGAGAAAGTTATGAAATACAAGCAAGGCATCCCTACTTGTAAGTAGATTTGTTGAGATTCCAAGATCTCTTTTGTCTTTATCAGGCAAAGACTGTCCACAAAGCCAATCATATGCAATACGCTTCTGATCCCGTATGCCATTGATGATTTTTTGGAAATTTGCATCAGCTAATCTTTGATCCAAGTTGGAGGATTTGCTGACAATCTCACACATTTTTGGGTATCCAATGTTTCTAAATGCACGTGTTACGATTGAGTGACCAATCTTTGTTTCGGCTTCACCCTCCACCAAACGCATAGTAATAACAAGATTTTTTTGGTTATCTTTGATTTTTTTATCGCCAAGTCTTTCTCTGATTTTTTTAAGAAGTAAAGTTTTGCCAATGCCATAATCTCCAATAATCAAAAAGGTTCTACTGCCAACAAATTTCTTATCGATGAAATCATCAAGACGCCTCATCTCATCTTTTCTCCCTACAACAGGATAGTCCTGACGTAAATCATCAAAAAGACCATGTTTTAGATGAAAATCTTCAGCGGTCATTTTTCAGAAATTGTCAAAAAATGGTAATAAGTCTTGTTATGAAATATCCCGCCAACTTGTCGCACACCAGTCTCAGACAGGATAATTTTTTTGTCAGGCTTGTCAGTCATTGTTTTGATCAAATATTCTTTAAAATCCAGCGGTGTAAACCCCTTGTTCTTTAGTTTGGATGAAACCAGAGATTTGATCGAAGGAATTGATACATAGGTTCCCTTTTCTTTTTTGATTTTTTCGTATTCAGCATACAGTATTTTTTTAAATTCTTTTGAAGAAACTAGTTGAGGCTTGCTTTCTAATGCTTCTACCATGTTTGAATTAAAATGGTAGATTGGAGGTGAATAGGTCAGCAACTCACAGTATGCAAGAAATTGCAACCATCTACGCAATTTGTCATCAGTTTTTTTGACTAGTGTGTC
Source organism: Candidatus Nitrosopumilus sp. (assembly GCA_965204345.1). GTDB lineage: Archaea > Thermoproteota > Nitrososphaeria > Nitrososphaerales > Nitrosopumilaceae > Nitrosopumilus. The sequence goes on from OZ241981.1 coordinate 273,864, forward strand.
TTGTCTACCTAATTCTTCGACGAGGTCGTTATACTTCAAGTCTTTTTTTGTTTTTTTAAAAATGTCAAGAATGTGACATTTTTCATTATCTAATTGCAAAAGTATTCTAGATAATTCTTTTTTGTACATTTCAAGACTATCGGAGATAGAATAAAGATACTTACCTTCTGGCGTCAATGTCACGTTTTGATTTTCACCTTGCAGTAACCGTAGTTTTCTGAGCGAATGCGTAACTCTTACTCTGAACGGATCAAGATGAGGGGATGCAATTTGTTTGCTGGTTTTTTTATAATGTTTAAGTGCCAATTGTTCTATCTCTTTGCGATTTCCTACATTTTCTTCAATTATTTTTAGCATTGGAAGTACATCAGTAGGAGAAATTTTTAGTGCTAGAAGAATGATTTTCATGAAGATGGCCAACAATGATTAAAGTACGAACATGATCTGCATTTTTCATCAGAATCGGGCTTTCCTGGATCCTTCTTGGTTTTCATCTGTTCCAGTAAATTTTGACGTCTTAAAAGAAATGCTTTCCTATATCTGTCTTCAATCAAGATGACTTCAGAATTAAAGAAATGTGGAACATTACGTTTGTTTGCAAATTCAGGTGTTACAATCATTCCCAAGTTCATTGATTTGCCATATATTTTTTCATAAATTAATGCGTACCCACCCAATGTGTTTAGATATTCGTCTTTCCATGGAGGGGACTTGACATCAATGATAATTTTGTTATCAAACAGGAAATCAGGTTGCGCACTCTTAGTTATTCCAAAAGAGGATACAGTAAAGGAAGGTTTTGAAGCAAATGGAAATAAGTTCATAGACATTAAACTGATATTGATATCTTTAGTTATTGATATTTTATAATCCAGCAATGCACTTGCTATTTGTGTCTCATAACGTAATGTTTGCTTTAACAGTAAAATGAAATCATCAATTACAGGTTGGCTTGGAGAGTTTATTATTTTTGCCTTCTTGTCTTTGATTAACTTCTCTGCATAATCCATAAAATTACTACTATGAGAATCAAAATCAGTCATAATGTCGGCATTTTTTAAATTAACCGTATTGAGATAATTATGTAATTTTTTTATAAACTTGTCATACACCTTATCCAATATTTGTCCAGACAGCATTTCCCATGTTTGTTCATGTTTTGCCTTAGGGACATACTTGTGCAGATATGCATAACGATCAGTAGGACAATATTTAATTGGAATCTGATTAAAAGGCACAGACAAAGCAGATTCTCTAAAATCAGCTGGAACATCATTTTTTGGTCTATATCCACGAATGTGGATTTTATCCTCTGCTATTTTTTCTAATTCCTGGATTTTGTTGGAATTAAGATTGTCTAAAACAAGCTTCATCATGGTTTTTTCAATATCACAATGTGTTCATTATAAATCCTGTTCGTAATATTTGCTCTTTTTATGCCTAACCTATGAAATTTGATTTCGTCTAACATTTCTAATTTAAAATCAAATCCAGATTCTTCTCCCATACGGCGTAAAAATACATTTAATGGCACTCGTTGCTCCAATACTTTACTATTACCCACAATAATAGCACAATGTCCTCCGGATTTTAGCACTTTGTAAAATTTGTTCATTATTTCATGTAAATCATTAAAGTACTGACTAGTTTTAAGCCCATAAGAAGTAGATTTGGAATAAATTTTATCTATGAAATTATCAACCTCTTTGATTTGTGTATACATCAATTCCTTATCCATACCAGAACTCAGTTCACCATGAATAGATTTTCGTGCTAATTTTCGATACTCCTCTACTGAACCATTATTTAACCAAAAATTTTCCAGTTTGGTACTACGAAAATATTCCATTGCAGAAAGATAGGGGGGTGATGTGACAATCATATCTACCCTTCGTCGTAAATTAATTTTTTTGACATCATCGCCAATGATCTGAGCTTTTGACTTTATATCAGAAATTTCATTTATACGATCAATATTGAAATCCAGTTGTAGTAGAAATTCGTTTAGTACATTAGGTGGGTGTGGTTGTTTTGCTAATCTTGGCAGGATATCTCGCGGCTCTGCATTTGATACTTTTTTCACAATTGCAGAAAAACAAATCAAAAGAAAATCACGAATGTCATTATCAGTGTCAACATTATCTATCACATGTTTTATTTTTGCTAAATCATTTTGTGTCTTTTTAGTGAACCAAAAGTCTCGATTTTGAAATTGTGGAACAGTTACTTTTTTAGATTTTTTTATATCCAAATAACACTGATGAGATTTTTTTTTAAGTTCGTCAACATCCAGTGGAGTTATTTTTACTTTGGAAATCAATCTAGCAATAGGATTCAATTCTATACCAAGTGCATCACGCTGTAATAATATAGATTCCAACAACGTAGTTCCAGAACCACAGAATCCGTCCAAGATTGTATCATGTTCCTTGGAAAATTTACTGATAAGATAATTTGGAATATGCGGAATTAATTTTGCAGGATATTTGTGAATGTGATGAGTTGCTCTGGTTCTTTTTGAAAGTTCAGGCATAAGTTCTTTAAAGTTTATTGGAATCGATTGTTTTTGTAAAAGTATAGACATAATTTATCTCTCAAATTATTTTAAACTCTGAGTTGTGATCAATAATTGACTTTATGATCGAATTTCTGGTCGTATTCTGTTTCTTTTGAATTTCTTTTTTGGGAATCTCTACAATAATTTTTTGACCAATAAAAATAGCAGGCATGCCGACTATGCTACTTGTATCATTATTTTTTGTGACATGTTTTTGATAGTTAAAATGTGGATTCATTTTGTAATTCAAGTTTGTAAACCATATTTGTATTTAAGATGACTTTGACACAAGATTATCATCAAATCACGGTTTTGCATCAGAACCAAGTTTGATGATACAGATACTTTGCACATCCCAATAATATCCAAAAACAACTTTCTGGTTCGTTTCTAATTGAAGATAAAGAGATAGTATCTGTTTTGTGTAGTTTATGTAAACAGTTCTCCCCTTGGACATACAACAAGTTTGATGAGGAGGATCCAATTGCAGTTACAATATGGAATTTTATTTATTGACCGTGACACTTTAAACATGATATTGTGATTATTATAAATTCAGCCTAGCGATTAAAATAAAATCTAGTTTGCCTGTGAGTCAAGCCATATGGTGTGTCGTATCTCGACAGGTTCTGTAGGAGCAGCAGATCCCATCTGAACCGTTATTCTAAATGGTATGGTTATGGTCTGCTCGACTGCAGGCATGTCATATACTATGGAGTTTTGCTTGGTCTTCTCTATCTTGCTCCAGGAGTTATCTGCTGCACTGTACGTCTCTACCAGATAATTTCTAAATAATGGCACATGATCCCATCCCAAATGTATGCGAGTTATGTCATTATCAGACGTGGAAGATGCGGCAGTATCAATTGCCCTGACACCAAAATTATCAGGTGACTCTAATGCAGATGGCATGGATATTGTAACTATGTCAGAGTATATCTTGTGCTGGCCTACCCGCTCAAATATTCTATATGAAATATCCTGACCCAGCCATTCTGGTCGTATGGTATCCGATACAGTTCCGTTTCCGGCACTAAACTGCTCTACTATATTCTCACCATCCAGTCTCTGCATACGGTATGTGTCATCACCAACTTCGTTACTGTCAGACCACTCTATGCTTATGGTATCAGAGCCTGCAATGTGGGATGCCTTTAACGCAAGATTGCTATCAAATGGCTCATCCCCGGTATTTACAAGGATGGTACTTTGTGTATTGTCATCTCCTCTTACTCCTACGGATACAAAGTATGCAGTGTCATCTTTGAGATTCTCAAAGGTGTAGTTGTGTATGCCTGCATCTACGATGTCAGTTGTTTTATCAGCAGGATTAGATACGGGGGCGATAACTATTTTGTATGGTTCCAGTTGTGTGGCATCACCTGCCTCCCATGATACAGTTATGGTGCCATCCAATGAAGAATATTGCTTTGATGTAAACAGGACCGTATTTGGATTGCCATCATGCAACATGTCAAGAATCTCAACCGTACTCAAATCATTAGTGTACGTATCAATGGCACCTGATGCACTACTGCCACCACCAGACACAGGTATCGTAACTACCTTGACATTATCAATATGGAATGTAGAGTTGTCTGGGGATTGGGCCCACCCGAATATTAACAATCTACAGTGGCATTCACTAAAATCAATCAGTGGTACCCTGGCTGTAAACGTGTTAAACTCTGTTCCCACTGTTGGTTCCTGCGTGGTCTCCCATACGTATGTCTGATAAGAGGGAGTAAACGGACTTCCATCCCCAATCAGATACACCCTAAAATCGGCAGTGTCTGCTGTGTGCAGATAGTCAAATGAGAACTCCAGGTCGTGATTATCTGTAGGGGCATCAAGCTGGAAATATCTCTGCATGCCAATATATCCGACTCCGCATGCACCGTTAAAGTCAAAGTATGCAGAGCCATTGTTAACTGAGCTGTGTACCAGGCTGTGTCTGTTGGTGTCTGTTCTAACGCAGTCATGTGAGGAGAACGTGTGTAGTGGAGCTCCCCAATTTCTCCAGGGATCAGTGTTATTATCAAATGTGTCATGCAGTACGGTGGTACTTTGTTTGATGGGCTCTTCATTTTTTATGATTATCTTTTGGATGGCAGTAGCCGTGTTTCCGGCAGTGTCAGTAACAGTCCAGGATACAGTAGAGTTTCCAATGCTGCGGCGCTCGTCTACATCACTGGTTATGAGGGGGGTATCATCAATGTTATCAGACGCAATGGCAAAACCCGTCTGGTCTTGATGCAGTATGACAGTTTCAGTATCTGCATTAAGGGCATAACTAGGCGGGGCAGTTATGGTGGGTGCCACTCTGTCCTCGACTATGACTCGCTGGGCAGCAGAAGCAGTGTTTCCGGCAGTATCAGTAGCAGTCCAGACAATGGTGGTTACGCCTATTGGAAATATGTCAGGTGCGTTGTTAGTTATGACTGGTGCTGGTGTAGGATTGCCAATCAGCGTGGGCGTGCCAAGATTGACACTACTTTGAGATATGCCGTTACTTGATGTAGCTGTTAGGACTAGTCCGGGCGGAGCTGTAATGCGAGCAGTGGTCATGTTTGTGTCAGTTGAGCTTTGAGCAAAGGATTCAGCAGAATGCAACAGGATGCCTGCAGAGGCTATTACTGCCACTAAAGCTAGAACCCGTATCAATTTGATGTTCAACTTGTAGTGGCACCTCCATCTTCTGCATTTGCCTGACTAGTTGATATTGTAATGCCTGTCCTTGTGGAATCATCCCCTGTTACCTGTACTGTTACCATGTATTGGGTGTCCGGTTCTAGTCCTGCAAACATGTGTTGGAGATTGTTATTATTATCAGATGCCAAGACACTGTGTGTTGTTATATCATCGGGATTGGATACTGGCCATGCAGATACGGTATAGTCATGCGTATAACTGTCATCTATGTCGTCCCATCCTATGCCGATGCTGTTGTTGTTACTATCATCATCCTGAACATATTTTGCAGATATGATTATCCTGTCATAGTATAATGATTCGGCAATGAATTTTTCCAATTCTGCAACTGTAAGCATGTTTGTTGGTCTGTCTGCCGGTATTTCACTGTCACCAGATGCCCCAGAGGATGCAGGTTTAGTCATTGCAAGGTGTACGTTATCAATATGCGTGTACAACGGCAACACTTGATCACCCCTGTCAAATCTGTACAGCTGTATGACACACGGACAACGATCCACATCAAATCCGTTACTCTGTACAATTGTGGTCTGCCAGTGATTGCCCCTTATGTCTATTGAATCATGGGTTACTAGTTTGGCAGTGCCAAGTACCTGTCCTGTATTGCTGACAATGGCAACATACAGTATGTGTGATTGGGGATCATCTAAGATGTGAATGTGCTCTGTGACCATTCTAAAGTTATGGTTATCAAATTTATCTGCAATGTCCACTGTCTTGTACATTATGGATGCAGACACCCCGCAGTCATGCTCTCGGTATATCTGGGCCGAGCCGCCATACTGCTCACTGTACCTTGCACCGTACAGGCTAGTGGGAGCAGGATCACACTGCTCGTCTTGAATTTCATGTGGAACATAGTGACGCTGTATCCACGAATCAAGCGAGTCATCAAAGGTGTCATGGAATATCTGATTTGCAGTAACTGCCGTACTGTTTTGGACTGTGACATTTTGGTTTAGTTGTGCAATGTTTCCGCTGGGATCTATTGTGGTCCATTCTACGATGTTGGCCCCTAGCTCAAGCAGGTAATTGTCAAGAAAGATTGGCGGTGATGAGCGATTTACTAGTAGCTGGTTGTCATGGTATTGGGCAATCCGGGTATCTCCTGTGTTAAAGGGTGTTATCTGCTGGGTGGTATCTATTGTAACTGCAGCAGATAATGTCAGGCCCGGTGATACGTTATCATGTATTACTATCCACTGGTTTGCAGTTGCGTTGTTTCCATAGCTGTCAGTGGCAACCCATACAACCTTGGTGATGCCAGGAGAGAATGCCGCAGGTGCGTTGTTTGTTATGACGGGATTAGAATCCATATCATCCTGTACTATGGGTGTGCCAAGCTCTTGAGGTGGCAAAACCACACTCTGATCTGTCGTGATGATTATCTTTGATGCAGGAGCCGTAATGCTTGGAGGGCTGTCAGCAGCTCTTGATATGATTACACTAAAGGATATAGTTGCCGTATTGCCGGAGCTGTCACGCGCAATACACGATACAGTGGTAGAGCCGACAGGGAATATGCGTGATGATGATGGTGATGGTATGCATGTCACAGTAACGTTGGGATCTTCGGCATCTGTGGCTGTTGGCAGATCAAACATGACTGTTCTTCCTTGCATGTCAGGGGATACCAGCAGGATATCAGACGGTGTGTGCGTAAATGTCGGAGGATTCCTATCTCGGACAGTCACCGTCTGTGTGAGAGTTGCGGTATTTCCAGAATCATCAGTGGCAGTCCATACAATGTTGTGTGTTCCAACGGCAAATGATGCAGTATCACTGGCAGTTACAGCAACAACGTCTGAATCCACTATGTCAGTTGCAGCTGGCGCGCTTATTGATACGGGTGTAAGTACAGCAGTAGCATCCACAGTTATTGGTGCAGGCTGTGCTATTGTGGGAGGAGTGGTATCCTCGATGGTTATTGTGCTAGTTATTGTAGATGTATTGCCTGATGTATCAGTTGCAGTCCATGTGATTATGGTATTGCCCAGTGGGAATGATGCAGGTGCGTTGTTTGTTATGGTAACATCAGACAAATCCGTTGCAGATGGGATGCCATAGTCTGCACTATTTAGCGGAGTCAATACGCCTGTTGCCTCAAATGTCATATCACGTATGGTGCCAAGCTGTGGCGGCATGGTATCCCGTATTGTGACATCTTGGGTCATACTAACAGAGTTGCCTGACGTATCAGTGGCAATCCATGTAACTGTTGTAGTGCCAATGGGAAACCTGTCAGGTGCGTTGTTTGTTATGGTAACAGGAAAGATATCTGATATTGTGGGGTTTGTCAGCCGTATTGCAGTAAATGATGAGGTAGCCTCTACTAGGATATTGGCAGGTTTTTGTATTACCGGCGGAGTCGTATCCCGTATGGTTATAACCTGAGTGTCTGTTGCAAAGTTTCGGGAGGCATCAGTTACAGTCCATCTTACTGTCGTATCACCCAGTGGGAAATCCCTTGGCGCATTGTTTGTTACAGGCAAGAGTCTGTTACCAGTTACCTCTGGCGTTCCAAGCTGTTCTGCGGTAAGACGTGTAAGTATGCCTGTTGCCTCTATTGTCTTATCTGATGGTGCAGTTATTTCGGGCATAGTAGCAGGCGTTGATATTATGTTTGTCACTCCGCTGGTACCCGAATTCAGATATGCTCTATTTATCAGAATGCTTGGTCCCGTATATGTCACAGTAATTTGCGTATCATATGGAATGTCTGCAACACGCATCGTTACTGCAGCAGAGTTTGCGCGATGAGACAATGAAGTAATTGTTCCATGGCTGATCTCAAAGTCAGAGGCATCCAGCCTAACTGGAATTCTCTCCATCAGGCTAAATGATATGCTTGTTCTCTCCGCGCCAAGATGGGGTCTGAGAATGATGTCCGGCTCGGCAGGCGTAGGCTTGTATACCTTAAAGTTGTCTACTTCTACAAAGCCTTTATTTTCAGAGAGGTCCATTAGCAGACGCAGTTTTGCACTGCTTTGAGGTATTACCAGAGACAGGTATTCGCGCTCCCATTCGTCTGTGTCCTCGTCGTTGTTGCGGGTGTATTCTGCAAGCGTAGTCCATGTTGTTCCATCATTTATAGAATATTGGACATAAAGACCATTGTCATGCCTAACGAGTCTGTCTACAAATCTGTCAAAGGATATTGTAAGTGGTTGACGTGTATCAAACTGGGTAGGTATAGTTAAGATGCATAACCCGTTGCAATGATCAGATGACAATACTTTGTTCCTAGTATTGGTTGCAGGGAATATGACTTCATCAGGAGTAATTGTTGATGCTCTACCATCACCTGTAATCCTCCACTTTGACAGTCCTCCTTGAAAATTCTCCTCAAAATTGGTAGTGATTGGTCCTGATATTGGCCTATAAGGTATGCTATTTGCATCAAGTGTTACCATGCCTCCTGAAGTAGGGGTCCTGATAACAGGATTTCCAAATATATCGCGTGCATTTGAGAATAATATTGAAAATGTGCCATCTTCCCCATCAAGCAGATGCGAGTATTCAAAGGTCGTATCTGATGTACGGGTCATCGTTCCGGTAGTTGACGTATAGCCGTTTGTGATTGTAACATCAAGCGGAAAATTGGGGTTTATAATCTCATTAAACGTTGCAGAAATATCCAGACTTCCACTCTGCGGTATGTTTTGGGGCAGTGTCACATTGCCTGTCGGTCTTATGTCATCGTATGTCTGTGCCGGTCCGCGCAGTGATGCAATGTGTGGTGCTGTTGCAAATATTACTCTGGCATTCCAGCTGACATCATCACCTGCCCTATTGAGCGTACCAAAGAAATTTCTGAATGGATCCGACCATACTCTTTTTCTTGCACATATTTCTTCTACCTGAGTAATTGGACTATCACAGTTGCCACCACTTGATGCCATTATTGTTCTTTGGAAAATGCCTGCATCATAATATCCATGACCCTTACTGAAATTTGGGTTTCTTTCCATGTCAATGTCGTATCCTGCCCCGTGCATAAGCCCTATTGCATTAGTTGCAGAGTATACAGCAAGACACTTTACGTCCACTACTGCAAATGCTGTACGTGTACTTCTAACAAGCTGCTGTGCAGTTTTAGAACATTCGTTATTCAAATCTTTACCAATATCATTACCATCAACATCATCATCATTAACATTAATGATACTATCAACAAACATTATTGCAATATCTGCCTCTTCTCGTTCTATTAACGCACGAGCTGTTTTGAATTCACGCTCATCAGAGAATCGAAATTTATCAAGATCATCTTTCAAGTCATCAGTCTCGACATATCCATCTATCCTAGTACGATCTACGAGATTGAGTTCAACTGGAATACCGTTTTGTCTATACGTACGATTTGTGTCATCTATTGCATTGGATGCGATGAGACGTATTGAGTTATGAAATTCGCTAACTGCATCCTCAGTTGCGGCTATGAATACATCTATGACCAGTTTTTCGGTAAATACATCATCGTAATCAAATCCTCCAATGTATGATTCCTTCAAGTGATTTATTTTATCCATGTCAAAGGATTGCTCACCACTTGCACCGGGCGGTACAACAGTGTCAGGTGGAAACTGGGATTGATCAATGAGATACACTTCATGTGTTGTGGCCTCTACAGGAAACACCTGGAATGTTTTGTTTAATGTGTCTATTATTCCCACTGCCTTTGTACCGCTTATTTCAAACATTGCAGTCTCTTCATCATTATTGGAACCTTTCCACAGATAGTTGCCATCTTCATAATGCTCCACAGAGTCTTTTGTGAAGGTTGTCGATTCTCCAAATATTGTAATGCTTAGATGTTCTGATGAGAAAATTTGCGTATCTATTGCTACCATCCTTGATTCAAAATTATAGCCCTCAAAAACATCAAGTGATTCTAGCTCACTATCTGGCAAGGGTACAAACAGTTCAGATGTCTGTGCATATGCGTGTCCGATACTCATAACTGCAAATATTGTTAGTAGGAGGGCAAGCAAATTAGTCAACACATTTCGTCCAAAGAGGGCTGTATATCAAAATTTGCATCCTGAGAATCTGTTTTTGGTCATATATGAATGATCAAGCTTTATTTTTTGAGATGTAATAACAATATTCATATCTGTTTTATCTTATCTTGGCATGTTCTGGAATGTTTATCTTGTCAATCCAGTCATCTATTACCGGAGTGCGAGTAAACCAGCCAATCTCTCCTGTAATACCCTCCATGCGAAGATATAATGTCTCTGCAGGATAAGTAATATTTGCAGGATAATTACTATTTGAAGAATAATCCTTAATCATATCACAAGTTCCCACATCTGCTTCCCATATGGGAATCCCTGCTCGGAAGGATACAACTGAAATTTTTTTGATATCATCCTTGCTATCGTATAGGACAATGTTATCACACTTAGGTTGGTGGAAACAATCATGATATCGTTTCTTATCATCCTTGCTATCGTATAGGGTAAGGTCGCACCATTCTCGTTCTATTACGTGTGCATTGTCAATAGCAAACTGATGCATTAATTGACGCATCATATCTTTTGACAACGGAGTAAAGTGAGGTTCTTCCTTATATAGAAAATACATGTACACGTTATTCCATTGCATTCGCATGTCTATTTTACCATTTTCAAGATATATCCATGAACGGTCAAAATCATGTTGCGTCTTTACTATCCTTGGCAGTCCTGATTTTTCTACAAAGTTTTGTATGAATTTTTCTGGACCTGCCGTTAGACTTTTGGCAAATGCAAGCTCATCCTTTTGGTCAAGGGAGTCATATTCGTCCCATTTTTTATCCAAATAATCTGACCTGAATATTTCATCAGGTTCTAATATTATCAGCTCTATTTGATTACTGTAGAATGGACTGATAATGTTTCCTTTTTCTGTATAGTATGTATAGTTCATCTTATGTCCTCGAGATCCTCCAGGCGCAGGTTCAAGAGTATAGTCATATCTTGGACCTTCAGAATTTGGAAGTATCAGTTTGTCATCTATACCATCAAGTATTTTCTGCATGATGCGCTCATAGTTTTCTATGGTTGTGGGAAGGTAGACACCTTTAGGAAGTGGTTCAATTACAGATAGGTCTATACCGCCAGAACTACGTGCAATAATGTACGGGTCTCCCAAATGAGGATAGTATGTCTCTGTCTGTACAGGATCAGAGACAGCATCTGAGCTGCCCTCTGTCTGGTTGCTAGTAGTTGCCATAGGCAGCTCAGCAGTTGGCAGCTCATCAAATATTTTTATCATATGCCAGCCGCGCTCTACCAGTATGTCGGCCGTATCACTTTTCACACATACAGGCTTGTTGTTCCTAGGAGATTCCAGCAGAATCTTTTGATACTCACACTGGATTTCATAGAGCGGTACGCCTGATTTTAGCTGCTCATAGGGGGAGGCAATCTCAGCATATGCACTGGCAACTCCAAAAATGGATACAATGGATATGGCAAGCAGAATCCGCATCGGTTTGTTGGTTTTTTGGCATACTATATTAGAAGTGCTATCAAATGCTTTGTTGTTTTCCAAAGCCAAAGGAAACGCAAAATCAATTTTGAGAATAAATATGAAAAATGCGCCAAAAAATGCACAATTGGTTCATCTGATGGTACGATTGGTCAAGCAGATTAGAAGCATATTTGAGACTTGGCTATGAAGATTAACAATCCAGAGTCTGATTATAAAATTAACATTTGCACATGAACCCCTAGTTGGAAATACAGAGAGAGTCTTTATTTTTTTCAACACACAACAGAAAAAACCTCTCTAGTTTTCCCCACATCCAAAATCAAGCCATATTTTTCTCTCTTGTTTAATTTTTTAATTTCCCTAAGAGTTCTGGTTTCCATCGTCTCTCATAATCGATTTTTTCACTGACTGCCATGAATCATCACTTTGATTTTTTTGGAGTGCGATCCCAGTAGACATTTTTGCACTTGGCACATCTTAGCGGCTTTTCACCGTCGCGTGAGAGCCACTCATGACCGCATCTGCAACATTTCCATACGCTGCGTGTAACTGTTGGCATCACCGAAGGTGATTACTACTCATATAAAAACATTCACTGAAGGTGATCACCATTAATATCAAAATTTAAATACACTGTTAGGGTTCACTAATAGTTATGTACACAAACAGTAAAAGAAAACAAAAGGCAGCACAGATCTTCTCAAAGGCAAACTCGATTAGAAAGATTACAAGCAATCACTATGTTGTAAAATCACAAAACTCTGATAAAAAATATAACGTCAAAAAATTACAGGATGCAGATGTATGGACTTGTGAGTGCAAAGACTTTCATTACAGGTTAAGAAAATTAGATGAGAAGCACTGCAAGCATATAGAATCATGCATCATATTACAGGATGCCATTCAGACCCAAAGCAGGGTAGAGAGAACAGAACAGCCTCAGGTCTGTCCAAAATGCAGCTCCACTACAATAGTCAAACGCGGATTTAGGAAACTAAAGAACGGTACAAAGAGGCAAAAATATGGCTGCAAGCAGTGCAATCGTAAATTCATCCTGGGCGAGAACGGATTCTCCAAAGTTTCATCTGATCCAAAAATAATTTCCGAGTGTCTTAATCTGGTCATGTCTGGTGTCTCATACAGAAATATTGCACGACATGTCTACTCTGCACACGAGGTTGGGATTAGTCATGTGTCTGTGAGGAACTGGATGAAGAAATACACCCGAATAATCAAAGAGTATGTGGAATCATTTTATCCCGAATTATCTGATGTGTGGAGCTTGGATGAGATGTATCTGAATGTCAAAAATACAAAGAAGACAGGCAAGGGATTTCATGACTGGCTTTGGAGCATAATTGATCCAAAGACTCGATTTCTGATAGCTACTGAGGTCTCAAAGAAAAGAGAGATTGCAGATGCAAGAAAGATTATTGCAAGCGGCAAGAAGGTAGTTGCCAAGAACCCAAACTATGTTCTGACTGATTCGCTAAACTCGTATCAGGAAGCAATCAGAAAAGAATTTGAAAACAGAGCTGCACACATCAGGACAAAGTCACTCAAGGACGGCTTTGTTAACAGGCCAATAGAGAGATACCACAATGAGATTAGAGAGAGGCTAAAAGCCAGACGTGGGCTGGGCAATGATGAATCTGCACAAAACTTTGCAGAGTTACTCAAAATCAATCATAACTTTGTAAAGCCCCATCAGGGGCTAGGTGGCAAGACGCCTGCTCAAGCTGCAAATATTGACTTGAATCTAGGTCAAGACAAGTATCTGGATCTGATAAAACAGGCGGGAACCAAAGTGAACTTTGTAAACAATCTGGGAAAGAGAATCAAGAAGGTATCCATAGTAAATGAGGGTGATTCGATAAAAATAACGCCAAAACGCTGGATCGATAAACACATCTGGCGTGAGATTAATGATATTCTAAGGCTGCATGAGTTTAGCTGGCTGTCCAATGGCAAGGATAGCTGTTGGCTCAAACTAGTTTCCTCAAGATAGTTTCCTAAAACTAGACATCAAAGTATTCAATCAAGAAATAGTCAAAATACTAAAACCATAGAATTTCTTAAAGTAGAATCATGTCGTTATGGGGAATCCGCCTTAACTTATTGGTCTGTTATGGGATTTACTTGAAGTAGATTCCAAGATTTGCAAAAACAGTGATTAAAAATCCCGTTTATTTCTTCAATATGAAAAGCGCCTAACTTAACACAAAAAGACCCTAATTTAACACCCAGTTGAAAAGCCCCTAAGATTGAACAGTGTAAAGATTTGTACACTGTTCAATCTTAGTGTCATTTGCCTGTTTTAAACAGACTGTTCAATTCGAGTGATGGGTGTTAAGTTAGGGTGATGACAGATTCAAAAAAATTCACACTGTTCAAAACTCTGGACATTTGCCCCTAGTATCCAATTCGGGACATGGAATCAACCTTCTAATCCAAAATATGGCCTAATGCTTGTCTACGTTATCATTATAATCTGGGTTAATCTTGAATCATTATTTTAAAAAATATCGGATATCTCTTCCACTTTGGTTGCGTTCTTGTCAAGATTTTCTCTGTGATTCACCTCCCAATTGGAAATTTGTTTGGGCAGCGGATTGTCTGAGAAGGTATAGTTCTCAACAAACCAGTCCACCATGAGCAAAAACGCATCTATGTTTTTAGATTCATCCTCACTCAAATTAATCAGAGAGGAGTTGTGGGTTATTATGAATGAATAATTGTGAATCTTTATTGCAGATGTGCGCATGAAACCAGTTATCCGTCTGGTTGCCATTTCAGAGTCATAGTCATAATCATTTGAAAACATGTGGATCTGCTGAAAAATCACGTTGACTTCCTGCATTGTCTTTTTGATGGATCTCTTGATTGTTTTCTCATAATCTGATTTATTCTTTCTATTAATTATAAATAATAATAACGCCAAACCAATCCCTACGACAGATATGGTGATGCTGGGGTCAATCATCAACAGATATGGTAAGTGACCAGTCATATTTAAAAATTGATCGATTTGCAGACTGTGTTATAAAACATAAACCACTCTATGTCTGTACGGTCAGCATACATGCTAAAGCAAACGGTCTTGTTAACTTTTAGGATTTTGGGATCCTCGGATTGTGATTCGACAAGTCCCGCACACTTGTACATCTTGAATATGGGCTCAATGCGTAATGCCTTATCCAATCTGTCTTTGTATTGTTTTCTTTCAGTTGCACATATGTTGTTTGCAAGATGAAAGGCCTCCCCTCCCAATCTGTCAGAACCATATCCTTTTGCACTATAATTGAATCTCGGATTAAAAATAAAATTTCTCTCGTGTTCTTGTTTTAGTCTCTCAAACAACAAACCTGCGTTTTCTTTGGTAAGATCCAGCTCGTCAAAATACTTGTCAATAGTATCCGAATCAATTATTATTTCAATCAGTCCCTTAAGCATGTATTCCCTGTAGTTTGTAGGACCAATCACAGCGGCATATACGCCGTTTGGAAAATATGCATAACAGGTCATGGTTTCCACGTCATGGCCATCTTGTGTTTTTGTAATATTTGCATGAACCATGTACTTACTTGGTTCTAGATTGTGGTAGGTTATTTTATAATCAAACGTATTTCCAGATACCGTAACACTTTTTCTTGTTTTGTATGTCTTTACAATTTTTTCCCATTTGATGTAAAACTTAAAAATTTGCATGGAACGAGGCATGGATTTTTTGTTTTTAGATTATAGATAAATGGATCCTTGATCCGCTGTGATCGCAATTTCCATTTGGGACTGGGTTCTGGTAAATTCTGATGATCTGACACCAGAATTTAACGGTAAATTGACAAGATATGATTTTCTTAGATATCTAATCATCAAAAAAACTCAAAGTGCAACTCAGAGATTATTAAACTCTGTGAATTATTACATAGATCACCAAAATTTATCAGAATCTGACTAATTACAATCTGAAAACTGATCTTATTTTAAAGGGCAGATAATTCAGTGATTTTTTCTGTGTAATCTTCTTCTTTACAACCATGTCTCATTACTGCCTCTTTTTCTTGGTTATTTTTGCATACCACATGTTGCCCTCTTTGTCCAAATCCCAGTCTATTTGATCGCCCTGTTCTAGGTTCATTTTTGTGATTATGTGTATGGGTACTATGGTCCTTAATGATCTTGCAGTATTCGCAGATGATAGTTTTGTAGTTTCAACCATAAGGTAACATAAAAGGAAAGGTATTAATAGTTACCTTATTACCTTATTTATTACCTTATGTTTATATTACCGTAAATGTTACCTTATAGTATGAATAGAAAACAAAAAGCAACTCAAATACTATCAGAAATAAAATCAATTAGAAAAATCACAAGGAATCAATTTAGTGTAGATTCACAGGCTGACAAAACAAAATCCTATCTTGTAAGAAAGCTACCAAAAACTGATATTTGGACTTGTGAATGTGCAGATTTTCATTACAGATTAAGGAAATTAGATAATAAACATTGCAAACACATCAGAGCTTGTATCTTGTTACAAAACAAAACAAATATTGAAAATAAAGTTGAAAAGGTGAAATTACCTCAAATTTGCCCAAAATGCCAATCATCATGTATCGTAAAAAATGGGTTTAGAAAGCTAAAGAACGGTGGACGTAGACAGATGCACAGATGCAATCAATGCAAGTACAGATTCATCCTGGGCGAGAATGGATTCTCCAAAGTATCCTCTGATCCTAAAATAATTTCAGAATCCTTGAATCTGGTAACGTGTGGAATGTCATACAGAAACATTGCACGGCACATTGAGACAGTACATCAAATCGGGATTAGTCATGTATCTGTGAGGAACTGGATAAAGAAATACACTCAGATAATCAAGGAATATGTTGATACTCTGTTCCCTGAATTATCTGACGTGTGGAGCTTGGATGAGATGTATCTGAATGTAAAAAATACAAAGAAGACAGGCAGGGGATTCCATGACTGGCTTTGGAGCATAATTGATCCGAAAACCCGATTCCTTATTGCCACAGAAGTTTCAAAGAAAAGAGAGATTGCAGATGCAAGAAAGATTATTGCAAGTGGCAAGAAGGTAGTCACCAAGAATCCAAATTATGTGTTAACTGACTCTTTAAACTCATATCAAGAGGCAATAAGAAAAGAATTTCAAAACAGAGTGGCTCATATCAAAACTAGATCAATTAAGGATGGTTTTGTGAATCGACCCATTGAGCGTTATCATAATGAGATAAGAGAAAAACTCAAGGCTAGACGTGGGCTGGGCAATGACGAATCAGCACAAAACTTTGCAGATCTGCTCAAAATCAATCATAACTTTGTAAAGCCCCATCAGGGACTAGATGGCAAGACACCTGCTCAAGCTGCAAATATTGACTTGAATCTAGGTCAAGACAAGTATCTGGATTTGATAAAACTGTCGGGAACCAAAGTGAACTTTGTAAACAATCTTGGAAAGCGAATCAAGAAGGTATCCATAGTCAATGAGGGTGATTCGATAAAAATAACACCAAAACACTGGATCGATAAACACATCTGGCGTGAGATTAATGATATTCTAAGACTGCATGAGTTTAGCTGGCTGTCCAATGGCAAGGATAGTTGTTGGTTGAAATTGATCTCGTGATTTTATTTTAAGTGATCATCGAAAGGTTCTGTCGTGATTTGGTGCAATAATATCTTGTACTGAACCGTCTTCTCGTTTGTGGCCTCTTACTAACTTCAGCCCTCTTTGGGTTGCATTATTCATACAATTAGAGAGAACATACTGGAATTTATGTAGTTCACTAACTAACACACCCGCCTTCGAATGTAAGTCAACGCTCTAAATTATGCTAGATTCCATGTCCCGAATTGGATACTAGAGGCAAATGTCCAGAGTTTTGAACAGTGTAAACTAGTTTGCAGATGCCTGCCAGTCAAATATTGTATTCCATGTGCTACCATCATACAGCTCGACTTTGAGATATTCACCGGCATCCAGTTCAGAGCTAACAAACCTGTCAAATGTGAGATGGCCTGACTGTCTGGAGGACAGATCCACAGGAGATAGCGTGATTGTGCATGTTCTATCACAGTTTGAGGAATAAGCTACCGTGTTGCCTGACTGGCTGTCAGGTACAGCAGTAGATGGGGTGCGAATTATCCAGTCAGAGTCACCGCTCTGAGTCCAGTTCTCCAGACTTTCAAAATCCTCAGATATTGTAGTTGGGTTGGGTGGGGGCGGTGGCGTCAACATGAGGGGATTGGTACTTGCCAGTGCAAAGTCTTGTACGGGCTTGTTTATGTTATCAATGTTAGAGCCGCTAACTGTTATGGTGTATGTTCCGGTACGAGTTGGGTTAAACACTGCAAACTCGTTTGTCTGGTGGTCTGATGTTGCCCGTATTGTTGTATTATCTGGTGAAGTTATTGTAAAATCCAAATTTGCAATAGGCACTGCTATATGTGTACGTGACAACTGTCCGTCTATGCTGCCATGCGGATGAACCAGCCATGACAGTATCACTTTGACTGGCTTTGATGTGTCCTGTACTGTAAACCAATACTGCTTTGTGTCGGTATTTGACACAAGACGGTCTGATATTATGTGGGATGGTGCATTGTTGACATACCTGAGTGATTCAGCAGCATCTAGTATGCCAAATCCCACGTTATTGAGTATTTGAAGGGATGATGCCTCATTGTTTGCAATATTTCTGTCTGCTGGCTGCCTTGCATGAGAACAGTTGTCATTTGAGTTAACTTGCTCGTATTGGGCTGACGTGCATGGTATCGGACCAGTCCAGTTGGCACCCAAGAAAAGGGCAGCCTTTAGCTCAACAGGAGTCATCTCAGGCTTTAACTGCATCATAAGGGCAGTGACTGCACTTACCTCAGATGCCGCAAAGCTGCTTCCACCTCGAATAAATGTGTCAGTTGCTGCAACAGAACTTAGTACTTGAATAGCTCCTGTTGGTGCAACCAGCTCAGGCTTTAGTAATACAGTTCCTGGTGCAGGACCCCTGCCAGAATAGCCTGCTATTGCCGGCGTACCATCAGCATTGCTCTTTATTACACCTACGGTAATTTCATTGTGTCCGCATCCGGGATGAGTTATTGATTGAAAAGCTGCCTCTCTTGCTATTCCGTTCTCATAAAGTATACCCCTGTTTCCAGCGGCTGATACTGCAACCATTCCCTTGTCAACTGCCTCATTTGTGATCAGACTAATCGTGTTTGCATGGCTTGCACGACAGATTCCAAAACCAAAGCTCATGTTTGCTATGTCTGCTCCGTTTTTAAAAGACCAATCAAGGGCATGTACCACGTCTCTTGCATGTGTCTTGACAAAGACGTGTTTGTTCTGACTATCCAAGCCGTGTCTTCCAATTGAGGCATCCAAAAGATTTACACCCGGTGCAATGCCGTTGTGGGCTGGCAGTCCTGATGCGGCAATGACTTGGGCTATCTGCGTACCGTGGGATGGAAAGGCAGAAGAGACCGCTCCGTTATTGAATCCTACCACGCTGGCAGCAGTTGCAGGACTACACATACCATTACTGCACTCTACACGGTCCGTGATTCTGTTGTTAAATGCGGTGTTGTGATTTATACCACTGTCAATTACTGCCACAGCAACCCCGCGACCATCAAGATTGGTGCCTGCTGCTGTACGAATATTGTTTGGAGTTGCATGTATGGTTTCCCTAGATTTATCAACTTCTAAAGTTACTGGAATTTCGCCATCTCCCATGGCATACACCTCGTCATAAAGTGAGAGTCCTGGAACTTTTGCAATTGGGATGGATGCAGTTACAAATGAGAGTGACTCGGCAGCCTCTATGTTGCGTGCACCAAGAAGATCAAGTTTCTCTACTATTGTATCCTTGTTCTCGCGTGCTGTCTCATCTGCATCTATACCATCACTTCTGGCCACTACGATTATGACGTCATAGTATCGCGTATCGTCATGCACCCCATAGTCGCCATCCTGGGGTACCTCAGATATGAGACCCTGGATTTTATCATAAAAACCGCCATCAAACTTGTATGGTATATCCACGTTTGCAGCAGAACTCAACGTATTCTCATCTGGAATAAGATTGCCTGGCACTTCAAACTGTGCATTCTCATCGTCAGTCTGGGATGCAGACTCTAGTGGATATAAAAATAAAAGAAATAGTGAGAAAATTGTGATTGGTAACGTAACTTTTACACTCAATATAGACGACAATCATAATCGTAGTTATTTATCCTTATTGCGGGGGGGGGTTATGCTACTTGATGAGTGTGATATTTACACTTTAATTTTAGAGACTTTTCAACAGGGGGTTAAATAGGGACTTTATGTGTGAATTTTTTGTGCGTATTTTTCATATTTATTCTCAAAAATTAATTTGGCATCTCCTTTGGCTTTGAAAAACAACAAAGCGTTTGATAGCACTTCTAATATAGTATGCCAAAAAACCAACAAACCGATGCGGATTCTGCTTGCCATATCCATTGTATCACTTTTTGGAGTTGCCAATGCATATGCTGAGATTGCCTCCCCCTATGAGCAGCTAAAATCCGGTGTTCCACTATATGAAATCCAGTGTGAGTATCAAAAAATTCTGCTGGAATCTCCTAGGAACAACAAGCCTGTATGTGTGAAAAGTGATACGGCAGACATACTGGTAGAGCGCGGCTGGCATATGATAAAAATATTTGATGAGCTGCCAACTGCTGAGCTGTCAGTCGATGAACTGTCTATGGCAACTACTAGTAATCAGACAGAGGGCAGCTCATATGCTGTCTCTGATCCTGTACAGACAGAAACATACTATCCTCATCTAGGAGACCCGTATGTTATTGGTAGTATAGATCTATCTGGAATCAAACCGCTTCCTGAAGGTGTCTACCTTCCCACAACCATAGAAAACTATGAGCGCATCATGCAGAAAATACTTGATGGCATAGACGACAAACTGATACTTCCAAATCCTGAAGGTCCAAGATATGACTATACTCTTGATCTCCATCCGGGATATCCAGAAATAGGAAAGAGGGTGAATTATACATACTATACAGAACAAGGAAACATGATCAGACCATTGGGCATTGATAGAATAGAGCTGATAATATTAGAACCTGATGAAATATTCAGGTCAGATTATTTGGATAAAAAATGGGCTGAATTTGACTCCCTTGACCAAAAGGATGAGATTGCATTTGCCAAAAATCTAACGGCAGGTCCAGAAAAATTCATACAAACCTTTGTAGAAAAATCAGGACTGCCAAGAATAGTAAATATGAACCATGATTTTGACCGTTCATGGATAACTCTTGAAAATGGTAAAATAGAAATGCGAATGGAATGGGATAATGTGTACATGTATTTTGTGTATGAAGAAGAACCTCCATTTCATTCGTTGTCAAAAAATACGATGCGTCAATTAATGCATCAGTTTGCTATTGATAATGCACACGTAATAGATCGAGAATGGTGTGTTGGTCTTGTCCTATACGATAAGGATGATATCCGCAAAATTAGAAGTGCAGGCGATCAAGCAGGGATTCCCATATGGGATGCAATTGTGGGAACTTGTGGTGATCCAATTTATAAACATCATATAGAGTATGTACATGTTAGCATGGAGGGCATTACAGGAGAGATTGGATGGTTTTCTGGTCGTACTCCGGTAATAGATTACTGGATTGACAAGATAAACATTCCAGAACATGCCAAGGTAAGATAAAACAGATGTGAATATTGTACATTACGCCTGAAAAATCAAAACTTGACCATTCACATATGACTAAAAACAGATTCTCAGGATGCAAATTTTGATATACTGTCCCTTTTGGACGAGGTGTAATGGCTAACTTACTTGCCCTGCTGCTGGCAATCTTTGCAGTTATGAGTATCGGACACGCATATGCACAGACATCTGAACTGCTTGTACCTTTGCCAGATAGCGAGCTAGAATCACTTGATGTTTTTGAGGGGTATAACTTTGAATCAAAGATGGTAACAATAAATACACAAGTTTTCTCATCAGAAAATCTAAGCATTACGATATTTGATGAATCAACAACTTTCACAAAAGACTTTGTGGAGCATTATGAAGATGGTAATTACCTATGGATAGGTTCCAATGATAATGAAGAAACTGCAATGTTTGAAATAAGCGGTACAAACGCTGTGGGAATAATAGACACATTAAACAAAACATTCCAGGTGTTTCCTGTAGAGGCCACAACACATGAAGTGTATCTCATTGATCAGTCCCAGTTTCCACCAGACACTGTTGTACCACCTGGTGCAAGCGGCGAGCAATCCTTTGACAGAGATGAGACATATCACTTAATAGCACTTCTAATATAGTATGCCAAAAAACCAACAAACCAATGCGGATTCTGCTTGCCATATCCATTGTATCACTTTTTGGAGTTGCCAGTGCATATGCTGAGATTGCCTCCCCCTATGAGCAGCTAAAATCGGGGGTACCACTCTATGAAATCCAGTGTGAGTATCAAAAGATTCTGTTGGAATCTCCTAGGAACAACAAGCCGGTATGTGTGAAAAGTGATACGGCCGACATACTGGTAGAGCGGGGCTGGTTCATGATAAAAATATTTGATGAGCTGCCAACTGCTGAGCTGCCTATGGCAACTACCATCAACCAGACAGAGGGCAGCTCATATGCTGTCTCTGATCCTGTACAGACAGAGACATACTATCCTCATCTAAGAGATCCGTATATTATTGCACGTAGTTATGGCGGTATAGACCTATCTGTAATTGAACCACTTCCTGAAGGTGTCTACCTTCCCACAACCATAGAAAACTATGAGCGCATAATGCAGAAAATACTTGATGGCATAGATGACAAACTGATACTTCCAAATCCTGAAGGTCCAAGATATGACTATACTCTTGAACCTGCGCCTGGAGGATCTCGAGGACATAAGATGAACTATACATACTATACAGAAAAAGGAAACATCATCAGTCCATTTGGCAGTGATAGAATAGAGCTAATAATATTAGAACCTGATGAAATATTCAGGTCAGATTATTTGGATAAAAAATGGGACGAATATGACTCCCTTGACCAAAAGGATGAGCTTGCATTTGCCAAAAGTCTAACGGCAGGTCCAGAAGAATTCATACAAAACTTTGTGGAAAAATCAGGACTGCCAAAGATAGTAAAGATGAACTCTGATTTTGACCGTTCACACATATATCTTGAAAATGGTGAAATAGACATGCGAATGCAATGGAATAACGTGTACATGTATTTTCTATATAAGGAAGAACCTCACTTTACTCCGTTGTCAAAAGATGTGATGCGTCAATTAATGTATCAGTTTGCTATTGACAATGCACATGTAATAGATCGAGAAAGGTGTGACAACGTTGATATCCTATATGATAGCAAGGATGATATCAGAAAAGTTTCAATTGCATACTTTCGAGCAGGGATTCCTATATGGAAAGCAGATGTAGGAACTTGTGATTCAATTTATGGTACAAATAATACAAGTTATGTACATATTCGCATGGAGGGCATTACAGGAGAGATTGGCTGGTTTGACAAGAGGATGATAGATGGCTGGATTGACAAGATAAACATTCCAGAACATGCCAAAGTAAGTTAACCCAGATATGAATATTATCATTACGCCTCAAAAAATAAAGCTTGATCATCCATGTATGACCAAAAACAGATTCTCAGGATGCAAATTTTGATATACTATTCCTTTTGGACAAGGTATGATGGCTAATTTGTTT
The DNA here is from genome assembly GCA_965204345.1 of Candidatus Nitrosopumilus sp. Classification (GTDB taxonomy): domain Archaea; phylum Thermoproteota; class Nitrososphaeria; order Nitrososphaerales; family Nitrosopumilaceae; genus Nitrosopumilus. The sequence goes on from OZ241981.1 coordinate 297,392, forward strand.
GCTCTACTGCTAACAATATTTGTAGTTATGAGTATCGGACACGCATATGCACAGACATCTGAACTGTTTGTACCCTTGCCAGATAGTGAGCTAGAATCACTTGATGTTTTTGAGGGCTATAATTTTGAATCAAAGATGGTAGCAATAGATACGCAAATTTTCTCATCAGAACGTATAAGCATTACAATATTTGATGAATCGACAACCTTCACAAAAGACTCTGTGGAGCATTATGAAGATGGCAACTATCTGTGGAAGGGTTCCAATAATGATGAAGAGACTGCAATGTTTGAAATAAGTGGTACAAAGGCAGTGGGAATAATAGACACATTAAACAAAACATTCCAAGTGTTTCCTGTAGAGGCCACAACACATGAAGTGTATCTCATTGATCAGTCCCAGTTTCCACCAGATACTGTTGTACCGCCAGGTGCAAGTGGTGAGCAATCCTTTGACATGGATAAAATAAATCACTTGAAGGAATCATACATTGGAGGATTTGATTACGATGATGTATTTACCGAAAAACTGGTCATAGATGTATTCATAGCCGCAACTGAGGATGCAGTTAGCGAATTTCATAACTCAATACGTCTCATCGCATCCAATGCAATAGATGACACAAATCGTACGTATAGACAAAACAATATTCCAGTTGAACTCAACCTCGTAGATCGTACTAGGATAGATGGATATGTCGAGACTGATGACTTGGAAGATGATCTTGATAATTTTCAAACCTCTGATGAGCGTGAATTCAAAACAGCTCGTGCGTTAATAGAACGAGAAGAGGCAGATATTGCAATAATGTTTGTTGATAGTATCATTAATGTTGATGATGATGATGTTGATGGTAATGATATTGGTAAAGATTTGAATAACGAATGTTCTAAAACTGCACAACAGCTTGTTAGAAGTACACGTACAGCATTTGCAGTAGTGGACGTAAAGTGTCTTGCTGTATACTCTGCAACTAATGCAATAGGGCGTATGCACGGGGCAGGATATGACATCGACATGGAAAGAAACCCAAATTTCAGTAAGGGTCATGGATATTATGATGCAGGCATTTTCCAAAGAACAATAATGGCATCAAGTGGTGGCAACTGTGATAGTCCAATTACTCAGGCAAAAGAATCATGTGATAGAAAAAGAGTATGGTCGGATCCATTCAGAAATTTCTTTGGTACGCTCAATAGGGCAGGTGATGATGTCAGCTGGAATGCCAGAGTAATATTTGCAACAGCACCACACATTGCATCACTGCGCGGACCGGCACAGACATACGATGACACAAGACCCACAGGCAATGTGACACTGCCTCAAAACATACCGCAGAGTGGAAGTCTGGATATTTCTGCAACGTTTAATGAGATTATAAATCCAAATTTTCCGCTTGATGTTACAATCACAAACGGCTATACGTCAACTACCGGAACGATGACCCGTACATCAGATACGACCTTTGAATACTCGCATCTGCTTGATGGGGAAGATGGTACATTTGCAATATTATTTTCAAATGCACGCGATATATTTGGAAATCCTGTTATCAGGACCCCTACTTCAGGAGGCATGGTAACACTTGATGCAAATAGCATACCTTATAGGCCAATATCAGGACCAACCACTACCAATTTTGAGGAGAATTTTCAAGGAGGACTGTCAAAGTGGAGGATTACAGGTGATGGCAGAGCATCAACAATTACTCCTGATGAAGTCATATTCCCTGCAACCAATACTAGGAACAAAGTATTGGCATCTGATCATTGCAACGGATTATGCATCTTAACGATACCTACCCAGTTTGATACACGTCAACCACTTACAATATCCTTTGACAGATTTGTAGACAGACTCGTTAGACATGACAATGGTCTTTATGTCCAATATTCTATAAATGATGGAACAACATGGACTACGCTTGCCGAATACACCCGCAACAACGACGAGGACACAGACGAATGGGAGCGCGAATACCTGTCTCTGGTAATACCTCAAAGCAGTGCAAAACTGCGTCTGCTAATGGACCTCTCTGAAAATAAAGGCTTTGTAGAAGTAGACAACTTTAAGGTATACAAGCCTACGCCTGCCGAGCCGGACATCATTCTCAGACCCCATCTTGGCGCGGAGAGAACAAGCATATCATTTAGTTTGATGGAGAGAATTCCAGTTAGGCTGGGTGCCTCTGACTTTGAGATCAGCCATGGAACAATTACTTCATTGTCTCATCGCGCAAACTCTGCTGCAGTAACGATGCGTGTAGCAGACATTCCATATGATACACAAATTACTGTGACATATACGGGACCAAGCATTCTGATAAATAGAGCATATCTGAATTCGGGTACCAGCGGAGTTACAAACATCGTACCAACGCCTGCTACTATGCCCGAAATAACTGCACCATCAGATAAGACAATAGAGGCAACAGGTGCACTTACACGTCTTGCCGCAGAACAGCTTGGAACACCGGCGGTAACAGGTAACAGACTCTTGCCAGTAACAAACAATGCACCAAGAGATTTCCCACTGGGTGATACGACAGTAAGGTGGACTGTAACTGATGCCTCACGAAATTCTGCAACAGATACACAGATTATAACCATACGTGATACCACTCCGCCTGCAATACGGGATGTTACAGACCTGACATTAGAGACTAACACCGGTTCCATTGCAGCAAACTATGCTGTACCTGTTGCAACAGATACCGTAGACACATCAGTTGACGTATCATGTAATGTTGCAGTTGGAGCAGACCTACCGATTGGAGAGCACATTATAACGTGTACGGCAACAGACGACTCTAAAAATACGTCTCAGACCATCTTTAGGATAACTGTAATATTTTCTGAACCCATCCCTGACATTCCACCACCTGCAAAGAACGATGACAACATGTGGCATACTGAATCATACGACTTGTCATCTGAATATCTCATAGAGGGTCTACAGATACGCATAACGACACGCAGTAGCGCATCTGATGAAGTTGCAATGATAGATAACATGTCGATTCAGAACTTGCCAGCTCGACCGCCTACAAAGAATGATGACAGCACATGGCATACTGAATCATACGACTTGCCATCTGAATATCTCATAGATGGTCTACAGGTGCGCATAACAGCACGCAGTAGCACGTCTGATGAAATTACAATGATAGACAACATGTCGATTCAGAATTCGGCACCTCAGCCGCCCCCCGTCACACCATCGGCATACTCCATATACGTAGCTGACACTGATGATCGTGAGGTACTTGCATATTCTGAGGACGGCACTTTTCTTGACGAGATAGTTACACGTAGGTCCGGAGGCCTAGACAAGGTGTGGAGTGTCGCATTTGGGCCTGACGGAGACCTGTATGCATCTGACAACACCCACAGCAAGATACGCAAGTATGACGGTGCCACAGGTTCCCCACTGTCATCAAGTTCCGGATGGGCATCAACTATCGGAAAGCCCTACGGAATTACATGGAATGGCAACACACTGTATGTTGCAACATCTACCGGGATCGAAAGATTCTCCGCATCAGGCACATCACTTGGATACTTTGGTGATGCATTTCGCACATCATCTAGCGAACTGTTAACCCCGTATGACTTGGCTTTTTGTTCTGATGGACGCATGTATGCTGCAGACAGAAGTGCAGGCAAGATATTTTACTATAGGGCAACAGACGGCGCCTATCTTGGCGAGATATCCAATACGGGTCCTCTAATCACATCCCGCGCAGCAGGAATAACATGCGGACCTGCCATTTATGGCTCTGGAGACAGCCTGTATCAGAGCGGTGATGATGGAGGACGCATCAACGAGATAAGCTTATCTAGACACTCACTGGTTAGAGAAATCACGACATCAGTAGATGAGCCATATGGCATGGATATGGACAATGCCGGCAACCTGTATGTAGCAAACCACGATGACGATAACATACTAAAGATTTCCTCAAACAGAGTAATCTCTGTATTTGCATCAGGATTTGATGATCCTCACGATGTCACTGTCGGACCAGAGTATAGTGCCGGTGCGGGAGGAGGCTCTGCAGGCGGCTTGGCAGAAGGGGAAGACACCGGAAAGGAATCAAATGACTCGCCTGAGATTCAACTGATTTACAACGGTACAACAGTATACGAGCCCGTATCCATATCATCACAAGTCACATTTGAGGTGCAGGCAACTGACACTGAGGGAGATGCAATAACCATTGGCATCATACCTGATGGAATTCCAGAAGACGCAATATCGATAACTGACAACGGAGACGGCACTGCTGCAATATCAATCAGCCCTGAAAACATACCTGTTGCAGGAACGCACGTCTTTTGGGTTACAGTATCTGATGCGGATAATTATGACAGGGAACCATACGCGGTAATCATACCCTGAGAAAGAAGATTCTGATAGCTGCTGTTGCTACAATAATCATTATTTCTGCAGATAAGATTAACCCAGCTAAATGACCAGATAAGAGCTGATAGCTGCTGTTGCTACAATATCATTATTTCTGCAGGTACTGTCCTTGTCTTCCAATATTATCCTACACTGCCACAAGCTATGATTTTGACTTTGTATTCAAATTAAACTCCGCAATGGCAGAGAACTCTTTTGTTCGTCTAAGCCTAGATAAAGCCATATATTCTCATGGAGAGCCAATCACGATAACTGTACTCGACAAGTCACCATACACGTTAACACAAAACGGTTCCAATAAGGGGATCTATGTATTTGATGTATCTGGACATTACTCTGGTAATTGTGGTTACTATCATGGTTTGAGTCGTGAGATGATAAGTTCCTAGATCCCCACACATCTATTTCCCCTATGCACCAACCACCTCCTGAATGTGGAATTATCAGAATAAGTCATAACATGATGTAAATATAGGGGAATCAATGCGACAGGGATTACCTCTTGAACATACTAGTCTATCTGTCTATGCAACCATAAATCCTCCCCCAATCAATAATGATAAATAACCTCAATTATGACTGTCGTCTATATTGAATTTAAAAACAACATTGCCGATCATAATTTTCTCACTAGTATTTTTACTTGTATATCCCCCAGAGTCCGCATCCCAGACTGACGATGACAAACAGTTTGCAGTGCCAGGCAACCTTATCCCAGATGACAATACACTAGGCCCTGTTGCAGATGTGGATATACCAGCCAAGTTTGATGGCGGTTTTTATGATAAAATTCAGAGTATCATATCTGATGTACCCCAAGATGGCGACTATGGCGTACATGACGGTACACGATACTATGATGTCCTAATTATAGTGGCCAGAAGTGATGACAAAAATGCAGAAGAGACAGCACGCGAGAACAAGGATATAATATTACAGAAGCTTGATCTTCTTGGCGCACGCAACATAGCGGCAGCAGAGTCACTCTCATTTGTAACTGCATCCATCCCGGTTGCAGACGTTCCGGGACTCTCACTTTATGACGAGGTTTATGCCATGGGGGATGGTGAAACCCCAGTAACTCTAGAGATTGATACGACTAGGGGAACCGTACATGCAACTCCAAACGAAATTCGTACCGCAGCAGCTGGCACCAATCTCGATGGCAGTGGAGTTGTTGTGGCAATAATTGACAGAGGCATCAACCACAACATTGCATTTAACAACAGAATCATTGACCGTGTAGAGTGCGATGATACGTGTGAGCCTGCAACTGCTGCTAGTGTGATCGGCGTTAATAGCACTAATGATCTTTCTCCAGATTTTGCATCCCATGGTACACATATAGCCCAAGTTCTTGCCGCATCAGGACTTCCACATCATAACGGCATTGCCCCAGGTGTAAAACTTTTGGATGCCTCAATTACCAGGCACACTGTAGATCAGGATAACAATCGTGCCTTCATTAGTGCAAATAGAAATGATGTGGTACATGCCCTTGATTGGTCTCTCAAAAAAGGAGCCGACATAGCAACCACGAGTTTTGGTTTTGGAATCTGCAATGAAAATTCTGCAAACACAACCAACCTCATCACAAATGAGGCAGTTGACAAGGGAATGATTGTGGTATCATCTGCAGGAAACAGAGGCATAATTTATGGAGCACCAAACCAGCCAGTTTATCAATCTATAACTCATCCCGGATGCGGACACAATGAAATTACCGTAGGCGGAATAAATGATCGTGGTGAAACAATAGAAAGGGCAAGCTTTGCAAGCAGGGGTCCAGCACCCGGAACAGTCCTGCTAAAGCCCGAGATAGTTGCACCTGCGATACGTCTTCAGACACTGGACAATGTTGCAGATGCTGACACTTTTAGTCCTCGGTCCGGAACCAGCCTTGCCAATCCCCAGGTAAGTGCAACTGCTGCCCTGTTGCTACAGGCAGAACCTGATCTGACCCCAGTTGAGATAAAGGCCGCACTTCTTCTTGGGGCTGACTGGCAGGGTCCAATCCCTTGCACGTCTGCACAGTATGAGAAAAACAATCCCAACGACAATTGTTCTTATGCCAGACAGCCATCTAACACTGCTGAGAGAAACAATTCTGGATCCCTTCAAATACTAAACAATGTGGGCTTTGGCATACTAAACACTGCAGAGTCACTCAGGTATGCTCAAAGTTCATCATCATCCCATATAATATCAGACAAACTTGTGTCAAATACTGACACAAAGCAGTACCGGTTTACCGTACAGGACACATCAAAACCGGTAAAAGTGATACTGTCATGGCTGGTTCATCCGCATGGCAGCATCGCCGGACAGTTGACTCGTACTCACATAGCAGTTCCTATTACAAATTTGGATTTTACAATAACGTCTCCGGATAATACCACAATACGGGCAACATCAGACCACCAGACAAACGAGTTTGCAGTGTTTACTCCTACCAGCACCGGAACGTACACCGTAACAGTTAGCGGCTCAAACATTGATGACATAGACGAGCCGGTACAAGACTTTGCACTGGCAAGCACCAACCCTCTTACACTCACATCAACTACAATATCTGAGGATTTTGGAGATCTCGACAACTGGACTCAGAGCGGAGATTCCAACTGGACAATTCGCACACCATCTACTATAGTACCTGACAGCCAGTCAGGCAACACAGTAGCTTATGCCTCAGACTGTGATAGAACATGTACAATCACGCTATCTCCTGTGGATTTGTCCTCCAGACAGTCAGGCCATCTCACATTTGACAGGTTTGTTGGCTCCGGACTGGATGCCGGTGAATATCTCAAAGTCGAGCTGTATGATGGCCGCACATGGAATACAATATTTGACTGGCAGGCATCAGCAGACTAGTTGCTGTCATCGTCCCTTACCGAACAGTTTTTGCACTCACTCTTGAAAAAGAGGGGTCAAAAACCTATCTTCAAAGAGGTAGAATCATAATTTTCAGGATTTTGTGATCTTGATTTTTACTAAATCACTTTTGGATCTTAACTAATTTTTTCAAAATAAACTAATTCTAATTGACAACTATCCCACAAAGGATGATCGTCAATCATATTGTTTCATATGTTTCCTGACCGCCAAATTCAATACTATCAATATGTAAAAAACCAAATGTTACAGTATTGCCTTCAACATCCACTCCTAAAACATCATAATCCAAACTATATGAACCTGAATTCATACTTGATACACAATAAACAATAATATTTCTGCAAGAAAATAATTACTGCTCAATGGATAGCGTTCCATCACATTGACATAACTTGCATTTCCCATTAACAATTTGTGATTTTCTGTCTGCTGTGATTATGTGGTTTCCCAGTGAATGTCCACATTCAGAACAGACACCTTTCTGTTCCACGCCAATTCCAACTCGTATAGTTTCCATATCATCCCCTTGCTGTTAAATTTCTGATGCCATGTCTTGGATTATTGCTTGGATAGTTGTTTGTTGGTGCATATGATAATGTCATACCAGGGGCCAAAAAGCGGATTTGACAATCGCTGAACTACACTTTGGGATTTTTTGCTTACTGGACATCTAAGAAAATCATCTCTTGCAGTTTGCTGCTAAATTCCGGTGATCAGATCATCAAAATTTACCAACCCTGAATTAAACATTAGGGGCAAATGTCCAGAGTTTTGAACAGTGTGAATTTTTTTGAATCTGTCATCACCCTAACTTAACACCCATCACTCGAATTGAACAGTCTGTTTAAAACAGGCAAATGACACTAAGATTGAACAGTGTAAAGATTTGTAGTCATGCCCCGCTAACTTACCAGTTCCTCTAAAAAATAATCTTTAAATCATACTGCAATAATGAGATTTTTTTTTTGAATTTGAAATTTCTCTTTGGTCTCTCTCTCTGTCTTTAGCATTTTGTTTGCAATACCCGTTGGATCTAGATGAATAAGAAACAACTGGCAGGTCCCACTTTCCCTGATTCTAGTTGTTCTGCTAGTCACACTTGCTGTGTATTATTTGCCTGTTGCTGATTGGATGAGAAGGAGCAGGTATCAGGCACCATGATACCAAGGGTTTAGTCTGGTTTGGACTGTCAACTGCGTTTTTAAGCCAGGAAAACAAAGAGATTGTCTGGAACAGAGAGACGTCCATCTATACAGCTGGAACAGACTCTGAAACTCGTAGAGCTGTTACAAAGGATATGCACCAGATACACAGATGGGAAGACATTACCAACTGCTACTGCTACTGCTACTACTGTTGCTTCCAAGACCGGAACGTTTGCAGATATTTTAGATGAATGGTTCTATATCGACTGTACCTGCCAAAACGCTAGCTGGGATTCTTGATGTCCTAGCAGAGTGCATCTTTAGTTATGAGGTGTGCAAGCACTTTGAGAGTACAACCCACTTCAAAGACGCACGCAAGTCACACAGTCCGAAGACGGCTCGTATCCTAAAAAAAAGTCCTCATCTCAAAACACCCTGCAAGGATAACATCTGATGCAAGAGATGAACTTGGGGTTGCACAGGATTCTACAAAGTCAAGAAGGCACAAAAAGACCCTCAAAAAATCAGAAAGGATCTGAACCGAATTCTTGACCACCGCTCCTAATCTTTTATGGTGTAAAAGTTACAAAGGACATGCCTGAGACAATAAAATCAGATGAGTATCTCTGGCCAAATGAAGAATATGCAATTGAGCAGTTCGAATCAGGAAAAGACAAACCCAAGTTCTTCAAGACAGTAGAAGAGCCAGTTTAGGACCTTCAAGAACCGGAATAATCTTGTGGTTTGCAGTACGAACCAAGCAGTTCAAAAAGAGCTACAAGAAGCTATCTGCTGATCTACAAAAAAAGACCAATGATGCAATCCAGAATCTTATGGAATCAGAATCTCCCGCAAAGATGGGAATTCCAAAGAAAGGAAGATACAAAGGATATAATGCATATGATCTTGGACGCTCATAAGACTAATCTACAAAGTAGCCAACCCGCAAAAAATTATTTTTTTGGTCGTTGTAGGTGATCACAAGGCAGTCTATGGCTGGGACTGACTTGACTTCTTCCTGGCTGAGTCAAATCATCCAAACCCATTATATCTGATTCTGCAAAGAGACAGCAAAGCAGACTCGGCAGATGGGTGTGAGATTGCACAGAGAAAATCGTGATTGGTTTTCAAAGAGAAAAATATTCTGGGAACCACATCCAGAAATTTCCCAAAGAGGTGGATTGTCATCTTATAACAAGGCATCTAAACAGGAATATTCTCAAAAGAACTTCTTTCTGCACAAGCCATTAAAACACATCAGAGTCATTCACATTAGCAACCAAGCCGGAATTGAGATTAAAGGTGACAACAAATGGAAAATTATAATTGAAAATATCTCAAAGATCAATCCCTCAATACACAACATCAAGAATTACCACTCATGGACGCAACAGAGCCGTGAGGGCATAGCCTTTATTATTGTCGGGTGTGTAGGTATATTGATGTCTTGGCCCACGATGGATGTTGGCACTCGTATCAAGGATTACGCTTGTTACGCATACCGGAAGCTAGATTCTTGGACTTACATGGATGTTGGTGCCAGTATTCAGGAAGCCGTATACGATATGGGCAAACAGAATGAGAAGAGATTGGAATTCCTCAAAGAATCTCAGAAGGACATGCAAACAACTCAGAGGAAAATGCAAGCAACTCTAAAGGAGATTGCAGCAACCCTAAAGAATATTGCAGAATCAAAGCAAGAGACCGGATCATCTCAGCAAGAGACAAAGGACAAACTGCAAAAAAAGGATCAGTGAGTTCTTCAAGCACCCAAATTTATAACCCATCCATGATTCATCAAATCCCATCTATACAGAATCCAGATGGCATGATGATGCACATGGAAAACCGCAAAAGGTTTCAAAATATTGTTTCTGATAACTGCAAGCAGATATACTCAAAGAATGCATCATAATTCTCATACAGAAACCGCACTACTGGCAGCGTTATGCCAGTAATAGGAGGTTGAACCGTTTGGCTCAACAACAAAAACAGATTAGTGAAGACACTCAAAAAACCTCACAATCAGAAATACAGACCCAATCTAGCAGGGAGGTACACGTTACCAAGGAAGTCGGGTTTTCTATAAAAGCCTCTGATGATAGCGTAAAAATTCCATCACAGGAGTTTGTAGATGATGCATTTGATGCACTCGTATATGAAATCAGATGCCAGAGAGGTCCAAAACGGGCACAGGCCAGCCAGTACACGGTCATACTGTATGACAATATCGAAAGAACAGGAGACCATAATGACTGCATTGTAACGCAAATCGATACAGACATGGAAAAACCAGATGGATTTATGCAAGTACATGGATGGACTACCGTATCAGAGGCAAAGAGACGACGACAGGATGCAAGAAACATGACACAAGCACGTAAAATACTGGAGACACAGAACCGTGATTAAATGGGGAAAAATCAAGCAGAAGTTCGGGGATATCGTACGAGCTCTGCTATGCATACCTGAAAAAATAATTCAAGTGTGGATGGGCGATAGCAGTAGTGATGGAACAGACGCAGAAATCCAAAAAAGCCTAAAGTACAAAATAAAGATCGGCTTTGTAAAGCGTCAGAACTGGATCTTTATTGTCATGATATCTGCTGGGTCCGCCATGCTAGTCCTAAGCCAGATTACGTATCCTCAGCTACTAAGTGAGGGCATAGCCTTTATTATTGTAGGATGCGTAGGCTTACTGATGTCTATAATCACGTCAGATATTGGCTCCAGTATAAAGAAAGCAGTATACGATATGGGCAAACAGAATGAGAAGGGATTGGAATTTCTCAAAGAATCTCAGAAGAACATGCAAACAACTCAGGAGAACATACAAACAACTCTAACTGAGATTGCAACAACCCTAAAGAATATTGCAAAATCAAAGCAAGAGACTGGATCATCTCAGCAAGAGACAAAGGACATACTGTAAAAAATGATCAGTGGGTCCTTCAAGCATCCAAACTTATAACCAATCCATGATTCATCAAAATTCATCTGTCATAGAATCCAGATGGCATGATATTCATGGGAAACCGCAAAAGGTTTCAAAATATTGTTTCTGAGAACTGCAAGCAGATGTATTCAGAGAATGCATCATGGTTCTCATACAGAAACCGCACTATTGGCAGCGTTACGCCAGTAATAGGAGGTTGAACCGTATGGCTCAACAACAGATTAATGCAAGTGAAGGCTCCAAGGTAAGATAAAACAGATATGAATATTGTCATTACGCCTCAAAAATCAAAGCTTGGCCATCCACATATAACCAAAAACAGATTCTCAGAATGCAAATTTTGATATGCTGTCATTTGAGCAAGGTGTAAGCTGTGAGCAATCCTCTGACAGAGATGAAATATATCATTTAGAGGAACTGCGTTGAAGAGTTTGATTACGATGGATTTGCCGAAAAACTGATCATAGACGTATTCATAGCCGTAACTGCTGATGTAATTAGCGAATATCCGGACTTGACACGGTTCATCTCATCTAAGGTAATACAGGACACAAGTTATACGTATGAAGAAAGTCATATTCCAGTTAAACTCAAACTCGTAGATCATGATGTCATATACAGATATGATGAGCTGCTAGTTATTTCACGGTTCTAAGGCGGCTTGTATGTCATACCAAGCACTTGAGCATACCTCAATAGGAACTGTTTGCTGCACACATATTATTGGCTCCAGAGGTGCAAGTGACTCAAGACCCGCATCTTAATGCATCATCAAAATAAGAATGACACGTGGGTGTAAAAAGTATGCCAACTATCGTAAAGACTATGACTGCAATGCCAAATAAAAAAAGAGGAGACGGAAGCTTGATCATTGCAGCCTAAGAGCAGACTTGGGAGCTGATAAACTTTGATGATCGAATTACGGGAATTTATCAAATCCGAATTGGACAGTCCTATGAAATGTCCCAAGTTTGCAAGTGTACGTGGAATAGTCTATCGGGTTATCGAGAACTAAAACACGGTTCTTCTCCAAAATTTTGACATTCTCCAATCTCAGATGCGTGTCATGCTAGGTGTTCTTCCCAATCCAATCAAATAACATGTCAGGAGATTTTGCCTCGGATCAAGTATTGCGATAATTCTTCTTTGGAGGGTTTACCTGAACTTTAATTACCGCGGTCTGATACTTTTCTGCATCTGAAAATTCTAAAACAGATACATTGCTTGGATATCCAAGACAGGCCTGCCATTACACATATCTTGCAAGATTAGCATTAGATATTTTTAATCCAAAAATATCATGCTTTTAATGGCAAAAATTCTTGGAATTATAGGCGGGGGCCAATTAGGAATGATGATCGTAGAGGCTGCAAAAAAAATGCCAAACAGAGTATCTGAAATCATTGTATTAGATCCTACAGAAAATTGTCCTGCTGCACAGGCAGGAGCAACACAGATTGTGGCAGATTTTAAGGATAAAACAGCCATAGAGGAATTGGCAATGAAATCAGATATCATAACATATGAAATCGAATCAGGAGATAGCAATGTCTTAAAGTCAGTTGAAAAAAACACACAGGTTAATCCGTCCCCTGAAACCCTAAGGGTGATTCAGGATAAATTCTTGCAAAAAACCTTCTTAAAAGAAAACAGCATACCAGTTCCAGATTTTGTAAAAATCAAATCAATAGATGATGTAAAAAAAGAGGCAGAGAATTTTGGATATCCCGTATTGTTAAAAACCAGAAGAGACGCATATGATGGCAGGGGGAATCATAAAATTAGCTCCAGAGAAGAGATACAAAAGGCATTTGATCGTTTCAAGGGTCAGAAATTGTTGTTAGAAAAATTCGTCCCGTTTAAAATGGAAGTGTCAGTAATTGCAGCAAGAAACACGCAAGGCCAGATCAAGACATATCCATTGGTTGAAAATATTCATGAAGACAACATACTACGTCAGACAATTGCGCCTGCAAGGGTATCAGAAAAAGTAACAAAAAATGCAGAAGAGATTGCAGAGAGGACAATGAATGTCTTAAAGGGTGCGGGAATTTTTGGAATAGAGATGTTTGTAACGCAAGATGACGAAATACTAATTAATGAAATAGCGCCCAGAGTGCATAATTCAGGACACCATACACTACAATCAAGTCAGACATCCCAATTTGAGCAGCACCTAAGGGCAATTTTGGGATTGGATCTTGGAAGTACAAAGCTGCTTTACAATACCATCATGTACAACATTTTAGGAAGCAGGGAATTTGAGGGAGAATACAAGCCTCCAAGGATTACAAAGGAGAACGTATTTTTGAAAATGTATGGAAAGAAAATTTCAAAGCCGTTGAGGAAGTTAGGGCATTTTAATCTCGTTGGGACAAGCAATGATACAGTTGATCAGCTTTTAGAGAAATTAGAGAGCCTTAAAGACAGTTCAGCTGTTCAACCAATCTGATTAGGTTTATTAATTGTCAATAAGGCATTTGATCATGGCATTATCTGCAGCAATGGTTCTAACAGCAGTAGCAATAGCACTGCTACTAGTCTATGCGGCAGATGTTGCAGTAATAGAGACCACAGGCAACGAAGACGGATTTCTTCCATTTGATCATAAAATTAGGGGAATGGGACTAGGCCTGCCTGCACTGATTTTGCCATTTATTGCATATTTTATCTCAAGAAAAGATCCCTCAAAAGGATTAGGGGCAATGATCATAGTTGCGGGATTTTTGATTCTGTTTGGAGGCGTCTTTGTAATTGGAAATGCAGATCCGGCAGAGGCAGAGGCATCAGGAAGAGATGCCATGTCCGAAGCAGGTCCACTAATAATTGCAGGAGCAGTTCAGATCGGACTAGGCATACTTAAAATAAAAAAATCCTAAAAGAAGAGCCATGCCAACTTGTACAAAGTGTGAAAATAACGTAAGCAAAGTATATGATTGTGACCACACGGATTTTGAGGAATACTGCACAGAGTGCTATACTGAATTGCACTACTATATCACAGAGAGTAAATAACAAAATGCTAACAGAGAGGGATATTGTAATTTATGCACTAGGTAAGACAGAAGGAGTTCATTCAATTGCAGAGACACTAGGCAGGGGATTTGATGATGAAAAATACATAGAGTCATGGAATAAAACTATGAACATATTGGGAATCAAGATGTCCTTAAAGGAGATGGAGAAAATTTACAATGAATTTGCAAAAAAAATGGAGGATTTGGCAGATTCTGAAGGCATAAAGCCAGAAGAATCCCCAACAAAATAGATGAAAGCCATCATTTTAGCCGGAGGAAGGGGCAGGCGGTTAAGGCCGATTACAGACTATGTGCCAAAACCCCTGATTCCGATAAAAAACGTTCCCATAATAGAATGGCAGTTACGCTATCTTAAAAAATCTGGAATAAAGGAAGTCATTATTTGTACAGGATACAAACAAGGAATGATTGAATCTTATCTGGATTCAAAAAAATTGGGAATCAAAATAGGATACTCTGTTGAAAAGACAGCACTAGGTACAGGCGGTGCAATAAAAAAAGCTGGAAGAAGAATCAAAGAAAAGTCTTTTTATGTAATTAATGGGGATACGATCACAGACATTGATCTAAAAAAACTGCCTGCTGCAAAGAACTCCATTGCAGCAGTAGAGCTAAGGACAAAGTTTGGGGTTTTAGAAACAGACAATGACAAAATTATAAAATTCAAAGAGAAGAAAGAAATTTCAAACTTGTGGATGAATGCAGGGATTTATCTCCTGCAAAGGGACACGCTAAAAGATCTGCCAAGCAGGGGAGACATTGAAAAGACAGTCTTCCCAGATTATGCAAAAAAAGGGACGCTATACATTACAAAATTTAAAAATGTAAAATGGTATTCAGTGGATTCCTTCAAAGACATGGAAGAATGCTCCTTGGAAATAGAGAAAATAATAAGATAAAGGTAAGATTTATGCGCCTGTTCGGTGCAGTGTAACCATGCAGTAAGCAACTTCCTCTAAAAAGCGCTCATCCTTGCTGGCTGAGGCATACTTTGTAGCATCAGTCCAAAACGCCGGTTTTTTTACAGTTTTATCTGAAGAGACTTGTCCATTCAACATTTTTGATTCTATTCTAATAGGATAATGCTCATCCTCAACCAAAATTAACCTATTGCTAAAACAGATACACTAGAATATCCAAAAAACATACAACTTTCATGCGTGTTGCATGTAGCTTGGGCTCTTTGCTATCCATAGATGAGGTATTGCAATGCTCAGAAAGTATTGCAAAGACCAATACAGAGACAGTATGGGTGCCTGAGACATGGGGTATGGAGAATTTTTCCATTTTAGGCGCAGTCTCATCAAAGACGGCAACTCAAAAAATAGGTTCGTCAATAATCAACATCTTTTCTAGGAGTCCCTCATCCATAGCAATGGGTGCAGCTACGCTTGATTCATTGTCAAATGGGAGATTGGTCTTGGGACTGGGAACTAGCAGCATGCCCATTGTGGAATCATTTCACGGATACAAATTTGAAAGACCACTGCAAAGAATGAAAGAATATGTGGAAATAATTCGCCTTGTATTGTCAGGCAGACAGATAAACTATGACGGAGAGATTTTCAAGTTAAATGACTTTACGCTTTTAATAAAGCCGCAACGAAGCGAGATACCGATTTATCTTGCCGCAATAAATAAAAAAATGGTAAACTTGGCGTGGGAGATTGGCAATGGCGTAATTTTTTATCTCAGGCCGTTAAGCGAAATGAGACAGACGATTTCAAAAATGCAGTCAAAGAAAGAAATTGATGTGGCATGCCAACTAATCACATGTGTCTCAGAAAATTCAGAAGAGGCTGCTATTCGGGCAAAAAAAACGGTGGCATTTTACATTTCTGTTGGCCGGATATACAGAAAATTCTTAGCTAGCAATGGGTTTGGCAGTGAGACATCAAACATTTATGAGGAATTTAAGAGATCAGGGTTTAAGATGAACCACGAGCTGGTGACAGACTCTATGCTAAAAGATCTTGCAATTTTTGGAACCCCTGATGAATGCAAAAGACAGTTAACAAGTTTTGTTGATGCGGGAATTACTCAGCCCATTTTGCAATTTAATCCAACAGGGGACAGCACGTCGGACTCTTTTAAACTATTCAAAAAAACATTTCTGGAGGAAACATGAGCAAGATAGGAATCATAGGATATGGCAGCGTGCCCTTTACCCAGGAGGATCAAAAAATCGAGGAAATTCTGCTTGACTCAGCAAGAGCACTCTTCAAAAAAAATCCCGCAATACAAAAAAATAGTGTGGATGGTGTCCTAGTATCTACAAACAATAACTCAAAGTATTTGGCCCCAATTTTATCAGAGATGGCAGGAATTGAGCCAAAAATATCCAACACCATAGAAAATCTGTGCAGTTCAGGCACAAATTCCATAGTTTCTGCATATTCGCACATTGCCTCAGGCCTGGCCGACATGGTTCTTGTTGCAGGCGCAGAAAGATACGACAGTCCAGGGCAGGTACTAGAATGGGACAATTCAAGGGGAGAGTACAAGCACCCAATTTTTTGGGCATCAATATTTGCCAAGTCATACAAAGAGGAATACGGAATAACAGACGAGCAAGTAGCCATAGTTTCAGTAAAGAACCACAAGCAGGCAAGGGAGAATCCAAATGCACTGCCCAATAAGACGTATACAGTTGAGGATGTGATTAATTCTAAAAGAATCACAAAAGATCTCAGGCTGTTGGATTGCTCAAGACCGTGTACGGGTGGCGCATCAATCATTTTAGCATCAGAGCAGAAAGCAAGACAGATTTCAGATTCGCCTGTCTGGATAACTGGGATAGGACAAAAAACGACCTCAGCGAGTTTTACAAAAAATATCTCATTTAATTCCATGAAATCAACAAAGATAGCAGGACAAAACGCACTAAAAATGGCAAATAAAAATATCAAAAATGTAGACGTGGCAGAAATACATGACGCATTTTCAGTCTGCGAGCCAATGGCATTAGAAGCCCTAGGATTTACAAAAGAGGGGTGCGGCATAAACATGGTAAAGGAACTGCATGAAACAGACAGCTTTAAGATAAATCCAAGGGGAGGCCTAATTGGTTCCGGACATCCGTTAGGGGCAACAGGCGTTGCTCAAACCATAGAAATTGTACAGCAGCTTCAAAATAACGCATCAAAAAGGCAGATAGAAAGGGCAGAAGTGGGACTAGTTCACAACATGTCAGCTGCATCTACATCCTCAACAGTATTGGTTTTAGAGACATGAGTTTTGAAACAAAACTGGCAAAGGGGGAATTTTGCATTCCAGAATGCCGGGAATGTAACAAAACCGTATGGCCTCCAGCAAAATTTTGCAGCCATTGTTTTGGGGATGTTTTCCTAAGAGAGGGCAATTTTGAGGGCAAGATAATAGAATTTTCACAAAAAGATGACAGGTATTTTTGCATAGTGGAATTTGAAGAGACCATGCGCATAATTGCAAGTATTTCACAAGAACCTACAAGGGGACAAATCGTAAAAATATCAGGGTGTGGAATCAAAGATGGCAGTTATTTCTTCAGTGTGATCTGAATTTGGTGTATATGTACGGCGTTTCCACATCCTGATCAAAGGTCCAAACCGTAGGCAGCAAGACAGTCTCAAGGACTCTTAGCATATGCTTTTCAATTAATGAGCTCCATCCGCCATTTTTTAGACTGCCTGAGAGTTGTCGTTTGGTATGGGTTCCCGCAAATACAACGCCTGCACTATTTTTTAGGTTTGAAACCGAATTGATCTTCTCAATAATGCTAGTGGCCAAGACATCACCGCCCATTTGGGCAAGACCACCTATAAAAAAAACGGGTTTTTTCAGATTCAGTGACGAGTACCCAAACTCTAGTGCATCTGCACAGATTGGATTAAAGTTTTGACCAGTTGATGCGCATATGGTATTTTGTAACCCCACCAAGACATCATCAATTTCAATACTGTGCGGGGTCAGCCCCAGCAGGTTGCCACAAAAGGCAATGCGGCCGTCCCCGGAACCAATGTCTACTAGCTCAGTGTAGCCAAGACTCTTGGCAATAAATGCCATGATAAATGCAGACATTATCCATGTGGGATAAAACGGCTGGCAGCTAGAGCCGTGTTTTATGCTGTTTAGCCAGTATTCGTTGATATCGCCCTCATAGACAGTGCAAGAAAGTCCATTGATTTTCTCGTCATAGTGATTCAGATAAATCGGATTTTTTAGCGCAAAATCATGCAAGTGTTTTAGCATTTTAGAATCTATGGGAAATGCCTCAGAGGCAGATGAGGGAATTACCTCCTGAATATGGGCACTGCCAGAATAATTTTTAGCAAAAGCCTGTTTGACTAAGACTAGGTTTTCCACCAGCGAGTCAATCATATTTTTTGTGGCCTTCCGGGTTTGATAAACTCATTGCATTTTGTCATTTAGACACCAAATACGATTTACCGCCAGATTTTTTTATCTGATCAATAGCTGCTGTTTGTAATTTTGCAATGCTTTTAACGTCGCGTTTAGCAGGATTATCCATCGGCTGAATATCAAGATGTCCCAACGCATTAGGATTCAAGTCCCTTTGTTTGGAAAGTTTTTCAGGTGCCATCACCAGAAGAATGGAGAAATTCAGTATTTTGTGATTCTAAAACGTTCAGATGAGATGACTCTTGCATGATATTTTGTTGAGTTATTGTCTAATTACCTACTGTACTAATCAGATACAAGAATAACATGGTATTGAGACGTAAATTTACAGCACCCACAATAACAAAGCAGAAAAACGCTGAAAAATCATCTGAAAACAACCAAAGGGCAGTAAGAAAAAGGAGGCAGAGGGGATATCAGTGGGAAGACACCATCGTTAAAAGATTCAACAGTACAAAAAAATGGAAGGCCTTTAGATTGGGTTCGCCAAGTATTGCCCTTCCTGATGTGCTAGCAGTCAATAACGAGAACAGTTCAATGTTTACAATTGAAGCAAAGTCAGGAACAAGCACATCATTGCCGGTTCCGGCAGATCAAATTGAGCGGTGCCTGGAATGGATTAAGACATTTGGTATCTATAAAAAAAGAAATGTTTTGCTGGGATTCAAGTTTTTATCAAAAAAAAGAATAGGCATCGACGAATATGAAAGGAGGGAGCTGCGGGAATATTTCAAGATATGGGATGAGACGCTGAAAGTTACAGATTGCGTGTGCACCTATGATGGAAAGCTCTTTGCAAGGGCAAACGGGACCAGAAAAGAGATACACCTTCAAGAGTGCAAGATGCCATTTAAAACAAAGCAAAGAAGAACTGGTGCCCAAATAAACTAGTCCTTCAAATCGTTTTTAAGTACAAGATCTCAAGCAAGTATATGCCTCAAGAAGATACCGATGCAGAATCAGCTGACAAAATTACAGAGTCGTTGCTAGAAACAGTCTCAGATGCAGAAGTTGATTCAAGAGTTAGTTTTGAAGAATTTACAGATGAAAGAGCTTTGATCAGCCATGATGCATTTGGCAAAAAACAGATGAAGATCAAAGTACTGGAGGTATCAGATGAAAACCCTGTTTTGAAATGGAAGTTTGGAGATCGTGTAAAAGTTACAAAAATCCTAGTCACCATCAAACATTTAACGACACAGCAGGTAGAAGAGGCTGAATTTGATATTGAGGCAATTGAAAGGGAACTGGCAGAAAAAAGACACTATACTTCAACAAACAGGTGGATTCCTACAGAGGATATCAAAAACGGCTATGTCGTCGGTTCAAAGCACACCAGACTGATCAGCGATGCAGCAGCGCTAGACTATATCGTGTTTTGATCTGAAACCACACTTAAATGACTAATTGGCCTGAAAACATTATAAACAAAAGAAATTGAAAAAACAGCATGAGTTCAAAGGAATTTGATGTAAACGGTACGGATTACAAGATAGTGCTGACCGAACAGGTAATCAGTCATGTAAACAATCTCAAAAACCTCTATAATGCCGCGTATGAGGATCCGGAAAGTTTTGAGGATGTAAGCTCAGAAATTTCAAATACGATAAACGAGATAGCAAGTACAGTACAGCCAAAAGCCGAAGACAGTGATTTGGATGGAATCATCCAAGAGATAATCAAGGCAGTGGATAACAAAGCTGAAGAAATCAAAAAAGAGCTCGAAGCAAAGCCCGTCAAGAAATCAAAATCTAAAAAATAGTCTCATTTTGACCTTAAACTCATAAAAAATTAGTGGATAAATTATATTCTAAATCAGCTAATTGCCAGTATGGAAAACAGCTGTGAATGCGGCATATGTGGTCATCATAGCGAATCCGAATGCCTGCTAAAAGAGTGCAAATGCTGTTTGAATTTCCACGAAAGATCAGGCCCCAAACAAAAATAATCAAGACAGAGTTAGCTCTCAGCATTGTAACAGCTGCATTTTTTTGACACGTGCCTGTTGCATCCAAAAAGCTTATGATCACGGCAGCCGCAAAGAACACATTTTTTCTCAGCAGTCATAGCTTTTCAATCAAATCTCCCACGCTCTCAATCATTTTTCGGTCTTCTAGCGCCTCAATTATTTTGAATCTCATGTTCTTTATTCTGTGGGTGTCATTAGAATACAGCGGGGCCATGGTTTCAATCTCTTTTTCAAAGAAATAATTTTCCAAATAATGGCTAAATTTTGATTTTAAGCTCTTAAAATCAGAGACGCTGATCGTGTACTCGTCAATATTGTTTGTAGACACTTTGAGAAACCCATTAATTTTTAACATCTCTTTTTTAATGTTGTCTAGATCTCCGGGCTTGTCATTAATTTCTTTAAGGGTATTATACGAGTCTACAATCTGTAAAAGAATCTTCTTTAAATGATCATTGTAGGATGCCACAATTCCATCTAAAAAACATCTAATCTATAGTTTAGCAAAGGCAGACTTGCTTACTTGAAGAATTTTGACAGGATTTCCTTTAAATTATCACAGGTTATCACAGATTATAATGCAGGATGATGCCTATCTCAAGTGTGTTGATCCCAAATGCGGACTAGAATACCCCATAGAAAGTACAAACGTGCAGTGTGAAAAGGGCCATTTGCTTGATGTAAAATACAAAAAAAGACCCTCAGATGCACTAAAGCAAGTATTTTACAAAAGACGAAATTCCGAGGGAAGTATTTTCAATGAAAGCGGGGTCTGGAGATTCAGAGAATTATTGAATTTTTCTCAGATTGATACTGAAGACATGGAGGAATGTTCAAGATGTCTCGTATCACTAGACGGGGCAGAGGGCAGGCAGTCAAAACCGTATCAGATGTCAAAGGCAGCAGAATTCATAGGGATTTCAAATGAAACGCTATGGTTGCAGCCAGAAGGATACAATCCAAGCGGTTCATTCAAAGACAACGGAATGGCAACGGCCGTTACCCATGCAAAAATGGTAGGAGCAAAAAAAATTGTCTGTGCATCTACTGGAAACACATCTGCATCTGCAGGAATGTTTGCAGCAAATGAGGGAATAAGCTGCGATGTCTACATACCAGCAGGCCAGATAGCGCCGGGAAAACTCAGCCAGGCATACCAGTTTGGAGCTCAAATTGTAGGAGTTGATGGAAACTTTGATGATGCGCTAAAACAGTCCTTAGATGATGCCCGGAATCACAACGGATATACTGTCAATTCAATCAATCCGTTTAGAATCGAGGGGCAAAAAACAATCCCGTTTAGGGCACTAGAGTATCTGAATTGGAAGGTTCCAGACTGGATTGTATATCCTGGAGGGGCGCTAGGCAATACGTCAAGCTGTGGGAAGGCATTGATGGAGTTATACGAGTGGGGATGGATTAAAAAAATTCCAAGAATTGCAGTCATCAACTCAGAGGGGGCAAGCACGCTATCGGACCTGTACAATGGCAAGTTTGAAAATGAGGAGCTAAGGTGGAACAACGGAAGCCCAAACACGGAACTGATCACTAGATATTATGATCATTTGGATAGGAAGGGATTAAGACCCAAAACCAGGGCAACTGCGATTCAAATTGGAAGACCGGCAAACATTCTCAAGGGATTGCGCGCACTAGAGTTTACAAACGGAGTTGTAACTACGGTTACGGATTCTGAAATGCTAGATGGCATGTCCGTGGTAGGCCTAAACGGATTTGACTGCGAGATGGCATCAGGTGCGTCAGTGGTAGGGATTAAAAAACTGATGGGTGAGGAAATAATTAAAAAAGACGACATAGTTGTAGGCATTCTTACAGGAAGGCAAAAGGATGCCATGATACCTGTAGATTATCACAAGAATCCTGAAAATAAATTTGCAAGGCCTCCAAAAAGTTAGCCTTGTTTTTTAGCCCTAGAAAAACATCATATCTCAAGAGTTAAATTCATGCTTTACAAAACAAGTACAACCAAAAGATGGTGCAAAAAAGATAAATGAGTGATTGTTGCAATTGTTCTAAAAAATTTTCCAGGAGATTATTATGGTAGACTTATGGGTAGAAATTACGGCACTGGCTGTTCTTATAGGACTCTCAGGGTTCTTTAGCGGATTGGAGGTGGCACTGGTAGGAGTAAGAAAATCCAAAGTGGTTCAGCTGTTCAATGAGGGAAGGAAGGGATCAAAGGCGCTTCATAAACTAAAAACAAACCCGAGCTGGATGATGTCAAGTGTAAATCTTGGCAATAACCTAGTAAACGTGGGAGCATCTGCTTTGGCTACAAGTTTGGCAATCAGGCTGTTTGGAGACGAGGGTCTGGGAATTGCAGTGGGAGTAATGACGTTTTTAATTTTGGTATTTGGAGAGATTACTCCAAAAACATACTGTAATGCAAACTCGACAAAAATTGCATTAAGATATGCGCCAGTATTGCTGGGATTCAGCTATGTGTTTTATCCGGTTGTAAAGTTCTTTGAGATCATCACCAAGGGCGTTGTAAAAATGACCGGAAGCAGTCACACGCCGCCGCCAATTACAGAAGAGGAGATCAAGGGAGTCATTGACCAGGGATTAGAGGAGAAGGCATTGGAAAAAGAGGAGATGGAACTAGTTCATGGCGCACTAAAATTTGACGATACCGTGATTCGTTCGGTAATGACGCCAAGAACAAAGATGTTTTCATTAAATTCAAAGATGCTGTTATTTGAGGCATTGCCACAGATTAATCAGAGCGGGCATTCAAGGATTCCGATTTTTGGAGGCACGCGTGATGATATTGTCGGATTTATTCACGTTAGGGACGTGCTCAAGGAACTAGAAAAAGACAACAAGATGACTAGCCTTGAAAAGATTGCAAGAAAGCCGGTATTTGCATCCCAAGAAAAAATGGTCAGTGCGTTGCTAAAGGAGATGAAAGGAAGAAAAACACACATGGCAATGGTGGTAGACGAGCACGGAGGAGTAGAGGGCCTAGTCACGCTAGAGGACTTGCTCGAGGAGATTGTAGGTGAGATTGAGGATGAAACAGATTTGACAAGACAGGCAGAGTATGAAAAAATTGATCAGGACTCTATCATTACAAACGGAGACATTGAAATTGACACCATAAACGGGATTTTTCAGACTAGGATTCCCGAAGGAGACGATTATGCGTCCCTGAGCGGGTTATTGCACGAAAAATTGCAAGACATACCACAAGAGGGGGACAAAATAGAGATTGAAGAGTTACGAATCATCGTAGAAAAGGTTTCCAAAAACATTCCTAAAAAAATCAGGATAGAACGAATTAGAAACTAGGTATTTTTTGCAAAGTGTTCTTGTAATTTTTGCTTCTTTTCTTTCATATGAAATATGGATTCGGTATGGGAGAAGGCATCCTGATAAGATTTTTCAAAAAGCATTGCCTGCATCAGCATGTGATTTTCAGGAATTACGATTCCGGTCTGATCATCAGAGTACATCATTTGAACCGTGTCCCCAATGGAGGCAGTCATGTTGGCATGGATGTGAATCATGTTTGTGTCTACAAAATTAAAGCCCATGCTTTTGGCATAGTCCCTAACGTCTTTGGTTCCGCCTGCAGTCCACAATGTTGCAACGCCGAATTCGTTTGCAAACACGTCATGTAACTCAGATGGCTTTGGGGCAACGTCTCTAAACCTAATATCCATAATGTGCAGGTGCATCTGGCGGGTAGGAACCTTGATTGCACGCACATGCAGCGGCGCGTCTTTGCCAAAATAGAGTTTCACATCATCTCCATGATGTGGTTTCTCAGTCATTTCAATGGTATCAGATACCTGTTTTTCTGCTTGCTCAATATCGGCCCAGCGTCGTACCAGTGTTACATCAAACCGGACTAGTCTGTCCCCAAATCGGTCTCGCAAGGGCTCTAGAATTTTTCCCATCCCCGTAACATTGCAGCTGCCCTGCATAACATGTTGTTTGCCTAATGCCTGATCATAGTTTGCCCTAGAGTTAAACAGCAAGTCAGAGACAGATTCAGAACCGGTTGTTGATTCGCCTCCCTGATAGATGGCAGGTATATTTTTTGGCTCATAGAGCGTCTTTTTGTTTTTGTAGCCATGTCCGCCGGGCGCAGCATCAATAACCAGATCACAGTCATCTAACACAGATTCAATGGAACCTGAAATATTATAACTTGAGAATGCGTCTAGCCTGCTTTTAGGAACATATACATCAAGACCCCTTGATATGGCATTCCCTACTTTGTCATCCGGGGAATGTTTGCCAATTCCAATCACTGAAATTTCAGGATCGTCTTTTAGAAAGGAAGTAATTCTGCTGCCTATGGAGCCGTATCCATTGACAAAGATTTTTTTCATGAATAGCGTGTAATAGACCCATTTATTTAGATTAGTCATGGATTGTTTAAATCCAATAATTTTAGATTTGAAACATGGGATTCTTTTCAAGTTTTAAAAGGGATTTGCAACTGGCAAAAAGAGAGAGGGCTGCCCAAATAAACGGCAAGCAGCTAAAGGGGCTGTTAAAAAAATTCAAGGAAGAACGAGATCAAATTGAAAGAGAGACTGGAGCAAGGCCACAAATTGATCAAAGTACGCAGATGTTTATGCAAAAAGTACTCAATGTGTGGATTAGCGAAGGCAGAATAATAGATGAAGAGAAATTCTGGCAGGAGGTTGATTACAATAGGCAGTTTACACATCCTGTGGAATATTATGAAGTCAAAAAATAGTTTCAAACTACAAGGCACTGATTAAAAAACAAAAAAAAGTAGCCTAACGTATTGCACATAATCACAGATAACACAGATTCAGCAGGCATCTTTTGGATTTAAGCAAAGCATTTTTTTGGTCAAATTCCGGTTCCAGTAAATCTAGCAGACCAATCAATACGCCTATGTCAGTACTGCCACGGACATGTTTTGTTGCTGAAAACTCAAAAAGAGAGACACAGAGATGGCAATAATTACAGATGATGAGGATTCAAAGGCATCAAAAATACCGCAGGTTGTTTGGCTTGGCTGCAATTCCTGGTGATTGAAGATCATCATCATCATCATCATCACAAGGTACAAAAGACTAAATGAGTTAAAAAATTAAAAACAGCATGATACACGGACCGTCTCTTGCAATGGGTGCAGGAATTGCATCAGCTGCCTTTATTGTCTTTATCATCGCATTTTTAGGATTGGAAAGCACAAGTGATGAACCAGAACTAGTCTTAGAACCGACTCCCAGAATTCAAGAAGCCAAACCAACAAGAGTCACAACTGAGACATTTCTGGCAAACGGCTCGCCGATACTTGGAGAGACTGGTGCCAAAATCACACTGGTAGAATTTGGGGATTATCAGTGTCATTTTTGCAATGTGTTTTTCCATTCAACAGAAGACAAAATCTTCAAAGACTATGTTGAAACAGGAAAAGTGAGGATGATCTTCAAAGATTACAACATTATCGGTCCTGACTCTGTTAATGCCTCTCACGGGGCACATTGTGCAGGGGACCAAGGACTGTTTTGGGAATATCACGACATACTGTATGTGAATTGGACTGGTGAAAATAACGGATGGGCATCTTTAGAAAACTTGAGAGTATTTGCAGAGGAGATAGGATTGGACATGGCCACATGGACAGAATGTATGACAGATGGAAGGCATTCACAGAAAATTCTTGCCAGTAATGAGGATGCAAGATCATTGGAACTGACTGGAACGCCTGCATTTTTTGTAATTGGTCCTGATGGTAAGACCACAAGAGTCATTGGGGCACAGCCATACGAGGCATTTGAAGATATTTTTGAAAAGGAGCTAAAAAAACAATAAGACGCGATCGGCTTAGGAATAACTGCTGCAAGAAAACGGTTAAAACTTCCTTCCTAGTTACTTAGAATTTACCCAATATCCTTAAATGTATAAACCCGGAGGCAAGCTTATGGCAGCAGGTATTGACGATATTGCAATATACATCCCCAGACTGTACATTGATGCGGCCGATTTTGCAGATAACAGGGGACTAGACCCAGTCAAACTACAAAAAGGACTGGGAGTTTCCCAAATGGCAATAGTTGATGCCAATCAAGACCCGGCATGTTTTGCAGCAAATGCATGCCTGAAAATCATGCAAAAAAACAAACTATCACCAGAAGATATCGGGAGATTGTACGTTTCAACAGAATCAGCCTTTGATGAATCAAAAGCAATGAACTCCTACGTTATTGGAATGCTCGAACAGGTCTATGGCCAGGGTGCATTTGAGCACTGCGGGGGTGTTGAGACAAAATTTGCCTGTGTAAGTGGCTCATATGCACTGTATGATAACACCAACTGGATTAGGGCAGGAGAGTCAGAGGGAAAATATGCACTTGTAGTCGTTTCAGACATTGCAAAATACGACATGGGTTCAAGCGGAGAGATGACCCAGGGTGCAGGAGCTGTGGTAATGCTCCTAAATGATGACCCAAGATTATTAGCATTTGATCCCAAAGTAACAGCCACGTCAATTAAGGACGAATATGATTTTTACAGGCCTTTTGGAAAAGAAACGCCCATAGTTCACGGCCAATACTCAAACTTGCTGTACATGATTCAGGTAAGAAAGGCATTGGAATCTTACAAGAAAAAAGTCCTCTCCTCAGGATTAATAAAACTGAAAGCAGATGAAACCATTTTGGATCACATGGATTACATCAACATGCACTTGCCATACAGCAACATGGGAAAGAAGGCACTGGCATATCTAGTAAGACACGAATGGAGAGAACTTCCAAGATGGAAGAAGATACTGCAAGAGATCGGGACAGATGAGCCAGTACCAAAAGACCCGCGGGGAACAATAGAGTCAGTGCTAGGGGACGAAGAATTTATGGCAAAGGATCACGAGTTTACAAAACTGTTTACTAGGACTCAGCAGTACCAGGAAGTGTATGAATCAAAACTTTCAAGCTCGCTTATTGCATCAAGCATGATTGGTAATCTGTATACAGCGTCACTATATCTGGGATTTAGAAGCAGTTTGGAATTTGAATATCAGAAGGGAATTGACTTGGAGGGGAAGAGGGTAGGATTTGGATCATACGGTAGCGGAAGCAGTGCCATGGTGTTTAGCGGAGTCATCCAACCAGAATACAAAGAGATGGTAAAGAACATGAACTTGGAGGCAGAAATTGGCCAAAGACGGCGATTGACATGGGAAGAGTACGAAGAATTGCACGAGAACAAGCTGACCCTCAAGGAATCAAAGGTTAATTCAAAGAAAGAGTTTGTTCTAGTAGACGTAAAGACAGACACAGAGTCAAGAGGCGAGAGACGCTACGTCTATAACGAATAATGCAAGAAGAGTCAAATCCAATCAAGGATTATTTGTTTGAATATATCAAAAACTCAAAAACAATCCCAAAACTGGTTGCCGAGAAGAGATTTGATGCCATAATAGAGGATGTCACAAGGAACTGTTATGATCAGACAAGTTCCATGGGTCAAAAAGACGAGGCGGTGGGAATCTTGGCAACAGGATTGCTACACTACCTGCTGACAAGTGCGTTAATCAGCAGTCAGAGAAAGATCAAATACGGCAATCAGGAGATAGACATTGTCATTCCGGACATTAAAACACTGCAAAAAGATCCAAAAAAATCATTAATAATATGCATTCCCAAATCCTCAGACAGGGTCATCATTGAGAATAAGATTTCAGAGCTGGAAAAAATCCAGCCCCAAAAAGACAACATATGGGTGGTCCTATCAGAGAAACAAGACCTGGAGAGGAAGATGTTTGTATTAAAGAAACAAAACGGCACGTTCTCAAAGATAATTTTTGAGATTGCCAAGTTTAGCAACGTTGGCGGTACGAACAATCTTAAAATTTTACGCGTGTGAGAATCTTATCAGATGCCTAATCCCGGACAACCCTGTCAAATACGCAGCAGGCTGTAAGGTCACCTGTAACATTTACCATGGTTCTGATCATATCCAAGATTCGATCTACGGAGATTAACAGCAGGATTCCAACAGGGGGAATTCCGACTGTAATTAGTATCGTAGACAATACGACTACCCCAGCTCCGGGCACGGCAGGAGTTCCAATAGAGGCCAAAAGGGAGGTAACAATTATCACAAGTATGGAAAGCATGCTCAGTTCTATTGCAAAGAGCTGTGCCAAAAAAAAGACCGCAATAACCTGATACAAGGCAGTGCCATCCATATTCACGGTGGTTCCAAGCGGAATTACAAATTTTGAAACGCGCGCATCAATTTTCAGATCCTCTTCTGCGGTCTTTAGTGTAACTGGCATTGTTGCCATCGAACTGGCCGTGGAGAAAGCCAAAGTTTGAGGATTGTGGAATTTTGAAAATGTAAAAGTGACGGATCTTTTTGCTACAAACTTTAAGATCAGCAGATAAACTAGCAGCATGACTCCAAGGCCAAGCATTACAGTACCCATGTATATCCCGAGTCCGCCCATTGTCTCTATGCCGACTTTGGCAACTATGCCAGCTATCAAGCCAAAAACGGCAAAGGGTACAATCTTCATAGAGACAAGGAGGATGTATAATGTGACTTTTTGAATGGATTCTAGTAAATCCAGTAGCGGCTTGACTGATTCTTTTGGAAGAACGGCCATTGACAGTCCCACAATCACTGCCATAATCAGAATGCTAAACATCTGCCCTTCAAGATAAGAGGAGATGGGGTTTCTTGGGATAATATTGGATATGGAGTTTGGAATGTCATCTAGTGAAAAACCGTCTGTGACTCTCAAGTCATCCTCAGAGAGATCATGTGTCTGCTGCAATGCAGTAAGATCCAAAATACTTCCAGGAGCTATTACTGATGCAAGAGATACCGCTATGAGAATTGCAATGGTAGTGCTGATTACAAAGTAAATGCCGATGCCAAATCCCAGGGTCTTTAGTTTTTCCTTTGCGCCCAGATTAGTAATAGCAACCACAATGGATGCAAAAATTAGCGGAACAATAATCATCATAATTATGCTCAAAAATATGTTGGCAGGAATTTTAAGATACGAGGATAAAGAATCCAGTGCGTCATCATCTAGGCCAACCCCCATATCATCACCACCTAGAATTAATCCCACACCCAGTCCAACAAGCAGTGATACTACAACCTGAAGCCACAAATTCTTGAAGAGGTAATCCTTGAACGCCATTTTATTTACCTTAAAATTAGTTTCAAATCAAGGTTTTTCTTGAAAATTTTGTACATGGTTGAGTCACACATGTCTTTGATAAAAGGAATCGAGCCTAAAATAGGCACGCAGGTCAGATTCTTCAGATCACGAGAGAGTTCATCTGTTTTGTAGCCATCAGGGTCAAAATCATTAATTATAATTCCCTTAAGAGGAATTTTGTATTTTTGGCACATCCTCACAGTCATTACAGTATGATTTACTGTCCCGACCTTGGTTCTTGCAACTATTATGGCAGGAATTTTCATTTCCTTAATCAAGTCTGCCACATAATAGTCCTTGAGAATAGGAGTCAGGACTCCGCCCATGCCCTCAACAAGTAGCATAGAGTGCATCTTGGATAATTTTTCAAAAGAGGAAATTACTGGCTTTATCTTCGGTCTTCTCTTCAAGTTTTTCCATGCAGTGTATGGAGACGCAGAAATTGGGAAGAACTGGGGATTTAACAGGGTTTCAGGATCATTTACCTGTGCAGCAGCTGACAGAATTTTGACGTCTTTGGACTTGAATCCCTTTTTTTGGGCAGTTCCAGCAGCAGCAGCAAAGGGCTTCATAACACCAACATCAATACCCATCTTTCGAAAAGAGACTGCCAATCCTGCTGTAACATAGGTCTTTCCAACATCAGTGTCAGTTCCTGTGACAAATAATGACTTCAACAAGGAAACCTCCAAGGACATTACTGATTAATCTTATCGTTTAATTATTAAGAATGACAAAATTACAAATACTGCTTGAAAAATTCCAGCTTTGTATGGCATCCCAATACACAGATGAAGGAATGGGACTCTTTTGGCAAAATAAAAAGCGCCAAAGGGGTATGGCTGACAGATTCCAAAGGAGTCAAGATGATGGATGCTGTTGCATCCATGTGGTGCAATGTATGGGGGCATTCAAATCCAGAACTGGTAAAAGCAATCACAAGCCAGGGCAAAAAACTGCAGCATTCCTCGATGTTTAATCTCACAAATGAGCCTGCTGAAAACCTTGCAAAAAACCTGGTAAACATATCACCCGGGATGCACAGGGTGTTTTATTCAGATAACGGCTCATCTGCAATGGAGATTGCAATCAAAATTGCGCTACAATACTGGAAGAATGTTGGAGAGAGAAAGAAGACAGAGATTGCAACATTAGAAAACGGATATCATGGGGATACATTTGGCGCAATGTCCGTAGGATATGTTCCAGAATTTTTTGGCAAGTTTAAAAAACAATTGTTTGCAACGCTGCAATTTCCGGTACCAAACAGATACAGAGTTCCAAGGGGATTTTCATTTTCAGATTATCAAAATCATTGTTTGGAAGAAATTGAAAAAACATTGTCAAAAAAAAATAATAACATGGCAGCATTTGTAATGGAAAGCGGCGCACAAGCAGCAGGAGGAGTAATAATTTATCCAAAGGGATTTCAGAAAAAGATCAGCAAGTTATGCAAAAAATATGATGTGTTGTTTGTACTAGATGAAATTGCAACAGGTTTTGGAAGACTAGGATCCATGCTACAGTACGAAGAACAGAAAAGCATTCCAGACATTGTTGCATATGGAAAGATGCTGACAGGGGGATATCTGACAATGGCTGCAACCCTATCAAACAAAAAAGTCTATGATTCATTCTTGGGAGAATTTAATGATTGGAAGCACCTATTTCACGGACACACATACACCGGAAATCCAATTGCAGCTGCTGTTGCAGAGAAAAATCTCAGGATGTATCAAAAGAACCAGCTAATTAAAAAAATTCAAAGGACATCCAAAGTTTTTGAAGAATTCTATCAGGAAATTTCAGATATTGACATAGTCGGAGACATCAGACACAAGGGCATGATGATGGGCATAGAACTAGTCACAGATAAGAAGAAGAAAACCCCAATTCACCCTAAAAAATCAATCAACAAGATATTCTTTGAGGAGGGAAGAAAACAGGGAATCTATCTTAGAACACTAGGCAACATAGTCATGCTAGTTCCACCACTAGCAATCTCAGAAAACGAGCTAGACTTACTCTTGCAAAAAACAGTTAGGACTATAAAATCTGCAAGAGCAAGAGTTGTTTGACTGTTAACCCCCCCCCCTCCTCCACGCATCACAAGGTCACCATCAATAATGATAAATAACTACAGTTATGGCTGTCGCTGTTTGTGAATTTAAAAATAACTATGCTGTTCAGTCTTAGAGGCTTTTTAACATGGGGTTAAATCAGGGATTTTTTGTGTAAATTTTTCATGATTATTCTCAAATTTACCATTTAAATCGAGTCACTTTTGTTTCTGAAGTAAAATCAGGGTAATTTCTGTATACATAACGCAGTGTACCATCAATTGTCCATTCATCCCAAATTTCTTTACTATCCTGTAATTTTTTTAAATCAAGTTGTAAATCGGTAATTCTTTTTTTAATTTGAGATTAACCTTCATCCGTTATACGGTATAGAGATCCTTCACCTTTTCTTTTGATAACTTTAATCAGTTCCTCTTCTTGCAATATTTTCACAGTATCGGCAATTATTTTGCTATATGCATCATATCGATATAGAAAATATCCAAAGTCAATAGCTTGCTCAGAAAATACTTCTTTTGATGTAAGAAATACTTGTTTTTGTAATACCGTAATACCCTTTATTGGAGCAATATGAAGAACCAACAAAACTATATCATTACCAAATAACAGAATTTTACACCTTGCCCCGATTAATCATACAAGCATATTACTACACGGAAGACAAGGTGCATGCGTCATCATTTATAGTGGGCGTGATTATTATTTATACCTCCTTCCAAGATTGAACAGTGTACTATTTTATTTGTCAAAATCATTATTTCATGCCTAAATTCCATCACTTCAATTCTCTTCTAGTTTAGTGGATTTGAAAGGCTCCTAAGGCTGAACAGTGCCAGATGGTCCTATCATCTTCTACAAATTGTAAGAGCCATGTCGGTTAAAAAAACTATTTTTTAGATCTTGATTTGTTATTTGAATAGATTTTATACAAAATTATAATCAAGATGCCAGAATTTATCAAAAACAGTATCAAGATAACAAAAGTATTAGGGATACATTGGGGATGGTATGGTATGAATGCACCAAGTCCAAAGATTGCAACATCTTGAACTACTAAATGTCCAAAGAGTGTTGATGCTGCAGCAACAATAATAACACCAACATAGCCAAAAATTAAACCCAATATGCGCTCACACTATACATTCCCTTTCTCGCAGCAACAATAATAACACCAACATAGCCAAAAATTAATCTAAAAAAAGGGGTTAGGATGCATATTACCATGCACCGTATACGAAATCTACATCGACATCATACCAAGTTGTGCCACCCTGAATGTTGCTGAATGCATGAAAACCTCTTGCATCATCTACTCCATTCAGATAATAATGATTCGTACCATATTGAACATCACCATGTATGAATTCATGTGGTACAAAACACCAGTAGCTATAGTACCAGTTGGCATGCCAATTTACATCAATAACACTTGGAGTTACAGTTGCAGAAAATACAGCATAATTACTTCCAAAACAAGCTGAGTATCTATCGTACAGACTTAGATTATTTGGAGTGCCTATCTCTCTATCATGCAAATCAATACGAGCACCATTAATGTCTGAATGACCTGAACCATCACCAACAGCTCCTGTAGAAACATCTGTGAATGTTTCATGGATACCAAGGTTGTGGTTAATCAAAGTGTATGTATCATTATCATTGACAAGTATTCTGAAATTCTCTGCACTTTGTTTTTCTCCGTCTATCTTGGTTACTGTCTTCACATGGTATTTTTGATCTGAAATCTGACGAGTTTTTGTGACAACAGATACAGTTTCACCATCAAAAGTCTTTTCTTGGATGTTCTTACCTGGTTGAGATATGAGATTTTCTATATATTCTACTACAACAGGATCGTAGATTGTTGTTTGTTCTTCAGCTGATGCATCGTTAATACTTAATGGCAATATAATTGCAGCAATCAGGGATGTAAACAGAATTGTTTTTGTTTTATTTGTTATGTTTTTCATGTTATTACTAACCCCTATGTGCTTTCGTTATTTAAGCAGTTTTATTGAGTTACGGCATGCTTCTTTTTCAGCCAATTTACGGTGCATGCCAAATTTTTTTATTCTCCATAAACATTATTTCTGCAGTTTCAAACCCTTCAGGAAATTCCTAATGTTGGCAATCAGTAGCGTCAGTGCAAAGAATGTAATGATAAATTTGAGCCATAGTAAGAAAATGTTGTCTAAACAGGCCAAAAAAACGTCGAAGATAAATTAGATAATTTAAGAAAAACATCTCTTCGCAATACATCGGCAGACAAAGATGGAATTGACATCAAGGATGATAATCATTTTGACAATTCAAAACGCAAAATTACAAATATATAAAAAAATAAATCAAAAATTGGGCTATCCTTCAGATATGCTTTTAGAACCACACACTTTGCATTTGCCGTCAAGTTTGGATGTCTTTGTGTTTACTGTGATCTTGTGGCTTGAAAACACATGACCACAGCCATACTTATCCTTTGATTTCACTAATTTGATTGTTGAAATCTTACTTTCTTCCATCTATTAATTCATGATTTTAATCTACAATAAGTGCCTTTTTGAGTTAGCTCACGAAGGTGTTACAGAAACCTCTAACTAACACACCAACCCTTGAATGTAAAAGTCAACGTATCTAAATTATGCTAGATTCCATGTCCCGAATTGAACACTAGGGGCAAATGTACACTGTTCAATCTTAGAGACTTTTCAACAGGGTGTTAAATTAGGGTCTTTTTGTGTTAAGTTAGGTGCTTTTCGTATTGAAAAAATAAATGGGATTTTTAATTACTGTTTTTGCAAATCTTGTAATCTTCTTCAAGTAAATCCTCCAACATACCAATTAGTTAAGGCGGATTCCCCACAACGACTAGGATTCCACTATAAGAAATTCTATGGTTTCCTTTAGTCTTTTGACTATTTCTTGATTGGATACTTTGATGCCTGTCTTTAGGAAACTAGCTTTAGGAAACTAGTTTGAGCCAACAGCTATCCTTTCCGTTAGACAGCCAGCTAAACTCATGCAGCCTTAGAATATCATTAATCTCACGCCAGATGTGTTTGTCGATCCAGCGTTTTGGTGTTATTTTTATGGAATCGCCTTCATTAACTATTGTCACTTTCTTGACTCTCTTTCCCAGATTGTTTACAAAGTTTGGCTTGTTTCCAGCCTGTTTTATCAAATCCAGATATTTGTCTTGACCTAGATTCAAGTCAATATTTGCAGCTTGAGCCGGTGTCTTGCCATCTAGTCCCTGATGGGGCTTTACAAAGTTATGATTGATTTTGAGTAGCTCTGCAAAGTTTTGTGCAGATTCATCATTGCCCAGCCCACGTCTGGCTTTTAGCCTCTCTCTAATCTCATTGTGGTATCTCTCTATTGGCCTGTTAACAAAGCCGTCCTTGAGTGACCTTGTCCTGATGTGTGCAGCTCTGTTTTCAAATTCTTTTCTGATTGCTTCCTGATACGAGTTTAGCGAATCAGTCAGAACATAGTTTGGATTCCGTGATGTGATTTTCTTGCCACTTGCAATAATCTTTCTTGCATCTGCAATCTCTCTTTTCTTTGAGACCTCAGTAGCTATCAGGAATCTGGTCTTTGGATCAATTATGCTCCAAAGCCAGTCATGGAATCCCTTGCCTGTCTTCTTTGTATTTTTGACATTCAAATACATCTCATCCAAGCTCCACACATCAGATAATTCGGGATAAAATGATTCCACATATTCCTTGATTATGAGGGTGTATTTCTTTATCCAGTTTCTCACAGACACATGACTAATCTCAACCTCGTGTGCAGAGTAGACATGCCGTGCAATATTTCTGTATGAGACACCAGACGTGACCAGATTAAGACACTCGGAAATTATTTTTGGATCAGATGAAACTTTGGAGAATCCGTTCTCGCCCAGGATGAATTTACGATTACACTGCTTGCAGCCATATTTTTGCCTCTTTGTACCGTTCTTTAGTTTCCTAAATCCGCGTTTGACTATTGTAGTGGAGCTGCATTTTGGACAGACTTGAGGCTGTTCTGTTCTCTCTACCCTGCTTTGGGTTTGAATGGCATCCTGTAATATGATGCAAGATTCAATATGCTTGCAGTGCTTGTCATCTAATTTTCTTAACCTGTAATGAAAGTCTCTGCACTCACAAGTCCACACATCTGCATCCTGTAATTTTTTGATGTTATATTTTTTATCTGAGTTTTGTGATTTTACAACATAGTGATTGCTTGTAATCTTTCTAATCGAGTTTGTCTTTGCGAAGATCTGTGCTGCCTTTTGTTTTCTTTTACTGTTTGTGTACATAACTATTAGTGAACCCTAACAGTGTATTTAAATTTTGATATTAGTGGTGATCACCTTTAGTGAATGTTTTTATATGAGTAGTAATCACCTTCGGTGATGCCAACAGTTACACGCAGTGTATGGAAATGTTGCAGGTGCGGTCATGAGTGGCTCTCACGCGACGGTGAAAAGCC
Organism: Candidatus Nitrosopumilus sp.; assembly: GCA_965204345.1. GTDB lineage: Archaea > Thermoproteota > Nitrososphaeria > Nitrososphaerales > Nitrosopumilaceae > Nitrosopumilus. The sequence goes on from OZ241981.1 coordinate 333,974, forward strand.
ACTAAGATGTGCCAGGTGCAAGAATGTCTACTGGGATCGTGCTCCAAAAAAATCAAAGTGATGATTTATGGCAGTCAGTGGAAAAATCGATTATGAAAGATGGTGTAAACCAGAATTCTTAGGGAAATTAAAAAATTAAACAGGAGAGAAAAAAAATGGCTTGGTTTGGGATGTGGAGAAAATTAGAGAGGTTTTTTCTGTTGTGTGTTGAAAAAAAATAAAGACCCTCTCTGTATTTCAAACCGGGAATTCATATGCAAATGTTAATTTTATAATCAGACTCTAGATTGTTAATCTTCATAACCAAGTCTAAAATATGCTTGGAGTGGCTTGGTCAATTGTATCACCAGATGAGCCAATTATGTGCATTTTTTGGTGCATTTTTCATATTTATTCTCAAAAATTGATTTGGCATCTCCTTTGGTTTTAGAAAACAACAAAGCATTTGATAGCACTCCTAATATAGTATGCCAAAAAACCAACAAACCGATGCGGATTCTGCTTGCCATATCCATTGTATCACTTTTTGGAGTTGCCAGTGCATATGCTGAGATTGCCTCCCCCTATGAGCAGCTAAAATCCGGTGTGCCACTATATGAAATCCAGTGTGAGTATCAAAAGACTCTGTTGGAATCTCCTAGGAACAACAAGCCGGTATGTGTGAAAAGTGATACGGCAGACATACTGGTAGAGCGGGGCTGGTTCATGATAAAAATATTTGATGAGATGCCAACTGCTGAGTTACCAGTTGATGAGCTGCATATAGCAACTACCATCAACCAGACAGAGGGCAGCTCATATGCTGTCTCTGATCCTGTACAGACAGAGACATACTATCCTCACCTGGGAGACCCGTATGTTATGTCATTCTATGGTACTGACGACCGCATAGATCTATCTGGAATCAAACCACTTCCTGAAGGTGTCCATCTTCCCACAACCATAGAAAACTATGAGCGTATCATGCAGAAAATACTTGATGGCATAGACGACAAACTGATACTTCCAAATCCTGAAGGTCCAAGATATGACTATGTTATTGACACCTTGTATGGAGGTTCAGTACTAGGAGACCGGCTGAACTATACATACTATACAGAACAAGGAAATATTATCAGGCCATATAGTATTGCTAGAATAGAGCTGATAATATTAGAACCTGATGAAATATTCAGATCAGATTATTTAGATAAAAAATGGCACGAATATGGCTCCCTTGACCAAAAGGATGAGCTTGCATTTGCCAAAAATCTAACGGCAGGTCCAGAAAAATTCATACAAACCTTTGTAGAAAAATCAGGATTGCCAAGGATAGTAAAGACACAACATGATTTTGACCGTTCATGGATAATTCTTGAACATGGTGAAATAAAAATGCGAATGGAATGGAATAACATGCACATGTATTTTAAATATAAGGAAAACCCTGACTTTTTCCCGTTGGGAACAAATAAGATGCGTCAACTAATGCATCAGTTTGCTATTGATAATGCACATGTAATAGATCGAGAAAGGTGTGACCTTGTCCTATACGATAGCAAGGATGATCTCAAAAAGGTTTCAGTTTCATCCCATCGAGCAGGAATTCCCATATGGAAAGCAGTTGTGGGAACATGTGATCCAATTTTGAATCATCCTACAGATGTCTTATATATTCGCATGGAAGGCATAACAGGGGAGATTGGTTGGTTTCCTAATGCTCCGAGAATAGATGACTGGATTAACAAGATAAACATTCCAGAACATGCCAAGGTAAGGGGATAAAACAGGCAGAATAACTGTACATTACACCTCAAAAAGCAAAGATTAACCATCCACATATGACCAAAAACTGATTCTCAGGATACAAATTTTGTACACTTCAATCTTAGAGGCTTTTCAAGTGGGAAAACTAGGAAAGAATCAAAGTATCAAAGTTTAAGCGTAAAATCACCAATTTTAATAAATAAGATAAATGGAAACAGACAATTAATGCTATTTTTTCACAATTTACTTGGATTATCTTGGAGATGCTAAAAAACATTTTTTTACCGTTAACTCCTAGTAATCTTGGAGGTTAACGCATTTCATGATAACAGTGACTGTAAAGGAAAGAGTCAGACCAGACTCATTGTTATAAATGGAATAATCCCACAATTTGTCATGAGCGCATCAGAATTCATCAAAGAGTCTCAGGAAAAGATATTTTCAGGAATTGGAATTTCTGCAGATGATGCAAGAAGATTATTGAATGTTCCAGAAGAATATCTAGATGAATTGGCAAGATGTGCCAATGAGATAAGACTGGAATTTAACGGGAAAAAAGTAGACGTTGAACAGTTAAACAACATTAAAAAAAATGCATGCAGTGAAGACTGTACCTTTTGTGGTCAATCTGCATTTTTTGATACAGGCATAGAGACATACCAACTACCAGTATCAGACGAAGTAGTAGGCAAAGCTCAAAAGGCAAAAGAGGACGGTGCAGAATCATATTGTCTGGTTGCAGCATGGCGAGAACCATCGCCAAAAGATTTTGAAAAGGTTTGTGCAATAATTAGTCAAATCAATGACAAGGTAGGAATAAGCGTAGAGTGCAGCTTGGGATTTCTTACCACAGGGCAAGCAAAAAAACTAAAAGAACTCAAGGTAAAAAGATATAATCATAACTTAGAAACTGCAAAATCAAAGTTTCCAGAAATATGTACAACCCACACATATGAGGACAGGCTAAAGACATTAGAGATTGCAAGAAAGGCTGGTTTGGAGTTATGCACCGGTGGAATTATAGGTTTGGGAGAGACTAGAGAGCAAAGGTTAGAGTTGGCAGTGGAGCTAGGAAGACTATACCCAGAAGAGGTTACAATCAACATTCTCGTTCCAATGCCTGGGACGCCACTAGAATTACAAGCAGACCTGCCAAACTCTGAAATAGTAAGAATATTTTCAGTTATAAGATTTCTATTACCAGAGTCTGTGATTAAGATTTCAGGGGGAAGAGAATCAAAATTGGATGATTCCGGAGAAGAACTGCTTCAAAGCGGGGCAAACGGAATAATTACCGAAGGATACTTGACCATGGGCGGAAACGAGGCCAAAGAAGATCGCAAACTAATAGAGAAGATTGGCCTCCAAGCATAAACTAAATTTCGTAGATTTGGAATTACAAAGTCTAAAACAAAATAATCTCTACAGAAAGCTGCAGTATGGAACCCTGTCAAAATCCAGAATTCAAATGCATGGCAAAAGTTTATTGAATTTATGCTCTAATGACTATTTGGGAATACCTGCAACAAGAACACAAATCAAACAGTTACAATCAAGCTCCAGACTGGTATCAGGCAATGACGAATCTTATAAAAAATTAGAAGAAAAGCTTTCAAAGCACAAGTCGCAGCAGGGCAGCCTGATTTATCCAACAGGATACATGGCAAACCTCGGGGTGATTTCAACCATAGCAGGCAAGGGAGATGTAATTTTCAGCGACGAGCTAAACCATGCAAGCATCATAGAATCGTGCAAGTTATCAAATGCAAAGACGGTAATTTACAGACACAATGACATGGAAGATCTAAACAAGAAAATCAGGCAAAAAGGGAGCAAAAAGATCATCATAACTGAAGGGGTGTTTAGCATGGACGGTGATTTCTCACCACTAAAAGAAATTGTAAAAGTGGCAGAAAAATCAGAGGCAATTACAGTGGTAGATGATGCGCATGGTGATTTTGTTATTGGCAGCGATGGAAAGGGGACGCCAGATCATTTCAAGGTTGCAAAAAAAGTTGACATGTATATCAGTAGCCTAAGTAAGGGGCTAGGATCGTTTGGGGGATACGTATCTGCGCAAAATAACGTAATTGACTTGTGCATAAACAAGTCAAAGTCATTTATCTATACCTCTGCACTGCCGTCTTTCTTGATTGAATATTCTAAAGCAAGATTTGAGTCAGACAGGCAAAGACAGATGAAAAAATTGGAAAAAAACAGAAAACAGATTACAGGAGGCCTAAAACAGATAGGATATCACACAAGGTCCCCAACACAGATTATTCCAATAGTTGTAGGTAGTGAAAAAAAGGCATTAGAATTTGGAAGGTTTCTATCTGATAATGGGATATTTGCACAGCCAATCAGATACCCAACAGTTCCAAAAAATCAGGCAAGACTGCGCATTTCAGTCACAGCATGGCTGTCAAATACAGAGATTGAAAATGCACTAAGAATTTTTGAGAAAGGATACAAAAGATTCTATAACTGACGTATAGCATCAAAGCCTCCAATTGCAGGAGAGCCCATAATGACAGCAACTAGAATTGCAATTCCCAAAACAATTCCAACAATGATGAATCGTTTATTCATATCAAAAGGGAACCACAGCCTAGTTAAAAATGGATTGTATTAACATTGGGGAAAGATATGGAAGAAGGCTTTAAAGGAAAAATTGCAAAATGAGTTCATGGCAGACCCGACCATATTTGTGGCGCTACTTGCAGGACTAGGCTCGTTTGTTGCCCCCTGTATTTTGCCAATGATCCCAGCCTTTCTTGCGTATATATCAGGTACTACAGTTACAGAGATAGGCTCTAAAAACGGATCTGTCCTTGCAATAAACAGATTAAACATTGTGTTTAATACGGTGTTTTTTGTTTTAGGGTTTTCAGTAGTATTCTCTACGCTGGGAGTTTTAATCAACAGTGTCCTATCAAGTGCGGCAGGTGAGCTTGTAGAAAGCCTTAACTTCATAGGAGGAATTATCATTGTTTCGTTTGGAATCTTTTTGCTATTGTCTACAAAAATCCGTTCACTAAATGTAGAAAAGAAATTTTTCCCTAAAAATTCAAAGTCAAGCTATCCAATGTCATTTGTTTTTGGTTTGGCATTTGCAGCCGGATGGACGCCATGCGTAGGACCGATTCTTGGAACAATACTCACCCTGGCAGCTACAACTCCGTCCATTTCATTTAGTTTGCTACTTGCATATTCATTAGGATTGGGAATTCCATTTGTTTTGATGGGAGTGTTCTTCTCAAGGGCCACAAGAATCATCCGTTCAATGACAAAACACCTCAAGTACTACAATGTAATCTTAGGCGGATTTATCATAATTTTAGGGATTCTGGTATTTACAAACCAGCTTGCCTATATTGCAAATTTCCCACTACTCAACGAGTTGGTACTGTTAGGGTGATATTATGAGGTCGGAGATAAAAACAGGGCTAATTCTTGGAATGGTAATTGTTACAGGACTAGGAATACTAGGAGTGGTTTTTAGCACGCTAGATCAACAGGTTCAGTCAGTAAACACAACAACTGATGCAGACGGACTTGTAAAAATCGACAAGTCGGGATTCAAAAAGGCACCAAGCCTTAGAGGCATTGCAGATTATCTAAACACAACACCAGAAGAATTAAGCAAAGCGATGGAGGAGAAGGTCATTCTTTATGATATCTGGACATATAGCTGCATCAACTGCATCAGAACGCTGCCATACATTACAGCATGGGATGACAAGTATTCAGACGAGGGATTGCTAATCATAGGAGTCCATTCGCCTGAATTTGAGTTTGAAAAGGATCCTGAAAATGTGAAATTGGCAATTGAAAAACACGGAATAAACTATCCGGTCATCCTAGACAACGATATGGAAACATGGAAAGCTTTTGAAAACAGGTACTGGCCAAGAAAATACATTGCAGATCACGAGGGCTATTTGAGATATGATCATATCGGGGAAGGAGGATACCAAGAAAGTGAAAAAGTCATCCAACAGCTGCTAAAAGAGAGGGCCGCATCATTGGGAATACAGATGGCAACGGCTGGGTCCCTAGTAGACATTGAGGAATTTGAGCATTCGGTGTTTAGAACGCCGGAGCTTTATTTTGGTTACAAGTTTGCACAAAATAGGAACCAATTGGGAAGCCAAGAGGGATTTCAGCCCGGAAGAACTGTAACATACTCAGAACCGTCAAGTAACGAGTTACACAAGTTCTACCCCATAGGAGATTGGAAAAACTATGACGACAGCATGGAACTAGTATCAGATAAAGGCACCATCAAGTTACGATACAATGCAAAAGAAGTCAACATTGTAACTGAAAACAAGGCAGAGATACAGGTATTGCTAGATGGCAGTCCAATACCGGCAGAATATCGCGGCACTGATATCAATGAAGACAGCACACTGCAGGTCACAGATGCAGGGCTATACAACATAATCAATAGCGAGAACAGCTCAACCCACCTAATAGAGCTGAGGATAACAGGCGAAAAATTCCAGATATTTACATTTACCTTTGGATAGTGTAACTGCAGTAGCTGTAACTCTAGTTACACTACCCACAGTGACAAATCTGTTTAAAACAAAAAATTTAATGGAATTTAGGAAGTCAAGCATGATCAGCAACTCTTGGAACAAGACAGAAGGTGAAACCATATCTCAGAAAATAATGGGAAAAGTAAAGCCTGATGAACCGTTAAAAAACAGGATAGATTTTGCCCAAAAAAAACTACAGTTTCAAATTTCAAAATTGGAGGGAATCAATGAAAAATTACGAAAAAAACACGATCTCATATTTGAAAAAATAGTCAATGCACAAAAAAACAACAAAAGAAGCTACGCACAGGCATATGCCGGAGAGCTTACTCAGGTCAGAAAGATGAAGAACATGGTAAGTGGCGCCAAGTTATCCATGGAGCAAGTCAAACTTAGACTGGATACTGTTTCAGAACTGGGAGATGTTGTCGTAACGCTTAGTCCATGCATGTCAATAATCAAGGGACTGGCTCCGTCATTAAATGGAATGATGCCAGAGGCAAACGCGTCAATGCAGGACCTCTCACAAATACTAGGGGATGTCATGTCAGGATCATCAGTAGTCCCAGGAGACGGCATGAATGTCAGTGCAGAGACAAATGCCGACACCCTAGCAATTCTAGAAGAGGCTCACAGTGTGATTGCAGGTCAGACCCAGTCATCAATACCAGACGTTCCAGACTCGCTCAAACAGCAAATAGTTGAAAAAAAGACAGACATCCTCATCTAGAGAGAGGCATTTTCTGCATTCAGTCAAAGATTCCAAAAAAGAATGTCAAGCAGCCTGTTTTGATTTTGCAGACTTGTAATGAAGGTAAAAAAAACTCTGTTCACTCTTTTTGTTTTTATTTCCAAAAGTAGCAATATTAAATAGCAATCACAGCCAAGTAATTTTATGCCAGCAAAGGGTCCTGTCAGCCTGACATGGCAGACAGTTTTCTGCTTTGTTCCATTAATGGATATCGTTGCATCATATCGCGTTAAAAGAATGAGGTGGTACCTTCTAATATTCATAGGATTTGGAGCAATATCATCACTAGTCCAGTCATTTGTTTATCCATTAGATGAAGCATCCACATACGGCGAGAAAATTTACTCTGAGGTTAATGGCATTGATTGGAGTTATGCAGTATTGGGAGACAATCCAGAACTAGGCATACTGAGCATAATTATTCACAATGCAATAGCTTATCTCATTGCAGTTTATTTGATCAGAGGATGGTCAAAGAAATGGAACCAAAGGTTTAACCAGTCACTTTGACTTTTTTTTACTTTTTTGAATCAGGATTTTCTTTATTCTAGATATTGTAGGATAGCTATACCCACGTCTGCGATAGTTTGCAATCATCATTTTCCAATTTTTTAATCGCCATTGAGCCTGCTCAAGGGTAACTGAGTGCACTTCTTTCTGAATTATGCTTTTTCTGCCCACTTTGAGAGTTCCCGCATCTTTGGCAGACCACCTATTCTTTGCAAACTTTAAACCAGAAATGATTTCAGGCACTGGCATTTCCTTAAAGTAATCCCTGAGTTTCTTTAGTTCTGCATCGGTAGGTTTTTTGGAGATGGGCAATTCTACAGTGGGTTTTACCATGAAAAACAGGCCACCGCATGCCTTAAGAGAGCCTTGCTAAAGTAGAATTAACAAAAACATGACCCATTGCTCATTTAGGCTGAACTCAAAATGATACGCACATGCCAAAAAAGCCCTCTACATCCCTTGCCTGATTTTAATTTAATTGGGAATAAATTCGGCTCTTTTTTTAGACTCTGATTTTAGCCTTAAGGCTTATTTTTATTATAATCGTAAATAACTGTTATTTTTTGCTCTGACTTTTGTGATTTTGATTTTAGCTTTAACTGTGATTTTTGATTTGGGCATGGCCACTGCTTGCGTTTGCACGTATTGAAAAAGAGAGAAGAGGCATACCAAAACAAAAATCAAAGATGTGTAATGTGTTTGCAATGCCAGAACATCCAGGTATTGTTGCCAGGTAAAGTGAGTGACCAATGGCAGGATATGACAGCTGCACGCTATTCTATCTTTAGATCATGCCAGTGATAAAAACAACATCATCATGTATTGAGAAAGGAACATGCTATCGAGATTGTAGCGGAGAATATAAACAAATCTGGCAGTCCATCAGTAAAGTTGTGATGGCTTGCCATATGGATCCAAACTACCATTGTACAATGCAAGAGAGATGTAGGAACCGGAGAAACTGCTCAGATTTCATTGAAAATTCAAGAAGGAGACAGATTGCCGGACATAAATTATACCTTTAGAGCAGATGACAGATATTTTACGCAAACAAAATCAGACAGGGCAAGAGAATCGTTCAGATGGGCTTACTTGAAATTCTCAGAATGCAAAATTTAATCAAAAAAGGATTCAGGAATCAATTCTTCAAATTAGAAAATTCTAAAAACTCAAGATGATACAAAAATTATTAAATCAAAATGATGAGTTCTGGGAAATTCTGATGAGCTGATCACCGGAATTTAACGGCAAATTCTCAGGGATTGTTTTCCTAAATTATCTAGCCATCAAAAAATCTCAAAGAAGTGCAGTTCAGTAATTATTAATTCATTATTTATGACATAGGACATCAGAGTTTGCCAGAACCGATTTTGATCAAAAAATCTCAAGGGCATTGAGTTGATTTTAAACTTTTAATCTCCAGAACCGACAATTACTTTACCATTCTTTAGGCTAAACTTTAATTTCCCCGGCTCTCCCAACATATCATATATCGGCTTTGGAATGCGACATGATTGTGTGTGTCTGTCCGGCGTTACACTCACTGTGTATTCTGTCTCATCCTTCTTCTAGCGTGACATCTCTTAGATTGAATTACTTTGTCATTTATGTGATCATATAACATTATGCATGACAGGTTTATCTAGTAAGGTAAGATGTCGCCTTTAGGAGGCAATGGTTCCCGGAAGGAGGCGGGGGCATTGTGGGTTCAAATCCCACACCTGCCACTTCTTTCCACTCTTTGTTAATTTTTGAGAGGTTTTATGCATGAACACAAGACGGCAAAGAGCCAAACAAGTCATGCAGATATCAGCTATTCCAAGTTCATAGAAACAAGAAAATAATATTTATGCCATTTAACCGGATTCACAAAATACCATAAACTTGAATCAATTGATCCCATTTTAAATATTGAAAATGCTAAACTAGGAAAGAATTAAAGTGGCAAAGTTTAGGCGTAAAATTATTAATTTTAATAAATAAAATAGAGTAAAAATTAGCAATTAAAACTGAACTTAAAAAAGCAGTTGAATTTTTTTTTTGCATGCATTGTGCCAACAAATAGTCAGCTAGATCGTAATTATTATGACTAGAGTATGTTTTAGGGTAAAATTTCAATGCAACAAACATTAATGTAAAATCATACAATTATAACAATGAAGGAACTCGTGTTGGGTCTGATATTTTTATCACTAATTCCCATCGCATTTGCCCAGGAATATCCGGAACTTCAAGTCCGAGTAGAAGTCATAGCAGACAGCCTAGCCATTCCGTGGAGTATGGACTGGCTGCCTGATGGAACCATTTTATTTACAGAAAGAAACGGGAATCTAAGGGTTATCAATCAGGGAATACTGTTAGAAGAGCCTCTTTTATCATTAAGCGTTGTGGGTGTTGAAGGAGGAATGTTGGGAGTTGCAGTTGATCCAAAGTATGCTGAAAATAATTTTGTCTATGTGTATTATACTTATAATGAATTTCTAACAACGAAAAACAAACTGGTTCGTTATCAGTTTGCCGATGGGGCATTAACTGAGGATAAGATACTAATTGACGGAATTCCAGGCGGGCCTATCCACGACGGGGGAAGAATTCAGTTTGGTCCTGATGAAAAACTCTACGTCACAACAGGAGAGGCAGGATTGCCAGAGTTATCACAGGATTTGAATTCGTTAGGGGGTAAAATTCTAAGAATAAACTCAGATGGTTCAGTGCCAGAAGACAATCCATGGGCAAACTCTCCAATCTATTCTGTGGGACATAGAAACCCACAAGGGATAGACTGGGATGATTCAGGGAATCTGTTTGCAACGGACCATGGACCGTCAGGTGAGAGAGGCGTGGCTCATGACGAGGTTAACAAAATAATTGCAGGTGGAAATTACGGGTGGCCAGAGATTGTCGGAGATGAAAAGGAAGAGGATTTACTAAGCCCAATTCTGCATTCGGGAGATGACACATGGGCACCGTCAGGAGCCGAATTCTATGAGAGAGACGAAATTCCCCAATGGAAGGGAAAGTACTTTGTTGCAGCGTTGCGTGGAAGCCATTTGGGCATGTTTGAGTTTGATTCTGAAAATAATACAGTCATCTCACATGAAAAACTATTCCAGGACGAATTTGGACGATTAAGGGATGTGCAGACGGGTCCGGACGGATTTTTGTATATACTCACAAGTAATCAAGACGGCAGGGGAATTCCCAGAGAAAATGATGATAAAATCCTAAGGATTCTCCCAATGGATTACAAAATACCCCCAAAAGACCACATATCAGGTGAGCCAAATCCAATAGAGATTAGGGAATCCAATGATTATGCAAGTGAGTCTTATGTATTTGCGGGATTGGGCCTGGTGGCAGGAATCATAATTGGATTTATTATAATTAAAAAACAAAGGAAGAGGAATAAGGAATAAACCCATCAAAAATATTTTTAGCAGCTAATCGGAACGTTGGAGTTTTTACATATGGTGTTATACATTCCAAATCCGATAATAATTGCAGCAAAAGTTGCCAAAGGTACCAAAATGAAAAAATTTGCCTTTCTACCCATGGGATATAATCAAAATGTTGCCTATAAAATTGTCACAGTATTATTCCACTGCAATAGTAAACATGCCCACAGCATCCGGGTCTTGTAATTGCCTTACCATGCTCCTAGGGAGCAGATCAGAGGCCTTGTCGCATTTTATTGCCAAAGTTCGAGGACAGATAAAATCACTCTTTCGAATTACAATATCCGCATCATGAGTTAAAATCAGATCAGGATGCCCGTTGCCGACAATGGTAAATTCCTCATCCCCTACACGAATCGACATTGTAACTTTGGAATTGGGATTTTTAAGTTGATTTTTTAACTCCAAAGGCAGATCAGCGCAGCTAGATTTTGCACTTACGCCAATTATGCAGTCGCCCCGAGGAGTCAGATGGGATTCTTTTGTAATTTCTATAGTTTTTTGATGGTTAGAACGAATGTTTTGATGGCCTGAAAACTCAATTTCAAATTTCATAAACCTAAAGCAAATTCGGTTTCAAATTAAGGTTTAATTCCATGTTTTTCTTTATTATATTTAGTATTACTAGTTTTACGCCTAAATTCAGCCACTTTAATTCTTGCCTAGTTTATACACTAATCCAAACTCGGAATATTTCAGAATCTTTCATTTCAGATTCCTAAAGATGTAACAATATATCTTGTAATATGCAGTATTTATCTGACAGTGTCTGTGCATATCTCGGGTCTATTTTGGAATGCAAGACAGAATCAAATTTGGATGAGGTATCTTTTATGACAGTTATCTTGTTTTGGTCAATGATCATGCATCTGCCTGGTGCAAACTTTTCAGCCATGTCAGATCAACTGCCACAAATACAATTTAATGGATTTGGTATATTTCGGTTATCTGATCACTGGAATTTGGCAATTTATTGCCAAATACAACTACGGTTTACGGATCAGATATCCTTCCCATAAACAAAATCGTACCGCTCTCATCATCCTGAATTATAAACAAAAACGGATGATCTGCAATAAATCGTGGAGGTGGGGGTGGTACACTTATGGTACCCGTAATGATACTTGTTACAGCAGCAGCTTCGGTTCCTTCTTCATTTACGTCTATAAACGTGTCCTGTGTTGCAGTACTCACGAATAGATTTCTTTGAGAAATATCTACAATTCCTCCAAGATCGGCCTTTTGTGAACTAAATGCATCTGGCATTCCAAGATTCTTTAGTGCTCCGTTAAGAACATATTTTTCAGTTATTTGGAACTTTGGCATTGATACTAGAACTTGTTGTTTATGCAAGTTCTGCGTCCATTGTTTAATCTGTTCATGGGACATAGAGTCCTCAATCTGTTTTAGGCCATCTATATCATCTGGCAAAATTACCAACATAGATATCCTGTCGCCTTCGTATGACATTTTTAGTATCTGAGCATCATCTGATTTTGTATAGTTGAATACGCCTAGCATTCTCATAAAATCTGTATCTACAGAATCCTCGCTATTCTTCCAAAAGGTGGACTCTGCTGTGTTCTCCTCAGGGAACTGTGTTGCCCATGTACCCTTAAAGTATATGGCATTATTAATTATCATTGCAGTAAGGGCGTTTACACTCGCTGGGGTGATTACTTTGTCAATCTTGCCGTTTGTGTTATCTGAGGCCCACTGGTTTATCTTTTTTACACCGTCATCCTCATCCAAAAAGTCTACCTTTTCTGAGGTGGAATGATATGTCTCTCGTGCTACAGAGGTATAGGAATCATAGGGTTCAAACCAATTTGCAATCCAAAGTGCGTTTGCCGTACTCAGTTCTATGTGCGGATCATCTCGGTTTATCGAGGATATAAAATGTGACGTAGAGTTGTGGCGTGCATCTCTGTCTGGTTCAAATCCAAAGACATCCTGCATTTCTTGTGCAGTGTTTTCTTTGGCACCCTCATACAATATTGAAAATGCCAGATACATGCTGACAGGTGAAAAGAATATGTTTTTAGGAGTGCCTGATATCTGCCTGTAAAAATCAATTGCAAATTTGTTGTTTGTAGCTGCAATACTGGTATCATCAGTTGCCGGCATCATTGTGGTACCAGTACCAGTATCATCAGTTGCCGGCATCATTGTGGTACCAATACCAGTATCATCAGTTGCCGGCATCATTGTGGTACCAGTACCAGTATCATCAGTTGCCGGCATCATTGTGGTACCAGTATCATCAGCTGGCTTCATTATTGTGGCAGAGTCATTAGATGACGATAATCCAAAGGTTGCAATGGCAGTTGCAGTCATGGCCACCACTATTGCAGCGATGAGTATTGTTGATTTATTCATGTATTCTCACCGCATAGGGTTCCCTGTCATAATTATCCACATCAGACGCTGTAACCCAAAAGACGTGAGTTCCGATAGGCATGTTTTCAGGATTGATTGATATTGCAGCAGTGCCGTCTCCGTTGTCAGTTACAGATATTGCATCCTCTGGAATTCCATCAGGTATGATGCCGATGGTTATTGCATCTCCCTCAGAGTCAGTTGCCTGCACCTCAAATGTGACTTTTGATGATATGGATACTGGCTCGTATACTGTTGTACCGTTGTAAATCAGTCGAATCTCAGGCGAGTCATTTGATTCCTGCTGCTGCTGGGTATCTCCACCTCCTTCTGCCAAGCCGCCCGCAGAGCCTCTTGCACCTGCACTGTACTCTGGTCCGACAGTGACATCATGGGGATCATCGAATCCTGATGCAAATACAGAGACTGCCCCGTTTGAGGAGATCTTTAGCACGTTATCATCATCCGTGTTTGCTACATATAGGTTTCCGGCACCGTCCATATCCATGCCATATGGCTTATCTACTGATGTGGTGATTTCTCTAACCAGAGAGTGTGTAGAGAGGCTTATCTCGTTGATGCGTCCTCTGTCATCGCCGCCCACAAACAGGCTTTCCCCAGAGCCATATATGGCAGGTCCGCATGTTATTCCTCCTACACGGTATAAGTTTAGAGAAGAACCTGTGTTGGATATCTCGCCAAGATAAGAGCCGTCTGTTGCCCTGTAGTAAAATATCTTGTTTGCAGCTCTGTCTGCAACATACATGTGTCCTCCAGACAGTCAGGCCATCTCACATTTGACAGGTTTGTTAGCTCTGAACTTGTTGCTGGTGAGTATCTCAAAGTCGAGCTGTATGATGGCAGCACATGGAATACCATATTTGACTGGCAGGCATCTGAAAACTAGTTGCTGTCATCATTCATAACCAAACAGTTTTTGCATTCTTGAAAAAAGAGGTCAAAAACCCATCTTCAAAGAGTTAGAATTATAGTTTTTAGGACTTTGTGATCTTACTTCTAAATCACTTGGATCCTAACCAACTCTTTCAAAACTAACTGATTCTAATTGACAACCATCAAACTTGGGTTTGGCTCATCAGATATTGTAAAAAATAGGCTCCGATCAAGACAACGCTTGCTCTGAATTATTGGCATGGTTTAAATTGCATAGTCAAAGCATTGCAATCAAATGCTTCCTGCACAACAGGGTTATGATAGAGCCATCACAGTATTTTCGCCAGATGGCAGGTTATACCAGGTCGAATATGCCATTGAAACAGTAAGAAGAGGAACAATTGCCGTGGGCGTAAAATGTAAGGAAGGAATTGTTATTGCAGTAGAGGAAAAGCCAAGAAAGCTACAAATTTCAGAAACGGCACAAAAGATTTTTCAGATTGATGATCATGTTGGTGTTGCAGCCGCCGGATATATTCCAGATGCACGAAGCCAGGTCGATAATGCCAGATTCTTTTCACAAAGTAACAAAATGATTTACGATGAGCCAGTTGAGGTAGAGACAATTGCCAAACACTTGGCTGATCAATGCCAGCAATATACACAGTATGCAGGAGTTAGACCATACGGGGTTGCGCTAATTTTAGGAGGAGTTGTAAACAATAGGCCAGAACTGTACCTGACTGATCCCAGCGGAACATACATTTCTTATGATGCAATTGCAATAGGTTCCGGCTCTGATCAAGTTACAGACTTTTTAGAAAAGACATACAGGGAGGATCTTTCATTGGATGATGCAGCAACGCTGTCTGCTGCGGGAATCTATCTTTCAAGCGAAGACAAGAAAGGAACAAACCACATCAGAATGTCGTACATCAAAAAGGAGACAGGATTGTATGAGCTAGTTTCAGATGAGCAGGTTGCAACATATGCCAATGCTGCCAAAGAAAAATATCCGCATGAGCAAAAATAACCATTCCAAGTACTTGTGAGATCAAATTACATTGAAGCTATCCGTTGCAATTCCCCAGTCGGCGTTATCAGACGAATCATTAAAAATAGACAAGACAAGAAAAATTTCAGTCCTGGCAAGGGCATGCGCAATTTTTAAAATCGATACAATCTATGTGTACCAGGAAGGAAACAGCAAGTCAGAAGGGGCATTAATGGTGATGATACTAAAATATTTAGAGACGCCGCAATTTTTGAGAAGAAGATTGTTTCCAAAAATCAACGACCTGAAATTTGCAGGAGTGCTCCAGCCATTAAAAATTCCAAGCCACGTAACACCAGTAAATGCCAAAAAAATTAAGAGTAGAGACATCAGAGAGGGGCTAGTAGTAAGTGTAAGGGGCAAAAAATTTGCAGATGTTGGAATCAATCAGCTACTCAGATATTATGGAGATGCACCGACTGGAAAAAGAATTACAGTCCAATTCAAAGAGGGCTATCCAAGACTGTCAATTAAAGAGATAGGGAGGGAAGAAATTCCACAGTATTGGGGATATTCAGTCAAAGAAAGGGCAAACTTGTTTTCATTGTTATCAGAATGGAAAGGAAATATAATTCTGACGTCAAGAAAAGGCAAGACAGTAACAAATGAACAGCTCTCAAAATATACAAAATCCAAAGAACCGACTCTTGTGGTATTTGGGTCCCCTGAAAAAGGAATTCATGAGATAATTGGAGGCAGAATGAACAGAGTTCAAAATGCAAAATCATTAAACTTTTTTCCAAACCAAGCAACCCAAACAGTACGGCTAGAAGAAGCCCTCATGGGTACCCTGGCAATAATTAATGCGCAGTGTTCAACGTGACAATGGCTGAAAGAAAAAACTTCTTGATTATGGCAATGGGTTTGGGAGCAGCAGGGATCATAATTGGAGGATATACGATTTGGAACCATGTCTCAGAGTTATTCTCACCTTGATAGTTAGTTAGACATAGTTGGTTAACCAAGAAATAATTTATGGTTAACGATATCTCACATGGTTTAATAGAGGGAGATCAGTGATGCGACTTAAGCATGGGAGCTCGAAAACGACATTCGCCGCGCAGAGGAAGTCTTGCATATTCGCCAAGAGTGCGTGCAAAAAGCATGGAAGCAAGAATTAGAGCATGGCCAAAACGAACAGCAGGTGAAGAGCCAAAAATTTTATCACATTGCGGGTTCAAAGCAGGATGTGTACAGATTGTAAGTATTGATGATCGTGACAAGGTTCCAAATGCAGGAAAGCAGCTGGTAAGTCTAGGAACAGTCCTAGTAACACCACCGGTTCTGATTTTAGGAATCAGGGGATATTCAAAAGATCACGACGGCAAGCATGCAGAATTTGACGTGTATGCAGAGGATATTCCAAAAAATATTGCAAAAGAGATTACAATTAAAAATATTGCAGGTTCGATTGAAGATGCAGAATCGCGACTAAGGAAAATAAAAGAGATATATGCAATTGTTGCAGTTTCCCCAAAGGCGGCAGGCCTAGAACAAAAAAAGCCATATATCTTTGAGGCAATGGTGAGCGGAGGAGACATTCAAAAACAGTTTGCTCACGTTAAAGAATTGCTGGGAAAGGAAATCAAGATTGATCAAATTTTTGAAACAGGTGCAACTGTGGATGTTGCAGCAATTACAAAGGGTCATGGCTGGCAGGGAGTGCTAAAAAGATGGAATGTCAAGAAGAAACAGCACAAATCCAGAAAAACAGTCAGAGAAGTAGGATCACTTGGCCCAATTTCGCCACAAAGTGTAATGTATACAGTACCTAGGGCAGGACAGTTTGGATTCCACCAGAGAATAGAATACGACAAGAGAATAATGATAATTGGAAACGCAGAATCAGACGAAATTAAAATAAATCCAGATGGAGGATACAAGCATTTTGGATTGGTTAAAGGGGATTTCATAATTCTAAAGGGTTCAGTGCCAGGCACGTACAAGAGGCTGATCAAATTAAGAAGTCAAATTAGAAATGCGCCAGACAAGGTTACCAAGCCAAACATTTTGGAGGTGGTAGTATAATGAAGACAGCATCATACACAACCACCGGAACAAAAGATGCAGAAGTGGAACTTCCAATAATTTTTTCAACTCCGTTTAGAAGAGAACTGATTCACAAGGCATTTACCAATTTAACGTCTCACAAGTTCCAAAGACAGGGAAGAAAGCCAAATGCAGGCATGGACGTAGTGGCAGATTCTAATGATCCGCCAACTGGTCAGGGCGTATCTCGTGTTGCAAGAATGCAGGGAGGAGGAGGAGGAAGGCAGGGCCAGGGGGCAGAAGTTGCATCCACAAGGGGCGGAAGACAGGCACATCCTCCAATAGTAGAAAAAATAATTTACAAAAAATTAAACAAAAAAGAAAACAAGCTTGCATTATGCTCAGCAATTGCAGCAACAGCATCAAGAGACCTTGTAGAGTCAAGAGGACATAAAATTGAGGGTATAGAGTCATTTCCAATCATAGTATCAGACGATATAGAGGCAATTTCAAAAACAAGTGAGATTATCAGGGTACTAGACTCCTTAAAGCTATCACAGGATGTAAAAAGACTAAATGCAAGAAAGGCGCGTTCTGGACAGTCAAGATTAAGGGGAAGAAGCAAGAAAACTGGAAAAAGCGTCTTATTTGTAACAGCAGATTCCTCAAACCTTTCAAAGGCAGTAGGCGCATTGCCAGGAGTGGAGGTAAGAAGCGTCAGGGAACTAAGCGTGCTGGATTTAGCTCCAGGGTCAGATCCAATTAGACTAGCAGTTTATTCCAAAGCAGCAATAAAGGAAGTTGGAGAAATCAAATCAACGCATCTAGAGGTAATGGTGAAAACACAGTGAATGTAGATCAGGCAATGAAGGTAATTATCAAGCCATACATTACAGAGAAGACCTTTGCAATGATTGAAAATGAGAGTAAAATATGCTTCATAGTAGACAAGTCTGCAAATAAATCAGAGATTTCAGAGGCAGTAAGAACGCTATACAAAGAAAAAGTCAAAAAAGTCAATACTGCAAGGACAATTTACGGCAAAAAGGCATTTGTTGAGTTTGAAAACACCGAAAAAGCCAGAGACTTGGCAACAAAGATAGGAATGCTATAATATGGACCATAAAACTCGAAGTACACTAACAGAGGAACAAAGAGATGGTTAAAGAATTTCTATACAGGGGCATTCCAAAGGAGGAATTAGATAATCTGTCATTAGAAAAATTATTCTTGCTGTTTAATGCAAGACAGAGGCGATCACTTAGGAGAGGAATTACCGATGGAAAAAGAAAACTAATCGAGGAGATAAAATCTGCAAAAGCAGGCAAATTAAAAAACCCTATCAAAACACATCTGAGGGATTTGATCATATTGCCATACATGGTAGGAGTTACGGTAAACACATTCTCAGGAAAAGAATTCCAGCCAGTTGCAATAACAACTGAGATGATTGGACACTATTTGGGAGAGTATGTAATAACAAACAAGAGAGTTTCGCATGGTGCGCCTGGTGTAGGTGCATCAAGATCTAGTCTCTACGTGCCATTAAAGTGATTGTCATGGGTAGATACAATTACGCTTTCCAAAATTATGACCCAACAAGACACGTACGTTCTTCGCTGAGGGAAAAAGACATTTCACACAAGCATGCACGTGAAGTTGCAGTATCAATAAAAGGACTGTCAATTGAAAAAGCAAGAGATTACATGCTCACAATAATAGAAAGAAAGCGAGCTGTTCCATTTAGAAGATACAAAAACCAGGTAGGACACAGGCCCGACCCGGGAGTAATGTCTGGACGCTATCCACAAAAAACAGCAAAAGAGTTCATCAAGGTTTTGGATAATTTGGAATCAAACGCAGAATACAAAGGAATGGATTTGGACAGGTTGAGAATTGTCAATGCAACAGTTCACAAGGGAGTAATTGTAAAAAGGTTCATTCCAAGAGCAATGGGAAGGGCAACTCCAAAGAACAACGTATTAACACATGTAGAATTGGTGGCAAAGGAGATTTAGAAATGTCAGCAGTCAAAAACGTAATCAAAGACAACTACAACATGATGTTACTCAAGGATTATCTCAGAGAAGCAATCAAAGATGCGGGATTCTCACATGCAGAAATTTCAAAAACACCTGTAGGTACAAAGGTTGCATTGCATGTAACAAGACCGGGAATTGTGATTGGTAGAAAAGGTTCAGGCATCAGATCACTGACAGAAAAGCTTGCAGAGGACTTTGGATTGAAAAACCCGCAAATTTCAGTAGTAGAAATTGAAAAACCAGAATTGGCACCAAGCGTAATGTGTAACAGAATGGCATCGCACTTGGAGAGGGGAACTGCATTTAGAAGGGCAACAATGTGGACTCTGAAGCAGATTATAGAGGGAGGAGCAATGGGAGTTCAGATTACAATTTCAGGCAAGCTAAGAGGCGATCGTTCAGCATTTGAAAAACACACACAGGGAATTCTGCCAAGGGCAGGTCATCATGCAGAAATCATAGTGGATGAGGATATTGCACATGTGCAAACTCCGATGGGATTAATCGGAATTAGGATAAGAATTGCAAGAAAAGAAAAGTTGGTTCCAGAATTTGAAATGAGAACCCAAAAGGCAATAAAGTCCAAAGAATCGCAGCAAGATAAAGTCAAGGTAGAAGAGATTGAAGTTGCAGGTGCCAAAGTCGAAGTGGTTAAAGTAGAGGGCAAAGAAGATACTGCCAAATCAGAGTCAGAAAGAATAGCACAGGAAGCAAAGAAGATGGAAAAAATTGAAACGCTTGAAGAAGAGGAGGCCAAGATGAAATGACTCGAATCAGCATGAAGACAATCAAGCAGCTAAATGAAAAGGATCTTAAGAGTAAAATTCAAGAGGCACGCAGCGAACTTGGCAAGCTTAGAGTTGATGCATCAAAAGGAACCCTGAGAAAGGAAAGTGGAAAATTAAGACCTTTACGGCACGACATTGCAAGAATGCTGACAAGATTAAGCGAGATGAGAAACGAAAAATGATCACAGCAGAGAACATCACTTCACATGAATTTGTCGGACTAGACACAGAGATCATCAGGTCAACAAACCCGCAGGTAGTAGGATTAAATGGAAGAATTGTCAATGAAACAAAATCCATGTTTGCAATAAAGACACAAAAAGGCACAAAATCCATTGCAAAACGTAATAACAGTTGGAAATTTTCAATTATGGGCAGAGAGATAGTCCTTGATGGCAAAAAAATTGCAAAGAGGCCATTTGACAGAATAGGAGGAAAGGCATGACCCAAAACATAGGATTAAAGGTCAAAGAGCCGACAAGAGAATGCACAGATAAAAACTGTCCATTTCACGCTGGGTTATCCATCAGGGGAAAACTCTTTGAGGGCAAAGTAACAGGAAACAAAGCAAAACAAACCATAACATTACAAAAAGATTCACCGGTGTACTTTAACAAATTCAAGAGATATGCAAGAGGCAAAAGCACCATTCATGCACATGTTCCAGGGTGTATTGACATAGAATTGGGCGATCAGGTGCTAACAGCAGAATGCAGACCCATAGCAAAATCCGTATCATATGTTGTTGTGGAGGTTAAGACATAATGGCAAAACAAGCAGGTAAGGGAGTAGAAGAATTCCGCCCATATGTGACTAAGGTAATTCCCGTAGGTGCAAACATTGTGTGTGCAGATAATTCAGGTGCCAAGATTTTAGAAGTAATTAACGTTCCAAGACACAAAACAAGAGCATCAAGACTGCCATCAGCATCCGTAGGAGACTTTTGCAATGTTGTAGTAAAGAAGGGACCGGCAGAATTAAGAAAGCAGGTTTATGGCGCTGTAATTGTCAGACAAAAATATGCAGTTCGTAGGTTAAATGGCGTAAGAGTCTGTTTTGAAGACAATGCAGCAGTTTTGATCACCCCAGAGGGAGAAACAAAGGGAACAGACATCAAGGGGCCAGTGGCAGCCGAAGCTTCAGAAAAATGGCCAAGAGTAGCTAATTTGGCATCAATGGTGGTATGATAAAATGAAACCAACTAAAATGCGTAACCAAATGATATATCAGGCGACTCACAAGACAAGAAGTAAGCAGTTGGGCAGTGCGTTATCTAAGGATCTTCATAAAAAATACGGCAAAAGAAGCGTAAGAGTTGTCGAGGGAGACAGCGTTACAATACTAAGAGGGGAATTCAAAGGAGTAGATGGCAAAATTGCAAAAGTAGATACGCAAAAAAACAGTGTTGCAATAGAAGGCATAAAGAAAGAGGCAACCAAAGGTGAAAAGTATGATGTATACATTCACACATCCAATCTAATAGTCACTTCACTTAACGGAGACGACAAATGGAGAATTGCAAAACTAGAAGGCAAGGATCCAAGAAAGCAGCCAAAGACTCAAACCAACCCCGCAGCATCAGCAGTAGCAAAAGAAGAATCACCCAAGGAAGCAAAGGTAGAATCACCCAAGGAAGCAAAGGTAGAATCACCCAAGGAAGCAAAAGAAGAATCGCCTAAAGAAACAAAAGTAGCAGATAGCCCCGAAAAAGAGGAGGATAAAAAATAATGGTAAGTATCTCTGGCAGCAAAAAACTCAAACGTCAAATGGCCCCACAGTTTTGGGGAATTACTAGAAAAGACAAGAGATTTGTTATTACAGTAAAACCAGGTCCACACAAAAAGAGCTATGCAATACCAACTGCCGTATTTCTCAGAGATACAATAAAGATTGTAACTAGCCTAAGAGAAGCCAAGGCATCAATCTATTCAGGCAAAGTAAAAGTTGACGGGGTTGTAAGAAAATCACTTCATCATGCAATAGGGTTAATGGACATTGTTGAACTAGAGAATGTTTCAGACATTTATCGTCTAGTCCCAACAGAAGAAAAAATCCTAAAGCCAATAAGGATTAACGAATCAGAAAAATCAAAAAAGCTTGTCAGAGTTGTAAACAAGACCACAATCAACAAAGGCAAATTACAGATAGGATTTCATGACGGGCGTTCAATAATTTCAGATGCTAAAGTCAGTGTGGGAGATACGTGTCTGATACAGGTCCCAGAACAAAAGATTCTAGACATAATAAAATTAGAAGCAGGCTGCCAAGGATTGGTAACACGTGGAAATAACGCAGGACAAATTGGTAAAATTGAAAACATAGAGGAAGGCACATTCATCCTTCCAAAAAGAGTCATACTTAGATTAGGAGATAGAAAAATCGAAATTCCTGCAGATATCATTATGCCGGTTGGAAAAGAGGAGCCAATAATCCAATTAAAGTGATCGTATGTCTCAGATAACAGAATCCCCAATGAAAAAGATCTCATTAGAGAAAGTCGTGTTAAACATGGGGCTAGGCAAGTCAGGGGACATAATCAATATTGCACAAAAAGCATTGGAACAAATTTCCGGAAAAAAACCATCTACGCGTAACGCCAAAGCCGCATACAGGGACTGGGGGGTTCGAAAAGGAGAACCAATAGGAGTAGCAGTTACGGTTAGAGGAAAAGACGGAATAGAGTTACTAAAAAGATTACTTGAGGCAAAGGGCAACACAGTTAGCGGCAAATCATTTGACAACTTTGGAAATTTTTCATTTGGAATCAGTGAACACATAGACATTCCAGGCGTAAAATATGATCCACAAATCGGAATTTTAGGTCTAGGCATTTCAATTACATTAACCAGGCCCGGATACGGAATACGAACCAGAAGTAAACACAAGGCAAGAGTTGGAAAAAGCCACATTATCAAAAGCCAAGAGGCAAAAGATTATCTAGCAAAAGAATTTGGAGTCACTGTAACATAATGGTAAAAGACAGATCCTATGAGGCAACCGGAAGAAAAAAGCATGATTTTGGCAGGGGTTCAAGATGGTGTAAAAGATGTGGAGATTATACAGCAGTTATCCAAAAATATGACTTGATGCTATGCAGGCGATGCTTTAGAGAAGTAGCAACATCTTTAGGGTTCAGGAAAAACAAGTGAGATATAATGCCGGCAACCAACATTTTAGCAAACCTATTTGTTACATTATACAACAATGAAACTAGGAGAAAGGGGGACTGTATAATACTTCCAACATCAAAACTAGGAATTGAGGTTCTAAAGACACTTCAGAAGGACGGATACATTGGAGAATTTGAGCATATTGATGACAAAAGGGGAGGAAAATTCAAGATTAAACTATTGGCAAAAATAACAAAATGCGGAGCAATATCCCCAAGATTCAAAGTAAAAAATGACGAATACAATAATTGGGAGCAACAGTACTTGCCAGCATACGATAGAGGAATGCTTCTTGTTACAACAAACCAAGGCGTAATGTCCCATCACGAGGCATCACAAAAAGGAATCGGGGGATTTTTGATAGGCTATGTCTACTAAACAAATCGAAGAGTTCAAAGACGAGGTAGAGATTCCTCAGGACGTCACTGTGTCATTAAACAAACACATGATGTCATTTGTAGGACCGCTGGGAAAAACACACAAAAGCTTTAGAAAAATTCCAATAAATTGTGAAATTGTTGGAAATAAGATATTGCTTACTACAATTGGATCTAAAAAAAGAGATTATGCAATTTTGCATACGGCAAGATCAATTATTAGGAATATTTGCGAGGGTCTAATCACAGGCTATACCATTAAAATGAAAATTGTATTCTCACACTTTCCAATTACAGTCAAAGTGGAAGGAAGAAAAATTCTAATTGAAAACTTTCAAGGAGAAAGGGCCCCAAGAACTACTCACATTGTGGGAAACACAAAGGTAATTCCAAAGGGTGAGGATGTAATTCTCACAGGAGAAGTGTGGACTGACATCACCCAAACTGCTGCAAATATTGAACTAAGATCCAAAGTAAAAAACAAGGATCACAGGGTGTTCTTAGATGGCATCTATGCCTTTGAAAAGAAGAAAGGCATAGACAAGTAAAAAAAACAAGTTTGCCAATGACTCTTGATCCTGAATTTTCAAAACAGACAACAGACCTAATCAAACAGACACTAGAACTATACAAGTCTGCAGGAGCATCTCCCAGAATTGGGGAAACATGGAATTGTGAAAACATTGGAGACTTTCTATGCGGGTTTTTTGTAGGAGAAATGGTAGGTTCGGCACTCAGTGCATTTCAGATTGTTCATCAGAGGGAACCAACAGCAGATGAGCATCTAGAAATTATTGAGTTAGTTGAAGGCCATGCAAAAGAAATCAAAGAATTTTTTGCAAAATTTAACTAAACTTGTGGGACTTTGGTCTAATTTTGATAGTAGCAAAGATTAAATCACTTTTGCCAAGGTCTAAATTTGTGCCTCCCTAGCTCAGCGTGGTAGAGCAACCGGCTGTTAACCGGTTGGTCACCAGTTCAAGTCTGGTGGGAGGCGCTTTATTTCTAAACTCGGGTTTAGAAATGAAGATGACCTGGCACTAATTTGCACGTGTGAAAAAAATAATATTTCAAAACTCGAATTTAGAAATATTGATCGATTGTTAGCAATTAGTTTACTCCATTAGACAACATAGATCTAATAGATGATCGCACATTAAGAATAATGCAGGAGGTTTACATTGGTCAGAACTAGGAGGGCCAATAGGTATTGTGTGGACTGCGGAGCAAGACTTGTGTATTATCCAAGATTGTCAAATCCAAAGGCGCCAAATGAGCACAGGGTACTAGTATATGCATGCCCGGACTGTACTGAGGATTTTGAAAAACCAAAAATGTTCTCAATTAAGCGCAATCAGGTAGAGGATCCTCTAGAAACAGTGGAGATTGAAATTACGCAATCACAGAAAAAAACAATAATCGCAAAAAAAGTTTGAAAAATAATGTCATATCCAGAAAAACCCAGAAGCAATACGTGGTTCTTGTTGCCAATTTTTTTCGGAGTAATTGGGGGAATAATAGCGTTTTTTGTCTTACGACGAGATGATCCTCGTAAAGCAAGGAATTGTTTGTATGTAGGACTTGCGTTTATGTTTGTTGGAATACTATTAAACGGATTTGTTGCATATCAGATACCTGAATTGTCCCAGGACTTTAGTGTAAACACATAATGCAAATTTGATTGAATTACACTAACAATAACATATGTTTCTAAATTCAAATTTAGAAACATTATAAATCAAATAGGGGAAACTTTAGAATCATATAGAACCATCTGAGAAGAAACAACATGAGTGTGTCTAGGATGCGAGACAATGTAGAACGATGGATAATTCATGAAGGACTTTCTTTTGAGGAAGTAAAGAACCCAGAAAACATATTCCAAATTCTTGTAAAACATGCAGGTCAATCAGGCATACCAGTAGACGTGTTTGAGCCAAAAGGACAGCCCGGAATTCTAGTAGTAGGAGCCAAAGTAGTAATGAAAAACAATCAGATTGCGAGATATTTAGGGTTTAGTGAAGAAGAAAAGGAGAGATTTAAAAAAAAAGTGTCTGATTTTTGCTATTCCATACAGGCAATCAACAAAATTATCACAGAGGATGGAAAAACAAAGCTTGGGGTCTATGTGGTCCTAGACGACAGGGAAAACATCAATCAGCAAACAATGCTTGGTGCAATAGACAGTGTTTCTGAAAAATATGATAAGACATCCAGATTTTTGTTAAAGACATTCTAAAAAAACAATGATTCACAAGCAGCCCTACGCGGATATTATATCAAATATTTGCCATATCAGATAGAGAGGCATGAAAACAACCATTCTTGCAAAACAAATCACAAAAAAACACACTTTAAAGATAAATTTTTTAAAAACCCAAATTTTGAGATTCAAGTCTTCTTCTTCTTCTTGCTCAAAAACAAGGTCTTTGAGGGTGGTTAACTGTAACAGTAATGATGTTTGTAAAATGAACGTTTTCAGCAGGATATTCAAACACACTGCAAAAAATTTTGAGACAGGTGTTAGCGTTAATGCTAACAAACTCAGAGTTGAAAATGCAGCTTCAGGATGGGAGGCAATTTAAAATTAAATATTTTCAAAATAACAGTGGAGATTTTGGTTGCATATGGCAAAACAGAGGCTCAGTTCCCTCCTTCCTCCCCCCTTCCCCTATTGATAAAATGTAGTACAGTTAGAATTATGTAATTTATGCACAAAGTTATGAACTTGAAATTCTAAAAAATATTTGTTATTCTACTTTGATTGGATTTCCTTGCAAAGCACT
Source organism: Candidatus Nitrosopumilus sp. (assembly GCA_965204345.1). Lineage (GTDB taxonomy): Archaea > Thermoproteota > Nitrososphaeria > Nitrososphaerales > Nitrosopumilaceae > Nitrosopumilus. Next base: position 360,462 of record OZ241981.1, read on the forward strand.
GAATCGAATTCTTTTGTTTTTTGGACTATTGTTTTTGGACCATTTTTTCAATCATTTTCTTTATTTTTTGTCAAAAAATAGGGGGTTGAGCTTTTAGGCACAGCAATAATAGTTTGGACATGTTTAGCTAGGAGAGCTTGGTGGAATTATGATTGCATCTTGTATCTAGGCACAAGTGTTCAACCCCCCATCAAAATGCCTGTTTTTGAAAATTTCACATTGTGCCTAAACCGGATATTTTTTAGGGGGGGTTTAACGTCTAGGCATAGTTTTACAAAAAGCGGTTTATTCTAAAAATTTTTCAAAAAAATTGGCGGGTCTGTCAGACTAGCCAAACTGATCAGTGACTTTGGTATTTTTTTTTTTCTGTGCTCTGCCAAAAAGCCTGAAATTACACCATTTCCACATCTTTGAACCCTAGTTCTTGTGCAGTTTCAAATGCCATGCCCCAGTGTTTCCATAAAATCCACAACTATACCCCTAGGGGATCTGTTTGAATAATAGGCCTAATCCATGATTTTTTTGCGTTATTTTTTGCATTAATCCCCAGGGAGGGTTTCTGAGGAGAAATTTGGCATATTATTGCCGTTTCAACTATATACCAAAATAATCCCGTAAATTCATGGCAAGCATGGGAGTAATAATTGTAGTTGGAGCAATTGTAGCTTCAATGGTTGTTGCAAATTTTATGTATACACAGTATACCACAAATTTTATCGAGACCACAGTGGGTCAAAAAGTCAAGGTAGGCCCTGTAGAATACGTTGTGACGTTTGAAGGAACACATGAGGGCAGCAAGGAGGTTGTTCCAGAGAACATATTTGTAAAGATTGGAATCGAGGCCAAAAATATAGGAGATGAAAGAACGCTCTTTTCAGGAGGGCAGCTATACATTGTCGATGAAAAAGAGCAGAAACACGAGGCGACATACGGAGAATTCTCATCCAAAGACTTGCTTTTAGAATGGATTGAACCAGACAGAGCAGTTGAGAGAACTACACAATTTGACATTCCGTTTGATGATGAAAAACAGTACAAAGTAATCATCAGACCGCAAAAAGATCAATCAACGACAGATACTGCACTGGTTTGCATTACAAATTGCTGATCGGAAAAATTACAAAATGAAAAAAAGTGTCAAATTTTTCCATAGTTTGCGTAGTATTGTATGACTTTTACCATATAACACAGATGATTTTTGCAAATAGTCATGGCAATATCCAAAGCCAAAAGAGCAGAGGCAGCTAAAAAGGCAGCAAGAACTCGAAAGAGAAATGCAGCTAAAAAGGCAGCTGAAGCACTAAAAGCAGCAGCAGCACGCAAGAGAAAGGCAGCGGCAACTCGAAGGAAGAATGCAGGCAAAAAAGCATCCGCTCCAAAGAGAAAGGCAGCAGCACCAAAACGCAAGGCCGCTCCAAAGAGAAAGGCAGCAGCACCAAAACGCAAGGCCGCTCCAAAGAGAAAAACTGCAGCTAAGAAAAAAACAGCTCCAAAGAGAAAGGCAGCAGCACCAAAACGCAAGGCCGCTCCAAAGAGAAAGGCAGCTAAACGTCGACGTTAAGCTGCCTATGCCATATTTTTTCTAAATTACCCCTAGAATATGCTATATTTCTAAATTCGAATTTAGAAATATTCTGAATTGTTATTCTGACATTCTTAATTCAGGCAGAACAAAAACCTTCTCTGGTTTTATCTTTAAAATAACCCTTTTTTCACCATCACGTCTGAAAGGATAACGCTGGCGGTCCATGTATTGCTGGGTCAGTTTGTCTGTATGAGCGTAATCATAATCGGGAATTAATTCTTTGACGGTTCCACGAATGGTAGTCATATCAAGAGGATTCTGTTCTGATACGACAGAGACTGCAACCCTGGGATCACGTAAAACATTTTTGTGTTTGACTCTTCCTTCAGCAGTATTTACCAAAATATGACCGTCCTCAAAATTGGCCCAAACAGGGGAGACTTGTGGAGAACCATCCTTCATTACAGTTGCAATAAAGACCAGATTTTTTTCAGAAAATAATTTTATAGCTTTTTCATCCATATCTTTCATCACATCAAACTGCAGAGTTGCTCAATCATTATAATAGTTTTAACTGCTTTTTTATTATCTTTTTCTTGCATTGCAGCAGAAAAACCATATTCCATTTTGATCGCCTCCTAAGAGAGATCTTTTATTGGTTTAAGATCTTTTTCCTCTAGCTTAACACACGGATCAACTGCGCATGTTTTCCCATTATCATGCAAGAACTGTCTTAGATCAAACACGGGAGTTTGACCATTATTTTTTGCCCGAATTTTCAAATACATTTGTCATGGCACGGTTCATTATTTCCATGACCAAATACTGGGAATACTCTGGTGATTTTTTCCCCTTGGTCCTTGAAGTTTTTGGTGTCAATCCTTTGAGGATTTTTTCAATTTTGTTTGAGGTGCTGTCTATAATTTTTGAATACTGGGATTCAAAATTGGCAGGGGTTTGAAAATCAAGCAGTTTTGTGGATGTCCCATAGAATTTTGTAATAGAGCCTCGGGATTCCTCTATTCTCACAATTTCAATCAGGCCGGATTCTTTGAGAATCTCCAGGTGATGTCGGACAGTTGTCAGTGCTTTTTTGTGTCCTGTCTTTTTGAGTGCAGTAGTGATTTGGTCTGCAGACATTGCTTGTCGGTACAAAATTTCCATGACCTTTGCTCGCGCAGGGTCCTCTATTGCGCGTGCATGTTCAGTGCTTGTCGTAACAATACGGCTTACTTTGATTTGTTTTTCTAGCAGGGTAGACATACAAAGACACATTTCAGTATGATCTAAAAGATCCGAGTATCAGATTTTTTTGTCTAACCGCATTAATTTTTTTTCGTTTTTAAAAATTTCATAGCGCTGTGAAATTAATCGTTGCCACTACTAAAAAAATGATAATGTATTCAATATCATTAATACCACTATGATATTATTAGTATCACTATAATGAACATGGTACAGATAGCAATCATTTCGTAATGGTATAAGAAATGTCGTAAGATATCAAAAAAAGCATGATGTCAAACAAATTCTCGGCAAAACAGCAGGGATAAGGCCATTTTGATAAATGATTAAAAATGAAATTCGAGTCAGACGCTAACTGCCAGTCAGCAAGGAATTAACAATACGCTCAAAGGGAATTTCCTGTAAGTTTCTCATAGGCAGCAACATAGCGTTGCGTCATCTTTGAAATAATTTCCTCAGGAATCAGCGGGGCAACAGGTTCCTTTCCTGCATCTCTAGCATCATCAAATTGTTTTTGATAGCCATTTGCAGTTAGCCAGTCACGCAGTAGCTGCTTATCGTAGGCCTCTTGTATTTTTCCAGCCTCAAAGGAATCCTTTGACCACAAACGATACTCGTCCGGACCAATAGAATCACCCAGAGTAATTTGCCCATCCAATAAACCAAACTCTAATTTTAAATCAGCCAAAATGAATCCGACATTATCAGCAATCCTAGCCATTTTTTGATAAATTTCAAGGGATGTTTTTTCCAGCCAACAGTATTGTTCTTCGGTAACTAAATTCATCTCCAAGGATTTTGTTTTGTTTATTGGAACATCATGTTCAGATTTAGTAGTGGGATCAAAGATGGGCATGGGTAGTTTTGCAGCCAAAGTAGTATCGGTTCCATCAGGAATTGTGACTGTGCCTTTTTTCCATCTGCTAACTAAACTTCCGTAAAAGTAGCCCCGAACTATACATTCTATTGGAAGCATTTTCATTTTTTTTACAACAATTTCAGTATCAGATTCCCGTCTGAGAAAATGATTTGGTACAGATAATTTGCTGAACCAAAATTCTGCAAACTTGCAAAGAATTTCACCCTTTCTAGGAATATCCTGCTTGAATTTTACATCATAAGCTGATACCCTGTCTGAGAATTTGAATAAAATTGTAGAATCACCCACATCATAAAGATCCTTTACTTTACCGGAGGCAAGGAATTTCAAGCAATTATGCCTATTTTTAATAGAATTTAACTGCTAGGAGGTTTGTCTATCAAGACAAGAGTCCGGGCATTTTTAAAAAAACAACTTCAAATTGGGAACTACCAGGACATGTTTTATTGAAAAAAGATCAAACTAGCCGGTTTTATGATAAATTGATTTGGGGATATCTCTGAATTGTACTTCTTCTTTGGGATTTTTTGATGATTGGATAATTTTTAAGAAAAATATCTCTCTTGTAGTTTGTTGGTAAATTCCAGCGATCAGATCATCAGAATTTACCAGAACCTATTTCATGCGAGATATCTACAAAAGATCTAGTGTGAAAGAATTCAAGGCAAACAGTTTTTGATAATTCTGCCTTGCAATCTGAAAAACATTAAACATGACAACCACAAAATAAGATTAAAATGAGTTCCATAATAGAGAATATCTCAAATTATACAGACATTGTGAGGCTACACATCAGCAAAAAGATAGATACAAACAAATCTGAATTAGAGCAATATTTCTCTAGTGCTCATCTATCCAAACTAATGGCATCCATGATGAACTATGATAGCAAAGAGATCAGTATTTTGGATCCTGGTGCAGGCATAGGATCCTTGTTTGTCGCATGCATTGAGGAGATAATTCATCAAGGATTACGACCAGAAAAAATCTCCGTAACGGCGTATGAAATCGACAAATCCTTGTTGGTTCATCTTAAAGAATCTCTAGAGCAGTGCAAAACGCTGTGTGAAAAAAATGATATTCAATTCTCAGCAAAACTAGTGAAAAAAGACTTTATCGCAGATACAACATTTAACTTGACAAACAGCACTGAAGAAAAATTCAGCCACATAATCATAAATCCGCCATACAAAAAAATCAACACTTTTTCCAAGACGCATAAGATTCTAAGTGAATCTAATTTGACATCTACAAATTTGTATACTGCATTTGTTACATTATCAGAAAAAGTTTTGCACAAAAATGGAGAGATGGTTTTTATTTCCCCCAGAAGCTTTTGCAATGGCCCATATTTTCAATCGTTTAGAAAAAAATTTCTAGCATCAATGCATCTGAAAAGAATTCACATATTCAATTCTAGATCATCGTCATTTAGAGACGATGACGTACTGCAAGAAAACGTCATAGTTCATGCAGTAAAAAACAAGACAGTCAGCAACGTACTTGTCTCATCAAGTTCAGGTCCTGATGACAGAAATACCACTGTTAAAAGAATGAAAAAGGAATGTGTTGTACATCCTGATGATCCACAGCATTTCATACACATAGTATCTGATGAAATTGGCACTCAAATTTCTAACAAAATGAGACAGTTAAAGTCCACATTAAGGGAATTGAACATGGATGTGTCCACAGGCAAGATCGTTGATTTTAGGATCAAAGATGCACTAAGGTACAATCAGGACCGCAGTACAGTTCCACTAGTCCGCCCTTTTAACCTTGTAAACGGTTCGATAACATTCCCGGTACAAAACAAAAAAGAAAACCATGTTGAAAAGACAAAAAAATCACGGGGTCTTTTAGTCAAAAATGGCAACTATGTTCTTGTAAAGCGATTTACTACAAAAGAAGAAAAAAAAAGAATAGTTGCATCCGTATGGCATGGTGCTGATTTTAATTTTGCAGAGGTAGGATTTGAAAATAGAACCAATTATTTTCATAGGGATGGAAGTGGATTGGACAGAGACATTGCAAAGGGGTTGTCACTGTTTCTTAATTCAACTATTGTGGATATGTATTTTCGACAGTTTAATGGGCACACACAGGTCAATGCAACTGACCTGAGATATATCAGATATCCGACAAAAAGACAGTTAAAGACATTAGGCAGTAGTGTTACCAAGAAATACCCCGAACAAAAGGAGATTGATTATTTAGTTGAAAGAGTTGTGTTTGAGATAAGTGAAAAATCAGGCAGAATTGATCCCATACCTGCAAAACAAAAGATTGATGAGGCAATTAGTATTTTGAAACAACTGGGTTTTCCAAGGCAGCAACAAAATGATAGATCAGCTTTAACCTTACTGGCACTTTTGGATCTCAAACCGGATGATTCATGGGAAAAATCCAAGGCACATTTAATTGGCATTACTCCAATGATGGGATTTTTTGAAAGAAGCTATGGCAAAAAATATGCCCCAAATAGCAGAGAGACAGTTAGGAGACAGTCTGTTCATCAGTTTTTGCAAGCTTCACTAGCTGTTGAAAATCCAGACAGACCAGACAGACCTCCAAATAGCGGCAAAACGGTGTATATGATTAATGAAAAATCTTTAAAGTTGATTCAAAGTTACGGTTCCAAAAAATGGAGAAAGAACTTGGCAAATTATAAAAAAATTATTCCCTCATTGAAGACTCAATATGCACAAGAACGTAAAAGGCAATTAATTCCACTTTGTCTGTCTGATGGAAAGCTGTTAGAATTGTCTGCGGGAGGACAAAACATTCTAGTCAAAAAGATATGCGATGACTTTGGTCCGTATTTTACTCCGGGTGGAACACTTCTTTATGTTGGGGATGCCAGAAAAAAATTCAGGTATTATGATAAGAAACGGCTAAAGGATTTTAACATAGTCATTGAACCCCATGGAAAGATACCTGATATAATGATCTTTTATCCTAAAAAAAATCATTTGGTTTTAATTGAGGCTGTAACTACTCACGGACCCATAGATCCTAAACGAAGACAAGAACTGGCCAGATTATTTTCAAAATCAAAGGCAGGATTGGTGTATGTTACAGCATTTTTAGACTTTCGTACGTTTAAAAAATATTTTGAACAGATTGCTTGGGAATCTGAGGTTTGGATTGCAGAGCATCCATCACACATGATTCATTTTAACGGTTCAAGGTTTTTAGAGTCAAATAATTAAAATTTCCAAATATGCCAATAGTTTGTAAAATGTTTCTTGATTGATTCATGTGTGTTCTCAACTTTGTCATTTTGTAGCACATTGCCGTCATTATCCATTGTTGCCACCTAAAGAAACTTCTTGTGCAGGACAATGTCCACAAGCATGCCTCTTCTTTGACCTGCTCTTAATCTGTTTCTTTGCAATATTCTTCTTTGGAGATGATGATGATGCTAATTTGACTGGCGATAAATGCCATTTTTCATATGAACTAACAGATTCATTGCCTATTTCCATTTATTTTATTTATTGAAATTAATGATTTTACGCCTAAATTTTGGTACTCTGATTCTTTCCTAGTTTAGTGCACGTGAAAAGATCTTAGGATTGAACAGTGTAAAAGTTTTGGACTGATTAACACAAATGTGGATTGCCCCACTCTAATGGATTTATAGTGCAAAGAAGATAAGTTGAGAGAATAAAATAAGTTGCGAAAACACCAATCCCAATTCCTACGATTTTTAATTTCTTCATGATAAAAAAAGAAGTGGAACTAATTAAGTTCATGCCATGCAACTACATGTGGACCCCACCACCACCAACTAGGCCAAATATAAGAATTAGTTTCAGGATTGGTTCTGGGACATAAGTGTCACATGTATCTGATGAGCGAATTATTGCTTGTTCTCTGAATACATCATTATCGCATCCATAGGCACTTACATCAAAGGCATAATCAATTGATGGGTTAGCAGACCATGTCACGTATTCTTAACAGTGTCCTCTGAGGAAGAAAAAGAAATGACAACTGGCAGGGATGAGTTATTTTTCAGACAGGTGTATTGCATCACCTGTATCAATGAAATTATCCCATGCTTGCTGATAAGGCAACGTATCACATGATACGCAAATTGTATGTTAAATAATTTACAGGTAGCTGTATTTTGGAAGGAAAAAACATTGCCGCACATTTATTCTCTGCTAAAAGAATACGAGGATTGTACAAATCCCAAATGCCTGTAGAATTCATGCGCGTCCTTTCGCTGATTTCCAGATTCCAATCTGATTCTATGGCAGTTTTTTTCTTTTGCAAGAACAATGCAAGAATTGACTAGTTTCTTGCCGATGCCGTGATTTTGATACTTTTCATCAACAACTAGCTCGGGAATATACATCTCCAAGGTATGTTGGTTTAATCTTGTCAAAAACATCACACTTGCCATGCCAACAATTTTTACATCGTCAAGTTCTGCAACAAAAACTGCCTTGTCTGAGTCCTTGAGATACTTTGTAACCAGCTTTCGAAACATCTCAACATCAGAGTCTTTTTGAGGAGCGGGTCGTCCAAGATCATATAACAGTCCAAGAAGAACAGGAATATCCCTCTGAGATGCTTTTCTGACTAGTACATTATCCATGATGAAACAAAAACATGGTGACTTAAGAATTAGATTCTCACAAACATGGCATTTGAGATGGATGTAGAGGTTGATCTAGTAGGGTATGACTTTTAAGAATTAGATTCTCACAAACATGGCATTTGAGGGCATAAAAAATACCAAATTTGGAAATTAGGCTTTATTGTACAGGCAGTAATGTCATTTCAGGTACGGACATGGCCCGTCATAAGGCAAGAAACGAACAAAAATAACAGTAAAAAAAGTTATTCCTTATATCTTGCAAGGATTTTCCAAGATTATGAGAATGCATGTTCTTACAGGCTTTTTGATCTTGTGTATGGCAACAGTATCTCAGGCAGATAATTTTGCAGATGCCATTGAATATCCATCATCACCATCACCACCACCGCTAAAGCAGGTTCAGCAGGGGGCAATTCCTACAAATGTCATCTGCGCTGAGGGCCTCAAGATGGTATTAAAAGTATCAACTGGAGATCCTGCATGCGTAAAACCGTCAAGTGTGGAGCAGCTAATCAAGCGCGGTTGGGCAGAACACGTTTTGCCAGACGTTGATTCAAGTGCAACTCAAAATTCCGAATTAATCACCGAGGGAAATTTTCAAGTCAGTACAAAGGATGTAATCTATGACGGAAATGCAGGATTTCTAGCAAATCCAATATCTAATGAGTCTCATCCGGGTGTGATACTGATTCACGAATGGTGGGGATTAAATGACAACATAAAACAGACTGCTGAAAAGCTAGCTTCCCAGGGATATGTCGTATTAGCAGTTGATCTTTTTGAAGGCAAGGTTGCAACAGATGCCCAAGCTGCAATGGACCTTACTAGAGCATTTGTACAGGAGGATGCAATCCTAAACATGAATAGTGCGGTAGATTACTTGCAAACAACGCACAACGTGGATTCGGTTGGTTCTATTGGATGGTGCTTTGGGGGAAAACAATCCCTTGCCCTGGCACTAAACAATGACAACATGGATGCTACAATAATTTACTATGGAAGAGTAGTTACAGAGCCAAAAGTATTATCATCAATAAGTTGGCCGGTACTAGGAATATTTGCAGAGCTAGATCAAGGAATTCCGCCTCAAACAGTCAATGAGTTTGAGGAGGCACTAAACGAGGCAGGAGTTACAAATGATATTTACATTTATTCTGGTGTGAATCACGCGTTTGCAAATCCAACAGGTGAGCGCTATGCACCACAAGAAGCAGACGATGCATGGAGCAAAACCCTGGAATTTTTAGAGGAAAATCTGAAATGACAGCATGGATTCAGTTTCTTAGAAATCTGAGCCATTTTTGAGGAGCAAACTAGAACATCCAAACGATCCGGATTGACTTTCATCAGCCCATACATCTTCTCTGTCCAGGCAAGGTAGCAAAGCTAGATTGTTTGTTCTTGGAGTACTAGTGAACTTTGGATGTTTCTGAGTGTTGATATAAGAATAGGTCTTGACAATGAATGCCCATATTTTGAAATAATGTTGTAAATTCCAAGTGGTGAAACTAATCGTTCTAAAATATTTTTTTAGTTATTTTATGTCCTTCTGAATTATTTTCTTTATATTTTCTTTTTAATTCCATTTCTCTAATAAAAAATTCTCCCGATGTTTCATATCGTAAATAAAAATCAAAATTTTCTCTTAAATTTCTATATACATCCATTACGTTTTCTAATGATAATTCGGGTTCTATTCCTTGTTCTATTTTCCATTCATCATATATTTTATAATTTATAGAATTCCTTTCATAGTTAGACCATTTTGTTTTATTTCCGAATTTAACTTTGGTTACATCTGTTTCAATTAAAGATACCCAAGATAGATCACTATCAAAGTAGACTTCAAAGGGCTTATCAAAAATAATATTTCTGAAATCAAATTTTTTTTGAAAAGAGACTTCTGTAAAATATGTGGTAGATTTAAACCTCGAATCTGAAAAATCTGCACCTTCTTCAAATAGGGTATTCTTAAAAATGGTTTTTTCATTAAAATGTACCGATATGAAACTCACAAATTTATTAAATATTGTATCCGTAAAATCAACATAAAAAAAATTTGCATCTAAAAATGATGCACTTTGTATTTTTGAATTTTCAAAAAATGTATCTTTTTTAAAACTCACGTTATAAAATGCTGCATTATTTTCAATCATCACGTTTGAAAAATTTGCTTTTTTATGAAAAATGGCATTTATAAAACTAGCATCTTCACCAAAAACGGTATTAGAAAAATCTACTTCTTTCAAAAAAATACAGTTATCAAAAATTACATTGTTAAGAAATTTAGTATTAGAAAAATCAACTATGGTTGAAATTTCTTTATTTTTAAATTCTATGTCTGGGATTTTGTACCCTATACACAAAATTGGTATCTCATGTTCTATCGATTCTTCAATTTTCTGTTTGATTAGTTCAGTAATTTCTGTTTTATGATTATGAACATATTCTTCATCGTGAAATTTACATTTGCCGGACTCTAATGCAGTTTCATCACAACTGAATATTTCAGGTGATTCTTTAACGTAATCTTGATATTTATGCCTATAATCACATGTTGTCATTTGACTCGTTATTTTTATTAGATTGTCTATTATACGGATTGTTTAAAATTGGATATTATGCAATAGTAAAATTATAAGAGAAATTTCCACATAGCAAAAACTAGTTCTTTCGAATCTTGCATTATTATTCTAGCACTTGTTCCAAATAATTCTGTGTATTGGCTTCGTAACAACCCCCCCCCCCTTCCTCTTAAGAGATTTAATGTTCAAATCTTGGCAATTTGGGTTTCTTTGTTATTTACAATACAGTGATAAGTACAGTTCACGTTGATTCATCCTGATTATTCTTTGATCAGCATCATGCCTTCTTGAGAAACAGTTTCAAGTAATTTTGACAATACATACCATAAATCACAGATTTAGGAAATCTCTGGTTACACTTTGAAATTTTCTGATGATTAAAACTATGTAATTTTTAAGAAAACCATCTCTTGCAATCTAGATGATATTCTGCTTGAAAAATATCGGTAAATGAGACTTGCTAAGTTCTAGTTCCTTTAACTATGGAGCTTCGGGATTATATTATCACTTTACACCATAACCCATTCACTTCATGTTAAGAGTGGAGATCTAGAATATTAATGAGTCACAATTCAGGTATTTTTGCATTTGACTTGATTTTATAATATCCATTCCCGGCATTCTCAATAAATGATGAACGAATAAGAATTGAACGAATTGTTGCATCAGGAGTTTTAGAAGTAATTTTCTTAACCTTACGGATTTTAGTTAAAAGTTGAATAGCAGTCATAGGCTTCATTTCTCTTTTTAGAATTCGAAGAATATGATAATGATAGGTGTTTTTTCCAACTACTTGATCAGAAATTATAGATTTTTTTTGCATAATAATACTCGTGTTTAATATTATTAAATAGTTTTTTTAGATGAATTATTGGGTTATCATTGGCACAGACATTTTTAATCTGTTTCGTGCAATCTCAACAAATTCTTTCTCTTTTTCTATTGCGATAAAATTTCTTTTGTGTTTTTTTGCGACAAAAGGTATTGTTCCACTACCTGTAAATGGATCTATTATCACATCGCCCTCATTAGTCAATCCTAAAATTAATTTTTCAACTACGGCTATAGGTTTCTGGTTTGGGTGTTTTCCAAATTGTTTTTCAGATAATGGCGTCATTGGTATATCCCACATATTACGCATCTGTTTACCTCCATTCATCTTTTTGAGAACATCATAGTTAAATGTCCAATTTTTGGCATTTTTTATGTCATTGTTTACCGCCCATATCAGATATTCAGTACTCTCACAAAACATCCTTCTAGTGATGTTTGGAAATGCATTTCGTTTATACCATGTAACTGAACCTATAATCTTTCTTTTGTTTTTCTTTAATATATAACCTGTATCAAAAATATTGTGAAACGTTCCAAATACCACAATATTTCCATTTGGCTTAACTATTCTAAAGATCTCCGATAACCACTCTTGAAGAAATAGGTCATATTCTGAATCTGTAAAGGAATCCCATTTTTCATCCATTTTGTTAAATTTTTTCTCATCAGTCCAAAAACCATTTGACTGTAACCATCCTATTGCTTTTTTTCCATCATAGCCTGAAATATTGTAAGGTGGATCAGTAATACAATGATCTACACTATCAGTCGATACTTTGCGCAGCTTTTCAATGGCATCGCCCAACCAAATTTTATTACGATATGCCATTATACCAAAATTTGTTCATCTCCCATATTTATTGAATTAATTCGATAACTACACACATAGTAAATTTAATTTCACTTTAATTATGTTTAAGAAATTATTGAAATTATGAGTATTGTCTGATAATTCTGAATTAAATGATCTAATTTTACAACTACAACAAATACAAAACGGTCTCGAAGAACAATTTGGAATTTCAGATATATACTCCAACAGTAAATTCTATGAGATTATGATATCTAATGAGTTGGAACATACACCAATTGCAGGACATTCAGGAACACGTGATGGTAAAACATCAAATGGTGAATTTGAGTACAAGCATTTCAAAGAATCAAGTTCAAATCATTCTTGGACATTTAATGACTATTCAGATGAAACAATCGAAAAATTAAAAGGAGCTCATTCAGTAATTTTTGCACATATTGATGATATGAATAAAAATCATCCTATTTTTGATTGGTATCTTCAAGTTGATGGAAATACATGTTCAAAATATCTAAAACGTAGAACAGAAACACTTCTCAAAAAACAACCAAAAGGAAAACCTAATGCAAGACGAATGATTAATTTTTCTGCAAATCAATTAGAAAATGATTTACAGATATCTAAAATATACATAAATCCCATAAAAGAAAAAGGCAGATTCACAGAAGGACTAAACAAAATAATTGAACTAACTAACAAAATAGAAAGAATCACATGTATCGATCAAATACTTACAAGCAATAAATTTTGGGAAATGCTTGTCGCAAAAGAAATAGGGCATGATGTATTATCTGAACAGTCTGGACACGATGCAATAGATAAAGATGGAAAATTTTATGAGTACAAGGTAGCTGTAGATTCAAAGTGGAATTTTCAAGATATATCTGATTCTGTATTAACAAAATACATAACTGATGAAAAAATAATCTTGGCCATTGTTAACAAACATGAAATTAGTGTAAAAAAAATATACATTGCGGATTCTGAAATAACTGTAGCACGTTTGAAAGAAAAACTTACAGAAAGGGCACAAAAATATAAAAAACAAAACAAAGAAATTAGAAGAAATAGTATATCTTTTTCTAAAGGAGATCTAAAAAAAATTAAGGCTCAAAAAATATTTCCTTAGAATTTTTTGTTGATTTTTTCTTGTAACACTATAACATCTTGTTTCATAAACGTCTCAAGTCTCTTTTTTGCCATCTTGCAATATTCTGCATTATTATCAAATCCTATGAATTGACGATTCAATTTTTTACATGCAAGAGCTGTAGTGCCACTGCCCATGAAAGGATCAAGTACAATGTCATTTTTTCTAGTAGTTAATTCAACTAGCTTTACAATAAGATCCAGTGGTTTTTGTGTTGGGTGTATCCTTGTTTTTCCTTTTGGTGCCTGATATTTGAATATGTTATGAGTGCAATACCCGCCAAAGTATGCACTGTCTCTTTTACCAATTACAGCAGATTCCCAAGCATTAAGAAGTTTTGATTTTCCATTTAGAGGTACCGGATCAGGTTTTTGCCACACAATAGAATCAATGGCTTTGAAACGTAATTTTTCCATGTAATCCCAATACTTTCCAATGTCTTTTTTAGCACAAAATATGATTGCCCATCCCGATGTCTTTTTTAATCCTTCCTTGCACCATGAGGTAAAATTTTGTCCATTATCTGCATCCCAATTACCAAAATCAAAATCTAGTTTTGCCGTGCTGCCAAGTTTTTGACCCTTACAATTCAAAGTTTTGCTTATTCCATAAGGGGGATCTGCAATTAAGAGTTGTATACTGCCATCTGGAATTTTTTTCAATCCTTTCATACAGTCAATATTATGAATTTTATTAAGTAATGAATCTGAAATCATTTGTTATCTCCCTCACTTACAACGATATATTTCCTTTTGATTATGAACTTCAGTTTATCTGGATCTCCTAAAAAATCTACAATAGGTTTTGGAACTCTACAAATCAAACTCTTTGAACCGTCAGCATTAGTGCTTTTACTCAGACTTACATTGAACTCTTTGGTGTTTTTTGCCCATCTTGTCATAAAAAAACATTCTTGTGAAACTATATAAAATAACCGATCTGTTAATAACAGTACAATTATTATACTGCATGGATATAAGAAAATCAAAAAGTAAAGAGATCGCATAAAAACAAGATCAAATCACAAGAATTAATTAATGCTATTAATTGCTTGATGCAAAATAATCTTATTCAAATATTTTCAAAATGTCTGAAAATACTTTTTCATTTTAGAATTTTTTTAGGTAGGATACAATACTGTTTCCTTGTGTATTTCTTAAGAAGTGATGCTCATGTTTAGATGACTGAAAAACTAATTAAACTATGCATTAGGTCATGCTTTTGGATTGAATATTGCACTACAGATCATTCCTAAATTATTAGAGTTATGGAAACACGGTATGGAAATCCCCTCAATGATGATAGAAGATTCCTTCAATTCACGTGTTAACCAATTACTGAATTAAATTAGAAAAGATGGTTTCAAGTTATGAATCTGACGGTTTAACATTATTCTCCCTGAAGAAAATTTACTTCCATCTTGGATTCAAAAAATATTCAAAGGGTAGGGTAACGGAACAATTCAAGATCTAGAATTATTTAATGTTCTTCAACATCTTATTCAAAATAAAATCATTACAGCATAGATCTAAATCATCAAAAGTGTTTAAATAGAAAAACCATTACATTAATTTTAAATTCAGCATAACAATGGCATGATGAATATCAAAAACCAGTCGCCGATTGTGGTTTATGACAACGCGTGTCATCTTTGTATTAAATTTGCAAATTCGGTGAGCTTTCTTGCCAGGGGAAGAATAGCACTGATAGGACACTATACAGAAATGGGAGAAAAGCTAAGAAAGGAATACCTGGGCGCAAATGCTACGGAAATGTTTTGGTTCATTGATGGAAAAAATGCTCATGGAGGACGCTCTGCATTGCTGCCACTGTTGCAAGAGATAATCTTTTCAAGAAAAACCGCACGGCCGCCACAAGCCAATGCGGAAGAAAGATGCAAGATAGGCTGCAAAGCTCCCAAGGCTGTGTTTGCAAGATCATTTAGCCTGATAACCCACAGTAGAAAAATCAGGATTAGCTAGGCTCATCCAAACGGCAACATCCAAGACTGGATGGTTGTTGCTGTTGTATGAATTCTTTTGAAAGTTCAGCATAAAATCAACAGATTGCCATTCCTCCTTATCATCATCATCTTCTTCTTCTCCTCCTCTTCAGCCAACTACTCTGCAGATGGCAAATGACACAAAGAGAGACATCTGCTTGAAACATTAGAAAAGTTAGAAATAAAGGCACTGCAAAAAATAATGAAAGGTCATGAGCCCATCATGCCGACCATTTTAGGCAGCTCTCGATATGCCTTGCTTACAAAGATATCATTGTCTGCACTGACCATAACAAACTGCATCGAGTTCTCAGGAGGGGGAGACACAATAATTTTTTGTCTTGTTTGCATGGTTCCCAAATCCATGGTATCACCATCGCCAAAATTAATGCGGACATTAGTCAGGGGTTCAGAGCCGGTATTCTGAATTGTTACCCTGCCCATTACAAACAGACTCTGTCTGTCCAAAATAGGATCCACAAAAATATCATGCTCCTGAGTGCTAACAGACAATTTCAAGACATCCATGCCAAAGATTACCGCCATGATGACAATGGCGCCAACACCTGCACCAACAATCATAGTGTACTGATTCAACAACTCTAAACCACACATCTAATAATTAAGATTGGCTACCTTACTTTGACACCGTTCCAAAATGCCACCATGCCTTTGATTTTCATGGCAGCATCGTTGGGCTCTGCATAGTACCATGCACAGTCCCTGTTGGTTTTGCCATTTACATCCACAGAATAATAATTTGCCATTCCCTTCCAGCCACAGAAAGTTGTCAGTTCCGTTTTTGTAAAATATTCTTGCTTTATAGAATCAAACGGAAAGTAGTGATTTCCTTCAACTTTGATAGTAGCATCACTTTCGGCAATTACCACGTCATTCCATATTGCCTGCATCAATACAAAACAGATTCAGGTAATATTTAATTAAATCTCAAGCAGCTTATTGGGTTGCCCTAACTTGCTCACGTTTTGTAAAATCAGGCTTTATTCCCAATGAGTCATAGTTTCCAGAAGAGCAGGCAAAGCACATGGAATCCTTTGAGATTCCTACGGCGTTGGCAAGGTTCTCAGCATCATTATACCCCAAGAAATCAACGCCGATGCTTTGTCTAACCATCTCAGTAATCTCATCTCCGGTCATGGCTTTTCCATCAGTAAAGGTGGCAAGTTCCTCCTGAGAAGGAAAGTCAATTCCGGCATAGCAGGGATAGTTGATTTGAGGATAGGTAATCAGCATGCTGATTCTCCTTGCACCTGCACGGCGAAGAGCTTTGATGATGGCCTTTGAGCTGGTGCCCCGGACCAGGCTGTCATCGATTACCACCACATGTTTGTCTCTAATGATTTCACTGATTGGAATAATCCAGCGATTAATGTCAACCCTATCGCTTTGATGGGGTTCAATGAAACTACGCAGTGGTCCCTTCTTGCTATAGCGGTCTTTTAGCAGCCCCTCATCAAAGGATATTCCCAATTCCTGGGCATATCCTAATGCCGCAGGTCTTGCAGAATCAGGCACCGGTATTACCAGATCAGCATCAGTGAGAGGGAATTTTTTTGCCATAAGCCTGCCAATATTTTTTCGGGAGATGTAGATGTTGTGTCCCTCCATGTTACTTGAGGGGTGTGCAAAGTAGGTAAACTCAAAGGAGCAGTGTGCGCGAGACGAGTCAGTCGAAAATTTTTCAGTCTCTAGGCCAGACTTGCTTAGTTTGATTAATTCGCCTGGGGTTATATCTCGCTGTAATGCTGCACCGACTGCAGTGACTGCAGCGGACTCAGAGGTTACAATGTAGGTATCATCAGATTCCTTGTGTCCTAAAACCATAGGGCGAAATCCCTTGGGATCCCGTGCAGCATATACGGAATTGTCATCGGAGATAAAAGTAAAACAGTACGAGCCGACCATCTCGTTCTTTAAGACAGAAAGCGCCTTTCCCATCTGGCCATTTTCTGAGATTAGGGATACCAGGCGCTTAGCTGCAACTAGCGTATCATTTGCATTCTGGGGAGTAAAAGAGCAGCCGCCAACCATGTTGGATAGTTCTTGGGCATTGGCAATGGTTCCATTATGGGCAATGCAGAGATCCTTTACTTTGAGTGGCTGGGCATTATCTAGGGTGCTGGTTCCCATAGTAGAGTATCTCACATGGCCAATCACACATGGAGAGGCATACTCTTGCGCAAGTCTTTTAAAATCAGACGAGGAGTGAGAGACCAATCCCACTCTCTTAAAAGGTGCCTTGTTTGGAACTGCAAATCCCCAGGCCTCTTGGCCCCTGTGCTGCAAAGCCCGTAAGGCATCAAAGACCATTGGAATGACATTTTTTCCAGTCAGGCTGTAAATGCCCACAACGCCGCAATTTTCTTTGACTTTAGGCAAGGCAGCCTGCCTCCAAGGCATCAGATAAATTATTAGAAAAAGTACAAGACCCTGTTAAATCACCAAGTGACGACTCCATTCCCTGATCCATAATCTAACTTTGAATAATAAAAATGATGAACACTTTTTGCGATCAAAAACGCTTTATCAATCAGGTTTCTTGCCCTCAAGAACCAAATCAGAAAGAGCAGTAAGCCAAGATTGGCGGGTTTTATCCACATCTAACTCTACGACAGATTCGGATTTGGATGTAAACTGAATTTTTTTGCCAACAAAGCGTCCAATCTGTTTGAATGAAACATTGTTCTCCTTTAGAATTTCCCCTATCCTCAGATAGTGCCGTTTATCAAAGGCAAGTAAGTAGCGAGAGTGGCTTTCAGAGAACAAAATTCGGTCAGTATCAAGTTTATCATCATCTACAGGAATTTCATCTAAGAGCACGCTGCAGCCAACTTGATTGGTCATGCAGATTTCAGATATTGCTACTGCCAGGCCGCCTTTGGAGCAGTCATGTACTGATTTGAGAAGGCTGTTTTGAATTAAATTTAGGACAGAATCCATGTTTTTCTTCGAGTCCTCAAAGCTGACTGCAGGACATTTTCCGCCAATGAACCTGTGAACATACTCAAAATATTCAGAACCGCCCATTTCGTTTTTGGTATCACCGACAACTATCAAGCAGTCATCCTGGGTGACCTTCTGAGGAACAGACGGCCTCTGATCAATTAGTCCTATGACGCCAATGACAGGAGTCGGCTTGATTGGGCCTGCAGGAGTTTCATTGTAGAGGCTGACCTTTCCGCCAACACACGGAATTTCAAAATATTTGGCAAAATCAGTCAGTCCCCTCAGGGATTCTAGAAAAGTCCAAAAGATTTCAGGATCTTTTGGGTTTCCAAACTGCAGATGATCAAGCATTCCAATTGGCCGAGCTCCGGTACAGACGACATTTCTGCATGCTTCCTCAAAGCAGCCAATCGCACCCTCGCGCGGATTAAGGTAGCAGTGTTTTGGATTTCCGTCAATCTTTGCAGAAAGGTATCTTCCGTTATCTAATCGCAAAACAGAGGCATCAGATCCCGGTTTTACCACTGTACGGATTCCAACTTCATGATCATACTGGCCATAGACCCAAATCTTACTTGCAATATTTGGCGAGGTCAGTAATCTTAGTAGCACGTCAGAATAGTCCCTGATGTGCTCAAATGACTTTTCAGTTTCAATTCTTTGTAAATAAGATGGCTTTTTTGAGGGCAAGTCAAGCAGGGTCGCATTAGCTACCACGTCAGTAGGCAGATTGGCAAGCGTTTTCCCGCCCTCCCTAACATGCATTTGCCTATCAGACCTTACAGAGCCAATCACAGAGCAGCCGATACGGAATTTTTCACATATTTCCCTTAATTTTTGTAGTTTTTCCCGACTAGTAACAATCAGCATTCTTTCTTGCGATTCAGATACCATGATTTCATCAGGATGCATGTCAGGCTCGCGGGTGTGAACCATCTTAACATCCATCTCAATCCCAATTTCCAGCGCATCAGCAGTTTCAGAAACAGCGCAGGACAGGCCGCCGCCACCAAGGTCTTTGAGTGCATGAATCAGCCCGGCAGTCCTAGCCTCCAAAACAGCTTCAATGATTAGTTTTTCAATGAATGGATCAGGGATTTGAACGGCGGAGCGATCCTCAGACTCTAAGGAATCAGATGCAAACTGAGAGCCGCCGATTCCATCCCTGCCAGTAGGGCCTCCCATCAGTACGACAACATCGCCTTTCTTGGCATGATTTTTAATCAAGTTTTCTTTCTTGCCAAACCCCAGTGCGGCCACGTCAACTAGCGCATAGTTTTCATAGCATTCGTCAAATTCGGCCTCCCCGCCAATGGTTGGAATACCAAGGCAGTTGCCGTAATCAGCAATGCCTGCAACTGCATTTTTAAAAAGCCATCTTGCTTGCAAATCTTTTTTGATATTTCCGAATCGCAGTCCATCAAAAATTGCAATAGGCCTAGTTCCAGCAGACAGAATGTCTCGTATTACACCACCAACGCCTGTTGCGGCCCCGCCATAAGGCTCCACGGCAGAAGGATGATTGTGGCTTTCAATGTGGGCCGTGACAACATATCCGCCTCCAACATCCAAAACTCCAGAGTCGTATCCTTTCTCACTAATTACCAAGGGGCCGTCCATGGGCAGCATTTTGAGGTGTCTTTTTGATGACTTGTAAGAGCAGTGCTCTGACCATTCAGCAGCCACAATTTGCAATTCAGTAGGCGTAGGATCTCTGCCAATCTTGGACTTTAGCTCGTCTAGTTCTTGCTCTTCAAGACTCATTTTTCAATACCCATTTTGCTTAGCAGCGATTCAAAGATCAAAGAAGAGGGCTTGCTGTCTATAGGGTTAATGTCAGACTCGACTGCCCTCTCAGGATGAGGCATCATTCCAACAACATTCCCATCCTCATTACATACACCTGCTATTTTGTCTGATGAGCCATTTACAATTTCATCATACCTGAAAACGATTTGATTCCTCTTTTTTAGCTCATTGGCAGTTTTCTCATCAACATAGTATCGCCCTTCGCCATTAGCTATGGGGATAGGAATTTTTTCACGCAATTGAAACTGATTGGTAAAAAAAGTGGTGTTGTTTTCTACTACAAGACTAGTCCATTTGCACATAAAGCTAAGAGACTCATTTTTTAGCAATGCCCCGGGCAGTATGCCAGACTCCACAAGGATTTGAAATCCATTACACACGCCCAAAACCGGAATTCCTTTCTCTGAGATTTTTCGTACGTCTGAAACAACAGGACTGTGAGCAGCAATGGCGCCGGCCCTTAGCCTGTCTCCATAAGTGAACCCCCCAGGAAGAATTACGGCATCAATGTTCTCAGGCAGTCCTTTTTCGTGCCAGCAATATCTGGTATCCAAACCAAATACATCCCTTAAGACGTGATACATGTCACGATCACAATTGCTGCCAGGAAAGACTACAACTCCAACTTTCACAACTAGATTAGCATTCAGGGACATATTTAATTTGAATCCAGACACAAAAGATTCCCAGGCAAGGAAACCATGTGATCGCCACTACAAGCCGGTGACACATGAGAAAATGCAACTATGATAGATCACGATAAAACCACTTTGTGCATCAGTAATGCTAAAAGAAAAAAAGAGAGATCAGTCTTCTAGTAGTAATGATAAAAGCCGTCAGGAATTGTTTCAAAAAGGGATATTGCAAGTAAGATTGCTGCAAAAGATCTCAAATCATCGCAAATGCAGTTAGAAGAAATCGTGCCATGGAGATTCAAACAGATATTGTGATATACAAAATTGGCTTTGCAGCTCAAAAACAAAAAAATGCCAAATCACAGCATCAGGTGACTAGTCGTACTTGAAGCATGAAACCTGTGATCCAAACCAGATTCAGGATCTAAAACAGTAGCATCAGACGGTTAGTCATACCTGAAGCAAGTTGCAATGTCAAGTAATGGGGAGGTTTTCCCAGAGATTATCCTAGCAAAACGGACAGGCAGGTATAGACTGCCAATGGACTTTGTAATAATATCAGCAGTTTTAACGTCAGTTATTTTTGCATCATATCCAAGCATGTTAGGAATATGAGGAGGATAAGTTTTGGGCAAACAGCTTGCAGTATGCACTTACAAGCATTGTCTTTTTTGGGTATTGGGTTGTTTTGGAATACAAACGGGCAAAACAATCAGAAAGAAAATGTTGAACCTAAAGGCTGTGGATATCTCAGGGAAGAGTCCAACACTAAGGGCGGTTTTAATCAGCACGTTTGGAAAGTCATTTTTGCTCCCCATAGATGTCATTTTGGACCGGGTTCTTACTAGTGAAAAGAAGTAAATGGCATTTAGCAAGCTAGGGGACACAGTTGTCATAAAAATCATAAAGCAGAAATCGGATTTAAAATGCACAAAAGACTGATCCTGTCAGGTTTTCTCAGCGGGTTGTTGTGAAGATTTTTCCAACAGAGCTACTAGTGATAGGGATATGCAGGATGGCATCTGAGAACAGCAAACAAGGGTGTTGGCAGTTGGGTTTGCCAGATGAGCTTCAAAAAGACATAGAATTTGTAGGATAGTTTGAAAAACCACAACACTCAAAAAAAAAATAAAGAGGTCATAAAGACGGTGTTACAATAAAAATTGGAACACGGCCTAATGTGCATAAGAGATAGTGTATCACTTGAAAAACAGATTCCCTTTGAGAATGTTCCTGTTATGACTGTCATTTGGGATTTGTGTCGTTGGTGCGTTCTCAGAGGGAACTGTGATTGTTTCAAGAAAAGGAATTGAAGTCATTTGGGATTTGTGTCGTTGGTGCGTTCTCAGGCCGGTTCATGCCGGCATCT
Organism: Candidatus Nitrosopumilus sp.; assembly: GCA_965204345.1. GTDB lineage: Archaea > Thermoproteota > Nitrososphaeria > Nitrososphaerales > Nitrosopumilaceae > Nitrosopumilus. Next base: position 382,889 of record OZ241981.1, read on the forward strand.
GTCTATCAGATGATCAGTGTTACACAGGCATTACCAAGTCTATTTGGTGAGAATATCTAGGACTAGTTTGTCCCAGTAATTATGCAAATCCAAACAGGGAGCTAAAAAAGTCTTGGATTGCAGCAAAGAAGCCCTTTTGATCCTCGGAGCTGCTCTGCGAATCAGCAGGCACACATTCTCCGTTTACCAGCTGTGTTCCGGGGCCGCATGTTGACTCTTGATCATTGTTCTTATCTGTGCCGGTTTGAGGTGGTTCTGAATCCATCATTGTAGACGTCCCTGCTTCTGCTGTTGGTTCTGTGTCTGTCTTTTCATTCAAACCTGGTACCTGTGGTTCTGGGTCCATCTCTGTTTCCATAGCTGGTTCTGGGTCCATCTGGGTTTCCATAGCTGGTTCTGGGTCCATCTCTGTTTCCATAGCTGGTTCTGGGTCCATCTGGGTTTCCATAGCTGGTTCTGGGTCGGTCTTTATCAGCCCTTCTTCCTTCTTTTCATCCTCCTCATTCAGACCTGGTACCTGTGGTTCTGGATCCATCAGATCTTGTCCTGCTCCAGTCTGAGTATTGTTTGTAGATATGCTAGATCCAGATGAAGAGCCCGTTCCTGTGTTGATCTCACTGCAAAGCTGGAGGCCACATATGCGCGAGTCAGGAGACTGGCCGCTGTTGCCTCCTCCTCCGCCGCCACCACCGCCGCCGCCACCGCCACCGCGGTTACCGCCAGAAGATGCGGATGGTGTAACAGCAGGCTGATCATCAGATACAGAGAATGAACCAAATGAGCTAAAGTGTGTGGTCCAGATGATCATATCAGAGCCGTCACGAACAAAACATGATTCCAACGCAGTGCCAGCTTCAAGATTAGTATTGGCAGTAGCCTGATTGACAGGAACAAACGGACATACAACCAGTGATCGTGATTCTACAGCGCCATTAGTATTTTCTCCTGAGAAGAAGGCACCATCATGGCTTGCTTGTCCAGGCAATAGTAACCTGACTGCCTGATCAAATGTTAGTCTAGTGTTGCCATCACCTACAGAGAATGCCAGTCCTATCTCACCATTTGAGGTTGGAAGGTTAGTAACATCAGTAGAAAGTGATGGAACGGCAATACGGCCAGTCCAATCACCAAATGAACCGGTTACAACGACATTAGCTGGATAGGTGACAGTTACTGTTTGAGAATCAGAGACAGCAGAAGTAACAACAGTCGCAGAATTAGAGATTGTCACACTCTTTACTCCGTTTGCACTATCATCAGCAAATGTTGGTGCGCCATTAAAGTTAATCAGTTGGCCATCAGTGGCAATAATTGTGTCAGGTAATGTGTCATATACTACATTAAGGGTGATCAAATTTGAGGATGGCTCATATGTAGGTTGGCCATCAGGGCCTCCAAGCGGGATATCGGCCTCAATGTCATCTCCTGTAGTGTTGATGGTGACAGTAACTGGAGCAGATGTGGTGTTGGGGTTGCCTGCAAGGTCTGTTGCCACGTCTGCTGCTATTGATACAATTACGGTTCCGTCTGATGAGCCGCGTGCCACATTAAAGGTGTAGACACTGCCAGTACCACCAATGTTGGATGCTGTGGGACTACCGCCGTTGGCAGTGCCTTCTACTGTAATGTCAGATAGGACAAAGTTCTGGACATCCTCGCTAAAGGTTGCAGTAAAGGTTACTGGATCATCACCAGTGGTGGTGCCATCAGCAGACGTGATGGTTACGGATGGCCTTACCATGTCCACAATGATAATATGTATAGCATCTGTGTTGCCACCCACTACTACATTGTCAGGTATTCTTACTGTCAGCTGACCTTCTAGAGTGATGCCGTGTGCGACTGTAAAGTCGTATTGGGTACCACTGGTTTCAGTAAAGGCAGTTATCAGGCTATTAGCTGCTGGAGTTCCGTCAATTTCCACACCGATGTCAGATTGTACAAATCCTGTGACATCCTCACTAAAGGTTGCAGTAAATGAGACGGCCTCAGAGTTTGTAGGATCAGCAGCATTTGTGCTCAGGGATACGTATGGGACATCGGTGTTTATGGTAACGGTAACTGGAGCAGATGCGGTGTTGGGGTTGCCTGCAAGGTCTGCTGCTACGTCTGCTGCAATGGATACAATTACTGTTCCGTCAGAGGATATGCCTGCAACGTTAAAGGTGTATGTGCTGGCATCAACTGCTACAAAGTCAGTTGCTGTGAGGGTGCCGTTGTTGGCAGTGCCTGCTACTGTAATGTCAGATAGGACAAACTCTTCAACATCCTCTCTAAATTCTACTATAAATGGTACCGTATCAAGTCCGGTGCTGCTGCCTGCAGGTGAACTGACAGAGACTGTTGGGGCAGTGGTGTCTATTGTGACGGTAACTAAATTAGATGCGGTGTTGGGGTTGCCTGCAAGGTCTGCTGCCACGTCTGCTGCAATGGATGCAGTTACGGTTCCGTCTGTAGAGCCACGAGCAACATCAAAGGTGTATGTGCGGGCACCAACTGTTGCAAAGTTGGCTGCTACTGGAGCACCGCCGTTTGCGGTGCCTGCTACTGTAATGTCAGCCAGAACAAAGTTCTGAACAACCTCGCTAAAGGTTGCAGTAAAGGTTATGGTATCAGAGTTGGTGAGATCATTGGCAGTTGTAGTTACAGAGACTGTTGGGACAATGGTGTCTAGGGTAACGGTAACTGGGGCAGATGCGGTGTTGGAGTTGCCTGCAAGATCTGCTGCCACGTCTGCTGCTATGGATGCAGTTACGGTTCCGTCTGAGGAGCCGCGAGCAACATCAAAGGTGTATGTGCGGGCATCAACTGTTGCAAAGTTGGCTGCTACTGGATTGCCGCCGTTGGCAGTGCCAGTTACTGTAATGTCACCTAGTTCAAAGTTCTGGACATCCTCGTTAAAGGTTGCAGTAAAGGTTACGGGGTCATCACCAGTAAGGGTGCCATCGGCAGGCGTGATGGTTACGGTTGGAACAAGAGTGTCTATTGTGACGGTAACTGGGGCAGATGCGGTGTTGGGGTTGCCTGCAAGGTCTGTTGCCACGTCTGCTGCAATGGATGGAGATACGGTTCCGTCTGTGGAGCCTCGAGCAACATCAAAGGTGTATGTGCGGGCATCAACTGTTGCAAAGTTGGCTGCTGCAGGAGCGCCGCCGTTGGCAGTGCCAGTTACTGTAATGTCAGCCACAACAAAGTTCTGGACATCCTCGTTAAAGGTTGCAGTAAAGGTTACGGGGTCATCACCAGTGATGGTGCCATCAGCAGGAGTAATGGTTACAGTTAGGGCAGTAGTATCTATTGTGACGGTAACTGGGGCAGATGCGGTGTTGGGGTTGCCTGCAAGATCTGCTGCCACATTTGCACCTATGGATGGAGTTACGGTTCCGTCTGTGGAGCCTCGAGCAACATCAAAGGTGTATGTGCGGGCATTAACTGTTGCAAAGTTGGCTGCTACTGGATTGCCGCCGTTGGCAGTGCCAGTTACTGTAATGTCAGCCACAACAAAGTTCTGGATATCCTCGCTAAAGGTTGCAGTAAAGGTTACGGGGTCATCACGGGTGGTGGTGCCATCGGCAGGTGTGATGGTTACGGTTGGAACAAGAGTGTCTATTGTGACGGTAACTGGGGCAGATGCGGTGTTGGGGTTGCCTGCAAGGTCTGTTGCCACGTCTGCTGCAATGGATGCAGTTATGGTTCCGTCTGTGGAGCCGCGAGCAACATCAAAGGTGTATGTGCGGGCATCAACTGTCTGGAAGTTTTCTGCTGTGAGGGTGCCGTCGTTAGCAGTACCAGTTACTGTAATGTCAGCTAGGACAAAGTTCTCAACGTCCTCGCCAAATGTTGCAGTAAATGTTACTGGGTCATCGTTGGTGCGAGTGCCATCGGCAGGTGTGATGATTACGGATGGATCTATTCTGTCCACTGTGAGTGTATGAGTATTTGCTGTGTTGCCCTCTACTACCGCATCGTCAGGTATGGTTACTGTCAGCTGTCCTTCTGCGGCGATGCCGTGTGTTACTGTAAAGGCATAGTCAGCACCGCTTCCACTAAAGGCAGTTATCAGGCTATTATCTGCTGTGGTTCCGTCAATTGCTACAACGATGTCAGATTGTACAAATCCTGTGACATCCTCGTCAAATGTTGCAGTAAATGGTATGGTCTCAGAGTTGGTAGGATCAGCAGCAGTTGTGTCCAAGGATACTGATGGGACAGTGGTGTCTACGGTGACGGTAACTGGGGCAGATGCGGTGTTGGAGTTGCCTGCAAGGTCTGTTGCCACATCTGCTGCAATTGATGCAATTACTGTTCCGTCAGAAGATATGCCTGCAACGTTAAAGGTGTATGTGCGGGCATCAACTGTTGTAAAGCCGGATGCTGTGAGGGTGCCGCCGTTTGCGGTGCCTGCTAATGTAATGTCATCTAGGACAAAGTTCTCAACGTCTTCGTCAAATGTTACTCTAAATGGTACCGTATCAAGTCCAGTGCTACTGCCTGTAGATGAACTAACAGAGACAGTTGGGGCAAGAGTGTCTATTATGACAGTAACTGGGGCAGATGCGGTGTTGGAGTTGCCTGCAAGGTCTGTTGCTACGTCTGCTGCTATGGATGGAATTATAGTTCCGTCTGTGGAGCCTCGAGCAACATCAAAGGTGTAGACACTTCCTGTTCCAAGAAGGTTGGTTGCTGCGGGACTGCCGCCGTTGGCAGTACCAGCTACTGTAATGTCAGTCAGGATAAAGTCCTCAACGTCCTTGCTAAATGTTGCCGTAAATGTTACCGTATCAGAGTTGGTGTTCTCTCCTACAGTTGTAGTCACAGAGACTGTTAGAGGAACGGTGTCTATTGTGAGAGTAACTGGGGCAGATGCGATGTTGGAGTTGCCTGCAAGGTCTGTTGCCACATTTGCTGCTATGGATGCAGTTACGGTTCCGTCTGTGGTACCGCGAGCAACATCAAAGGTGTAGACACTTCCTTCACCATTAAGGTTGGATGCTACTGGACTGCCGCCGTTTGCGGTACCAGTTACTGTAATGTCAGCTAGCTCAAAGTTCTCAACGTCTTCACTAAAGGTTGCCGTAAACGTTACTGGGTCATCGCCAGTGGTAGTACCATCGGCAGGTGTGATAGTTACAGTTGGGACTATTCTGTCCACTGTGAGTGTAGTTACAGTACTTGCTGTGTTACCCTCTACTACCGCATCGTCAGGTATGGTTACTGTCAGCTGTCCTTCTTCGGCGATGCCGTGTGTTACTGTAAAGGTATAGTCAGCACCGCTTCCACCAAATTCAGTTATCAGGCTGCCAGGTGTGGCTGGGTTTCCATCAATTGTCACTACAATGTCATCTGCGATAAATCCTGTGACGTCACTGCCAAATGTTGCCGTAAATTGTATGGCCTCAGAGTTGGTAGGATCAGTTACATTAGTACTCAGAGATACGGTTGCAGCATCCAGATAGTTTATTGTAAGATCTGCTGTTGTATGCCTGTTTCCATCAGAGAAGGTTGCCTGTACTGTACATGTTGATGCACCAGCAAAAGCATTGATAGGCTCAAAGTCAAACTGTCCGTTTGACAGGATGGTAGAGGTAAAGTCCGTACAGTCACTAGATGTGGGATCAGAGACTAGTGTCAGTGTGCCGTCATCTGTGTAATAATTGTTAATGTCAAGTGTAACCTTTCTGGGCTGGCTTGATAAGACATCAACTGTCAGCGGTGTTGCAGTACGTACTGGTGCGGCATCCAGTACGACAGATATGTTTACAGTGTATGCACCGCCTGTGCTGGTATATGTGCCATCAGAGATGTCAAAGGAGAGCGTACATGTCTCAGCAGCAGAGGATACAAACCTGAACGTATCAGAGCCAGCTGGTGGCTGCTGCGTCAGAGCTCCAGTACAGTCGTCTGATATGTTGGTGTATGATAGCGTATCACCATTAGGATCTGTAAAGTGGTCATCAAGTGAGAACTCTTGGTGTGGGTCTAATACAGGATGCTGCAGGGTTATGCCAGGCGATACCGCAGGAACCGGAGGCAGTGTTGTGATAGTTATGGTAACTGAATTAGATGCAGTGTTGGGGTTGTCTGCAAGATCTCTTGCCACATCTCCTGCAATTGATACGGTTACGGTTCCGTCTGTGGAGCCGCGAGCAACATCAAAGGTGTAGACACTGCCGTCTCCAAGAAGGTTGGATGCTACTGGACTGCCGCCGTTGACAGTACCAGTTACTGTAATGTCAGATAGGACAAAGTTCTGGACATCCTCACTAAAGGTTGCCGTAAAGGTTACGGGGTCATCACCGGTGGTGGTACCATCGACAGGTGTGATGGTTACAGTTGGATCTATTCTGTCCACTGTGAGTGTATGAGTATCTTCCGTGTTGCCCCCTGCTACCACACCATCAGGTATGGTTACTGTCAGCAGTCCTTCTGCGGTGATGCCGTGTGTTACTGTAAAGGTGTATTCAGCACCGCTTCCACTAAAGGCAGTTATCAGGCCAGGTGTTTCGGTTCCGTCAATTTCCACAACAATATCAGACTGCTCGAATTGTGTGACACTCTCGCTAAATGCTGCAGTAAAGTCGACGGTATCAGAGTTGGTAGGATCAGCTGTATCAGTGCGCAGTAATACTGATGGGACAGTGGTGTCTACGGTGACGGTAACTGGGGCAGATGCGGTGTTGGAGTTGCCTGCAAGGTCTGTTGCTATGTCTGCTGCAATTGATATGATTACTGTTCCGTCAGAAGATATGCCTGCAACGTTAAAGGTGTATGTGCGGGCATCAACTGTTGCAAAGCCGGATGCTGTGAGGGTGCCGCCGTTTGCGGTACCTGCTACTGTAATGTCATCTAGGACAAAGTTCTCAACGTCTTCGTCAAATGTTACTCTAAATGGTACCGTATCAAGTCCGGTGCTACTGCCTGTAGATGAACTGACAGAGACAGTTGGGGCAAGAGTGTCTATTATGACAGTAACTGGGGCAGATGCGGTGTTGGGGTTGTCTGCAAGGTCTGTTGCTACGTCTGCTGCAATGGATGGAATTACGGTTCCGTCTGTGGAGCCTCGAGCAACATCAAAGGTGTAGACATTTCCTGTTCCAAGAAGGTTGGATGCCACTGGATTGCCGCCGTTTGCGGTACCAGTTACTGTAATGTCAGTCAGGATAAAGTCCTCAACGTCCTTGTTGAATGTTGCCGTAAATGTTACCGTATCAGAGTTGGTGTTCTCTCCTACAGTTGTAGTCACAGAGACTGTTAGGGGAACGGTGTCTATTGTGAGAGTAACTGAATTAGATTCGGTGTTGGGGTTGTCTGCAAGGTCTGTTAGCTCACCAACATCTATTGATACGGTCACGGTTCCGTCTGTCGAGCCGCGAGCAACATCAAAGGTGTAGACACTGCCGTCTCCAAGAAGGTTGGATGCCACTGGATTGCCGCCGTTTGCGGTACCTGCTACCGTAATGTCTCTTAGCTCAAAGTCCTTAACATCCTCGCTAAAGGTTGCCGTAAACGTTACTGGGTCATCACCGGTGGTGGTACCATCGGCAGGTGTGATGATTACGGTTGGTCTTATTCTGTCCACGATAAGTGTATGAGTACTTGCCGTGTTGCCCTCTGCTACCGCATCGTCAGGTATGGTTACTGTCAGCTGTCCTTCTGCGGCGATGCCATGTGTTACTGTAAAGGTATAGTCAGTACCGCTTCCACTAAAGGCAGTTATCAGGTCAGGTGTTTCGGTTCCGTCAATTTCCACAACAATATCAGACTGCACGAATTGTGTGACATCCTCGCTAAATGTTGCAGTAAAGTTGACGGTATCAGAGTTGGTAGGATCAGTTACATCTGTACTCAGAGATACGGTTGCAGCATCCAGATAGTTTATTGTAAGCTCTGCAGTCGTGTGCCTGTTTCCATCAGAGAAGGTTGCCTGTACTGTACATGTTGATGCACTAGCAAAAGCATTGATAGGCTCAAAGTCAAACTGTCCGTTTGACAGGATGGTAGAGACAAAGTCCGTACAGTCACTAGATGTGGGGGCAGAGACTAGTGTCAGTGTCTGGGTATCTGTGTAATAATTGTTAATGTCAAGTGTAACCTTTCGGAGCTGGTTTGATAGGACATCAACTGTCAGCGGTGTTGCAGTACGTACTGGTGCGGCATCCAGTACCACAGATATGTTTACAGTGTAGGCACCACCAGTGCTGGCATCAGTGCCATCAGAGATGTCAAAGGAGAGCGTACATGTCTCAGCAGCAGAGGATACAAACCTGAACGTATCAGAGCCAGCTGGTGGCTGCTGCGTCAGGGTTCCAGTACAGTCATCTGATATATTGGTGTATGATAGCGTATCACCTTCGGGGTCTGTAAAGTGGGCATCAAGTGAGAACTCTTGGTGTGCGGCCAGTACAGGATGCTGTAGGGTTATGCCCGGTGTTACAGCAGGAACTGGTGGCAGTGTGTTGGTAGTTATGGTAACTGTAACTGAATTAGATGCAGCGTTGAGGTTGCCTGCAAGGTCTGTTGCTACATCTGCGGCTATGGATGCAGTTACGGTTCCATCCGTCGATCCTCGAGATACATCAAAGGTGTATGTGCGGGCATCAACTGTTACAAAGTTGGATGTCACGGGACTGCCACCGTTTGCAGTGCCAGATACTGTAATGTCACCTAGTTCAAAGTTCTGGACATCCTCATCAAATGTTGCAGTAAACGTTACTGGGTCATCACCGGTAGTGGTGCCATCGGCATGTGTAATGGATACTGTGGGGTTTGCCCTGTCCACCGTAATACGAGATATATCACTAGCACTGCCACCATCAGCTGCATCAGCAGGTATGACTACTACTAGCAGGCTTTCTGTGAGGCCGTGTGTGACTGTAAAGGTGTATTGGGCTCCCTCTCCCGCAAAGGAAGTTATCAGGCCAGGTGTGGTGGTGGTTTCATCAATACGCACTATAATATCATCCTGATCAAATCCTGTGACAGCTCTGCCAAATGTTACCGTATATGGTATGGCCTCAAGGTTGGTGAGATCGCCTACATCCGTAGTCAGAGATACGGATGTACGATCCAGATAGTTTATTGTAAACGCTACAGGTGTAAGGTAGTTTCCATCAGAGAAGGTTGTCTGTACTGTGCATGTTAGCCCGCCAGTAGAGTCTTCTATGACCTCAAATGTAAACACACCACTGTCTGGTGAGGTAGATCTAAATGTACAGTCATCAGAGGTTATAGTATTAAATATTGACAGTGACTTGTCATCTGTGTAATAGTCGTTAATGTCAATTGTAACTGTCCTAGACTGGTCTGATAGGACATCAATTACCAGAGGCGTTGCAGTTCGTACGGGTGCGGGATTTTCTGTGACTACCAGCTCAAAAGAGTATGGCTGCCCCGTGCTTTGCGTCGTGCCGTCTGAGATGTCAAAGGATATCACACATGTAGTGCCGACATCACGTGCGAAGGGAGCAATTTGCATGTTATGATTGTCTAGCAGTGTAACATCCAAGGTGACACCAGCAGCGCAGCTTGAGAAATTATTGAAAGACAGCGTGTCAAATTCAGGATCCTCAAAGTGGTCACGCAGTGAAATTTGCGGATCTGTTATGCTTGGATATTCTACTATTGCAGATGGTACGGATGCAGGTATTGGTGGCAGTAGGTTAGTTACGGTAGATAACACACGGTATGAGGATGTAAACTGTTCTGTTGCAGAGCCGTCTGTCACATCAAAGGTAAAGCTACAGTCTTCAGGATACGTCACCGCGTTGTTTGGCGTTGCAGTAACGGTAAAGGCACCCGTCGGATTTACAGTCACGCTAGATGACTGGCATGCATTGTTATCTAGGGTATAGGACAGGGTATCATCATCCGGATCTGCAATGTTGGTAGCTAGGTTGCCTGTGTGTGTCTCATCAATATTAAATGAAAAACTAGATACAGTTCCAGCAGGAATACGGTTGACATCTGTGACAGTCAGTGTAAATGACCCAGTAATGGTATCAGCACCATCATCTAGCTGATATTCTACCTGGATTTCAGTAGAGAGGTCAAAGTTATCCCTTATGCTGGTGCCAGTTGGGGGATGAGCCACTACATCAAAAGGTATGTTGCCTGTGACTAGTCCATCCAAATTTATGCTCAGATAACTATGACCGGTACTTATGAGACCGACATCAGCGGGGAAAAAGTTAGCAGGTAATGATACCTGATGTGAAAGAGATTCACCCTCTGCAACAGTTACGGTTGGAAGGCTAAGATAATTTATTGTAATCTCTGTATCTGTGTGCCTGTTTCCATCAGAGAAGGTTGCCTGTACTGTACATGTTGATGCACTAGCAAAAGCATTGATAGGCTCAAAGTCAAACTGTCCGTTTGACAGGATGGCAGAGTTAAAATCTGTACAGTCATCAGATGTGGGATCAGAGACTAGTGTCAGTGTCTTGGCATCAGTATAATAGTCATTAATGTCAAGTGTAACCTTTCGGGGCTGGTCTGCTGGGACATCAACTGTCAGGGGTGTTGCAGTACGTACGGGTGCGGCATCCAGTACCACAGATATGTTTACAGTGTAGGCACTGCCAGTGCTGGCAATAGTGCCATCAGAGATGTCAAAGGAGAGCGTACATGTCTCAGCAGCAGAGGATACAAACCTGAACGTATCAGAGCCAGCTGGTGGCTGCTGCGTCAGGGTTCCAGTACAGTCATCTGATGGATTGGTGTATGATAGCGTATCGCCATTAGGGTCTGTAAAGTGGTCATCAAGTGAGAACTCTTGGTGTGCGGCCAGTACTGGGTGCTGTAGGGTTATGCCAGGTGTTACAGCAGGAACCGGTGGCAGTGTGTTGGTAGTTATGGTAACTGTAACTGAATTAGATGCGGTGTTGGGGTTGCCTGCAAGGTCTGCTGCCACGCCTGCGGCAATGGATGCAGTTACGGTTCCGTCTGTCGAGCCTCGAGCAACATCAAAGGTGTATGTGCGGGCATCAACTGTTACAAAGTTGGATGTCACGGGACTGCCGCCGTTTGCAGTGCCTGCTACTGTAATGTCACCTACCACAAAGTTCTGGACAGCCTTGCTAAATGTTGCAGTAAACGTTACGGGGTCATCACCGGTGGTGGTACCATCGGCTGGTGTGATGGTTACTGATGGAACAAGAGTGTCTATTGTGACGGTAACTGAATTAGATGCGGTGTTGGGGTTGCCTGCAAGGTCTGCTGCCACGCCTGCGGCAATGGATGCAGTTACGGTTCCGTCTGTCGAGCCTCGAGATACATCAAAGGTGTATGTGCGGGCATCAACTGTTACAAAGTTGGATGTCACGGGACTGCCGCCGTTTGCAGTGCCTGCTACTGTAATGTCACCTACCACAAAGTTCTGGACAGCCTTGCTAAATGTTGCAGTAAACGTTACGGGGTCATCACCGGTGGTGGTACCATCGGCTGGTGTGATGGTTACTGATGGAACAAGAGTGTCTATTGTGACGGTAACTGAATTAGATGCGGTGTTGGGGTTGCCTGCAAGGTCTGCTGCCACGCCTGCGGCAATGGATGCAGTTACGGTTCCGTCTGTCGAGCCTCGAGATACATCAAAGGTGTATGTGCGGGCATCAACTGTTACAAAGTTGGATACAGCAGGATTGCCGCCGTTTGCAGTGCCTGCTACTGTAATGTCACCTACCACAAAGTTCTGGACATTCTCGCTAAATGTTGCAGTAAACGTTACGGGGTCATCACCGGTGGTGGTACCATCGGCAGGTGTGATGGTTACTGATGGGTTTGTCCTGTCCACGGTGAGTGTAGTAGTAGCACTTGCCGTGTTGCCCTCGGGGGTCACATTGGCAGGTATGGTTACTGTTAGCTGGCCTTGTGTGGTAATGCCGTGTGTTACTGTAAAGGCATAGTCAGCACCGCTTCCACTAAATGCAGATATCAGACCCGGTGTGTCAGTTCCGTTAATTGCCACTACAATGTCATCCCGGATGAATTCTGTGACATCCTCGCTAAATGTTGCAGTAAATGGTATGGCCGCAAGATTGGTGATTGGATCGGCAGTAGTAGTTATAGATGCAGTAAGGTCAGACAGATATTGTATGATAATTTCTGTATCAATCTCCCTGTTGCCGTCGCTTATGGTAATTTCCAGGGTACAAACGTCTGCGGTGACAAACTCATTTGCCGGGGTAAAGTAAAAGTTGGTGGGGGTAACGTCAGTTACACCAAAAGCGTCACAGTCAAGCGAATCCCAACTGGCAAAGACAATTGTGAGCTGCTTGTTGTCATCATAAAGGTTGTTGGGATTAATGTTTACCGTGCGGGATTGGCCTGGCTGCACCTGTATGATCAGATCACCGGGGATAGGGGCAGGGTCTTCTATCACATTTAGGGTTACGCTGTATGGACTGTCAGTACTGGTATGTGTGCCATCAGAAATGTTAAAGGTCAAAATGCATGTCTCTGCAGTGGTAGAACTAAAGAGAAATTCAGAGCCAGTTGACAGGTCTCCTTGACAGAGATCAGACAGGTCTTCAAAGGTTATGACGTCTCCGTCTGGATCCACAAAGTGATCAGAGAGGGAGATTGACTGGCTTGCTAGTGTAGGATACTCCAAGGTTATGACGGGAGGTACTGTTGGAATCGGGGGCAACAAGTTGGTGGAGGTACCATCTATTGTGACGGTAACAGATCTAGGCGATGCCGTGTTGGAGTTGCCTAGGATGTCTGTTGCCACGTCTGCTGCAATTGACACAGTTACGGTTCCGTCCGTCGAGCCGCGGAGAACATCAAAGGTGTATGTGCGGCCATCAACTGTTGCAAAGTTGGTTGCTGCAGGACTGCCACCGTTGGCAGTGCCTGTTACTGTAATGTCTCCAAGCTCAAAGTTCACAACACTCTTGGTAAAGGTTGCCGTAAATGGTATGGTAGTAAGGCTAGTGATGCTTCCGGCAGTCGAGCCGACATGAACTTGTGGGGCAACAGTGTCTATTGTGACGGTAACTGGTGCAGATGCGGTGTTGAGGTTGCCTGCAAGGTCTGCTGCCACGTCTGCTGCTATGGATGCAGTTACGGTTCCGTCCGTCGAGCCTCGAGCAACATCAAAGGTGTATGTGCGGGCATCAACTGTTGCAAAGTTGGTTGCTGTTGGAGTGCCGCCGTTGGCAGTGCCTGTTACTGTAATGTCACCTACCACAAAGTTTTGGACATCCTCGTCAAATGTTGCCGTAAACGTTACTGGGTCATCACCAGTTGTGGTGCCATCGGCAGGTGTAATGGATACTGATGGGCGTACTCTGTCCACGGTGATAGTGAGGGCACCCTCGTTGTTGCTTTCGACTGTCACACCGTCAGGTATGGTTACTGTCAGCTGGCCTTGTGTGGTGATGCCGTGTGTGACTGTAAAGTCGTATTCACGGCCGCTTCCACTAAAGGTATCTACCAGACCTGGTGTGTCGGTTCCGTCAATTGCCACAGTGATATCAGACAGGATGAATTCTGTGACATTGCCGCTAAATGATGCCGTAAATGGTATGGTAACAAGATTGGTGGGATCAGATGCAGTTGTGTCCAGAGATACTGATATGACACGGGTGTCTATGGTGACGGTAACTGGAGCAGATGCGGTGTTGAGGTTGTTTGCATCATCTGTTGCCACGTCTGCTGCAATTGACACAGTTACGGTTCCGTCCGTCGAGCCGCGGACAACATCAAAGGTGTATGTGCGGCCATCAACTGTTGCAAAGTTAGATACAGCAGGGTTGCCGCCGTTGGCAGTGCCATTTACTGTAATGTCTCCCAGCTCAAACTCATCAACGTCCTCGCTAAATGTTACAGTAAATGGCACGGTGTCAAATTCAGTGTGTGTCCCCACATCAGATGCCACAGTTACGGTTGGCTTTGTTTGATCTATTGTGACAGTGACAGGACCGATTGGCTCAGGGTTAGGAGCTCCGCTCTGATCTAAGACCAAAGCAGGAATGACTACGCTTATGGTTCCATCCGATGAGCCTCGAGCAACCTCAAACGCATAAGAGGTGCCAGAACCTTCAAAGTTGGATATTGCTGGACTGCCGCCGTTAGCAGTGCCTGATACAAAAAGGGATAACGGGGTAAAAGTAACCGCCTCACTAAGTTCTACGGCAAATCTCACCCTGTCGGCATTGGTCAGCGGACCTACATCAGGTGTTATGGTTGCAACCGGAGCCAGATCAGATGTGAATTCAGTAGTCGGAAATACCGTGTTAGGATTGCCTGCCCTATCAGATGCTGCATTGGCAGGTATGGATACCGTAAAGGGGAGTGGCACGGTGCCGTCTTCGGGGGCGCGTTCCACATCAAAGGTGTATGTGGTGCTATCTACTATCTCAAAGTTGGATGCCACAGGATTGCCGCCGTTTACGTCACCAGATATCACAATATCGGATAATTCAAACCCGGTGACATCTTCGGTGAATGTTACGATAAATGGTATGGTGCTAAATGTTGCAAACCTATTAAATGAAACACCCTCAACACTCACGCCAGGTGCCGTAGTATCCACTGTTACGGTAACTGAGTTAGAATCTATATTGAGAAGCTCATCGTTGCCTGAATGGGTTACAGAGGCACCGGGCAAGAATGCTGTTATTGTTCCATCTGATGAACCGCGAGCAACCTCAAAGGTATATTCGTCGGCATCGATTCTCACAAGATTGCTTACTACCGGATTGCCGCCGTTGGCAGTACCTGTTATTCTAAAGTCATTTACATGAAGTCCAAAGATGTAATGGCTGAATTTTACGGTAAACGGTACAACGTCAAGGGAGGTGAAATCATCAGCAGTTGTACTGATATGCGGAACCGGCTCTGGTCGGTAAAACACGTTAACTGTAGTGTCCAATGTCCTGCCGACGTCAATTATAGTAAAATGGACATCGCATCTTATCGTAGAAGTCGAGAATTGGGGTCCGGTAAAGGCAAAGGAGTGTGGTGTGAGTTGGGATACTGTGTGAGCACATGAGGAGCTTACAGAATCAACATTTACTCTAAGGGGATTGTTGTCAGTATAATAGTTATTGATGTCTATGACTACTGGGTCTGTCTGGTCATTAAGTACATTTATGAATCTGACAAGTGTTAATGGACTGGGCGGTTGATCAGGGACTATGTCTATATTGATGCTATATGCCCTGCCGGTGCTGACATCCTTGCCATCAGATATGTCAAAGAAAAGCGCACATGACTGAGCTGATTGCGGTACAAACGAGAACGTATCGCTTAAAGGACCAGGAGAAGTCAGATCCCCAGTACATGTTGTTATAGCGTTAAGAAAGGTCAAGGTGTCGCCGTTAGGATCCTCAAAGTATTGTTCCACGGAGAAAGATTGGGACTCACTTAGATTTACCAGGATTACAGTAGGCGGCACATCTGGAATAAGAGGTAGTGATTGGGGAGCAAGAGTAGCAGTGACGGTAACTGGGGCAGATGCGGTGTTGGGGTTGCCTGCAAGGTCTGCTGTTACATTTGCATCTATTAATACGGCCACGGTTCCGTCTGTGGTGCCGCGGGCAACATCAAAGGTGTATGTGCGGGCATCAACTGTCTGCAAGTTGGATGCCACGGGACTGCCGCCGTTGGCAGTGCCAGTTACCGTAATGTCGTTTAGCTCAAAGTTCCTAACGTCCTTGTTGAATGTTGCCGTAAATGGTATCGCATCAAATCCAGTGCTGTCGCCTACATCTGTATCTACAGAGACTGTCAGGGGAGCAGTATCTATTGTGACAGTAACTGTATTAGACGCAGTACTGAAGAACTGATCGGTACTATCAACAGCTGCCTGATCCTTTACAAATACTGTTATTGTTCCATCAGAGGTGCCGCGGGCAACATCAAAGGTGTATACGCGTTCATTGACTATATTGTTAATGCTGGGTGCTTCAGGATTGCCGCCGTTGGCAGTGCCAGTTACGTCAAGATCAAGGGGATGGAGCCCAAAGGCATTCTTGTTGAATGTTACTGTAAACTGTACAACCTCAAGGTTGGTGATATCATCAGCGGTTGTGATAATTGGGATCGGGCGTTGACCAGGCGAGGTGTCTATGGTAATGGTAACTGGACGGGATGCGGCATTGGAGTTGTTTGCAAAGTCTTCTGCTACGTCTGCATTTATTGACACAGTTACTGTTCCGTCTGTGGTGCCGCGAGCAACATCAAAGGTGTATGTGCGGGCATTAACTGTCACAAAGCTGGATGCTACAGGAGAGCCGCCGTTGGCAGTGCCAGTTACCGTAATGTCAGCCAGCTCAAAGTTCCTAACATCCTCATCAAATGTTACTGTAAATGGTACCGTGTTAAGGCTGCTAAAACGGCGTTCAGATGAACTGACAGATATTGTTGGAGCATTAGTATCCATTGTGACAGTAACTGGGGCAGATGCCTCATTGAGAATGCCTGCAAGGCCTGCTGCCACGTCTGCATCTATTGATACAGTTACTGTTCCGTCTGATGAACCGCGCAGAACATCAAAGGTGTAGACACTGCCTGTTCCACCAAAGTTGGATGCTGTCGGATTGGTGCCGTTGGCAGTGCCAGTTACCGTAATGTCAGCCAGCTCAAAGTTCTGGACGTCCTCTCTAAATGTTACGGTAAATGGTACTGTGTTAAGGTTGGTGCTCACATCAGCAGTTGTAGTTACGGAGACTGTCAGGGGAATGTCCCCTATTGTGACAGTAACTGGTGCAGATGCGGTGTTGAGGTTGCCTGCAGAGTCTGCTGCCACGTCTGCTGCAATGGATACATTTACTGTTCCGTCTGAGGATCCGTGGAGAACATCAAAGGTGTATGTGCGGGCATTAACTGTTACAAAGTTGGATGCCACAGGAGCACCGCCGTTGACAGTGCCAGTTATTGTAATGTCTCCCAGCTCAAAGTTCTGGACGTCCTCGCTAAAGGTTGCCGTAAACGTTACTGGGTCATCGCGGGTGATGGTGCCATCAGCAGGTGTAATGGATACTGTTGGTTTTGTCGTGTCCACTCTAATAACATCTACAGTCCGCTCGTTGCCACCATCTACTACGTCGAGAGGTATGACTACTGTCAACTCACCAACGGTAATGCCGTGTGTGACTGTAAAGTCATAGTGGGTACCATTGGTTTGAGTAAAGTCAGTTATCAGGCTATTAGGCGCCTCCAAGCTGTCAATATTTACCTGAATGTCAGCCTTTACAAATCCCTCGACATTCTCGCTAAAGATTGCCGTAAATTCGACGGCATCAAGATTGGTGAGATCGCCTGCATCTGTGTCAAGAGTCAAGGTTGCACGGGGCGGATAGTTTATGGCAAATGTTGTAGATGTCACCCTGTTTCCGTCAGAGAAACTTGTTTCTAGTATGCAAACTGACGCATTGGATAGATTATGGATATTGTCAAAATGAATCAGGTTGTCGCCAAAGACTGTTATTCCAGTTTGTGGACAGTTAGGAGAATTAACAGAGGCAGGGATTATTTTCAGTGTCTTGTCATCTGTGTAATAATCGTTGATGTCAATTATAACTATTTGATCAGACTGGTCTTCTGGGACATCAATGAGCAGTGGCGTTGTAGTTCGTACGGGTGCGGGATTTTCCACGATTACCATCTCAAAAGAGTATGGCTGGCCCGTGCTTTGCGTCGTGCCGTCTGAGATATCAAAGGACACCACACATGTAACACCTGCATTCCCTGCGGGACGAATTTGTATAGTTTGGTTGTTTAACAGTGTAATATCCAAGACGGTACCATCACCGCAGTTTGACAGATTATGAAAAGACAGCGTGTCAAATTCTGGATCCTCAAAGTAATCACGCAGTGGGATTTGAGGAACTGTAAAGTTTGGATACTCTATTATCTCAGAGGGTATTGGGTCAGGTACTGGTGGCAGGGAGTTGGATACGATAAACTGCACCACATATGAGGATGTAAACTGTGTTGTTGCAGAGCCGTCTGTCACATCAAAGGTAAAGCTACAGGATTCAGGATATGTCACCGCGTTGTTTTGCGTTGCATTAACGGTAAAGGCACCTGTTGGATTTACAGTTACGCTAGATGACTGGCATGTATTGTTAGCCAGGGCATAGGACATGGTATCGCCGTCCGGATCTGCAAT
Source organism: Candidatus Nitrosopumilus sp. (assembly GCA_965204345.1). Taxonomy (GTDB): domain Archaea; phylum Thermoproteota; class Nitrososphaeria; order Nitrososphaerales; family Nitrosopumilaceae; genus Nitrosopumilus. The sequence continues at coordinate 401,004 of OZ241981.1, forward strand.
GTTGGTGGCCAGGTTGCCTGTGTGTGTCTCACCAATAATAAATGAAAAATCAGGTGCAGTTCCTGCAGGCGGACGGTTGACATCTGTGACAGTCAGTACAAACGAACCAAAATCAGTAAAACCGCCATCATCTACAAAAAATCCTACCTCAATTTCAACAGAAAGGTCAAAGTCGTCCCTTATGTTGGTGCCAGTTGAGGGATGAACCACTGCATCAAAAGGTATCTCACCGCGGATTAGTCCATTTCCATCTATGTTCAGATAGGACGGACGATTCGTTAAACCAAAATCAATGGGAGGCTCAAAACCACTCTGTTCTATCTGATGTGAAAAAGATTCACCCTCGGCAATGGTGACATCTTGAGCAGATGCAGTCTGGGCAAAGGCAGGCGATATGGATGATATTAAAAAAATCCCACAAACAAAAAAAACTATAATAAGATGCTTGTTCACGCTAATCCAAATAATTGATCATATATTATATTTATCATTGCATGGTGTTAGCCACGATCTGTGGCTTGCAAAAGCAAGATATAACTCAATTAGACGTTGGATCACAATATACAGTAATTCATAACAGCATATTATGAGTATGCATGGGCTGAGCAGCAGCATGGCAAGCAAATAAAACCCAAATACTAGATAATAAACAGCTAAAACAGGCCTCATAGAGGATTCACAAAATGGGAAATTCCAAGATTTGCTTGGAGTTAAAACGGCTTTAATACAAAATGATTCTCGCAGTACAAACCAACTATTTTGCTGATTTTTTAGCATACAGAATCAGAGATGGCAGCAGCATGTCAATGACTCTTCACGACATCATCAGCTATTTTAGCAATTTTTTAGGCACTGTCTCTAGTATTTCCCGAGTTCTTGATCGATATGGGCTTTATATGTGACAAAATATTCATATATTACCATCATAATAAATTATCATATGGCCAAAAGAGTAACTATCATGATTGATGATGATTTGGACAGACAGATAAGATCAAGGCAGGCCAGCCGCATAGCAAGGACATCTACTTCAGTTAGCTATTCTGGCATGTTAGGTGAAGTTTTGCGCAAGGGTCTCAAAAAATAAGATTATTTGCCAACATCATAGCATTATTTTTGCCACAGCAAGGGCAGTCATGATGGAAATGAGGCAAGGCCTATGAATTAAAGACCCGGTCATAGTAAAAATATCAGACAGGCAAAAAATTATCAGCGGTATTTTTTTTATAGCATGTTTTTGACTGCATTCCAATGACCTAAAAATCGCAAACGAATATACGATATTGGCAGAAATTGCAAGGAATTCACAGATACTGCAATAATGAACCAGTTAAAATCACCCATGCCGTGTTTAAAAACACGTCAATTTTGCAGTTGTTTATTAGTCAGAAAAAATTATCCAAGATATGAAGATGGCAGTAAAGATAGGGGTTGTCGGAATTCTCATGTTTGTCACAGGACTAATTATGTATTATTCAATAGAGATAGGCCAGACAGACCAGACCTTGCGGTTAGTCAAAAATACAGGCACGTTTGTTGGAATTAGCGGCATGGGAGTTGCACTAGCAGGTACTTTGCTATACCTAATTAACAAAAATGAACCTCCAATGCAAGAATCAGACACACACAACCCAACCAAATTATAACAATGCATTCAACGAAGATTGGAAAATGACTCAAAAAGTTTGGCTTGGCCGCATATATTTGAAAGAGGAAGGCGGGTATGAAATAATTTTAAAGTCACTTTGTCATTACAAAAATCGATTAAAGACCCTAGGCAGTAGCCCGGAAGTGCAGGACTCTGCTGCAATGTTTGCATCAGTCTTAAACCAGCAAGCAAGAAAAACAGTCCCAAAGATAGAAAAGACCATCAAAAAAATTCAGGCCGGCCTAAATGACAGCAGAAACATTGGAGAACTAGAAGAGGACATTTCATTTTTTGAAAAAGCTTTGCAATGTTACAAGTCAGACATTGGCAAGGCAGAAAATACGGGACATGAATATTTTGCAAAACTAATCAAGGACATGCCACAGGCAAAAAAAGATATGAAAGTTATCGACATGGCAATAAAGAAAATTAGGGAATATTCAGAATAAGGCCAATCCTTGCAAACATCAGTCAGACAAGCAAGGCAGCAACACATTTGTTGCCTCTTTTTTTTCATCTTAAATTCTAGATTAAATGTTTTCTTGGATTCTGCCTTGAAGGCAGATGGGATTGATTGTTTTCAAAAACAAGACTGCAGCTTAGAATTTCTGCAAATTTGTCAGATAGGATATGCCCAAGTCATCTGAAATTTCTTGAATTGGTTCTTTCAAGAGCATCAGGCCGCGCCAAGAATCCCCCGTCACTATTTTAGGGCATCAGAGTATGTCATCATCATCCCAGGTCAGTCTGAATTTTCCTGTAACCCGAAACATGTGCAGTCGTCCACTCTCTTTAAAACGTAGTTTGTAAGATTTGTGCGAAGTGTCTTCAATCTCCAGACTTGCACCTTCCTTTACGGCCTGAAAAACAATGGGATCATTTGATGTTTGCCTCCATTCATTCTCGTCAAAATCCATGTAGAATTTGGTGTACAGCAGACCCATCATCCATTACAAAACATACCCGAATAAATAACTAGATGTTCTTTTGCTGTTCAAAAAAAAATACTCCGTGTAAAGGCCCAAGTTGCCGGCAATGCCAAGAGGGTTGTTCTCAAGTCCCTCATCTTGAGGGTTGGCACGGGAAATTACCCCACCCTCAAATTACAAAACCAGTCACAGTCGTTGGAAAGCAAGGGGAATTAAAACTGTCTTGTCATCAAATGCATTTTGAGTAATTACACTTTTGGAAACTGCAAGGTATCAATGCAAGCATGGCTTGCCAAGAGGGAATCATCCAAAGTCCAGAACACGAACCTTAAAAGACCTACAGTGGCATTGGAAGGTCTGATGGGAATGCCATCAAACTTTATGAACTTAAAAAAAAGGAAAAATCGATCACACTAGTTTGTTTGTGCGAAGGGAGTTATCCAGGACTGGATAATGTTCTTGTTTAATTCAGCAAACGCATTGACGTTGTCATTGAATGTCTTAAAGTTTTGAACAGTTGCATCAATTGTTGTCTTGAGCAACTGGTTGTTCACTGTGCTTGCCTGAACAATCTGCTTGTTGGTATCAATGATTGCAGTTTTTGCAGCATCTGAAATTTCAGTCCTGATTCCATTTTTCTTTGCAAATTCTTGCTGCATAGATACCGTAGCGTTAATTGTTTTTTGACAAGTTTTCATACATTCGTCTTGCAAATGTGTTACGGATTGGAAATATTGCGGAGTTAATTTTGCAATATTTTCAAAGTATTTTTGAACATTTTGCTTGTACATTGTGTATGCATCGCTAGGCGGAGATTGTGTACTCATGATTTTAGTGATCTGTGGCGGATATATATATACTATTGGTAATGAATGGTAATGAATGTCAATTACAGGTAAATAATGAGTGATTTAAGTAAAGTGTTGCCTGCCAAAGTGTGCAGGCATTACAAAAGATACAGCTAGCAGTCATCACACACATCAAATTCATCACACAGAGCAGTGATGATGATGATTGGTAAAACTGACGACTATTCCTTATCGATAAATTCGTTAACACCTGGGGGTTCTGGTGCCAGTCCCTTTCTCTTTCTAATGTCAGCAACAGCTGTGGCCAGCATTGATTTTGGAACTTCGGTCCATTCCTTAAAGGATGTATTCCATGTGGCACGGCCTGCTGTTTGCCCCCTCATTGCCTCAGATAACGTAAATGTCTCAGAGGCCGGAATCTCACCTATAACAATACTGGATGCGCCTTTTTGGGACATGTCAAGTACCTTTCCACGTTTGCCTGAAAGGATGGTTGCAACGTTTCCAACTAAATCAGTCGGAACGCGGACTTCAATTGCCAGGGTTGGCTCTAGCACTGCTGTGCCTGCGGTGAGCAATGCACCCATGCATGCCCTGCGGGAGGCAGGACCTAGTTGGGAGAGGCCCCTGTGTGCCGTATCCTCGTGAGGTACAAAGTGAGTAAAGATGAATTTACAGTCCCTCATCTGCTCCCTACATAGCGGGCCTTCCCTCATTACTTCTTCAAATCCCGAGTTAATAGAGTCAGTAGACTCTTGAACAAATTGCACGCCCTTTGTTCCGTTAATCAAAACATTGCCGCGAGAATCAAATTTCATAACCCTCTTGATTGTATCAGTGTCCCATCCGGCTCCCTTGAGCAGGTCAGAGACCACTTTCTTGTCTTTGATATCGGAGATCTCACCAGTCCTTAGCATGTGTGCAATCTCTGGCTCTAGTGGCTCTACCTTTAAGAAAATCTTGTTGTGTCGGTTTGGAGATTTTGCCATAATTGGCTCACATGCAGCCTTTACAGTCTCCCTGTAGTTAATCAGAGGCTCTGAGGTTACAATCTCACATTTTGCATCCTGTATTCTGTGTGTTGCAACATCCAAGTGCAATACACCCATTCCTGCAACAATTGTCTCGCCGGATTCCTCGTCAATTTTTACAATAAGATTTGGATCCTCAATTGTGAGCTGCTTTAGAATTTCAACTAGTTTGGGAAGATCTTTAGGATGCTTTGGCTCAATGGCAATCTGGACGACAGGCTCTGAGACATACTTTACACCCTCAAACATTGGCATGTCCTTTACAGTGGACAGCGTGTTGCCTGCCCTGCACTCAGTTAGTCCCAACAATGCAGGAATGTTTCCTGCACCTAGTTCCCCAACTTGTTCCCTTTGGTTACCCATAAAGAAGTTAACTGACTGAACTCGGCCGTCCCTTTTCTCATCGATGATGTGGATAGTTTGCCCATCTTTGATGGTGCCAGAAAATAGCCTTCCAATTGCAACGGGGCCCGCCGCAGGGTCTAGCACCATGTTTACAACCATCATGATTGTCGGACCAGAATCATCGCAAGCAAGTAATGCCTTGCCAACATCTGACTCTAGATCACCTTTCCAAATTTGTGGAATTCTGTACTTTACTGCCTTGTGTGGAGGAGGATGATGGTTTACCACCATTCCAAGTACGGCATCAGCCAATGGGGCCTTTTCTACAAGTTCAGAAACCTTTTCGTTTTCATATGCATCAATGACATCCTTGAAGGTGATTCCCCTCTCCTTCATCAGCTCAAGATTAATTGCCCACCTGTCTTTTGCAGAACCAAACGTTACACTTGAATCCTGAATGGATACCTTCCATTTCTCCTTGTATTCTTGCTCTGCATACGTGTCAATTAGCGTATTAAAATTTGAGACGACCTCTGCAAGCTGTGCCTGCATTTTTTCTGGTGTTAGTCGCAGCTCTTTGATTAGTCTGTCTACCTTGTTGATAAACAAGACAGGTTTTACCCTCTCCTCTAGCGCCATCCTAGTAACAGTCTCAGTCTGAGTCATTATGCCCTCTACTGCATCGCACACAACTACTGCACCATCAATGGCCCTAAGGCTTCGAATAACCCTGCCGCTAAAATCCACGTGACCGGGGGTATCAATCATGTTAATGACATATTCGGTGTCATTTTTTGAAAAGTGCAAAGTAACATTTGCCTGATAAATTGTAATTCCTCTTTCTTGCTCCTCCTTGTCAAAATCCATTGCAAGTGCTTTTCCGGCAGCAGAGGGGGCAATGATTCCAGAGTATGCCAAAAGACTGTCACTCATGGTAGTCTTACCATGGTCCACGTGTGCAATCACGCCAAAGTTTCGGATCTGCTCCTTGTTCTTGATAATTTTAAGAACCTCGCCTGTGGACTTGAATTTTACCATATTCGCAAAACTTTGGATTCAGGTATTAAACCTTAGCCTTCTTTGAAAAGATACGCGGATCATGCAATTAGAAAGATGACAATCTTTTTTGCGGTGAGAAGGCAGCATCCTTTCTTTCTTTTTTTTCTTTCTAGTCTCTCATAAAGTAAAAAATGAATCAAAAAAGATAGAGAAAGACCAACAGATCACCCTGGAATAATTTCTCAGAAAGAACATTTGGCAAACAATGGCAATGCGCCTTCCAAAAGGCATGCTGTCTGTAGCAAAAACCCCAAGTTTTTCAAAGCATGATCATCTTATCTGAGGATTTGTGTAGCTATTCAGACAAAAGCAATGGCAATCTGCTTTTTTTTGCAATTTTTGCAACCCTGTTGCCAGCGACATTCCGGAAACTGATTCAGAATGGACATGTTTTGATCCTTCTAAAGATTTTTTTTGTTGCAAAAAAGGAGTGTACTCATTCCAGTTATCAAACCATTTGAAAATGACTGCAAGTGAAAAAAAAATCCAGAGAATTCCCGTACCATGTAAAAAAAAGAATGTTCCTTGTGGCTGCCAAATACAGACTATAATTTTTTAAAAGACTGGAAAATCTCGCCGTAAGGCAGTGTCATCTTTATGACATGAAGCTGTAATCAAAATAAATTTTTGGCATATATTAGAAGAAGCGATTCAGAATAGGTTTTGGTATTTATTACCAAAATCAAGCAAGACAGGCATGGAAGTTTCTGTAGGACATACGCCTGATTCAGACGATGCGTTCATGTTTTATGCAATGTTTACAGACAGGATTCCATCGCCGGACTTTAAGGTAAACCACGTCATAGAGGACATTGAGAGACTAAATCAGAAAGCAACAGAGCCGGAGCTTGATGTCACGGCAGTTTCAGTGCACGCATGTGCGTACATTCCGGGATATACAATCTTGAGAAGCGGCGGAAGTTTTGGAATCAATTATGGGCCAATAGTCACATCTAGAAAGCAGATGACAGTTGAGGAGATTAAAAAATGTAAAATTGCAATTCCGGGAAAAATGACATCGGCGTTTTTACTGTTGCAGCTAATGATTGGAAAGTTTGATTATGTTGAGATGAATTTTAGCGACATTCCAAAAGCTGTCAGGTCAGGCAAGGTAGATGTGGGGCTGGTAATTCACGAAACCCAACTATCCTATGAGCAAGAAGGCAATGTCAAAATTTTGGATGTCGGAGAGTGGTGGGACAAGACCACAGGCGGATTGCCGGTGCCGCTTGGAATCAACGTGATGAAGACAGAACTGGGCAGGGATGCCATAGCCAGGTTTGACAGATACCTTCAAGAATCAATTGAGTTTGGAATAGAGCACTTTGAGGAGGCCATAGAGTATGCCATGCAGTATTCGAGGGGAAAAGAAAAAAGTCTGATTGAAAAATTTGTAAGAATGTATGTCAATAATGTAACTGTGAACATGGGTGATGCAGGTGAAGAATCCATACGACGGTTGTTTAAGATGGCAAAAGAGAAGGGACTGGTTCCGGACTTTGAAATTAGCATAGCCAACAAGTAATATAGAACAGAAAAAAAATAACAGATATGGGAGACGGAATCGGCGGAGCAGTATTAAATATTCTTACAGGCAATGCTTTTGAGTTGCTAGTTAGCCATACAAGAAAAGACAACCAGGACCAGTATGGCAAAGTAGAGAAAATAATCATGAGCAAAATCGATGATCCCAAACAGCCACAATACGAGGAAAAGACAAAAGAGGATTTAGAGCGGGCACTAAAGGGCAAATTTGTCTCATGTAATGTCCAATACAGGGATGAAAAGACAGATGCACTAGTGTGTAACGTCTTTGTTCAGAGGCCGCCAGAAGGATTTTAGGCTGTTTTTAGTGGAACTTGGACACATTTTCAAACCGGGATTCTTGAAGATAATTTTCTAGCTGTTTTGATTGGGGAAATTGTGCAATAATGCCAGCTAGTCATCTAGTCAGCCAATGACTCAAGCAAGGCATGCATTAAAAAAACCAAGTCAGGACAAAAGATGAAGAGTTGGCAATGGGGAAGAAAAAAGATCCCAGCAGAAGAATGTCCTGAGGAATTCTGTCTGGAAATCCCCCCCCCCGCACTTCAAAGATCTCAGCATTGCACCAGGAAAATCAAGACATCAGGTGTGCAAGAGGCAGAAAAACAAAGGCGGGGAGATGCAAGAAAGAATCAAGGCCAGAAATCAAAAAAAAGGCTAAAACAGACTAGAGTGCAGACGGGTCTGTTTTGCCATCCCGAATCTTTACTAGTTTATCAATTTTGTAGCAAAGAACAATTCCGTCGCCCTTTTGGCCGGTACTTGCCGCTTTTTGAATAATACCCACGATATTATCAGCATCCTTGTCAGCACATAAAAGCTCAATTTTTGATTTTGGGATATAGTTACTAGAGCTGGTTCTAAGACTTTTGTGCTCTGTATGAATTCCGGTAATCTGTACTTGGTATGCAGAATAGGTAGTGATTCCAATTTCTGCCAAAGCATGCTGAACTTGATAAAAAATGGAATTTCTCACGATTGCCTCGATTTTATACATAACTCAAAGATGTCTGCAAGAGGTTAAAAATTTTTTTGCCAGATTCAAATGATCGGAACAGAATCATCACAGATACTACACTGTTCAATTCAAGTGATGGGTGTTAAGTTAGGGTGATGACAGATTCAAAAAAAATTACACTTTTCAAAACTCTGGACATTTGCCCCTAGTATCCAATTCGGGACATGGAATCAACATTCTAATCCAAAAGATGGCCTTTGGGATATTCCTTGATTAAGTCCTGCATGACCCATACTGCCTCATTTCTGATGGACTCGTCTGGATGCACGATGAATTTTTTGCAAAATTCCAGCCTGTCATTGCCGGACAACGTCTGTGCATATCTCTGGTCTATTTTGGAATGCGATATAGAATCAAATTTGGATGAGGTATCTTTTATGACAGTTATCTTGTTTTGGTCAATGATCATACATCTGCCTGGTGCAAACTTTTCAGCCATGTCAGATAAACTGCCACAAATACAATTTAATGGATTTGGTATATTTTGGTTATCTGATAACTGGAATTTGACAATTTATTGCCAAGATTCACCATTGGCAGTTTTTAGGATGGGTTGCAAGTCATTTCATTGTTAAGGCGGTTTGTATGTCGTCCCAAGCACTTGAGCACGTTTCGATAGGAGTTTTTGGTATCAAACATCGATTTGTCTGATGTGTTGGCTCACAAAGTGATATGACCCCTCCATCCGGAAGATCTATTAATCCTGGACAAATCATGGCCCGATGTTCTGGGGATAAATCATCATCTGATAGGCATATTATTGAGTCAAGATAACATGTGGGTGTAAAAAGTATGCCAACTATCGTAAGGATTATGACAGTAATACCAAATAAAAAGAGAGTGGAGGGTAACTTGATCATCGCAGACTTAGAACCGCCTTGACATTTTCCCAAGCACTAAAAGTCTTGTAATAAAATTGGTCTTTACTGCAAAAAACCGAATTATCCTCCAAAGTAAGAAGAGGTTGACCTTCAGATAATGACTCAAAAACACAAGCGCCACCCTGATGAACTCCTACAATTTTAGAACTGCCGTCTATATGATGTACAATTGCACCACCACTGTCGCCTTCAATACCCGGATACAAAGCTATTCCCATATTTTTAAAGACAGTATTACCTTGGGTTACAGTTGCATTTTTGTACCATAGCCGACCATCACCATTGCTCTGATGACCATAAATGGTCAGAATAGACCAATGTGGTACTTCAGCTAATGTACCCTGAGTCACATCAATTACTGTTCCATTCATAGCTTGTACTTTACTTCCGACGACAACATTTGGCTCAGTTATTGGCATAAATGCAGCATCAACAGATCCACCGTAATAAACGAGTATAGGTTCTCTGTGGATAACTTTATCATTAGAAGTGTTATTTATTCTATGTTCAACAAAAGTATCACCCGGTTTCAATAAAACAGTATGCCCTGCAGTTACAAAGCCATCAAAGCCCGTAGTGTTTGTAGCTCCTATTGTTATAGTGCCTAAATTCCAATAGATCTTACCATCTTCATTACTAGTAACTAGATTGTATGTATCCCCACCATAAAATTCAATTGTAGGTGGTGTTTCAAAAATGGAACAGAGACCTCCAATTTGACCACTAGGACCGTCACTTGAACAGTCTGGTTGTGGTGCTTCTGGGCAACCACGGTTGGTTGCACTTGCCTCATTTGGACAGTTGTCTATACTGTCAGGATATCCGTCACCGTCAGCATCAGGATTAGTAGGTCCTGATCTTGGGTTTATGGTTATGGTAAATCTTTCAATCGATGAGTTGTTTGCAGCATCTCTTGCAGTACACGTCACCTGGGTTACGCCAAGTGGGAAGAATCCCGTATCATGATTACATGATGGCTCTACTATACCATCCACATTGTCTACAGCAGTTACCCTAAACTCGATATATTTGACAATGCCTGCCCTGATTTTAGATACAATGTCATCAGGTACTGTAATCACAGGCGGTGTGGTATCAGGACAGCCCTTTAGTTGTGCCAGTCCTGCTTCCTGTGGGCAGTCATCTGCACTATCTAGCAAGCCATCACTATCAGAGTCTACCAAAACCGGTGACAGAGTAGATGTACCTGATGTGGCCTTGATCAGCACATCGTCAATTCCCACCTCTTCGTTAAAAGAACTCATAGATGCCGTAAAGCGTACGTTAAACACATCAGACTTGTAAGCACTTAGGTCGTAGCTCTCAGCATGCCAAGTGTCATCGTTATCGCCGTTCTCATCAGTCCAGATGTCAAGCTGTCTCCAGGTGTTTCCGTTGGTTGTAACCTCTACTTTGAGATACTCGCCATCGCCGTCATTATATCTATCCAATGACTCATCAACATATCTCCAAAACTCCAATGTCGGGTTTTGCAGATTTGAGATGTTAATTGACTGTGACATGGTTATGGTGCAAAGCGAATCACAGTTGTCAGCCTCTGCCACCTTGTTGCTGCTTGGATGGCCGGGAGGCAGTTGGCGTTCGTCAAAACGGTCTGCCCTCCAGTCAGGCTCGTTTGTCCTTATCCACTTGTTTAGGGTGCCGCCCTCAAAGTCATCTGAAAATACAACAACATTGGCAACAGATGCCGTGTTCTGAATCGACATGTTATCTATCATTGTAATTTCACCAGATGTGCTACTGCGTGCTGTTATGCGCACCTGTAGATCATCTATGAGATATTCAGATGACAAATCGTATGATTCAGTATGCCATGTGTTGTCATCGTCTCTTGCAGATGCCTGCCAGTCAAATATTGTATCCCATGTGCGGCCATCATACAGCTGCACTTTGAGATATTCACCATAATCCAGTCCGGATCCTACAAACCTATCAAATGTGAGATGGCCTGACTGTCTGGAGGACAAATCCACAGGAGATAGCGTGATTGTGCATGTTCTATCACAGTTTGAGGCATAGGCTACCGTGTTGCCTGACTGGCTGCCCGGTACTGTAGTAGATGGCGGACGAATTGTCCAGTTAGAGTCTCCGCTCTGAGTCCAGTTGCTGAAAGTTCTGAAATCCTCAGATATTGTAGTTGGAATGGGTGGTGGTTGGTTGTTTGGTGGTGGTGGTGGTGGTGGTGGTGGTTGGTTGTCTGGTGGTGGTGGTTGGTTGTCTGGTGGTGGTGGTTGGTTGTCTGGTGGTGGTGGTTGGTTGTCTGGTGGTGGTGGTTGGTTGTCTGGTGGTGGTGGTGATGGTGGCGTCAGCATAATAGGATTGGTACTTGCCAGTGCAAAGTCTTGTACCGGCTTGTTTATGCTATCAATGTTAGAGCCGCTAACTGTTATGGTGTATGTTCCGGTACGAGTTGGGTTAAACACTGCAAACTCGTTTGTCTGGTGGTCTGATGTTGCCCGTATTATGGTATTATCTGGCGATGTTACTGTAAAATCCAAATTTGCAATAGGCACTGGTATATGGGTACGTGACAACTGTCCGTCGATGCTGCCATGCGGATGAACCAGCCATGACAGTATCACTTTGACTGGCTTTGATGTGTCCTGTACTGTAAACCAGTACTGCTTTGTGTCGGTATTTGACACAAGACGGTCTGATATTATGTGGGATGGTGCATTGTTGACATACCTGAGTGATTCAGCAGCATCTAGTATGCCAAATCCCACGTTATTGAGTATTTGAAGGGATGATGCCTCATTGTTTGCAATATTTCTGTCTGCTGGCTGCCTTGCATGAGAACAGTTGTCATTTGAGTTGACTTGCTCGTATTGGGCTGATGTGCATGGTATCGGACCAGTCCAGTTGGCACCCAAGAAAAGGGCAGTTTTTAGCTCAACAGGAGTCATCTCAGGCTTTAACTGCAACATAAGGGCAGTAACTGCACTTACCTCAGATGCCGCAAAACTGCTTCCACCTCGAATAAATGTGTCAGTTGCTGCAACAGAACTTAGTACTTGAATGGCCGCTGTTGGTGCAACCAGCTCAGGCTTTAGTAATACAGTTCCGGGTGCAGGACCCCTGCCAGAATAAGATGCTATTGCCGGCGTACCATCAGCATTGCTCTTTATTACACCTACGGTAATTTCATTGTGTCCGCATCCGGGATGAGTTATTGACTGAAAAGCTGCCCCTCTTGCTATTCCGTTCTCATAAAGTATACCCCTGTTTCCTGCAGCTGATACTGCAACCATTCCCTTGTCAACTGCCTCATTTGTGATCAGACTAATCGTGTTTGCATGACTTGCACGGCAGATTCCAAAACCAAAGCTCATGTTTGCTATGTCTGCTCCGTTATTAAAAGACCAATCAAGGGCATGTACCACGTCTCTTGCATGTGTCTTGACAAAGACATGTTTGTTCTGACTATCCAAGCTGTGTCTTCCAATTGAGGCATCCAAAAGATTCACACCCGGTGCAATGCCGTTGTGGGCTGGCAGTCCTGATGCGGCAATGACCTGGGCTATCTGCGTACCGTGGGATGGAAAGGCAGAAGATACTGCTCCGTTATTGAATCCTACCACGCTGGCAGCAGTTGCAGGACTACACATACCGCTACTGCACTCTACACGGTCCGTGATTCTGTTGTTAAATGCGGTGTTGTGATTAACACCGCTGTCAATTACTGCCACAGCAACCCCGCGACCATCAAGACTGGTGCCTGCTGCTGTACGAATCTCGTTTGGAGTTGCATGTACGGTTTCCTTGGTTGTATCAATCTCCAGAGTTACGGGAGTTTCACCATCTCCCATGGCATAAACCTCGTCATAAAGTGAGATTCCCGGAACTTTTGCAACCGGAATGGATGCAGTCACAAATGAGAGTGACTCTGCTGCTGCTATGTTGCGTGCGCCAAGAAGATCAAGTTTCTGTACTATTGTATCCTTGTTCTCGCGTGCTGTCTCATCTGCATCTCTGTTATCGCTCCCGTCATCTCTGGTCACTATGATTAGGACATCATAGTATCGTGTGCCGTCATGCACCCCATAGTCGCCATCCTGTGGTACCTCAGATATGAGACCCTGGATTTTATCATAAAAACCTCCATCAAACTTGTATGGTACATCTATGCTTGCACAGGACCTAATGTGTTGTCATCTAGGATAAGATTGCCTGGCACTTCAAACTGTGCATTCTCATCGTCAGTCTGGGATGCAGAATCCAGTGGATACGCAAATAAAATAACTATTGAAAAAACTATGATCGGTAACATAATTTTTGCATTCAAGATAGACTATGATCATTACTGCAGTTATTATCATTAGTGGTAGTCCTCCTGACTTGATGAGTCAGGCATTGCTTGTATTGACTCTTAGGCAGAAGAAGACTCAAAACATCTTAAATCATATCTAACTGCCTTTTTCACCTTAATTCCAGTACCTTCATACTTGTGTCCAAATCAGACAACCAGTAGTGTAGCAGTGTATGATATTATACCTCACAATAATCAGATGTCAACTACACATGTGAAATACTCTAAGGAAGTGTCAAAGATGGAGCCTGCCACATGTTGTTAGAATCCAACGTATAGCCAAGCATCTCTAAATTATCTGTCAATGCACTGCACAAACCATTTGTTGTTGGTAATACACATCTGAGTTCATACAATGATATCGCTGTGTCTATCGGTGTTGGCAAATCATCTGCATAGTTTTCTGGAATGAATACTCCAAACTCTATGCGAATTGACAGTTCTTCTGTTCCCAAAACATCCTCAATGTCTCCTGCATCTGGATATATTCCAAGACTTGGCAGTATCGGATCAAGCATCACAACTAGCTCTTCTGTCTCCTCATCGACAAAAGTTGCAGTAAATACCAGCTCATCAGCTATGGCATAATTGCCTTCTGAATGATCTATCATGATATTGGTAATGGCGCTATGGCCTTTATACAGCTCATTTACAGTTCCAACCGGTCCCACCGTGCCGTCATCATCACTTATGACATCAAGATTGCTCTTCTCTGAATTATCATCATTTACTAGCTGTGCAAAACTGATTCCTACTGGAACAATCAACAATACTGCAAAAATAGTTATTATTGTCTTGGCTGATGCCATATGATATTATATTTGGAGTTTAATATAAGATAGATCATGGTTATACGATTTACAATCCGCAGATTTGAGTCATGCCAGATACATTTTAGGCAGAAATTCAGACCTGCCTGCCAGAAATGTTCTGCTGCAAAAAGGATCAGTTAATCAAAATGTGTCAGAACCCTAACGGTTCTGGTAAATTTTGGTGTTTTATGCCACAAATCACAAATATAAGTCTGAACTACACTTTGAGATTTTTTCCTGACTGGATATCTAAGAAAATTATCTCTTGCAATTTACCGTTAAATTCCAGCAATCAGATCATCAAAATTTACCAAATCTAAATTGAACAGTCCTATAAAATGTCCCGAATTTTGAAGTGTACCGAATTTATCTCTCGTGCCTATTCCTCATGAATGCAACAGAACCACAGATACAATTACTCTAAATATAATAAAAACAAGACAAAAGCATATGGTTCTAGTTGACAAGAAAATCCTGGCAGGAGGGCTGGCAATGATCATCATAGGAATCGCATTTGCAGCCACATCAGCAGAGCAGCCAATAGGACAGGCAGGAATGAGTGAGGAGGAAGTGATTGACTTGCTAGTAGCAGAGGATGAAAACCAGGCATATCAAATGCTGTCCGGCATTTTCGTAGGAGTGGGATTTTTGCTTGTTTTGATTAGCTTTGGTGCCAGAAGAAGAAGAAAGGATTATGTTGAAAAAAAAGAAAAAAAGCCAGCAGAGTAACTCAAAGGTTTTAATCTCAATTTATCCCAATACCAAACATGATTCAGGCTGAAATTAGCATATACCCAATGGCAACTAAGACCACCAGTGCCAGTTTTTACATTGCAAAGGCAATAGAATCCATCCAGGACATGGAAAATCTCAGGTATGAAATCAACCCAATGGGAACAGTCTTGGAATCTGATGACATGGGCGTAATAAACTCGGCAACAGCAAAAATGACAGAGGCGGTTCACAATCTAGGGATTGCCAGAGTCGGGGCAGTAATCAAGATAGACTCAAGAAAGGACAAGCAGATGAAGATGGAAGAAAAGCTCGAATCCATCAAGAGACAGATGAGTTAAAATTTCCTTAGAATCTCAAAATGGGTATTTCTTTGCGCAGGTATGCGGCCAATCTCCTTGACCATGGTTGCCAGCTCATCTACTGAAGAGGATGTTGCCTTGCCGGCAGCCCTGTAAATTTCTTCAGAAAAGGCAGTTCCAACCAAATCACTTCCGCCATGGGATAGTGCAACCTGTGCGAGTTTTTTTCCATATGCAACCCAATAAACAGAGATGTTATTGAGCACGTTTGCAAGCATCAGTCTAGACAAAGCAATAACTCTCAAATCATATACTGATGAGCACTCATGAGTTACCAGATGCTCTTGTTCTAACTCGGTGTTATCCAGGCTAAACTTGAGGGGAATCAAGGTGATAAAACCGTTTGTCTTCTTTTGCAGTTTGCGAATCCTGACTAGATGATCAACTATGTGTTCGGGTTTTTCGATATGACCATAAAGCATGGTGACATTGCTTTTGATGTCCATGGCATGTGCCTCTTCTATAACATCCAGCCACTGCTGTCCAGTACACTTGCCCCTAACAATTTTTCCCCGAATGTCAGGGTGAAACAGTTCGGCACCGCCACCAGGCATGGAATCAAGTCCGGCATCCTTTAGACGAGACAGGATTTCCTTGGTAGAATTTTTAGATAGTTTTGAGAGATAGTAAATTTCAGCGGCAGTTAGTGCCTTGATGTTAAGCTGGGGATGACTCTTTTTGATGGTCCTCATCATCTCTTCATAATACTCTAATGGAAGCTTTGGATGAAATCCTCCAACGATATGAACCTCAGTTGCACCCATCTGCCTTGCAATGCCAACCCTTGCTTCAATCTCCTGGGGGGTTAGTGTGTATGCGTCATCAGCGCCATCCTTTCGGTAAAATGCGCACATTTGACAGCTGGCAGCACATACGTTTGTGTAGTTCATGTAATAGGATGCAGCAAAAGTCACAGTATCATCAACGAGCCTCTTTCTGGCATCATCGGCTACTGCTCCAAGCAAGTGCAGGTTATCGTAACTCATCAACTCAAGGCCGTCCTTGTAAGACAGTTCTTCTCCGGCAAGGGCATGATCTAGTGCCTGAGAGTCTCCAACCAGCTGTTCTAGCATGATGTCCTGTTGCCCCATCAGGATATATTCCTTATAGTCTCAAGAAATAAGTAACAGGCCACAATACAGCCTGCATGGTACTTCCCTTGGTAGACGAGCACAAACCAAAATGCTACCTGTGTCACAGTGGTTTTGAAGACGTGGAGAAGCTAAGGGAGCATCAAAATTCGGCACACAGAGACTTTTTTGAAGAGAACAAAAGACAGAAGAACCACGAACCCGCACCAGGCGATGTTACTGTGTTTTAGGCTTTGGTCTTGGCTGATTTTAACAAATCCTGTGCAATCTCTTTTGAGATATTTGCCAGATCATAGTGCCTGTCAATAGACAGTGCCTTTTTGAAGTGTTTTATTGCCTCTTGCAAGTTACCTGTCTCCCCCAAAGAGAGTCCCTTGTATGCAAAGGCCATTGCGCATCTTTTGTCAATTTTTAACGCGGCATCATAGCAATCCATAGCTTCAAGATATTTCTCATCAGAATGTAATGCGGCACCCTTGTTTAGTAGTGCATCAAGATTGTCCGGGGAGAGGTCAAGGGCCCTATCATAAGAACGAATGGCAAGCTTTACTTTTCCCATGTTTTGCAGAGTGACACCCTTGTCAATGAGTATCCTGGCGTTATTAGGATCACTTTTGAGCATCAGATCATATAACCTCAAGGCATCAGAAAAATTTCCATCCTCTGCACATTCAAGGGCTTGAAGAAGCATCTTCTCTGTCTGGTTATTCACATACTTGGCAGTATTTTGTTAATAATATAGATTGACAATTAGAGGGAGTGCCTTGCATAACAGCTGGCATCATTATGATGCATCCCTATCGCGAGGGTCAATCCGGAGGGATTTGTTAAAACAGTCCATGGATTCCTGGTATCTACCCAAGCTGCGCAGTGCAATGCCCTTGTGATTCCACAGATCAGGATCACCCTGGTTTAGGAGAAGAGCCTGATCAAAGAATGCCAGTGCCCCATCAAAATCCCCTTGGTCAACTAAGAGCTGCCCCTTTTTAACAAGTTCTGTAATTTTATCCATGATACCATTACTAGCCATCCAGCCAGTATTAAGTTTGAAGACAAACAACGGAAAAACCTGATGAATTTATAGGTACAGGCTGAAAATTTAAATAAATTTTTTGCCAAAACATAGCATGAAATTAGATGAGACAGACCAAAAAATTATAAAAAATTTATCAGTAGATGCAAGACAGTCAGCAAGACAGCTGTCATTGAAACTAGACATATCAACAGTTACGGTACTATCAAGAATCAAGAGGCTAGAAAAAGAGAAGATAATCAAGGGATATACTGCCATTATCGATCATGAAAAGATAGGATATTCGCTTACGGCCATTATTGAAATTATGGCAAAAAACGACAAGGTGGTAGACATTGAAAATGAGATATCAAAATTTGAGAACGTCTGCGGAGTGTACGACATTACGGGTTCAACTGACACCGTAATTGTTGCAAAATTCAAAGACAGGGACAAGCTAAGCAGGTTTGTAAAGGAACTAGCAGTCATTCCAAATGTGGAAAATACAAACACGCACCTAGTCCTAAATACGGCAAAAGAAGACTTTAGATTAACATAGGGAAGTAAAATGAGGCGACTAGAATTTCTTGTGATTTTCCTACTAGCCAGCGGAGGAGCACAAATGGCATATGCGCAAGAGGACAGGACAGACATGGAATTAAAAGTGACAGACCAAGAAAAGATCATATTATTTTCGGGTTTTGCAGTTGCAATAGTTGGGATCTTTTTATTTTTAGCAAGGGACATCATATTACGCAAAAAGACGTCATATGACAGCGAGGAATTGGAATCAAAAAAGGACAAAACATTTGAAAAGTATCACTCAGACTGGGGAGATGACTATGAGGAATTAGGAAGTAGGAGAAACACAAAAGAAGACAAGGAATTTCGAGATGCTGCAAACAGTGATGAGCTGCCTAACTATTACAAGGTTATCGGGGTCTCTGAAGATGCAACGCCGGATCAGATCAAAAAGAAATTTCGAGAGGTTGCAAAAAAAATACATCCCGATAAAACAAAGGAAAGCTCAGAAGAAGAGATGGCAGAATTAAACAAGGCATACGAGATACTCTCAGACAAAGAACTCAGGAAAAAATACGACACGTACATCAAAAAAGACTAGAGGTAGTCTAGCTTTACAATAATCATGCTAAGCTCAACGGATGCAAAAGTCTGAACACTGTTAATCAGATTGGTAAATATCTGAACATCTAAGGACTTTCCATCAGACTCGATTTGGGTGGTGATCCTTAGTTTGCCAAACTCTGTATTTGGTCCTAGCATTTTTTTGGTTAGCAGCGGGACAACAGAGAGATCCTCAACCACGGATTTCATCTTGTATGCAAACTTGCCTGAAAAATAAACACCGCCACGGGTTGTCGGCTCATTTACAGGAATTGGGGAATTTGTGATAACAGTGCTTGCAACATCATATGCGGCATCATCAATATATAGCGTAAACCTTGGGGAACTTGTTTTGTTGAACTTTATTAGCTGCTCTAGCAAATCCTCATTAAATGGCATCCAAAAACAGGCAGATCGTAATTCTATTGAGTGTTTCTAATGAAAAACATTCAATTTCAGTGATCAAATTTAAAAACATGAATTTTATTTGATCGGTATTGCAACAGCTTGCAAACACACATCCAATGCGAAATGAGATAGTCAGCTTGATGGTAGAGCACGGGCTAGAGGATGACTGCTACGTTGAGATGCTAGACTATACTATTGATTTATTTGAAAGCCAGAGCCTTGGAACCGAATATTACGGATACCACAACATCAATCACGAATTAGAGGTAACGTATGTTTCACTGCTATCAGTAAGGCAGAAAAAAATCCAGTTCACAGATGAGGACATTAAATATCTCTATGTTGCAGCGCTGTTTCATGACTTTGATCCTGAAAAAAGCGTAGACAAGCCGCACGAGGAGAGCGTCTTAAAGTTTATCTCAAATGATGAAAAGCTTTTACAGTTAATTGATGCTGCCAAAATGGACTTGGAGGTCATCAAGGTTTTGATTTTGCGGACAACATATCCGTGGAGTGGCGAATTTAAAAAAAATGCAGAGGAGCAAATCAGGCAGTGTTTTAGAAACTCGGATTTAATAAGAAACAACCTGCAGTATCAGCAGCACATCTTAGAGATAGGATGGTATTTGTCAGTCGTAGACAGGATAAGCGGATATGCATTGGGGGACTTTACAAAGGCCATGGAAATGGCAAAAATGAACGCACATGCACTTGCATGGAGACCCTCATTAATCATAAGAAGGGCTGTTGCATATTTTGAGGAATTGCTAAACAAGGAAACAGAGATGGTAAAAGAGATTTTAAAAGTGCTCCCAAAGGAAATGAGAAAGAACTTTTTTAACACAGTGCTGTCATTTATGAGGATCAGGCAGCAAGAGATCACGATTCAGGCAGACTATTCGTATGAAAACCTAAAGATGATACCGACCATAGAAAACATGTCGACAAGAGAGGATCCGAAATTTATCAAGGCATTGTATGATATTTTTATGGAGTTGCCAAGACCTCTGCAATTTGAAAAGGAGAATTTTGACAAATCAGTAAAAGATCCGCAGGTAATCATCAACACGCTAAGAATAAATGACAAGGATGGCGAGATTATAGGATTCTCAAAGGGCGGTCCGCTTGAAAGTTACAATTTGCGTGAGGAGATTAAAGACGAGAACTATGGCCTGGGAAATACAATATTCTTAGAGCCGCTGGCACTAAAAATGGGCTATTGGGGACTAAAGGGAGGCAGTGAAATGCGCCACATGTTCATCATGCAATCCCACTCTATGAAATACAAGTATTTGACAAGTTTTGCATTGCGGGATGTCATTGAGGCCAGAATCAACAAGGAAGAGGCAGAATTTGTAAAGCTGTTTGATCCAGAAAGATGGGACTATTACAGAATAAAGATTTAGAATTGCCAAAAACCAACCCATAGACGCTCTGGCAACTAAAAGATGCCCATAGAGTAGTTGTATAGAGATTGTGCTGCGACACCAACAAATGGGCCATACGGGCATTTGCACCAAAACACAAAAGAGCTTGGGTTATGAATCCCGGATTATAAAACGCATTTGGAGTACCAAGATGTGCGATAAAGTGCCGGTTTTGGCAAATTCAAATTTCAGCAGACGCAGCAGATCACAGGCAAAATCTCAAGGCACTGCACATCCTCTCTAGAACAGACAATACAGTCCAAGAAAATCACGGGATTGTCAGTAAATGCCAGCGCAAAAATCTAGTCTGTCATTCTCACAGACACCAGAGTCTAGGAGAACACAATGCAGAAATTTTTGTGTGTGTAAAGGTTGCAAAAATGTCACATTGTCAAAACATACAGCGCATCAGAACAGTGCCAGTCAAAATTTTGAAAAAAAAATGATCAGCGAGCCTGCTGTTTGTTTAAAATACTCTGGGGTAGTTTGTTCCCAAAGAAGTGATTAGAAGAACATCCAATGCAAAAAAAAAATTATTTCAGAACGCAATAAATTGGATCGGATATTTGTCTAATAGTAAAAAAAGTTCAACAAGTTCTCGCTAATAGGACTTTGAGCCTAGGACAACTATGACAATAGGATACTGTGTAAAGTGCCGAGATAAACGAGAAATCGGTGGCGCTAAACCATACACCATGAAAAATGGCAAACCTGCAATCAAAGGCACATGCCCAACATGCAGTACGGCCATTTTCAGAATAGGCAGAGGATAAAACTCTCGCCAGAAAAGTTTGGCACTGCCATTGACAAGCAAGGCCATACCATAGCCAATGCATTAGAGATAATGCATCTCTTTTGTGGTTCTATTTTTCAATACAAAAAAATACTTGAATGCGCCAGGTTGCCATCAGCACCAGGCATGCCAATTTTGGCAATCCCTGTGCTTATCAGACGTTTCTCAGAAATCAGGCCTTGCAAGACAGGAGGGTTTTCATCAACTCTATTGAGTGCAAAATCTGTAAGGTCGGCTTGAAATTTGGTCGGATTTAATTTGAAACAAAAAATAAGGGAGATTATTTCAGACGCCTGTAAATCTCTTTGAATTCACAAGAGATGTTATAGGACATGTTTAACAGGTGTGCAAGCTGGTTCATGGATGTTTTATCATGTCCTAGCTGCCTTAGCAGAGTCAAGGCCTTTTGAGGGGAACTAGGAGTCAGGGGAGTTTGCCCGGACCAAGACTTGAAAGCATCCTCAACATTCAAACTGAAATTTAGAACAAATTCCTTCCAATGGGTCATTGAATTTAGGGCTTTGCTGCTCAAAAGTACCTGAGAGAGTTCTCTAAATTCATTTTTTCTGTCATCATACAGCATTTCAAGGGCCTGACGAAGTTTGTCTTCCTGATAGTCCGAAGAATTAAGCATGTACATTCCGGCAATACTCATGTCATATTGTCCCCATAATGCCAAATAAGTTAGCTAGTTAATTCTCAAAAAAAATGTTAAAAAAAATCCTTAAAAACAAACAAATGTTCAAAAACTAAAAAAAAGAAAAAGGATCTTATTGGAATGGGTCAATAAACGGACAGTTAACAATGTGGTCACTATCCATTGGACGCGCGATGCCAATATCGATCAAGCCAGCTTCTCTGTATGCATTTATGTCGCCAACGGTTTCTAAGACTTGGGCATTATCAGGTGCATTCCAGCCAATCAAAAATATTCTCCACATGGGGGAATAGTTGGCATCACCGGGAGCTCCGGCTGCAATTCCAGGTTGGAATCCTAATGGACCAGTGCCTGTCAAACCGTTTTTGAACTGATACAAGTCAACTGCTGCAGAGTTTGCAATCAAGTTTGCAGATGTTGGAGAACTAACAACACCCATATTTTGGGCAGGACCGCTTGGTGTTGCATCTGTTACAATGTAATAGATGGTTCTACCATCAGGACCCCATCCGCGATGAGCTATGAAAGTTACATTCATCTCTTCTGTATCGATATCAAGAACTTGACCTCCACCATAGGGTGTCGTGTCAGTTAAAGTCTTATCATCCTTTACCATCATCTGACCCTCTGGCCAAATAATTTGAGGCATATTCAAAACGACTTCAAGGTGAGACAGTGTGACTTCCCCACCATCAGCTGCTTCCATAATCACTGCATCAGAATCCAAAATCCTCGGAGTTGCACCATCATTCCATGTCACGTGGACATGAGAAGTCAATGCGCTGTACACATCTGCTTGTGCAGGTGTACTAGTAAAGACTTCACCTTGATATCCATGTATACCAGTGCCTTCAATGCCATTGGTAAACAGATATGTCTTTGAAAGTGCTTCTTCAGGAGCATTCTTTAGCAAGGGTGCAAGTTCGACTTGCCAGCCCTGATTCTCTGTAATAATTTCTGCATGTGTTGGATCACTAGAGTCAGTGATTATGAAATAAACATCTTCACCGTCATAGTATCCTTGATGCATTGGAATTGTTGCTGGAACATTTGCTCTTGATAATCTAAGTACAGAACCCAAGTCAGCTTCAGTTATTTCTTCT
Organism: Candidatus Nitrosopumilus sp.; assembly: GCA_965204345.1. Lineage (GTDB taxonomy): Archaea > Thermoproteota > Nitrososphaeria > Nitrososphaerales > Nitrosopumilaceae > Nitrosopumilus. The sequence continues at coordinate 424,122 of OZ241981.1, forward strand.
TCGTGATCATCATGCATCATCATTTTGTCGTCATCATCATGCATCATCATTTTGTCGTCATCATCATGCATCATCATTTTGTCGTCATCATCATGCATCATCATTTTGTCGTCATCATCATGCATCATCATTTTGTCGTCATCATCATGCATCATCATTTTGTCGTCATCATGTTTTTGATCATGATCATCATCTTTTTCTGTAACTGGTGCTACAGGAACAGGCTTTCCTTGTTCTGCTTCAAAGGCGGCTCTACCGCCAGGATATTCAGAACATAGACTCAGTCCACAAATATCAGTCTGAGAACCGTATTTTGAGGTTCCGACGCCGGCTGCTTTTAGGGCTTCAGCATCGGTAAAATAGTCCGTAGTCATTCCTGCTGTAAACAAGGGTAAAATTGCAAGCAATGCAATGTATCCTAGATTCTTGTTCATACGGGAGAGAATTTGGCTTCCCCTTAAAAGAATTTGCCCAAATCAGATATTTCATATTGGAAGCTCTGAGAACCTGTTTTCAACGTAATTCCAATTAATTACATTCCACCAGGACTTTACATAGTCAGGTCGCCGATTTTGGTATTGCAGATAGTATGCATGCTCCCACACATCCAATCCCAAGAGGGGCGTTTTTTGTAGTGTCCAAGGACTGTCCTGATTAGCAGTTGTAATAATTTCAATTTTATTGTATGTCGCATTAAAAACCAGCCAGCACCACCCGCTTCCCTCAATGACAGTCGCTTTTTCTGAAAAGACTTTTTTAAAATTAGAAAAACCGCCAAAATAGACATCAACTGCATCTCCCAGTTTTCCCCCAGGAGAGTCATCACCGGCAGGAGCCATCATTGTCTCCCAAAACAACCGATGATTCTCAAATCCTCCGCCAAAGAAACTAATAGAATTTCTCCCAGACTCTGGAATTGATTTCAAATCAGAAAGAATAGATGAGATGTATTGCGGATGTGAATGGCCGCCAATTCTTTCAAGAGAGGCATTTAGTCCGTCAGCATATGCCTGGTGATGCTTTTGATGGTGTATCTTCATTGTTTGAGTATCAATGAACGGCTCTAACTCATCATAGCCATAAGGTAATCTTGGAAGCTCATATCTGACCATGAATCAAACCAGATAATCCGCACATATATTCTTCAGGTAGAAAGAAAGATAAATCTCAAACTAGAACCATCAATATGAGAAAGCTGGGAACCATAGATTTGGAGATTTTACATTTGGCAATAAACAAAGACGATACGTTTGATGAAACGGATTTGGAAAAATCGGAATTAAGGCGGCTGGGAGTTGGAAGGATTTTGGATTCCCTTGCAACACTAAAGGATAGAAAAATGCTGTCACTAAACAGGGACGGCTCATTTACAATTACAGAATTTGCAAGGGAGATTCTATGGAGTAAAAAAATGCCAACATGGGCCAAAATACTGCAGCTATTGCAGATAAAATCATGCAGTATCAAACAGATATCAGACATTCTCAAAATATCAGCAGATAAACTAGATGTGGATTTGGAAAAATTAAGACAGAGCCAATTCGTACTAATGTCGCCGCAGAGACAAGATGAGAAAATAGTAAAAATGTTTGAAATTTTGCCAGAAGGAATAAAAGAACTAGACAGGACAGAGGCCAGGGGCTTTGATAAAACAAAACTTGGAGAGGCAGAGCCAGAAAAAGAAATCCTAAGCACCATTGATGAGGTAATTGCAGACATTCAAGGAACAGAGATAACACAGGCAAAAAAAGGGCAGATTACAAAGAAATTATCTAGCCTGAAGGAAAGACTGGAGATTTAATGTGCTATTTTGAGCGAATCTTGTCCTGTATCTGAGCCAAGATGAGCTCTGCCTTGTCCTTATTCTCGTAATTTTCTGCAGATTCATCCATGATCTCATCAATTTCATAACTTTTGTCAACTAGGACGTTTGCAACATGATCATCTAGCGTACCATTGCCAATCAGATAGTATGCAAATACGGTATTTTGCTGTCCAATTCTGTGAAGCCTGTCTTCTGCCTGCCTGTGAATTGCAGGACTCCAGTCAAGCTCGGCAAAAATAACATATTTTGCCCTAGTCAGATTTATGCCCACGTTGCCTGCACGAATTCCGGCAATCATCAGTTTTGATTCCCCCTTTTGGAATTTGTCTATCTGATCCTGACGCAAGGCATCAGATTGCCCGCCAATAATTGATACAGGAGAAAATTCCTGAAGGCTTTCATGAAGCAGTTTGTGAATCACTTTATGGTGACAAAATACAACCACGCTCTCCTCAATCTCCATAATGTTTTTGACAAAGTTAATCACGTGTGGAACCTTGGCAATGCCTGCAATTTGTCGCTCGCTCTGAATTGCCCTATTGTAGGATGCAGATTTTGAGAATTCGGATTCGGCATCCTTTTGTTCCACTTCAACTTTCTTCCAGATTTTATCAAGCTCCTCCAAATAGTAATCAGTGTCAGCTGCAATAACTTCCTTGTATCGAACTTTGTCTTTTAGCTCCTTGAGAACGTCGGATTTTTTTCGTCTAAGCATGACATGTTTTTGCAGTTCGTTCCTAAGCGAGGCGCGCTTGTTTTCTAAAACAATTGCTTTTCCTTTTTCGTTGACATAGCAAAAGTACTCACAAAATTCCTTAAAGCTTCCCAGCAATCCGGGCTTGATAATATCAATGATTGGCCATATTTCAGAGCCCCTGTTATAAATTGGAGTGCCAGAAAGCCCGATTCGGTACAAGACTGAAGAAAGGGCGGCTAATTTTTTTACAGCTTTGTATTTCTGAGTCGTTTTTGATCTCAGGTTGTGGACCTCATCGCAGACAATGGTCTTGATTCCCAATTTGGACAGGTCATCATTTCTTTTAAAGAGCAGCTCATAATTAATTATGTAAATGTCAGTTTTTGGCAATTCCTTGGATTTTCCAGTTCTGATGATGGTGACACTGGGGGATTCGGATTCAACAACCCTTCCATTTCTGCTTTTTTTCTTTAAAAATTTTGCAATCTCCCGCTCCCAGTTATTCAAGGTGACCAAGGGGGCAACAACAAGTAGCGGAAATGTCTGCTTTTCAGTTGCAGCATAGGACAGTGTCTGAACGGTCTTTCCAAGACCCATCTCATCGGCCAACAATGCATTGCCTGAGGATTTGAGCAAAAAGTCCAGTCCCTCTTTTTGAAAGTTTAACAGCTTTCCCCTGAATTGCTCACCTGTTTTTGCCCGTTTTAGCTTTAGCTTGACAGGAGGCAAGGCAGGTTTTGGGGCATATGTTTTTACAATTTTTCGCTGCCAGATGGATTTTGAGAGAATTTCAAGGGGGTACCTATCCATGATTAGCTTTAGCTGCTTTACAGTCTCTGTACTGTCAGGAATTATGATTTCATTGACGTTTTCGCCATACCAGGCCTCAGTAACAAGCCTGGAGATCATGCTGACGGCACGATCGCCTGTAACCTTCCAGCTCCATATTTTCGAATACTTGTCAAGGACGTATTCCAATGTGCCAATGTTTTCCATGGATGTTTCCATAATTTGTGGAGAGAAAGTTTTTTTGCCTTATGAATCTTCATATTTTCCCCGATCATTAAAAGGGAGATCAGAAAACTACAATGGTTAAAATATGATAGTGTTTTTTATGTTAGGACAAAATTGTCAGGATGGATCGGCAGGCTCAAAATGTCAAAGCCAAGGCATTCCAAGCAGCAAGTCACAGCTTGAAAAATAAAAAAAACCGTTGCGACATACGTTTAAAGTTCATTATCATGCAGGTAAAGCATGGAGTTTATACAAGATGCCAAGCCGGACATTAAAAAGCCAATCATCATAGCGGCAATGCAGGACATGGGAAGCGTCGGGAGCATTGTCATAGATTTCATTAACGAGTCACTTGGAACAAAAATATTCAGAACAGCGCAGACATCCTCCCCAACATACGTCATAGACAACGGGGGATACATTGATCTTCCGGATGAAAGATGGGAATACAGATACACCGAGGATTTGATAGTTTTTGGGGGCGGGGAGGGACAGCCACAAAACAGCAGTGAGTTAAACACATTATGTCAGGACGTTATCAGCACTGCAAAAAAATATTCTGCAAAATTCATCTATACTGTGGGAGGATTTCATACCAATCGAGTTCTTACAAATATGCCAAAGACATACATCACGACAACATCAAGGGAGCTTACAAGACAGGTGGAAGGGCTGAAAGTTCATACCACGCCGCCCCAAAAATCACTGATTACGGGATTTAACGGGTTAATTCTCGGATTTGCAAAGAAAAACGAGATTCAGGGAATAGGAATGTACGGGGAATTAAACGAGCCAAAAATCCCCCAGTACAGGGCAGCCATAAGCATCATTAAAACCCTAGAAACACTGACATACAGAAAATTAGGAAATACAGAAGAACTAGAAAGAAGAGCCAAGGAAATAGAGAGAAAGTTTCAAAATTAGGTTCAGTGGGGTTTGCCTACCTGATGGGGCTGGGTATTCTCATCATGGCAATCACAGCTGCAAAGATGGGTCTTGTGATTGTTCATACAGTCAATGCATTCAAAGTGTTTTCTTGTTTCACAAGCAGCACAAATCATCCCAATACTGTTAAAGTATAGAAGAATTTGAGTTTTTTCTCTAGTTTTAGGTTTTAATGCCTGATCTTGCTTTGGTTAATAGGTCATCAGCTGCCTGTTTTTGGCTCTGCATAGATTGCGTTTGGCAGTTCTTTGCATATTCTCATTTGGCATCTTCAGACAGCCAGTCAATTAATACAGTTTTAGGAATATAGTATAAAATTGGGTGGAATTACTCAACAAAAATTCAAAAATAGCGAATTTTTATTCATACTTTGTCTTAACTGTGCAAATCAAAACAAAGTCTCACATGCACAAAAAGACACACACAGTAATGGGGCTAGTTGCAGTGTTGGCATTATTTTCATTTATTCCCAGTGCTCAGGCAGAACTCTCAGAGTTTGTCATCGAGCTGAACATTGAAAAAGATATCATCTATGAGGGGGAAACAGTTGTGGTTACAGGCAGAGTAATTGATCACGCATATGAGCCGACTAGAGGCGTAGAGGTATTTGTAAGGACAGGATCAGATACGGCCAAGACTTTTACGGATACCAAGGGATTCTTTACAGTAGAATTTGAGGATTTTCAGGGAATACCTGGGACATATACGGTTAATGTGGCCGCATCATGGTATGGCATGAGAGGACTTGCAAGTACACAGTTTCAGGTAAATGGGGATGGCACGCCAAGCTCAGCATTACAAGAAAAACTATCAACCAAAGAGGCACAAAAATATCTCAGTGCAGAGGAGAGTGACTTTGAGAAAAACCCGGTAGGTCAGATATTATTCAGATATTACCATGGACTGCATGATGAGTTAATACAGCAAAACAAGGAATCAGCAAAATTATCAGACGAGGAGATTCACATAAAACAGCAAAGAGAGATTGCAGAGAAACTAAGAATGGCAGACATTGCACTGTTTAGTCTAGACATGAGAATTTTAGAGGATGATGATAGTTACGAGCATTATATCAGTGGACTGAATCCGCAGATTAGAGACTTGGTAGCTTACCAGCTGAATTTTACACGAAATAACGTAATTGAGGCCCAAATCCTCAGAGATGAAATTATTGCAAATGGCGGAACCTATGAGCAAGCAAGGCAGGCATATTTGGAAATGATTTCGATTCCAAAACAAGTTTTAGAAGAATTCAATGAAAAATATCAAAAAGCTGAAAAGCACGTAGATTAGACAGCAATGTGAAAACCCTGCGCATATTCAGGTAGGCAAAATCACCTAAAATACACCAATAAAAGCAGACATCCCAGGCCTGTTGTGCCAGTAGTGTATTGTGTCCCCTAGTGGCCCTCATCTAGAATTCTCAAGCAAGAGTTGGCAGGCATCTAAAAAATGCCTGCCTGTGAAAAGCGCAGATCTCAAGAAAAACATTTGCTGTGCCTGCATCCTTTTTATTTGTCTAAACAATTTTTAATCACGCCAATTAGAGAAAACAGATTGGAGATATTTCATAAATCTGCCTGCATTACATGCAAAAAGACAATATCAGAAATTCAAAGAATGAACGTGGATCTGAGGACCAGGGATTTTTTCAAGGATCCATTCTCAGAGGCAGAGCTAAAAAAAATAGTAAAAATGACAGGCAAGGGCCCATCAGAGCTGCTTAGAAAAAGAGACAAAATGTACAAGAAACTAGATTTGGAAAATGCAAAAAAATCAGACAGTCAAATAATCAAACTAATGATAAAACATCCAGGATTGATTTTACGCCCAATAGTCATAACCAAAAGCAGGGCACTTGTTGGAAGAATTGACAAAAATAACTTGGAATAGCCTAGTCGGAACCTTCTTGTTTGAAAATTCTGACTGCCTCTAGATGAGAACAGTTGGCCCTTAATCCCTTCCCGTGATGAAACTTGTAGAAATTTTTGAACCCGGGACACTCACAGGTATCAGAAGTCACAAAATATGACTTTTGAGGATCAGAAGAGGATTTGATTTGAAACAGATCATCCTCAATTTTTACAACGCCTCCACCCTCTACAAGTTTTTTTGCCTTTCTAATTGTATTGGCACTCATGAGAAATCAAGTGTGCAACAAAGTTTTATTTGTTGTTTTCATATGTTCATAGATTATTTAAATGACAGGTGCATGTGATAATGGGCAAGAGGCAGTTTCATGCACACAGGCATGGAATTTGTTTTGGCATCATATGTTGTTAAAGTAAAGACATGTGTCTTAAGCAGAATTCACACAGACAAAAGAGGAGATTCAAATCTTGGTATTATAAAATAAAAGAGTTTTGAAGGTTACTCAAAACGATTTTCTAGCCTGATTTGTGGTTTTGGAAGCATTCTCTGCAGTAAACAGGCCTGTCTTCTTTTGGCTTGAATGGAACCTGGCAGTCAATTCCACAGTCACCACATTTTACATCATGCATTTCACGCGGCCTATCATCCCGTCTGCCAAATCTAGAACCACGGTAACCAAATCTGCCCCCACCGCCCTGTCGGGGTGCAGGTCTGTGGTTTTGGAAACATTCGCTGCAGTAAACAGGCCTGTCTTCTTTGGGCTTGAATGGAACCTGGCACTCATTGCCACAGTCACCACATGTTGTAGTATGCATTTCTCTTTCTCTATCAAAGGACATGTCTTTCTACAACTTGGTAGATGCCTATAGTAATAAACTGTGGGAAAAACGGTTCTGCTGCGTTTATGAGGGATAGAGACGAATCTGTTTGGTAGCACAAGTTTTAATCAAGCCCTGCAAACACACCAACCTAAATGTTTGTGGGATGTTTCTCTGTTCCTCAGATTCTTTTCTGCACATATCACAGAGCAATATTTGAGATCATCTTCTGCATCTCCCTGAGAACATTACGATTTTGATCATAAAATGCACAGCAAATGGTGTCTCTCTTTTTATTGCCTGTTTTTACATTCCTTGCACATACGAGTCAAAATGCCCATGAATGGGCCTACTGTCTATCTCTTTTGCAGCAGACAGATATTGCCCTGGTCCCATCTAATTGGCGCTCACTGTTTTTTGAGCGCTTTGCAGCAGAATTGTCTTTTTTTTTGAGGTGAAATGCCAAAAACGCAATAATCTTTTTTTCGGTGCTAAAATCCAAAGGGGACAAACCCAAATATCACAAGTGTGATACCTGCAACTGCTGCTATCAGATGTACATTGGAGGATGCAGCAGCCACAACGCAGATGGAGCCAAGCATCAGACAGAGAAACTCACGCGGAGAGAATGTCCTTATTCTGAGGTTTATCCAGCGGGAATCCATCAGTGACTTGCTTGGGACAGAGAGCACTTGCATGCCATGTTAAGATGGTTTTGTATTAAAGGGGAAAATTACAAGGCCATAGTTGAAAGGCGATGTAGAGCTTCTCCCCTAGCCTTTCTATTTTGGAAAAATTTTTAGTCCATAGATCATATGAACTCAGTTGATTGGAATTTTTCCCCAAGTCATAGTTGGCAACTTCCCATTGCTGTATGCAGTAAAACCGTATTTTCTCACATACAAATATTCTTAGAATTTAAAGTTCTAAGAGCGTACGAATTTAGCTGGTCACCCAACGAAAAGGACAATTGTTGGTTGAAATTGATCTTGTGATTTTATTTTAAGTGATCATCGAAAGGTTCTGCCGTGATTTGGCGCAGTAATCTCTTGTTTTGAGCCATCTTCTCGTATGTGATATTCCACAACTGCCAGTCCTCTTTGAATTGCTTTATTCATACAATTAGAGAAAAACATACTGGAATTTATGTTAGTCCTCTAACGTAATACTTTAGCACCCAAATGTAACACAGGTTTAAAGTCAGGCAAAACGATCCAACAGGTACCAGTGTAAATAATTTTGAACTAATTGAGGAAAACGAATTAAAACACATAATGAGTTGAAGATAAAATCATTGTAAGTAAAGAAAACAACACAGAAAAATCAAATTCAAAATACAAAAAGAGAAAGGCGAGTTATTGTGCAGATGTCTTTATCTCAAGCGGCTCAGTTTTTCTTACCAATTCTGGTTTCACTTTTGTATTTTCAACAACTTCAAACATTTTCTTTATGTTTGAGGAAACATTAACATCAAAAACTTGGCATTGTTGTTTTGATTTGCACTGTAAATATTCATGTGCAAATGAACGGCTTATGGATTTAATGCCAGTAAAATCGATCAAAACTTCTTTTGCATCTTGGAATTCATTTGCTTTGAAAATGCCTGAAGCCATATTCCGCAGTGATAAATCCTCGGATACTCTATCTTTTAATATCAGCACAGTCATACTTTTCTATGTATCTTACAAATTATAAATCTTTTATTCTATTTGGCACAGTCATAAATATTAATTTCAGGCATAAATGCCACGAAAATATGCAGATTTAACCAATTTATTCAACATAGTCGTAGATATTAATTTTAGGAGTATTTTTTGGTATTCTGACTGAGATTAAAGTACCGTTTAATCCGGCGGATTCAGTTAATCGATATAATTCATCTCCATTACGATCAACATGAACAGCACCATTACCAGATACAATAAAAAATTTTGAATTCAGACCTTTAATAAATAGATTAAGCGAAGTTCTTAATCCAAAACCTCTGTCATTATCCTTAGTTGACATACCGTTTAACGCTTCACGAATTGCGTTACTTGCTTCATCAGGCAGCTTTTTTTCCTTAAAGCTCTGCGGTATGGTAATCCCATTATCGTAAAATGATAAATCAATAAATCCTTTGGAATCATAACGTTGTCCCATTATCAATGCTTTAGTAAAATTAGAATGTTCGTAAATATTATCAATCAATTCACTTACAACATATTTGAATGCGGATATACCACCAAAATCTGATGTGTTTTTTTGCATTGCAAATATTTCTTTCAAATATCCTTCAACCTCTTCACAGCTTTCAGGCAATGTGACAATAGGAGTATATGTGTGTTGTAAATTAGATGGTGGTAAATCAATCATTGTTGTAATATAATTTGCAACATTTGTTGATTTAGGAGGGATATAATTTTCTCGATTTTTAACAATGATTTCACTTAATGGCAAAAAAGTTGTAGGAAATACAAACGACGTATCACTTAAATCTATTTTGCCAGAATTCTCAAATTCAGATTTATAATTCACAAATTCAACATACTCTGTTACTAAACTTGGATATGAAGACATAATCAGATATTGTTATGCTAATATATGAATCGTAGCAAGGAAAGATACTTCCATGAAAAATTCAGAATGGACATACGCAGATAAAATATTATTTGACACCTACGATCTTAGATGTACTTATAGTGTTTTGAGGTTCTGGTAAATTCTGGTATTCTATTATTCCATAAAATCCAAATTTGAGGAAGAACCGTATTTCGGATCTGGATAAGTTAGAAGAACATTCGTTTTAGCCCTTTAATGCAATTTCATACTGTTGTTATTGTGTCTGAAGACAGGCAAATTACACCCAAGGAAACACCACACAAGATATGGCGGTTTGGAGACTTGGCTGTGGATAATTATTACGGGCCTCATCTGCATGTACTGTACAAGGACACAAATCCTCAAGCTGCAAATAGCCATCTATGCACTCAATATGGTTTCCAATGTGGCATGGATGGCAATCCACATAGTTGCCATAATAGTACTAGGCGATGCGATATCTCAGTGGCAGTAGAGTTCTGCCAAAAGAATTCCTCCTGATAGGGGGCAGGCATTGTGTATGGTTTCTTTACGCCTCCAAGCCCCCCCCCCATGTCACGTATTATTAGCAGTGTCAAAAAAACATCTATTGTTATAAACTAACTAGATTACTTTGAACTATTGGGCATGAAAAGATACATCGCCACAAGAATGGCAACAATGTTTGGAGTCTTGATGATAACACTGCTAATTACAATTGCACTGGTAGGCTCCAATATGGACACCATTCTAAAGCAGGGAATTACATTCCAAGTAAGATCCGAAATAACAGAGAATCCATCCATTTCAGAGAGCTTCTCATCAGTAGAGGAATTTGAGGAGTTCGTTGAGGACCAAATTGATAAAAGGGTGGAAATTTTGGGACTAGACAGACCGTGGTACTCGCCACAGAGAATAGGGGTCACCATGTACAAAATCATGCTGTTGGATTTTGGTCATGCGACATTTCTTACAAGTGACAAGGGATCCTCAAATGTAAAAGACATCCTGTTTGAAAAACTTCCAAGAACCGTCCTGTTATTTACGACTGCCACGGTAATTATTTCAGTTGTAGGGATATTCCTAGGGGCATTCTCTAGCAGCAAGGTGGGATCAGTAACAGACAGAATTACGTCAAGCTTTGCAATCATTAGTTCCAGCTTTCCAGTATGGTGGATAGGAATGCTAATGATATTCCTATTTGCATTTACCTGGGAGATATTTCCTGCACGGGCAACTCCGGACATCCCGTCAACTGATCCAGCATATTTTGTAACCCTGCTATACCACATGGCACTGCCACTAATCACAATTGTGATGATTGGTTTTGGATCATGGGCATATCTGGTAAGAAACTTCATGGTAGGAATAATGCAGGAAGACTTTATCATGGCAAAAAAAACAATCGGGGTCAGGCAAAAAAGAATCATCTACACACATGCCCTAAAAAATGCAGCGCCTCCAATTGCCACAATTTTGGCACTTAGCCTGTCAGGGTCCCTTGGAGGGGCAATAATTACAGAGGCAGTTTTTGACTGGCCTGGAATGGGAAGATTATACTTTGAGGCAATCACGGTAATGGACTTGCCAGTCATTATTGGAGCAACATACCTGCTGACTGTATTTTTCCTAGTTAGCATATTCATAGCAGACCTGCTTTACGGATATTTTGACCCCAGAATAAGGACAAAAAAATGAGCAATAGTATTAGCAGTCCCCAGGAGATCAAAGAAGAATTTCTTAAAAGCAGGATGGGAATTGCAGGCATTGCAATCCTCCTAATTCTGGTGGGAATTTCAATTGCTGCGGTGGTTGCAATTCCAATAGAGACACTGCAGGAATGGAACAATCCTGGAAGCTGGATTCTGAATCCCAAGGTCGCAGTTCCGGTTTGGGTAAACGTCTTTATGATAGAAAAAATTCCAGAGCACCAAATATTAGAAACGCCAAACACAGAAAAAATCTCAAATGATCAAATAACACTTGTCTCGCATCAGTTTGGGCTGAATTTTGACTATGACGATTTTCCAAATGACTTTATCTATGTATTTTCATCAGAATACCTGGGATCCCCGCTATTGCAAATATCAGTAATCAGGCCAGACGGAATAAAGCTTGATTTGCTATCAACGTCACTTCCCCATTCAGACACAAAAGCGATTCACAGCGAAAAGATATTTTCAACAGATGATTCAATAAAGAAAAACCTTGCATTACAGTCAGATAATTTTGGCTTTGCATTTGACAGGCTGGCATCAGAGAAGATTATTTTTTCAAAAAATACGGCAAATGAGCCGCTAAAAGGAGACTATATTTTTTCAATAGACCTGTACGGGGCAGACTCTGAAAATGAGATCACAGATTCAAAGCTGATCATAGGCGGCAAGGCCTTTGGAGTCATGGGTACAGACGAGCTAAGAAGGGATTTGGCCATAGGCCTATTGTGGGGTACCCCGCTTGCGCTGTTTATCGGACTGGTCGTATCCATTGCGTCTGTAATCATGGGACTGCTTTATGGGGTATATGCAGGATACAAGAGTAGAAAGACAGACGAGGTGATGATGCGGTTTAATGACGTCATTTACGCATTGCCTGCACTGCCATTTTTGATCATCCTTTCAGTCACAATAAGCAACAGCATATTTGTGATGGTGGGATTTTTGACGGTTTTTGGATGGGTAGGCATAGCAAAAGTGGCAAGAAGCATGTCACTGCAAATTAAAACCAGGGGATACATAGATGCTGCAAACATGATGGGTCAAAAAGACTCTAGGGTAATTCTAAGACACATTATGCCACAGCTGCTTCCGTATGCCTTTGCCAGCATTGCAATCTCTGTGCCTGCTGCAATCACGACAGAGGCAGGACTAAGCTTTCTAGGATTAGGGGACCCGTCATTTCCCACGTGGGGACAGATACTGCACGATGCCAATACGTTTGGAGCGGCCTCTAGGGGGCTGTGGTGGTGGATTATGCCCCCAGGAATAATGATTGCAATAGCAGGATTGGCATTTGTGTTTATCGGAAATGCACTAGATGCAGTAATCAATCCAAAACTAAAGAGATAGTCAGTCTGCAAAGCTGCGAATAATGTTCAGTGCAGAGTCGTTAAGCTTTATTGTGTATGTTAGGGAATTTGGGTCTTCCTTGGTTTTAGCCAAGATTTCAGTAAATCTTACTTTTTGGTCTTCAGTTGCGCCTGCCTCGTGTGCGCAAAGATTGAATGCCTTGAGGTTTAGGTTGTTTTTGAGCAAGTGCGCAATGAATTTCTTATAATTCTCGGGGTTTTCCCAGCTGGCATTTTTTTCAAAACATGTAGCAATCCAAACATCAACAGAGTTGTGAAAGATTACTTTTTTTCGAATTTCATCCAAAGACATTTTTTTACCTAAAAATCAGCCCGTTGCATCTTAGAGCCGCAGCGAGGACAGGTGCCGCCTTTGTGTTTGTTGTTGCAAACAAGGCATACATATCGCACGCTGCTGCCGGAACTTCCTTGTGTGCCCATGCCAAAAAAGCCGCCGCCACCGCCGCCAGAATCTCCGCCATAATTGCCCATGCGCCTCATCTGATTTCTTCTCATCATCATTGGCAATATGATGAAAATTGCCATAACAAGGGCGATACTAAAATACCATGGGACGCCCAAGTATCCAAGGACTATTTGCAGGCCGATGCTAAAAACAAGCGATGCTCCTAGGAATAGATAATATCGCTTAAGTTGAGGATTCAATTCACAAAAAGTATCTTAAAAAAGGATATAAAGTTTGTTCAGGTTTGTCAGGATTCTGGCAAATTTTGGTGCCTTGTGTCATAAAGCAGGTGTAATGGCAATCTCTGAATTGTACTTTGGGATTTTTTGATGGCTGGAGACCGGTCATTTTTTTAAGAAAGTATCTTTCTCCCTCTTGCAATTTGCTGTCAAATTCCAGTGATCAGAATTTATCAGACCCAAAGACAACTTGCAGTCACATAGATCAAAAGTACCTGTAAAATAGCAAAGAATTAGAAAGAGTCTAGCCTAGCGGAATCTCTACTGTCTGTGTCAGTATTCCCTGCTCAACGCCGTTGGTGCTAACGCTGATTGCGTTGCCGCCCTGCTGGATGCCCCTCAAGGAGTTGACCTGCTCATCAGTGTGCGTAAACTGTACAAAGACGTTGAGATCATCATTGCTGTCTTCCCTGCCATACCTGTCTGGGAACGCGATGGTAGTTACGGTTTGTCCTGAGATTCCAAGTTCCTTTTCTGCAAACACGTCAGGTACTGACTGCAACACCATGTATTGCGTTAGTGTCTCACCGGTATCCTCGTTTGTAAACTCAATGTTGGTATTTAGGAATTCTTTGAGCACGTCTGGCAGGTCAACCTGCGTTGATATGTCGTTGATTTTCATGCCTGATTTTTGAGATACTGTCACTGCATCCTCAGATGCAATTGCAATTTCAGCAGAGGTTGGAACTATAGTCCTGCTTCCATCTCCTGCAATAATCTCAATTGTGTCACCGCCCAAGAGAACGCCTCTCATGGAGTTGACCATATCATCAGAGGATGATATCTGCAAGAAGAGGTTTGCATTGTTGTTGCTCTCCTCAGAACCGGGTCTGTCAGTTAGTGCAACTGTGGTAACTGTCTGTCCGCTGATTCCCAGGACAGTCTCGGCATACTTGTCAGGGTTGGATTGCAGTGTCTGGAAATCAGTGAGTCTCATGCCAGTGTTATCATTTGTAATATCAGTAAAGTCAGCAAGGAACTCGCGGACTAGTTGGGGTGTCTGTACCGGGGCCAGTCCAGGTATCGGTACTGCTGGGAGATCAGTCATGGTGTCAGTTGGCAAATCTGCTCTAGAAGAGGGCTGGTCAGGTGTTACAACTGCACTGCCACCGGTAATAACAGGTGAGGATGACTCGTATGTGTTTACAGATACAGAGCCCGAACATTCGGTGATGTTAAGTGACTTTGAATCAGTGGATATTCCTCTTGATGCAATATTTTCTACCTGTACGTGTACAAACGACTCGTTTGGTGAGAGGTTTGCATCAAATGAAATTCTTCCAGGATAGGACTGCTCATCAGAGCGTTCTGCCGTGATTACACCTGCATAGGTTCTAAGCTTTACAGACAGATTGTCAGTTACAGGACCAGCTATTACGTTGATTGTGTTTGCCTCACAGACATCCCATTGTACATCATACAAAACAGCAGCAGAGGCACCATTTGCAACAGATGAGCCGCTAGATGGAAGGGAAGCGCCACCGCCACCGCCACCGCCACCACCACCACCGCCGCCACCGCTGCGGCTACTAGAAGGTGTGGATGGTGTAGGTTCGACAGGAACCGTAGAGAATGAGCCAAATGAACTAAAGTGCGTGGTCCAGATGATCATATCAGAGCCGTCACGAACAAAACAGGATTCCAACGCAGTGCCAGCTTCAAGATTAGTATTGGCAGTAGTCTGATTGACAGGAACAAATGGACATACAACTAGTGATCGTGAATCTACAACGCCATCAGCAACTTCTTCTGAGAAGAAGGCACCCTCATAGCTTGCCTGGCCAGGCAAGAGTAACCTGACTGCCTGATCAAATGTTAATCTAGTGTTATCATCACCGACTGAGAATGCCAGGCCTATCTCATCATTTGGAGTTGGAGGAACAGCAGTACCAGTAGAAAGAGATGGAACTGCGATACGGCCAGTCCAGTCACCAGATGAATCGCTTACAACCACATTAGCCGGATAAGTGACAGTTACTGTTTGAGAATCAGAGAGTGTAGAATTAACGACAGTAACAGAATCAGAAATTGTCACACTCTTTGGTACGGTTGGATTGGCAGTACCAAATGTTGGAGCGCCATTAAAGTCAAGCAGCTGGCCATCAGTAGTGAAAATCGTTTCAGGCAATGTGTCATGTATTACATTAAGGGTGATCAAATTTGAAGATGCCAGATATGTCCTTACAACATCACTGCCAAGCGGGATATTATCTTCAATGGTATCTCCGGTAGTGTTGATTGTAACTGTAACTGGGGCAGATGCGGTGTTGAGGTTGCCTGCAAGGTCTGTTGCCACGTCTGCTGCTATTGATACAACTATTGTTCCGTCTGTAGAGCCGCGAGCCACATTAAAGGTGTAGACACTGCCATCACCACCAATGTTGGATGCTACTGGATTGCCGCTGTTTGCAGTGCCTGTTACTGTAATGTCACCTAGCTCAAAGTTCTGGACATCCTCACTGAATGTTGCCGTAAACGTTACTTGGTCATCACTGGTGGTAGTGATGCCATCAGCAGGTGTAATGGATACGGATGGCCTCACCATGTCCACTGTAATAATATGTACAGCATCTGTGTTGCCATCTGTTACCACATCGTCAGGTATGGTTACTGTTAGCTCACCACCTGTGGTGATGCCGTGTGTGACTGTAAAGGCATAGTCAGCACCGCTTCCACTAAATGCAGATATCAGGCTGCCAGGTGTATCAGAAGGAACTCCGTCAATTGCCACAGTGATGTCAGATTCTACAAATTCTGTGACATCCTCGCTAAAGGTTGCAGTAAATGAGATGGTATCAGAGTTTGTAGGATCAGCAGCATTTGTGCTCAGGGATACGTATGAGACAGTGGTATCTATGGTGACAGTGACTGGTACAGATGCGGTATTAGAGTTGCCTGCAAGGTCTGCTGCCACGTCTGCTGCAATGGATATAATTACTGTTCCGTCAGAGGATATGCCTGCAACGTTAAAGGTGTATGTGCGAGCATCAACTGCTACAAAGTCAGTTGCTGTGAGGGTGCCGTTGTTGGCAGTGCCTGTTACTGTAATGTCAGTTAGGATAAACTCTTCAACATCCTCTCTAAATTCTACTATAAATGGTACCGTATCAAGTCCGGTGCTGCTGCCAGCAGGTGAACTGACAGAGACTGTTGGGGCAGTGGTGTCTATTGTGACGGTGACTAAATTAGATGCGGTGTTGGAGTTGCCTGCAAGGTCTGTTAGCGCACCAGCATCTATTGATGCAATTACGGTTCCGTCTGAGGAACCGCGAGCAACATCAAAGGTGTATGTGCGGGCACCAACTGTTACAAGGTTGGCTGCTGCTGGGGCGCCGTCGTTTGCGGTGCCTGCCACTGTAATGTCAGCCAGAACAAAGTTCTGGACATCCTCGTTAAAGGTTGCCGTAAAGGTTATGGTATCAGAGTTGGTGAGATCATTGGCAGTTGTAGTTACAGAGACAGTTGGAACAAGAGTGTCTATTGTGACGGTAACTGGGGCAGATGCGGTGTTGGAGTTGCCTGCAAGGTCTGTTGCTACGTCTACTGCTATGGATGGAGTTACGGTTCCGTCTGTGGTGCCGCGAGCAACATCAAAGGTGTATGTGCGGGCATCAACTGTTGCAAAGTTGGTTGCTGCTGGAGCATCTCCGTTGGCAGTGCCCGTTACTGTAATGTCAGCCAGAACAAAGTTCTGGACATCCTCGCTAAAGGTTGCCGTAAAGGTTACGGGGTCATCACCAGTGATGGTGCCATCGGCAGGTGTAATGGATACGGTTGGGACAATAGTGTCTATTGTGACAGTAACTGGGGCAGATGCGGTGTTGGAGTTGCCTGCAAGGTCTGTTGCCACATTTGCTGCAATGGATGGAGATACGGTTCCGTCTGTAGAGCCGCGAGCAACATCAAAGGTGTATGTGCGGGCATCAACTGTTGCAAAGTTGGTTGCTACTGGATTGCCGTCGTTGGCAGTACCAGTTATTGTAATGTCAGCTAGGACAAAGTCTTGGACATCCTCGCTAAAGGTTGCCGTAAAGGTTACGGGGTCATCACCAGTGATGGTGCCATCGGCAGGTGTAATGGATACGGTTAGGGCAGTAGTATCTATTGTGACGGTAACTGGGGCAGATGCGGTGTTGGAATTGCCTGCAAGGTCTGTTGCTACGTCTGCTGCTATGGATGAAGTTACGGTTCCGTCTGAGGAACCGCGAGCAACATCAAAGGTGTATGTGCGGTCATCAACTGTTACAAAGTTGGCTGCTGCTGGAGCACCGCCGTTGGCAGTACCAGTTATCGTAATACCAGCTAGCTCAAAGTTCTGGACATCCTCACTGAATGTTGCAGTAAATGTTACTGGGTCAGCACCAGTGATAGTACCATCAGCAGGTGTAATGGTTACGGTTGGGGCCATGGTGTCTATGATGACAGTAACGGAGTTAGATGCCGTGTTGAGGTTGCCTGCGGCATCTGTTGCCACATCTGATTCAATGGATACAATTACGTCTCCGTCAGAAGCTATGCCTGCAACGTTAAAGGTGTATGTGCGGTCATTAACTGCTGCAAAGCTGGATGCTGTAAGGGTGCCGCCGTTGGCAGTGCCTCCTACTGTAATGTCATTTGTGACAAAGTTCTCAACTGCCTTGTTGAAGGTTACTGTAAATGGTACCGTATTAGAGTTGGTGGTGTCGCCTGCAGTTGTAGTTACAGAGGCTGTTAGAGCTTGAGTGTCTATTGTGACGGTAACTGGAGCAGATGCCGTGTTGAGGTTGCCTGCGGCATCTGTTGCCACATTTTCTGCAATTGTCACGGTTACGGTTCCGTCTGAGCTTCCGCGCAATACATCAAAGGTGTATTGAGCACCAGATCCTGCAAGGTTTGATGCTACTGGAGCGCTACCGTTGACAGTGCCCGTTACTGTAATGTCAGCTAGCTCAAAGTCTGCAACTGGCTTGTTGAAGTTTACTGTAAATGGTATTGTAGTAAGATTGGTGTTCTCGCCTGCAGTTGTAGTTACAGATACTGTTAGGTCAGTGGTGTCTACTGTGACGGTAACTTGGGTAGATGCAGTGTTGGAGTTGCCTAGAGAGTCTGCTGTTACACCTGCTGCAATTGATGCAATTACATCTCCGTCAGAAGCTATGCCTGCAACATCAAAGGTGTATGTACGGTTATCAACTGTCTGAATGTTGGTTGCTGTGAGAGTGCCGCCGTTGGCATCGCCTTCTATTGTAATGTCATCTGCGGTAATTGGATCAACATCCCTGCTAAAGGTTGCCGTAAATGTTATTGTATTAGAATTGGTGTTGGCACCTGCATTTGAACTCAGAGTGACTGTTGGGCGAACGGTGTCTATTGTGACGGTAACTGGTGCAGATGCCTCGTTGAGGTTGGCTGCAAGGTCTGTTGCCTCGCCTGCATCTATAGATGCAATTACAGTTCCATCTGATGAGCCTCGAGCAACATCAAAGGTGTATGTGCGGGCATTAACTGTTTCAAAGTTGGTTGCTGCAGGAGCACCGCCGTTGGCAGATCCTGTTACTGTAATGTCACTTGCGTCAAAGTTCTGGACATCCTCGCTAAAGGTTGCAGTAAATGTTACGGGGTCATCGCTGGTGGTGGTGCCATCGGGAGGTGTAATGGTTACGGTTGGGGTAGTGGTGTCTATTGTGACGGTAATTGAGGTAGATGCGGTGTTGAGGTTGCCTGCGATATCTGTTGCTACATCTGCTGCAATTGTCACGGTTACGGTTCCGTCTGAGGTTCCGCGCAATACATCAAAGGTGTAATCAGTACCAGATCCTGCAAGGTTTGATGCTGCTGGAGTGCCGTCGTTGGCAGTACCCATTACTGTAATGTCACTTGCGTCAAAGTCCTCAACTGCCTTGTTGAAGGTTACTGTAAATGGTACCGTAGCAAGGGCGGTGTTCTCGTCTGCAGTTGTAGTTACAGTTGCTGTTAGGGCAATGGTGTCTATTGTGACAGCAGCAGAACTTGGGGATGCAAGATTGGAGTTGCCTGCGGCATCTGTTGCCACACCTGCTGCGATTGACACGGTTACGGTTCCGTCTGAGGAACCGCGCACTACATCAAAGGTGTATTGAGCACCAGATCCTACAAGGTTGGATGCTGCTGGAGCGCTACCGTTGACAGTGCCCGTTACTGTAATGTCAGATAGTTCAAAGTCTTCAACTGGCTTGTTGAAGGTTACTGTAAATGGTATTGTAGTAAGATTGGTGTTCTCGCCTGCAGTTGTAGTTACAGATACTGTTAGGTCAGTGGTATCTACTGTGACTGTAACTTGGGTAGATGCAGTGTTGGAGTTGCCTAGAGAGTCTGCTGTTACACCTGCTGCAATTGATGCAATTACATCTCCGTCAGAAGCTATGCCTGCAACATCAAAGGTGTATGTACGGTTATCAACTGTCTGAATGTTGGTTGCTGTGAGAGTGCCGCCGTTGGCATCGCCTTCTATTGTAATGTCATCTGCGGTAATTGGATCAACATCCCTGCTAAAGGTTGCCGTAAATGTTATTGTATTAGAATTGGTGTTGGCACCTGCATTTGAACTCAGAGTGACTGTTGGGCGAACGGTGTCTATTGTGACGGTAACTGGTGCAGATGCCGTGTTGAGGTTGCCTGCGGCATCTGTTGCCACATTTTCTGCAATTGTCACGGTTACGGTTCCGTCTGAGGTTCCGCGCAATACATCAAAGGTGTATTGAGCACCAGATCCTACAAGGTTGGATGCTGCTGGAGCGCTACCGTTGACAGTGCCCGTTACTGTAATGTCAGCTAGCTCAAAGTCTGCAACTGGCTTGTTGAAGGTTACTGTAAATGGTACCGTATCAAGATTGGTGTTCTCGCCTGCAGTTGTAGTTACAGATACTGTTAGAGCTTCAGAGTCTATTGTGACGGTAACTGGTGCAGATGCAGTATTGAGGTTGCCTGCGGCATCTGTTGCCACATCTGATGCTATGGATACAATCACGGTTCCGTCTGAGCTTCCGCGTACTACATCAAAGGTGTATTGAGCACCAGATCCTGCAAGGTTTGATGCTACTGGAGCGCTACCGTTGACAGTGCCCGTTACTGTAATGTCAACTAGCTCAAAGTCCTCAACTGCCTTGTTGAAGGTTACTGTAAATGGTACCGTATCAAGGTTGGTGTTATCGCCTGCAGTTGTAGTTACAGTTGCTGTTAGGTCAGTGGTGTCTACTGTGACGGTAACTTGGGTAGATGCAGTGTTGGAGTTGCCTGCTAAGTCTGTTGTTACACCTGCTGCAATGGATGCAATTACTGTTCCGTCAGAAGCTATGCCTGCAACATCAAAGGTGTATGTGCTGGCATCAACTGTCTGAATGTTGGTTGCTGTGAGAGTGCCGCCGTTGGCATCGCCTTCTATTGTAATGTCAGTTGTGGTAATTGGAACAACATCCCTGCTAAAGGTTGCAGTAAATGTTATTGTATTAGAATTGGTGTTGGCACCTGCATTTGAACTCAGAGTGACTGTTGGGCGAACGGTGTCTATTGTGACAGTAACTGGTGCAGATGCCTCGTTGGGGTTGGCTGCAAGGTCTGTTGCCACGCCTGCTGCTATGGATGCAATTACGGTTCCGTCTGATGAGCCTCGAGCAACATCAAAGTTGTATGTGCGGGCATCAACTGTTGTAAAGTTGGCTGCTGTCGGATTGGTGCCGTTGGCAGTGCCAGTTATCGTAATATCAGCTAGCACAAAGTTCTGGACATCCTCACTGAATGTTGCAGTAAACGTTACTGGGTCATCACTGGTGGTGGTGCCATCATCAGGAGTAATGATTACGGTTGGGGCTGTGGTGTCTACTGTGACTGTAACTTGGGTAGATGCCGTGTTGAGGTTGCCTGCGATATCTGTTGCTACATCTGCTGCAATTGATACGGTTACGGTTCCGTCTGAGGTTCCGCGCAATACATCAAAGGTGTAATCAGTACCAGATCCTGCAAGGTTTGATGCTGCTGGGGTGCCGTCGTTGGCAGTACCCGTTACTGTAATGTCACTTGCGTCAAAGTCCTCAACTGCCTTGTTGAAGGTTACTGTAAATGGTACCGTAGCAAGGGCGGTGTTCTCGTCTGCAGTTGTAGCTACAGATACTGTTAGGTCAGTGGTGTCTATTGTAACAGCAGCAGAACTTGGGGATGCAAGATTGGAGTTGCCTGCGGCATCTGTTGCCACATCTGCTGCAATTGATACGGTTACGGTTCCGTCTGAGGTTCCGCGCAATACATCAAAGGTGTATTGAGCACCAGATCCTACAAGGTTGGATGCTGCTGGAGTGCCGTCGTTGGCAGTACCTGCTACTGTAATGTCAGCTAGCTCAAAGTCTGCAACATCCTTGTTGAAGGTTACTGTAAATGGTATTGTAGTAAGATTGGTGTTATCGCCTGCAGTTGTAGCTACAGATACTGTTAGATCAGTGGTGTCTACTGTGACTGTAACTTGGGTAGATGCCGTGTTGAGGTTGCCTGCGGCATCTGTTGCCACACCTGCTGCAATTGATGCAATTACGGTTCCGTCAGAAGCTATGTCTGCAACGTTAAAGGTGTATGTGCGGGCATCATCTCCTACAAAGCCGGATGCTGTGAGGGTGCCGTTGTTGGCAGTACCAGTTACTGTAATGTCAGCTAGCTCAAAGTCCTCAACTGCCTTGTTGAAGGTTACTGTAAATGGTACCGTATCAAGGTTAGTGTTCTCGCCTGCAGTTGTAGCTATAGAGGCTGTTAGGTCAGTGGTGTCTATTGTAACAGCAGCAGAACTTGAGGATGCAAGATTGGAGTTACCTGCGGCATCTGTTGCCACATCTGCATCTATGGATACGGTTACGGTTCCGTCAGAGGTTCCGCGCAATACATCAAAGGTGTAATCAGCACCAGATCCTGCAAGGTTGGATGCTGCTGGAGTGCCGTCGTTGGCAGTACCTGCTACTGTAATGTCAGCTAGCTCAAAGTCTGCAACATCCTTGTTGAAGGTTACTGTAAATGGTATTGTAGTAAGATTGGTGTTATCGCCTGCAGTTGTAGCTACAGATACTGTTAGATCAGTGGTGTCTACTGTGACTGTAACTTGGGTAGATGCCGTGTTGAGGTTGCCTGCGGCATCTGTTGCCACACCTGCTGCAATTGATGCAATTACGGTTCCGTCAGAAGCTATGTCTGCAACGTTAAAGGTGTATGTGCGGGCATCATCTCCTACAAAGCCGGATGCTGTGAGGGTGCCGTTGTTGGCAGTACCAGTTACTGTAATGTCAGCTAGCTCAAAGCCCTCAACTGCCTTGTTGAAGGTTACTGTAAATGGTACCGTATCAAGGTTAGTGCTCTCACCTGCAGTTGTAGCTACAGTTGCTGTTAGAGCTTCAGTGTCTATTGTGACGGTAATTGAGGTAAATGCAGTATTGAGGTTGCCTGCGGCATCTGTTGCCACATCTGCTGCTATGGATACGATCACGGTTCCGTCTGAGTTTCCGCGTACTACATCAAAGGTGTATTGGTTACCAGATCCTGCAAGGTTTGATGCTGCTGGAGTGCCGTCGTTGGCAGTGCCCGTTACTGTAATGTCAGATAGCTCAAAGTCTGCAACTGGCTTGTTGAAGGTTACTGTAAATGGTACCGTATCAAGGTTAGTGTTGTCGCCTGCAGTTGTAGTTACAGAGACTATTAGAGCTTCAGTGTCTATTGTGACGGTAACTGGGGCAGATGCAGTGTTGGAGTTGCCTGCAAGGTCTGTTGCCACATCTGCTGCAATGGATGGAATTACGGTTCCGTCTGATGAGCCTCGAGCAACATCAAAGGTGTATGTGCGGGCATTAACTGTTGCAAAGTTGGTTGCTGCCGGATTGGTGCCGTTGACAGTGCCTGTTACTGTAATGTCAGCTAGGATAAAGTTCTGGACATCCTCACTGAATGTTGCAGTAAATGTTACTGGATTATCACTGGTACGAGTGCCATCAGCAGGTGTAATGATTACGGTTGGGACAATGGTGTCTATTGTGACTGTAACTGGGGCAGATGCCACATTGGTGTTCTCTGCGTCATCTGTTGCCACATCTGCTGCAATGGATACAATTACGGTTCCGTCAGAAGCTATGCCTGCAACGTTAAAGGTGTATGTGCGGGCATCAACTGCTGCAAAGTTGGATGCTGTAAGGGTGCCGCCGTTTGCGGTGCCTTCTACTGTAATGTCAGCTAGCTCAAAGTCCTCAACAGCTTTGCCAAAGGTTACTGTAAAGGGTACCGTAGCAAGGTTGGTGGTGTCGCCTGCAGTTGTAGTTACAGAGACTGTTAGAGCTTCAGTGTCTATTGTGACGGTAACTGGGGCAGATGCAGTGTTGGAGTTGCCTGCAAGGTCTGTTGCCACGCCTGCTGCAATGGATGGAATTACGGTTCCGTCTGATGAGCCTCGAGCAACATCAAAGGTGTATGTGCGGGCATCAACTGTTGCAAAGTTGGTTGCTGCCGGATTGGTGCCGTTGACAGTGCCTGTTACTGTAATGTCACCTAGCTCAAAGTTCTGGACATCCTCGCTAAAGGTTGCAGTAAATGTTACTGGATTATCACTGGTGCGAGTGCCATCAGCAGGTGTAATGGTTACGGTTGGGACAGTGGTGTCTATTGTGACAGTAACAGAACTGGGGGAGGCCACATTGTTGTTGCCTGCAAGGTCTGTTGCCACATCTGCTGCAATGGATACAGTTACGTCTCCATCAGAAGATATGCCTGCAACGTTAAAGGTGTATGTGCTGGCATCAACTGCTACAAAGTCAGTTGCTGTGAGGGTGCCGTTGTTGGCAGTGCCCGTTACTGTAATGTCAGCTATCACAAAGTCATTGACATTCTCATCAAATGTTACTGTAAATGGTACGGTATCAGCGTTGATAACTGTGGATGTAGTAGTTGTGATGGTTGGTGTTGGGCGTATGCGGTCTACTATAACAGATATTGAGTCAGATGCCAAATTACCGTTCTCTGCTGCATCAACTGCCAGATTTTCTGGCAGGGTGCCAGATATAGTGGCATCATCCTCGCTGTGCACTATATCAAAGGTGTATGTGCGGGCATCAACTGTCTGAATGTTGGTTGCATTAATGCCGCCTAGTGCAAAGTCAGCATCAGTGAATCCCGTGACATCCTCGCTAAATGTTACTGTAAATGGTATTGTAGTAGAGTTGGTGATGCTAGGTGCACTCAACGCTGCAGTTGGTCTCGCAGTATCAATCTCAACTGTGATCTCATTTGATGCAGTAACGTCATTGCCAAAGCTGGTTACAGTTCCTGCAGCTATGGATACAGTTACGGTTCCGTCTGTGGTGCCGCGAACAACATCAAAGGTGTATTCGGTGCCAGAACCTGCAAGGTTGGATGCTGCTGGAGTGCCGCCGTTGGCAGTACCCGTTACCGTAATGTCACCTAGTTCAAAGTCAGTAACATTCCCGCTAAATGTTGCCGTAAATGGTATTGTAGTAGAGTTGGTGACTGGATTGGCAGTTGTGCTCAGGGATACTGTTGGGTTAAGCAGATAGTTTATTGTGAATAGATGGTCGGCAATACGGTGATCGTCACTTATACTAAGACGTATGTTACATTGCTCTGCTGAATTATCAACTGGATCAAAGGTAATTGTGGTGGCAGGATCACCAAAGGTGACTGTGGAATCTGTACAGTCCAGTGATGCAGGACTGTTATCAACAAATAGCAGTTGATCCCCATCCTCATCCTCAAAGATCTCAGTGACATCTAGGGTGACTATGCGGGATTCGTGTGGCTGCACGTTAATTGTGAGATCGCCTATTACAACAGGCGCATTATTTAGCGTGACTACTATATCGACTGCATATGGGCTGCCAGTACTGGTATCTTTACCATCAGAAATGTTAAAGGTGATTGTACATTCCTGTGGACTGAAAGGAGTAAACGATATTGTGCCGCTTTCATGACGTACACCTCCAGAGCAGGCTCCACTTGCTATGTCAATATACGTTAGCGGATCACCTTCGGGGTCTACAAAGTGGTCATCCAAAGAGAAGGTTATAGGATTCAGTACTGGAATACCTCCGTTTATTATTGGTCGTACTGCTGGAACCGGTGGCAAAGAGTTGGAGACAGTGGTGTCTATTGTAACAGTAACAGAACTGGGGGAGGCCACATTGTTGTTGCCTGCAAGGTCTGTTGCCACATCTGCTGCAATGGATACAGTTACGTCTCCATCAGAAGATATGCCTGCAACGTTAAAGGTGTATGTGCTGGCATCAACTGCTACAAAGTCAGTTGCTGTGAGGGTGCCGTTGTTGGCAGTGCCCGTTACTGTAATGTCAGCTATCACAAAGTCATTGACATTCTCATCAAATGTTACTGTAAATGGTACGGTATCAGCGTTGATAACTGTGGATGTAGTAGTTGTGATGGTTGGTGTTGGGCGTATGCGGTCTACTATAACAGATATTGAGTCAGATGCCAAATTACCGTTCTCTGCTGCATCAACTGCCAGATTTTCTGGCAGGGTGCCAGATATAGTGGCATCATCCTCGCTGTGCACTATATCAAAGGTGTATGTGCGGGCATCAACTGTCTGAATGTTGGTTGCATTAATGCCGCCTAGTGCAAAGTCAGCATCAGTGAATCCCGTGACATCCTCGCTAAATGTTACTGTAAATGGTATTGTAGTAGAGTTGGTGATGCTAGGTGCACTCAACGCTGCAGTTGGTCTCGCAGTATCAATCTCAACTGTGATCTCATTTGATGCAGTAACGTCATTGCCAAAGCTGGTTACAGTTCCTGCAGCTATGGATACAGTTACGGTTCCGTCTGTGGTGCCGCGAACAACATCAAAGGTGTATTCGGTGCCAGAACCTGCAAGGTTGGATGCTGCTGGAGTGCCGCCGTTGGCAGTACCCGTTACCGTAATGTCACCTAGTTCAAAGTCAGTAACATTCCCGCTAAATGTTGCCGTAAATGGTATTGTAGTAGAGTTGGTGACTGGATTGGCAGTTGTGCTCAGGGATACTGTTGGGTTAAGCAGATAGTTTATTGTGAATAGATGGTCGGCAATACGGTGATCGTCACTTATACTAAGACGTATGTTACATTGCTCTGCTGAATTATCAACTGGATCAAAGGTAATTGTGGTGGCAGGATCACCAAAGGTGACTGTGGAATCTGTACAGTCCAGTGATGCAGGACTGTTATCAACAAATAGCAGTTGATCCCCATCCTCATCCTCAAAGATCTCAGTGACATCTAGGGTGACTATGCGGGATTCGTGTGGCTGCACGTTAATTGTGAGATCGCCTATTACAACAGGCGCATTATTTAGCGTGACTACTATATCGACTGCATATGGGCTGCCAGTACTGGTATCTTTACCATCAGAAATGTTAAAGGTGATTGTACATTCCTGTGGACTGAAAGGAGTAAACGATATTGTGCCGCTTTCATGACGTACACCTCCAGAGCAGGCTCCACTTGCTATGTCAATATACGTTAGCGGATCACCTTCGGGGTCTACAAAGTGGTCATCCAAAGAGAAGGTTATAGGATTCAGTACTGGAATACCTCCGTTTATTATTGGTCGTACTGCTGGAACCGGTGGCAAAGAGTTGGAGACAGTGGTGTCTATTGTAACAGTAACAGAACTGGGGGAGGCCACATTGTTGTTGCCTGCAAGGTCTGTTGCCACATCTGCTGCAATGGATACAGTTACGTCTCCATCAGAAGATATGCCTGCAACGTTAAAGGTGTATGTGCTGGCATCAACTGCTACAAAGTCAGTTGCTGTGAGGGTGCCGTTGTTGGCAGTGCCCGTTACTGTAATGTCAGCTATCACAAAGTCATTGACATTCTCATCAAATGTTACTGTAAATGGTACGGTATCAGCGTTGATAACTGTGGATGTAGTAGTTGTGATGGTTGGTGTTGGGCGTATGCGGTCTACTATAACAGATATTGAGTCAGATGCCAAATTACCGTTCTCTGCTGCATCAACTGCCAGATTTTCTGGCAGGGTGCCAGATATAGTGGCATCATCCTCGCTGTGCACTATATCAAAGGTGTATGTGCGGGCATCAACTGTCTGAATGTTGGTTGCATTAATGCCGCCTAGTGCAAAGTCAGCATCAGTGAATCCCGTGACATCCTCGCTAAATGTTACTGTAAATGGTATTGTAGTAGAGTTGGTGATGCTAGGTGCACTCAACGCTGCAGTTGGTCTCGCAGTATCAATCTCAACTGTGATCTCATTTGATGCAGTAACGTCATTGCCAAAGCTGGTTACAGTTCCTGCAGCTATGGATACAGTTACGGTTCCGTCTGTGGTGCCGCGAACAACATCAAAGGTGTATTCGGTGCCAGAACCTGCAAGGTTGGATGCTGCTGGAGTGCCGCCGTTGGCAGTACCCGTTACCGTAATGTCACCTAGTTCAAAGTCAGTAACATTCCCGCTAAATGTTGCCGTAAATGGTATTGTAGTAGAGCTGGTGACTGGATTGGCAGTTGTGCTCAGGGATACTGTTGGGTTAAGCAGATAGTTTATTGTGAATAGATGGTCGGCAATACGGTGATTGTCACTTATACTAAGACGTATGTTACATTGCTCTGCTGAATTATCAACTGGATCAAAGGTAATTGTGGTGGCAGGATCACCAAAGGTGACTGTGGAATCTGTACAGTCCAGTGATGCAGGACTGTTATCAACAAATAGCAGTTGATCCCCATCCTCATCCTCAAAGATCTCAGTGACATCTAGGGTGACTATGCGGGATTCGTGTGGCTGCACGTTAATTGTGAGATCGCCTATTACAACAGGCGCATTATTTAGCGTGACTACTATATCGACTGCATATGGGCTGCCAGTACTGGTATCTTTACCATCAGAAATGTTAAAGGTGATTGTACATTCCTGTGGACTGAAAGGAGTAAACGATATTGTGCCGCTTTCATGACGTACACCTCCAGAGCAGGCTCCACTTGCTATGTCAATATACGTTAGCGGATCACCTTCGGGGTCTACAAAGTGGTCATCCAAAGAGAAGGTTATAGGATTCAGTACTGGAATACCTCCGTTTATTATTGGTCGTACTGCTGGAACCGGTGGCAAAGAGTTGGAGACAGTGGTGTCTATTGTAACAGTAACAGAACTGGGGGAGGCCACATTGTTGTTGCCTGCAAGGTCTGTTGCCACATCTGCTGCAATGGATACAGTTACGTCTCCATCAGAAGATATGCCTGCAACGTTAAAGGTGTATGTGCTGGCATCAACTGCTACAAAGTCAGTTGCTGTGAGGGTGCCGTTGTTGGCAGTGCCCGTTACTGTAATGTCAGCTATCACAAAGTCATTGACATTCTCATCAAATGTTACTGTAAATGGTACGGTATCAGCGTTGATAACTGTGGATGTAGTAGTTGTGATGGTTGGTGTTGGGCGTATGCGGTCTACTATAACAGATATTGAGTCAGATGCCAAATTACCGTTCTCTGCTGCATCAACTGCCAGATTTTCTGGCAGGGTGCCAGATATAGTGGCATCATCCTCGCTGTGCACTATATCAAAGGTGTATGTGCGGGCATCAACTGTCTGAATGTTGGTTGCATTAATGCCGCCTAGTGCAAAGTCAGCATCAGTGAATCCCGTGACATCCTCGCTAAATGTTACTGTAAATGGTATTGTAGTAGAGTTGGTGATGCTAGGTGCACTCAACGCTGCAGTTGGTCTCGCAGTATCAATCTCAACTGTGATCTCATTTGATGCAGTAACGTCATTGCCAAAGCTGGTTACAGTTCCTGCAGCTATGGATACAGTTACGGTTCCGTCTGTGGTGCCGCGAACAACATCAAAGGTGTATTCGGTGCCAGAACCTGCAAGGTTGGATGCTGCTGGAGTGCCGCCGTTGGCAGTACCCGTTACCGTAATGTCACCTAGTTCAAAGTCAGTAACATTCCCGCTAAATGTTGCCGTAAATGGTATTGTAGTAGAGTTGGTGACTGGATTGGCAGTTGTGCTCAGGGATACTGTTGGGTTAAGCAGATAGTTTATTGTGAATAGATGGTCGGCAATACGGTGATCGTCACTTATACTAAGACGTATGTTACATTGCTCTGCTGAATTATCAACTGGATCAAAGGTAATTGTGGTGGCAGGATCACCAAAGGTGACTGTGGAATCTGTACAGTCCAGTGATGCAGGACTGTTATCAACAAATAGCAGTTGATCCCCATCCTCATCCTCAAAGATCTCAGTGACATCTAGGGTGACTATGCGGGATTCGTGTGGCTGCACGTTAATTGTGAGATCGCCTATTACAACAGGCGCATTATTTAGCGTGACTACTATATCGACTGCATATGGGCTGCCAGTACTGGTATCTTTACCATCAGAAATGTTAAAGGTGATTGTACATTCCTGTGGACTGAAAGGAGTAAACGATATTGTGCCGCTTTCATGACGTACACCTCCAGAGCAGGCTCCACTTGCTATGTCAATATACGTTAGCGGATCACCTTCGGGGTCTACAAAGTGGTCATCCAAAGAGAAGGTTATAGGATTCAGTACTGGAATACCTCCGTTTATTATTGGTCGTACTGCTGGAACCGGTGGCAAAGAGTTGGAGACAGTGGTGTCTATTGTAACAGTAACAGAACTGGGGGAGGCCACATTGTTGTTGCCTGCAAGGTCTGTTGCCACATCTGCTGCAATGGATACAGTTACGTCTCCATCAGAAGATATGCCTGCAACGTTAAAGGTGTATGTGCTGGCATCAACTGCTACAAAGTCAGTTGCTGTGAGGGTGCCGTTGTTGGCAGTGCCCGTTACTGTAATGTCAGCTATCACAAAGTCATTGACATTCTCATCAAATGTTACTGTAAATGGTACGGTATCAGCGTTGATAACTGTGGATGTAGTAGTTGTGATGGTTGGTGTTGGGCGTATGCGGTCTACTATAACAGATATTGAGTCAGATGCCAAATTACCGTTCTCTGCTGCATCAACTGCCAGATTTTCTGGCAGGGTGCCAGATATAGTGGCATCATCCTCGCTGTGCACTATATCAAAGGTGTATGTGCGGGCATCAACTGTCTGAATGTTGGTTGCATTAATGCCGCCTAGTGCAAAGTCAGCATCAGTGAATCCCGTGACATCCTCGCTAAATGTTACTGTAAATGGTATTGTAGTAGAGTTGGTGATGCTAGGTGCACTCAACGCTGCAGTTGGTCTCGCAGTATCAATCTCAACTGTGATCTCATTTGATGCAGTAACGTCATTGCCAAAGCTGGTTACAGTTCCTGCAGCTATGGATACAGTTACGGTTCCGTCTGTGGTGCCGCGAACAACATCAAAGGTGTATTCGGTGCCAGAACCTGCAAGGTTGGATGCTGCTGGAGTGCCGCCGTTGGCAGTACCCGTTACCGTAATGTCACCTAGTTCAAAGTCAGTAACATTCCCGCTAAATGTTGCCGTAAATGGTATTGTAGTAGAGTTGGTGACTGGATTGGCAGTTGTGCTCAGGGATACTGTTGGGTTAAGCAGATAGTTTATTGTGAATAGATGGTCGGCAATACGGTGATCGTCACTTATACTAAGACGTATGTTACATTGCTCTGCTGAATTATCAACTGGATCAAAGGTAATTGTGGTGGCAGGATCACCAAAGGTGACTGTGGAATCTGTACAGTCCAGTGATGCAGGACTGTTATCAACAAATAGCAGTTGATCCCCATCCTCATCCTCAAAGATCTCAGTGACATCTAGGGTGACTATGCGGGATTCGTGTGGCTGCACGTTAATTGTGAGATCGCCTATTACAACAGGCGCATTATTTAGCGTGACTACTATATCGACTGCATATGGGCTGCCAGTACTGGTATCTTTACCATCAGAAATGTTAAAGGTGATTGTACATTCCTGTGGACTGAAAGGAGTAAACGATATTGTGCCGCTTTCATGACGTACACCTCCAGAGCAGGCTCCACTTGCTATGTCAATATACGTTAGCGGATCACCTTCGGGGTCTACAAAGTGGTCATCCAAAGAGAAGGTTATAGGATTCAGTACTGGAATACCTCCGTTTATTATTGGTCGTACTGCTGGAACCGGTGGCAAAGAGTTGGAGACAGTGGTGTCTATTGTAACAGTAACAGAACTGGGGGAGGCCACATTGTTGTTGCCTGCAAGGTCTGTTGCCACATCTGCTGCAATGGATACAGTTACGTCTCCATCAGAAGATATGCCTGCAACGTTAAAGGTGTATGTGCTGGCATCAACTGCTACAAAGTCAGTTGCTGTGAGGGTGCCGTTGTTGGCAGTGCCCGTTACTGTAATGTCAGCTATCACAAAGTCATTGACATTCTCATCAAATGTTACTGTAAATGGTACGGTATCAGCGTTGATAACTGTGGATGTAGTAGTTGTGATGGT
The DNA here is from genome assembly GCA_965204345.1 of Candidatus Nitrosopumilus sp. Lineage (GTDB taxonomy): Archaea > Thermoproteota > Nitrososphaeria > Nitrososphaerales > Nitrosopumilaceae > Nitrosopumilus. The sequence continues at coordinate 456,054 of OZ241981.1, forward strand.
TGGTGTTGGGCGTATGCGGTCTACTATAACAGATATTGAGTCAGATGCCAAATTACCGTTCTCTGCTGCATCAACTGCCAGATTTTCTGGCAGGGTGCCAGATATAGTGGCATCATCCTCGCTGTGCACTATATCAAAGGTGTATGTGCGGGCATCAACTGTCTGAATGTTGGTTGCATTAATGCCGCCTAGTGCAAAGTCAGCATCAGTGAATCCCGTGACATCCTCGCTAAATGTTACTGTAAATGGTATTGTAGTAGAGTTGGTGATGCTAGGTGCACTCAACGCTGCAGTTGGTCTCGCAGTATCAATCTCAACTGTGATCTCATTTGATGCAGTAACGTCATTGCCAAAGCTGGTTACAGTTCCTGCAGCTATGGATACAGTTACGGTTCCGTCTGTGGTGCCGCGAACAACATCAAAGGTGTATTCGGTGCCAGAACCTGCAAGGTTGGATGCTGCTGGAGTGCCGCCGTTGGCAGTACCCGTTACCGTAATGTCACCTAGTTCAAAGTCAGTAACATTCCCGCTAAATGTTGCCGTAAATGGTATTGTAGTAGAGCTGGTGACTGGATTGGCAGTTGTGCTCAGGGATACTGTTGGGTTAAGCAGATAGTTTATTGTGAATAGATGGTCGGCAATACGGTGATTGTCACTTATACTAAGACGTATGTTACATTGCTCTGCTGAATTATCAACTGGATCAAAGGTAATTGTGGTGGCAGGATCACCAAAGGTGACTGTGGAATCTGTACAGTCCAGTGATGCAGGACTGTTATCAACAAATAGCAGTTGATCCCCATCCTCATCCTCAAAGATCTCAGTGACATCTAGGGTGACTATGCGGGATTCGTGTGGCTGCACGTTAATTGTGAGATCGCCTATTACAACAGGCGCATTATTTAGCGTGACTACTATATCGACTGCATATGGGCTGCCAGTACTGGTATCTTTACCATCAGAAATGTTAAAGGTGATTGTACATTCCTGTGGACTGAAAGGAGTAAACGATATTGTGCCGCTTTCATGACGTACACCTCCAGAGCAGGCTCCACTTGCTATGTCAATATACGTTAGCGGATCACCTTCGGGGTCTACAAAGTGGTCATCCAAAGAGAAGGTTATAGGATTCAGTACTGGAATACCTCCGTTTATTATTGGTCGTACTGCTGGAACCGGTGGCAAAGAGTTGGAGACAGTGGTGTCTATTGTAACAGTAACAGAACTGGGGGAGGCCACATTGTTGTTGCCTGCAAGGTCTGTTGCCACATCTGCTGCAATGGATACAGTTACGTCTCCATCAGAAGATATGCCTGCAACGTTAAAGGTGTATGTGCTGGCATCAACTGCTACAAAGTCAGTTGCTGTGAGGGTGCCGTTGTTGGCAGTGCCCGTTACTGTAATGTCAGCTATCACAAAGTCATTGACATTCTCATCAAATGTTACTGTAAATGGTACGGTATCAGCGTTGATAACTGTGGATGTAGTAGTTGTGATGGTTGGTGTTGGGCGTATGCGGTCTACTATAACAGATATTGAGTCAGATGCCAAATTACCGTTCTCTGCTGCATCAACTGCCAGATTTTCTGGCAGGGTGCCAGATATAGTGGCATCATCCTCGCTGTGCACTATATCAAAGGTGTATGTGCGGGCATCAACTGTCTGAATGTTGGTTGCATTAATGCCGCCTAGTGCAAAGTCAGCATCAGTGAATCCCGTGACATCCTCGCTAAATGTTACTGTAAATGGTATTGTAGTAGAGTTGGTGATGCTAGGTGCACTCAACGCTGCAGTTGGTCTCGCAGTATCAATCTCAACTGTGATCTCATTTGATGCAGTAACGTCATTGCCAAAGCTGGTTACAGTTCCTGCAGCTATGGATACAGTTACGGTTCCGTCTGTGGTGCCGCGAACAACATCAAAGGTGTATTCGGTGCCAGAACCTGCAAGGTTGGATGCTGCTGGAGTGCCGCCGTTGGCAGTACCCGTTACCGTAATGTCACCTAGTTCAAAGTCAGTAACATTCCCGCTAAATGTTGCCGTAAATGGTATTGTAGTAGAGCTGGTGACTGGATTGGCAGTTGTGCTCAGGGATACTGTTGGGTTAAGCAGATAGTTTATTGTGAATAGATGGTCGGCAATACGGTGATTGTCACTTATACTAAGACGTATGTTACATTGCTCTGCTAAATTATCAACTGGATCAAAGGTAATTGTGGTGGCAGGATCACCAAAGGTGACTGTGGAATCTGTACAGTCCAGTGATGCAGGACTGTTATCAACAAATAGCAGTTGATCCCCATCCTCATCCTCAAAGATCTCAGTGACATCTAGGGTGACTATGCGGGATTCGTGTGGCTGCACGTTAATTGTGAGATCGCCTATTACAACAGGCGCATTATTTAGCGTGACTACTATATCGACTGCATATGGGCTGCCAGTACTGGTATCTTTACCATCAGAAATGTTAAAGGTGATTGTACATTCCTGTGGACTGAAAGGAGTAAACGATATTGTGCCGCTTTCATGACGTACACCTCCAGAGCAGGCTCCACTTGCTATGTCAATATACGTTAGCGGATCACCTTCGGGGTCTACAAAGTGGTCATCCAAAGAGAAGGTTATAGGATTCAGTACTGGAATACCTCCGTTTATTATTGGTCGTACTGCTGGAACCGGTGGCAAAGAGTTGGAGACAGTGGTGTCTATTGTGACAGTAGTAGCAAATGCCTCGTTGGTGTTGCCTGCAGCATCAGTTATTGTATCTGCTGCTATTGACACAGTTACGGTTCCGTCTGTCGAGCCTCGAGCAACATCAAAGGTGTATGTGCGGGCATTAACTGTTACAAAGTTGGCCGCTGTCGGATTGGTGCCGTTTGCAGTACCTGTTACTGTAATATCATCTAGGATAAAGTTCTGGACATCCTCACTGAATGTTGCAGTAAATGTTACTGGGTCATCAGCAGTGATGGTGCCATTGATGGGCGTAATGGATACGGTTGGAACTATTCTGTCCACTGTGAGTGTAGTGGTACTTGCCGTGTTGCCCCCTGCTACCGCACCGTCAGGTATTGTTACTGTTAGTTCACCTTGTGTGGCGATGCCGTGTGTGACTGTAAAGGCATAGTCAGTACCGTTTCCACTAAATGCAGATATCAGGTTGGGTGTTTCGGTTCCGTTAATTGCCACGACAATATCAGACTGTACGAATCCTGTGACGTCACTGCCAAATGTTGCAGTAAATGGTATGGTCTCAAGGTTGGTGATTGGATTGGCAGTCGTGCTCAGAGATACTGTAACAGCAGACACATACTGTATCGTGATATCATAGATGGCATCATCTCTGTTGCCGTCATTGACACGAACACGTACCTCACATTGCTCTGCTGAATCATCATTTGGATCAAAGCTTAGCGTGGTGGGAGGATCTTGTACGGTTATTATGGCAGATGTGCAGTCATTTGACTCATGGCCAGTAGCCGAAAATGCTAGTTCCTTGTTGTCTTCAAAGAGTTCATTGACATCTAAGACGACTGTACGAGATTGGTCTGGCTGTACCTCAATGTTGAGATCAGTTATTATGGTTGGTATAGGATCAAATTCTACTATTATGGTGACTGCATATGCCCCGCCAGTGCTGGCATCGGTTCCATCAGAAATGTCAAAGGAGATGGTACATGTATGTACAAAGAAGGGAAGAAACTCAAATATGCCGCCGTTGGACTCTTGTGTTATTCGTGCGCCACAGTCTTCTGTCGTGATGGTGTATGAAAGCGTATCACCGTCGGGGTCTGTAAAGTGATCATCTAGAGAGAATGTTGGAGGAGTTAATGTGGGGCGCTCTAGGGTTATAACGGGTGGTACTGCTGGAACCGGTGGCAAAAAGTTGGAGACAGTAGTATCTATTGTAACAGTAGTAGCAAATGCCTCGTTGGTGTTGCCTGCAGCATCAGTTATTGTATCTGCTGCTATTGACACAGTTACGGTTCCGTCTGTCGAGCCTCGAGCAACATCAAAGGTGTATGTATTGCCAGAGCCCTCAAAGCTGGATATAGCAGGAGTGCCGCCGTTGGCAGTACCAGTTACTGTAATGTCTCCTGATGTCAAGTCCTCAACAACATTCTCAGTAAGGGTTATGGTAAATTCTACAGGATTGGAATTGGTGATGGTGCCATTGGCAGGTACGGCAGTTATGCCCGGATTATCAGTGTCTATTGTGACAGTAACAGAACTGGGGGAGGCCACATTGTTGTTGCCTGCAAGGTCTGTTAGCATATCTGCATCTATGGATACGGTTACGGTTCCGTCTGTGGTACCGCGAGCAACATCAAAGGTGTATACACTGCCAGATCCTACAAGGTTGGATGCTGCGGGACTTCCGCCGTTTGCAGTACCAGTTACTGTAATGTCATCTAGCTCAAAGCTTGGAACATCCTCATCAAAGTTTACTTTAAAGGGTACGGTCTCAGCGTTGGTAAGTGTGGATGCAGTAGTTGTGATGCTTGGAGTTGGGGGCGTAAAGTCAAGGGTAATTTGTATTATAGAAGAGGGACCATTACCGTTGCCTGCCGCATCAAATGCTACATTTGATGGTAGGCTTGGACTAAAAGTGCCATCAGTAAAGCTGTGCACGATATCAAATTGGTAATTCCTGTCAGATCCCCTAAGGTTGGTTGCCTGAACACCGGCTAGTGAAAATTCAGCTTCATTGAATCCAAAGACAGTCTCGGCAAATACTACGCCAAATGTTAGTGTGTTAGAGTTGGCATAACGGGGGTGAATTAATGATACGGTTGGTATCTTGGTATCAATCTCAACTGTGACCTCGTTTGATGCAGTAACCCCAACACCACCGCTGGTTACAGTTCCTGCAGCAATGGATACGGTTACGGTTCCGTCTGTGGTGCCGCGAACAACATCAAAGGTGTATTCGGTGCCAGATCCTGTAAGGTTGGATGCTACGGGAGTGCCGCCGTTGGCAGTACCAGTTACTGTAATGTCACCTAGTTCAAAGTCAGTAACATTCCCGCTAAATGTTGCAGTAAATGATATTGTGTCAAGGTTGCTGATTGGGTTGGCAGTTGTGCTCAAAAGTACAGTTGAGGCAGGTCCAGAGGCAGAAAATGAGCCAAATGAGCTAAAGTGTGTGGTCCAGATTATCATATCAGAGCCTGCACGAGTAAAACAGGATTCCAACGCAGTGCCAGCTGCAAGATTAGTATTGGCATTGTCTTGATTGACAGGAACAAACGAGCACTCAGTTAGCGGTCGTGATACCACAAGTCCATCAGCATCTTCTCCTGAGAAAAAGGCACCATCCTGCCCTGCCTGTCCAGGCAACAGTAACCTGACTGCCTGATCAAATGTCAATCTATTGTTGCCATCACCGACTGAGAATACAAGTCCTGTCACATCATTGTCCGGACTTGGTGGAGCAGCAGTAGAGACAGATGGAACAGTTATGGTGCCTGCCCAGTCATCAGATGAGCCGCTTACGATTATGCCGTCAGGATAACTAACAGATACTGTTGCAGAAGAGACATCAGAAGTAATATTTACAGCAGAATCAGAGACTCTCACGCTCTTGACTCCGCCCTGATCATCAAACGTTGGAGCAGTGGTAAAGTCAAGCAGCTGTCCATCACTGGCAGCAATGGTACCAGGCAGTGTGTTAGATATGACGTTGAGGGTACTCAAATCAGAAGATGGTGTAAATGTTACTCCGCCATCATCGCTTCCGACTGGGACATTGATCTCAGCTGCGGTTCCGGTAATATTATTTGTAAAGGTAGACGTGAATGTGGTAATATCATCAGGTGGCGATGATACAGATGGCAGGATATCAATTTGAATGGTGTTATCTCCCTCTTTTAGCAGTCCAGAATTGACTTTGATATCGTAATTTGCTTTTACGTCCTGAGCAAGCGGGTCAGATGATGAGCTGTATCCATAACCGGAAGGACCGGTGCCCAAACCGCTACTTAGCGTACTGGTAATGCCATTAAAGTTCAATGCCACAATTTTACCCTCAACGTCTGCTGTCTGTCCAAAGTTGGCAGCAAGGGCATTTGAGAGACGGTTGCCAAACAAATCAAAGAATGCAACGACCTCATCAGAGTCACCGGGGTTGAGAACCACTCTGAGGACTGAGAGATCATCAGGAGAGATTTCGGGATTGAATGCAGAGCCTGGCAGAACCAGGGATAGCTGGCCTGCACTGCCCATCACGGTGATGCGGTTGTTGTTGCTGCTGCCAACAAATAAATCATGAATGACAAAGCCGACATCATCTATTACAACAGTGACATCGCCAGATGGAGTTACTCTGGTAATTGATGAGCCGCCAGCTACGACATAGTCTCCGTTTGAGGCAATCTTGACGGCGAGAGGATCTGTATTATCATTAGTTATGCCAGTTGCAATAACAGTTACAGTATCACCTGCATCTACTTGGTACAGGGTGCCACCGGTTCCAGCATTAGAAACATAAACATAGCTGCCAGTTGCTGACTCTACAACATCAAATGCATTGCCCTGTGGTGTATTAGTATTAGAGTTAACTGTAACATAGTTGCCTGCACCATCAACTATCATATCAGTTATGCCAGTAGCAGTATCTTCAAGTTCAGTTACAGTGCCATCCGGACTTACCTGGGATATGACACCATCAGATGTTGCTACAACAAGATTGCCAGTACCGCCAGGCTGATTTGCAACTGCAATTATATTTGGAATATCTGCAATATCAGACTCTGTGCCGTTTGCACTTAGTCCAATCAGCTTGCCATTGCCATTATCAGCAATAACATAGTCTCCGCTTTGATCAACTGCAAAATCAGTGGCAGAGGAAATATTGGCAGATGTACCTACAAGACTTGTCAGAGTTGCAGGAGTGGGTGGCAAAGTCAGGCCATCATTGGTGGCAGGATCACTAATACTAAGCTCTATTGACAGTATGTCATCAATATCGGCAAGCACGCCGTTGGTAAAATCGACAAAAATTTCATTATCAGTAAGGGATATGGTTACAGCATCAATTCCAGGATATGGCGAAAAGAGCACGGCAAGTACGGCTATCGCTACTGCTAGTGCTCCAAATTCCCGTTTAGATTTGGATTTAATACTTGTAATACTAACCATATGAATAAATTTACAGTAAAAACGACATTAATAAAACCTTTGATCATTTTGGCATGCCCCCCCCCCGAGTTTATAAGCAAGACTGCAGGATGGGTGATTTTCTTAAAAAAAAATACCAGAATTTTAAAATTTAATCAATCAAAAGCGGGATTGAGTTGCCATTACTGTCCCACGCAAAAATAGAATCGTCATTGTAGGGGGATTTTACAATTACTGAGACTAGTCCAAAGAAATTATGCAAGTCAGTTACAGACGGCTCTGCTGAACCGCTAGGATGAGAATGGACAATCCCGACATAGCTCATATCAAAGGGCAGAAACGAATGTGGAAAACCTGCAAAAGTAGGCCCGGTCTCACTAAAGGGAGGAATTACCAGACCGTTTATCGTTATTTCCCCATTTTTTGACTTTCCTTTTAAGATCAGAATTCCTTCATTGGGATGCTTCATCTGGCAAAAAGAGAGAATGCTGTCAAGGACATCCTTTTTTATCAATACTTTGCGTTCAAATTTTTTCCTTTTAAATAACATAACAGCACTCCAACGTCAAACTAATTTAATTTTAGGAGGTCAGAAGGACATAGTGTATGTTTGAGAACTGCCTTAATTTTTGCTCAATTTCCAAAATCAGTTTGGGTATCTTAGAGTCAGTCTCATCAATTTCGCCTTGGAGGGTTTTGGATTTTAGTTTAGAACCATCTAGCAAGGCAGCATTTTTGGCAAGATCAGACTCAAATGAGATTAGCTCATCAGACATCAGAGAACCTAGGTCGTCTTTGATCTTCTCATGTTGTTTATAGTAATCTGAAATCTGCCTGACAAACCCGTCCAGTGATTCTTCTATCTCGGTAATTTGAGAGGATGTCTTATCAACATCCTTTACGGAGATGGAACCAGAGAAGACGCCTTTTCTGACATTTTCAAGAATTATTATAACAGAATCTTTGTTCTGAGGTGTCAGAGCATCAAAGGGTTCTGAAACCAGGGTAGACAGTATACTTTTTTGTTCCTTATCAAGGGAGGACGCATACTCGTAACGGCTCAGGGGACGGGAGATTTTTGTAAATTGGGTATTGATGTCATTTTTGATCTTTGATTTTTTTGTTGCAAATGTGTTTAATTTGGCTTTTAAGTCAACATAGCTTTTGTATCTGTCCGAGGATTTGATCTTTTCAATCTCGCTTTGTATGGATGTAATTTTTTCAGAGAGTGCAAAAAGAGTGTTTTGAATTTCGGAGATTTTTTTGGATTTTTCCTGGCGTGAATTAGTCAAGTGAGCAATTTGATCAAGTCCATCAGTAATTTCATCAGAAAGCAGTTTTGCCGAATTAAAATTTTTTAGGAACTTGCGAATCTCAGAGTGATTGGCGTTCATGACCTCAAGGTTTTCCTTTAGCTGTGATGCATATTTTTTTGCAAAGATATGAATGACCCGGGTCTGTCGCCCCAGAACATCCCCTATTTTTTTGAGAGTTTGGCCCAGTACAACGTTTAGTTTCTCAGCATCATCAAAGGATTTGATTTTCGGCAGAGAGACGACATTTTTTTTCATTACGTCAATGACTTGTTTTTTGCCCCTAACAACAATAATGGCAAGATGCCTGTCAATATCATCGACATTAAGATTGTCTTTTTCAAGGACATTGGCAATTTTTGCCAAGTCATCAATGAGTGGCTGGGTATTATTTCTTATGTTGTTAATTTCAGATAGAGTCTGGGATTTCCTTAATTCAACAAGCTCAGATAGGATTTTGGGGACATCAGCAAGTGAAATCTCCCTAGTAGCTTGCGGGACTTTTTCAGCAGGCTCTTCTTTCTGTTTTTTCTTGCCCCATCCAAATACCATTGATATCATTCACATCGGGGGATTAAAAATTGTTGTACAGCTAAGATTTAAAATTCACCGAGTTTTAGAGGGATAAATGGCAAAATCCACCAAAAAAGGGTTTCATACCGGAACAGTCAGAAAAACCACCAAAAAAGGGTTTCATACCGGAACAGTCAGAAAAACCATCAGAATTAAGGCATCAAAAGACAGAGTATGGAGAAAGATCAGCAACATTGCAGGGCTGCCAGCATGGGTGGCAGATGTCAAAAAGACAGTCTATTTATCAAAAAAGAAAACAAACGTAGGAGCTGTCAGACTGATTACGTTTGCAGACGGAAATAGGATTGAAGAGCATGTTGTGGCATGGGAAAAGGGAAGATATTTCACGTACGTTGCAACCAATGGTCTGCCTCTAAGGGCATATGTTGCAACAATATCAATCAAGCCAAAAGGCAAGAGTCTTGTAGAACTGACATGGCAGTCATACCTAAACAGTAAAAAAATGCCTGAACGCAAGTTCTTAGATTTTGTGGTATTTTTAGGAGCGTTTTATGAGACATCGCTTGAAAACCTAAAAGAACTGCTTGAAAAATAACAAATCAAAGTGTAAATACAGCAAACCATTAAAAAAATCATGAGTGACATGAGATTTGTCATCATTGGGATTGGCTTGGTTTTTGCAGGCTTTATCATACTAGGAGGGTTTGGAGATGCCTATCGGGCAGCTACAATAGAGTCAAACGAGTTTGGGACATGCTATGAGTATTCTGATAGTGCGGCTCCCTTGGAGATTGACTGCTCATTTAAGATATTTGATCAGGTAGTATTCTTTGGAATAGTTGCAGGCCTTATTGCAGGAGGCATCATTGCATTGCTCAAGGGTGCAAGGGGCAACTGGGACAGTAAAATAAAACCCAAAGACATGGTGGGACCAGGAAACAGTCAAAACGAAAAATCAGGCAAGGACTAATCTTGTTTTGCAGATTCTAGGCCCTCATGATCATCAGGGCTATCTTCTTCTTCTAGTCTTTGAAAACATGCTTTCTTACAAGGCATTTTATTTGAGATGTATTGCAAAATTTCACATTTAACCCTGAAGAGCTATTTGTGCTTTAATAGGCATGCAGTGACAAAAAAGAATCAAGGCTCTGATTCGATGATATTTTTCATCGTCTCAAACATCTTGCCAATCTCACTCATTCTTTGATCAAATTGTTCGTCATTAATTTCTTCAGGCTTGTTCAAAGTAATTATGACCTCTGAATAGTCGCCATTTGAGACTACACGCATCGGGACATCCCAAGAGGATTCCTCATCAGTATATCGGTGATCCAAAATTCCAAGGGATTTGTTTTCATTAAACTTTAGTTGGGATTTTCCATGAGGCCCGGTAAATGACCACCAACCTGCATCGTTGATTTTTGCATCAGGCATCAGCTTGGGAGGCATCTGCAGTATGGCATCAAAGGCATCCCCTGTTCTCTTTTTTACAGTTATAGAAATAGTCCTAGATCTACTCACAAAACATATGATCTGTAATGATTAAAAAGGATATAGTAGCAATCAGGGGAGAGCAATATTAAGGATTATTTGTTCAAAAATTCTTTGATCTTCTTCAAGTTGGCAACATTTGATTCTTGAAACATCACCATGGATTCAGACAAAGAGTCAGGCAGAACAGTCTTGAGATTATCAACTAGGTCATTGCCGCTAACAATCATATTATCAATGAGCTTATCAATTTCAGTTTTCTTATCAGCCATTTGAATAGTGTATTAGTTAGTTGTAATTAAAATTATGTAAAATCGCATGCAGGGGATGGCATTACGTCAGACAGCAGCTAGCTGTAAAAATATAGTCTAGCAGAATCCCTACTGCTGTGTCAGTTTCTTGCTTAAGACTGCCTGGTACTAGCACCGGTTTTGCTAGCGCATGCAGGATGCCTCTCTCTCTCAAAGAGATGCTGACCTGCCCATCTGTGTGCGTGAATTGCGCAGGGACGTTAGGCATCACTGCTGTCTGCCCTGCCACACCTGCCTGAAAACGTTGTGGAGTTACAGGATATCCCAAGATATCAGCATTATATCAGGGCATAGTCAGGTATCAGCAGCTAATAGTGTGACTTTAGTTGTCTTTTTTTATCAGTGTGGCAGTGGACCGTACCTTTTTTAATTTTTGAATGTTCCACGAAACAATTTCACGTATCTTTTCAAAATTTTCGGCCTGAAGCTTTACCAGCATGTCATGAGTTCCAATGGTTTCAAAGACATCCACAACCTGATCAAGCTCTTTTAGCTGCTCAATAATATCAGACTCTGCACCCAATTCACAGTTGAGCATAACATAGGCATCAGTCATAAGATAGGCAACAATCAATCATTATTTAAAGATGGAGAATTTTGGATTCTGTTGCGTTTATGAGAAATATACACGAATCTGCTTGATCGCACCAGTTTTAATCAAAGACCTGCAAATGGACTGGTAAATTCCAGCGATCAGATCATCGGAGTTTGCCAGACCCGCAAAGACAACTGATGCCATGATGATAATAATGATCAGATTGCCAATCTTCCTTAAATAATTACAAGTCAGAGATCAGTCCAGAAAGAAACATGTGAAATTCCTCGTCATTAAAAGTAATTGTTTCAAATTTATTTTCACTCCTAGCTAGCTGTGCAGACTCCAAGTGATAGCAGGCAGTTTTGCCATGTAGCTTGCCAAAATAAAATCCAGGACAGGAACAATAGCGGGCGCCAGGATCAATCCAGTGCTCCCTGCTTTTTCCAACCACTGTCCAAATCTTTGTCTGACTGGGCTCAAAAACATGTAATTTTACACGTTTTTGAGAGACAAATGATTGGATTCGTTCCAGGTCTTTGTCCATATGTGTTAATAGATACCCATAGTATAACTATGATGTCACAAAAAGGACAAACCCATAAGAATCAGCCTTAATTAGATGATATGAAAAAATATAGTCTTGCAGTTACTTATATCCACATAGTATTTGAGGGTAACACGATATCAAAGGGGATTTTCGCAGGTAAAAATTCAAGTGCAAATGAATCAGTCAAAGGATTAACAAGGACACTGGTAATATATAAAAAAAAGGCCAGATTATGCAATTTTGTGAGACAGTGAGAGGGCCGTTGTTTCCAATGCAGGGATTAACTAAAGCTTGTTTGGGTTGTGGTACTTTTATTTTCAAACTTTTGGATTGCCAAAGGATGCAGATAAAAGATGTTGCAAGGCAGATATGATAAACTAGGAGAAAACAACTTTGCAGTCTAATAAATCAAAAGTACCTGTAAAATAGCAAAGAATTAGAAAGAGTCTAGCCCAACGGAATCTCTACTGTCTGTGTCAGTATTCCCTGCTCAACGCCGTTGGTGCTAACGCTGATTGCGTTGCCGCCCTGCTGGATGCCCCTCAAGGAGTTGACCTGCTCATCAGTGTGCGTAAACTGTACAAAGACGTTCAGATCATCATTGCTGTCTTCCCTGCCATACCTGTCTGGGAACGCGATGGTAGTCACGGTTTGTCCTGAGATTCCAAGTTCCTTTTCTGCAAACACGTCAGGTACTGACTGCAACACCATGTATTGCGTTAGTGTCTCACCGGTATCCTCGTTTGTAAACTCAATGTTGGTATTTAGGAATTCTTTGAGCACGTCTGGCAGGTCAACCTGCGTTGTTCTGTCGTTGATTTTCATGCCTGATTTTTGAGATACAACTACTGCATCCTCAGATGCAATTGCAATTTCAGCAGAGGTTGGAACTATAGTCCTGCTTCCATCTCCTGCAACAATCTCAATTGTGTCACCGCCCAAGAGAACGCCTCTCATGGAGTTGACCATATCATCAGAGGATGATATCTGCAAGAAGAGGTTTGCATTGTTGTTGCTCTCCTCAGAACCGGGTCTGTCAGTTAGTGCAACGGTGGTAACTGTCTGTCCGCTGATTCCCAGGACAGTCTCGGCATACTTGTCAGGGTTGGATTGCAGTGTCTGGAAATCAGTGAGTCTCATGCCAGTGTTATCATTTGTAATATCAGTAAAGTCAGCAAGGAACTCGCGGACTAGTTGGGGTGTCTGTACAGGAGTTAGGCCAGGTATCGGTACTGTTTGGATATCAGGCATGGTGTCAGTTGGCAAATCTGCTGTAGAAGAGGGCTGGTCAGGTGTTACAACTGCACTGCCACCGGTAATAACAGGTGAGGATGACTCGTATGTATTTACAGATACAGAGCCCGAACATTCGGTGATGTTAAGTGACTTTGAATCAGTTGATATTCCCCTTGATACAATATTTTCTACCTGTACGTGTACAAATGACTCGTTTGGTGAGAGGCTTGCATCAAATGAAATTCTGCCAGGATGGGACTGCTCATCAGAGCGTTCTGCCGTGATTACACCTGCATAGGTTCTAAGCTTTACAGACAGATTGTCAGTTGCAGGACCAGCTATTACGTTGATTGTGTTTGCCTCACAGACATCCCATTGTACATCATACAAAACAGCAGCAGAGGCACCATTTGCAACAGATGAGCCGCTAGATGGAAGGGAAGCGCCACCGCCACCGCCGCCACCACCACCACCGCCGCCACCGCTGCGGCTACTAGAAGGTGTGGATGGTGTAGGTTCGACAGGAACCGTAGAGAATGAGCCAAATGAACTAAAGTGCGTGGTCCAGATGATCATATCAGAGCCGTCACGAACAAAACAGGATTCCAACGCAGTGCCAGCTTCAAGATTAGTATTGGCAGTAGTCTGATTGACAGGAACAAATGGACATACAACTAGTGATCGTGAATCTACAACGCCATCAGCAACTTCTTCTGAGAAGAAGGCACCCTCATAGCTTGCCTGGCCAGGCAAGAGTAACCTGACTGCCTGATCAAATGTTAATCTAGTGTTATCATCACCGACTGAGAATGCCAGGCCTATCTCATCATTTGGAGTTGGAGGAGTAACAGTACCAGTAGAAAGAGATGGAACTGCAATACGGCCAGTCCAGTCACCAGATGAATCGCTTACAACCACATTAGCCGGATAAGTGACAGTTACTGTTTGAGAATCAGAGAGTGTAGAATTAACGACAGTAACAGAATCAGAAATTGTCACACTCTTTGGTACGGTTGGATTGGCAGTACCAAATGTTGGAGCGCCATTAAAGTCAAGCAGCTGGCCATCAGTAGTGAAAATCGTTTCAGGCAATGTGTCATGTATTACATTAAGGGTGATCAAATTTGAAGATGCCAGATATGTCCTTACAACATCACTCCCAAGCGGGATATTATCCTCAATGGTATCTCCGGTAGTGTTGATTGTAACTGTAACTGGGGCAGATGCGGTGTTGAGGTTGCCTGCAAGGTCTGCTGCCACATCTGCTGCTATTGATACAACTATTGTTCCGTCTGTAGAGCCGCGAGCCACATTAAAGGTGTAGACACTGCCATCACCACCAATGTTGGATGCTACTGGATTGCCGCTGTTTGCAGTGCCAGTTACTGTAATGTCACCTAGCTCAAAGTTCTGGACATCCTCACTGAATGTTGCCGTAAACGTTACTTGGTCATCACTGGTGGTAGTGATGCCATCAGCAGGTGTAATGGATACGGATGGCCTCACCATGTCCACTGTAATAATATGTACAGCATCTGTGTTGCCATCTGTTACCACATCGTCAGGTATGGTTACTGTTAGCTCACCACCTGTGGTGATGCCGTGTGTTACTGTAAAGGCATAGTCAGCACCGCTTCCACTAAATGCAGATATCAGGCTGCCAGGTGTATCGGAAGGAACTCCGTCAATTGCCACAGTGATGTCAGATTCTACAAATTCCGTGACATCCTCGCTAAAGGTTGCAGTAAATGAGATGGTATCAGAGTTTGTAGGATCAGCAGCATTTGTGCTCAGGGATACGTATGGGACAGTGGTGTCTATGGTGACAGTGACTGGTACAGATGCGGTATTAGAGTTGCCTGCAAGATCTGCTGCTACGTCTGCTGCAATGGATGGAATTATAGTTCCGTCTGAGGTTCCGCGAGCAACATCAAAGGTGTATGTGCGAGCATCAACTGGTACAAAGTTGGATGCTACAGGATTGGTGCCGTTTGCTGTGCCTGTTACTGTAATGTCTCCTAGTTCAAAGTTCTGAACATCCTCGCTAAATGTTACTGTAAATGGTACCGTATCAAGTCCGGTGCTGCTGCCAATAGATGAACTGACAGAGACAGTTGGGGCAATGGTGTCTATTGTGACGGTAATTTGGGCAGATGCCTCATTGGAGTTGCCTGCTGCATCTGTTGCCTTTAATGCATCTATGGATACGGTCACGGTTCCGTCTGTGGTACCGCGGAGAACATCAAAGGTGTAGACACTGCCTGTTCCACCAAGGTCGGATGCCACTGGACTGCCGCCGTTGGCAGTACCAGTTACTGTAATGTCAGTTAGGTCAAAGTCCCCAACATCCTTGTTGAATGTTGCCGTAAATGGTATTGTAGCAAGGTTGGTGTTATCACCTGCAGTCGTAGTTACGGAGACTGTAAGGGGAACGGTGTCTATTGTGACGGTAACTGAATTAGATCCAGTGTTGGGGTTGCCTGCAAGGTCTGTTAGCTCACCTTCATCTATTAATACATTTACGGTTCCATCTGTAGAGCCGCGAGCAACATCAAAGGTGTATGTGCGGGCATTAACTGTTACAAAGTTGGATGCTGTGGGACTGCCGTCGTTGGCAAAGCCAGATACTGTAATGTCAGATAGGACAAAGTCTTGGACATCCTCGCTAAATTCTACTGTAAATGTTACTGGGTCATCACGGGTGGTGGTGCCATTGGCAGGCGTGATGGTTACAGATGGATCTATTCTGTCCACTGTGAGTGTATGAGTACTTGCCGTGTTGCCCTCTGCTACCGCACCGTCAGGTATGGTTACTGTTAGTTCACCTTCTGCGGCGATGCCGTGTGTGACTGTAAAGGTATAGTCAGCACCGCTTCCACTAAAGGCAGTTATCAGGCTATTAGATGCTGGGATTCCGTCAATTGCTACAACGATGTCAGATTGCACAAATCCTGTGACATCCCCGCTAAAGGTTGCAGTAAATTCGACGGTCTCAGAGTTTGTAGGATCAGCGGCAGTTGTGCTCAGGGATACTGATTGGATAGTGCTGTCTATAGTGACAGTAACTGGGGCAGATACCTCATTGGAGTTGCCTGCAAGGTCTGTTGCCACGTCTGCTGCAATGGATGGAATTACAGTTCCGTCTGTGGTGCCGCGAGCAACATCAAAGGTGTATGTGCTGGCATCAACTGTTACAAAGTTGGATGCTGCTGGAGTACCGCCGTTGGCAGTACCAGTTACTGTAATGTCACCTAGCTCAAAGTTCTGGACATCCTCGCTAAAGGTTGCAGTAAATGTTACGGGGTCATCACCTGTGATGGTGCCATCAACAGGCGTAATGGATACGGTTGGAACTATTCTGTCCACTGTGAGTGTAGTAGTGGTACTTGCCGTGTTGCCCTCTGCTACCGCATTGACAGGTATTGTTACTGTTAGTTCACCACCTGTGGTGATGCCGTGTGTGACTGTAAAGGTATAGTCAGCACCGCTTCCACTAAATGCAGATATCAAATTGGGTGTGTCAGTTCCGTTAATTGCCACGGCAATATCAGACTGCACGAATCCAGTGACATCCCTGCTAAATGTTGCAGTAAATGGTATGGTCTCAAGGTTGGTGATTGGATTGGCAGTCGTGCTCAGAGATACTGTAACAGCAGACACATACTGTATGGTGACGTTATAGCCTGTATCTCTGTTGCCGTCATTGACACGAACACGTATCTCACATTGCTCTGCTGAATCATCATTTGGATCAAAGCTTAGCGTGGTGGGAGGATCTTGTACGGTTATTATGGCAGATGTGCAGTCATTTGAACTATGTCCAGTAGCCGAAAATGCTAGTTCCTTGTTGTCTTCAAAGAGTTCATTGACATCTAAGACGACTGTACGAGATTGGTCTGGCTGTACCACAATGTTGAGATTAGTTCTTTCGGTGGGTCTAGGATCTTCTTTTACCATTATGGTGACTGCATATGCCCCGTCGGTGCTGGCATCTGTTCCATCAGAAATGTCAAAGGAGATGGTACATGTATGTGCATTGAAGGGAAGAAACTCAAATATGCCGCCGTTGGACTCTTGCGTTATTCGTGCGCCACAGTCCTCTGTCGTGATGGTGTATGATAGCGTATCACCGTCGGGGTCTGTAAAGTGATCATCTAGAGAGAATGTTGGAGGAGTTAATGTGGGGTGCTCTAGGGTTATAACGGGTGGTACTGCTGGAACTGGTGGCAAAAAGTTGGAGACAGTGGTGTCTACTATTGTGACGGTAACTGAGGCAGATGCGGTGTTGAGGTTGCCTGCAAGGTCTGCTGCCACGTCTGCTGCAATGGATGGAATTACAGTTCCGTCTGTGGTGCCGCGAGCAACATCAAATGTGTAGACACTGCCTGTTCCAAGAAGGTTGGATGCTACTGGATTGGTGCCATTGGCAGTACCAGTTACTGTAATGTCAGTTAGGACAAAGTTCTGGACATCCTCGCTAAAGGTTGCCGTAAACGTTACTGAGTTATCGCTGGTGGTGGTGCCATTGACAGGTGTGATGGATACTGATGGTCTTATTCTGTCCACGGTAAGTGTATGAGTACTTGCTGTGTTACCCTCTACTACCGCATTGGCAGGTATGGTTACTGTTAGTTCACCTTGTGTGGTGATGCCGTGTGTTACTGTAAAGTCGTATTGGGTACCACTAGTTTCAGTAAAGGCAGTTATCAGGCCGGATGTGTCAGTTTCGTTAATTGCCACAACGATATCAGATTGCACGAATTGTGTGACATCCTCGCTAAAGGTTGCAGTAAATGAGACGGTCTCAGAGTTGGTAGGATCAGATGCAGTTGTAGTTACAGAGACAGATGGGACATTGGTGTCTACGGTGACGGTAACCGGGGCAGATGCGGTGTTGGTGTTGCCTGCAAGGTCTGTTGCTACGTCTGCTGCTATGGATGGAATTATGGTTCCGTCTGTGGTGCCGCGAGCAACATCAAAGGTGTATGTGCTGCCATCAACTGTTACAAAGTTGGATGCTACTAGATTGGTGCCGTTTGCAGAGCCAGTTATTGTAATATCACCTAGCTCAAAGTTCTCAACGTCTTCGCTAAATGTTGCCGTAAATGTTACTGAGTTATCGCTGATAGTGGTGCCATCGACAGGCGTAATGGATACTGATGGTCTTATTCTGTCCACGGTAAGTGTATGAGTACTTGCCGTGTTGCCCTCTGCTACCGCACCGTCAGGTATTGTTACTGTTAGTTCACCTTGTGTGGTGATGCCGTGTGTTACTGTAAAGGTATAGTCAGTACCGCTTCCATTAAATGCAGATATCAGACCCGGTGTGTCGGTTCCGTTAATTGCCACAACGATATCAGATTGCACGAATTGTGTGACATCCTCGCTAAAGGTTGCCGTAAATGAGACGGTCTCAGAGTTGGTAAGATCAGATGCAGTTGTAGTTACAGAGACAGATGGGACATTGGTGTCTATGGTGACGGTAACCGGGGCAGATGCAGTGTTGGAGTTGCCTGCAAGGTCTGTTGCCACGTCTGCTGCTATGGATACAATCACGGTTCCGTCTGAGCTTCCACGTACTATATCAAAGGTGTATTGGTTACCAGATCCTGCAAGGTTGGATGCTGCTGGAGTGCCGCCGTTGGCAGTGCCCGTTACTGTAATGTCAGCTAGCACAAAGTCTGCAACTGGCTTGTTGAAGGTTACTGTAAATGGTACCGTATCAAGGTTGGTATTCTCGCCTGCAGTTGTAATTACAGAGACTATTAGAGCTTCAGTGTCTATGGTGACGGTAACTGGGGCAGATGCAGTGTTGGAGTTGCCTGCAAGGTCTGTTGCCACGTCTGCTGCTATGGATGGAATTACGGTTCCGTCTGATGAGCCTCGAGCAACATCAAAGGTGTATGTGCGGGCATCAACTGTTGCAAAGTTGGTTGCTGTCGGATTGGTGCCGTTGACAGTGCCTGTTACTGTAATGTCATCTAGGATAAAGTTCTGGACATCCTCACTGAATGTTGCAGTAAATGTTACTGGATTATCACTGGTACGAGTGCCATCAGCAGGTGTAATGGTTACGGTTGGGACAATGGTGTCTATTGTGACGGTAACTGGGGCAGATGCCATATTGGTGTTCTCTGCGTCATCTGTTGCCACATCTGCTGCAATGGATACAATTACGGTTCCGTCAGAAGCTATGCCTGCAACGTTAAAGGTGTATGTGCTGGCATCAACTGCTGCAAAACCGGATGCTGTAAGGGTGCCGCCGTTGGCAGTGCCTTCTACTGTAATGTCAGCTAGCTCAAAGTCCTCAACAGCTTTGCCAAAGGTTACTGTAAAGGGTACCGTAGCAAGGTTGGTGGTGTCGCCTGCAGTTGTAGTTACAGAGACTGTTAGAGCTTCAGTGTCTATTGTGACGGTAACTGGGGCAGATGCGGTGTTGGAGTTGCCTGCAAGGTCTGCTACCACGCCTGCGGCAATGAATGCAGTTACGGTTCCGTCTGTGGTGCCGCGAGCAACATCAAAGGTGTATGTGCTGCCATCAACTGTTACAAAGTTGGTTGCTGCCGGATTGGTGCCGTTTGCAGTGCCAGTTATTGTAATATCACCTAGCTCAAAGTTCTCAACGTCTTCGCTAAATGTTGCCGTAAATGTTACTGGGTTATCGCTGGTAGTGGTGCCATCGACAGGCGTAATGGATACTGATGGACTTATTCTGTCCACGGTAAGTGTATGAGTACTTGCCGTGTTGCCCTCTGCTACAGCACCGGCAGGTATTGTTACTGTTAGTTCACCTTGTGTGATGATGCCGTGTGTTACTGTAAAGGTATAGTCAGCACCGCTTCCACTAAATGCAGATATCAGACCCGATGTGTCAGTTCCGTTAATTGCCACTACAATGTCATCCCGGATGAATTCTGTGACATCCTCGCTAAATGTTGCAGTAAATGGTATGGCCGCAAGATTGGTGATTGGATCGGCAGTAGTAGTTATAGATGCAGTAGGGTCAGACAGATATTGTATGGTAATTGCTGTATCAATCTCCCTGTTGCCGTCGCTTATGGTAATTTCCAGGGTACAAACGTCTGCGGTGACAAACTCATTTGCCGGGATAAAGTAAAAGTTGGTGGGGGTAAAGTCAGTTACATCAAAAGCGTCACAGTCAAACGAATCCCAACTGGCAAAGACAATTGTGAGCTGCTTGTTGTCATCATAAAGGTTGTTGGGATTAATGTTTACCGTGCGGGATTGGCCTGGCTGCACCTGTATGGTCAGATCACCGGGGATAGGGGCAGGGTCTTCTATCACATTTAGGGTTACGCTGTATGGACTGTCAGTACTGGTATGTGTGCCATCAGAAATGTTAAAGGTCAAAATGCATGTCTCTGCAGTGGTAGAACTAAAGAGAAATTCAGAGCCAGTTGACAGGTCTCCTTGACAGAGATCAGATAAGTCTTCAAAGGTTATGACGTCTCCGTCTGGATCCACAAAGTGATCAGAGAGGGAGATTGACTGGCTTGCTAGTGTGGGATACTCCAAGGTTATGACGGGAGGTACTGTTGGAATCGGGGGCAACAAGTTGGTGGAGGTACCATCTATTGTGACGGTAACAGATCTAGGCGATGCCGTGTTGGAATTGCCTAGGGTGTCTGTTGCCACGTCTGCTGGAATTGACACAGTTACGGTTCCGTCCGTCGAGCCGCGGAGAACATCAAAGGTGTATGTGCGGCCATCAACTGTTGCAAAGTTGGTTGCTGCAGGACTGCCGCCGTTGGCAGTGCCTGTTACTGTAATGTCTCCAAGCTCAAAGTTCACAACACTCTTGGTAAAGGTTGCCGTAAATGGTATGGTAGTAAGGCTAGTGATGCTTCCGGCAGTCGAGCCGACATGAACTTGTGGGGCAACAGTGTCTATTGTGACGGTAACTGGTGCAGATGCGGTGTTGAGGTTGCCTGCAAGGTCTGCTGCCACGTCTGCTGCTATGGATGCAGTTACGGTTCCGTCCGTCGAGCCTCGAGCAACATCAAAGGTGTATGTGCGGGCATCAACTGTTGCAAAGTTGGTTGCTGTTGGAGTGCCGCCGTTGGCAGTGCCTGTTACTGTAATGTCACCTACCACAAAGTTTTGGACATCCTCGTCAAATGTTGCCGTAAACGTTACTGGGTCATCACCAGTTGTGGTGCCATCGGCAGGTGTAATGGATACTGATGGGCGTACTCTGTCCACGGTGATAGTGAGGGCACCCTCGTTGTTGCTTTCGACTGTCACACCGTCAGGTATGGTTACTGTCAGCTGGCCTTGTGTGGTGATGCCGTGTGTGACTGTAAAGTCGTATTCACGGCCGCTTCCACTAAAGGTATCTACCAGACCTGGTGTGTCGGTTCCGTCAATTGCCACAGTGATATCAGACAGGATGAATTCTGTGACATTGCCGCTAAATGATGCCGTAAATGGTATGGTAACAAGATTGGTGGGATCAGATGCAGTTGTGTCCAGAGATACTGATATGACACGGGTGTCTATGGTGACGGTAACTGGAGCAGATGCGGTGTTGAGGTTGTTTGCATCATCTGTTGCCACGTCTGCTGCAATTGACACAGTTACGGTTCCGTCCGTCGAGCCGCGGACAACATCAAAGGTGTATGTGCGGCCATCAACTGTTGCAAAGTTAGATATAGCAGGGTTGCCGCCGTTGGCAGTGCCATTTACTGTAATGTCTCCCAGCTCAAACTCATCAACATCCTCGCTAAATGTTACAGTAAATGGCACGGTGTCAAATTCAGTGTGTGTCCCCACATCAGATGCCACAGTTACGGTTGGCTTTGTTTGATCTATTGTGACAGTGACAGGACCGATTGGCTCAGGGTTAGGAGCTCCGCTCTGATCTAAGACCAAAGCAGGAATGACTACGCTTATGGTTCCATCCGATGAGCCTCGAGCAATCTCAAACGCATAAGAGGTGCCAGAACCTTCAAAGTTGGATATTGCTGGACTGCCGCCGTTAGCAGTGCCTGATACAAAAAGGGATAACGGGGTAAAAGTAACCGCCTCACTAAGTTCTACGGCAAATCTCACCCTGTCGGCATTGGTCAGCGGACCTACATCAGGTGTTATGGTTGCAACCGGAGCCAGATCAGATGTGAATTCAGTAGTCGGAAATACCGTGTTAGGATTGCCTGCCCTATCAGATGCTGCATTGGCAGGTATGGATACCGTAAAGGGGAGTGGCACGGTGCCGTCTTCGGGGGCGCGTTCCACATCAAAGGTGTATGTGGTGCTATCTACTATCTCAAAGTTGGATGCCACAGGATTGCCGCCGTTTACGTCACCAGATATCACAATATCGGATAATTCAAACCCGGTGACATCTTCGGTGAATGTTACGATAAATGGTATGGTGCTAAATGTTGCAAACCTATTAAATGAAACACCGTCAACACTCACGCCAGGTGCCGTAGTATCCACTGTTACGGTAACTGAGTTAGAATCCGTATTGAGAACCTCATCGTCGCCTAAATGTGTTACAGTGGCACCGGGCAAGAACGCTGTTATTGTTCCATCTGATGAACCGCGAGCAACCTCAAAGGTATATTCGTCGGCATCGATTGTCCTAAGATTGCTTACTACAGGATTGCCGCCGTTGGCAGTGCCTGTTATTCTAAAGTCATTGACATGAAGTCCAAAGATGGATTGGCTGAATGTTACGGTAAACGGTACAACGTCAAGGGAGGTGAAATCATCAGCAGTTGTACTGATATGCGGAACCGGCTCTGGTCGGTAAAACACGCTAACTGTAGTGTCCAATGTCCTGCCGACGTCAATTATAGTAAAATCGACATCGCATCTTATCGTAGAAGTCGAGAATTCGGGTCCGGTAAAGGCAAAGGAGTGTGGTGTGAGTTGGGATACTGTGTGAGCACATGAGGAGCTTACAGAATCAACATTTACTCTAAGGGGATTGTTGTCAGTATAATAGTTATTGATGTCTATGACTACTGGGTCTGTCTGGTTATTAAATACTTGTATGAATCTGACAAGTGTTAATGGACTGGGCGGTTGATCAGGGACTATGTCTATATTGATGCTATATGCCCTGCCGGTGCTGACATCCTTGCCATCAGATATGTCAAAGAAAAGCGCACATGACTGAGCTGATTGCGGTACAAACGAGAACGTATCGCTTAAAGGACCAGGAGAAGTCAGATCCCCAGTACATGTTGTTATAGCGTTAAGAAAGGTCAGGGTGTCGCCGTTAGGATCCTCAAAGTATTGTTCCACGGAGAAAGATTGGGACTCACTTAGATTTACCAGGATTACAGTCGGCGGCACATCTGGAATAAGAGGTAGTGATTGGGGAGCAAGAGTAGCAGTGACGGTAACTGGGGCAGATGCGGTGTTGGGGTTGCCTGCAAGGTCTGCTGTTACATTTGCATCTATTAATACGGCCACAGTTCCGTCTGTGGTGCCGCGGGCAACATCAAAGGTGTATGTACGGGCATCAACTGTTACAAAGTTGGATGCTACAGGACTGCCGCCGTTTGCAGTACCAGTTACTGTAATGTCAGTTAGCTCAAAGTTCTCAACGTCCTCGCTAAATGTTGCCGTAAACGTTACTGGGTTATCGCTGGTGGTGGTGCCATTGACAGGTGTGATGGTTACAGTTGGGACTATTCTGTCTACTGTGAATGTAGTGGTATCACTTGCTGTGTTGCCCTCTACTACCGCATTGGCAGGTATGGTTACTGTCAGCTGTCCTCCTGCGATGATGCCGTGTGTTACTGTAAAGGCATAGTCAGTACCGTTTCCACTAAAGGCAGTTATCAGGTCGCTGACAGGTGTGATGGTGAATCCGTCAATTGTCACTACAATGTCATCTGCGATAAATTCTGTGACATCCTCGCTAAAGGTTGCAGTAAAGTCAATGGTCTCAGAGTTGGTAGGATCAGCAACAGTTGTGTCCAGAGATACTGTTGGGATATTAGTGTCTACGGTGACAGTAGCCGGGACAGATGCGATGTTGGAATTGCCTGCAAGGTCTGCTGCCACATTTGCTGCAATGAATACAATTACTGTTCCGTCTGAAGATATGCCTGCGACACTAAAGGTGTATGTGCGGGCATCAACAGTTACAAAGTTGGATGCTGTGAGAGTGCCGCCATTGGCTGTGCCCGATAATGTAATGTCACCTAAGATAAACTCCCTAACGTCTTCGCTAAATTCTACTGTAAATGGTACCGTATCAAGTCCGGTGCTACTGCCAGCAGATGAACTGACAGAGACAGTTGGGGCAAAGGTGTCTATGATAACGGTAACTGGAGCGGATACGGTGTTGGAGTTGCCTGCTGAGTCTGCTGCTACATCTGCTGCTATTGATGCAGTTACGGTTCCGTCTGTGGTGCCGCGGGCAACATCAAATGTGTATGTGCGGGCATCAACAGTTACAAAGTTGGATGCTGCAGGACTGCCGCCGTTTGCAGTACCAGTTACTGTAATGTCACCTAGCTCAAAGTTTCTAACAGCCTCGCTAAAGGTTGCAGTAAACGTTACTGGGTCATCGCTGGTGATGGTGCCATCGGCAGGTGTGATGGTTACAGTTGGAACAAGAGTGTCTATGGTAACGGTAACTGGAGCGGATGCGGTGTTGGAATTGCCTGCTGAGTCTGCTGCTACATCTGCTGCTATTGATGCAGTTACGGTTCCGTCTGTGGTGCCGCGGGCAACATCAAAGGTGTATGTGCTGGCATCAACAGTTACAAAGTTGGATGCTGTTGGAGTGCCGCCGTTTGCAGTACCAGTTACTGTAATGTCACCTAGCTCAAAGTTTCTAACATCCTTGCTGAATGTTGCAGTAAACGTTACTGGGTCATCGCTGGTGATGGTGCCATCGGCAGGTGTGATGGTTACAGTTGGAACAAGAGTGTCTATTGTGACGGTAACTGGGGCAGATGCGGTGTTGGGGTTGTCTGCTGAGTCTGCTGCTACATCTGCTGCTATTGATGCAGTTACGGTTCCGTCTGTGGTGCCGCGGGCAACATCAAATGTGTATGTGCTGGCATCAACTGTCACAAAGTTGGATGCTGCTGGAGTGCCGCCGTTTGCAGTACCAGTTACTGTAATGTCACCTAGCTCAAAGTTTCTAACATCCTTGCTGAATGTTGCAGTAAACGTTACTGGGTCATCGCTGGTGATGGTGCCATCGGCAGGTGTGATGGTTACAGTTGGAACAAGAGTGTTTATTGTGACGGTAACTGGGGCAGATGCGGTGTTGGGGTTGTCTGCAAGGTCTGCTGTTACATTTGCATCTATTAATACGGCCACGGTTCCGTCTGTGGTGCCTCGAGCAACGTCAAAGGTGTATGTGCGGGCATCAACTGTCTGCAAGTTGGATGCCACAGGACTGCCGCCGTTGGCAGTGCCAGTTACCGTAATGTCATTTAGCTCAAAGTTCCTAACGTCCTTGTTGAATGTTGCCGTAAATGGTATCGTATCAGAATTAGTGCTGTCGCCTATATCTGTATCTACAGAGACTGTCAGGGGAGCAGTATCTATTGTGACAGTAACTGTATTAGACGCAGTACTGAAGAACTCATCGGTATCATCAATAGCTGCCTGATCCTTTACAAATACTGTTATTGTTCCATCAGAGGAGCCGCGAGCAACGTCAAAGGTGTATACGCGTTCATTGACTATAGTGTTAATGCTGGGTGCTTCAGGATTGCCGCCGTTGGCAGTACCTGATACGTCAAGATCAAGGGGATGGAACCCAAAGGCATTCTTGTTGAATGTTACTGTAAACTGTACAACCTCAAGGTTGGTGAAATCATCAGCGGTTGTGATAATTGGGATCGGGCGTTGACCAGGCGATGTGTCTATGGTAATGGTAACTGGACGGGATGCGGTATTGGAGTTGTTTGCAAGGTCTTCTGCTACGTCTGCATTTATGGACACAATTACAGTTCCGTCTGTGGTGCCGCGAGCAACATCAAAGGTGTATGTGCGGGCATTAACTGTCACAAAGCTGGCTGCTGCCAGAGTGCCGCCGTTTGCAGTACCAGTTACTGTGATGTCAGCTAGCTCAAAGTTCCTAACATCCTCATCAAATGTTACTGTAAATGGTACCGTGCTAAGGCTGCTAAAACGGCCTTCAGATGAACTGACAGATACTGTTGGAGCACTAGTATCCATTGTGGTAGTAACTGGAGCAGATGCCACATTGAGATTACCTGCAAGGTCTGCTGCCAAATCTTCATCTATTGATGCAGTTACTGTTCCGTCTGATGAGCCGCGCAGAACATCAAAGGTGTAGACACTGCCTTCTCCACGAAGATTGGATGCCACAGGACTGTCACTGTTTGCAGTGCCATTTACTGTAATGTCACCTAGCTCAAAGTTCTGGACATCCTCGCTAAATGTTGCCGTAAATGTTATTGTATTAGAATTGGTAATGTTGGGGGCACTCAATGCTACTGTTGGTCTCTGAGTATCAATCTCAACTGTAATCTCGTTTGATGCAGTAACCTCAACACCACCGCTGGTTACAGTTCCTGCAGCTATGGATACGGTTACGGTTCCGTCTGTGGTGCCGCGAACAACATCAAAGGTGTATTCGGTGCCAGATCCTACAAGGTTGGATGTTACGGGACTGCCGCCGTTGGCAGTACCAGTTACTGTAATGTCAGCTAGCTCAAAGTCCTCAACGTCCCCGCTAAATGTTGCCGTAAATGGTATTGTGTCAAGGTTGTTGATTGGGTTGGCAGTTGTGCTCAAAAGTACAGTTGGGACAGGTTCAGAGGCAGTGAATGAGCCAAATGAGCTAAAGTGTGTGGTCCAGATTATCATATCAGAGCCTGCACGAGTAAAACAAGATTCCAACGCAGTGCCAGCTTCAAGATTAGCATTGGCAGTAGCCTGATTGACAGGAACAAATGAGCACTCAGCTAGTGGTTGTGATACTGCATTGCCATCGGCATCTTCTCCTGAGAAAAATGCACCATCCTGCTCTGCCTGTCCAGGCAAGAGTAGTCGGACTGCCTGATCAAATGTCAATCTATTGTTACCATCACCGACTGAGAATACAAGTCCCACAACATCATTTGAAGCTGGGGGAGCAGCAGTAGAGACAGATGGAACCGTTATGGTGCCTGCCCAGTCATCAGATGAGCCGCTTACCACTATGCCGTCAGGATAACTAACAGATACTGTTGCAGAAGAGACATCAGAAGTAACCTCTACAGCAGAATCAGAGACTCTCACGCTCTTGACTCCGTCCTGATCATCAAACGTTGGGGCAGTGGTAAAGTCAAGCAGCTGGCCATCACTGGCAGTAATGGTGTCAGGCAGTGTGTCAAATATTACATTGAGTGTACTCAGATCAGAGGATGGTGCAAATGCTACTATGCCAGTAGCATCATCATCACCGTCGCTTCCGATTGGAACATTGGCCTCAATGACAGTTCCAGTAATTACATTGGTAAAGGTAGATGGCACTGATGAGAAAAAATCAGCAGAGGTTGCAGACGGCAAGACATCAATTCTAACAGTGTTCTCCCCTTCTTTTAATAATCCAGAATTGACTTGAATATCATAGCTTGCTTTTGTGTCTGCACCCAGTGGGTTAGATGATAGTCCACGCCCGTAAGAGCCATCGCCTAAGACGCCAGTGCCAAACTCATTTGCAAAGTTACCATAGCCAAAACCGCCAAAGTTACCATAGCCAAAGTCGCCAGGACTGCCATCTAAGGCATTGGCACTAATGCCATCAAAGTTTAATGCCACAATCTTACCCTCAACGTCTGCTGTTTGTCCAAAGTTTGCAGCAATGGTGTTTGAGAGACGGTTGCCAGACAAATCAAAGAATGCAACGACCTCATCAGAGTCACCGGGGTTGAGAACCACTCTGAGAACAGAGACATCAGCAAGTAGTGTCTCTGAATTAAATGAGGAACCATCATCGGCTGTAAAGCTTATTCCGTTTTCAGCAGGATTTCTGACGACAAGTTCCATGGACAGCATGTCATCAACATCAGCAAGCACGCCGCCGGTAAAATCAACAAAGGTTTCAGTATCATCCAAAGATATGGTCACAGCATCAATTCCAGGATATGGCGAGAAAAGCACGGCAAATAGGGCTATTGCCACTACTAGTGCCCCAAGCTCTCGTTTAGACTTTAATTTAGCTATAATACTTACCATATTTCTAATCCTTTAAAATTAGAGTTAATAAAAATAACTAATACATCTGAATAATTTTTAAGAAAATGATCTCTGATAGTTTGCAGTTAAATTCCAGCGATCAGATCATCAAAATTTACAGAACTATCCGTTGCATTACCGTGTTTGCCTTAAAATCATCAGGATTTGCTTTGATGTGGCTGTTTTCTCCAGTCCCTGATCAGACCAGAGAGATAATCTCATCACGCCAAATAAACATCAGTTTGAAAATTAGAAAACACCCCAAGATTCAACAATGTTCCAAACTTGTCGCTCATGCCTGTCCCTTATGAAGGCAGCAGAACCGAATTTTAGGCACATCTACCATACAACATGCACAAGATCTTTGAGATTTCTTCGGGGTTTAGGGAATTTGGTCTGTTTGGGATACCCTATACAAAGTACAGATGAGGGAACAAGGTCAGTTTCAATTGCATCCATGACTTTTTGCTCATCAAACATTCCAATCCAAATCGAACTTAACCCCAAGGCCTGAGCTGCAAGTTGAGAGTATCCGGCAGCAAGGGTGGCATCCTGAATAGCAAATTTTTTTAAAACATACTCAGGAAAATCAAATTTTACCCTGGAGGGATTTTTACAAAATACCAATACGACTGGGGCATCAACGTACGGCTGATTATTGCATGCCTGAACAAGGAGCTTCTTTTTTTGGGGACTCTTAATGTAGAAAATTTCAAACCCCTGGTAATTTCCGGCAGTCGGGGCAGTGTCAGCTGCTGCAATAATCTTATCAATCTTTATGGTTTCAACTGGCTTATCCAAAAATTTCCGAGTTGAGCGTCTCTTTGCCATAACAGCAAACAAATCAGTATCGACAACCTCAGTGGGCCCGGACTTTAGAATGAAATCAAGCAGGCTGTTTCTCACATCATTATCAGCAACGTTTGGAGCTTCTTGTGGCTCATATCCCAAGGGATAGATTTTCTCACCATCCTTTTGAGAATCCATAAAAACATTAGAAAAAATACACTATTAAAGAATTAGAAAATTCCCAGTGATGACAACAGCAGCAACAGTCACTCTGCCTCAAACATATCGCAGCCAAAAGTGCACGGCTTATTCATCACTCCCTCACATGCACCCAAGTCATCATGCATGATTCTATGGTGACCACAGGTCTTACATTTTTCCCGAAAATGGGAAATCAGCTCAGCAGTAGAGATGCCAGATTCCCGGATTTTCAATAGAGTTTCTTCGGCCATAATGGGATTGGATAATCAAGTTAGTTTAAACATTTTGAACAAATATCTAATAGGAGACAAAAGGAAGAAAGACTCGTGAGCATCATAAAATATATCAACAAAATGAGTCATCGCAAATTCTACTTGATATTTGGAACATCCAGCATAGTTGCGTTTTATTTGCTTTTTACAAACTGTTATCAATTGTACGGGGAGCACTGTTTTTACGTTCCATAAAATGCAAAGCAACAAATGCCAACTTGCTAGAAAAATTATCAAACTCAGATTGCCTTGAGCGTTTACACCAGTTGCCTTTGCACCAAATGCTAATTTACTAGAAAAATTATCAGACAGTGTTGATTAAGCCAGATAAAGAATCAGACAGATATCAAACAGTAATAGTTGAGTCAAAAGTCAGGGAGGGGATATTTCACAAAGTCATCAAGGACTTGGAAAGTGGAAAGGCCGTCTCATGTTCTTGCAAGTGCTGGAGTAAGGGAAACAAGCCCTGTGTGGCCATGAGAACTATTGGTTATAAAGAGTGAGAAATGTCAGGTTGTGTGCCATGAAAGGAGATTCACATGCTCAATGTCAGGACTGTGGGGGGCAATGCACATATTCAAAACATCGCATGCAAACTCATGCAGAATATCTGAAAAGACACAGGTGTCCAAAGTGCGGGAATTTTGCGCTGAAAACTAGGAGTTTGGGGACGGCTTGATTGCAAGTGAAACTGTTATCTGATTTTGAGTTGAGGACCAGCCATATTTTGAGGCACTAGTCAGAGCTTGATTGCAAGTGAAACTGTCATCTGATTTTGAGGGCTCTTGTGTCAATAAAGGCGCCGAGAGAGGGATTCGAACTATTGTTTCTAATCTGAACTTTAGGTTATTATGATCTTGTGTCAATAAAGGCGCCGAGAGAGGGATTCGAACCCCCGCACGCTTGCGCGTAGCCGTTTTCGAGACGGCCGCCGTACTACTTGGCTATCTCGGCACCTATTATGGGATTGTCTCCATAATAAAACGAATAGATGAGTTTAGGCCTAATCAATGTCAAATAATTCGTCTCTGAATTTCTTTTTGATTTGATCCCGTGTTCTAACCCACTCTTCGTCAGTTACAGTGTCTGTAAAAATGGAATGAAACCCGTCAAATTTCGGATTATTCAGTATTGCAATGATTTCCCGTCTTTCAAATTGTGTAAAAGGAAAATAAGAGACAATGGCTGAAACAGAATCATCGGATTGACGGATTTCAAATATTTTATCTTGTAAATTGGGCGGAAATCTTTGTTGGGACACTTGATTTTGAATTTGCTTGCATAGTAAATATGATTTTAAAGACAGCAAATAAGATACCGATCAGTTCCAAAGGATAAACACAAAATAGATGAAAAATCCATGGGATCTCATGGGATTAAATCTCAAAGACCTAGTCACAAGAGAAAAGACAACGCTGGATGCATTTTCAAACAAAATCATAGCCATAGATGCATACAATGCAATTTACCAGTTTTTAGCAAGCATCAGAGGTCCGGATGGCCTGCAGCTTACAGATGCAGAGGGAAGAATAACCAGCCACCTCAGCGGATTGTTTTATAGAAATGTGAACTTTCTCTCGCTGGGAATCAAGCCGGTTTATGTTTTTGACGGCAAGCCGCCATCACTTAAAACGGCAGAAATTGAACGAAGAAAACAGATCAAAAGAGATGCCACTGTAAAATATGAAAAGGCAGTTGCAGAAGGCAACATGGAGGATGCAAGAAAATATGCACAGCAGACAACCAGCATGAGGGACGGGATGGTAAAAGAGTCAAAGCAGTTTCTCACGTATTTTGGAATTCCATATATTGATGCGCCCTCAGAAGGAGAGGCAACTGCAGCACACCTAACAAATACGGGACAGGCATATGCATCTGCAAGCCAGGACTATGACTCTATTTTATGCGGAACCAAAAGGCTGGTCAGGAATTTTACAAGCAGCGGAAGAAGAAAAATTCCAAACAGAAATACATACATCGACGTGGTGCCAGAAATCATCAAAACTCAGAAAACTTTGGATGCAATTGAAATGACAAGGGAAGAATTAATTGACGTGGGAATTTTAATTGGAACAGACTTTAATCCAAATGGTTTTGAGAGAATTGGGCCAAAGACTGCAATAAAACTAATCAGGCAGCATTCAAGACTGGAGGATATTCCACAAATTCAAGAACAGCTAGAAGAAATAGACTTTGAGCAAATAAGAAAAATATTCCTAGACCCGGATGTGGCAGACGTGGATGAAATCGTGTTTGGAGAAGCAGACGACATAGGAATTACAAAATATCTAAAGGAAAGAAGTTTTTCAGAAGAGAGAATTCAGTCTACACTAAACAGATTGAAAAAGGCACTGGAAAAAAAGAGTCAGAATCTAGACCAGTGGTTTTAGATTACAAATTCATCCCATCATACTTTAAAAAAAACAAAAGAGGTCATAGAGCTATCCATTGCACGATATGCATCAAAAAAATCCTTCAGAATTTGTGCCCAAATTATGTTTGATAATCTTACAGCAGCTATTGTAATAGCACTTGCAGCAATGCATGTTGAATTTTTTGTACTAATAATAAAACTCGGGGATTATCAAAATAAAGTCATGGGGCATAAGTCCCTGTTTTGAGAATTGCCAATCTGATTTTCTTGTTCCAATCAAGAATCTGATTGGAATAGTCATCAATATCATCATTCTGTATTGTTTGTTTAGACCTCATCCTCATCTCAAAGAATACTTTGGCAAAGATTACACATGACATGATTAAAAATATCTTAAAAAACCAACTAGTTTCATCTGGTTTCAAGCGTATAAGCATTTTTATATTTAAAATTTGGAAATTAAATAATGGAATATGAGATTGTGAAAAATCCCATGGGACTAATTGAATTTACACTAAACAGGGATGAAAAAATTACAGCAGAGGCCGCTGCCATGGTTTTCATTAAGGGTAACATTAGAACTGAAACTAGAATGAGAAAGGGCGGATTTTTAAAATCACTCAAGGCCGCGGCGTTTGGGGGGGAATCATTTTTTGTAAACGAGTTCACAGCAGATGAGAATGATTGTAAGCTCGGACTGACAGGAAATATGCTAGGAGATATTGAGGTACTAGATGTTAATGAGGAGTTTATAGTTCAATCAGGTGCATTTGTAGGCTCTACTACAGATTTAACACTAGATACCAAATGGCAGGGATTCACCAAAGGGATCTTCGGCAGCAACCTATTCATGCTAAAAACAGTCGGAACCGGAAAAATGTTTGTTAATGCATGGGGAGGAATTGTTAAGAAAAAGCTAGAATCAGGAGAAAGGATGATTCTTGACAACTATCAACTAGTTGCACTAAGTTCCACGGCAGATTACAGAGTAACAAAGCATGGCAGCCTTAAAACAACACTGTTTGGGGGAGAAGCCCTAGTCATAGAGATAATTGGCCCGGGAACAGTATACATACAGACAAAGAACATTATGGAATTTGCCAGGGCACTAATTCCATTTCTCCCAAGACGGAATTAATAAAATCAAAAATAAGGAAATTGTTAAAGCATCAGCAATGCCATCCTAGAAAAATATTTGTCATGAGAGCATGTTTTCATAGGAAATTACATCTTGAGATTGAATTTAAAAAAAAATATACATAATGCAATTTGTTAAATACGGGAAACCCTCGTAAAAAAACAAAAGGAATAAAGATGAACAAAGATGATTACTTAAATCCAGCAGGCCAGAATTGTAACAGACACTTTTTAAAAACAAGAAATGAGAGAGGGGACATTCCTTTACAACCCTAAAGGTAATCTATATTGCATTAAGAATTTTTCCAATACTTTTTGTGCTAAAAAAACACAGAAAAATCTGGATTCACAAGCAAGATGAAAGCGTGGATCTAGAAAAATTTACAAAAAATGGCAGAAAGTTGCTAAACACGTTTCTGTCACTGGGACCAGTATACATAAAATTGGGACAGTGGCTTTCCTCCAGAGCAGACATACTTCCACAGCCATACATGAAAGAGCTGGAAAAATTACAGGACAACATTCCTGCTGCGCCATTTGAAAAAGTCAAACCCATCTTAGAAAGGGATTTGGGATCAGTTGAGGGGAAATTTGATTTCTTTGATCATGATGCGCTGGCTGGCGCGTCACTGGGACAGGTGTATCGCGCCAAGATAAACAACAAGGAAGTGGTTGTTAAGGTAAAGCGTCCTGGAATAGAAGAAAAAATAAAAGAAGACATAAAGGTTTTAGAGAAATTTTTGCCAATAGGCCTGAGATTTATTGATCCAAACCTGGGTTTTTCTGCAAAGTCAGTCATAGCACAGTTCATTGAATCAATTCATGAGGAGATAGACTATACTTTGGAGCTAGCTAACTTGAAAAAAATCAAGTGGAATTTAAGGGATAACGACAGGGTGATAATTCCCTCAGTTTATGAGGAATATTCTTCAAAAAACGTCATCACAATGGAGTATCTTCCGGGAATAAAAATCACGGACATTAAAGCCCTAGATGAGAAAAAATTTGACCGAAAAAAGCTGGTGCTAGAAATTTTTAATATCTTTTTTACAATGCTGCTTCGGGATCCCATATTTCATGCAGATCCCCATCCAGGCAATATTTCAGTGAGCAGGGAGGGCAAAATAATCCTATACGATTATGGAATGATTGGAAGATTGGACAAGGAGACTAGAATGCGTCTAATTAGGGTATATCTAGGATTGATAGAAAAGGATCCGTCAAGGACAGTCAACGGCATGGAAGAACTCGGAATGTTAAAGCCCGGATTCAACAGGATTTTGATTGAAAAGGCCATATCAATGTCAATACGAAGCATACATGGACAAAAGCCAGACGAGGTGGAAGTAAAATCATTTATGGAATTGGCAAACAAGACCATGGGGAGATTTCCATTTTTGCTGCCAAAGGAGCTGGCATCCTACCTAAGAATGGCCTCAATACTAGAAGGAATTTATGAAACACACAATATTGAGTTCAGGTTTGCCAAAGTCCTAAGAGCAATTTTAGAAAAAGAGAATCTGGTATTCAGGGCATATGTGCAAGAATTAAAACATTCATTTAACAGGATAACAGAGTCAGTTGATACTGCAATATCGCTTGCACCGGAGCTAAAGAGGTTTTTGGATGACAGGCATTCCCTTGAGGAAACAACAAAAAAACGAAACCAGAATCTCCTGCTTTCAGGAAGCATTTTGTCCTCTGCTGTCTTTGTTGGCTCTGCAGTTTTGTTTTCTGCAAATGAGCTTGCAGGCACAATAGGGATGATAAGCTCAGGTGTAATAATGGGCATTTTTATAAAGTTTACAAGAAATTAATTGAGCAGGTTTTCAAATACGTGCAGCAGCAAAGTTGATTTTTTTTAGTCATGTTTACTGGCAAAACATTGCCCCAAGTACGCCTCTAGTTTTTCTGGCCTTGATATTTTCAGCATCAAAACCGGCCAGACCGGATTTGACTTTGGGATTATCACCTGCCAATAAGCATCAAAGGCACAGGGATTCATTTGGTGACGTGTGCGACTTGTCATGCCTCTGAGGACATATCCCTTGCAAATTGCTCCAGGACTTTTATTTAACATGCAATGACAATACAGACGGCATCTTCTTAAAGATGCTTTACTCTAATTTAAGATCAAAAGATGTGAAATGTCAAAACAGCCAGAGGCTTTAAAATACTTTAAGTATAATTAAAAAGAATCCCGTTTATGGTTCATTTTTTAGCATGGTTTCTGGCAGGACTTGCAGCCCCTAAAGTGTATGAAAGACTAGCGCCGGAGGTAAAGGCTCAATGGAAGAAAAAGTATCCAATACATCACGGCGAGGCGGGAATTCTGATGGTGTTGGGGGGATCTGTTACAAAAAATCTGGGATTGGCAGCTTTTGGAGCAGGCCTGATCATAGAAGATTGGAAGGATAGAAACGAATGGTTCAAAAAAACAGATTCAGAACAAGGCATTGAGGAATCTGCTTTTGATGATGATGATGATGATGATGACAGTTAACTGCACAGCAAACCAAAAAGATCTCAAGAGAATTTAAAATGAAGAGAAGAAAAACAAATGTACAGCATGGCATTTTTTGACGAGTCCTGTACCGACTAATTGCGTATTTTGCAGGTATGTCTTTTAGCGTATGCATTATGGGACCCACATTACCAATAAAAGAAACGGTTAGACCAGATTGGTTTATTGCAGTTCCAACCATGACTGTAACATGGTTTTAGGAACAGGTCTTGTGATAAAATGAGATGCTCGTAGTTAAAGGGATAAAGACCAGACATTAGGATTTGCCAAAAGGAGTATTACATTACAGGTAAAGGCACCTGCTGATTTGTGTTTGGTACGTCTCTCAGAAAAAGGACTGACAGCAACAGTCTGGTATCAGGCTTGGCAGTCACCATGTAGGCGTATCTGGGATATTTTTGGGATGAAAAAACAAAGAGAAATCAAAGTCAGAAGAAAAACCAGGCGGCCAGGTAATTTTTGAGACAGCCTAGTTATTTTAAAAGGATTATAACTTAATAACCAGACACCATATTCTAAAAAATGCATCAGACAGAAGCAAGAAAGATACTCAAGGATGCCCCAATCATGTGGAGAAGAATCAACTCAATAGGCATGATTTTAGACTGTAATTCAACATACGCTGCAAAGCTAGGGTACATCAAGTCAGAGATACTTGGAAGGCCAATCTTTGAGCACGTACCAAAGGAGGCATGGAAGGACATGAATAACTCTCTAAAAAGATGGTTTGAGACAGGCAAGGTAACAGATAGAAAAATTACGTTCAAAAAGCAGACAGGTGAGACATTTCTAGGGCTTTTGCAGGCAACTAGCCTGTACGATGAGAACAGAAATCTGCTTGGAAGCAACACGGTAATTTTTGACTTGGAGCAGATGACAGGTGAAAAGATTAAGGAATGCCAGGAATTTTTTAAAAAATCAAACGAAAGATTGGATGAGATTAAAGAAAAAGACTATGATCAGCTAGATGCAAATTCAAAGCTAGAATATGATGGACTAGAAGAGATGTTTGAAATGCTATCTGCCATCAACCTGGAGCAATTAAAAAAATAATTATTCTGGATTTTCCTTGATTGATTTTTGAAGTTCATCAAAGACTTGTTTGACCTCAGTTACAGCAGAACCGTCTTCTAGCGTACTGACATCACCGATTTGCTCACCATTGCCAATTGCTTTGAGCAGCCTGCGCATGATCTTGCCACTGCGGGTTTTGGGTAACTTGGAAACAAAACAGATTTGCTTGGGAGCTGCAATTGCACCTATGTCGATTCTGATTTTTTCAACAAGTTGTTTTTCTAAAATCACAGAATCAGCTGCAACTCCTTGTTTTAAGACCACAAATGCAATTATTGCCTCGCCCTTTACATCATCGGGGACCCCACATGCGGCAGATTCTGCAACATCAGGATGGGATACAATGCAACTTTCAAGTTCGGCAGTCCCAATTCTGTGACCGGCAACCTTTAGAACGTCATCTGCACGGCCTAGCATCCACAGATAGCCATCATCATCCTTTAAGGCATAGTCGCCCGGATAGTAGCAGTTTTGATATTTTGACCAGTAAACAGTCCTGTATTTTTGATCATCACCCCACAGTGTCAAAAGCATTCCGGGCCAGGGATTTCTGATTACCAGGTATCCCTTAGTGTTGGCACCGGCCTCATTTCCATTCTCATCGACAACGTCAATTTTTACACCTGGAATGGGGCGTGTCCCAGAACCGGGCTTTAGAGGAATTGTCTCAATGCCAGGCAGGGACGAAACTAAAATCCCGCCAGTTTCAGTCTGCCACCAGGTATCAATAACGGGACACTTTTCCTTTCCTATGGTTTTGAAATACCATTTCCATACTTTGGGATTTATCGGTTCCCCGACTGTCCCAAGCAGTCGTAGGGATGAAAGATCAAAGGAGTTTGGAGCATCATCGCCAAACTTCATAAACATTCTCAGTGCGGTAGGCGTGGTGTAAAAAATTGTAACTTTGTATTTTTGTAAAATGTCCCACATCCGTGACGCATCAGGAAAGTCAGGGGCTCCCTCATACATCACTTGGGTTGCACCATGAAGTAACGGGGCATAAACGACATAGCTGTGGCCTGTAACCCAGCCAATATCAGCAGTGCAAAAAAAGATGTCAGTATCTCTAATATCAAATGCCCACCTGAATGTAGAATGCAGATGTGTAAGGTATCCTCCGGTGCCATGCAAGACACCCTTTGGTTTTCCGGTGGTGCCCGAAGTATACAAAATGTAAAGGGGATGATCACTGGGCAGTTTTTCAGCAGCACACGAATCAAAAGCTTTCTCCATTAGTTTGCTCCAAAGTTTGTCTTTAGGGGAGGTGGAGAATTTTTGCTTTGTTCTCTCCAAGACAACCACATGTTCTACAAAATCAAGGTCTGCAATTGCAGTATCCACAACATCCTTGAGCGGAATAATTTTCCCCCTCCTGTATCCGCCATCGGCAGTTACAATTACTTTGGATTTTGAGTCCGATACCCTGTCTTTGATTGATGAGGCGCTAAATCCGGAGAAGATTACAGTGTGTATTGCGCCAATTCTGGCACATGCAAGCATTGCAATGGGCAGTTCGGGAACCATTGGGAGATAGATTGTAACCCTGTCTCCCTTTTGGACACCAAGTGATTTGAGGACATTGGAGAACTTTTGGACCTCAGTGAACATCTGGCCATATGACACATTGCGGCATTCGCCGTTTTCTCCCTCCCACAGTATTGCAGGCCTGGAGGATTTTGATTGCTGATGAATGTCCAGTGCATTATGCGAGGCATTAATTGTGCCTCCAACAAACCATCTGGCAAAGGGGGGATTCCAATCAAGGGTCTTCTCCCAGGGGGAAAACCAGGACAGATTCTTTGCCTGCCCATCCCAAAAGGATACAAAATCAGAATCGGCCTTTCTTCTTATGCTCTCATCGTGATTTCCAAGGCCGATTTTGTAGATTTCAGACATCAAAAAAGTTTATGAGGATAGATCCTTCTAAGTGTTTAAAAAAAATAATTTAAAAAAATTATTGTGCTTCCATTCTAGCAAGCCAGTCATTATCATTATCATCTTTTGAGGTCTCTGCTGTCACCTGTTGGGGTGGTTCTGGAAATGCAAATGTTACCTCAGATTCAGTTGGAGGCTCTGGTATTGGGGTACTTGGCGCCTCTATTGGCCCTGAAGGTATTGCTGCTGATTGGACTGGAACTTCTGGAAGTATTGTCTGAACTGCCTGTTGCGGTTCAGAAGTCTCCAGGTATGTAACGGCTGATTCTTGGATGTCCGGTGTTGGGGGGGCTGTTATCTCTTGCACTTCTAGTTCAAGATCTGCAATTCTGGTCTTTACATTTGCAATTTCTGCTGTTTCGTGAGTTATATGCTCAATTACCTCAGTTGTGCATGACTTTACAGTCTCAAATGTTGGATCAGAGATTTCGTTGCTTTTGAACTGTACTTTTGCATCAAACGATAGCATCTTTGCAGACTTCATCTGATCATCTAACTCAGCCAGTCTTGCCTCAAGCACAGCCTTGATTTGGCTTTCTGTCTCATCTAATAATACAAGCTTTGACTTGTATTTTTCATGAATGATTTGTGCATCTGCCTTCATGTCATCATTTTCTGAAACAATATCAATCAGTGCCTTTAGACGGCGTAGAGTTAGCTGTTTTTCACGAATGAGCCTTTGGGAGTCGAGTCTCCATTTTGGAATGAATATAACAACTTCGCCTTGAACCACCAGTTGCTCATATTGGATTTGCTGTAATCCCTGAGAACCGCAGTCAATGCCGACAGACTGTATGCTGCCATCGATGTCAGTCATTGTTCCTACAACCTTACCCATGAATGTTCCGTACATGTCCTTGACGTTTTTACCGATTATTTCGATATCGTCTTGGGTCATGTGAGTTAGTTTAGAGATTTGTATAACCAACAAAGTGTAAGAAATGTTTTTAGTTTTAGTAAGATAAAATTCACAAACTCAAGACAGGTCAATTTTCAGTAATTTTAAAATCTAGAGACAAAATAACAGGCTCATGATTCAAAAAGAGGAACTAGAGCAAATTTTGAATTTTGTCGCAAGCAGGTGGACCGGAGCCACAAAGGATCCAAACAACAGGGCAATGGATACTCTGCCAAATGACTTTTGGATGAACTCAATTGGAGGAAAGACTGCCAAAAAGGGATTCTGGGTTACAACCCTAATGTATACAGAAAATGAAGAGGATGCCGAATCCTTCAAGCAGGTACTGCTAAGATGGCAGGCAAAAGGCCAAGACAAAGACAGAGACAAAGGTCCCGATCTAATTCAAATTGGAAAAAAGAAATAGAGTATTAATAATTGTGAGCTGACATAACGGTATTGTCAGAATTCTCAATTAATGAAAAAAAAATTCTATCCAAACATTTTTCAAATACGGAAGGGAATGTCTTTGCAATAACTACTCCGCGACAAGTTGATCGCGGTGCGTTAATGTCAAGATACAGCAGAACAGATAAGAGCATGAGAAGAGTCTTCCTAGATGAATTCTTAAAAAACAGAAACAGGGGGGAGGAATTTTACAACAGGGTGCTTTTAGAATACGGGGATGATTCTGTTGCAGAGTTGGGTGAAGCCCAGATTGCAATAGAGGGACTCTCAAACATTGCAGTCAAAAAAATTGAAGACAGGCGAATTGGCCTGTCATACTTGGAAAAATCATCAAGGTATGTAGTATGGAACAAGAAGGAAAAAGGGAAATACAGGTTTTACAGGGAACCCAAAATTATGGAATCGCGGTTTGCAGACATTTATGAGGAGAGCTGTAACTTTTCATTTGATGTTTATTCAGAAAACATAGAGCCGATGATAAGATATGTTAGGGAAAAATATCCAATAGAAAAATATAGTTTTAAGAATTCCAGGGACGGAGAGGAAAAATTATTCTCTAAGCTAAGAGACGAGTCAGACATAAAGTCAGCAGAGATGATTTACAAGGGCTCAACAAAGGCAAAGGCACTTGACATACTGAGGGGATTATTACCTGCATCAACTTTAACAAATGTTGGCATTACAGGAAACGGACGCGCATTTGAATATCTTTTAACAGTTTTAGGCTCGTCTGAGCTAAAAGAAGAGCAGGATTTAGCCTCAAAAATCAAAAAAGAGCTTGACACGACGATCAAGTCATTTGTCAGAAGGGCAGATGACAGGTATGGCAAAGCATTTCAAAAATATCTCAAAGACATCAGAAATAAATCCAAGGCAATTGCTGCAAAAGAAATAAGACCGGACCCAAGAGAGGGGACGATTACAAAACTTGTAAGGTACGAATCAGAAAGAGATGCAATAGATACGATCATCACAGGTATAATGTATGAGCAGTCACCGGGTACGTCATATCAGAATATTTTCAGGCAGGTAAAAGGATTGCCTAGGGAGAGAAAGACTAAGATCATAGATGAATTTGCAAGGATTCGCACAAACAGGCGCCACAGGCCGCCAAGGGCATTTGAAAACGTGTATTACACCTTTGACTTGTCCAATAATTTTGGAATGTTCAGGGACTTTCACAGGCACAGGGCACTGACACTAGAAAGACAGATGCTTACAACGGATCACGGGTATGGCATGCCAGATGAAATAAAGATTTTGGGCATTCAGAGGGATTTCAAGGATTGCATGAACAAAACAAAAGAGGCGTTTGAAAAAATTAGAACCAGATTTCCAGAGCAGGGGCAGTACGTAGTAAACTTTGGATACAACTATCCGTACTTTATGAAGTTTAATCTAAGGGAGGCCTGCCATCTAATTGAGCTGAGAACGGTTCCGCAGGGACATGCAGATTACAGAAGGGTTGCACAGCAAATGTTCAGACAAATTAACAGGGTTCATCCAAATCTTAGTAAAATTATAAAGTATGCAGATATGAAGGAATATGATTTGGAAAGATTTGAATCAGAGAAAAGAACAGAAGAAAAGAGAAAAGATTTGAAAAAATAAAGAGTGAATCAAATGAAAGAAAGAATAGAAAAGACACAGGAGGAATGGAAGGAGCAGTTAACCCCGGATCAGTATGAAATATGTATCAATCACGGAACAGAGCCGCCATTTTCAGGCAAATACAACAGCACAAAATTGGAGGGAGCATTCAGATGCACGTGCTGCGGTGAGAAGCTCTTCTCATCAGATGCAAAGTTTGATTCAGGCTCAGGCTGGCCAAGCTTTTGGGAGCCAATCTCTGAGGAAAAAATAGAGTATGTCTCAGACACAACACATGGAATGGTTCGCACAGAGGTAAACTGCAACAGATGCGGGGCGCATTTGGGACATGTATTTGATGACGGCCCAAAGCCGACAAATCAGAGGTACTGCATCAATTC
This sequence comes from Candidatus Nitrosopumilus sp., assembly GCA_965204345.1. GTDB lineage: Archaea > Thermoproteota > Nitrososphaeria > Nitrososphaerales > Nitrosopumilaceae > Nitrosopumilus. Next base: position 497,998 of record OZ241981.1, read on the forward strand.
TGTCTCACTGCAGCATGAGAAGGATGACAAAAGACAAGAATAAACTCAGAAAAGGCTCTCTTAACTTGCCGGGTGTTTGATTCCGGATCTTCCTGATGTTAGATGGCCTGAATTTAGATTGTTTGAGGCATTGCCAGCCTTGATATACATGCCTTTGGATATGTGTATTATTTTTCCTGTTTTTGTCATCTTGTGGATGATGCCCCTTATCGAGTGTTTTGTAATGTCTCCTTTATCTTCAAATCCGCACTCAACTACGTATTTGTAAATTTCTTTCAGACTCTTTTTTTCATTTGATTCAAAAATATCATCTATTGCACGCCCCATCGTATTTTGTTTTTTCTTCATAGCAGCAGAACCTCCTTAGGCGAAAACTTGAACTGTAGCATCTGTGCTGTCTGGCCACACCCCATTGCCTCCCTTTCTCTGAACCGTTATTTTGCCCAGTTTTAGATTGCCTCTTTTTGTAATTTTTGTCAATCCCCCATAATGATTGATTACATTTTCTATCTTGGTTATTGCCAAATGTTTTATCCCATTGTCGTTCTTCTTGACCACAGGCATATAATCTGCTTTTGGCTCTGTATTTCCTCTTAATACATCATGAATGATTCTAGACTTGTTTTTGCCAAAGAAATTCAGGATTTTCTTCTGTTCATCAAGTGTCAATTCCGTAAGAAAATAGCGTCTCTGATCTTTTACTTGTGGGATTGGATTCTCATCACTTGGCCTGTATCCCTCTTGTCCACAGTATTTTTTTAAAATGACAGCCACATCTTTTGGAATACTCTACATTTTTTGATATGTGTCTGCCTTTCGCTTGTCTATCTGGCTAAAACGGATGGTGAGCTTTTTTATGGATATCCCTATCTGATTGCCTCCATTGACTATTAGAAGAGCATCTGCCTTTCCATTCATGCCCAGTGAACGTGTAGTGCTTGCCTTGAGAGTCCTTATTTTGGAGTATCCCATTACAGAAAGCCATTTCTTTGCAGTTATACTGTTACTCCAATTCTGAAACTCATCTACAACTTGATCTTCGGTTGCAAAACCACTTTTGGCAGTTTCAGACATGATTCATCAGATGGGTTTGTGGTACATTATAGTTTATGGCAATTATTTCCCTGCTTTTATCTTTCTGTGTAAAATACTGTAATGACCTGTTTAATGTGATTTTAAATACCCTATACATTGAAGACAGTCTCAGATAATCTGGCTGGTTTTGCTCTGAAATCATCACCTTGTTTGACTTTTGGATGTTTTTTACAAATTTCATAAAATCATCTAGTTCTACTACTGCATTATAGTGGCCGTTGGCGTTGTTCATGTATGGCGGGTCAAGATACACAAAGCCGTTGCAGACATCCGCATAACTTGTAAAATCCTTGTTTGTTATTTTGAGATGTTTTATTGTATTGCTTAGAAATCGTATTGTCTCCCTCTTTATTTGAGGACAGTTTGCGTTTTTTCTCATTGGACAGTTAAACTTGTTTTTTGAATTGAATCTAATCTTTCCAGAAAAGGCATTTTTAGCAAGATAGAAAAACCTGCCAGCTCCCAGTGAACCGTCCTCCAGATCCAAATTCCTTACATGCAGATAATAATCAGGGCTTGATTTTTTGTAATGTCGTTGGTACTGGTCAAAAAGATCATCGGGGTTTTTTCTTAGGGATTTTACAAAGTTTGTAATTACTGGATTATGATCATTATACACGATATTTTTTGAACCAAACCTGTTGCAGGCATAAAATGTAAATCCACATCCGCCCCCAAAAACATCATAAATTTTTTCGCCATAATTATCAGGAATCAACGAATCAAAGATATGTGCAAATCCTGATTTGCATCCCACATACGGAATTATCTTTAGGGGTGCTTTGTGCTGTCTTCCAACATCAAAACGTTGTGGCATCCACATGCTTTTTTCAGGCCTCTTATCAGTTTGAACGCAGTGTATTCCAACATCAAAACGTTGTGGCATCCACATACCTCCCCAATTTTGCATCTTTTACGTCTTTAATCAAAAGATCGAATCACTCTCTTACTAGTTCCAAGACAATCTGCTCTGTCTTGACATCCAGTGTCCATTTTATCCTGTGATCAGTAGTAATTTCTAACATCTCTGCAATGTCCCTGGGAATTGTACAGTGTACCGTCTGATTCTTGTTTGCAATTACAACGTTTGAGTATTTTATCAGATTTTTTACACTGTTCAAAACTCCGAACATTTGCCTCTAGTATCCAATTCGGGACATGGAATCAACATTCTAATCCAAAAGATGGCCTTGGGGATATTCCTTAATCAAGTCTTGCATGACCCATACTGCCTCATTTCTGATGGACTCGTCTGGATGCACGATAAATTTTTTGCAAAATTCCAGCCTGTCCTCGCCTGAGAGTGTCTGTGCATATCTCTGATCTATTTTGGAATGTGATATGGAATCAAATTTGGATGAGGTATCTTTTATGACAGTTATCTTGTTTTGGTCAACAACCATACATCTGCCCGGTGCAAACTTTTCAGCCATGTAAAATAAACTGCCACAAATACAATTTAATGGATTTGGTATATTTGGTTATCTGATAACTGGAATTTGACAATTTATTGCCAGGGTGCTGCACTATTGGCAGTTTTTAGGATGAGTTGTCAGTCATTTCATGTTTGCTATGTAGGCTTGTATGTCATCCCAACCACTTGAGCATACCTCAGTAGGATTTCTTTTCTGCACACATATTGCTTGCTCCAGAGTGTAAATTAGATCCAGACCCGAATCTTCTCCGCACAACAGTGTACCCGGATCATAATGAGTATAACATGTAGGTATCAAAAGTATGCCAACTATTGTAAAGATTATGACTGTAATGCCAAATAAAAGAAGATGAGATGGGATCTTGATCATCGGAGACTCAGAAGACTTGGGGCATGATAAAGTTTGATGAATTGATCACCGGAGTTTAACAAAGAGAAGGCATCGGTCTTATTTCAGACAACGGTGATAAAGTTTGATGAATTGATCACCGGAGTTTAACAGTAAATTGCAAGAGAGTGTTTTCTTAAAAAAAAATTACCCCGTCATCAAAGAATCCCAAAGTAAGTGCAATTAAGAGACTGCTAAATTTATGATTAATAGCATAGGACACCGAAATTTGTCAAACCTCCTGACATACAGGAATTGAATTATTACAGTAACGATGAACTATTCGTAGATATTATTAATTATAATTTCCAAGTGTTCCTTGTCCTATATAACACACATCAATTAAAGGTGCTCGACATACACCATCTTCTTCATCAATAAAACATTCAATACATCCAAATTCATCTACGGGAAGATCTGTTGTAGTAATAGGTATGAATATTGTGATAACAAATACTACTATGCCAATCAGTATAGCTATTTTCTTCAATAAGAAAAAAAGAGAAAAGTAATATTTATTGGATTCCTAGCTCTGAAACTACGTTTTCCCAAGGACTAAATACTTTGAATAGAGCGTCTTTATTGTTAGCATCACAACCCGGAATAGTAAATGGATTATCATTTATCTCAGTGATGAAGCAGCCTTTACCCACATGTATACCAAGTAATCTTACATCTGTTCCATCTACATCACTGTAAGTTGGTGAACCCGAATCACCTTTTGTACTTGGATAATTAGCTATTGCTTGATTTAGTAATGTATAGCCATCCATGGTACAGTTGCATTTTGGTACTGTAATCCACCATAACCATCATTTTTTATTTCTGCAATTTTCACAACATTACCAGCTATCATGCCAGATAGTCCACCTTTTTCTACAACATTTAGAGTTATATCTGCTAGTCCATTATGTGTAAGGATTTCATCTGCTCTAAATATTATTGATGGATTAGTTACTTTTACTAATGCAGCATCTGCAATTGGATTTATTGAACCATATACATTTGAGTCTCTAACTACATTATCAATTTCTGTTCTAGGTGAAATGAGAGGTAGCTGTTTAACAAATATTTCTCTATTTTGTACTATATCTGAAGTAGCATGAGATGAAATAACAATGCAGTTGTTATTGTTTTGTTGTACTTGGCTTTGGTAAATTTTGGTGTTTTATGCCACAAATCACAAATATAAGTCTGAACTGCACCTTGAGATTTTTTCCTGACTGGATATCTAAGAAAATTATCTCTTGCAATTTACCGTTAAATTCCAGTAATCAGATCATCAAAATTTACCAAATCTAAATTGAACAGTCCTATAAAATGTCCCGAATTTTGAAGTGTATCAAATTTATCTCTCGTGCCTATTCCTCATGAACGCAACAGAACCGGTAAAACAACAACAATAATAATAATCACCACGTCAGTATTTTATTGGCTCCAGTCTCAGCATCAGGAGCTGGAGAATGTTTTACGATGCATGTTTGGGCATATTTTGGTGCAATTAGAGAAGATAGTATGGATTCAAAGAGGGGTTATTCTCAAAATTGATCAAAAACGCAGGATTTTGGACTAAGAGTATTTATGAAAGCATGTAGATGAATCAGCCTAGGATACAATCAGATTAGAGGGAGATAAAATGAGACAGAATTACAAAACAGAAAGGAATGAAATAATTTGAGAATAATACTGTGCGGTTTTGGACTAGTGGGCCAAAGCTTGGTAAAATTATTTGAATCCAGGACAGATGACCTTTATGCAAAATATGGGTTAAAACCACGTGTTGTAGGAGTGGCAGACAGCAAGGGCAGTGCAGTTGATCAGTCAGGACTAGACTTTAACAGACTGGTAGAAACAAAGAAGAAATTTGGCACTGTAAAGAACTATTCAGACAAGCAAAACACAATGTCAGGCATAGAGATGCTCAAAAACATCCAGGCAGACGTTCTCATAGAGACTACGGCAAGCAACTACAGGGATGCAGAGCCGGGAATGACCCACATAACCACGGCTATGAGAAAGGGAATGCATGTTATTTCAGTAAATAAGGGCCCATTGGCGCTGGCATTTCCATCGCTGCTGGAACTGGCAATATACAATCAAGTCATATTAAAATTCAGTGGGACCGTAGGAGGGGGAACCCCAATTTTAGACTATGCCAAAAACAGTCTCAGCGGAGAGAAAATAACATCATTTGCAGGAATTCTCAACGGGACTACAAACTACATTTTGACAAACATGGGAACAGGCATATCATATAGTGATGCATTAAGGGATGCCCAAGATAGGGGATACGTCGAGGCAGACGAGTCTTTGGATTTGGACGGACTGGATGCGGCAGCAAAATTGGTTATTCTTGCAAATTGGATAATGGGAATGAAGGTCACACTGCCTGATATTGATTGTACGGGTATTAGAAAAGTCACACTAGATGACATTAAAAAAGCTGAAAAAAATAATTCCTCAGTAAAGCTAATTGCATCATGTGATAAGAAATTGATAGTAGCGCCAAAAGAGATACCAAACGAGGATCCGCTGTGCGTGAATGGAACGCTAAATGCGATTTCGTTTACCTCAGAGCACTCAGGAACTCAGACAATTATCGGCAAGGGCGCGGGAGGTACAGAGACTGCCAGCTCAATTTTAAGGGATTTGTTGGAGATTAGGCAAGAGATAAGCAACAATTCATTTCATTATTACTATGACACAAAAAAATAAGAAACACATGCTTGGGATAGTGTGAGATTGAAGTCAAATCTAATTTCAAAGAGCGAGACAAGCGCGCTGCTCAAAACAGTGTCAGAGAGGTGGGGAATAAAATTGCCAAAAATGAAAAACCTCAAAGTTCATCAGATTCTAGATGATGCGCAGATAATTACAGGTGATGGAATCAAAATACTAAAAGTTGACGGTGATTATTTGCCATTTTTGTCAGAAACAAAGACACTGGAGAGGTTTCCAGCAGTCACAGTGGACATGGGGGCAGTCAAGTTCATGTGCAAGGGCGCAAATTTGATGAGGCCGGGAATCAAGGAATTTACAGAATTTCAAAAAGACAAGCTAGTGTGCATAGTAGAGGAATCCCAGCACAAGTTTTTAGCAGTTGGAAAATCCATGGTTTCAAGCTTGGAATTGGGGAATATGGAAAAGGGGGAGGTCATTAAGAATATTCACTACATCTCAGACAAATTCTGGGAGACAGGTAAAACAATTTACGACTAGGATGCAATCCTGAAGATTTGAAATCCAGTTACTTTATCTCTTCGGTAAATTCTTCGGTACCGTCATTTGTAATGACAAGCACGTCCAAGCCATCGCCACTTGCAGAATCCCTCAAGGCAGCAGAACGAACCGCACGTTTTGCCAGATCAACTGCCTCATCCTTGCTCATGTTTGGCTTGAATTGAGGATCCAAAACGCCCAAAGCCATTTCAGCGCCGGTTCCAACTGCAGCATAATCATCAGGAAGTACCGAACCTAACGGATCCAAGGTATACATGATTGGTTTATCAACGACGCCACCAACAATTACCTGAGTCAGTAACGGAAAGTATCTTCTCTCATACATCATATTTGACATCATTTTGGCAACAGTATTTGGAGGAACGTCTCTTTTGAGTTCCATTTTTCTAATTTTGGCAAGAGCGGAAATTTGTAAAGACAGGATTTGCATATCAGCCACAAGGCCAGCACAGGTTGCACCAACTTTGGGAGTAATTGGGAATGTTTTCTTTGTAGACTTGCTTACAAGAAAGTTTCCAAAGGCGATCCGTTTCTCACTGGCAAAAGCTACGCCGCCATCAAAAGTAATCCCAACAGCAGTTGCTCCTGGCATATACATTGACATATTTGAAATAATTTTACCGCATAATAAAGGGCTTTCTACATTTAAGGTGTAATTTATCAGCAAAATAATTATACTCAAAATTAGAGACAAACGTATTGACAGCAGCTGAGATTAGAGAGAAATTTCTAAATGATATTGTCTTTATGGGTTTAAGGGCAACTGTAGGGGTCATCTTTATTCTCCATGGAATCCCAAAATTCGGTCCGGGATTTGCAGAAAACTTACCAAACATGGGATTACCAGCCGAGATGGCAATACCAATTGCACTGGCTGAGCTGGTTCCGGGAATATTACTACTGATAGGGGTTCTCAGTAGGCTATCAGCATCGTTGATTTCAATAATCATGCTAGGTGCAATCTTTATGGTAAAGGGAGCCTCAAGCATTACAGGCAAGGGAGGAGTAGAGTTTGATTTGATTTTGCTTGCATCTGCACTAGTAATCATGATAGCAGGTCCAGGAAGAATATCACTTGCTCAAGTCATCAAAAAAATACCCAGATGTCTTCACTAGGATTGTTGCCAAAATTACCCACAATATGCACACACATGTGTTTTGTAGTTTTTTTAACAAGCAAATCCAGCAGATCTGTTTGTAGAATAAATTCTTCAAGGCATGTACGGACATCATCAATGCCAGAATCCGCATGTTTGGCAGGACATGTGTTAATCACACAATTTTATCAAAGGGTTTCATTATTGCAGGAATTTCATCTAGTAAATCCATAGAGGTCATGTGTAATCCCAGTCTTTTTTGTGCTGCCTTGCCGGCCAAGCCGTTGATAAAGCATGCAGCAGCGGCAGATTCCAAGGAATTTCGGTTATTTGACAGCAATCCGGCAACCAGACCAGAGAGGACATCACCGGTACCTCCAACAGTCATAGCAGGGGTTTTTTTCTCATTAAGATACGTGGTATCCCCATTAGAAATCACATCAGTTGCACCCTTTAGCAACACGGTAATTCCAAACTCTTTTGCTTTTTTCTCGACAAGTCTAATGCGCTCAATTTTAGAACTTGAAGGAACAGCCCCAAACAGTCTCTTAAACTCCCCAGCATGAGGGGTGACTATAACATTCTTGTTGGCAAGCACAGGCAAGACCTCAGGAACCAATGCACTAGCATCAAGGGACAGCCTGACGTCTCTATCAAGCAGTGACCTTACAAAATGCAGCAACGAGTTCCTATCAGATATTGCAAGTCCCATGCCAATGGTAGCAGAATGCAAATTGCGAGGCAGTGCGCCAATTAGTTTTTTCACGGCACCCAAAGTGAGTTTTTGGTCAACTAGAGGAATCACGATTAAGTTTGGAGAGACAGAGCGGGTTGGAGCCACATTAATTTTTGGAACAGAGGTGTAAACAAGATCTGTGCCACACTTCAATGCGGCCAATGATGAGAGTATTGGAGCACCGTGGTAAATGTAGCTTCCACCAACAACTAAAACAATACCGTTATCACCTTTTCGTGATTTTGATTTTCGAGACGGAATGAATTTTCTGACAGCAGATGCGGTCAAGTTTTTTCCCACCATGTACAGTATAATAAAAAATGCATGAATAAATCTTGTTTTATATTTAATGATTATGAGGATTTTTTGGCAGCCTTTTTTACAGTTTTTGTGCCTTTTGTAGTCTTCGAAGAAGTCTTTTTCGCAGATGCAGTCGTGGATTTTTTGGCAGGTGATCTTTTAGAATCCCCCTCATCTCTGCCAAAGAATGCCTTTCGTGCAAAACAAAGATACGCAGTATGGCCAATTCCTTGAAACGAATGCCTGGTTTTTCCTTCCCTAGCTTCAATGTTTCGTATAATGTGCTCTGTTGACTCTATATCGGTAAACTCGTTTTCAACTAGGGCCATCGTCAGTTTTTCTAACTGGTTCATCGTGGGGCAAATCGCAAATAGGCATCCACTGCCCTTTAGCATTTGGCGTACCTGAGGAACTACGACCCAGGGATCTCCCAGATCAACAAATGCCACGTCCATGTCTTCCAAAGGCATCTTTTTTGCAGTCTTTAGATCCAAATTGTGCTGTGTGACATATTTTGAAACGCCGGCTTTTTTGATATTTTTTTCTGCAATCTTTATAAATTTCTCATCAACATCAAAAGTGTAAACGTGGCCTCTGGGGCGCACAATGTTGGCAACAAAGGATGTAAGAGAGCCGCTGCCTGTACCAATCTCCAGGATTTTTTGGCCGCTGCCAATACCGGACCGTGCAATGATGTAGCCAATATCCTTAGGATAAACAATCTGCGTGCCGTGCTGAATTTTCATGACATAGTCGTACATTGTCGGCTCTAAAAGATAGACATACTTGTCTTTGTTTGTGATTAATCTAGAGCCATACTCTGCACCAATGGCATCAGAATGTCTGATAACCCCAATGTGGGTATGAAATGACTCGTTTTTGGATATTTTTGCAAGCCATTTTTTGGAGTTATTATAAAAGAACAAAACAGGAGAGTTTTGTTTTATTTTTCCCATGTAATTTTCTTAGAAATTTTAGATAAGAATCTACTGGTTTACAGAATTGCCAAATTTGCAAACTCAATAGGCTTAAGTTCAGAGTCAACATAAAAAAAAGCATGAAGGAAAAAAGGTTTCACACATGCAAGAACTGCGGCACGGAATTTCCGTCAGCTGAGATTAGGCTTTATTGTAAAGTGTGCAAATCAAACCTGGATAAAGCAGGGAACTTGCCCAAAATTTAACCCTTGTAAAACGAATATAACATTGAATTTTTTTTAAAAAAAAATAAGGCATGTCATCGTTTATGAAAATATCAGTTGCCATTGCATTTATCATAGTTTTTGTGACAATTTAGTTTAGAAAGTCAGTTACCGTTGTTGCTTTTTTCTTTGAAACTGTTGTCCTTTTCATTAAAGACAAGATCAGAATCGCCCTCTTTCTTTTTGAACTCGTCATAATCCTTTTTTTGCTTGAGCATTTGTGAGCGATATTCATCATGATGCTGTTTTGGAGAGTTGTTTTGAGACTGCCTGGTTTTTTTCAACATCTCAAATATTGCCCGTATCATAATTTTTTCAACACCACATCAATAATTAATCCTCCGAATCGCACACGGCACAAAAGCCCAAGAAACAGTCAATAGCCTTAAGTTTAGAATCAAAGTCTAAAACATATGAAAAAATCGCTGGGAAGTTTTAGGATTGAAAAGTCATCTTCGGCTAACCCAGGCAACATCAAATGGACACAAAAAGTGACAAATGATTCAAAAAAGCCAAGGAAAAAACCTGTTAAAAAAGATCAAAAGTCATCTTCAACCAATATTGTATACACAGACAAAGTAGCAGAAAAAAAGGCAGGAAAAAACTTTAAGATTGAAGATAACACTCAAAAAGTATCAAAGGGAGAGAGCGTTGGCAAGAAATTTCAAAAATCTTCTGCATCCAATTGTAAGATCAAACAAGGGTTTAGAAGGCCGGGAAGATAATAAGACAGGAAAGAAATCAGCGTTAATTACATCCTTAGAAACTAGGAGCTTTGCCGGTGATTATTTTGGCGGGTTTGGATTTTCTCAGGTTGGCAAATATTGCCAAATTATAAAGGATGTTTTATGCTTGGAAAAAAATAGCCATGCAAAAAACGGGCATCAAAAACAAGCAAAGCAATCCAGTGTTTAGAAATTTAACCCAAATGTAATAATTTTTGGTTCTGGTTTTTTAACATATACTGGGTCTTAGCAGACACATAGAGTCAGAGACATCTTGCGGTGTTAGCTGGAAGGGCCCGTTGCTCACATAAACTAGTTAATACATCAGAGTCTCCACGTATGGAGACTGGCTTTTTTTTTTCGCAATGGAATTAAACCCAAAAATTTAGGACGTTCTTGCTTCAAACAGTATTTAATACCAAGAAAAGGAAATGAGATGTTGGCAGAAATTCAGCTAGAAGGATCCGGAGGATGGATAAAGGCAGACCTTACAGATGAGCAAGCAACTAAATCAAAGCTTGTTCCAAATATAGAAAAGCACTTTTTGGCATCACTTGAAAAACTAGACACTGCAAAAATGAACAGGCATTTTTGCAAGCAATGCAACTCTGAATTTGACGGTGCAACACAAATCCGGATTGAAGAGCAGCCAAATGAGGCAGTTGCAGACGGATTAACCCTGATAGAGAGAGGACAGTATACCTGTCACAAATGTAATTCCATCATAGGCGAATACAGGGTATTTCAGAAATCAGAGTGATATCCAAGGTAGTTTTTAGTTATTTTTAGCACGCTGGAAAATACGTATTCATTAAATATCGCAATTTTTTAGATGTAGCATGGCAAATATGAAATGCGTATCATGTGGAATCAGCTTCTTTTCCCCAATGGGATCAGAGAAGTGTTCCAGATGTGCCGGAAAAGAATCTCAAGGACATGAGGGTCATGATTCCTGCGGTTGTGGACACAGCCATTAATTCCTTTTTTCCATAGCAAGAATATATTGAACAGTTAACACTCAAGTGTATGTCAAAAACATCACAGGAGATAAAGTCAATAGTCGAGGATTTTATCAGGGTTACCAATATCAAGTATGAGGATCAGACAGAAAAGGTAAGAGAGAAAAGCAAGGTTATTGATTGGCAGTTTCATGTAGGAACAAATGTGATAGTTAGCAAAAATGCAAACAGAAAGGACAGAATTCATGTCAATGTCAACATGAGGTTTCCCCCAGAGGATGCAAAACTGCTGGTGATAAAAAACCCGTCATTTTCAAAAGCAGTTATGGAAATAAGTGAAATTTGCACAATATGCGGCATAGGTCATCAGTGGATTAAGAGTAATGAAGACATTGCAGGTTTGGCAATATTCTCACATGTTGATGAGCAAGGCTTGGATAGAATAACATTTCACAATACATGGGATAATGTGGCACGAGTATCAGGACATGTTCAGAAGATACTTCGTTCAAACTTTAGCGGTTTTTCAGCACAAAGTAACACCACAGATGCAACAATGGACAAATCAATGTATGGCTAGTCATTTAATTAATTGTTCATATTCCTATATTTTGTTTATTACAATCAGCAATTTTACGCCTAAATTCCGTCGTCACTTCAATTCCTTCCTAGTTTAGTATTTTCAATATTCAGAGTGGAATCAGTTGATTCAGATATAATATTTTGCAAATTTAGCTAAATGGTATAATATTGTCTTTTTGTTTGTGGACTTTGGATTTGGTAAATTTTGATGAACTGATCACCGAGATTTAACAGTAGTATTCGTGACGCTAATTTTTGGCCGCATCACACAACAAAATAGACTCAAAGGCATAAAAAAAAAGTGCAGGCCAGGGAAGATTCTGTATTTCGTGTTTTATGATGTCAAATCATCAAAATATGACAGAACCTCAAAAGGCCTAATTTTTACATTGTATCAAATACAGACAACAAATTTGTATGTTCGTAGATAAAGTTAGAATCTTGGATTAGCCAACTTGTGTGAAATACTCTCTAGATCTTTTATACACCCGATCCCTAGGTCGAATTCCTCGTACTATGATTAGGCAAGCAGTGTTTTTTTCAACACTGTAAACAACTTAGTCACCTATACGTAGAGATTTTAAACCTTGTAGGCTCCCAGTCAAACCTTCCCATATCGGGGTTATTTTTTAAATCAGATATTCCTTTAGTTATTCTCTTTAGGGTTTTGGGATCGCCTTTTTTTAGTTTGTGATATTCAGATTCGCATGAATCAGTTAATTGGATGGTGTAATTACACATTTGTCTTTACTTTGTCCCATGAAACTAAACATCCTTCTTTAACATCTTTAGTACTGCTGCGAAGCTGTTTTATCAATTCCTTATCTAAAAGGATTTCAAGAGTTTCACCTAGAGAACGACTTGCTTTAGGTTTTGTGATTTTAGATTTTTTAAAAATATCAACATGCACACGTTCTATGCCTACGGCTGGTTTGCTAGAACAGGCAGCATCAGCTAAAAAGAAGAATTTTTCTAACTCATCCACATTTTGGAATGATTTTTGTAATTGTGAAATGTTTTCTGGAAAATTTCTTTTTACTTTGGCCTGTGGAAAAACAGTTGTTATATGTTGTAATTTTAATGACATCTAAATCAGTTCTATTTCCTCTAATTCGTTCCAGCCATCTTTGCATTGTTTTATTTTAAAATACGATTGCTTTTCTTTAACACATTGTAGAATTTTTGCTTTTTTCATATTTTTGTATACTTTTTTTTAGAAAATGTATAGATGCCAAGATTTCTAATCGGTCAGGATCAGTTTTTTTATCTTCCATAAATGCTAAAAATTCTGCAAATCTTTTTTGTACATTTTTTTCAGCAAACGTGCCTTCTGGAACTTGTTTGTAGATAGTTTGTAAAGCAAATCCATCCTTTGTTAATCGTGTTAAATATGGTCCTCGCATGTAACAAGTAAATCCATAACCCAGGTAGACCCCAAACGATTGTAACAAGTAAACTGTTTTTTGTAATTTTAATCGTCCTTCAAAAGTAGACATGTCAAAATTATCTATATTCCGTAAACTAAACCAAAATCAACAACTGAATTTGCCAATACTAGTCACACCCATAGGTTGCTGCAAAACTATTTATTTTAAATATATTTTCAAAAAAAGGAATCTATCATTTTTGATTTATCGCGCATTTTTGTTAAATTCAACATGCTAAACTGCGGCTTTTTTGTCCTTAATTAATGCCATATGATCTGCTTTTTGCAGGCGTTTTTGGTATCTTCAGGCGCGTATTATCCACTGCCTGTTGGCTTTGCCTCCACAATTCCCATACCAGTCAAAAAAGACCCTAAATGAAAAACACGCATGTGCAAAGCGTGATCTTGATCACCAGAATGTACCAACAGGAATTTTTAAGAGAGAGAATTGGGATAAATTATTCAAGCCTAAATCATATCATTTAAAAAAATACAGAGAACCGAAATGCACATACACTAGTAAAATTCACTGGAAAATGAAATGATTACTTTGGAACACAGAATTCTTAGCGAGTATAGAATAAAGATAGCAAAGATTGAAACTTTGGCCAGATCCATAATTACTCACAGATCCCCAAAAGGAAGAGAAGCAAGAGAGGCATCAGAGTTTTTAGATGTTCTAATCAACGAGACTGACAAATTCTATGAGAGTAATAGTACCATTTTGTCAAATAATGGGAAAAGACCACATGATCGTTCACGCCTTCCAGAAACCAAAGAATGGAACGATAACATAGAGAAATTTTATGAAAAGAACCCACGAAAAAGACCTAGAAAATAATCCAAACACTTATCCATCAAGGAATATCTGAAATTAGTAATTGGTTTGCACGCCAAATTATGTTAACCTAGCTAGTGGCTCATACCCCTAGTCAGGATTTCATAATACTTGAGGGGACTTGCCCCTCAAGGACATTAAAAATTATTCAATTAAACTACCCATTCAGATATTTCAATATCCATACCTTCTTGCGATTCATGTTTCACAATTTTTTTTACTGCATTTACCTCAAAAATTATGTGATCATGATCTTCTTCAATCAAGCCAATTCCAAGAATAGTTTTGTCCTTATTAGAATAGTCAGATAAAACATCACAGAAAATTTTCAACATATTGTCTATATCTTTATTATATCGCGTGTATTGTTTAGGATCTTTAAATAGGTAAAAACATACAGAGACAGATAATCGTTTACCTCTTGTTTTCCTTTTAATATTAGAAATATCAGCAATTTCTTTAGATAATTTTTCTTGTAATAGCTTTTTATGACATGCATCAGTTTTTCCACCTCCAGTCATAGGAGTAAATTCTCGGATAGAAAATTTGGCCAGCAGATGTTCACCGTAGATTTTTTTTATTTTCCTCTCCTGATATTGTTGTATAAAAAAGAAAGCGATAATAGATACAATCCCCCAACCTATTGCCCATTCGATTCTATGTTCAGTCAGTGAATGAAGACTGAATGCAACCAAAATACCAATAGCTAGAATATATAGTACAAACTTATTTTGAAAGTGTAATAATTGCACATTATGTTTTTTTGTCATTTTATTTAATTCCTAAATTTTTAATCAACTATATTTTTTTACCAGGAGGTAATATTGTACCTTTTAGATGATAGCAACAATCATTTTTTAATAATGAACTTACTTTTTCATTAAATTCTTCCCAACCAGAATGAGAATGATAAATTGACTCAACATTACATGTAACATCAGTGATTTTACGTTCTTGATCAATAACCAAAATAAATACTGCAATAACTCTATGTCCATCGTAAATTAATTCTTGACATACACGTAATCATCCATCGATTACTCCAGCATTTTCAATCAACAGTAAACCCATGTTTAATTAACACAGGTCTTAAATCAACTTCAAACACATAAAGAAAATCACGCCAGAGTCTATGAAATCTGGACTTGTACGTATTGAGTCAACAGTTGAGAGTATTCTTCTTTGATTCTAAACTTGTAAGGAATTTTTACTTCTTCATTAGAATCAGCAACTCCTTCTGGGAACTCGGGATAAGTTTCAATGACTTTTACTTCATTGATTAATCTATCAAGAGTAAACCAAATTGATGCCTCATCAAACTTAATTTTATTTTTAAGAGTTTCAAAATCATATCCTGTGTTATTTTTTGCAAATAATTGACCTAAAGATCTACAAGTGTTGCTAGTATTAGGACTGGCAAATGCTTCTCTCATTATTTGTTCTGGATTCATTTTAATTCCTCGTGAGATTGAATTTCGACAATCTCACTATAAAACCTTTCATAGCAATCACTAGTGAAAAATGCCTTATCAACAAGGGTATGTAATATGAAGAAACTACCAATTAATCCACAGGAATGGCGACCAAGCATTAGATGTTTGATGAGTCAAGAGATATTTATCATTCTCAAATAAGGATATTTGATTTTGTTGGAAAAAAGTAAAAGTTTGGGGAGCCTATGAAATTAGGGCAAATATAAGATCTTAAATTTTAGATCCAGAACATGTAGTTTTATTTATAAAAAATTCATCTTTAAAAAATATTTTTGATCTATCAAAAACAATGCAACCAAACGATTGAGTTTTAGAAGTTGTTTGATATCTATAAACAAATTTGGTTTCTAATTTTAGAGGATTTCTGCATCTTTTTAATTTCTCTTTTTGTATTTGATTAATCAGTCCAGTAATTTGTTAAAATCCAATTTGGCCAAGATTCATTTTCATATTTTGTATAATAGGACACCGGACCCTAGTTGTCTCCCCTGTACACTACATTCTATTAGGAGCTCTTATCCCAAGTAAGTCCAGTGCCTTCTCCAGAGTAATTTTAAAAGAGTTTACCAGGCATAAGCGAGATTCTTCAAGAGATTCATCATCCAAACCCAAGACCTTGGATTTTTCATAAAAAGAGTTGAACGCGACTGCAAGGTTATGACAGTATCTGGCAATTATCTTTGGAGATAAATTATTTGCAGCATCTCTTACTTGTAAGTTAAAGAGACCGATATTTTTAATCAAGTCTAGTTCAAACGGCTCTTTTAGCAAAGAAAAATCAACGTCAAATGAAGGAGTGCGGCCAGATTTTTCCACAATTCTTGATGCACGAGCATGAGTATACTGGATGTATGGTGCAGTATCACCCTCCAGACTAAGGGACTTTGTCAAGTCAAACGTAATAATTTTATCCAAATCCTGTTTTATCATCTCATATCGTAGCGTACCAACTGAAACATGGTGTGCAATTTGTTCTATTTGAGAAGAATCCATTTCAGGATGTCGCCTAGAGGTTTCTGCCTTTGTTTTTTCTTTTAGCATATCATATACGGAATCGGCATTAACATACAATCCCTTTCGTCCAGACATTTGGGCTTGCTTTCCATCAGTTTCTAATCCAAGGGTTTTTGCAGTATCAGAGCTTAGAGTAACAGACTCGTATCCCAAATGAACATATGCGTCTGGGACTGATTTGAACTTGCCCATCAGTGATGTAACAATTTTTTGCAGTCTAGCCTGTCTAGAATCAATTACAGTCACAACCTTTTCAGCAGCAAAGTTTTGGGGCGTATTGGCACCACCATTACCCAATGCGGTTTGCCACAAAACTCTAGATAATGGCTGGGAACTCGGATATTTTTCATATCTGAAAGGATCATCTAACAGGCCTAATTTCCATGCGGCATAAGGAATGTCCTTTGCAACATAGGTTGCAGTCCCATTGCTTCGGACAATTACCTTATCCTCTTCTTTTCCTTTGCCACGAATCACCCAACAGCCCTTGTTTTTTCCATCATCCTCAAATTCTACAAGATTCATTTCTTTGAGTTTTTCAAAGATTTTACCCCACAGACCCGAACGAATTATCTGGGATTCAAAATTCAGGCAATCATATGAGACGCCTAAATTCCAGCAAGTTTCAAGCTGTCCTGCCAAAACACGACGTGTGATTTTGTCTGCAAACTTTGCAGTTTCAGATTCGCCGTCTTCAAGTTCCTTTAGAACATTCTTTCTGATCTCCTCAAGACTCGGGTCAGTCTCATATTTCTCAGTGGTCTTGACATAGACATCATCCCCACAATAATGATCAAATTTTTTTCGGTCAGGAGGTTCCAAATCATATCCAAGATGCCTGAATCCAACTATGATATCGGCTACTTGTAGTCCAGAATCATCAACATAGTTTAACACGTTGACCTTGTAGCTTGCTTTTTCCAAAATCCTAGATACGGTATCGCCAATTATGATATTTCGTATGTGGCCAATGTGAAGGGCCTTATTTGGATTTACGCTGGTATGTTCAACTGTAATTACAGAATTATTGCCAATCCCAACATCGCCAAAAGTATCAAGGTACGACTCAGACAAAATCAACTGACTGAGCCTGTTCCAATTGGCAACAAAGTTAAGATATCCTGAGGCATGTGGTACAGAATTTAGCACCAGGGTGCTTGCACATCTGGAATATTTTTCAGATAGCATTTCAGAGATTTCTTTGGGGCTTTTTTTGAGCTGCTTTGCAAGTAGAAACGGAAGATTGGAACTGACATCTCCAAAACCAGTTTTTGCAGGTTCGACAGAAAATGATACGTCTGAAACAGACAGATCAGATAAAATTTTGTTTAAGTTATTTTCAATTTCATCGATAATAGACTTGAATGTCATGTTATATCTCAGATAGCTTGGGTGCTAATTTATCTAATGCCTCAAGAACACCCTCTCCTGCACTAGCAGAGACTGTCATAGTAGCCCTTGATTTTACATAATCTGAAGCATTACCCAGTGCAACGCTTGTTTTTGAGACCTCAAACAGTGAGACGTCAGTGGCACTATCGCCAATGGCTATAACATCGTCTTTTAAAATTGACAGCCTCTCCATGATTTTGGTAAATCCAGTCCCCTTGTCAATTCCAGGGGAATTGAGGTGGTATGCATATTGGCTGTCAGATAATTTTACATCAACGTGATTGTCTGAAAGAACCTTTCTTGCAAGATCCAAGTCAAAGGTTCTCTCCAAAACAACTTCAGTCATCCTAGGAAAGACAGGCTTTTCCTTGACATTCTCAACATTGTTTTTGATTATTTCTAATGCTTTTTTACATTCCCCAAGGTTGCCAAGCAAGATATGTTCATCAGAATCCAGCGTAATGCATCCGCCGTTTTCACCAACGGTAATTTTTGTGGTACCTCCAAAAACAGAAAGCAAAAAGCCTTCAACAGATGAGCGGCCAGTTACAAAGATAACATTATGGCCCATGGCAGTCAAGCGTCTTAATGCCCCTAGTGCTTCAAGGTGAATTCTCCCTCCGCCGTTTTCAGTAATGGTTCCATCAATATCTACGGCAAATGTTCTCTTTTTCACAAAAATTGTTTTTAGAACCGAATAATATTTGCTACGTATCTAAAGTAATACGGTTTTATTTGAAAGAATGACACAAGAGATGAGCAGTATTGGGAATTCCTGAAAAAATCAAGGCCATACAAGACGAGATGGCAAAAACCCAGATCAACAAAGCTACAGAACATCACCTGGGATTGCTCAAAGCAAAGATTGCAAAGTTGAAAAGAGAGCAGGAGGCAGACATTACCAAAAAATCAGGAATGAAGCAGGACGGATTTGATGTAAGGAGAAGCGGTGATGCCACAGTCGTATTTATCGGATTGCCAAGTGTTGGAAAATCAACATTGCTAAACAAGATGACAGGGGCAAAATCCACGGTAGGTGCTTTTCAGTTTACAACACTTACAGTGGTTCCGGGAATGATGGAATATAGGGGTGCAAAGATCCAAGTACTAGATCTTCCAGGAATCATCAAGGGTGCATCCACAGGCAAAGGACTGGGAAAGAGAATCTTGTCAGTTGCAAGAAGCGCAGACCTAGTATTATTGGTGCTAGACGTGTTTCAGCCATATCATGAAGACGTGCTAGTAAACGAATTAGGAAACATAGGAATTAGATTAAATCAGTTACCGCCAAACATCACAATTGAAAAAGCATCCATGGGGGGAATTGCAATTGCACAGCAAGTTAAATTAACAAAAATTACGGAAAAACATCTCAAAGACATTTTGCATCTTTATGGAATAGTAAGCGCACGTGTGGTAATAAGGGAAGACCTCACCTCAGAGCAGCTATCAGACCATATTGCAGGAAACATCAGCTATTCAAAGGCAATTACAATTTTAAACAAAATCGATTTAGTTGATCAGGCGTTCTTGAAAAATTTAAAAACAAAAATAAAATCAGAGGTGATAGAGGTATCTGCAAACTCGGATGTAAACATTGAGGTACTAAAAGAAAGAATATATGAAAAATTAAAATTTATCAGAATTTATCTCAGGCCAAAAGGAGGGGAAACGGATTTCAAGGAGCCGCTGATTGCAAGGGAGGGAGACACAGTTGAAGACATTTGTAACAAATTACACAGAAGGCTAAGACGTGAGTTTAGGTACGGCTTGGTTTGGGGCAAAAGCGTAAAATTTGGAGGACAAAGGGTGGGCTTGAACCATATTTTGATTGATGAGGATGTGTTAACAATAATCAAAAGAAAAGGAGCATAGCAGTATCAGAGATGGATCAAAAAATGATCAGCAAAGGCAAGTAAAAAGCGAGATAACAAAAAAGACGCAACTGGAATTAAAAAAAACAGCTTTTGCAAGCACAAAAAAGAGTTCAAGCTGCATGTTACATTAGAACAAGAAATAACAAGACATAATCAAAGACAAAAAACAGATCGGATAAAATAACGATCAAGGGAGAAAATTATGAAAAACTACTTGACAAATAGTAATCAATTTGTGTAAATTTCTTTAGTTTAACCACTGAAAAACAATGAAAATGTCGAATTCAGTAATGGCTACAAAAAGAAAAGCTGCTGTTAAACGTAGACCAACTAAAAAATCTACAAAAGCAGCTCCAAAAAGAAAAGCTACTAGAAAGACTGCCGTTAAACGTAAAGCAGCTCCAAAGAGAAAGGCAGCAGCAAAACGTAAAGCAGCTCCAAAGAGAAAGACTGCCGTTAAACGTAAAGCAGCTCCAAAGAGAAAGGCAGCAGCAAAACGTAAAGCAGCTCCAAAGAGAAAGACTGCCGTTAAACGTAAAGCAGCTCCAAAGAGAAAGGCAGCAGCAAAACGTAAAGCAGCTCCAAAGAGAAAGACTGCCGTTAAACGTAAAGCAGCTCCAAAGAGAAAGGCAGCTAAAAGGCGATAAGACCGTCAAAAAATTAACAATCGTCATGCAGACGACGAATTGTTTCCATTTTTCTAAATACTAAATTAGTGTTGACTGTAAATTTTTTTTCAAAAGAAAAAAATTAAAAAAATGAAACTAAAAAACAAGTTTTGATTCTCAATTAGCTTTCTTTGGCCGAATTAATCATTCGTGTACCACATAAAAAACAAATTTTGATTGTCAATAAAGATAGCTCATTAATTTAATTTGATCTTCAGTTGTGATGACATTTTTGCTTGTCAAAATTTCCAACAGATCCTTAAAAATTGCCTTTTGTTCAGAGGACATGCCGCCAGATGGGCCCTTTTCTCCCGGCGGGCCAGGCGGACCCCTGGGACCGGCAAGACCTATAGGGCCTTGTTCGCCAACAGGACCCTGTTCGCCAATGGTTCCAATGGGGCCGATGGGGCCGCGCTCACCTTGTGGGCCTTGAATTCCTTGCGGGCCCTGTGGGCCTTTTTCTCCAGAGGGACCAGTTGTTCCGCGCTCACCTTGGGAACCTTGCGGGCCCTGTGGGCCTTTTTCTCCAGTTGAACCAATGGGCCCTGTGGGGCCTTTTTCCCCAATGGGACCAAGTGCGCCCTTGTTTCCTTTTTCTCCCTGAGGGCCCGGAACTCCGGTTAATCCTTTAGCGCCGGCAGGACCCTGCGGGCCTTGTGGGCCTTTTTCTCCAATTGTACCTTCAGGACCCTTGTTTCCTTTTTCTCCAATGGGACCGGGGGGACCTACATGGCCTTTGTCACCGGATGGTCCAGTCGGACCGGTTAATCCCTTGTCACCTAATGGCCCGGGCGGACCCAACGGGCCTTTTTCTCCAATGGGACCCAACGGGCCTTTTTCTCCAATGGGACCGGGGCCGCCTTGAATTCCTTTTTCTCCTTGAACGCCAGTAAGACCGGTGGGACCTTTTTCTCCGGGAGGACCAGTAGTACCGGTTAATCCCTTGTCACCGGGAGGACCTTGTATGCCCTTGTCACCTTTTTCTCCGGGAACTCCCCTTAGTCCAGTAGCACCCTTGTCGCCGGTCGGACCGGTTGGGCCTTTTTCTCCAGTAGAACCAAGTGGGCCTTTTAATCCAGACAGTCCCTTGTCGCCGGGAGGACCAGTAGGGCCTTTTTCTCCCTTGTCACCTGGAGGACCGGTAACTCCCTTGTCACCCTTGTCACCCTTGTCGCCGGTAATTCCCTTGTCGCCGGTAATTCCCTTGTCACCTGCAATTCCCTTGTCACCAGTTGAACCCTTATCGCCGGTCGGACCCTTATCGCCGGTCGGACCCTTTGATCCCTCAGGACCCTTAATTCCAATTGGACCTTGTTGTCCGGGAGGGCCTGCAGGACCCTTGTCGCCGGGAGGACCAGTAGAACCTGTCAGTCCCTTGTTGCCTGGAGGACCAGTAGGACCAGTAGAACCTGTGAGAGTGGATTTTACAGAACGTCCAGATTTTGGACTTTTAGCATCAGTTTTTGTTGGAGGTTTTGGTGTTGGTTCAAATTTAGTTCCATGCTGTAAGGGAGATGTTCTTGCTAAAGGAATATCAAAAACCGTGTGTAATGAAGAGAATAAATCAGTTACAACAATCCAAATTTTATCAAGACTTGCAATGGAGGCAGGGAGGGGATTGGAAGGAGTGCCAAGAGTTTCAGAAAAACTGCCATCCTTAACTCTAAGATGGAAATTTCCACGCCATAAAGATGAGAATTGTCTGGATCGAATCTCCTCATCTGAGGGTCTGCTATCAGTAATTGTGATTTGGGCTTCATATACACCAGATTGTTTGAATGGTGCCTGCCCCTGAATCTCTAATCGTGGCTGAGAGGACACAATCGTTTGTTGATATTTCAAGTATTTCTGTATTTAGATCGCATCAATACTTTCAAAACAGAGTGAGATGCCAATAGGCTCAATTAAGGATGGTATTTATCTAGATAAAATCGCAATTTGAGCTGTGAAGAAGCCATTTGGTAGAAAATCAAAGGAGCCTGAGGAGGTAAAACCAGAGAAGACAATTCCTCGAGAAAGAAGCCTAGTTGATCCAAACTATAATCACAAAAAATTATTCAAAAAAGGAGTCAACCTCATGGCAGATGAAAAGTTAGAGGAGGCCATAGATATTTTTGAGCAGGCACTACGAATAGAGCCGGACAATATTGAAACCTTGATCAAGTTAGGATATGCAAGATTCCACCTAGACGAACACGCAAATGCATTAAAAGTATACGACAGGATTTTGGAACTAGATGTTGCAAATCCAGAAGCCTGGAATCTCAAAGGACTGGTGCACTATGAACAAAAAAATTATGCAAAGGCACTAGATGCGGTTCAGAAGGCAATTGAATCGGATCCAACATACGGCATGGCATGGTATAATCAAGCATGTTTCCTATCACTGCTAAACCAAGTTCCAGAGTCATTAGAATCACTCAAGCGCTCAATTGAAATCGATGTGAAAAATGCAAGAAAGTCAATTAGAGACAAGGATTTTGTAAATGTTAGAATCGAGGAGGGGTTCAAGAGAATTGAGGAGGTAGTAGTTTTAGAATCAATCAGACAGGGATATCACACCTTGGGTGCAATTGTATGGACGACATTTTTAGACAAGATTGATGCTGAAACAGCTTTGAGAAAACTGTTGGAGAAAGGATTAATCGTACAAAACGAGAAACGTGACGGGCTAAGTAAAATTCCAATATATGATCTTGCAGATAACATTGCAGAAAAAATTGGAAAAGAAAAGAAGGGATTGTTTGGAATTACAAGAAAGACACTGCCAAAGCCAATCAAGAACCTAAAGGAACTCAGCCAGGCAATTCAGACAGTGAAAGAATCAATAGAGACAGAAGACCTGGATAAAACATTAGAGACATTTGAGGTGTTCATAGACCCTGCAAAATCAGGAGAACAGATGATAGAGAACTTTTTTGATGAACACAGGGAGATTAGGTTATGGAAGATCAGGCTAAATGATAGGGGAGAAGAGTATCTAGCTGAAAATAAGGAAAAGATGCTGGTATTGTTTGAGAATATCGGAGGCACAGTGACAAAAAAGCTTAGACGTGAAATTTCCTAGTTATTCAGCAGACAGATCCCAATAATTGGCATCTTCTTGCTTTTGAGTGGGTTTTTGAAGATTCTTCCATTCCTTAAAGGAGCGAACATACAATCGGGTATTTGGCAATCCTGCAGATTTTAATGCATAGTATGCCAAGCCAGAGAGGGTTCCAACACTGCCACAATAGGTGATAATTTCAGAACTTTCAGTCACGCCGCGATTATCCAGCAGCCTTTTCATGTCTTCTTTTGGGCGTAAAATCTTATCAGAAGTGGCCAAGGTACGATAAGGCAGACTAATGGCGCCAGGAATGTGCTGTTCAAGAAAATTTAGCCTTTCCCGATTATCTATTAGGATGACATTGTCTCTGGCTTTTGCAGCCTCCAGATAATCAGAGGTTGCCAAGATCTCAGGCTGTAATTTCACAGAGTGCTCCTTGCTTTGAATTTGAGGAATTGCAGAATCAGTTTCCAATCCAAGTGATTTCCAATTGCCATAGGTGGTTTCAAGTAATGTGACATCAGAATGCCCCAAATATTCCAGCGTCCATGCAACTCTTGATGCCAGAGCACCAAAGGTATCATCATAAACAACTACGGGGGTTTCATCATCAATGCCCATGGAATTTACAAGTTTTAAGACTTGTTCGGGACTATCATCAGACAAGAGATTGGCCAATGGAAGGTTTACGGCAGAAGGAATGTGGTCCTGCTTGTAATCATCCTCTCGCCTGACATCAACTACTCTAACACTCTTATCCCTTATCTCTGAACGTAAAGAATCAACGTCAGTTGTTATTTTAGCAGAGTCCATCAAGCAGCACATTCACCCTTGCCAGTTTTTGTATGATAGCTAGAATCACTTCCATAGTCCAGGTAAAAGTCAGGATCTTCTTCGATGGCAGGTGGAACAATCAGCGGCTCTAGGATCTTTTTAAGATCACCAACGGATCTGATTTGTGAATCCTCATTGCCGCTTACGACTCTGTGAATCCAAGACTTTAGCGTATCATCGGGCTTTTTATTTTCTTTGAATATTTCAATTATTTTTAGAATTACATTGATTACTCTTTTTGCAGGAACCCTAAGCAGTATTTGTCCGAGCATGGCATCGCCATCAGAACGGCCGCCAAGAGACATTTGGTAATTGGCATACATGTTTTTGCCAACACGTCCGCCGCCGCCAAAAAAGCCGATTGTTGCAATCCCATGCTGTCCACAAGAGTTGGGACAGCCGCTTATCTTAATAGAGGAATCGCCAAGATCATCATCCTCATCAAGTTTTAGCTCTAAGAATTTTCTTTGGATTTCCTTTGCCAGCCTATGGGAGTTAGTCAGTGCCAGATTACAGGAAGTGGTTCCAGAGCATCCAATAGGAGCAGTCATGGTCAAGGCGCCAGATTTTGCCAGTCCAGCCTCAAGCAGCTTGGAATACAGTCGTGGCAGGTCATCTTCATGAACATAGCGTAAGGCAATATTTTGAGTAAATCCAGTTCGGGCCTTTCCTTCAGAAGAAAAGTTGCGGATAATATCAGCCAGCGCATATAGCTGACTAGAAGTAATATCACCTGCCTCAAGTGTCAAAAACACAGAACGGTAGTCAGGCTGTGTTTGGCGCACAGTGTTTGTTTTTAGCCACCTAGCATATCCGTCAGGAATTGTAGCATCGCCACTCTCATCAGATATTCTGATTGCTCTTTTGATTTGAGTCGGGGTATGATCAACTTCCAGCTGTGTGATTACTGATTGGGTGGCTCTAACTATAGCCCTTTCTTTAAGAACAAGGTTTTGGAACTTTTCCCAGCCCATTTCATTTACAAGATAGCGCATTCTATTTCTTGCAAGGTTTTTTCTGTCACCTAGCCTATCAAAGATTTTCATAACAGCAATGGAAGTGTAAAGCAGATCTTCTTCGGGAGTAAATTCCTCTAGCTGATGCCCAATAAAGGATTTGTTTCCCAAACCGCCGCCTAAGAAAATCCTAAATCCCCTCTGAGGCGTTCCGTCAATTTCTTTTATTTGTGGAACCAGTCCAACATCCACCATTCTTACCATCCCATGTTTCTCACAACAGGTAAAAGTGAATTTGAATTTGCGTGGAAGGTTTTGTGCCATTGGGTTTCTTAAAAAGAATCTTGCAGTTGCAAGGGCATAGGGTGTCGCATCAAAGGCCTCATCAGGGCAGACACCAGACAAAGGACTGCACATTACATTTCTAACAGTATTGCCACATGCCTCCCTAGAAGTCAGTCCGACCTCAGCTAGTCCCCTAAAAATTTCAGAGACATCCTCAAGGATTACCCAGTGCAGTTGGATGTTTTCTCGAGTCGAAAAATGTGCACTGCCTATGGAATACTGTTCACTTAGTTGGGATATTTTTTCAATTTGATCAGGATAAACTTCCCCTGCAGGTATCTTGATACGCACCATTGCGTAATCGCCAGTCATTCTGGTGCCATATGCACCGTGTTGCAATCTAAAACGCCTAAAACTGTCTGCGTCATATTTTCCTTGACGGAACAGCTTTACGGTTTTTGCAAAATTATCGGCCTCTTCAATCCTTGACCAATTGATCTTGGGTTTTGCAGGCTCTAATAGAGATTCCTTAGCATCCACTGTCAATACAAAGAAATTCAATCTAATGGAGTTATAAATTTTTGATATCAGGGTATCTGGTTTGAAGGCACAAGGCAGAGACATTATTTTCCCGTCTTGTACAAATGGAATTTTATAAAATGTTAGTGTTACCTAATTTTCTAAAAAAATTGTGCGAAGGTATTAATGGTTAAGGAATGAAATATCGGCATGCAAGAGGCAACAGTTGCAGAACAATCCTCAAAAGTCTTTACAGACGTACGTGAAGTAGAAATTACACGTGCAATTGCAAATGAATTTCATGACGTATTAATTGACAGGGCAGAATGTGACGTAATCATTATCGGTGCAGGTCCCGCAGGATTAACGGCAAGCAGGGAACTTTCCAACCTAGGTTTCAAGGTACTAGTCATTGAACAAAACAACTATCTTGGGGGAGGCTACTGGCTTGGGGGATACATGATGAATCCAGTTACAGTAAGAGAACCCGCACAAAAAATTTGGGATGAGCTTGGAGTGCCATACAAAAAAGTTCAGGACGGTCTATACCTGACACCGGGACCGCACGCAGTTTCAAAGTTAATTGCAGGTGCATGTGATGCAGGAGTAAAGTTCCTTCAGCTAACAAAGTTTGATGACCTGGTTCTAAAGAATGGAAGAGTTGCAGGAATTGTGGTAAACTGGATGCCGGTTTCAGCACTGCCGCGCAACATCACATGCGTTGACCCCGTAGCCTTTGAGGCCAAAATAATCATAGATGCATCAGGACACGATTCTGTTGCAGTAAAAAGACTGGTAGACAGAGGACTTGCAGAATGGAAAGGCATGGAGCCAATGTTTGTAAATGACGGTGAAGAACACGTGGTTCACAAAACAGGCGAAGTTTATCCGGGATTAATTGCAGCAGGAATGTCAGTAACAGAAACGCACGGACTGGCACGAATGGGTCCAACATTTGGGTCAATGTTATTCTCAGGCAAGAGGGCAGCAGAGATTGCAGCTGAAAAAATCAAAGAGTTAGAAAGATAAATGAATAGTTTTCTAAAGGGTTAGTTTTTCTTTTATACCTGTTACACGCCTATAGCATAAATGATTAAACAAGAGTCAATTGATGAATTATGATACCCAAATACAGAAAGAATCAGAGACATGTTTTTAACAAACAAGTTCAATAAATCAAAATCAACTAGTACTGTAGATTTTTGCAAAGAGGCGCTAAAATTTTGATAAATTTGTATTTACAAAATTTGATAAAGATTCAACCTAAGAAGTAAGTGAAGATATTAAGAAGCAGTCAAAATCACTACAGGGGCAAGTAATCACAGAATTGCTTCAAAAATATCTCCACTGAAAGCATGAAGATTCAAAGGCCAGTACTTCAATAGCATATTCCGAACGAGAGTAGAATATTTTACATATCATCAATTGAAAATAAATCATTATAATTTACGTCGTGGGATTATCCCACCAAAAGATCCTAAAAATATGAGGTGTATAGTGACACTTTCAGAAATTCAAAAATTGATTAATTATGACAGACCAAAACGGAAATGTCTCTATACGATACTGTTAGTCTCAGGTATGCTCATAGGAGAATGTTTAGTATTAAGGAAAAGAAATTTTGGTTTTACTCAAGAAAGAATATACATGCGATTCCTGCAAAATTGACAAAAAGAAACATGCAACGTCAAACATGCATTGTGCTTGAAGGGGAATTTTTATAATATTTTGCACAATCATAAATCATAAATGATATTCATGATTTCTTAAAATATGTTCAACATCCCACCAAAAGGAATCACTCCCAACAAAGAAGAAATTGAAAAATTAACAGAAAAATTTCCAAATTTACATGAAAATGAATGGTCAAAAACAGGAGAAGCAACAGGTATATGGGGACCTAATGCATACAACTGTTATGCTTGGAGTTTGTGTAGAGATGACATTGGGTGGATTGAACAAATTATTGATGCTTTAGGCAATAATAATAAAATTTTAGATGTAGAAGATTTTGATAATTTTTATAAAAATAAAGGATATACAGTTTGTGGTAATTCTTTAACAGAATGTAATCCAGAATACGAAAAACGAAAAATTGCAATATTTTGTAAGGATGGAAAACCAATGCATGCAGCTAAAGAAGCAGAAGATGAAAATTGGTGGGAAAGTAAGCTGGGATCTAATATACGAATAATGCATAAACTCGGACAACTTGAAGGGGAACAATATGGAGAAGTATGCCGATGTTATCACATTATAGATAAGGAGGCAAATTGTAGCCTCAAAAAGGATACCAAAAATTTATCAGAGGAAAAGGAGTAAGAAGAAGATTGGCAATAGAACAAGATTTCAATGATGCATTTTGCAAATGGAAAGAAGAGTTAGAAAGAGATACATTCAATTCTAATTCTACTCAATTTCGCACTTCAGAAAATTTTAAAAAAATTGTAAGTTTGGGAAAAAATACAGTTCCTTTTATTATTGACAAATTAAGTGAAGGATATTTTTTCTTAAATCATGTAATCCAAGAAATAACAAGAATAGATATCAAAAATCTAAAAGAGATATCGTTTCAAATATTATCAGAGCAAGATATTTCTAAATTGTGGATTGAATGGTGGAATACAAACAAAAAAATTCCTAAAATTTCATCTTCAATTGCACCATGGGTACTACCCAAAGAAGAAATTCCAATGTATGTCTATTTGAACAAGTTAACTTCATTATCTAAAATTAAAATTGAATTACCAGAATGCTGTGATGTAATCGAAACAATTAATGTTTTAGAAAAACAGGAAAAAGAAAAAATCATTGAAATATCTAAAATTGGAGAAACCCCCTACTTTGAAAAAAACTATTTTGGTTTAGTTCTGCAAAGTAATAAAATATTTGATGATCTTGCCATAAAGACTCCAATAAAAATAACTTTAGTTGAAACTGATGGCACTGAAGAAGAACATATAGTACATGCAAAAATATTTCGACCTCGTATGGAGATAAATCAAATACCTACAAAAATTTCAATTATAGAAAATGAAGAAACAGTACTACCAATTCATCTAAAATACCAAGGGTTTGGAGATGTGTCAATAAGAATAGAAGGTACCATTGGAGGAGATATTGTTACTGAAGGTGGCAGAATGTTAATGGATACGGTATTTTATGGATTAATGAAAGAAGGGATTGTAGATGAAGAGTATAAAGAGAAGACTGAATCCGGAATAGTTGTCAATAAAGAAAAACTTCTCAACCTGATAGATGAGTTCAAAGATCAATTAAAAGATCCAGCATACATTGAGAAATTTGAAAAGGATAAAGAAGTCACTCAAGAATCTGTAGAATGGTTAAAAAGCTTTAACGAGGGAGAACAAGAAAAATTCATGAATGTCTTATATGATACTGTAGAAACCTACTTGATCAAAAAAATCACTGATCTGGTCTCAAAAAATGTGTCCAATAAAACTCATCTTGACTCAGGAACAAAAATTTCAACTACTATTCAGACTCAAATAACTAACCTACATATGAAAATTTTCTATATAGATCTGAAAGGAAATGTATACGCCCCATTAGAAACAGATGTAAAAATTGTAGATAAAAGAAAAAATATTGCACCTATACGTGTTACTATCCCAATTGAAATTGAAAAAGTAGATGAAACAGAAGCTTACAAAAACGTAGAGGAGATGCCTATTGGAATCTCTGTTTAGTGTTACTCCTGAAAGCTTTTTTGGTTGGTACGAAAAAATAAAAAAATACTTTGAAGATTTTAAGCCAGAGACACGAACAATTAACATTAACTATTCTAAACATACTAGTACAATTGGGTTATTGGTTCAAATTGATTCAGGTTTCAGAAAGAAACACAATAAAATAAAAATTCCAGTTTATAAAGGATTTTCGATTGCAAGAATGCAAGATGCATCTTTTAGAGAATTAAAATTCCTTTGGAAGATAGAAGGCAATTATTGGATCCTTGATGCCAAAGAGCTTCCTCCAAGTGATGGATATCTTATTGAATTAGAGGGTCAAATAGAGGAGAAAGCTGTTAATGAACTTGTAAGGATTCAACCAGCAACAAATCGTGATAGTAACGATGAAGTTGACAAATACTGGCTAGACTCTAGCATCAAAAACCCATCTTTATTAGAAAAAGTTTGGACACATTTAGAAATCAATGAAGTTGATGTGGGAGTAAATGTGGATTTTAATAAATTATTTGCATTACAAGTGCCTCTAAAAGTTCAGGACAGAGCTGAAGCTATAAAAAATTATTTACAAGCAGGAAGTACAAGAACATCAGATAGAAATCTAATATACAAAACACTTCAAGAGTATAGAAGACAAGATAGAAATGTTCCTTTTCACCCAAATGATTTTCTTCGATTAATCAAAAATTTGACTGCACGTGAAACATTGATGGATTATCTATCTGTGGATAAATCATATACAATAGGAGAAATTGAACAGCCAACAAAATATGAAGGGATAGTTCCGCAAGATGTTAAAGTACAAACATTAACGGATTTAACATCGAGACAGCCACAGGCATTAGGATATCTTGTTTTTAAAAGACAAAATTATCTCAACAAACTGAAAGAAGAATTTGATAAATTAATGAAAAAATAATTGTATTTTTAGTCATATTCTGAATTTTCTTGTTTAATTTTAATTGTAAAATCTGCAGTGAGAGTATCTAAAACAAAGGCTCTATCTTAAATTTTAAAACCTTTACTGCATGTTTTTCACGTTTAAAACAGTATGCCGTAATTTTATCGTCATTGTAGTTGGTTTCAAATATATCCACTTGGAGACGACGCCCATATTTTACACATTTTGGTTTTTGAAGAATTATACTAAATTTCACCCATAAATCGTAGATTAATCCAAACTTAAAAAAAACCAAGTATGAATCACATGTGAAAATACAGCAATTTACTTTATTTCCATCCATTAATCAATTGATATGATATTTGGCTATTGTTGAAAAACAAAAGGATCATATGTCATTAAAATCAAAAATTCTTTACGATTTATCGATTTAAAAAATAGAATAAATAAAACAAATTATTTCAGACATGGATGGCATTGTAAAAAGATTAGATTTGAAAGGTGGCAATTTATAATAGCAGGTAAGCGTCAAATAAAACAAGGAATTACCAGAGTATTACTTAAACACAAATTACACAAAGAAAAAGAATTATTTGAAAAAGCATATGATAATATAAAACAGCATTATTGATTGTTAAAAAATCAAAAATAAGAAAATCGTGTTTGTATTAAAGAATTATTGAAATTTTTCGTCCCACTTGCTTTTGTTAATTTCGGCAGTGATTTCTTTAGGAGTTTTTCCTTCTACTTTGACTTCTAATGCAACACATGTTTTCCAATGATTGTCTTTGCAGTTGATTTTAATTAACTAGCACCAGATTTCTTTAGTATTTGCAACTTTAACAATTGAATCCATTTTGACATCTTCCGTCCATTCAGTTCTAGAAGATCCCGTTCCTTTTTGGATTCCTAGTTCTTTCATGATGGGTGCAGCAGTTGAAAGGATTCCTATTTCAATTTCATACTTTTTTGTATCTGAATCAACAGCTACTGTAACCGGAACTTTTATTCTCTCAAAGTCTTTTGTCTTTTCATTAATAGAATTGATAATTTCCATGATGTGGACTCCAAATGAACCAAGTACTGAACCTAAAGGTAGACTTGCTGATGCTACTCCGTCTATTACAAGTGATGATGTTTTTTGTTCTCCCATGTTAATTCAGCCTCTAAATGAAAATTTAATATTTCCTAAGAAAAAAGTTTATGAGCAAATTTTAAACAATTAAAATTGTCAAGAGTACAATAGGAATAATAAAAATAGGATCCTTGAGAAGCAACAGTATTTTTTATAATTCACAGCATAATCTAATTCACGAGCATTGCAAAAGCAATTGAAATGTTGCAAAATCTTAGAAACACAGAACCCGAAATTATCAAAATTTTTAGAAAAGAAGGCAATATCTGGAAAACCATGATCCGGATATCTCAAGGAAAAGCAACTTATTTTGAGGAAATCTTACATGAAATTGAGCCTAAAACATATCCATGTATGCATCCTAAGATTTAAAATAATATTTCTGACGGACAATTCTATTGTACGGGTTGTAATCAAAATCTCTAATTTTTTCAATACTATTAAATTCATACAAAATAGTAAATATCATGATAGAATTAGACACAGTTATAATTTCTACGGGATTTTCAGGATTAATCGGCTTATGTGTGGCACTTTATGTAAGATATTTTACAAAACCAACCCATGAAAAAGTATTTCAAAGTAATAGAAATACAAATCTAGATATTATTTTCAATCAAATGGAACTCTATGGTAGTAATGTTGATTCTCTTTTTGAGATTTTGACTAGAGATTTTGGAGAATTATCCCATAAAAAAAGAACATAATACCTCTTTCTTTAGAACCTGTTGAGTACAGTAAAGATGGCAGAAGTACTACTGAAATAACATCTGCAGAAGACTGTGTAAAAAGAAGACAGTTAGAAATCCAATTTGAAGTAACAAAAGATGAATTGAGATACATGTTAAATATTATCAAAGAAACACATGAAAACTTTGTAAAAGATTGTAATATTTATCATAACTACATTCATGATTCTTTTCTTCGAGATGTAAAGCAATATCATTGGAACACAGATTATTATTTTGAAAGAATTCTCTATAACGAACTAAATTCATTATTCTTGAATGAGAGAATAAAATATGCCAAAAAAATTATACAGTATTTAGAATCAGATAAATCAATAGAACTAACATATTCAATAAATAACTTCATTGAGAGATGGAAGGAGACAATAGAAGAAGACATTAAGATAGAATCAGAAAGCGTGAAAAATGATGAATAAATATTGCAAATGTAAGAATGAAAGTGCAATCATTCAAAATTGGCTACGTCTTAGATGTATCAAAATAGCATTATTGGATGAATAAATTATGCCTAAATTATCTAATCCTTTAAAAAAAATAGATCGTTAGAAAGATAAACAAACAAAAGATCAATCCCAATATTGCAAATTTCCAAGATCATCCTGTATGACGAGCCTACAGTTCCAGAAATACAGATTCAGAAAACAGGCAAATTCATTGCAGATACACTTAATGTGGAGACCCAAGTACGGGCAAACTTTTTTCAATCAAAAAAAGAGGAGAAAATATTTGAAAAGACAGCGGCGGCCAGAGTTTTTGATTTAAAAGGCAAATTTGTAAGGCATGCGCCAACACCAAATGAAATTTTGATTGAAAAAGAAGATTTAGAGACATCAGAAAAAAACGCCATGATCGTATATGACGGATTTGAGTTGCAAAACATAATTACAGAATTCATCCCAAAGGAAGAAAACAGATCAGATACATTGCATATCATCCTAACAAACAAGCTAACTGCAACATTTGATCAGGATGATTTTAGATATCATGCAAGATCCCTGATTGGCACAAATCCCACAATCATCTCAACAACAGGAATGATTGAGGCTCCTGCAAAGCCAAAACAATACTACTTGGATCTTATGACAGACCAACAGTCCGAAGAAAAAATAAGAGAGATTGGAGAAAAATACAAGGGACAGTTTTTAGAGTATCATGATTCAAGACTAGATAAGATCACAGAGGGATACGTGCTCCAGTCCATAGTATATTATGTTACAGGAGAGGCATTTTGTGAGGATAAAGGATGCAGGCTATTTAATGCGCATTGGCAAAAGGAATTATTTTACACCCAAATAGAGAACAGAAAGCTATGCAAAAAACATTCAGAGATCATAAATGAAATTAAAAACAAAGTCTAAAGAAAATCCAAAGGGAGGTGGGGGATATTCACTTAAATTATTGAGGCAAAGACCAGTAACATAATGATGGCAGCAGATGCAGGTTCCGCAGTTCTTCAAACAAAAGACGACGGGCCTGAGATTCCCGACAAAAGTAAGACAAAATATGACGTCATCATCATAGGTGCAGGTCCCGCAGGATATACCGCAGGAATATACTGCTCTAGGGCAGGTTATGATACCCTGATTTTGTCAGGAATTTTGCCAGGAGGGCAGCTAGTAAACACAACAGAGGTTGAAAACTATCCGGGATTTGAAAATGGCATAATGGGCCCAGACCTAATGATAGACATGAGAAAGCAGTCACAAAGAATGGGAACTACCATTATCGATGACGTGGCAGTAGATGTGGATTTTAGACGGAGGCCGTTTAAGGTACTAACAGCGTCAGAGGAATACGAAGGACGTGCAGTTATCATTGCAACAGGTGCAAATCCAAGAAAGCTAGGCGTTGAGGGAGAAGAGATATTTAGTGGCAAGGGGGTATCGTATTGTGCAACATGTGATGGGCCATTCTTTAGAAATCAGGAGATAGTTGTTGTGGGCGGCGGAGACTCTGCAATAGAAGAGGCAACATTTCTTACAAAATTTGCAACTAATGTTCATCTAGTACACAGGCGGGAAGAATTACGTGCAAGCAAAATAATGCAAGAGCGAGCGCTAGGCAATGAGAAAATTAAATTTCACTGGAATTCAGTTGTAACTCAGATCAAAGGGGACCAAAAAATACAGCAGGCGATGCTAAAAAATGTAAAAACAAACGAGGAAACGGCCCTTGATGCGGGAGGCCTGTTTGTGGCAATAGGACACAACCCAAATACAAAACTGTTTGAGGGACAGATTGACTTAGACGATGAGGGATACATAGTACTAAAAAACAAAACATGCACCAACATGGAGGGAATCTTTGCGGCAGGTGATGTGCATGATAGGAGCTATAGACAGGCAGTTACGGCAGCGGCATTTGGATGCATGGCAGCAATTGACGTTGACAAGTATCTGACTGAGGGCGCAGATGCACAGTAATGAAGGATGCCCAATGCAAAAAATGTCTGAATAAATTTTATGAAAAAGAAATTTACACCATACAGCAGTTCCAATACAGAAAGGAACCAGATTACGAGTGGTCTGTCAAATTTTTTGGGGGATTAAAAATAACAGAGTGGGATTCGTTTTGTGAGGGATGCATCACCATACATGCAGACGAATCAAAAAAAGCATGGGAGCAAGGCAGGGATTAAACTCTTTATTGCATATTGACAAGTCAGATAGCATGAGTGAGAAATCCAAAGAGTCTGTAAAAAAACACAGCGACAAACTGGCAAAATTAGGCATGGAGATAAGAGGGATTCAGTTCAGCTATAAAGTGGAGGAAAAAACAGACAAAGAATATTGGGAGAGGAGAATAGATGATTTTCAAAAATACAACAAAAAAAGTTTAGAGTATTACAATCAGGTACATGCAATGATTAGTGCCGTAAACAGGGAAGAATCCCAGATGTTTCTCATCAGAATCAGCAAATTTCATCAGCTAAGTATCGCGTTGACTGGTACGATGAGAAAAATAAAAGAAAACCCGTCAATAATAAATTCAAGGGACAAACAGCAGAGTCTGTGGAGCAAAGAGATCAAAGACCAGCTTACCACTCAAAGCAACGAATGCCTACGACACGAGATGGATATGAATGCAAAATTCAGGGAATTGTATGACAAAGAACTGAAAAAATTGTTGGAATAATAATAAGAATAATCAGTATGCCAATTCAGACATGTGTTTTGCATCCTTGAGTGCTACGTCAAACTCTTCTTTGCTCATAACGTTTTGAGTGGAATAAATACTCTTGAATTTTCTGCCATCATCTGCAAAAATTCCGACAGCACAGGCGTTATCTTGTTTAATGGAATATTTTTTCATGCACGCATATACTGCAGCCGATGAGGGACTGATTAACAGTCTATCCTTTGCAAACACTTCCTTTACAACAGAAAATGCCTCATCATTATCAACAGACACCCAATCATCGACGATGCCTTCCCTTTTTAGAAACAGATCAGGCTTGGCAGACTCTTCAAAGTTTCTCCAGCCCTGAATCAGATGGTTTTGTTGGGGTTGGCAGCCAATTATTTTTACATCAGGATTCCTTTCTTTAAGAAAAGTGCCAATCCCGGTAATGGTCCCGCCGGTACCAACACCTGTAAAAAAATGAGTTATCCTGCCTTTGGTTTGTCTCCAAAGTTCGGGCCCCGTTCCAACGTAATGTCCCTTAAAATTGGCCTCGTTTGCATATTGGTTGGGGGAATAGTAAGTGTCAGGTCTTGATGATGCAATGGATGTTGCAAGTGCAATGCTTTGATCAGTTCCAACCCCGACTTTGGGGCACAGGTCATCACTTGTCTCAAAGACCTTGGCACCAAGGTTTCGAATGATATCCTTGGTCTCATTGCTTGCTTTTTCAGGAATCACTATCTCAACTTTGTAACCTAGAACGTTTGCAATTCCAGTCAGTGCAATTCCAGTGTTGCCTGAAGTTGGCTCTATGATTATGCTTTTTCCCTTGGTCAGAACTCCTTTTTCTTCACCATCCTTTATCATCCAGTATGCGGCCCTGTCCTTTACAGAACCAAACGGGTTATGACCCTCAAGTTTTGCAAAGTACTGGGTCGTGTCATTTGAAAGCGAATCTAATGGTACAAGCGGCGTGTTGCCCACACGATTCAGCACGTCTGTATCGCTAACAGCAGCAGCAGTAGTAGTAGTAGTAGTCATGTGGTTACTTCACCTTTTTGATTTGAAATGTGATGGTATCCCCATCTTTTGATAAATCTAATAACTCGTGTCCGTTTCTTGTAACCCATCTGGAGATATCCTCTTCTGCGGCAGGATCATCAGCTGATACTGTCAGAGTTTCTCCAACCTGCATTCTTTCAATCTCAATTTTTGTTCTAAATACGGGCTCGGGACAAAACAATCCGGTAGCGTCGATTTTTTTTTCAGAGGATTCAGACATGCTAACTAATCTACAAACAATGAATTGTCATATTAAAAGCTATTTTAAAAATCACCTAAAGAGATCCTCATCCTCAGAACGAATAATCTCATCAATACTGGAATTTTTAGATTCAAAAGAGTATCCACGAATGACAGCAATGGGACATTTCAGGGACTTGCCCATCACCAATTCAGAAGCTCCAGATAATTCATCGGCAATTGCAATGGCAGTTACACGCAAAACATTCTCAAAAGAATCCAGGGTTCCAGCATAATCTAAAATGGGACTCAGACCAGAGACGCCAATGGCGTGATTAGTCTGTCCCATTCTAAAGGGGCGTCCAAACGTATCAGAAATTATTACGGCAACAGATACTCCGGACTGCTCCAAAATTCCATCTCTAATCTTTGCAGCAGAAGCATCAGAATTCAAAGGCAGTAAGGTCGCATAGCCGTCTGCAACATTACTCTCATCAATGCCAGCATTGGCACAGATAAATCCATGTGCAGTCTCGACAATAATAACTCCCTTATTCATACGAACAATACGCTTTGATTCAGACAGAATTAATTCAACAAGCCTAGAATCCTTTTGATATTGTGATGCAATGCCTTGGGCCAGCAATGAGGGGGTTACATCAGACAGTCTTACCAGACGTCCCTCTTGCTTTGAGATAATCTTTTGTGCAATTACCAGTATATCGCCATCGCATAGTTTCTCAGAATTTAGAACAAGCGAGGAGACATCATCAGAGGATGCAATCTCCTGTGGAATATGAATTGGAATGATTTGCAAGTGAAATATCTAATATCATCAACTAAAAAATTGTTTATGCCAAGGGCACGGACTCTAATTCTAGTTTATAGTGCTTGTTGATAATGTCTAGAATTTTAGAAAGATCTTTTTCTTCCAGGGTTGTAGTTGCCAGGTCCTTAACTATATCTTGAGCACGATATGCGATTCCCAACCCACATATGTCAAATAACTTTACATCATTTGCGCCATCTACAACACATACAATATCTTCTTTTTTCTCACCCCATTCTTGAATTTTAATTCGGGCAGACTTTGATTTGTCAGAATCCACGTTAATTTTAACGCCGTCTAATTTTCCATCTTTGAATATCAGTTCATTAGAATAAACATAATCCAAATCCAACTCCTTTTGCAACCTATGCATCATCAAGGTAAATCCGCCAGATACTGCCATTAGTTTCCACCCGGCAGCCTTTAATGCCCTGCAGGCCTCTTTTGCGCCAGTCATGATTGGCAGGCCATCAGATATCTCCTGGCATGTTTTCTCATCTAATCCCTTTAGGGCAGCAACTCTAGTACGAAGTCCCTCTTCCCAGTTAATTTTACCCTGAATTCCCTGCTTTGTAATTTCCCAAATTTCATCCTCTTTGTTGAGTTTTTCTGCAAGGATTGGAAGATATTCCTCATCATACAGGACTCCTTCAACATCAAAAATTACTAGCAATAGATTTCTGAATTGGAAAAAATCGCTAATTATATTAAAGTTAAGGTAACGGTTTTGTCGCTGTTTAAACACTTTTGATGACTTGGATCGCATGCTGTAATGATTTTATTTTTAATAGATATTCAATGGCATAAAGTAACTCCCAGTCTTGAGCGTTCCATCACCATACCGTTTGAAGATAATTTGAATTCATAAAGGAAATAAATTTTCTCCAGGAAGAATAATATTAAAACCGTCAGGCCCGCAGATTAAAACTGTCTTTTCTAATTTAATTCAGCAATGTTTGTAGTCCATTAATTGAGGGATGATGCCTGAATTGACATCAAGGGCGATAGCAAATGGAAAATTATCATGGAGAATGCCATCTTCTGACAGTTGACAGCAAGAGGATTTTCAGGCATCTACAGACAAGTTAACAGAGCCGAGGATCCAACTAAATTATATAAATGATTAAAACGATTTTTGCAACATGGCATTAAGGGAAGTAAAACCATTAGATAAGAAACAATGGAAATTAGTAACTGCAAAATTGGAATCAGGTCCAACTAAAAAATCCGTTAACGCATTACAAAAGGCACTTAGTCTAGCCGCTCAAATCAAAGAAGCATAATTTTACCCTTGTCAAAAGTTCCAAAAACTATTAACTATTATCTCATGATGTTTTCAGTCCAGTTAGAAGACACTGCATCTATAGATCGGTCCTTTGAATGCAGCAATCCAAAATATACAGAATATTATAGAATACATGCTTTTAATGACATGCAAACAGGAATTGGAAAAACATGGGTTCTAACATACAAGGACAAAGCCATTGGCTTTATTTCAATAGCAATGGCTCATATTAGACAAGAAAGACATGAAGATTTGCAAGATAACGGATTTGGGAATATCCCTGCATTATTGATTGGGCATTTAGCAACACATCAAGATTATGAAAACAGAGGTGTTGGGACTCGTCTTCTTGCATGGGCAATAAAAAAAGCTACAGAATATTCAAAAACAATTGGGTGTAGTATTGTAATGTTAAGTCCAGAAAACAAAAAAAATAGAGGCTAATACAAAAAACGTGATTTTGTATATGTTCCACATGACAACAAGGAAAGGGATGCCTTCTTTTTTGGCATCAATCATAATAAAAGAGATTCTGCAAAAAAGAGATCAGACAAAAAGAGATCAACAAGAAAAACTATAGCTAAAAAGGGATCAACAAGAAAAACTATAGCTAAAAAGAAACCCTCACGTTAATTAAAATGAAAAAATTTCTTGTATTTTTAAAAAACAAGCAAAAGACTATGGCGATTCTTTGATTGTTAAAGCAAAATTCCTCTTTGTGCACTGATTTCTGTTTCTGGCCTTCAAAAGAACAATTCAAATCTCAACTAGTCCGAGTTCAAACACTAATGCGGTTAACTCTAGAGAATCCACAATCTTTAGGTTATTTGACTTTACGTAAAGATTGCATTTAGAAAAAAATTAAAGAAGAGTTTGATATGATTTTAAAGAAGAAAAAATGGATTGTTACTTGCTTCCAGTTAATCCCAACTCCATCACTAGCACCATAAAATGATTTTAGAGCAAAAATGATGACTCAGATGATTAGTGCTTTTTCCTGGCATCCTTTAGAAATAAGATATAATCTCCAATTCTTTCTTTTATCTCTATATTTTCAGGATTTGGATCAAATGATTCAAGTTTATGATATTCTGCAATGGGCTAAATGGCATAGATATTGTTTTCTTGTTTTCGGACTTTGAATATATTGCTCAAGGATCACAATAGACCTTGGAGTTTTCATAGCAGGTTATGAATCTAAAGTGTTTAAGCCCTTTTTTGGTTCTGTTAATTAAAGTTTAAACTTTTTTGAGATCAAAAAAACGCTAGTAATAAATCACCGAGTGAATTACACCAAGCATGGCCGATGAATTAGAACACAAGTTCGAGGTAGAAATTAAAGAAAGGGAAGGCAGGCAAAAGCTCCCGGACCCAGTCAAGGAGGAACTAAGAGCATCCGGAATGATGGATGAGAAAGGAAAGTTGAAACTAAAGGGAGTTAGTCCGAAAATGCTCAAAAGGATGAAGCAAGAGTTTGTAGAATGCCCAGTCTTAAAGGAGGATATCCACTTTATCCAGTGCTTTGTGTGTCCAAATTTTCAAAGCAGGGTAATGGGCAAAGTGCTTTGCAAGGGCGACAAGCTATAACAAAATAAATTCTCACGAAAGGCTCATTAGTTAAGCTAATTCAAATGATTCTGTTGAGCAAGGAGGACGTAGGAGTTACGGTTTCAAAAGACGATGATTTTAGTGAATGGTATACACAAGTAGTTCTCAAGGCCAAACTTGCAGATTATGCACCAGTCAAAGGCCTAATTGTACTAAGACCTGACGGATATTCAATCTGGGAATCATTGCAAAGTACATTTAACAAAAAATTTTCAAGAAACGGAATCAGAAACGGGTTTTTGCCAATACTAATCCCAGAGTCACTGCTAGGAAAAGAACAAAAGCATTTTGCAGGATTCAATCCAGAGGTATTTTGGGTAACGCACTCAGGAACCAACGAGATAGGAGACAGGCTAGCATTAAGGCCAACATCAGAGACTCTGGCATACACATTGTATTCAAAATGGATTCAAAGCTGGAGGGATTTGCCACTAAAAATCAATTTTTGGAATACTGCCCTAAGGGCAGAAATTAAGGCAACAAAGCCATTTTTGAGAACGTCGGAATTTTTGTGGCAGGAAGGCCACACAGTACATGCCACACAAGAGGAGGCAGAAAAGGAAGTCATGAAAATTTTAGAGATTTACAAAAATACAGTGGAGGAAGAGCTTGCAATTCCAGTTGCAACAGGCAAAAAAAGCGAGAAGGAGAAATTTGTGGGCGCAGTGTACACTACAACCATGGAGTCAATAATGCCAGATGGCAAGGCGCTACAGATGGGAACGTCTCATTTTCTTGGACAGAACTTTTCAAAGCCGTTTGAAGTAAAGTTTGCAGACAAGGACAACGTGGAACACCTTGCCTGGCAAACTTCATGGGGGGTATCCTGGAGACTGATTGGCGCAATGATAATGGCCCATGGGGATGATGCAGGCTTGGTCTTGCCGCCAAAAGTTGCACCAATTCAGGTGGTAATTGTGCCAATTTACAGAAATGATGAGGGAAAAGAAACGGTACTGCCAAAAGTAAATCAAGTCAAAAATGCATTGGAACTAAGGGAGATCAGGGTCCACGTTGATCAGAGAGAGGGGTTATCACCAGGATACAAATTCAATGATTGGGAATTAAAGGGAGTTCCTTTACGAATCGAAATAGGTCCAAAAGACATTGAAAAGCAAAGTATCGTTGCTGCAAAAAGATACAACCAAGAAAAAATAAACCTGAGGTTTGCTGAAATTGAAAAAATACCCGCAATGCTAGATGAAATCCAGTCAGAGATGCTAAAAAAGGCAAAAGAGGAATCAGAGACAAACACAGTAAGCATTTCAGACTATACAGAGTTCAAGTCAAGGATTGAGAAGGGGGGATTCTTCAATTCCCCATGGTGTGGGAGGGCAGAATGTGAGGAGAAGATTAAAGAAGAAACAGGTGCAGAAATCAGAGTAATTCCATTTGGCAGTGAGAATACGGACCAAAAATGCATCTACTGCAAGGAACAGAGTGTTTCAATTCCAATCTTTGCAAGAGGATACTAGGCAAAACAGACCCACAAACATAATAATGGAAAAAGGATGATTTTTCAACAATGACCTCAAACCCAGAACTAGAATCAGGCATACCGCTCTTAGAGCAGTTCAGAGAGACACGAAGTAGGACATTAGAACTAGTTACGACTCTAGAAAAGGATGATTTTATAGTCCAAACTGCGTTTTTTACGAGTCCGCCAAAGTGGCACATAGGTCATGTAAGTTGGATTTATGAAACAATTATGAATAAAATTGACAAAAACTATGAGTATTATTCTAAGGAATTCTCAGAATATCTCAATTCCTACTATCAGCAATTTGGGGTACCGCATGACAAGGGATTGCGCGGGGTGGTCTCAAGGCCAACCACAGATCAAGTCTTCCAATACTTTAACACAGTTAACCATAGTGTGGAGAAATTCATCAAAGAACAGACACTAGATGAGGAAAGTATCAGGTTGATTCAAACAGGCCTGCATCATGAATGCCAGCATCAAGAACTGCTAGTGTATGACTTGCAACACCTGCTTGCAGAACAATACAGGCCGGTAAGGAAAAACAAAACCAAACAGACGGCGCATCCCCCTAAAGGAGGATCAATCCACATCAAGGGCGGGATATACACCATGGGCAATCAGGGAAGGGAGTTCTGTTATGACATAGAACTGCCAGAACACAAAGTGTATCTAAATGACTACAAAATTGATGTGTTTCCTGTAACAAATCAGCAATTTTTGGAATTCATTGAGGATGGAGGATATGAGACATACAAGCACTGGCTATCAGACGGATGGGAGAGAGTTAAGGCAGACAGGTGGAAATCCCCAATGTACTGGGAAAAAATCAGTGAAAAGTGGCATGTAAGGGACTTTTTAGGAATTAGGGAGATCAATCCAGGTGAGCCGGTATGCCATGTTAGCTATTATGAAGCAGATGCATACTGCAAGTGGGCAGGCAAAAGACTGCCAACAGAAGCAGAATGGGAAAAGGCCGCATGCTGGAATGAGCAAAAACAGGAAAAAACCGCATTTCCATGGGGGAACCAAAAGCCAACATCAGAGAAATGTAATTTGCTTGAATCATATCACTGGGGATGCTCAGAAGTCGGGGCATACCCTAGCGGCACCAGTCATCTGGGCTGTCATCAGATGATCGGAGACGTTTGGGAATGGACATCATCAGAATTCACAGGATATCCAGGCTTCAAATCAGGCTTTGATGAGTATAACGACAAGTGGTTCACAAATCAAAAGGTTTTGAGAGGAGGATCATTTGCAACTCCAAAAATGTCAATAAGAGGAAGCTATAGAAATTTCTTCAGATTAGATGAGCGCTGGTTGTTTTCAGGCTTTAGGTGTGCTGAGGACATCTAGGCCTTTGAAACCAGGGTCAATGAAAAATAATTCTGCTCATCCAGCCAAGTATGACAGATTTTAAAGCCGGTACCCTCAAGCAGAGAACGAATTTGATCCAGAGTGTACTTGTGGGAATATTCAGTATGAATCAGCTCATTTTTTTCCAGATTTAATGAGAGGCTGGATTTTGAGATTATTACGGACTGGTTGACCAATGATTTAAGATACATCTCTATTCGCTGTTGTTCTTTGTTGTAGATGGAGAAATGTTCAAAGTTTTTCAAATCAAAATCTGCATCAAGCTCGTCATTTATTCTGGATAAAACATTAAGATTAAACTCAGCAGTCACATCTTGGGCATCATCATATGCTGCCTCCAAGATTGCAGAATCTTTTACCAAATCCAGACCAATCAAGAACAGGTCGCCGGATTTCATAGTAGAGTTTATCT
Source organism: Candidatus Nitrosopumilus sp. (assembly GCA_965204345.1). Classification (GTDB taxonomy): domain Archaea; phylum Thermoproteota; class Nitrososphaeria; order Nitrososphaerales; family Nitrosopumilaceae; genus Nitrosopumilus. The sequence continues at coordinate 541,961 of OZ241981.1, forward strand.
TTTTCAAAAAGTCTTCCCCATCAGAGGGCAAAAAATTGCCAAAACTCGAACCAAGAAAAACAATAAGATTGTTTTTCTTATCGTAGTTTTTTAGAAATTTCAGACCGCCCTCATATGTGTCAATGATACCGGTTATTCGTAGATTCTCATAATCCTGTAGCAGTTGCTCAGAGCTTTCAGCGAGAATTTCAGAGATATCAATGGGAAAATATTCAGTCGTATTCTGAAGGTTTGCAAAGACATCAAGAAGTATCCTAGTCTTTACAGAGGCGCCGCTGCCCAACTCTACCAGCCTAAAATTATCATCAATAAATGAGGATAGCTCGCCCTGTAATTTTTTTAGAATGCCAATCTCGGTTCTGGTAGGATAGTACTCAGGCAAAGTGCAGATTTTCTCAAATAAATCAGAGCCCTTTTTGTCATAAAAAAATTTGGGCGTGATAAACTTGGAGGGTCGATTCAGACTCGAAGAAATTTCCTCTGCAAAAGTTTTCTCTATCCTGCTTGCATGCGGCTTAAAATACTGCAGTTTAGAATCCACAACATATTTTTTGTATTCCTGGTTTTTTTGAATCGTTTTACTCAAGTATTAGACCGTCTTTATTTAACATAAATGCTTTATCCCAGGTTTTACGCATAAAAGATATTTCTTGATATACCTCCTAATGTAACGATATGTAATGAATGACATACTGCGGGTAGAGCACTTGAAAAAATATTTTACAAAAAAGGGAATATTTGACTCAAAATCAGTCACAGTCAGGGCAGCAGATGACATATCATTTTCGCTAAAGAAGGGAGAGGTGTTTGTTCTGGCAGGAGAGTCAGGTTCGGGCAAATCAACAGTTGCAAGGTTAATCCTAAAATCAGCCAAGGCAGATGCAGGAAAAATATTTTTTGAGGAACAAGAGATTGACAGCCAGAAAAGCAATATCTCCAAAATAAGAATGAATTGCCAAATGATACATCAGGATCCATACGATTCCATCAATCCAAGAATGAGAATTGGGGACATTGTATCTGAGCCGCTTGAAATACACAAAATAGGAAACAGGGAAGAGAGAAACAGGAGGGTAATTGAGGTATTGCAGGAAGTCAAGCTAGAGCCGGCAGAGGACATTGTGAAAAGATACCCACACATGCTATCAGGAGGACAGAGGCAAAGAGTTGTTTTAGCAAGAGCGCTTGCACTAAAGCCCAAAGTAATTCTAGCTGATGAACCAGTATCAATGCTAGATGTTTCAATCAGAGCAGAGATGCTAGAATTGATGAAGGAGCTGCAAAATAAGTACAATATTTCGTTTGTTTACATTACTCATGACTTGGCCACGGCAAAATATTTCGGCCAAAGAATTGGCATCTTGTATCTGGGCAAAATAGTGGAGATGGGGCCAATTAAGCAGGTTCTAAGCAAGCCGGGACATCCGTATACACAGGCACTAATTGATGCAATTTCAGAGCCGGATCCGGATAACTTACACAAGACACGAAAAATCAGAATTAATGAGCCGGCAGATGTTGATGTGTATCAGGGATGCAGGTTTAGATCAAGATGTCCCTATGTCATGGACAAGTGTGCAGAGGAGCCAAAATTAGAAGAGATTGGCAATGAACACTATTGCGCATGTTATGTAAAATCATACTAGGAGGTTTTCACAGAAGGCATTCGCTTATCCTTGTAGGTAACAACGTTTGAAACGCCATTCTTTGGGAATACGCCATAGATCAGTTTGGCTTTTTGTATAACAGAGTCCTTTAGGGACACCATAATGAACTGGCTTTCTTTTGATCTCTCTTCTAATATTTTTGCAAGGCGTTGAGAGTTTGGAGCATCAAGATGTGCATCAACCTCATCAAAGAGATAAAACGGGGAAGACTTTAGTTTTTGCAAGGCAAGCACAAATACGATTGCTGCAAGCGTCTTCTCACCGCCGCTAATTGACGTTGACTCTCTTTTTGGCTTGTTTGGGAACTGAATCAGGTAAGAGATTCCAGAATTAAATATATCGTCTTCATTTTGCAGTTCTAGCCAGGCATTACCATCAGTCATTTTGTTGAAGATTAGCCGAATTTCTTTATCGACCTTATCAAATGCATCCAAGAACGTTTGCCGCTTGTCTTTTTCGATATCTTCAATGAATTTAACAATGGAGTTTCGTTCTGCCTCAAGGGAGTTCTTTCGGCTGGACATTGAGCGGTATCCGTAGGATACCTCAAGATATGTTTCAGGAGCTTTTGCATTTAATGCATTAAGGGATGCTAGTTCTGCTGTCAGTCCGTGCACAATAGGTTCAACATCAAACGTTTCCATGTTTTTATCAAAGCCAAACGCAGACAAAACATGTTGTAGTTTTGTTTCATTTTCAATCAAATCATGCAGATCACGGTTAAGGGAATCAGTCTGACGCTCAATACTGTTGATCTGCTTTGTTAGTTCCCTGTCTTGGTCAGATAGGACTTTGAGTTTATCATCAAATTCTTGAAGATGTTCAATAGAAGAGCCGGAGGTAGAAATCAATTCCTGCTCTTTTTCACGCAGGGATACAAGAACCTTGTTCTTGGATTCTTTTTGGGACTCTAATTCTTTGATTTTGGCATCATGTTCTTGAGATTCAAGATTTAGGGAATTGGCTTCACCATCAAGGCGGTTTGATTGCGACTTTTCCCTGTTGTATTGTGTCTGAAGGGTTGTTTGTTGGGAAGACTTGTCCCTGTATTCGTTTGTTAATGTAGTGTATAGTTTTTCAATTTCGGATTTTTTTATATTGATTCTGGACAATTCGTTTGCAATTCGATCTTGCTCCCCGCCTGCATAATTTTCTTCAACAAGGACAATGCGCTCCTGTAAAGACTCAACATGGGATTCGCTTGTACTAATTTCAGACCTTGTCATATCATTTCTGGAGGTCAAGGCAGAGATTCTCTTTGTTAGCTGCTCTTTCATGCTATGGGCAGAGGCAATTCTTGATTTTAGATTAGAATAGTTTTCAGTAGTAGAAGATAGGGACTTTTCAGATATTGAAAGCCGTTCATCATAGGATTGAATAGAATCCTCCAGTTTTTTCAGAGAATATTTTTTCTTTAGCATGTATTTTTTAACAATGCCAATGGACTGAAACAATCCGTCAATGTCACTGCTCATGGAGATGAGTTTTGTAAGCTTGGAGATTTTTGAATTAATGTCAATTACAACCGTACCGCCCCTTGCCTCAAAGAACTCGCCATCTAGAGTCACTGATTTGTATCCTAGTTGAGACACGGCATGGGCAGACTTTCTAGTGTCAGTCAGGACAATATTGCCAAAGAGGAATGTCTTAAGGGAAGAGTAGGCAGGATCGCATTTAACATAGTTTGAAAGCGAGCCTAAAACCCCGGATTCCTTAGGCAGCGAAAGCTTGAATTTGGGAATTGCATCAAGTGGAATTATTTTGAGCTTTGGAAGTTTTTTGCTTCTTGCAACTTCGGCAATTCCAAGCAGGGTTGCAAAATCTTTTACGACGATTGCCTTGATCCAATCAGAGCTTACTGCCAATACAGAGCGTTCGTACTTTTTATCCCAGGATATCATTTCATAAACCAGTCCCTCAATACCAAGCTTATCGGCGTCCTCTTTGAGCTTGGCAACAGTGTAATCCTCATGCATGAATCCCTTTACGGTTTTTATTTTAGATTCGTACTGATTTGCAGCCTTGCTAGATTTTTCCAAAATCAAGCCAAGCTCGTCCATGTCATTGTGTATTTTGGCTTTTCTTGTGTGGAGCTTCTTGATTCGAGACTTTAATTCGGTAATTGTTGCATTGTGGTTCTTTGACATGGACTCAAGCTGGGTTTGATACCCAGTTAATTTTTGAATGTCGTTTTCCAGCTCAGAAAACTTTGCAGTGTTTGTATCAATCTTGCTTTCGAATTCACTTTTTTCATGTTGAACTTTAGAAAGTTTGAGCTTTGCATCATTGAGTTTGCCTGTAAGAGACCTTATCTTATTGTCAATTTCGGATTTTTTGGCGGCAGCTTTTGACTGTTCATCAAGTATTTTGTTTCTCTGCAAATCAATTATTTGCAAGTCATCATTGATTTTGTTTTTCTTTACGTTGGTTTCGTCAATGGATTCTTTGATTTTTAAGAGTTGTGCGTCTATGTCAACTCTGGCTTGACTGATGCCGCTGATTTCATTTTGAATTTCAGGAAGTCTGGAACGGATTTGTTCCAATCTCTTCTTTGATGCAGATATTGCACTGTTGTCTATTTCATACTGCTCCATTGCAGAACTAATTTCAGCATCAAGGGATGCCTTTACCTGACTGTAGTCATTTGCCTCTGCCATGAGCTTGTTTTTCTCAGTTTCCAGGGTGCCAATTTCTGTCCGCAAGGCAGTTCTTGCAGCATCAAATTCAGTAACTTTACTCATCAAGGTGTTCAAAGTTGCCTCTTTTGTGGCTTTTTGACTTGAAACGACCTTCATTTTGTTGGCAGCAGCAACTGCTTTGTAACGATTTAGCTCACGTTCCAGGAGATCATGGCGCAATTTTTGGTTGCGTTCTTCCTCTAATTCGTCTATTCTCTTTTTAATTTCGCCCATTTTTGCAAGAGCAACCTCTAACCGCCTGTCTGCCTCATCTAACTGTTTTACAGATTCAATTTTTTTATCATCAAAGTAAGAGAGTCCAATCAAATCCTCAATTGCCTTTCTTTTTTCCTCAGAAGTAAATTCGGAAATTCTAGTAACGGTGCCTTGCTGGACTGCATTGAGCTGACCCAGACCGGCATTTGCCATATCAAGTAAATCAAGAATATGACCCCGGTTTGTTTTCTTTTTGTTTAGATAGTACGTATTCTCACCGTTACTGTCCATTTCTCTTGTGATCTCAACAATGTCTGAATCTACTGGGATTTTTCTATCAGTGTTATCAAAATGAACGCTGGATCTTGCCATTTTTGGCCCACGCCTACCCCCTTCAATATCATGAATTAAAGATCGCAACTTATCAACCCTCATGACTTTGGGCTTGTTCTCACCCATTGCAAAAATTATAGCATCCAAGATGTTGCTTTTGCCAGAGCCGTTAGGTCCAGAAATAGAAACCAGTCCGGGTTCAAACTGAACCGTGGTATTCTTAAATCCAAATGACTTGAAACCAAAGATCTCAACTTTTTTAACATGAACCAATGATTTTATTTTCTCATTACGTAGGATAATCGATGTCTAACAAGTTTAGTTGACATAATTACATAATTTTTCTTATTGTGTTATGATATTTTTCGTAGCGGTAGCAGCAATAACTGAACTTTTTACGGATTGATCGCAGTTACGCCTGCCATGTTTGCTCAAAGGGAACTAGTTGATGATAAGGCCAGGATTAATACAAACCATATCACAAGGCACAAACCAGATAGGGATTTTGCAGGCTGTAAAAGTACTAGAAAAAGAAGGACTCTCAATATTGCTCCAAACGTAGAGAGTCAGAGACAAGGGTGAAATAGGTCATTGGATTTGGCTGAAAATAACAAGACAGTAACTGGCAAGGGTACAAAATTAAAAGGGGAAGTGCAAATACAAAAAATCAGTTTAAAGAAATGCAAAGGGTCAAAGGGGGAAATTCTTAAACCCTAGTAATTTTTAATGGCTAGTTGCCTGCAACAAACTTTTCGCATTCGGATTTTGCGTTAACATCAGATGTCTGTTCAATGGGATGTTTCATCAGATACGCACTTGCAGATTTGATCGGCCCGCCTATGCCCCTGTCAAGGGCAATTTTTGCCAATCTGATTGCATCAATTACAATTCCTGCAGAGTTTGCCTTATCATCAACTTCCAGACGAACTTCCATGTTGTAGGGGATATTTGCCCATTGGCGTCCCTCAATTCTCATAAACATGAGTTTGGTATTGCCCAGGAAGGGAATAAAATCAGAGGGACCAACATAGATTTGATCATCGTCTAGTCTTTCATTGAGTTGGCTCTGAACACTTTCAGTTTTGGAAATTTTCTTTGATACAAGCCTGTCTTGCTCTTTCATGTTTAGGAAATCAGTGTTGCCACCTACGTTGATTTGGTATGTTTTTTCAATTTTGGTTCCCCTGTCGCTGCACAGCTTAGCCAAGGTCCTATGAACAATAGTTGCGCCAACCTGCCCCTTAATGTCATCTCCAATGCAGGGAATGTTTTTTTCTGTAAACTTTTTTGCCCATGTTTGATCAGATGCAATAAATGAAGGAATGCAGTTTACAAATGCGATATCAGTGTCAAGGCAAATCTGAGCCCAGTATTCAGTTACTTTATCAGAGCCCACAGGCAGATAAGAGACAATAATTTCAACGCCGGTATCCCGTATTACTTGTTTCACTTCTTTTGTGATTTGCTCTACGGATTTTGGGTTGTCAATGGGCTTGATTCTGTTCTCTACCCACAATCCGACCCCATCTAAAATCGGACTCTCATAAATTTTAGCATCGTTTTTTGGCAATTCGTCTTTGGGAATCCAGTCAACCATGTTTGGAAATGCATAGATTGCTTCATGGAGGGGTTTTCCAACTTTATTCTCACCCACATCAAATCCACAGACAAAATCAATGTCATAAATGCCATATCCGGCCAATTTATCGTGAATGATTCCAATAACTTCCTGCTCAGGGTTTTGTCGATAATATTCAATGCCTTGAATTAAACCCGAAAAGCAATTGCCAATTCCCACTAGACCAACTTTGATTCTGCCTGCCATTCGAAATGTGATGTTATTGGGCGGGTTTAAAGTTTACGTAGATTTTGAAAAGAAATTCCATCATGAAGGCAGAATTTTATACTTGAGATCAAAAGTAAACACATGGTAGAATCAGGCCGTGTGGTAAAAGATATTGAAATTGATTCAAACACTTCAATAGAAAAAATTTTTGAAGAGTTGTCACAATCAGGAGGATTTGAATCTGTGAATCTATCAGACGGATTGGGAATTTTAACAGACATGATTTTGGATAAAGAATGCTTACGGTTTGTCTCGTTTGTAGGCGCAGTTGTGTCTACGGGACTGAGGGGCATAATTAAAGACATGATCAAAAACAAGTGGTTTGATGTAGCAATTACAACGTGCGGGGCATTAGATCATGACATTGCAAGGCACTTTTCACATTATAAGGAGGGATCATTTACCATGGACGATATGGAGCTGGCAAACCAAAATATTCATAGGTTGGGAAATGTACTAGTTCCAACGGACAGTTATGGCCCATTAATTGAGGAGAAGATGCAATCATTTCTAGAAGAAGAATATCAAAAGGGAGTCAGAGAGATGAGTACAGCAGAACTATGCAAAATGATTGGAAGGCACCTAGGAGAAGATTCGTTTCTTTATTGGGCATACAAAAATGATGTTGACGTAATAGTGCCAGGCATAATGGATGGGGCAGTAGGCAGCCAGATTTGGTTATTTACACAAAAACATGGTGATTTTAAACTAAACATGATAGGAGATGCCAATTTGCTATCAGGATTGATTTTCAAAGCTCAAAAATCAGGGGCGTTTATGATTGGGGGAGGAATTTCAAAACACCATACACTATGGTGGAATCAATACAGGGAGGGACTGGATTATGCATTTTACATCACTACAGCACAAGAATTTGACGGCAGTCTTAGCGGAGCACTTGTCAGAGAGGCAATCTCATGGGGAAAAGTTACACAGGTAGCAAAGCAGTCAACATTACATGCAGAAGTAACAACAATACTTCCATTCATCTATGCCGCACTAGTTTCAAAATTACGGAAATAGAATTAGATAAAAAAGCTATTATTTGATGAATGTTCAAAAAAATCAGTTGTCACCCAGAATTAGAATTAGAGAACTAAAGGAGTTAAATTTGGAGGAAGGTTTTCTCATAGACGGATTTCCTTCAGTAGGCCTTAGCAGTGCCATTGCAACAGAATCAATGATTCATACATCGCAATTTGAATTGGGGGGAACGATTGATTCAGATAAATTTCCCCCAATAAGCGTTGTTAAGAATGGAAAGCCAAACTTTCCAACAAGAATATTTGTCAATGAGGAATTAAAAGTGGGTATTTTTTCATCGTATCTGTCTTTAGAAGAATCCTTCCATAGAGCTACGGCAAAAACAATGCTGTCATGGGCAAAAAAACATAAGATAAAATTAATTGTAAGTAGCGTAGCAGTAAAATCAACGGATTCCAATAAGGAAATCATGGGGATTGGAAGTACAGATAATGCAAGAAAAAAAATACGTGACGCAGGTCTGAAAATACTAGAGCATGGCATAGTTCCGGGAATTCCGGGAATTTTATTAAACGAGGGGAGTACATCGGATCAGGATGTAATTGTAATAATTTTTCATACAGATGGAGATGGTCCAGACTATAAATCCAGTGCAGAATTATGCATGATGATGTCAAAATTAATTCCGGGCGCATCGTGTGATATTCCATCATTACAAAAGGAAGCTAAAAAGGCAGAGGGAGTGATTAGAGAAGCACAAGAAGAATCAAAACATCTCAAAGATTCAATGTATAGATAAAAAAACTCAATCAAGTTTATTTCATTAGAGAATAAATCAACAGCAATGACTCAGATTGCGGAATTTGCCATCATGGTCATTATCATCTCAGCATCAGGAGTAATGGCACCAGGCCCACTTTTTGCAGCTAATGTATCATATGGATTACGAGAAGGAGCAAGATCAGGAATAAAGATGGCAGTTGGTCACACAATTGTTGAATTTCCATTATTGGTTTTGTTAGGAATAGGGGTAATTTCCTTACAGGCATTTCCAGAATTTACGACAATAATTTCAATTCTAGGTGCAATTACATTATTTGTATTTGCAGCAATGCAAATCAGATCAACATTAGGGAAAAAATCAGGCAGTACTGCAAACCCAAAACAGGGGCCGCTAATTACAGGGATTTTACTTAGTGCATTAAATCCATTTTTTATTGTATGGTGGTTAACCATAGGATTCAAATTAATTTCAGACGCGATGCTAATTTGGGCATTTGCAGGAATACTAATTGTATTTGTTTTACACATATGGATGGATTTTGCCTGGTTAGGAGTAATTTCTTTTCTAGCAGGAAAAAGTTCACAAATTCTGTCAAACAGAAATTATAAGATAATAATGATAGGGCTAAGTTTAATGCTAGTTTACTTTGGAATTAAATTTTTATCAGAGATTGACATCTAACCGCAATCTAAAATCTCCATAGGTGGTTTGCAGTCATAATTAAACAAGTCAATTCTTTCAAGAATATTTTCACAAAACTCAGGATCTAATGATTTTTCATACATGCCAATATCATTAGAAAGTAAAAGGTATTCAAAATTGCAAGAAAAATCAAAAAGACTGACAGCTATGGCCAGAAAAAGACATCCAATACAAAAATACATTAATTTTTTTAATTTATTTTTTTGAAATATCAATTTCCATTATAGAAACATTACGCCGCTTTCCATCTTGAGAAGTTAAAGAACTAGATGAAATTCTAACATCACTTATAACATATCCAACAGAATTCATTCTCTTAACAATCATTTGTGAAACATCGACAGCTTGTGTGATACGCTTTCCTCTTGCTGTGATTGTGACAGTAGTTCTAGTGGAAAGTTGAGTTAAAGTTGCAGAAACATAAGTCATAATTGGTTTAGTGCCAACAAAAATCACATCACGTTCTTCAGGAGATTTAACAGATTCTGAAGATTCAGGTTCGGGTGTTGGTTCGGGTGTTGGTTCTGGTGTTGGTTCTGGTGTTGGTTCTGGTGTTGGTTCTGGTGTTGGTTCTGGTGTTGGTTCTGGTGTTGGTTCTGGTGTTGGTTCTGGTGTTGGTTCTGGTGTTGGTTCTGGTGTTGGTTCTGGTTCTGGTTCTGGTTCTGGTTCTGGTTCTGGTTCTGGTTCTGGTTCTGGTTCTGGTTCCGGTTCTGGTTCTGGTGTTGGTTCTGGTTCCGGTTCTGGTTCTGGTGTTGGTTCTGGTTCGGGTGTTGGTTCTGGTTCTGGTGTTGGTTCTGGTTCGGGTGTTGGTTCTGGTTCGGGTGTTGGTTCTGGTTCTGGTGTTGGTTCTGGTTCTGGTGTTGGTTCTGGTTCTGGTGTTGGTTCCGGTTCTGGTGTTGGTTCAGTTTTATTTCTAGAGTCAAATTCTGATAAAATATCTTCTGCATCTTTTGATTTGTTATTATTCAATTTTAAATTCCTATTATAGCAAATTTCTCTCTCGCTTTTATTTAATTTTTTCAGGATTTCCTTTCAAATAGTCTTCAAATAATTTTTCAAGATCGTCATCATTATCACATTTTTCAATTTGATTGACTAGATCGGGTTCTTCAATTTCATAACAATTCAAAACATCTTGAGAATCTTTGAAAATTAGCATGGCTTTATTTTTGAAGATGCAGTGATAGAGTTTTTCTTTTTCCATTTTTTCAGGCTTTAGATTTATGCCATTTTCATCCACAGATACAGGATATACCATAGGAATAATTTTAGGATGCTACAATTAACAATTATGGATGTTTTTACAGATCCATTTAGGTTCAAATATTTGATCAGGTACAGCAATATAATATTTAATTTGAACAATTATTCATCAGAGATAAAGTTTCCAGGTGGATGCTTGCTTCTCAAAGGATGTTTAAGGAATCCTTTGCATGCTAGTTTAATTTTATAGCATTCATTTAGCATATTGAAAAAAGGTGATTCAACAGCAATTATGAAAATTCATCCATTCATAGCTACATCAGATCCACATAAGCTTGTATGATGACACACCATATTCAAGGGCAGAAATTGGCATCAAGGGTGATAGTAAATGGATCATCATAATTCAAAACGTGTGGCAAATATCCGCAAGTTACCAAGGCCTTAAAAAAATAGAGTTTTTAATTCTAGAAAAATTATGTGATGATTTAATTTCTCAGACAACAAAAGGGAATTAGAAATAAAATCAAAGCAGACATGCTCTGAAAATCAAGACATTAAGATAAATGCATGCAAAGATTATAGTTTCAGGCCAAATATGGGATGACTTTTCTTTAGGACAACTATAGGCAAATACGGAAAGCCGTGTTCAAACACATCAGTAAACTGTACAGGAATACCCTTGTGTCCGGAATATTTTATGAAAGGCTTGGTTGGCCTTTCATCTAGTTGAACATAATAAAAACAGTAAACTGTTTCAAGCAGATCAATTATAGACATGTAACCTACAACCCATTTTTTTCTTAGAGGAAAACACAGCAGAGTTACCTTGGGTTCATCAGGCCATTCAGGATCATATGTTAGTCTGGCAAGACTTCCCAAGTCGTGTACCTTGGAGGATTTGAACTTGTCTGTGATTTTTTTATAAGATTGAACCGGAAAAGGCAGGGAATCCAAATGGACTATAGGAGCATGTTGAGATATAGACTTGATCGAATTTACAACTCTGGCAGTCTCCTTGCCATTTTTTGAATTATATTCGATGTAACGGCCATCTTGATAGCCGGTGTAAAATGCAAGAAGTGAATCAGACAAAACAAGCCTACAAGACAGCACCATGTTTCCGTGTAGTTTGTGGGCATATACTCTCAAAGGATGCTCCCTGAAAGCACAGACAAATCGAGCAAAATCTAAAAAGCCGTCTGTCTCTACAAAATGAATTTGAGTCAATTCAACCAGCCTTTTATTTAAAAACTAATTAATGTTAGTCATAAAAAATTTGAAAAATAGGTCAGGATGGAACAAACCCAAATCAGATAGAGGCGGTTCCACGCTGCTTGGTACACAAGTCTAATGCATCATCAACAGCAGTTACAAACACCTTGCCATCGCCTTTTGTTCCAGTACAAGCAACATTTGCAATCGAATTTAAGACAGCATCAAGTTTAGTGTCATCTATGACACAGATTATCATTTCCCGACTATAATATTGTCCGACCAGCGGAGGATCTTCTGTGCCCTGTCCCTGGGCAGACTGAATCGTCACACCGCCAACGCCATTTTTCTTGATGGCTACAACAACAGCATCCCTTATTCCGGGATGAATTATCGCTTCAATTTTTTTCATAGATGGCGTTGAACTTTAATTTCTATAAAGCAGCATGCCTATTCTCACAAATGAATATCAGATCAGATAATCATGCGACATTAAATTGATTTTTATAAAAAAATTATCATGACAGCCTCACAAAGTACTTTGGCATATTTAGAATTTTATATTGCTTGCCTAAATTAGATTTAGAGTTTTCTTAATCAGAGTCACCCTATTCCTAATTGTGACATCACTAATCCCAGATTCTTTTGCAATCTTAGCCTGAGTTATTTTTTCATTATTTATTATACATGAGAGATACAACGATGCAGATGCTTGTGCGACAGGGTGCTTACCTGCAGTAATACGTGCATCCTCACAAGACTTTAGTATTTCAAAGGCATCTCGTTTTGTTTTTTCTTTCAAATCCATATTGTTTGAGATTTTTGAGATAAAGGAAGTGATATCATATTGGGTAAGATTTAACTCAAGCCTTTTGATTATAGTGCGTAAATCTCGAGAAAGAATTCTTCGTTCTATATTTCCAGCGTTTCCTATATCACTCAAAGTTCTTGGAATGTTATTTTCCCTACATGCAACATACAAAGAGGCAGAAATTAGGGATTTCATGGTTCTGCCTCTAGTCAGTTTTGCATTTACGGCTTTTCTGTAAATGTATGCTGCATTTTCAACCACATTATTTGGAATCCCCAGCTTTGTCTTCATTGCATGAAGCAGCGTGAATGCCTTACTCAAGCTAGCAGTTTCTCTGGATTTGCTTCGCTGATCCCAAGTTCGTAATCGGCGAAAGTCATATTTTGTCTTGCTAGATAGTGCCTTTCCGGTAGAATCTTTGTTTGTGCCAATTACAGTAGATAGCCCCCTGTCATTCATTGTTAATGATGTGGCAGGGCCTGTTCTTGTCAACTTTGCATAATCTTCTTGGGTATAGCCATTATTTTCATGTGATGTGTCAATCATATTTTGCAATAAGATAAGACCGCATCCCCCACAAACAACTTCTCCCCGTTCAGAATCTGTGATTGCAGGATAGGCTTTGCAAGCATCTAGTTGACACTCGACATCATAATCATTTGAATAATTCTCTATCACTGTTAATTTGTACTAGTCATTATAAAATAAAAATAACCTGATAGAGGTAATTTTATGATTAAAAATAAAAAATACATACAAAAAATTCCTATAGTTTCTTTTAGAAATTATTACATTTTATGTAAAAACATGCAGCATAATAAATGTTAAAATAAAAAAAATTTTTAAAATAAAAATAAAAAATATTTGTGGATTATTGCATCTGTTCCTTCTTTGAGTTTCTTCTCAATTATCGCATCGGTGTATCTGCCTTGCTGTGCATTACAACCACGGCATTTGCTACAAAACCATCATAGTGATTTTCCAATCCGATATCCACCCATGAGAATTTACACTTGATTTCATAAATATCCAAAGTCACTGCAAAATATGACAAAAAAACTCGTCAAAAAACAAGCATCACTGCCAGCAATGCCTAGTTTTTCTGAATTTGACAGGATTTTTGATGAGTTTAGAGAGGATATGGAAAAATCATTTTTTGCACTCTCCAGAACAGATTTTCCAAAATTTCCAGAAACGACATGTGATGTAATTGACGAAGGCAAGCAACTCAGGGTAAAAATGAGTGTTCCAGGTGTTACAAAAAAAGAGGTAGCTTTGAGCGTAACTGATACTGCAATAGACATTCGTGCAGAACACAAAGAAGAATCAGAAGAAAAGAAAAAGAATTTTCTTAGAAAAGAGAGAAGCAATGTATCATATAAAAGAATCCTGCCATTGCCTGACAAAATAATTCCTGCAAGAGTCAAATCAAAACTCACAGACGGAATATTGGAAATCATACTTCCAAAGGCAAAGCCGACAAAAATTCAGAAGAAAAGAACAGTAAGAGTTCAGTAGCCTTTTCTTATTTTTTACCGACAGTATAAAAGAATGAAATGACATATTTTATCATGGCAAAGCGAATAACAGTGATGCTAGATGATGACAATCTTAAAAAATTGCGGCTAAAACAAGCAAAGGCAATCAAGGAATCATCAAAATCAGTTAGTTTCTCCAGAATAATCAACGACGAAATCAGAAACTGTAAGTGACATCATATCCAAGGATCGGCATCCTCACCCCACTGTTCAACACCTTTGGATGACTTGCTCAGAGAGTTACTTTTTGCAACGTTAGCTAAAAGACATTCATCAGAGCAGTGACTGAGTTTTGGGCGCCTCATCACTTTGCCACATTTTTTACAAAACTTTCCCATTAATGAACAAAGTATTTTTATAAATATACCAACTTTGTAGATTTTCAATACTGATAATGAGTACAAGTATCCAGGATATTTTTGATATGTTTATTTGTAATGTTAAAATATGAAAATCATGGATGTGTCTGCGGTAAAAAGAAAGCCACATTCTCAAAAAAAGGGGAAGACAAGAACGGTAACATTTAGGCTCCCAGAGAAATTAATCACAGAGTTAGAAACAGAGGCCGTACAAAAAGAGATATCTACAAATGTTTTGGCAAGACAAATTTTTGAAAAATTTGCTCGATGGGACAGATTTTCTGACAAAATTGGAATAATACCAGTGCCAAAAAGAATACTAACATCACTTGGGTTGGATTTGGAAACTCAAGACATCAATATGATAATAGATGTGTTAAAGCCAATAATCAAAGACAATGTATTATTCATGAAAGGAAGATATGATTTGAAAAGATGCATAGAAACATTTGAAGACTATGTGAGGGCATCCGGAATGAAATCAGACCACAGAGTGGAAGGCAGCCTACATCATTTTATCATACAGCACGGGTTAGGAATGAGCTGGTCATTGTTTACAGAACAGCTACTCAAAGAGATATTTCATGAATTTTTACCTGATAAAACCGTCAAATCAGAAACAACTGAAACTACTGTGATTACAACCATTGCACTTGGAGCAGATTTTAATGAACATGAATATTAAAAAAAAGAAACTAGCTGTTGAGAATTAACTCAACGTTTGTTTTTCCGTTATTAAATACACTTTGTATTCCTTTTACTTTGCTTTTGTAAAGGAACAGCCTTTTGCCATCTTCAGTAATGATGCCAGATGTTAAAAGCAATTTGTTGTCATGAAGAGTCTGAATTCTTCGGTATACGGTGCTCATGGGAATCTTTGACTCGGCAGTGATCTCAATTACTGACTTTGGTTTGTACATGATGGATTCCAGGATGGTCCTGCAATACTTGTCAGACAAGATTTCAAGCAGGCTATCTTGTTTTTCTGCCTCTTCAATTTTGAAGGTTTGCTGTAATGATTGCATAAAATAGTATTTTATAGAATATGATATAATAAATCAGTCAACACTGTCTTGCAGTGTATACGATTATTTTCTGAAATTCATCCCCCATTTCGTGCCTCATCTTTTCTGATTTTGGCCAACACCAAAGACAAAATGTCAGGATCTTGATTTTTAAATTTGACAGACCATAAAGCAGGCTTTATTATTTTTTAGAGAATTTATAGAATAATGCACCAATTCCAACAAGCGCCATCCCTATAAGCACAACTTTGAATTCAAATTGCAAAGTCATGTATATTGAGATTCCAACTCCAAATAATGGAAGAATGGGAAACCTGCCAATGTTTAATGGAACTGTGAATTTTCTTTGGATCTCAGGTTCGGTATAACGTAAAACAATTACTGCCAAATTTACAGCGGCAAAAGTAATTACAATGGCAAAAACAGCAATGTTTGCAACAATTACAATATCACCAATTAATGTAAAAGAAATCGACATAATCATAATCACAATAATTGCCATCCAGGGAGTTTTGGTCCTAAAATGAATTTTTTTTAGGAACAATGGGAATGCCTGTTCTCTTGCCATGCCATAAAAAATTCTAGAACCGGCAACAAGAGTAATCAAAACAGTGTTGGTTATGGCAAAAAGGGCAATTGATGAAAGCAGTACATGTGCTTTAGGACCTAGTCCTCTTTCTGCAACCAATGCAATGGGTGCAGATGAGGCTGCAAGTTCGCTCCAGTCTACAACTCGTACCACAGACAAAGAGACAAGTATGTAAATTGTTCCAGTAATCAGAACGGATAAAACTATTGCCCGAGGGATGGTTTTTTTAGGATTTTTTACCTCTTCTGCTATATTTGCCATATTTTCAAATCCAATAAACGCAAAAAATATCAATACAAATGCAACCATAATTCCTGCAAGGCCTGTGGGGCTTTCAGCATAATCTACAGGTGCAGGATTAACAAAGGTAAACCCAATTATAATAATCAAAACCAGGCCTGTCGCTTCAATTATTGTAAAAATGGTATTTGTCCATGCAGATTCCCTAATCCCCATGAAATTTACCAGTGAAAGAATAGCCAACAGCCCAATTGCAGATAAAACTATAGGCAGATCCACAAACTCCGAAAAATAGCCGCCGAATCCCAATGCAACAGTTGAGGCAGTAATAACAGAAGTAACGGCAGTTAGCCATCCAATAATAAAAGCAGCAAAATTATTTTTGAAAGCATTTTTAACAAAGACATACTCTGCGGCAGCCTTTGGAAATACAGAGGATAATTCAGCATAGCTGAATCCAGCAAATAATGCAACAATGGATCCCAAAACAAATGCAACCCATACTGCATTACCTGCAATACCTGCCGCCTCTCCTATCAGTACATAGATTCCCGCACCAAGAATTAATCCAACCCCATACATGGTAAGTTGAAAGAGGCCCATGTGTCGTTTTAGCTCAGACAACAAATTGCTTTGTTAGTCAATGATAAGAGGAAAGTTACGATTATTGATGGTGAAAATAAGGATTTGGTTTATTTGCCATAGATTACGTTTTGCTTAGTTCTGTTAAATCACTTTACAATCAATACTGGTTTGCCGGATTTATGAAGGACATAGTTTGATGTGCTGCCCAAGAAAATCTCTCTTGCCGCACTCATCCCTCTAGAACCAATCACGATAAGATCAAAATTGTGTCTTGAAGCAATATCAACTATTCTTTTTCCGTCATCGCCATAAGAGACTCGCTCAAAAAACAAAATGCCCTTTTTTGCTGCCTTTAGCTTGGCTTTTTTCATAATTTTTTTGGCATGATCTAAAAAAAGTCTTTCCATAGGAGGCATGGGTTCGTCAGTTCTAGGTTTAACCATCCCAATCACATACAAGCCAGTAACAGCGGCATGAGACTCTCTTGCCATCTGAATTGCAACGTCTAAACCACGAAAAGAGTTAGGAGAGCCATCTAGGGGCACTAGAATTTTCTTTATGCTAATTGCCATGAAAAAATACGCTAATTTTTAAATTTAAAGACAATCGAGATTCTCCCAGTTGATTTTCATATATGACATTCTAGATGAACATGAAATATCAAATCAGACATTGTGAATTGTAAGATGAATAATGCAAAGACCATGACTATTGCAGATGTTATGACAAAATCAGTGATTTCAGTGGATGCATCCATGACAGTAAATGAAGCTGCAAAGATGATGGAAGACACAAAGGTTGGTGCAGTCATTGTAATGGAAAACAACATTCCCGTAGGAATTATCACAGATAGAGATTTTGCAGTAAAGGTTGTAGCCCATGCATATCAAATTACATCTCCAGTAAAGCAGATAATGTCATCTCCCTTATTCTCAATAAGCTTAGACGAGTCAGTTAGGACAGCAGCTGATTTAATGCATGCACGAGGGATAATGAAACTGCCCGTAATTGATGGCGAAAAGGTTGTAGGAATAATAACAGCAAGGGATATTGTTAATTTATTGGCAGTTTGTGTGGAAGATGACGTACGAGACATGTACTTTCATTCAGTAGTGAAAATATTTTCAGATTACAGCCCATATAACTAAAAAAAATTACGGCAAGCCAGATAATACTAGCAGCAATGCCATTTTTTATTGGAATTGCAACGTATCTCCATGGAACAGCCAGCCAGAATAACCGCAAAGAACGTCTCAGAAAAGAAGAAGAAGCCAAATAGGAATATTCTGTATGTGATTTTGTCAGGAATTTGGGCTTTTCTCTTTGCTGGGAATTATACCACAATTTAAAAAAGGTGCTTTGATAATAACTTGAGGTAGTACCAAGCATGAATACAGCCCCATACTGGAATAAAAAAATATGTTCAGATTGCAAGAGAATGCGGTGTGACAAAGGATGTCTTTGTGACTGCCATCAGTTACGAGATAGAACAAATTAAGCAATATCTGCATATCTTTTAAAAAAAAATTACCAGTTAATCAGGACCCAGTCTCAAAAGTATCTGATCACAGATTTTGCGCATTTGGGAATCAGAACCTACACTAGAAATTCTTACAATATCACTAGTGGTGATGATTCCAATAATTTTGTCATTTTCTCTTACAGGTAGTTTATGAATGTCTTTTTCTTTCATCATCTCTGAGGCCTCCCACACTGTTGCTTCCGGACCAATGGTGATCAAAGGAGAGGACATTACTTCATAAATTTCAGTAAAAAGAGGCTTGCCTCCGGCTATGACTTTGGTTACAAAGTCCCTTTCAGTTACAATTCCAACAGGCCTTGCATCATCGGTAATAACAACACAGCCGATATTTTGTGTTTTCATGCGCTCAGCAGCTTCTTGTAATGAGGCCAGCTTGTCAACAGTTAGAACGGTTTTGCTCATTATCTGATTTACAAACGTACTATCCATACGACACAACATATTTCCAATTATATCAGATAAATTCCAGATTATCATTTTTGAGAATCAGCAAAGAAAATCACAATATCTTTTAAAATATAAAAACAAGAGTTCCAACATATGGCAATATCAACAAAGAGAATACTGGTTCCCTTAGATGGCTCAAAAAATTCAGTCAGGGGATTGGACATGGCCATACACATTGCAAGGCAATCTCAGGGAACAATCACGGCACTATCAGTAAAATCAGTGCCTGGAATATATTCACTTCACCCCCTAGGATTTTTGGATCTTAATTCAATGACAGAAGTGAAAAAACTGCTTGAAGATTCAAAGGTAAGGGCTGCAAAAAAAGGAATCAAATTGGTTGGAAAGGCACTTGCAGGAGATCCGGGATACGATATTGCAAGATTTGCAAATAATGCAAAAAACAAAATTGATCTAGTGGTAATTGGCGCTCGTGGAAGAAGCTCTGCAAAAGAGATTTTCTTGGGCAGCACGTCAAACTATGTCCTTCACAAATCCAAGAAACCAGTATTGATTGTAAAATAATCAAGAACCGTCATTTTAAAAAAAATGCTGATGTCAATGGACGGTTTGAAATTTTCTCAAAAAGCGTTACAGCGGGCATGCGAAATTGCCAAAGCACTTGATTCAAAAATTATTCTGCTTTATGTGATTGAAAATCCACCTGTGATTAGCCTTTTAGATCGTAGGAAAATCTTAATTTATTGCAACAGTTTGGAACCAGGACACTTAAAAAAAGCAAACGACATGTGGTAAAAGAAGAGATCGGTGCAAAGAGTCTTAAAAAGAGAAAGCATTGCAGGTAAAATTAAAAAATTTGTTAAAACTGAAAAATGCAGTCTGATAGTAGTGGAAAGCAGGGATTGGGAACAGTTAGCAAAGCGCTGCTTGAAAGTGTTTCAAACAGACTTGCGCAAACATTATCTTGTTTGCTGTTGACTGCAAAATAAAGTCATGCTAGTGTATTTACAATATCAGACTTTGTAATAATGCCCACTAACCTTGATTTTTTGACTACGGGTAATCCACTAATGTCATATTTTATCATACGAGTAATAGCCAACCTAACATCCTCATCTGCCTGAATTGTGATGGGATTGGTTGCCATGATGTCAGCGGCGTTGAATGCAAAGAGATAGCTCAAGTGATTGGGATGATGTTCTCTTAGTCCCTTATGGAATTGATACTCTTTAACCTCAAGAGGATCTGCAGATTCTGCAATCCACTTGGGAACCTTTGCAGGCACAAAATCTCGAAAGGTAATCACTCCCACGGGTAGCGAATCACGTTTTACGATAATTCTTGATATTCCATATTTCATCATTAGACCCTCCACATGAAGTATTGGATCACTTGGAGCAACAGTGATTAATTTTCTTGTCATTATTTTTGAAACTTTTATTGGCATCACATTTTTTGTGAGGAAGACAGTTACAAGATTGGTTTTAGTCACGATTCCTCTCAGAGTTTTGTTTTTGTTGAGAATAATCACCAAATTAATTCGATGCTTTTTCATCAGTTGTGCACATTCTTCAATAGAATCGTCTGGAGTCAGTGCAAATAATGTTTTTGATGTAAAGTCTTTTGCCTTTACTGATTTTATTGGCTTTGTACCCAACTCATAAATCTTCCTTGCAATGTCCTTTTCAGTTATTACTCCAGTTGGTTTTTTTTGATCTAAAACTATTACTCGCTTTATCTTATGCTCAAGTAAGATTTCCCTTATTCTCAACAGCGAGGTGCCAGGAGTGACTGTGAGAGGTTTTATGATTACATTGGATAATTTTGATTTTTTTATATCCACGGCAATTCTGTGCCACAAGTTGGTAAATACCCCATCAATAATTTCAAAAGTGAGAATCAAGATGATGTATTTATCATACTAGTTTTAGTTTTAATTAAGAAGCACAGGATATGTCAGAGAAGATTCCAATATATGTAACAGGATTGCCAAAAGATGAGCCAGCTGGAGAGCTGCTGGCATCAAAATTTGGCAGCACGTTAGAAAAGGTCAGACAGGTGCTATCAGACATAATTGAAGCAAAGATTGATGTAAAATCTCAAAATACAGACGGAACAAAATCCCATTATGATGTAACTGCAATTATTAAAACATCAAGCGAGCAGCTAACGTATACGGAATCAGGCTGGGATATTCTTAAAATTGCAGATGAACTGTCTAGAAAATTGGAAAGAGAGTTATCAAAGCATGATGACAAACGTCAAAGAGAGAGCATTCGTAAAAAAGATATCAGAGTCTCAAAAATGAGATCTAGTTGATTTCAATGGGCAGTAAGAGTCAGAAAAGCAGTAGTATTTCCAGGTGCAGTTAATTCTTCTTTGGATAGCATTTATCGATAAACAATTCTAAAAAACAAGGCAATTCAAAAAGCATTAGATGTTGCAAGTGCCTCCTTCTCCTCCATCAAGGAACCATCAATAAAACCATCAAAATATAATTTCATTTTTCATTTATTGGCAGTCTAATGTCAATAACGGATATGAGTAATTTCAATATTGGAAATCATCACTGTCTCTTATATTGAATATATTGTGTTGCAATACATGTCAAAATTAAGAAAAATTCTTGTCCCGCTAGACGGATCAGCAAACTCCAACAGGGGACTAGACAAAGCAATTGAAATTGCAAAAGGCAGTGATGCAGAGATTACGGGATTTTATGTATTTCATGTGCCTCTTGCTGCAGGAGTAAAATATACCCAAAAAATGAAAGATCAGGTACAGGAGAAAGCAGTTAAAGCAATTGGTCCGGCAATGGTTCGTGCAAGAAAGGCAGGAATCAAATTCCAACATAAAGAGGGAGGAGGCCATACAGGTTCGGAGATCCTCAAATTTGCACAAAAGGGAAAGTTTGACATGATTACAATTGGTGCCAGAGGAAGAGGCGGCATTAAGGAGGCATTTCTTGGAAGTACATCAAACTATGTCATGCACAAATCAAAAATTCCAGTATTGATTGTAAAATAATCAAAAACTGGCCATCGCATTATTTTTGCTTAAGGTAAAACTACTAAAAATCAGATAAATGTCTATTGTAATATTCAATAGTGAGAAGTGATTATATTTTATAATGTATTGTTTGAAACAGATTGAATAATCAATATTTTGTGTTATCTGCTATGGGTTATTGTCAATAATTCCATCGGGTGCTGCATGCGCTGAACATGTTTTTGAAAACAAAGGTGTATTCATAATAAAGATCACAGGACATTGTCAGATTCCAGTGTAATTTTTTTCAGATTCTAATTGAGATGTGTCTAGATGTTGAGCAAAAGCGCTAAGATAAAAAATATCTAATCCAAAAGAATCAGAATATGGTTCGTAATAATATTTTTTAAAACCAACTGCTTAGTTGTTGCATAGTCTCAGAAAACAAATTCCATGTATCAGCAACGTCTATGGTTTACTAATTATTATTACATCGTCTTGCAAGTATGCTTGCGGCACCGGTAAATTCCAGTGAACAGATCATCTGAATTTACCAGAACCGTTGGAAATACACTACTTGAAGTAAATCAAATAATTATTTTAAATTTTGAAACAGTCAAAAAATAATTGATTCCAAATTGTAATCACTCTAAGAAGATGATGAATAAGATCTCGGAGAGTCAATAATGTTATATGAATTGTAATTGGGATCTATGATCTTTTTTAAAAAGTTTGATTATTCTAGATGTCATTCCAATATTTGGAGATATTTTTTATGTGAGTATTTTCAGATGTCATCATATTATGAGTTCTGATTCCTATCAATTACCATATATAGAAATGGCATGGGTTTGAGATAACAAACAGTATGGTGTTTCTCTAAACAATCCAGTTGTTATGGTTGGAGAAGATATGCAAACATATCACGTAAAATTTAACAAACCAGATGATCTTAGAATTGGAATTAATGAAATAGTTTGCAGTTTAGTGGGTTTAGAGTTGGAATTACCTCTCTTTAAGCCAATAATTGCTAAAATTTCTCAAAAAGTAATTGACAGTCATGACTCTTTAGCAGGTTATTGTGCAGGAGAACATTTTGCTCAAGTGTATTTACAACCATTTGAAACAGTCAACTCATACATAGGCCAAGGTAAAGAACTCAAAAAAGAAAATGTGGCAAATATAAGATCAGTACCAGATCTAATTGTCTTTGACAAGTATGTAGAAAATTACGATAGACATGGAGATAACATTTGCCTACGACCAAATGAAGCATTGAGTACAAAGGTTGATTATTACTTATTTGATCATGATTTGGCATTTCAAAGAAATGACACAAAGACAGACATAAGCAATTTACGTGACTTGAAAAAAGAGTTGATTCACATGTGCTATGTTGTTGATGATGTAAATAAAAGGACATTATTTTGGCGTGGAACTAGCAAATGTATTGGATTGAAATCTAAAATTCCAGATTTAATTAAAAAAATCCCAAAATCATGGGCAGAAGGATATGAATCATATATGTCAGATATAGAAATTTTACTTTCAAAATTTTCTGAAAGTATCATGAATGAGCATATAGAACTTAATAAAGGAAGATTCCCTAAATTACAGTAGTCATGACTGAGTGTGAATTTTCTGTAATTAAATATGTGCCAGATATTGTAAGATTTGAACCAGTCAATGTTGGGATTGCATTATTGGATAAGGAAAATAAAAAAATGCATAACAAGTACATTAGAAATTTTTCAGCATTTTTTGATAGGTTAGGTGTTGAAAAAATTAATGGTTTTGAACATTCATTTGAAAATTATAAATCAATAGTAAATGTAGATAATTCCGATTACTTATGGAAACTTCATGATTCGTTTCAAGGCAGTATGTTTTATTCTGAACCAACAAAGATCAAATCAGATACAATCGATGCTACTTTACAGCAAATTTTTAACAAAATGATTAGCATTCCAGAAAAAGAAATTTCAGTTAAGGAACAAATATCAGTAAATGTAATTAAAACAAAAATTAAACGGCATATTACAAAATTAAAATTTCCAGAAAAATCATACAAAGAAAGATATGAAATTATTCCGGAAACAAAGATTCCACAAACACGAGATTTTGCCTTTCTTAAAGAAGATGAACTAATAAACACTATTGATATTTTCACTTTTTCAAGCACTGGATTACTTGACAATCTTAAATTATTTTTATATGAAATAGATGCAATAATGAAATCAAAAATATCCCAGAACAATCAACCATTAATATTCAGTACCAAGCCAATTAATGCCTATGAAAAGTCTAGATCAGTTCATCAGTCAATAGAATATTTGCATATGAGCAAAATCTCGATAATATATCCTGATAAACAAGAAGAAATGATTCAAAAAATTCGAAATAATATAGCAGTCTAAATCAAACAAAATCTTTTCCCAAAAACTCCTCAAGCATTTACGAATTTGAAAAATCATTCTACAGTATTATTCATCAATAATTCATATTTGAGATAGAGCAGTCATTTGTTTTGATAAAATTTGTTTTCCTTTAACTTTAAGAGCTGTGGTTGACAGAAAGGAAAACTAGGCTAGTGTAATTAGCACATTTAATCTTGATACCCAATATTATTATGATTCTGTATCATTAAAAACCTTGTAGGTCTGTGTAATGGTCGCATAAAAGTCTGAAATTCTTTAGGTAAGGTTTGATTCCCGTGAAGTCAATGAGATATTATCCAAACTAGATGTATCATATGCTTAAAGGTCTCTTTTTCAGATATAGATAAGCAAGTCAGCTGTGCTCAACAGCTATGAGTTTAATAGTTCTAGCATATTTTCATTTTCTTAAAAAAATATATGACAATATTATCATCAACTGAAATTCCCATAGTATGGAAAGAACACCCCTATCAGAGAATTGGTAAATATCTCATCAAGTTATTTTTTTTTTGTTTGTTTGTTTGTTCTAGTATGCAAGCCCCAATCTTGATACAATTTATGATTCCAAACAAGTAAGAACTACAAATATCATGCTAAACATAAAAAGAATCAGAATATGGTTCGTAATAATATTTTTTAAAACCAACTGCTTAGTTGTTGCATAGTTTCAGAAAACAAATTCCATGTATCAGCAACGTCTATGGTTTACTAATTATTATTACATCGTCTTGCAAGTATGCTTGCTCAATTTCAGCGCGTTTTAAAATCTCATTTACCACATAATCATTGAATTCTGATGCTTGATCATCATTTAACTCATAGCCTGCATCATTTTCTATTTTTTCTAGTGCTTTACCAAGTGCATCATCATACTTTGCTTTCAGTTCTTCTTTTTTATCGTCTTTTGATTTGTCTTTTTGTTCTTGCTTGAGATATTGTTTTGCTTCCCAGTCTGCATCTTTGAGAATATCTTTAACAGATTTCTCATTTGTTTTGGCATCTGTGCTGTCTACCATTAAAAGTGGTATAACGAGTGCAGCAGCCAAAGACGCAAACAAAAAGATTTTGACTGTATTTTTCATTATTGTAGAATATGATTAGTCCAGTCCAATAAAAATAGACTTGATTCTCAAGACTTGTAAATGATTTTATTCTAGTTTTAGAAATTTTCAGCCTTGCATGCTGACAGTAAATCAAAAACCATTACTTTAGGTTGTATGAAGATAAGTTCAAAGCAGAAAATGGGGAGTGTAAAGGCGATTACTGAGCTCTCTTTTGAATCTCGTAGTTAGAATAGTCTAACGGAACCGTAATAACTATACCACTTTTCATTTTTTTAAAGGTTGGGAATTGTCGATTTTGATAAGTTTTGATGATCCATGCCATAAATCACAAATTTAGTAGGGATAGACACGAATCTGTCTGATCGCACAAGTTTTAATCAAGACCTGCAAGCGGCACCGGTAAATTCCAGTGAACAGATCATCGAAATTTACCAGAATTGTCCGTTGCATTTACCGTGTTCATCTTAAAACCATCAAGATTTGCTTTGGTGTGGTTGTTTCCTCTATTCCTTGATCAATGTCAGAGAAAGAATCTCACTACACTAAATGAACATAAGTTTGAAAATCAGAAAACACCCCAAGATTCAACAATGTCCCAATTTATCTCCGGTGCTTATCTCTCATGAACGCAACAGAACCCAAACACAAAAAGATTAAAATGATTTGGCTTGAAGATAATGCATGAAATTTCAAACAATATTTTGGAAAGAGGATGACATGTATGTCATAAAAAAAGTCACTGCCGATGTAACAACACAGGGTCGTACCATAGATGAGGCGCTAGCAAATATCAAAGAAGCAGTCCATATTTATCTTGAAGAAATGCCAGATGTAAAAAATACCATACAAAACATGGATATGGTTGGGATAACAAGTCTCAAAGTTCCCTAAGCTTGCATAAAACAAAATAGTAAAAATTCTTGTTGATGACTTTGATTTTCAAGTCTCACATCAGAGAGCAAGTCACGTTGTTTTGCATAAATTTGTAAAAGATAGAAAAATAACCACGGTGGTTCCGTTGCACAAAGGTAAAGGTTGGAACTATTTTTGGTATTTTATCACTTGCAAAAATCAAAAAAGAAGATTTTCTTAAAAACATATGATGAGATTGTTGTAACATCTGCCATATCAGAATTTGGAACATATTCGGGAATTATTTTTGGCGCTGCTACTACACTCTGGTTAACATTTTTACAAAAATATACCAAATGTGCTTTCCAAAATTATTAGATGAACTCAAGTAATTATGGAAATGGAATTTATGTTTGTAAGATGCGATTTAATTTTTAATTACCCAATCATGAATTATTTTTACTTGTTCCAGAATTATTGTGTTTAGATTGTCAATAGTTTGTTGCATATTTGCAATCTTATCTTTTAGATCCTGGTTTTCTTTTTGTATTTCGACAGCTTTTGCAGATAAAGCATTAAAATCATATAGCACATCAAAATATTTTTGCTCCCAATCAGTCATTTCTCCAACTTTTGAAGTTGGCAGTTTGGATGGAACAGGGTCTGATGAACCATCAGAATATGTTACAATGATCGTATCTGTCATCCAAGGATGAACTATGCAAAAGTAAGGTACTTCGCCTACTTCAGTTGGATTCCATTCAAATGAATTTCCAGTTATTACTAGACCAGAGTCAAATATGGCACCTACTGAATCAGCATCTTCTGCAACACCTGATGTGAATGTATGTGCTGCGCTATCAGTGTTTGAAAATATCACAACACCACCTACATCAACTGTTGCTGTACTTGGTATGTAACATCCTTCTGGTGTGTCTTGACAACCAGAAAAGCCAGAACCTGCCGCGGCTTTGACTGTTACCTCTGAGTGATCTGCAAAAACAGCAGTTGGTGCTGTCATTGTGACAATACCTGCTGCAATAGCAAATAGTACGAAGAAAGAACCAAGTGCTTTAGTCTTCATTAGAGAAATTACCTGTTAAGATACATAAAAACCCCACTGGTTTCGAGATACAGAATCAGCTTCTTCTGTGTTGGTGCAATTTTAGAATGCCAAACAAGTAAGAACTACAAATATCATGCTAAACATAAAAAGAATCAAAAAACAATTTAACGGCAGCAATTACCATTACTGCCGAGATTAGAATTTGTAAGATGCGTTCATTGACATCTAGGGAGATTCTTGCCCCAACCAGCCCGCCAAGAAAAGAGCCCATGGCTAAAAGACCAGCGTGAAGAAAATCAGGATGTCCCAAAATACTATGAGTCATCATTCCAGAAAATGAAGCAAACAGCAGTATCAACTGGGATGTAGGGGCAGCCTTTTTCATAGTCATGTTTAGCCCGACTAGCATCAAAGGAACAAAAACTATCCCGCCGCCAATGCCAAAAAACGAAGAGATTATACCAGCAAAGAAGCTGGCAGCAATCACAAAAAGTAGCATCTGATAGGAGGAGGTCTTTTCTCTTGTCTCAATTTTTTTTCTCAAAAAAATATAAGCCGCAGAAGCAAACAATACAAGGCCAAACAAGATTTTAAAGATATCAGGAGTTACAATATTTGAGACAAATGCCCCCAAAATAGTGCCAGGTACTGAGAGCAGCCCAAGCTTTAGTCCTAAAGAAAACTCAATTCTTTTTTGCCTGGAATAAGAGATCGTAGATGCAGTGGCATTGCTAAATGCGGCAAAAAGACTGTTACTTGCAGCAGCAGTGGGGGAAAATCCCAGAAAAGTCAGTACAGGAACTATAATGATGCCGCCACCCAGTCCTATCATAGAACCTAAAACTCCTGCTGCAAATCCCAGGGGAACTAGCCATAAAGAATCAATCATCGTAATGCCAATCAAAGAATTTTCTGTTATTTAATTTGGGCTACTTTAGAATTATCAGGGTTTGCAAGACAGAGTTATCTTGGGATGTAATTTCCAAAAAGACTTTAACGTCCCCCAAATTATCAATTTTGGATTTGATGTTGCGCTCATCAGAGTCATAGTAAAAAGTCTGAACAGCCTTGACCCAATCAGAGACAGACTCAAATTCAAGGGATTCTTCTTCCTCCCAGCAGTCACAAACAAGAGTTTCAATCATGGTTTCAAATATTGCCATAGTTTCATCTGAATTTGATTCCAGAGTAGGAGTTTCAAGATTGGCCACGGCCATAATGGGGGAATTGATGTCTCCCCCGATGTTGATATTGCCCAGGGGATTTCTTTGAGAGTCAAGAACGGCAGTAGTAGTACAGTAATCCACAGTTCTTGGCATGCCCTCATCAAAAAAGGTACAGTATTGATCAATAGTATGATCAGTTATTGCAGTAGGAGTGGATACGGAAATATTCTGTTCAGATAATTTGGTTTGGATGGTTTGAATATCATAATAAGTAAAGCCAGCATCATAAATTAAATCAGACCCCGGTTCTACTGAATCAGGCTCAGATAAAACCAGAGATACAGAAATGGCCGCAATAACTCCTAGCAGTACAGAGATTAAGACAAGTTTGTTCATGAATTGTAAATCCTGTGGTTAACGCCTGTTTTAAAGATAAGGCTTTGCAATGCTAGATTGAGATTATACTTAACTTGGAATCCTTGTCAATATTGTTTTTGGCAATAAACCCAGAGGTTACCTCAAGAACATACAGTGCATCACCATCCGGAACTACGCTTTGACAGGTTGTTATTTCTAATGCAGTTTTGCAAGGAGGCACATCTTGCTCTATGTGGACAACATTGCCGTCCTGATCAAACCAAATCATATCCAAAGAAAACTGCATGTTTAACATCCAAAGAGAATAGATACCAGGCTCGCTAAACACGAAGATCATTCCCTGATCATATGGAAGTTGGTCTTGAAACATTAATCCGCGAACACGCCTAGGTTCAGAATCAGCAATTTGTACTTCAAGGGGTATGTCATCTACCATAATTGTCCCCCTAGGAAATTCAACAGACTCTAGCTTGCTATCACTTGGAAGCGTCATTAGTCCAATTACGCCAATAATTACAGCTGCAATGGTTACGGGGATTAATGCCTGGGCCCTGGTGGTCATGTACTAATTTGTCTCAATCCTTTTAAAAACTAAGACGTTACAAGACAGAACTTTTAAAATCATTAATTGTAGATAGCGTACTTTTTGTCTCATGTCCAATATCATGCAAGGTAGAGCCGTTGTATTTTTTGTCAAGATACCTGCCTGCTACAATCATTGGACCGCCTACTGCACAAGTAACACCGGTCGGTTCAGGTACCCACAGCATTAAAAATCCAATTTTTTGGAGTTTTTTGCCCGGTGCAGGCGCTTTTTGAAGGGCACCTAAAGAGGTGGCCGTATGTTTGTTATCAATGGTGGCAACCTCACTGTACAAATTTGCCCTACGTTTGGCAGAATCAGAAAATTTTCGTAATTTATCTAGACGTTCCTTTAGGGGATCAGCCATTCGAACATAAATTTAAAAAAAAATAGTTAAGAGCAAAAGATCAACTACGGTTACTTGCAGGTCAACAAAGAATAGCTAAAATTAAACAAAAAAACACTCAATTATAAAGATTGAGATAGATATAGAAACAATGAAACCGAAAAATTCCAAAAGATTGGATTCAATCAAGGCCGCACACCAATCAGAAAGAGCAAGATCCAGTACAAGAAAAGAGGACTATTTGGAAGTAATTTCAGAGCTGGTAGAGTTAAAAGGATATGCCACGACATTGGACATTTCAAGATACATGAACGTAAGCGCGCCAAGCGTTACCAAGATGTTGCAGAGACTAGATGAAAATGGGTTTTTAGAATATGAAAAATACCACGGAATTAACCTTACAAACAAAGGAAGGCAGATTGCAGAAGGGATTAGACAAAAACACGGAATACTGTTAGAGTTTTTTGAAATTTTGGGAGTTGGATTTGAGACTGCAAACCAGGATACGGAGGGAATTGAGCATCACTTGAATCCAAAGACAATCAAGCAGCTAAGAAAATTCATCACGTTTCTCAAGGCAAATCCAAAAATCATCGACAGCTTCAAAAATCTTTGAGGAAGACCTGAATGTCATTTTGAGATGAAGAGTTATTCATCAGGGTGCGTGCAGTCTCAGAGCGTTTTGGTATCTTGATTTGGCCCTTTTTGCCAATTCGCACAGATGTCACAAAACTTCCACTAGCATGAATGTCAGCATGCATTGAGGCAAAATCCCTATTGACAGTTAGCAGAAGAGCGGTTTTAGACTCTGAAAAACTAAACGGCAAATCATTAGTTGTTACAGATACATCCTCAAAAACCTTCTCAACAACGTCTATGTGAACTTGGAGTGATTTTTCGATTTCGTTTATGTTAGAGCCGCCCCGGCCAATGATTGAAGCCATGTTTCTTGCATCAACCATGACCTTGACTCGGTTATCAGACAGGATTTCGACCTCGGCACGTGGATCATAGCGCCTAAAGACTTCACTGATTTTGTCTTCTGCAAGCTTTTCTATTCCTATTTTTTCAGTATTTTTTCCAACGGGAACGATCACATTCTCCTCTCCAAACGTGTAGATTTCGTGCTCTAAAAGCCCATCATCAAAATTCTTGATCTCAATGACAGGTCTTGCAAGATCAGACTCTGTCATGCCGGTAGGTACTTTGACCTTTAATTCCAGATCATAGATTTTTTGAATTGTGCCATCTTTTACAAACACTACAGTATCCAAAACGTTGGGAATCATACCAAGTTCTATTTTTCCTATGAATCGCTGAACTGCATCCAATGGAGAATTTGCATGTATCACGCCTACCATGCCAACACCAGTTAATCGCAAATCAGCAAAAGTCCTAAAATCCTCACGCCGTCGGACCTCATCAAAGATGGTATAATCGGGCCTGACAAGTAACAAAATATCAGCAGTGTTATCAAAACTTCCATCCAGCTTGCTATACTGCGTAATTCCCGAGTCTACCTGAAGATCACGCGGAGATTCAAATGTTTTAACAATTTTTCCCTGATTGTGATAAAAATTTGCCAGTCCGGATGCCAGAGTACTTTTTCCAGAGCCTGGGGCGCCAGAGATTATGATTCCCTCAGCGTCATCAGAAAAACGTTTCATTAGTTTTTCTGAGATAGAGTAATCATCAAGGGATAATTTTACAATAGGATGAACTATGGTTATCTCAAAGGATTCAGAGAAGGGAGGAAAAGTAATGGCAATTCTATAGTCATGATGCTGTATTACATATGCGCCAGTCTTGGATATCTCCCGGGTTGTACCAGAATCAGAAGCGGCAGCAAGATCTAAAATTTGGGATGAAACTAGTTCCAGATAATCCCTAGAGAGCAACTCATCTGAGAGCGCTTTTAATGCAAAAGATCCGGGCTTGCCTTTTTTTGCCAACGGATAGTTGTGCTCTTTTAGATGAACGCTCATGGTTTCAGGGTCAAAAAACTTGAGAAATTCAAGAGGCTTAGACAGAGTTCCAGATTTTAAAAGAACAGTCTCCACCCCTTCGGCCTGAGCTACCAAATGCTGGAGGTTATCAGAGGTGTACAAAACAGCATTATTTTGTTTGGCCATATCAACAATTAATGCATCCAACCTTCCGCTTTCTGCAAGCTTGACATCATCAAAAGAAGGATGTATGCCAGATACGGCAATGCTTAGGCCGTGTGTTCCAGACAGTGATTTGAGATGCTTGATTTTTTCCAGTCCAATAAATCCCTGCTCTTTTTTCTTTGATGCCTGTGACTGCAACTCATCAAATACTACCTGAGGAATAATTATTTCGCAGTTACAAACAGAGCCGGATTCTATTTGGGCAATTAACTGTCCATTAATAATAACACTGGTATCAGATACAATTTTTGACAATGCAGTAACCAACAGGAATTACTCTAGTGCCCTAAATTACTTTTCTAAAATATCAGAAACTGCCTTTAAGACAGTTAAAGTCAAAGGGTTTTCAAATACAGATAGTTGATATCATCCAAACCTGATCAAAGCATTTAATCAAAAAGAGGGCTAAAAAACGACTTTTTATGCCATACTGCGATTAAAGGATAGCGGCATTTTCATTGACAGCTCCAAAAATGGTGCCGCAGTATCGGACCTGCAAAGATTCCAGCTAAAGAAAACAGACACTTAGAGCCAAAATCCCTCACTCTCTTAAAAAAATGCAGGCATTGGAATGCACATTATGGGCCAAGGAATCCAAAAAAACCAAGAGTTTTATGAGAACTGTGGCAAGTATTTTGAATTTTTACGCAAAACCGGCTCTAAAGACTATGAGTTTGAGGATGAATACTATTTTACCATGCCTGCAATTTCAAACTAGGCAACACAAGGTTTAGGAGTCTTAAAAATAATGAAAAAGGAATGAACAGCACGCTTCAAGATTTTGCAGACAGTGCAATAAAATATGCAGAAACAAAGGGAGTCCGGTATTGTGACGTCAGGGCCGAAGAATATGAGAAAAAATCAGCACTGTTAGAAGACAGCCAGATTGAACACATAAGGACAGAGAAGGACCGTGGAATAGGAATCAGAGTCATAAAGGAAGACGTGTGGAATTTTTGCTCAATTACCAACCCACAGTCATTTGAGCAAATCAAAGAAGAGATTGACAAACTAGTTAAAAATGCAACATATAATTCAAAAAACGAAAAAAACAGGATAGCACTTTGCCCAAACAAAACAAGCAAGGCTAAAATTAACTTCCCGGTATTAAAGAATCCAGAACTAGAAGAGATTGTAAAGATAGGGCTTGAATGCAGCAAGATAATTACAGATACGCCCAAAATCATCAAAGCCGTAACCAATCCCCATTATTTGATAAATTCAAAATATTTTGCAAGCAGTGAAGGCTCGGAAATTTTACAAAATTATACAGATGTTGTAATAGAGATGATTGCAACTGCCCACGAGTCAGGAGTAACCCAATCAATAAACATAACAGAAGGAGGCAGAGGAGGAACAGAGCAGATCACAGGCAAGGAAAAGGCCTTTCATAGTGCAAAAGAAATTGCCTCAAAGACATCACAGCTAGTAAATGCAAAGCATCCAAAAGATCAAAAAGCAACAGTTGTAATGAACCCTGACTTTGTATCACTGCTTGCCCATGAGATACTAGGTCATCCATCAGAGGCAGACAGGGTATTAGGTAAAGAGATGGCATGGGCAGGAGGTGCATGGTGGAAAGGAAAGATTGGTGAGAAAATCGGCTCAGAGAATCTAAGCGTGTTTGATGACCCCACAATCAAAGGGAGTCTTGGATGGTATTATTTTGATGATGAGGGAGTTCAAACCAAAAGAACGCCACTAGTCAAAGACGGAATACTAGTAAATCATATGCAAAACAGGGAGACAGGCAAAATATTCAATTCTGCACCCACAGGAAACATGAGGGCAACAAACTATCGATTCATGCCTCTGATTCGCATGGCATGCACATGTATAGGGGGCGGGGATTGGAGGGTAGAAGACATGATAAAGGATGTTAAGGAAGGGTATCTGATATCAAATATGAAAGTTCCCTCAATTGACATGAAAAGATACAACTGGAGCATATCATGCCAATACGCACAAAAGATTGAAAGGGGAGAGATCACGGACCTGCTGCGAGATGTGATCGTAATGGGAACCTCAATGGAATTTTTTGACTCAGTTGATGCATGTGGGAATGACTTTACAGTAAGGCCAATAACAAATTGCGGGAAAGGTGATCCAATGCAATCGATGATCATGGGAAATGGCGGACCCACCATAAGGGGAACTGCAACAGTCAAAGGCGTGAACTAAAAATGAGGCAAAAATTAGAAACAGTCAAACAAAATGTCATAGAATGCACAAAGTGTGATTTATGCAAAACAAGAACAAACTCGGTGCCAGGCAAAGGAAACTTTCAATCAGATGTAATGTTTGTAGGAGAGGCACCGGGTGAAAACGAAGATCAGAAGGGAGAACCGTTCATAGGGATTGCAGGCAAAAAACTATCAGCGGCATTAGAGGGTGCAGAAATCACAAGAGACGACGTATATATTACAAATATTGTAAAATGCAGGCCTCCAAAAAACAGAGTTCCAAACACGGCTGAGAGAAGCACGTGTCAAGAGTATCTAAAGCAAGAGATACAGATAATCAAGCCAAAAATAATATGTATCCTGGGAAATACGGCATTTAATTCGCTATTAGGAGGCTCAGAGATTACAAAACACCGAGGAAAGCTGGTACGAAAGGATGGCCAACTGTACTTCTTGACAGTGCATCCGGCCGCTACAATATACAACCAGGAATTGATCAAGGTGCTGCAAAAGGACATCATAAAATTATTTGATCTAGCAGCAGAGTTAAAAGATAATAAAAAAATTCAAGTAGATATTGACTATACTTCCTAGAGAATTTTATTCAAAAGACACAGTTATCGTTGCAAGAAATCTGTTGGGAAAGAAGATCATTAGAAGGATGGGCAAGCACACAATATCAGGAATAATTACAGAGACTGAGGCCTACCGGCACAAGGACGATCCGGCAAGCCACGCATTTAGAAGAATTACAGAGAGAAACAGGGTGATGTTTGGAAATGTCGGAATTTCATACGTGTATTTTACTTATGGAATGCACTTTTGCTTCAACATAGTGGCAAGGGATTCAAAGAATTTGGCAGGAGCCGTGCTAATCCGCTCAATTATTCCAGAAAAGGGAATCAAAATTATGCAGAAAAATAGGGGCATCCCACACTTGAAGAATCTTACGGATGGTCCGGCAAAACTTGCACAGGCATTGTCAATAACGAAAAAACAGCACGGGGTAGACGTGACAAAGAGATCAGAAGTATGCATCACCGAAGGAATAAGGGCAAAAAAGATTACGGCATCCCCAAGAGTAGGAATTAAAAAGGCAACTGACAGGCTATGGAATTTTAAAATCTAATCCTTGTTATTCTCATCCAAAGTCCATGGTGCAAACTTGCCAAGGATTCTTACCCAGTCCAACCTCAGCAACAGTACAACAACAGTCGTCATCATTGCTCCAAAGACAATCATTCCTATGTAAATAGGGGTTGCATTATCAATATTTTCAAGAAATGGCTCAACTAAGGACAGCCCAAGATAATGGGAAATAAACACAATAGAATAGCTTAGGACAATCTTTCCAGTAAAGGTTGCAATAAAAAATCTTTTGGGATTGTATTTTGCCAATCCCAACGGAACATAAACTAAGTCATCAGGAACAGGGGTTGCTGCTGCAAAAAATGCCGCAGTTGCACCGTATTTTTTAACTAGTCTCTCAAAAGGGCGCATTCTCTTTCGGGTTTTTTCATTAATAATTTTTCTTCCACCATAACTAAGGTAGAAAATAATCTGTTTGGCAGCAGTAGAGGTTACTGCAAAAAGCAATGCCAAAACATGAAGATCAAACTGATCACCTACGGACATTGTTGCAAGAAGCAAAAACCCGGGCAGGGGGACAAACGGCACAAGGGAGCCAAAAAAGTTAACAAGAGTCAGACTGAGATAGCCTACCTCTGGTGCAAACGGGAAGAGATCAACAAAATCCACAAATCAAACTGTTTTTACGCTTTATTTAATGAAATCTAGAAGTCCAGCTTACAATTCATTAAAATATCATCTATTCTGAACTCTATTAAATGGCAAAAAAGGATTATGAAAAAATATGTGAGAATATTGCAACAATAAGCCCATTTATCCGATTTGTAGGCGTAATAGGCAAAAGTGGAAACCTGCAGGCATACAAAAGAAGACCGGATCTAGTTCCGCTTTTAAATGAGAAAAATACACAGTACCAGTTCTCACATATTGCCATAAAGACGGATTTGGAAGGATTTTTTGATAAAAATCTTGGGGAAATTGAATTTGTGTGGGAAGAGAGGAAGAAGGTGCAGACCATTTCTTTTGCCATCAAAAAATCAAGAGTGTGGATATCAATAGATAAAAAAGTAATCAGATCTGAGATGCTAAGAATTATAGATGCATGTCTGCCAATTGTAAAAAAATACTCTTAATACGCAGGGTTCCCTGCCGTGAAACCAGTTTGAATTAATCAGACAGGACATTATATTAAGGCACGTTTAGAAGATAAAAGAGAGACATAGAACTGGCTTTTCTAAGCAGGCATCATAAAAAATATGAAACACACAGATGAAATTCAAAAATTAGCAGATAAAAATATTCTTAGAAGAGCAGATGAATAAAAATCATCAGATGAGCGCAGAGCAGACAAGTAGTGAATCAAGAGACATGGCAAAATTTGGGCAGGAATCATTTTTAAAAAAAATCATCAAACTTGGAAAATCATAAAAAAGTCAGGTTTGATTCAAATGCGAATATGATTTGTAAAAATACGGCAGAAAGAAAGACTGTACAGGTGCAAGGGATTTATTTTTAAAAAAAATTGACAATGAATTAGTTAATTGAAGATAAGATTATTTTTCATCCTCATATAGCCAGCATCTAACATAGCCAGTGTCAGTTTTAAATTTAGGAGGCAATTCTTTGCATTTTTCAATTGCCAAAGGACACCGTTCAATAAACCTGCACTGTGTTGGAGCATCAAGCAGGCTGGGAGGAACGCCCGGAATATATTTTGGGGCATTGCCCTTCAAAGTGGGAATTGACTCCAAAAGGCCCTGAGTGTAGGGATGTTTTGGGTTTTTGTATATTTGTTCTGAGGAACCAAACTCTACCATCTCTCCCCCATACATTATGCCGACTTTATCGGCAATTTCTGAAAGCACAGCCAAATCGTGCGTAATTAGCATAAAAGACATGCCATCTTTTTTCAGGGATTTGAGTAAGCTGACAATCTGAGCTTGAATCAAGACATCTAATGCAGTGGTAGGCTCATCTGCGATGACAAACTTTGGTTTTAACAGCAATGCCATTGCAATTATTACTCTTTGCTTCATGCCGCCGCTTAGCTCATGGGGGTATTTTTTCAAGACGGCATCATCAAGTGAGACAGAGCGTATTGCATCTGAAATCAGCTTTTTGGAATTATTGTCACAGTTATGCTGCTTTAAAATTTCAAGAAACTGCTCGTTGATGGTAAATACGGGATCAAGGGAATTCATGGCGCCTTGAAATATCATTGAGATTTTTTTCCATCTAAATTCATTATCAAACTCAGATTCATCTACATCCAAGAGTGAGGTGCCATCAAAGATGATCCTGCCTTTGGTGTCACTACTGCCTGAAAGCATCCGGATAAGGGAGAGCCCAAGGGTACTTTTTCCACATGCACTCTCGCCTGCAATGCCTATTGATTCACCAGCATCTAGTTGAAAATCAACATCATCAACAGCATAAACAGGGCCTTTTGATGAGGAATATCTAGAGGATAGTCCATCTACACTTAGAAATGCCATGATTCCTTTAGGTTCAAACTAGAATTTTTGTTTTGCATCAAGGGATATAAACAAGATTGTAGGAATGAAAAAGTCGATTTAAATGAAACTACCAATTTGCGGCTTTGATGCAAAAAATTCGGTGCTATGTCCTCAGTGTGAGAGCAAAGTAGAGTCAGGCATACTAACAAAGGCAGATGTTGAGGCATCAATGAGTATTGCAAACATTGCAAAATCAAACAAAGAGATTGATGATTTTACGCTATACTCATGCAGGGAATTTGAGGGAAATTTTGTTTTATCCTTGGCAAAAAATGACATTATGACAATCAGGCAGAGTCGGACGCTATATCGCATATTGCAAGAGCAGTTCAAGGGCAAAATTTGGCTGGTAGAAGCAGATGAAACCGACAAAAGATTCATCGAGGACTTGTTTTTTCCAACCAGGATTTTATCAATTAATGCAGTGTGGGCATCAGGAGGCATCCAAAAGACAAAGGCAGTTATTACAGGCAAATGGACCCCAAAATTTCCAATTGACACAGAGAAAGTGGTGCAAATAGTCAGAAATGTCCGAAACCTTGACATTGAAATAGAGTTTGAGGATAAAAGATAGAGATGAGATTTGTAAAATCCCATGATATTTCAGGACTAAATGGGGAGTTAATTGGAAAACAGGTCGTTTTGGGCGGATGGATTGAAGACCTGCGAAAACTAGGAAAGATGTCATTTATCACGCTGCGTGACGTAACAGGAATTTCTCAGGTCATAGTAAAGGGGGAACTAAATGACAGCTTGGGGGATATTAATCGCCAAAGTGCCGTCATCATCAAAGGCATTGTTCAGCAAACAAAAGCCCGGGATTTTGCATTTGAAGTCAAGGCAGAAGAAATCATAGTTTTAGGCAAAGCAATCCATCCACTGCCAGTAGACCCAATTGGAAGAGTTGAGAGCAATATCGATACAAGGCTAAATCACCGTGCGCTAGACATGAGAAACCAGAAAACGGCATCAATCTTCAAGCTGCGCCATCATGCATTACAGTCATTAAGAAAGACATTGTCAGATAAAAAATTCCTAGAGATAACAACGCCAAAAATTATCGGCAGTGCAAGCGAAGGGGGGGCAGACCTGTTTTCATTAGAATATTTTGGAAAAACAGCGTATCTTGCTCAGAGTCCGCAGCTATACAAGGAACAGATGACGATAGGATTAGAAA
The DNA here is from genome assembly GCA_965204345.1 of Candidatus Nitrosopumilus sp. Lineage (GTDB taxonomy): Archaea > Thermoproteota > Nitrososphaeria > Nitrososphaerales > Nitrosopumilaceae > Nitrosopumilus. The sequence continues at coordinate 580,704 of OZ241981.1, forward strand.
GAGTGTTTGAGATTTCAAACTTTTACAGGGCCGAAAATTCCCACACGGGAAGGCACTTGACAGAGTTTACCAGCATAGACATAGAGGCAGCATTCATGGATTATGAGGACGTCATGAATGTTTTGGAGCTTCTAATAGTTGCACTTTACAAGGATATTTCAGAGAACTGCAAGAAAGAACTAGAGTCAGTTGGACATACAGTCAAAGTTCCAAACACGCCGTTTGAGAGAATAACATACACCCAGTGTGTTGAGGAACTAAAAAAAGAGGGTGAAAAAATTGAATTTGGGGAGGACCTGCTTGATTCGCACCTCAGAATCATAGGAAAGAACCATCCAGGATTTTACTTTTTGACGGACTGGCCAATGAAGCTAAAACCATTTTACATCAGAGAAAAAGACGAGGATGCAACACTTTCTCGTTCGTTTGATTTGCAGTATGGGTTCTTGGAGCTGTCATCTGGGGGAACCAGACTTCACAATCCAGAAACGCTCAAAAAAAGACTAGAAGAACAGGGACTGGATCCCGCACAATTTGCAGACCACCTAAAGACATTTGATTGGGGAATGCCGCCACATTCTGGATGGGGGATGGGATTAGATAGGCTGATGACTGCATTGATTGGGATTGATAACGTACGTGAAGTCGTACTATACCCAAGAGACCCAGACAGGCTAAGCCCATAGGAGCAAAAGAATGACATTATTCTGCAAGCAGTGCAACGGGAGAAGGCTTCCAATAGTACACGCAAAAGAGAAGGCACCACTGTGGCTATGTGAGAGGTGTGGGAATTTCGCAGACGGGGAAGACATTATTATTCGGGAATTGACAAAAGAAGAAAAAGATGAGATGAAGGCAAAATAAAAGATTTTCATAGAAACACAATTGCTAAATTAAGAGAGGATCGGGCAGGCAAATGATGTTAGTTGATTTGTCTGCTCAAATTTTTATTGTATTAGGAGTGAATTAGGGCATGATCGGGCAAGACGATGCAAAAAAGGTAGTAGAGGTAATAGGAAATAATTTGATAGGTGTCTCTCATGATTCAAACAGCTTTGCAAAATTGCCTGATTCGTTTTGGGGGTATTTTGCAAGGGGGCATGACAAAAAGGGGACATTTGGGGTAATAGTCACATATTCTGAAGAAGGAAAGGACGTTGATGAGCTAATTAAGATGTATGAACAGTGGGCTGCAAAAAATAAAACAGGATCAGAGGAGCCTACTTAGTTTCTTTGAGTAGTTTGCGATAGCCTGCACATTCCTTACAAATGGGTTTTCCTTTATATGCAGGATTGCCATCAGAAATTTTTAAGGTTCCAGGAGCATTCTTGCAAATACAACAATCAGCCATACAATTGAGTAAAGATTGCAACTAATAAAAATTGATTTTGATGGTTCTGTCGGGTTAACGGGATCTAGGTTGAATTTTCCTTGTGTAAAATAGCATTTTGGATTCTGTTGCGTTTATGAGAAATATACACGAATCTGCTTGATCGCACCAGTTTTAATCAAAGACCTGCAAATGGACTGGTAAATTCCAGCGATCAGATCATCGGAGTTTGCCAGACCCGCAAAGACAACTGATGCCATGATGATAATAATGATCAGATTGCCAATCTTCCTTAAATAATTACAAGTCAGAGATCAGTCCAGAAAGAAACATGTGAAATTCCTCGTCATTAAAAGTAATTGTTTCAAATTTATTTTCACTCCTAGCTAGCTGTGCAGACTCCAAGTGATAGCAGGCAGTTTTGCCATGTAGCTTGCCAAAATAAAATCCAGGACAGGAACAATAGCGGGCGCCAGGATCAATCCAGTGCTCCCTGCTTTTTCCAACCACTGTCCAAATCTTTGTCTGACTGGGCTCAAAAACATGTAATTTTACACGTTTTTGAGAGACAAATGATCGGATTCGTTCCAGGTCTTTGTCCATATGTGTTAACAGATACCCATAGTATAACTATGATGTCACAAAAAGGACAAACCCATCAGAATCAGCCTTAATTAGATGATATGAAAAAATATAGTCTTGCAGTTACTTATATCCACATAGTATTTGAGGGTAACACGATATCAAACGGGATTTTCGCAGGTAAAAATTCAAGTACAAATGAATCAGTCAAAGAATTAACAAGGACACTGGTAATTAAAAAAAAAGGCCAGATTATGCAATTTTGTGAGACAGTGAGAGGACCGTTGTTTCCAATGCAGGAATAACTAAAGCTTGTTTGGGTTGTGGTACTTTTATTTTCAAACTTTTGGATTGCCAAAGGATGCAGATAAAAGATGTTGCAGACAGGAATGATAAACTAGGAGAAAACAACTTTGCAGTCTAATAAATCAAAAGTACCTGTAAAATAGCAAAGAATTAGAAAGAGTCTAGCCCAACGGAATCTCTACTGTCTGTGTCAGTATTCCCTGCTCAACGCCGTTGGTGCTAACGCTGATTGCGTTGCCGCCCTGCTGGATGCCCCTCAAGGAGTTGACCTGCTCATCAGTGTGCGTGAACTGTACAAAGACGTTCAGATCATCATTGCTGTCTTCCCTGCCATGTCTGTCTGGGAATGCTATGGTAGTTACGGTTTGTCCTGAGATTCCAAGTTCCTTTTCTGCAAACACGTCAGGTACTGACTGCAACACCATGTATTGCGTTAGTGTCTCACCGGTATCCTCGTTTGTAAACTCAATGTTGGTATTTAGGAATTCTTTGAGCACGTCTGGCAGGTCAACCTGCGTTGATATGTCGTTGATTTTCATGCCTGATTTTTGAGATACTGTCACTGCATCCTCAGATGCAATTGCAATTTCAGCAGAGGTTGGAACTATAGTCCTGCTTCCATCTCCTGCAACAATCTCAATTGTGTCACCGCCCAAGAGAACGCCTCTCATGGAGTTGACCATATCATCAGAGGATGATATCTGCAAGAAGAGGTTTGCATTGTTGTTGCTCTCCTCAGAACCGGGTCTGTCAGTTAGTGCAACGGTGGTAACTGTCTGTCCGCTGATTCCTAGGACGGTTTCGGCATACTTGTCAGGGTTGGATTGCAGTGTCTGGAAATCAGTGAGTCTCATGCCAGTGTTATCATTTGTAATATCAGTAAAGTCAGCAAGGAACTCGCGGACTAGTTGGGGTGTCTGTACCGGGGCCAGTCCAGGTATCGGTACTGCTGGGAGATCAGTCATGGTGTCAGTTGGCAAATCTGCTCTAGAAGAGGGCTGGTCAGGTGTTACAACTGCACTGCCACCGGTAATAACAGGTGAGGATGACTCGTATGTGTTTACAGATACAGAGCCCGAACATTCGGTGATGTTAAGTGACTTTGAATCAGTGGATATTCCTCTTGATGCAATATTTTCTACCTGTACGTGTACAAACGACTCGTTTGGTGAGAGGTTTGCATCAAATGAAATTCTTCCAGGATAGGACTGCTCATCAGAGCGTTCTGCCGTGATTACACCTGCATAGGTTCTAAGCTTTACAGACAGATTGTCAGTTACAGGACCAGCTATTACGTTGATTGTGTTTGCCTCACAGACATCCCATTGTACATCATACAAAACAGCAGCAGAGGCACCATTTGCAACAGATGAGCCGCTAGATGGAAGGGAAGCGCCACCGCCACCGCCACCGCCACCGCCACCGCCACCGCCGCCACCGCTGCGGCTACTAGAAGGTGTGGATGGTGTAGGTTCGACAGGAACCGTAGAGAATGAGCCAAATGAGCTAAAGTGCGTGGTCCAGATGATCATATCAGAGCCGTCACGAACAAAACAGGATTCCAACGCAGTGCCAGCTTCAAGATTAGTATTGGCAGTAGTCTGATTGACAGGAACAAATGGACATACAACTAGTGATCGTGAATCTACAACGCCATCAGCAACTTCTTCTGAGAAGAAGGCACCCTCATAGCTTGCCTGGCCAGGCAAGAGTAGTCTGACTGCCTGATCAAATGTTAATCTAGTGTTATCATCACCGACTGAGAATGCCAGGCCTATCTCATCATTTGGAGTTGGAGGAGTAGCAGTACCAGTAGAAAGAGATGGAACTGCGATACGGCCAGTCCAGTCACCAGATGAATCGCTTACAACCACATTAGCCGGATAAGTGACAGTTACTGTTTGAGAATCAGAGAGTGTAGAATTAACGACAGTAACAGAATCAGAAATTGTCACACTCTTTGGTACGGTTGGATTGGCAGTACCAAATGTTGGAGCGTCATTAAAGTCAAGCAGCTGGCCATCAGTAGTGAAAATCGTTTCAGGCAATGTGTCATGTACTACGTTGAGGGTGATCAAATTTGAAGATGCCAGATATGTCCTTACAACATCACTGCCAAGCGGGATATTATCTTCAATGGTATCTCCGGTAGTGTTGATTGTAACTGTAACTGGGGCAGATGCGGTGTTGAGGTTGCCTGCAAGGTCTGTTGCCACGTCTGCTGCTATTGATACAACTATTGTTCCGTCTGTAGAGCCGCGAGCCACATTAAAGGTGTAGACACTGCCATCACCACCAATGTTGGATGCTACTGGATTGCCGCTGTTTGCAGTGCCTGTTACTGTAATGTCACCTAGCTCAAAGTTCTGGACATCCTCACTGAATGTTGCCGTAAACGTTACTTGGTCATCACTGGTGGTAGTGATGCCATCAGCAGGTGTAATGGATACGGATGGCCTCACCATGTCCACTGTAATAATATGTACAGCATCTGTGTTGCCATCTGTTACCACATCGTCAGGTATGGTTACTGTTAGCTCACCACCTGTGGTGATGCCGTGTGTTACTGTAAAGGCATAGTCAGCACCGCTTCCACTAAATGCAGATATCAGGCTGCCAGGTGTATCAGAAGGAACTCCGTCAATTGCCACAGTGATGTCAGATTCTACAAATTCTGTGACATCCTCGCTAAAGGTTGCAGTAAATGAGATGGTATCAGAGTTTGTAGGATCAGCAGCATTTGTGCTCAGGGATACGTATGGGACAGTGGTATCTATGGTGACAGTGACTGGTACAGATGCGGTATTAGAGTTGCCTGCAAGATCTGCTGCTACGTCTGCTGCAATGGATGGAATTATAGTTCCGTCTGAGGTTCCGCGAGCAACATCAAAGGTGTATGTGCGAGCATCAACTGGTACAAAGTTGGATGCTACAGGATTGGTGCCGTTTGCTGTGCCTGTTACTGTAATGTCTCCTAGTTCAAAGTTCTGAACATCCTTGCTAAATGTTACTGTAAATGGTACCGTATCAAGTCCGGTGCTGCTGCCAATAGATGAACTGACAGAGACAGTTGGGGCAATGGTGTCTATTGTGACGGTAATTTGGGCAGATGCCTCATTGGAGTTGCCTGCTGCATCTGTTGCCTTTAATGCATCTATGGATACGGTCACGGTTCCGTCTGTGGTACCGCGGAGAACATCAAAGGTGTAGACACTGCCTGTTCCACCAAGGTCGGATGCCACTGGACTGCCGCCGTTGGCAGTACCAGTTACTGTAATGTCAGTTAGGTCAAAGTCCCCAACATCCTTGTTGAATGTTGCCGTAAATGGTATTGTAGCAAGGTTGGTGTTATCACCTGCAGTCGTAGCTACGGAGACTGTAAGGGGAACGGTGTCTATTGTGACGGTAACTGAATTAGATCCAGTGTTGGGGTTGCCTGCAAGGTCTGTTAGCTCACCTTCATCTATTAATACATTTACGGTTCCATCTGTAGAGCCGCGAGCAACATCAAAGGTGTATGTGCGGGCATTAACTGTTACAAAGTTGGATGCTGTGGGACTGCCGTCGTTGGCAAAGCCAGATACTGTAATGTCAGATAGGACAAAGTCTTGGACATCCTCGCTAAATTCTACTGTAAATGTTACTGGGTCATCACGGGTGATGGTGCCATCGGCAGGCGTGATGGTTACAGATGGATCTATTCTGTCCACTGTGAGTGTATGAGTACTTGCCGTGTTGCCCTCTGCTACCGCACCGTCAGGTATGGTTACTGTTAGTTCACCTTCTGCGGCGATGCCGTGTGTGACTGTAAAGGTATAGTCAGCACCGCTTCCACTAAAGGCAGTTATCAGGCTATTAGATGCTGGGATTCCGTCAATTGCTACAACGATGTCAGATTGCACAAATCCTGTGACATCCCCGCTAAAGGTTGCAGTAAATTCGACGGTCTCAGAGTTTGTAGGATCAGCGGCAGTTGTGCTCAGGGATACTGATTGGATAGTGCTGTCTATTGTGACAGTAACTGGGGCAGATACCTCATTGGAGTTGCCTGCAAGGTCTGTTGCCACGTCTGCTGCAATGGATGGAATTACAGTTCCGTCTGTGGTGCCGCGAGCAACATCAAAGGTGTATGTGCTGGCATCAACTGTTACAAAGTTGGATGCTGCTGGAGTACCGCCGTTGGCAGTACCAGTTACTGTAATGTCACCTAGCTCAAAGTTCTGGACATCCTCGCTAAAGGTTGCAGTAAATGTTACGGGGTCATCACCTGTGATGGTGCCATCAACAGGCGTAATGGATACGGTTGGAACTATTCTGTCCACTGTGAGTGTAGTAGTGGTACTTGCCGTGTTGCCCTCTGCTACCGCATTGACAGGTATTGTTACTGTTAGTTCACCACCTGTGGTGATGCCGTGTGTGACTGTAAAGGTATAGTCAGCACCGCTTCCACTAAATGCAGATATCAAGTTGGGTGTGTCAGTTCCGTTAATTGCCACGACAATGTCCTCTAGGGTGAATTGTGTGACATCCCTGTCAAATGTCGCAGTAAATTCGATGGCCGCAGAGTTGGTAGGATCAGCGGCAGTTGTGTCCAAGGATACTGATGGGACAGTGGTGTCTATGGTGACGGTAACTAAATTAGATGCGGTGTTGGAGTTGCCTGCAAGGTCTGTTGCTACGTCTGCTGCAATGGATGCAGTTACGGTTCCGTCTGTGGAGCCTCGAGCAACATCAAAGGTGTAGACACTTCCTGTTCCAAGAAGGTTGGATGCTACTGGATTGGTGCCGTTGGCAGTACCAGTTACTGTAATGTCACCTAGCTCAAAGTTCTGGACATCCTCACTAAAGGTTGCAGTAAATGTTACGGGGTCATCGCCAGTGGTGGTGCCATTGACAGGTGTGATGGTTACAGTTGGATCTATTCTGTCCACTGTGAGTGTAGTCGTAGCACTTGCTGTGTTACCCTCTGCTACCGCATTGGCAGGTATGGTTACTGTTAGCTGTCCTTCTGCGGCGATGCCGTGTGTTACTGTAAAGGTATAGTCAGCACCGCTTCCACTAAAGGCAGTTATCAGGCTGCCAGGTGTGGCGGGGTTTCCATCAATTGTCACTACAATGTCATCTGCGATAAATCCTGTGACGTCACTGCCAAATGTTGCCGTAAATTGTATGGCCTCAGAGTTGGTAGGATCAGTTACATCTGTATCTAGGGATACGGTTGCAGTATCCAGATAGTTTATTGTAAGATCTGCTGTTGTATGCCTGTTTCCATCAGAGAAAGTTGCTTGTACTGTACATGTTGATGCACTGGCAAAAGCATTGATAGGCTCAAAGTCAAACTGTCCGTTTGACAGGATGGTAGAGGTAAAGTCCGTACAGTCACTAGATGTGGGGGCAGAGACTAGTGTCAGTGTCTGGGTATCTGTGTAATAATTGTTAATGTCAAGTGTAACCTTTCTGGGCTGGCTTGATAGGACATCAACTGTCAGGGGTGTTGCAGTACGTACTGGTGCGGCATCCAATACCACAGATATGTTTACAGTGTATGCACCGCCTGTGCTGGCACCAGTACCATCAGAGATGTCAAAGGAGAGCGTACATGTCTCAGCAGTAGAGGATACAAACCTGAACGTATCAGAGCCAGATGGTGGCTGCTGCGTCAGGGTTCCAGTACAGTCATCTGATGGATTGGTGTATGATAGCGTATCACCTTCGGGGTCTGTAAAGTGGTCATCAAGTGAGAACTCTTGGTGTGCGGCCAGTACAGGATGCTGTAGGGTTATGCCCGGTGTTACAGCAGGAACTGGTGGCAGTGTGTTGGTAGTTATGGTAACTGTAACTGAATTAGATGCAGTGTTGAGGTTGCCTGCAAGGTCTGCTAGTGCATCTGCATCTATTGATGCAGTTACGGTTCCGTCTGTGGTGCCTCGAGCAACATCAAAGGTGTAGACACTGCCTGTTCCAAGAAGGTTGGATGCTACTGGATTGGTGCCATTGGCAGTACCAGTTACTCTAATGTCAGCTAGTTCAAAGTCCTCGACGTCCTCACTAAAGGTCGCAGTAAATGTTACTGAGTTATCGCTGGTGGTGGTACCATCGGCAGGTGTAATGGATACTGATGGTCTTATTCTGTCCACGGTAAGTGTATGAGTACTTGCCGTGTTGCCCTCTACGACCGCATTGGCAGGTATTGTTACTGTTAGTTCACCTTGTGTGGTGATGCCGTGTGTTACTGTAAAGGCATAGTCAGCACCGCTTCCACTAAATGCAGATATCAGGCCAGATGTGTCAGTTCCGTTAATTGCCACGACAATGTCCTCTAGGGTGAATTGTGTGACATCCCTGTCAAATGTTGCAGTAAATTCGATGGCCTCAGAGTTGGTAGGATCAGCAGCAGTTGTGTCCAGGGATACTGATGGGACAGTGGTGTCTACAGTGACGGTAACTGAATTGGATGCGGTGTTGGAGTTGCCTGCAAGGTCTGCTGCCACGTCTGCTGCTATGGATGCAATTATGGTTCCGTCTGAGGTGCCGCGAGCAACATCAAAGGTGTAGACACTGCCTGTTCCAAGAAGGTTGGCTGCTGCCGGATTGGTGCCATTGGCAGTGCCCGTTACTGTAATGTCACCTAGCTCAAAGTTCTCAACGTCCTCGCTAAAGGTTGCAGTAAATGTTACTGGATTATCGCTGGTGGTGGTACCATCGACAGATGTGATAGATACTGATGGTCTTATTCTGTCCACGGTAAGTGTATGAGTACTTGCCGTGTTGCCCTCTGCTACCGCATCGTCAGGTATTGTTACTGTTAGTTCACCTTGTGTGGTGATGCCGTGTGTTACTGCAAAGGCATAGTCAGCACCGCTTCCACTAAATGCAGATATCAAGCCGGATGTGTCAGTTCCGTTAATTGCCACGACAATGTCCTCTTGGACGAATTGTGTGACATTCCTGCCAAATGTCGCAGTAAATTCGATGGCCTCAGAGTTGGTAGGATCAGTAGCAGTTGTGTCCAGGGATACTGATGAGAGACGGGTATCTATTGTAAATGTAGCAGTAAATGCCTCATTGAGGTTGCCTGCGAGATCGCTTATTTGTCCTGCATTTATGGATACGCCCACGGTTCCGTCTGAGGAGCCGCGAGTAACATTAAAGGTGTAGACATCATCACCAGATATGCCAAAGCCCGACGCTGATGGACTGCCGCCGTTGGCAGTGCCCGTTACTGTAATGATATCTGATAGGATAAAGTTCTGGACATCCTCGCTGAATGTTAAGGTAAATGGTATCGCGGCGACATCATGGGTGGTGCCATCGGCAGGTACGAGGGTTATGACTGGAGCTACCCTGTCTACTGTGAGTGTAGTGGTATCACTTGCTGTGTTGCCCTCTGCTACCGCATTGGCAGGTATGGTTACTGTCAGCTGTCCTTCTGCGATGATGCCGTGTGTTACTGTAAAGGCATATTCAGTACCGTTTCCACTAAAGGCAGTTATCAGGTCGCTGACAGGTGTGATGGTGAATCCGTCAATTGTCACTACAATGTCATCTGCGATAAATTCTGTGACATCCTCGCTAAAGGTTGCAGTAAAGTCAATGGTCTCAGAGTTGGTAGGATCAGTAACAGTTGTGTCCAGGGATACTGTTGGGATATTAGAGTCTACGGTGACGGTAACTAAATTAGATGCGGTGTTGGAGTTGCCTGCAAGGTCTGTTGCTACGTCTGCTGCAATGGATGCAGTTACAGTTCCGTCTGTGGTGCCGCGAGCAACATCAAAGGTGTATGTGCTAGCATCAACTGTTACAAGGTTGGATGCTACAGGATTGGTGCCATTGGCAGTGCCAGTTACTGTAATGTCAGCTAGGACAAAGTTCTCAACGTCTTCGCTAAAGGTTGCCGTAAACGTTACTGGGTTATCGCTGGTAGTGGTGCCATTGGCAGGTGTGATAGTTACAGTTGGGACTATTCTGTCTACTGTAAATGTAGTGGCAGTACTTGCTGTGTTGCCCTCTACGACCGCATTGGCAGGTATTGTTACTGTTAGTTCACCTTGTGTGGTGATGCCGTGTGTTACTGTAAAGGTATAGTCAGCACCGCTTCCATTAAAGGCAGATATCAGGCTGCCAGGTGTGGCGGGGTTTCCATCAATTGTCACTACAATGTCATCTGCGATAAATCCTGTGACGTCACTGCCAAATGTTGCCGTAAATGGTATGGCCTCAGAGTTGGTAGGATCAGTTACATTAGTACTCAGAGATACGGTTGCAACATCCAGATAGTTTATTGTAAGATCTGCTGTTGTATGCCTGTTTCCATCAGAGAAGGTTGCCTGTACTGTACATGTTGATGCACCAGCAAAAGCATTGATAGGCTCAAAGTCAAACTGTCCGTTTGACAGGATGGTAGAGGTAAAGTCCGTACAGTCACTAGATGTGGGGGCAGAGACTAGTGTCAGTGTCTGGGTATCTGTGTAATAATTGTTAATGTCAAGTGTAACCTTTCTGGGCTGGCTTGATAGGACATCAACTGTCAGGGGTGTTGCAGTACGTACGGGTGCGGCATCCAATACCACAGATATGTTTACAGTGTATGCACCGCCTGTGCTGGTATATGTGCCATCAAAGATGTCAAAGGAGAGCGTACATGTCTCAGCAGCTGAGGATACAAACCTGAACGTATCAGAGCCAGCTGGTGGCTGCTGCGTCAAGGCTCCAGTACAGTCATCTGATATGTTGGTGTATGATAGCGTATCACCATTAGGATCTGTAAAGTGGTCATCAAGTGAGAACTCTTGGTGTGGGTCTAATACAGGATGCTGCAGGGTTATGCCAGGCGATACCGCAGGAACCGGAGGCAGTGTTGTGATATTTATGGTAACTGAATTAGATGCAGTGTTGGGGTTGTCTGCAAGATCTCTTGCCACATCTCCTGCAATTGATACGGTTACGGTTCCGTCTGTCGAGCCGCGAGCAACATCAAAGGTGTAGACACTGCCGTCTCCAAGAAGGTTGGATGCTACAGGATTGGTACCATTGACAGTACCAGTTACTGTAATGTCAGTTAGGACAAAGTTCTGGACATCCTCACTAAAGGTTGCCGTAAACGTTACTGGGTCATCACCGGTGGTGGTACCATCGGCAGGTGTGATGGTTACAGTTGGATCTATTCTGTCCACTGTAAGTGTACGAGTATTTGCTGTGTTGCCCTCTACTACCGCATCGTCAGGTATGGTTACTGTCAGCTGTCCTTCTGCGGCGATGCCGTGTGTTACTGTAAAGGTATAGTCAGCACCGCTCCCACTAAAGGCAGTTATCAGGCTATTAGCTGCTGGGGTTCCGTCAATTGCTACAACGATGTCAGATTGTACAAATCCTGTGACATCCTCGTCAAATGTTGCAGTAAAGTTGACGGTATCAGAGTTGGTAGGATCAGCAGCAGTTGTGTCCAAGGACACGGATGGGACAGTGGTGTCTACGGTGACGGTAACTGGGGCAGATGCGGTGTTGGAGTTGCCTGCAAGGTCTGTTGCTACGTCTGCTGCAATGGATGCAATTACTGTTCCGTCAGAAGATATGCCTGCAACGTTAAAGGTGTATGTGCGGGCATCAACTGTTGCAAAGCCGGATGCTGTGAGGGTGCCGCCGTTTGCGGTACCTGCTACTGTAATGTCATCTAGGACAAAGTTCTCAACGTCTTCGTCAAATGTTACTCTAAATGGTACCGTATCAAGTCCAGTGCTACTGCCTGTAGATGAACTGACAGAGACAGTTGGGGCAAGAGTGTCTATTATGACAGTAACCGGGGCAGATGCGGTGTTGGAGTTGCCTGCAAGGTCTGTTGCTACGTCTGCTGCTATGGATGCAGTTACGGTTCCGTCTGTGGAGCCTCGAGCAACATCAAAGGTGTAGACACTTCCTGTTCCAAGAAGGTTGGTTGCTGCGGGATTGCCGCCGTTTGCGGTACCAGTTACTGTAATGTCAGTCAGGATAAAGTCCTCAACATCTTTGCTAAATGTTGCCGTAAATGTTACCGTATCAGAGTTGGTGTTCTCTCCTACAGTTGTAGTCACAGAGACTGTTAGGGGAACGGTGTCTATTGTGACAGTAACTGGGGCAGATGCGGTGTTGGAGTTGCCTGCAAGGTCTGTTGCTACGTCTGCTGCAATGGATGCAGTTACGGTTCCGTCTGTGGAGCCTCGAGCAACATCAAATGTGTAGACACTGCCTGTTCCAAGAAGGTTGGATGCTACAGGATTGGTGCCATTGGCAGTACCAGTTACTGTAATGTCAGCTAGCTCAAAGTTCTGGACATCCTCACTAAAGGTTGCAGTAAATGTTACGGGGTCATCGCTGGTGGTGGTGCCATTGACAGGTGTGATGGTTACAGTTGGGACTATTCTGTCTACTGTGAATGTAGTCGTAGCACTTGCTGTGTTACCCTCTACTACCGCATTGGCAGGTATGGTTACTGTTAGCTGTCCTTCTGCGGTGATGCCGTGTGTTACTGTAAAGGTATAGTCAGCACCGCTTCCATTAAAGGCAGTTATCAGGCTGCCAGGTGTGGCGGAGTTTCCATCAATTGTCACTACAATGTCATCTGCGATAAATCCTGTGACGTCACTGCCAAATGTTGCCGTAAATGGTATGGCCTCAGAGTTGGTAGGATCAGTTACATCCGTATCTAGGGATACGGTTGCAGTATCCAGATAGTTTATTGTAAGATCTGCAGTTGTATGCCTGTTTCCATCAGAGAAAGTTGCTTGTACTGTACATGTTGATGCACTAGCAAAAGCATTGATAGGCTCAAAGTCAAACTGTCCGTTTGACAGGATGGTAGAGGTAAAGTCCGTACAGTCACTAGATGTGGGGGCAGAGACTAGTGTCAGTGTGCCGTCATCTGTGTAATAATTGTTAATGTCAAGTGTAACCTTTCGGGGCTGGCTTGATAGGACATCAACTGTCAGGGGTGTTGCAGTACGTACGGGTGCGGCATCCAATACCACAGATATGTTTACAGTGTATGCACCGCCAGTGCTGGCATTAGTGCCATCAAAGATGTCAAAGGAGAGCGTACATGTCTCAGCATCAGAGGATACAAACCTGAACGTATCAGAGCCAGCTGGTGGCTGCTGAGTCAGGGTTCCAGTACAGTCATCTGATATATTGGTGTATGATAGCGTATCACCTTGAGGATCTGTAAAGTGGTCATCAAGTGAGAACTCTTGGTGTGCGGCCAGTACAGGGTGCTGTAAGGTTATGCCCGGTGTTACAGCAGGAACCGGTGGCAGTGTGTTGGTAGTTATGGTAACTGTAACTGAATTAGATGCGGTGTTAGAGTTGCCTGCAAGGTCTGCTGCCACGTCTGCTGCTATGGATGCAGTTACGGTTCCGTCTGAGGTTCCGCGAGCAACATCAAAGGTGTATGTGCGGGCATTAACTGTTACAAAGTTGGATGCTGCCGGATTGGTGCCGTTTGCGGTGCCTGTTACTGTAATGTCAGATAGGATAAAGTTCTGGACATCCTCGCTAAATGTTGCAGTAAATGTTACTGGGTCATCACTAGTGATGGTGCCATCGGCAGGCGTGATGGATACTGTGGGGTTTGCCCTGTCCACCGTAATACGAGATCCATCACTAGCACTGCCACCATCAGCTGCATCAACAGGTATGACTACTACTAGCAGGCTTTCTGTGAGGCCGTGTGTGACTGTAAAGGTGTATTGGGCTCCCTCTCCCGCAAAGGAAGTTATCAGGCCAGGTGTGGTGGTGGTTTCATCAATACGCACTATAATATCATCCTGGTCAAATCCCGTAACAGCTCTGCCAAATGTTACCGTAAATTCGATGGCCTCAAGGTTGGTGAGATCGCCTACATCCGTAGTCAGAGATACGGATGTACGATCCAGATAGTTTATTGTAAACTCTGCGGGTGTAAAGTAGTTTCCATCAGAGAAGGTTGTCTGTACTGTACATGTTAGCCCGCCAGTAGAGTCTTCTAAAACCTCAAATGTAAACACGCCACTGTCTGGTGAGGTAGATCTAAATGTACAGTCATCAGAGGTTATAGTATCAACTATTGACAGTGACTTGTCATCTGTGTAATAGTCGTTAATGTCAATTGTAACTGTCCTAGACTGGTCTGATAGGACGTCAATTACCAGAGGCGTTGCAGTTCGTACGGGTGCGGGGTTTTCTGTGATTACCAGCTCAAAAGAGTATGGCTGCCCCGTGCTTTGCGTCGTGCCGTCTGAAATGTCAAAGGATACCACACATGTAGTGCCGACATCATTTGCGACGGGATCAATTTGCATGTTATGATTGTCTAGTAGTGTAACATCCAAGGTGACACCAGCAGCGCAGCTTGAGAAATTATTGAAAGACAGTGTTTCAAATTCAGGATCCACAAAGTGATCACGCAGTGAAATTTGCGGAACAGTTCGGTTTGGATATTCGACTGTTGCAGATGGTACGGAGGCAGGTATTGGTGGCAGTAGGTTAGTTACGGTAGATAACACACGGTATGAGGATGTAAACTGTTCTGTTGCAGAGCCGTCTGTCACATCAAAGGTAAAGCTACAGTCTTCAGGATATGTCACCGCGTTGTTTGGCGTTGCAGTAACGGTAAAGGCACCCGTCGGATTTACAGTTACGCTAGATGACTGGCATGCATTGTTATCTAGGGTATAGGACAGGGTATCACCGTCCGGATCTGCAATGTTGGTAGCTAGGTTGCCTGTGTGTGTCTCATCAATATTAAATGAAAAACTAGGTGGTACAGTTCCAGCAGGAACACGGTTGACATCTGTGACAGTCAGTGTAAATGACCCAGTAGTGGTATCAGCACCATCATCTAGCTGATATTCTACCTGAATTTCAGTAGAGAGGTCAAAGTCATCCCTTATGCTGGTGCCAGTTGGGGGATGAGCCACTACATCAAAAGGTATGTTGCCTGTGACTAGTCCATCCAAATTTATGTTCAGATAACTATGACCGGTACTTATGAAACCGACATCAGCGGGGAAAAAGTTAGCAGGTAATGATACCTGATGTGAAAGAGATTCACCCTCTGCAACAGTTACGGTTGGAAGGCTAAGATAGTTTATTGTAATCTCTGTATCTGTGTGCCTGTTTCCATCAGAGAAGGTTGCCTGTACTGTACATGTTGATGCACTAGCAAAAGCATTGATAGGCTCAAAGTCAAACTGTCCGTTTGACAGGATGGCAGAGTTAAAATCTGTACAGTCATCAGATACGGGATCAAAGACTAGTGTCAGTGTCTTGGCATCAGTATAATAGTCATTAATGTCAAGTGTAACCTTTCGGGGCTGGTCTACAGGTACATCAACTGTCAGGGGTGTTGCAGTACGTACTGGTGCGGCATCCAATACCACAGATATGTTTACAGTGTATGCACCGCCTGTGCTGGCATTAGTGCCATCAGAGATGTCAAAGGAGAGCGTACATGTCTCAGCAGTTGAGGATACAAACCTGAACGTATCAGAGCCAGCTGGTGGCTGCTGCGTCAGGGTTCCAGTACAGTCATCGGATATATTGGTGTATGATAGCGTATCACCTTGAGGATCTGTAAAGTGGTCATCAAGTGAGAACTCTTGGTGTAGGTCTAGCACAGGGTGCTCTAGGTTTATGACTGGCGCTACTGCGGGAACCGGTGGCAGTATGGTGGTGTCTATTGTGACGGTGATCTCGTTGGATGCAATACTGGAATCAAAAACAATACTTGTTGCCGCGGCTGCAGGTATGGATACAGTTACGGTTCCGTCTGAGGATCCGCGGACAACATCAAAGCTAAATCTCGAGGCAACAGTTTCACCATCGCTAGTTGTACGGGAATTAAGTATCTGAAGGTTTGATGCAACCGGGTTGCCGCCGTTTGCAGTACCAGTTACTGTAATGTCACTTAGGGTAAGAGGGAAGACATCCTGATCGAATGTCACGATAAATGGTACTGTATGAAGAGGAGTCAGGGGATCGGCAGTCGTACTAATGGTAGTGGTTGGGCCAAAATAGATAAAGAGAAAGTCAAACTGAGCAGATGCCGCATTGTCTGCACCTGATAAGTGATGTACTGCAACGCCTGCAGGTATGGACATTATTACGCTTCCATCTGAGACCCCACCTGCGACATCAAAGGTGTACGTATCTCCGGAACCTGCAAAGTTTGATATTTCAGGATTGCCGCCGTTTGCGATACCCGTTATGAGAATGTCATCGGCAACAAAGTCTGTGACAGGGTTGCTAAATGTTACTCTAAATGTTTCAGACGGTTCAGTGGTTACAGTGAGATCCCTGACGGAGGTGATAGTTGGCACCGGAACAGTGTATATGGTGGCAGTGACCGGAGCAGATGCCTCATTGAGGTTGCCTATAAGATCTTCTGCCACATCTGCACCTATCGATACGGTTACGGTTCCGTCTGTGGTGCCGCGAGCAACGTCAAATGTGTATGTGCGGGCATCAATGGTTACAAAGTTGGATGCTGTTGGAGTGCCGCCGTTTGCAGTGCCATTTACTGTAATGTCACCTAGTTCAAAGTTTCTAACATCCTTGCTAAATGTTGCAGTAAACGTTACTGGGTCATCGCTGGTGATGGTGCCATCGGCAGGTGTGATGGTTACAGTTGGAACAAGAGTGTTTATTGTGACGGTAACTGGGGCAGATGCGGTGTTGGGGTTGTCTGCAAGGTCTGCTGTTACATTTGCATCTACTGATACGGCCACGGTTCCGTCTGTGGTACCGCGAGCAACCTCAAAGGTGTAGACTCTGCCTTCTCCATTAAGGTTGGATACCACAGGACTGCCACCGTTTGCAGTGCCTGATACCGTAATGTCATTTAGGTTAAAGCCAATGACATCCTCGCTAAATTCTACTGTAAATGGTACCGTATCAAGAGAGGTGAGATTCTCTGGAATTGTACTGACAGAGACTGTTGGAGCATTGGTGTCTATGGTAACGGTAACTGTATTAGACTTAATATTGATCACGTCGCGTGAATCAAATACTGCACCTATTTTTGTAAATACTGTTATTGTTCCATCAGTGGAGCCGCGTGCAACCTCAAAGGTATATGTTTGGAAATCAATCTCGGTGACGCTGCTATTTATAACCACAGGATTGCCGTTGTTGGCAGTACCAGATATATCAATGTCATTGGCGGAAAACCCAAAGACATCTCTGTTGAATTTTACTGTAAACTGTACAACCTCAAGGTTGGTGAAATCATCAGCGGTTGTGATAATTGGGATCAGTTGAGATTGGGCATTGGTGTCCCTGGTAACGGTAATCTGACGGGACGCAGTATTGGGGTTGCCTGCAAGGTCTGCTGCCACATCTGCTGCAATGGATACAATTACGGTTCCGTCTGAAGATATGCCTGCAACGTTAAAGGTGTATGTGCGGGCATCTGATCTGACAAAGCTGGCTGCTGCCAGAGTGCCGCCGTTTGCAGTACCAGTTACTGTAATGTCTTCTAGCTCAAAGTTCTGGACATCCTCATCAAATGTTACTGTAAAGGGTACCGTGTTAAGGCCGGTGTAACTGCCTTCAGATGAACTGACAGATACTGTTGGAGCACTAGTATCCATTGTGGTAGTAACTGGAGCAGATGCCACATTGAGATTATCTGCAGGATCTGTTGCCACATCTTCATCTATTGATGCAGTTACTGTTCCGTCTGATGAGCCGCGCAGAACATCAAAGGTGTAGACACTGCCTTCTCCACGAAGATTGGATGCCACAGGACTGTCACTGTTTGCAGTGCCATTTACTGTAATGTCAGCTAGCTCAAAGTTCTGGACATCCTCGCTAAATGTTGCCGTAAATGTTATTGTATTAGAATTGGTAATGTTGGGGGCACTCAATGCTGCCGTTGGTCTCTGAGTATCAATCTCAACTGTGATCTCGTTTGATGGATCAACGCCAACAACACCAAAACGACCGCTTGGCTGTAGGGACGCAGTTACGGTTCCATCAGAGGATCCGCGTACAACATCAAAGGTAGCTGTGTGGTCATCAATTTGCGTATAGCCAGATAGTGCCGGACTTCCGCCATTGGCAGTGCCAGTTACGATAATATTATAATCAAATAAGTTATCTGCGATAGTGGCACCGACCTCCTCATTAAATGTTATTGTAAATGGTATGGTGGTAAGTTTGGTGATTGGGTTGGCAGTAGTGCTCAGAGTTACTATGGGGATAGTTTCAGGGGTAGAAAATGAGCCAAATGAGCTAAAGTGCGTGGTCCAGATTATCATATCAGAGCCTGCACGAGTAAAACAAGATTCCAACGCAGTGCCAGCTTCAAGATTAGCATTGGCAGTAGCCTGATTGACAGGAACAAATGAGCACTCAGCTAGTGGTTGTGATACTGCATTGCCATCGGCATCTTCTCCTGAGAAAAATGCACCATCCTGTTCTGCCTGTCCAGGCAAGAGTAGTCGGACTGCCTGATCAAATGTCAATCTATTGTTGCCATCACCGACTGAGAATACAAGTCCCACAACATCATTTGAAGCTGGGGGAGCAGCAGTAGAGACAGATGGAACCGTTATGGTGCCTGCCCAGTCATCAGATGAGCCGCTTACCACTATGCCGTCAGGATAACTAACAGATACTGTTGCAGAAGAGACATCAGAAGTAATCTCTACTGCAGAATCAGAGACTCTCACGCTCTTGACTCCGTCCTGATCATCAAACGTTGGGGCACCATTAAAGTCAAGCAGTTGGCCATCACTGGCAGTAATGGTGTCAGGCAGTGTGTCAAATATTACATTGAGTGTACTCAGATCAGAGGATGGTGCAAATGCTACTATGCCAGTAGCATCATCATCATCGCTGCTTCCGACTGGAACATTGGCCTCAATGACAGTTCCAGTAATTACATTGGTAAAGGTAGATGGCACTGATGAGAAAAAATCAGCAGAGGTTGCAGACGGCAAGACATCAATTCTAACAGTGTTCTCCCCTTCTTTTAGCAATCCAGAATTGACTTGAATGTCATAGCTTGCTTTTGTGTCTGCACCCAGTGGGTTAGATGATAGTCCACGCCCGTAAGAGCCATCGCCTAAGACACCAGTGCCAAACTCATTTGCAAAGTTACCATAGCCAAAACCGCCAAAGTTACCATAGCCAAAGTCGCCAGGACTGCCATCTAAGGCATTGGCACTAATGCCATCAAAGTTTAATGCCACAATCTTACCCTCAACGTCTGCTGTTTGTCCAAAGTTTGCAGCAATGGTGTTTGAGAGACGGTTGCCAGACAAATCAAAGAATGCAACGACCTCATCAGAGTCACCGGGGTTGAGAACCACTCTGAGAACAGAGACATCAGCAAGTAGTGTCTCTGAATTAAATGAGGAACCATCATCGGCTGTAAAGCTTATTCCGTTTTCAGCAGGATTTCTGACGACAAGTTCCATGGAGAGTATGTCATCAACATCAGCAAGCACACCGCCAGTAAAATCAACAAAGGTTTCAGTATCATCCAAAGATATGGTCACAGCATCAATTCCAGGATATGGCGAGAAAAGCACGGCAAATAGGGCTATTGCCACTACTAGTGCCCCAAGCTCTCGTTTAGACTTTAATTTAGCTATAATACTGACCATGTTTCTAATCCTTTAAAATTAGAGTTAATAAAAATAACTATTACATCTGAATAATTTTTAAGAAAATGATCTCTGATAGTTTGCAGTTAAATTCCAGCGATCAGATCATCAAAATTTACAGAACTGTCCGTTGCATTATCGTGTTTGCCTTAAAATCATCAGGATTTGCTTTGATGTGGCTGTTTTCTCCAGTCCCTGATCAGACCAGAGAGATAATCTCATCACGCCAAATCAACATCAGTTTGAAAATTAGAAAACACCCCAAGATTCAAGTGTTCCAAACTTGTCGCTCATGCCTGTCCCTTATGAAGGCAACAGAACCGAATTGGGATCAATCTTAAATATTATTTTGACGTAATGATTGTGACGAGAAGCCGTAATTCTGCGTCGTAGAATATCGGTATGGAAAACACATCATGTTAGGTATACGTTCTTGTTTTAGCGTGTTTTCCGTGTATCTCGTTGTATCAAAGAATTATCAGCAATCCAAGCGCAACATCAATAGGCCATGCAAACATGAAAGCAAAGAAACCCAAAACAGGCACAAAATTTTATAAAAATTGTTTTGGTTTTAAGGCAATAAAAAAGCAGATGCAGTAAACAGAGCACCATCATGAATCCGGCAGGCATTTAGAATAGGTCGGATCTCATGTGTAAGAAAACACTAAAGATTATCGGTAATTTGCTTTGTAAACTCCAATGTACTCTTGTCTCCGCCAATATCTTTAGTCTTAACGCCGGTTTTTACCAAGTCAAATATCGTAGATTCTAATTTTGCTCCAACTTTGAGGCATTTGGGATCACTGTGTCTGTTTCCAAGCCAATCAAGCATCATCTTGATGGATAGCAAAAAAGACGAGGGATTTGCAATGTTTTGTCCTGCAATATCAAAGGCCGCTCCATGAACAGGCTCAAACAGTGCAAAATCATCTCCAATATTAGCAGCTGGTGCCATTCCCAATCCGCCAACCACCTGGGAAGACTCGTCAGATAGGATATCACCAAACAGATTAGTGGTTACCACGACATCAAACTGTTCAGGCTGGCGAATTAAATTCATTGCACATGCATCAACATACATTTGCTCAAATGCAATATCAGGATAATCCTTTGAGACCTCAGTACATGCTTTTGCAAACAGGCCGTCAGTTACCCTCAGAACATTTGATTTATGGACACATGTTACTTTTTTCATGGAATCCCGTTGTGTCGCACATTCAAAAGCATATTTTGCGATTCTTTTAGAAGCGGTTTGAGAAATAATTCTTAGTGCAACAGCAGAATCACCTAAGCTGAACTCTTTTCCAGTATAAAGATCCTCAGTATTTTCCCTCACTATAACCATGTCAATGTCATCGCGTAGCGCAGGCATGTGAGGATAGGACTTTGAAGGCCTGATGTTGGCATAAAGATCAAGCATGCGTCTTAGCACTACAATTACATCAGCTGCGCTTTCTCCGACCGGTGCTTTGATGCATGCATCAGAATTTTTGATGGCACTTGTCGTTTCATCAGGCAATGCCCTTCCAGTTTCAGCCAAGGCCTGGTCGCCTGCAGACAACTTTTCAACATCAAATTTCAAATCAAGCCTGTCATGAATCGTGTCTAAGACAGAGACTGCAGATTCTGAGAGTTCAGGGCCAATGCCATCGCCCGTAATTAATGAAATTTTATACATGATTACACAGGATAACAAGGGAATTTTAGGATTTAGTTAACCTGTTTTCCGGTTACCATCTTTTTGAGCATGATTCTGTTGATTGCATCAATTACGGCCTTTACAGAGGTGGTTACAATGTCTTCTCCAACGGATTTTGCTGAGACCTTGTTTCCCAACGGATCCTCGACTTTGACAGTTACCTCACATAATGCGCCAGAGCCGCCAGAGATGGATGCTAGCCCATAATCCTTGATTCTAATCTCAGAAATCTTTCCAGTAATTTTCTGAATTGCATTTAATGCCGCATCAACTGGTCCTACCCCATAATCGGTTCCGATATGATCTTGGCCATCAATGTTGAGCTTTACAAATGCATAAGGCATTGTTCCAATACCAGTAGAAACTGAAAATCCAGTCAGGGTTACGATTCTTTTGAGCTCCTTTTCTCCCAAAACTTCGCTTGTCAGAGACAGCAGCTCTACATCAGTTATTTGTTTTCCCTGATCACCTAGCAGCTTGACTTTTTCTAGGATTTGCTTTGCCTGTTCTTCAGTTGGTTTTACGCCATACTCTTCTAGCATGGCATTCATTCCATGAACGCCTGCATGCTTTCCAACCTTAAGCCATCTTTTTCGTCCTACCAATTCCGGACTGATTGGCTCGTACGTAAGGGGATTGTTCAACACGCCATGGGTGTGAATGCCAGACTCGTGTCCAAACGCATTGGCGCCGACTATTGCTTTGTTTGGCTGTACAATAATTCCAACCGTCTTTGAAATGAATCTGGAAATATCATAAATTAACTCAGACTTTATGTTTGTCTCATAATCTTGCGCATAGGGCAAACATTTGAGTGCCATGGAGAATTCTTCCAATGAGGCATTTCCAGCTCTCTCTCCAATACCATTAATTGTAACATGCGCACATGCGGCACCTGCATGAATTCCGGACAGTGCATTTGCAACTGCCAGTCCAAAATCATTATGGCAGTGAACACTGACGGGCAATTTTGTAGCTTCAATCGCATCCTTGGTGATTTCAGCCATGTACTCAGGGGTACAATAGCCAACAGTGTCAGGAATGTTTACCCTATCAGAGCCTGCCTTTGCAACGGCACCAAAAACTTTTTTCAAAAATTCCCTATCGGTTCTTGAGGCATCTTCGGCTGAAAACTCTACTTGTAATCCACGGGATTTTCCATACTCTACGGCCTCAACAGCTTTTTGAAGGGCCTCTTCTCTGCTCATTTGGAGTTTATGCTCCAGGTGAATATCAGAGGTTGCAATAAACGTGTGAATATAATCTAGCCCGGCATCAACTGCGGCATCAATGTCTTTTTTGATAGTCCTAGTCAATCCTGCAATTTCACAAGACAGTCCTTCTGAGGTAATCATTTTGACTGCTTGGGATTCACCCTCAGAGATTACAGGAAAGCCTGCCTCGATTGCATCAACGCCTAATTCATCAAGTTTCTTTGCTATTGCTAGCTTTTGATCGGGGGATAGTGATACGCCAAGAGTTTGCTCCCCATCCCTTAGGGTAGTATCAAATATTCTAACGTTCAAGCTCCGCTCCTCTGTAAGGCAGCAACGCCTGTTCTAGCAACATCAATGATTCCAAATGGTTTTGCAAGTTCCTCAAACGCTTTGATTTGATCAGGGGTGGCAGTCAGCTCTACCATGATGGACTCCTTTTTCACATCATGGACTTTGCCACCGTATGCATTTGCAAGCTTGTTAATTTCCATACTATCACTAGCATTACTCAGTTTTAACTTAAAAATACTGAGTTCACGAAATACAGTTTTGTGCTCATCTAAATGCTCAACTTTGACAGTATCAATCATTTTATCAAGTTGCTTTACTACTTGATCTATCTGTTTCTGATCACCATATGTGGTAATAGTCATCTTGGAGTAATCAGGGTTTTCAGTAACCCCCACAGATATGCTGTCAATATTGAAGTTTCTGGCTCTGAAGAGATGAGTCACCTTAAACAAGATTCCTGGCTTGTTTTCAACTAGAATAGAAAGTATTGCCCACATAATAATCACTAGGAAGGTAGTATCATATCCGATAAAGAGGTTCCAGGAGCTACAAATGGCAGTACGTCTTCTTCTGAATCAATGGGAATGTCAATTACTGTTGCAACATCGCTGCCTAGCGCAGTCTTAATTGCCTTCTCAAGTTCATCCATAGACTGTGCCCGAATTCCTTGTGCACCGTACGACTCGGCTAGTTTAACATAATCAGGACAGCTTTGCTGATCCACACCAATCATTCTTCGATCATAAAAAGTTCTCTGCCATTGAGCCACCATTCCCAATGAAGAATTGTTTAAGAGAAATACAATAACTGGAATATCCTCCAATACTGCAGTTGCAAGAGAGTTTTCAGTCATACTGAAACTCCCATCACCTGCAATATCTACAACCGGAACATCAGGTCTTGCCACCTTGGCACCAATGGCTGCAGGGAATCCCCAGCCCATAGTACCAAGTCCAGTAGAGCTAAAGAAGGTGCCAGGCTGAATGACGTCATAAAATAAAGAGGCCCACATTTGATGCTGTCCTACCTCAGTAGTTACGACGGATTCTTTAGGCAACAACTCACGAAGTTTACGTAAAATTTTAGCAGCGCCCATTTCGCCAGGATGAAGTTTCAGGTTCTCCTTCCAGTAGGCCTTGGTCTCTTTTACATGTTTGACCCAAGGGGTCTCTTCTGATTTTTTGATGGCTCGCTGTAAAAGCAGCTTTACCATTATTCGTAATGATGCACGGACATCGCCAACTACTGCAACTTGGGCAGTCTGATTTTTACCAATCTCGGCAGGATCAACATCCATGTGAATAATTTTCAATCTTTTCTCAAACGCCTCAAATGTTCCAACAGATCTGTCAGAAAACCTAGTTCCTATGGCTAAAACACAGTCAGCTTCGGTCATCATTTTGTTAGCCTCTGCATGGCCATGCATTCCAATTGGACCCAAGGACAAAGGATGGGTTTCTGGAAATGCGCCCTTGCCTTTGAAGGTTGTAACAACAGGCAGCATAAGCGTTTCAGCAACGGATTGCAATTCTGCAAAGGCCGATGAAATAATCGTACCCCCGCCAGCTAGGATAATAGGTTTTTCAGCATGAAGCAGCATATCAATTGCTCTTTGAACGTTGACAATGTCAGGATCAGCCCAAGGATGATAGCCTTGAATTTTAAATTCGTCAGGAAAAATCATTTCTGCTTCGTTGGTTTGAACATCTTTTGGAATGTCAATTAATACAGGCCCAGGCCTTCCGGTTTCTGCAATAAAAAATCCCTTTTTGACAACTTCGGGAACCTCAGCAGCAGTTCTTGGCTGAAATGCATACTTTACAACAGGGTTTGCCATCCCAATAATATCGCTTTCTTGAAATGCATCCTTTCCAATCATGTTGACAGAGACCTGTCCGGTTACGGCAACCATGGGAGCAGAATCGGCTTGTGCAGTTGCAATTCCAGTCAGGATGTTAGTGGCACCAGGCCCAGAAGTGGCAAAACACACCCCGGGTTTTCGACTTACCCTGCCAAAACCATCAGCCATATGAGCTGCGGATTGCTCATGCCTTACCAAAATATGTCTAATATCACAGCGTGCAAATTCATCATACATTGGGAGGTTTGCACCGCCAGGCAATCCAAACACTTGTCTGACGCCTTCCTTCTCCATAGCCGTCATCAGGGCCTTTGCACCAATCATGTTTTCCATTTTATTCATCAAATTTCTCTCCATAATTTTAAGCTAGTATAACAGAGTACACTCTAAAGAAAAACAACCACCGGCAATACATTGCCAAGTCTTCCTGTAAATTTTCTGCTCATTGAAATCAAAAAAAATAATCAATTAATAATTAATAAAGATTCTCAGAAAAATAATCGAGGGTTAGCCTCAATTATACAAAGACTTAAACCGATATTTTCCATATTTGAAATGAACCATTTTGGGCGATAATGAGGAAATAATCAAAACTGTTGAGGCATTATTTCAAGCAGGAGTAACCAAGGATCTAACAGCGTTAAAAAAAATTCACCTAAATGATTCCAAGTTTTCAAGTTTTAGTGATTTGCCGCCATATGATCTCAAAGACTATCAGACCACAATAGAGCTTGAGGAATTGCGATTTGTGAGCATATCAGATTATACATATGAGATAAAAAATCCAAAAATCAGCGTATTTGGAGACACGGCAGTTGTAGCTTTGGAATTAATTCAAAAAGGAATGCTAGTGGATAACAAGGCATTCACAGGAGAGCACATGATAATTACCGGTAGAGCAACTTTTGTTCTAGTAAGGCAGCCAACATGGAAAATTGCACACATTCACTTGTCAAAAATTGACAGTTGAGTTTTATTCCGGGTTGGGTTTTGGGTTATCGCTTGGTTTGTCTTGACTAGGATTGTTTTGTGGTTTTGGTTGGTTGTTTGATGTGTCTTGACTGGGATTGTTTTGTGGTTTTGGTTGGTTGTTTGATGTGTCTTGACTGGGATTGTTTTGTGGTTTTGGTTGGTTGTTTGATGTGTCTTGACTGGGATTGTTTTGTGGTTTTGGTTGGTTGTTTGATGTGTCTTGACTGGGATTGTTTTGTGGTTTTGGTTGGTTGTTTGATGTGTCTTGACTGGGATTGTTTTGTGGTTTTGGTTGGTTGTTTGATTTGTTCTGATTGTTTGGCTTGTTCTGATTGTTTGGCTTGTTCTGATTGTTTGGTTTGTTCTGATTGTTTGGTTTGTTCTGATTGTTTGGTTTGTTCTGATTGTTTGGTTTGTTCTGACTAGGATTGTTTTGTGGTTTCTTGTGATTGTTTGATTTATTCTGATTGGGATTGTTTCTTGGTTTCTTTTTTGATTCTTGACTAACCAATGTTTGGTATAATTTGAAGGCTTGATCAACATTTTGATTTTGGTGAACAATTGCTCTGACTGCCTTTATCATGGAAACAGGGTGTTCTGACTGCCAGATGTTTCTACCCATATCTACACCTACAGCTCCACATTTGATTGCATTGTATGTTAATTGCAATGCCTCACGTTCTGAAATCTTTTTTCCACCTGCAACTATTATTGGGACAGGACAAGATTGAACCACTTTTTCAAAATTATCACAATAGTAAGTTTTGACAACATGTGCACCTTGTTCAGCTGCTATCCTACACGCCAATGAAAGATACCTTGCATCTTTGCCAAGTTCTTTTCCAACTGCAGTGACTGCCAGTACGGGCAGCCCGTATTTTTCAGCTTCGCTGACAAGTCTTCCAAGATTTACAATAGTCTGATATTCATATTTTGCACCAACAAAAATGGACATGGCAAGAGCGCTAGCATTTAGTCGGATTGCATCTTCAATGGATACGGTAATGTCTTCTTGAGATAAATCACCTCCAATAATACTAGAACCGCCAGAAACTCTCAAAACCATAGGAGTATCAGTTGTTGCAGGTACAGATGATCTTTGAACGCCTCTTGTGACCATTAAGGAATCACAATATTGCAAGAGGGGCTCGACTACTTTTTTAGGATTTTCTAATTTTTCAGTCGGACCAAGAAAATATCCATGGTCTACTGCCAGCATTAATGCACGGCTATTTCGTGGTTTAATGATTCTAGCAAGCCTGTTTTTTAATCCCCAATCCATATTGCTTCGATTTTGAAAGAATGAAAATCCCTTCTTAAGCCTTTCTTATCTTGTAATAATGATTTTCATTGCGTTGCTACCACTATGTGCATGATCAAATGCTTTTTGAGAGTCAGAAATGGAATAAGTGTGAGTGATAAGCTGTTTGACATCAACTTGAGAGGACTCTATCAAGTGTAATGCTTCTTTAGTATCAGCATCAGATGCAGCATAACTAGTTACCAGAGTAATTTCTTTGGAATATATTTTACTCATATTCAAATCCAGTTTTGCACCTTTTGAAGGAACGCCAAACATCACCACAGAGCCGCCTTTTCGGACCATATCAAAGGCATCCTCTAATGCTTTGAGGCTGCTAGTAGCCACAATTGCCACATCCACACCCTGTCCATCAGTATTATCCAAAATCTTTTGTTTTCTGTTTTCATCCATAGAGTTGATGGATTCAGTTATGTTGAAGCTTTTGGCAAATTCCAGTCTAAAATCATTAACATCAAAACAGAAGATTTTTGAGAATTTTTTAGCATGTGCCAACATCACATGCATCATTCCAGTGGGACCAACCCCAAAAATGGCAGCAGAGTCATGTTCTTGGTAAGAGAATTTAGTCCAAGTTCGAACACAGCATGCCAATGGTTCAATCATTGCAGCTTCCTCATAACTAAGGGAATCAGAAATTTTTAAGATGCCGCCATGAGAGACACTCCAAGAGGGAACAACATATTCTTCTGATAATCCGCAAGGATTTAGATTGGTTTGAGAATATTTTTGACACATTGTTTCGTTTCCATGGTTGCACAAATGACAATCATAGCAAGGAACATGATGGTGAGTAAATACCCTATCGCCTTTTTTAAATTCAGTTACACCAGAACCCACGTCTAAAATAATTCCAGAAGGCTCATGGCCTAAACGCATTGATGATTTACCATATTGACCAAAGACTTTTTCCAAATCAGAGCCACAGATTCCGCAAGCTTGCATCTGAACTAAAACATCACCTGCTTGCAGGGAGGGTTTGTCTGTTTCATCTACAGAAATTACAGATGGCCCTTTAACGGATGCGGTTTTCATAGTACAGTATTACAAGTATGATTATAAGTAGATTATACGCCGAGGATTTTCTTTAGCATGACTCTGTAGTCAACCTCACTTTTTTCACTTCCGGCTGCTGGCAATGCAAATACCAGAGTAGATTTTTCAGCCCTTAGGGCAGTTAATTCATCATTGATAGATTCGGTAATATCATCACTTACCAGGATCAGACCGACATCAGAATCATCAGTTAGTGTTTTAATTTCTTGTAAAGCATTTTGTGGATTCTCAGAGATTTTTCCAGGTATGCCAGCTAATTGAAAGCTAGTTACAAAGGATTTACTGCCAATAGTGAATATTTTCACAGTTATGAATTCTGATTGTTCTAATTTAACCCTTTTTGGAGGCATAAGATCAGGAAGGTTGATTTAGTTTAGAAAATCAGGTAACTTATGGCAGAAATTGATATTCAGAGAGTTGTCTATTTGTTCCTACATGGAAAAATGGATCTTAAGGAAAA
Organism: Candidatus Nitrosopumilus sp.; assembly: GCA_965204345.1. Lineage (GTDB taxonomy): Archaea > Thermoproteota > Nitrososphaeria > Nitrososphaerales > Nitrosopumilaceae > Nitrosopumilus. The sequence continues at coordinate 609,421 of OZ241981.1, forward strand.
AGCAACAGACGCACTAGTTGCAAAAGGATTTGCAGCAGATAAGGTAATCATGGCCTCGCCAACCAAAGTTGGAAACGTGGGAGATTACATGGCAATGTTATGGATGCCTCCAAACCCGGATCACATAAAAATTCAGCAAATTACCAAAGTTGAAGAGGTAGAACCAGAAGGAATGATTGGTCTTTGGAAAGGGGTTTCAAAAGATGATATTGACACGGCACCATTGGAATGAATTAACTGAATCCGGCACCAAATTCGTTACCTTTTTCCAATACATCCCCAGAATCAGAATTTTTTAATTTTCTATACAGCAATGTTTCATAGACTAGCTTCATAGCTTCTTCATCATCATCAAGGGCACAATCTTCTTTGATCAGATCTTTGTATTTTTCTAACTTTGCAACATCCTGTTCGTCAGGAGAAATATTATCATGCAGCATTATGTTTGCAATTTTTTCTATTTCAAAATTTTGTTGGTCATCATTCATAACTATTCATATAATTTCTAGTTATTAACACATTCTAATTAATAATTACAAGTCAGAGATCAGCCCAGAAAGAAACATTTGAAATTCATCATCATTAAAAGTAATCGTTTCAAATTTATTTTCACTCCTAAAGGAAAATATCTTTCTAGTTTGATTAATCAGAAATGCCTGTAAAATAGCAAAGAATAACAAAAAAATAATAATCTAGCCCAACGGAATCTCTACTGTCTGTGTCAGTGTTCCCTGCTCAACGCCGTTGGTGCTAACGCTGATTGCGTTGCCGCCCTGCTGGATGCCTCTCAAGGAGTTGACCTGCTCATCAGTGTGTGTAAACTGTACAAAGACGTTCAGGTCATCATTGCTGTCTTCCCTGCCATACCTGTCTGGGAATGCTATGGTAGTCACGGTTTGTCCTGAGATTCCAAGTTCCTTTTCTGCAAACATGTCTGGTACTGACTGCAACACCATGTATTGCGTTAGTGTCTTACCGGTATCCTCGTTTGTAAATTCAATGTTGGTATTTAGGAATTCTTTGAGCACGTCTGGCAGGTCAACCTGTGTTGATCTGTCGTTGATTTTCATGCCTGATTTTTGAGATACTGCCACGTTTGCATCCTCAGATGCAATTGCAATTTCAGCAGATGTTGGAACTATAGTCCTGCTTCCGTCTCCTGCAACAATCTCAATTGTGTCACCGCCCAAGAGAACGCCCCTCATGGAGTTGACCATATCATCAGAGGATGATATCTGCAAGAAGAGGTTTGCATTGTTGTTGCTCTCCTCTGAATCTGGCCTGTCAGTTAGTGCAACGGTGGTAACTGTCTGTCCGCTGACTCCCAGTACAACTAGGGCATATTTGTCAGGGTTTGATTGCAGTGTCTGGAAATCAGTGAGTTTCATACCAGTGTTATCATTTGTAATATCAGTAAAGTCAGCAAGGAACTTGCGGACTGGCTCAGGTGTTTGTACCGGGGCCAGGCCAGGTATCGGTACTGTTGGGAGATCAGTCATGGTGTCAGTTGGCAAATCTGCTTTAGAAGAGGGCTGGTCAGGTGTTACAACTGCACTGCCACCGGCAATAACAGGTGAGGATGACTCGTATGTTTTTACAGATACAGAGCCAGAACATTCGGTGATGTTAAGTGACTTTGAATCAGTGGATATTCCTCTTGATATAATATTTTCCACTTGTACGTGTACAAATGACTCGTTTGGTGAGAGGTTTGCATCAAATGAAATTCTTCCAGGATAGGACTGGTCATCAGAGCGTTCTGCCGTGATTATGCCGGCGTTGGTTCTAAGTTTTACAAACAGATTGTCAGTTACAGGACCAGCTATGACATTGATTGTGTTTGCCTCGCAGACATCCCATTGTACGTCGTACAAAACAGCTCCAGAGACACTGCCTGCAATAGATGAGCTGCCAGATGGAAGGGAGGAGCTACCGCCGCCACCGCCACCGCCACCGCCACCGCCACCGCCACCGCCACCGCCACCGCGGCTACTAGAAGGTGTGGATGGTGTAGGGTCTACAGAACCTATAGAGAATGAGCCAAATGAGCTAAAGTGCGTGGTCCAGATGATCATATCAGAGCCGTCACGAACAAAACATGATTCCAGTGTAGTGCCAGCTTCAAGATTAGTATTGGCAGTAGCCTGATTGACAGGAACAAATGGACATACAACTAGTGGTCGTGACTCTACAACGCCATCAGCGTTTTCTCCTTGGAAGAAGGCACCATCACGGCTTGCTTGGTCAGGCAATAGTAGCCTGACTGCCTGATCAAATGTTAATCTAGTGTTGCCATCACCAACTGAGAATGCCAGTCCTATCTCATCATTTGAGGTTGGAGGAGTAGCAGCATTAGTAGAAAGAGATGGAACTGTAATGGTACCATCCCAGTCATCAGATGAGCCGCTTACAACTATACCTGCAGGATAAGTGACAGTTACTGTTTGAGAATCAGAGACAGCAGAAGTAACTTTAGCTGGAGAATCAGAGATTCTCACACTCTTTACTCCGTTTGCACTATCATCAGCAAATGTTGGAGCGGTATTAAATTTAAGCAGTTGTCCATCAGTGGCGATAATTGTTTCAGGTAATGTATCATATATTACATTGAGGGTGATCAAATTTGAAGATGGTATATAGGTTATTACGCCATCAACGCCTCCAAGAGGGATATCGGCCTCAATGGCATCTCCAGTAGTGTTGATGGTAACGGTAACTGAATTAGATGTCTCGTTGGGGTTGCCTGCTGAATCTGCTGCCACATTTGCATTTATTGATACGGTCACTGTTCCGTCTGTAGAGCCCCGAGCCACATCAAAGGTGTATGTGCTGGCATCAACTGTTACAAAGTTGGTTGCTGCCGGAGCATCGCCGTTGGCAGTGCCAGTTACTGTAATGTCATCTAGGACAAAGTTTCTAACGTCCTCGCTAAAGGTTGCAGTAAATGTTACGGGATCATCACCGGTAGTGGTGCCATCGGGAGGCGTGATGGATACTGTTGGGTTTACCATGTCCACGGTAATAATATGTACAGCATCTGTGTTGTCCTCTACTACCGCACCCTCAGGTATGGTTACTGTCAGCTCACCCTCTGTGGCGATGCCGTGTGTTACTGTAAAGTCATATTGGGTACCACTAGTTCCAGTAAAAGTAGTTATCAGGCTATCAGATACTTCAGTTCCGTTAATTGTCACGACAATATCAGATTGCTCAAATCCTGTGACATCCTCGCTAAAGGTTGCAGTAAATGAGATGGCCTCAGAGTTGGTAGGATCAGATGCACCTGTGCTCAGGGATACGTATGGGACAGTGGTGTCTACGGTGACGGTAACTGGGGCAGATGCGGTGTTGGGGTTGCCTGCAAGATCTGTTGCTACGTCTGCTGCTATGGATGGAATTACGGTTCCGTCTGATGAGCCCCGAGCAACATCAAAGGTGTATGTGCGGGCATTAACTGTTGCAAAGTTGGATGCTATAGGATTGGTGCCGTTTGCTGTGCCTGTTACTGTAATGTCTCCTAGTTCAAAGTTCTGAACATCCTTGCTAAATGTTACTGTAAATGGTACCGTATCAAGTCCGGTGCTGCTGCCAATAGATGAACTGACAGAGACAGTTGGGGCAATGGTGTCTATTGTAACGGTAATTTGAGCAGATGCCTCATTGGAGTTGCCTGCTGCATCTGTTGCCTTTAATGCATCTATGGATACGGTCACGGTTCCGTCTGTAGTGCCGCGGAGAACATCAAAGGTGTAGACACTGCCTGTTCCACCAAGGTTGGATGCTACTGGAGTACCGCCGTTGGCAGTGCCAGTTACTGTAATGTCAGTTAGGTCAAAGTCCTCAACATCCTTGTTGAATGTTGCCGTAAATGGTATTGTAGCAAGGTTGGTGTTATCATCTGCAGTCGTAGCTACAGAGACTGTAAGGGGAACAGTGTCTATTGTGACGGTAACTGAATTAGATCCAGTGTTGAGGTTGCCTGCAAGGTCTGTTGTTACGTCTGCTGCAATGGATGAAATTACGGTTCCGTCTGTGGTGCCGCGAGCAACATCAAAGGTGTAGATACTTCCTTCACCATTAAGGTTGGTTACCTCAGGACTTCCGCCATTGGCAGTGCCAGTTACTGTAATGTCACCTAGCTCAAAGTTCTGGACATCCTCATTAAAGGTTGCCGTAAACGTTACTGGGTCATCGCTGGTGGTAGTACCATCGGCAGGTGTGATGGTTACAGTTGGGACTATTCTGTCTACTGTGAATGTAGTGGCAGTACTTGCTGTGTTACCCTCTACTACCGCATTGGCAGGTATGGTTACTGCTAGCTGTCCTTCTGCGGTGATGCCGTGTGTTACTGTAAAGGTATAGTCAGCACCGCTTCCACCAAATTCAGATATCAGGCTGCCAGGTGTGGCGGGATTTCCGTCAATTGTCACTACAATGTCATCTGCGATAAATCCTGTGACATCACTGCCAAATGTTGCCGTAAATGGTATGGCCTCAGAGTTGGTAGGATCAGTTACATTAGTACTCAGGGATACGGTTGCAACATCCAGATAGTTTATTGTAAGATCTGCAGTCGTGTGCCTGTTTCCATCAGAGAAGGTTGCCTGTACTGTACATGTTGATGCACCAGCAAAAGCATTGATAGGCTCAAAGTCAAACTGTCCGTTTGGCAGGATGGCAGAGGTAAAGTCCGTACAATCACTAGATGTGGGGGCAGAGACTAGTGTCAGTGTCTGGGTATCTGTGTAATAATTGTTAATGTCAAGTGTAACCTTTCGGAGCTGGCTTGATAAGACATCAACTGTCAGCGGTGTTGTAGTACGTACTGGTGCAGCATCCAGTACGACAGATATGTTTACAGTGTAGGCACCGCCTGTGCTGGCACCAGTACCATCAGAGATGTCAAAGGAGAGCGTACATGTCTCAGCAGCTGAGGATACAAACCTGAACGTATCAGAGCCAGCTGGTGGCTGCTGCGTCAGGGTTCCAGTACAGTCATCTGATATATTGGTGTATGAAAGCGTATCATCGTCGGGGTCTGTAAAGTGATCATCTAGAGAGAATGTTGGAGGAGCTAATGTGGGGTGCTCTAGGGTTATAACGGGTTGTACTGCTGGAACCGGTGGCAAAGAGTTTGGAATAGTAGTGTCTATTGTGACGGTAACTGGGACAGATGCGGTGTTAGAGTTGTCTGCAAGATCTCTTGCCACATCTCCTGCAATTGATACGGTTACGGTTCCGTCTGTCGAGCCGCGAGCAACATCAAAGGTGTATACACTGCCGTCTCCAAGAAGGTTGGATGCTACTGGACTGCCGCCGTTGACAGTACCAGTTACTGTAATGTCAGCTAGGACAAAGTTCTCAACATCCTCACTAAAGGTTGCCGTAAATGTTACGGGGTCATCACCGGTGGTGGTACCATCGACAGGTGTGATGGTTACAGTTGGATCTATTCTGTCCACTGTAAGTGTATGAGTATTTGCTGTGTTGCCCTCTACTACCGCATCGTCAGGTATGGTTACTGTCAGCTGTCCTTCTGCGGCGATGCCGTGTGTTACTGTAAAGGTATAGTCAGCACCGCTTCCACTAAAGGCAGTTAACAGGCTATTAGCTGCTGGGGTTCCGTCAATTGCTACAACGATGTCAGATTGTACAAATCCTGTGACATCCTCGTCAAATGTTGCAGTAAATGAGATGGTCTCAGAGTTGGTAGGATCAGTAGCAGTTGTGTCCAAGGATACTGATGGGACAGTGCTGTCTACGGTGACAGTAACTGGGGCAGATGCGGTGTTGGAGTTGCCTGCAAGGTCTGTTGCCACATCTGCTGCAATGGATGCAATTACTGTTCCGTCAGAAGATATGCCTGCAACGTTAAAGGTGTATGTGCGGGCATCAACTGTTGCAAAGCCGGATGCTGTGAGGGTGCCGCCGTTTGCGGTACCAGTTACTGTAATGTCAGTTAGCTCAAAGTTCTCAACATCCTCGCTAAATGTTGCCGTAAACGTTACTGGGTTATCGCTGGTGGTGGTGCCATCGACAGGCGTAATGGATACTGATGGTCTTATTCTGTCCACGGTAAGTGTACGAGTACTTGCCATGTTGCCCTCTGCTACCGCACCGTCAGGTATTGTTACTGTTAGTTCACCTTGTGTGGTGATGCCGTGTGTTACTGTAAAGGTATAGTCAGCATCGCTTCCACTAAATCCAGATATCAGGCCAGATGTGTCAGTTCCGTTAATTGCCACGACAATGTCCTCCATGGTGAATTGTGTGACATCCTCGTCAAATGTTGCAGTAAATTCGATGGCCTCAGAGTTGGTAGGATCAGCAGCAGTTGTGTCCAGGGATACTGATAGGACAGTGGTGTCTATTGTAAATGTAGCAGTAAATGCCTCGTTGAAGTTGCCTGCAAGATCTCTTATTGTACCTGTATTTATTGACACGGTTACGATTCCGTCTGAGGAACCGCGAGCAACACTAAAGGTGTAGATACCCTCAGATATGCTAAAGTCGGATGCTACCGGATTGCCGCCGTTGGCAGAGCCTGTTACTGCAATGACATTTGGTATGCTAAAGACATTGATCTCCTCGCTGAATGTTAAGGTAAATGGTATCGTGGCAGCAGTAGTGGTGGTGCCATCGGCAGGTACAAGTATTATGACTGGAGATATCCTGTCTACTGTAAGTGCATAAACACTCTCTATGTTGTCCTCGTTGACCACGTTGGTAGGTATGGTTACTGTCAGCTGGCCTTCTGTGATTCCATGTGCGACTGTAAAGGTGTAGTCAGTACCACCACTGGTTCCCTCAAAGCCAGGTATCAATTCAGACGCAGTTGTGGTGATGGCGACTCCGTCAGCTGCCACAACGATGTCACCTCGGTCAAATCCGGTTACATCCTCGCTAAAGGTTACCGTAAATGGTATGACAGCAAGATTGGTGATTGGATTGGCAGTAGTACCTATAGATGCAGTCAGGCCAGGCAGATACTGTACGGTGACAGTAGTCTCAATCTGCCTGTTGCCATCGCTTATGGTAAATTGCACGGTACACTCATCTGTTGTGGAAAACTGATTCGTCGGGGTAAAGCTAAAGCTGTTTGGGGTAATGTCAGATATGATAGAAGTCGTGCAGTCAGAAGAGCTCTGGGTGTCACCTATAATTGACAAGACCTTGTTGTCATCATAAAAGTTATTGACGTCAATGTTTACCGTGCGGGATTCGTCTGGCTGTACCTGTATGGTCAGATCACCTAGAACGGGTGCCGGGTCTGCTACCACATTTAGGATTGCAGTGTATGGCCTGTCGGTGGTCGAATCCGTGCCGTCTGAGATGTCAAAGGAGAAAACACATTCTTCTGCTGTGACAGATCTAAAGAGGAGCATAGAGTCAAGGGACACCACAAAGATTCCCTGACAGGAGGTAATGATTTCTGTAAATGTCACCTCGTCTCCGTCTGGATCCACAAAGTGATCAGAGAGGAGGATAGGCTGATCCCTTAGTGCCGGATACTCCAGAGTTATGATGGGAGGTACAGCAGGAATCGTAGGCAGCAAGTTGGTGGAGGTACTGTCTATGGTGACAGTAACATGACGGGGCAATGCCTCGTTGGGGTTGCCAGCAAGGTCTGCTGCCACATCCTCATCTAATGATACGGTTACTGTTCCGTCTGAGGATATGTCTGCAACATCAAAGGTGTATGTGCTGGCATTAACTGTTGCAAAGTTGGATGCTGTCAGATTGGCGCCGTTTGCTGTGCCTGTTACTGTAATGTCTCCTAGTTCAAAGTTCTCAACGTCCTCGCTAAATGTTGCAGTAAATGGTATGGTGGCAAGGTTGGTGATGCTACCAGCAGTCGAGCCGACAAAGACTTGTGGGGCAATGAGGTCTATTGTGATGGTGGTAGGACTGGGGGATGCCGTGTTGCCCCCTTGTACCACACCGGCAGGTATGGATACTGTCAGCTGTCCTTCTGTGGTGATGCCGTGTGTGACTGTAAAGTCGTATTGGGTACCACTAGTTTCAGTAAAGGCAGTTATCAGACTACCAGGTGTGGCGGTGTTTCCGTCAACTGTCACGACAATGTCGCTTGCGATAAATCCTGTGACGTCACTGCTAAATGTTGCAGTAAATTGTATGGCCTCAGAGTTGGTAGGACCAGATGCAACTGTCCCCAGTGATACTGATGGGATAGTAGCGTCTATGGTGACGGTAATTGGTGCAGATGCGGTGTTGAGGTTACCAACAAAGTCTGTTGCCACGCCTTCTCCAATTGATACGGTTACGGTTCCGTCTGAGGATATGTCTGCAACATCAAAGGTGTATGTGCTGGCATTAACTGTTACAAAATTGGATGCTGTGAGGGCGCCGCCGTTTGCGGTGCCTGCTACTGTAATGTCATCTAGGACAAAGTTCTCAACATCCTCGGTAAATCTTGCCGTAAATGGTACCGTATCAAGGTTGTTGATCATGTCTGCTGTTGTAGCTACAGAGACGATTGGGGCAGTGGTGTCTACTGTGACGGTAACTGGTGCAGATGCCGTGTTGAGGTTGCCTGCGGCATCTGTTGCCACATTTTCTGCAATTGACACGGTTACGGTTCCGTCTGAGGAACCGCGCACTACATCAAAGGTGTATTCAGCACCAGATCCAAGAAGGTTTGATGGTGCTGGTGTGCCGTCGTTGGCAGTACCCGTTACTGTAATGTCAGATAACACAAAGTCTGCAACTGCCTTGTTGAAGTTTACTGTAAATGGTATTGTAGTAAGATTGGTGTTGTCGTCTGTTGTTGTAGTTACAGATACTGTTAGGTCAGTGGTGTCTATGGTGACGGTAACTGGTGCAGATGCCGTGTTGAGGTTGCCTGCGGCATCTGTTGCTACGTCTGCTGCAATTGATACAGTTACGGTTCCGTCTGAGGTTCCGCGTACTACATCAAAGGTGTATTGAGCACCAGATCCTGCAAGGTTGGATGCTGCTGGAGTGCCGTCGTTGGCAGTACCTTCTACGGTAATGTCAGATAGCTCAAAGTCTGCAACTGCCTTGTTGAAGTTTACTGTAAATGGTACCGTATCAAGGTTGGTGTTCTCGCCTGCAGTTGTAGTTACAGATACTGTTAGAGCTTCGGTGTCTATGGTGATGGTAATTGGTGTAGATGCGGTGTTGAGGTTGCCTGCGGCATCTGTTGCCACATTTTCTGCAATTGATACGGTTACGGTTCCGTCTGAGGTTCCGCGTATTACATCAAAGGTATATTGGGTACCAGATCCAAGAAGGTTTGATGCTGCTGGTGTGCCGTCGTTGGCAGTGCCAGTTACTGTAATGTCAGATAGCTCAAAGTCTGCAACTGCCTTGTTGAAGTTTACTGTAAATGGTATTGTAGTAAGATTGGTGTTGTCGTCTGCAGTTGTAGCTACAGATACTGTTAGGTCAGTGGTGTCTACTGTGACAGTAACTTGGGTAGATGCGGTGTTGGAGTTCTCTGCTGAGTCTACTGTTACACCTGCTGCAATTGATGTAATTACCGTTCCGTCAGAAGCTATGTCTGCAACATCAAAGGTGTATGTGCGAGAATCAACTGTCTGAATGTTGGTTACTGTGAGGATGCCGCCGTTGGCAGTACCTTCTACTGTAATGTCAGTTTCGGTAATTGCTTCAACATCCCTGCTAAAGGTTGCAGTAAATGTTATTGTATCAAAATTGGTGTTGGCACCTGCATTTGAACTCAGAGTGACTGTTGGGCGAACGGTGTCTATTGTGACGGTAACTGGTGCAGATGCCTCGTTGAGGTTGGCTGCAAGGTCTGTTGCCACGCCTGCTGCAATGGATGGAGATACGGTTCCGTCTGATGAGCCTCGAGCAACATTAAAGGTGTATGTGCGGGCATCAACTGCCACAAAGTCAGTTGCTGTGAGGGTGCCGTTGTTGGCAGTGCCTTCTACTGTAATGTCAGCTAGCACAAAGTTCTGGACATCCTCACTGAATGTTGCCCTAAACGTTACTGGGTCATCACTGATGACGGTGCCATCGGGAGGTGTAATGGTTACGGTTGGGGTAGTGATGTCTATTGTGACGATAACTGGTGCAGATGCCGTGTTGAGGTTACCTGCGGCATCTGTTGCCACATTTTCTGCAATTGATACTGTTACGGTTCCGTCTGAGGTTCCGCGTACTACATCAAAGGTGTATTCGGTACCAGATCCAAGAAGATTTGATGCTGCTGGGGCGCTACCGTTGACAGTACCCGTTACTGTAATGTCAGATAGCTCAAAGTCCTCAACTGCCTTGTTGAAGGTTACTGTAAAGGGTACCGTAGCAAAGTTGGTGGTGTCGCCTGCAGTTGTAGCTACAGATACTGTTAGGTCAGTGGTGTCTATGGTGACAGCGGCAGAACTTGGGGATGCAAGATTGGAGTTGCCTGCGGCATCTGTTGCCACACCTGCTGCAATTGATACGGTTACGGTGCCGTCTGAGGTTCCGCGCACTACATCAAAGGTGTATTCAGTACCAGATCCAAGAAGATTTGATGCTGCTGGAGCGCCGTCGTTGGCGGTGCCTTCTACGGTAATGTCAGATAGCACAAAGTCCTCAACTGCCTTGTTGAAGGTTACTGTAAAGGGTACCGTAGCAAAGTTGGTGGTGTCGCCTGCAGTTGTAGCTACAGATACTGTTAGGTCAGTGGTGTCTATGGTGACAGCAGCAGAACTTGGGGATGCAAGATTGGAGTTGCCTGCGGCATCTGTTGCCACACCTGCTGCAATTGATACGGTTACGGTGCCGTCTGAGGTTCCGCGCACTACATCAAAGGTGTATTCAGTACCAGATCCAAGAAGATTTGATGCTGCTGGAGCGCCGTCGTTGGCGGTGCCTTCTACGGTAATGTCAGATAGCACAAAGTCCTCAACTGCCTTGTTGAAGGTTACTGTAAATGGTATTGTATCAAGGTTAGTGTTATCGCCTGCAGTTGTAGCTACAGATACTGTTAGAGCTTCAGAGTCTACTGTAACGGTAACTTGTGCAGATGCCGTGTTGAGGTTGCCTGCGGCATCTGTTGCCACACCTGCTGCAATTGATACGGTTACGGTGCCGTCTGAGGTTCCGCGCACTACATCAAAGGTGTATTCAGTACCAGATCCAAGAAGATTTGATGCTGCTGGAGCGCCGTCGTTGGCGGTGCCTTCTACGGTAATGTCAGATAGCACAAAGTCCTCAACTGCCTTGTTGAAGGTTACTGTAAATGGTATTGTATCAAGGTTAGTGTTATCGCCTGCAGTTGTAGCTACAGATACTGTTAGAGCTTCAGAGTCTACTGTAACGGTAACTTGTGCAGATGCCGTGTTGAGGTTGCCTGCGGCATCTGTTGCCACATTTTCTGCAATTGACACGGTTACGGTTCCGTCTGAGGAACCGCGTATTACATCAAAGGTGTATTCGGTACCAGATCCAAGAAGATTTGATGCTGCTGGAGCGCTACCGTTGACAGTACCCGTTACTGTAATGTCAGATAGCACAAAGTCCTCAACTGCCTTGTTGAAGGTTACTGTAAAGGGTACCGTAGCAAGGTTAGTGTTGTCGCCTGCAGTTGTAGCTACAGATACTGTTAGGTCAGTGGTGTCTATGGTGACAGCAGCAGAACTTGGGGATGCAAGATTGGAGTTGCCTGCGGCATCTGTTGCCACACCTGCTGCAATTGACACGGTTACGGTTCCGTCTGAGGTCCCGCGTATTACATCAAAGGTGTATTCGGTACCAGATCCTGCAAGGTTTGATGCTGCTGGAGTGCCGTCGTTGGCAGTGCCTTCTACGGTAATGTCAGATAGCTCAAAGTCCTCAACTGCCTTGTTGAAGGTTACTGTAAATGGTACCGTATCAAGGTTGGTGTTCTCGCCTGCAGTTGTATCTACAGATACTGTTAGAGCTTCAGAGTCTACTGTAACGGTAACTTGTGCAGATGCCGTGTTGAGGTTGCCTGCGGCATCTGTTGCCACATTTTCTGCAATTGATACGGTTACGGTTCCGTCTGAGGTCCCGCGCACTACATCAAAGGTATATTGGGTACCAGATCCTGCAAGGTTTGATGCTGCTGGAGTGCCGTCGTTGGCAGTGCCAGTTACTGTAATGTCAGATAACACAAAGTCTGCAACTGCCTTGTTGAAGTTTACTGTAAATGGTATTGTAGTAAGATTGGTGTTGTCGTCTGCAGTTGTAGCTACAGATACTGTTAGGTCAGTGGTGTCTACTGTGACAGTAACTTGGGTAGATGCGGTGTTGGAGTTCTCTGCTGAGTCTACTGTTACACCTGCTGCAATTGATGTAATTATCGTTCCGTCAGAAGCTATGTCTGCAACATCAAAGGTGTATGTGCGAGAATCAACTGTCTGAATGTTGGTTACTGTGAGGATGCCGCCGTTGGCAGTGCCTGTTACTGTAATGTCACCTTCTGTAATTGGATCAACGTCCCTGCTAAAGGTTGCAGTAAATGTTATTGTATCAGAGTTGGTGCTGGCACCTGCATTTGAAGCCAGAGTGACTGTTGGGCGAACGGTGTCTATTGTGACAGTAACTGGAGCAGATGCCGTGTTGAGATTATCTGCAAGATCTTCTGCGACACCTGCTGCTATGGATGGAATTATGGTTCCATCTGATGAGCCGCGAGATACATCAAAGGTGTATGTGCGGGCATTAACTGTTACAAAGTTGGCTGCTGTCGGATTGGTGCCGTTTGCGGTGCCTGTTACTGTAATGTCAGATAGGATAAAGTTCTGGACATCCTCACTGAATGTTGCAGTAAATGTTACGGGGTCATCACTGGTGATGGTGCCATTGACAGGTGTGATGGTTACGGTTGGGACAGCAGTGTCTATTGTGACGGTAACTAAATTAGATGCGGTGTTGGGGTTATTTGCAAGGTCTGCTGCCACGTCTGCTGCTATGGATGCAGTTACGGTTCCGTCTGTGGAGCCTCGAGATACATCAAAGGTGTATGTGCGGGCATTAACTGTTACAAAGTTGGCTGCTGTCGGATTGGTGCCGTTTGCGGTGCCTGTTACTGTAATGTCAGATAGGATAAAGTTCTGGACATCCTCACTGAATGTTGCAGTAAACGTTACTGGGTCATCACTGGTGATGGTGCCATTGACAGGTGTGATGGTTACGGTTGGGACAGTGGTGTCTATTGTGACGGTAACTAAATTAGATGCGGTGTTGGGGTTATTTGCAAGGTCTGCTGCCACGTCTGCTGCTATGGATGCAGTTACGGTTCCGTCTGTAGAGCCGCGAGCAACATCAAAGGTGTATGTGCGGGCATTAACTGTTACAAAGTTGGCTGCTGTCGGATTGGTGCCGTTTGCGGTGCCTGTTACTGTAATGTCAGATAGGATAAAGTTCTGGACATCCTCACTGAATGTTGCAGTAAACGTTACTGGGTCATCACTGGTGATGGTGCCATTGACAGGTGTGATGGTTACGGTTGGGACAGCAGTGTCTATTGTGACGGTAACTAAATTAGATGCGGTGTTGGGGTTATTTGCAAGGTCTGCTGCCACGTCTGCTGCTATGGATGCAGTTACGGTTCCGTCTGTGGAGCCTCGAGATACATCAAAGGTGTATGTGCGGGCATTAATGGTTACAAAGTTGGCTGCTGTCGGATTGGTGCCGTTTGCGCTGCCTGTTACTGTAATGTCAGATAGGATAAAGTTCTGGACATCCTCACTGAATGTTGCAGTAAACGTTACTGGGTCATCACTGGTGATGGTGCCATTGACAGGTTTGATGGTTACGGTTGGGACAGCAGTGTCTATTGTGACGGTAACTAAATTAGATGCGGTGTTGGGGTTATTTGCAAGATCTGCTGCCACGTCTGCTGCTATGGATGCAGTTACGGTTCCGTCTGTAGAGCCTCGAGCAACATCAAAGGTGTATGTGCGGGCATCAATGGTTACAAAGTTGGCTGCTGTCGGATTGGTGCCGTTTGCGGTACCTGTTACTGTAATGTCAGATAGGATAAAGTTCTGGACATCCTCACTGAATGTTGCAGTAAATGTTACGGGGTCATCACTGGTGATGGTGCCATCGGCAGGTGTGATGGTTACGGTTGGATCTATTCTGTCCACTGTGAGTGTAGCGGCACTTGCTGTGTTGCCTCCTGCTACCACATCGGCAGGTATGGTTACTGTCAGTTGGCCTCCTGTGGCGATGCCGTGTGTTACTGTAAAGTCATATTGGGTACCACTAGTTCCAGTAAAGGCAGTTATCAGGCTATTAGATACTTCAGTTCCGTTAATTGTCACGACAATATCAGATTGCTCAAATCCTGTGACATCCTCGTCAAAGGTTGCAGTAAAGTCGATGGTCTCAGAGTTAGTAGGATTAGATGCATCTGTGCTCAGTAATACGAATGGAACAGTAGTGTCTATTGTGACGGTAACTGGAGCAGATGCGGTGTTGGGGTTATTTGCAAGGTCTGCTGCCACGTCTGCTGCTATGGATGCAGTTACGGTTCCGTCTGTAGAGCCTCGAGCAACATCAAAGGTGTATGTGCGGGCATTAACTGTTACAAAGTTGGCTGCTGCAGGAGCGCCGCCGTTTGCGGTACCTGTTACTGTAATGTCAGATAGGATAAAGTTCTGGACATCCTCACTGAATGTTGCAGTAAATATTACTGGATCCTCGTCGGTGGTGGTACCATCGGCAGGTGTGATGGTTACGGTTGGGACAGTGGTGTCTATTGTGACGGTAACTGGAGCAGATGCGGTGTTGGGGTTATTTGCAAGGTCTGTTGCTACGTCTGCTGCAATGGATGGAATTACGGTTCCGTCTGTGGAGCCTCGAGATACATCAAAGGTGTATGTGCGGGCATCAACTGTTACAAAGTTGGCTGCTGTCGGATTGGTGCCGTTTGCGGTGCCTGTTACTGTAATGTCAGATAGGATAAAGTTCTGGACATCCTCACTGAATGTTGCAGTAAATGTTACGGGGTCATCACTGGTGATGGTGCCATTGACAGGTGTGATGGTTACGGTTGGGACAGTGGTGTCTACGGTGACGGTAACTGGAGCAGATGCGGTGTTGGAGGTGCCTGCAAGGTTTGTTGCCACATCTGCTGCTATGGATGTAGTTACGGTTCCGTCTGTGGTGCCACGAGCAACATCAAAGGTGTATGTGCGGGCATCAACTGTTACAAAGTTGGATGCCACGGGACTGCCGCCGTTGGCAGTGCCAGTTACTGTAATGTCAGATAGGATAAAGTTCTGGACATCCTCACTGAATGTTGCAGTAAATGTTACCGTATCAGAGTTGGTGAAATCAATTGGAGTTGTAGTTACAGAGACTGATGGGACAGCAGTGTCTATTGTGACGGTAACTGGAGCAGATGCGGTGTTGGGGTTGCCTGCAAGGTCTGTTGCGACATTTGCAGTAATTGATGGAATTACGGTTCCGTCTGTAAAGCCGCGAGCAACATCAAAGGTATATGTGCGGGCATCAACTGTTACAAAGTTGGCTGCTGCCGGATTGGTGCCGTTTGCAGTGCCAGTTATCGTAATGTCACCTAGTTCAAAGTTCTGGACATCCTCGCTAAATGTTGCAGTAAATGTTACTGGGTCATCACTAGTGATGGTGCCATCGGCAGGCGTAATGGATACTGTGGGGTTTGCCCTGTCCACCGTAATACGAGATCCATCACTAGCACTGCCACCATCAGCTGCATCAACAGGTATGACTACTACTAGCAGGCTTTCTGTGAGGCCGTGTGTGACTGTAAAGGTGTATTGGGCTCCCTCTCCCGCAAAGGAAGTTATCAGGCCAGGTGTGGTGGTGGTTTCATCAATACGCACTATAATATCATCCTGGTCAAATCCCGTAACAGCTCTGCCAAATGTTACCGTAAATTCGATGGCCTCAAGGTTGGTGAGATCGCCTACATCCGTAGTCAGAGATACGGATATACGATCCAGATAGTTTATTGTAAACTCTGCGGGTGTAAAGTAGTTTCCATCAGAGAAGGTTGTCTGTACTGTACATGTTAGCCCGCCAGTAGAGTCTTCTAAAACCTCAAATGTAAACACGCCACTGTCTGGTGAGGTAGATCTAAATGTACAGTCATCAGAGGTTATAGTATCAACTATTGACAGTGACTTGTCATCTGTGTAATAGTCGTTAATGTCAATTGTAACTGTCCTAGACTGGTCTGATAGGACGTCAATTACCAGAGGCGTTGCAGTTCGTACGGGTGCGGGATTTTCTGTGACTACCAGCTCAAAAGAGTATGGCTGCCCCGTGCTTTGCGTCGTGCCGTCTGAAATGTCAAAGGATACCACACATGTAGTGCCGACATCATTTGCGACGGGATCAATTTGCATGTTATGATTGTCTAGTAGTGTAACATCCAAGGTGACACCAGCAGCGCAGCTTGAGAAATTATTGAAAGACAGTGTTTCAAATTCAGGATCCACAAAGTGATCACGCAGTGAAATTTGCGGAACAGTTCGGTTTGGATATTCGACTGTTGCAGATGGTACGGAGGCAGGTATTGGTGGCAGTAGGTTAGTTACGGTAGATAACACACGGTATGAGGATGTAAACTGTTCTGTTGCAGAGCCGTCTGTCACATCAAAGGTAAAGCTACAGTCTTCAGGATATGTCACCGCGTTGTTTGGCGTTGCAGTAACGGTAAAGGCACCCGTCGGATTTACAGTTACGCTAGATGACTGGCATGCATTGTTATCTAGGGTATAGGACAGGGTATCACCGTCCGGATCTGCAATGTTGGTAGCTAGGTTGCCTGTGTGTGTCTCATCAATATTAAATGAAAAACTAGGTGGTACAGTTCCAGCAGGAACACGATTGACATCTGTGACAGTCAGTGTAAATGACCCAGTAGTGGTATCAGCACCATCATCTAGCTGATATTCTACCTGAATTTCAGTAGAGAGGTCAAAGTCATCCCTTATGCTGGTGCCAGTTGGGGGATGAGCCACTACATCAAAAGGTATGTTGCCTGTGACTAGTCCATCCAAATTTATGTTCAGATAACTATGACCGGTACTTATGAAACCGACATCAGCGGGGAAAAAGTTAGCAGGTAATGATACCTGATGTGAAAGAGATTCACCCTCTGCAACAGTTACGGTTGGAAGGCTAAGATAGTTTATTGTAATCTCTGTATCTGTGTGCCTGTTTCCATCAGAGAAGGTTGTCTGTACTGTACATGTTGATGCACTAGCAAAAGCACCTAGGGGTACAAATTCAAACTGTCCATTTGACCTAGTGATAGAGTTAAAATCTGTACAGTCATCAGATGTGGGATCAGAGACCAGTGTCAGTGTCGTGGCATCAGTATAATAGTCGTTAATGTCAAGTATAACATTTCGGGGCTGGTCTGCTGGGACATCAACTGTCAGGGGTGTTGCAGTACGTACGGGTGCGGCATCCAGTATCACAGATATGTTTACAGTGTAGGTGCCGCCAGTGCTGGCAATAGTGCCATCAGAGATGTCAAAGGAGAGCGTACATGTCTCAGCAGCTGAGGATACAAACCTGAACGTATTAGAGCCAGCTGGTGGCTGCTGCGTCAGGGTTCCAGTACAGTCATCTGATGGATTGGTGTACGATAGCGTATCACCTTCGGGGTCTGTAAAGTGGTCATCAAGTGAGAACTCTTGGTGTGTAGCCAGTACAGGGTGCTGTAGGGTTATGCCAGGTGTTACAGCAGGAACTGGTGGCAGTGTGTTGGTAGTTATGGTAACTGTAACTGAATTAGATGCGGCGTTGGGGTTGCCTGCAAGGTCTGCTGCCACGCCTGCTGCTATTGATGCAGTTACGGTGCCGTCTGTCGAGCCTCGAGCTACATCAAAGGTGTATGTGCGGGCATCAACTGTTGCAAAGTTGGATGCTGCTGGAGCACCGCCGTTGGCAGAGCCTGTTATCGTAATGTCACCTAGTTCAAAGTTCTGGACATTCTCGCCAAATGTTGCAGTAAATGTTACTGAGTCATCACGAGTGGTGGTGCCATCGGCAGGTGTAATGGTTACAGAGGGGTTTATCCTGTCCACTGTCAGTGCAGCAGTGGCACTTGCTGTGTTGCCCTCTGCTACCACATTGGGAGGTATTCTTACTGTTAGCTGACCTTCTGTGGCGATTCCGTGTGTGACTGTAAAGTCGTATTGGGTACCACTAGTTCCAGTAAAGGCAGTTATCAGGCTATTAGGTGCTGAGGTTCCGTTAATTGCCACAACGATATCAGAGCGCTCAAATCCTGTGACATCCTCGTCAAAGGTTGCAGTAAAGTCGATGGTCTCAGAGTTGGTGGGATCAGTTGCATCTGTGCTCAGAGATACGGATCGGATGTCTATGGTGATGGTAACTGGAACAGATGCCATATTGGGGTTGCCTGCTGAATCTACTGCAACATTTGCTGCAATTGACACGATTACTGTTCCGTCTGTAGAGCCCCGAGCAACATCAAAGGTGTAGACACTGCCTTCTCCATTAAGGTTGGATGCTACCGGATTGCCGCCGTTTGCAGTGCCTGTTACTGTAATGTCTTCCAGCTCAAAGTCCTCAACATCCTCGGTAAATGTTGCCGTAAATGGTACCGTATCAAGTCCAGTGCTACTGCCTGCAGATGAACTGACAGAGACAGTTGGGGCAAGGGTTTCTATTATGACAATAGCGGAACTAGATGATGCCTCGTTGGGGTTGCCTGCTGAATCTACTGCCACATCTGCTGCAATCGACACGATTACTGTTCCGTCTGTAAAGCCCCGAGCAACATCAAAGGTGTAGATACTGCCTTCTCCATCAAGGTTGGATGCTACCGGATTGCCGCCGTTTGCAGTGCCTGTTACTGTAATGTCTTCCAGCTCAAAGTTCTCAACGTCCTCGCTAAATGTTGCCGTAAATGGTATCGTATCAAGGTTGTTGAGAATGTCTGCTGTTGTAGTTACAGAGACGGTTGGGGCAATGGTTTCTATTGTGACGGTAACTGGGGCAGATGCGGCGTTGGGGTTGCCTGCAAGGTCTGCTGCCACGCCTGTTGCTATGGATGGAATTACGGTTCCGTCTGTGGTGCCGCGAGCAACATCAAAGGTGTATGTGCGGGCATCAACTGTTACAAAGTTGTCTGCTGCAGGACTGCCGCCGTTTGCAGTGCCTGTTACTGTAATGTCAGATAGGATAAAGTTCTGGACATCCTCACTGAATGTTGCCGTAAATGTTACTGGGTCATCACTGGTGGCGGTGCCATCGGCAGGCGTAATGGATACGGATGGCCTTATCATGTCCACTGTAATAGTATGTACAGCATCTGTATTGCCCTCAATGGTTACACCATCAGGTATTGTTGCTGTTAGCTGACCTTCTGTAGTTATGCCGTGTGTGACTGTAAAGGTGTATTCGGCTCCATCTCCAGTAAAGGCAGTTATCAGATCAGATGTGGTGGTTCCGTTAATTGCCACGACAATATCTGATTGCTCAAATCCTGTGACATCCTCATCAAAAGTTGCTGTAAATTCGATAATCTCAGAGTTTGTGGGATCAGTTGCATCTGTGCTCAGAGATACAGACGGGATGCTAGGGTCTATGGTGACGGTAGCTGGGATAGATGCCTCGTTGGGATTGCCTGCTGAATCTACTGCCACATCTGCTGCAATTGACACGATTACTGTTCCGTCTGTAGAGCCCCGAGCAACATCAAAGGTGTAGATACTGCCTTCTCCATCAAGGTTGGATGCTACCGGATTGCCGCCGTTTGCAGTGCCTGTTACTGTAATGTCTTCCAGCTCAAAGTCCTCAACATCCTCGGTAAATGTTGCCGTAAATGGTACCGTATCAGCGTTGGTGCTACTTCCTGCAGATGAACTGACAGAGACAGTTGGGGCAAGGGTGTCTATTGTGACAATAGCGGAACTAGATGATGCCTCGTTGGGATTGCCTGCTGAATCTACTGCCACATCTGCTGCAATTGACACGATTACTGTTCCGTCTGTAGAGCCCCGAGCAACATCAAAGGTGTAGATACTGCCTTCTCCATCAAGGTTGGATGCTACCGGATTGCCGCCGTTTGCAGTGCCTGTTACTGTAATGTCTTCCAGCTCAAAGTCCTCAACGTCCTCGCTAAATGTTGCCGTAAATGGTACCGTATCAGCGTTGGTGCTACTTCCTGCAGATGAACTGACAGAGACAGTTGGGGCAAGGGTGTCTATTGTGACAATAGCGGAACTAGATGATGCCTCGTTGGGATTGCCTGCTGAATCTACTGCCACATCTGCTGCAATTGACACGATTACTGTTCCGTCTGTAGAGCCCCGAGCAACATCAAAGGTGTAGATACTGCCTTCTCCATCAAGGTTGGATGCTACCGGATTGCCGCCGTTTGCAGTGCCTGTTACTGTAATGTCTTCCAGCTCAAAGTTCTCAACGTCCTCGCTAAATGTTGCCGTAAATGGTATCGTATCAAGGTTGTTGAGAATGTCTGCTGTTGTAGTTACAGAGACGGTTGGGATAATGCTTTCTATTGTGACGGTAACTGGGGCAGATGCGGTGTTGGAGTTGCCTGCAAGGTCTGCTGCCACGCCTGTTGCTATGGATGCAATTACGGTTCCGTCTGTAGTGCCACGAGCAACATCAAAGGTGTATGTGCGGGCATTAACTGTTACAAAGTTGTCTGCTGTTGGAGCACCGCCATTTGCAGTGCCTGTTACTGTAATGTCTTCCAAGCCAAAGTTCTCAACGTCCTCGTTAAATGTTGCAGTAAACGTTACTGGGTCATCACTAGTGATGGTGCCATCGACAGGCGTAATGGATACGGATGGCTTTATCCGGTCCACGGTGATAGTGACGGTATCCCCAGTGTTACCGCCGTCGACCACATCAGTAGGTATTGTTACTGTAAGCACACCTTCTGTGATGCCATGTATGACTGTAAAGGTGTAATCGGAGCCAGGTTGTCCATTAACGGTAGGTATAAGACCAAGTGGGGCGCGGACTCCGTCAATTGTCACGACAATATCAGACGAGACAAATCCTGTGACAACACTACTAAATATTGCCGTAAATGGTATGGCCTCAAGAGTGGTGAGATCTCCTGCAACTGTATCAAGGGATACGGATGGGGCGCTGCTGGTATCTATGGTGACAGTAATTGGAATAGATGCGTGGTTTGGGCTGCCAGCAAGGTCTGTTGCGACATTTGCTGCAATTGATACGGTCACTGTTCCGTCTGTAGAGCCCCGAGCAACATCAAAGGTGTAGACACTGCCTTCTCCATCAAAGTTGGATGCTACCGGATTGCCGCCGTTGGCAGTGCCTGTTACTGTAATGTCTTCCAGTTCAAAGTTCTCAACGTCCTCGGTAAATGTTGCCGTAAATGGTATGGTAGAAAGAGAGGTACTATCAGATGCAATTGTACTCAGAGATACGCCTGGCAAACGGTTGTTTGTAATAAGTGTAACTGAATTAGATGCGGTGTTGGGGTTGCCAGCTGAATCTGCTGCCACATCTGCTGCAATTGACACAGTTAGGACCGTATCCAAATTTTCAGTCAGAACACTAAAGAAGTATGTGTGATCATCATGCACCTCAAAATTGATTACAGTTAGATTCTCGCTGTTGGTAGTACCTGTTACTGTAATATCTTCCAGCTCAAAGTTCTGGACATCCTCGCTAAAGATTACCGTAAATGGTATAGGGTTCGTGCTTGTAGGAGAGGAGACTAGGGGGTGTGTAATGTGTGGAAATGGGCCTGTACGATCTACTGTAACAGATACATCATTAGATTGCAAATTAACGTTGCCTGCAAGGTCTGCTGCCACATCTGCTGCAATTGACACGGTTACTGTTCCGTCTGATGAGCCCCGAGCAACATCAAAGGTGTAGACACTGCCTTCTCCATCAAAGTTGGATGCTACCGGATTGCCGCCGTTGGCAGTTCCTGTTACTGTAATGTCTTCCAGTTCAAAGTTCTGGACATCTTCATCAAAAGTTACTGTAAATGGTACGGTCTCAGCGTTGGTAAGTGTGGATGCAGTAGTTGTGATGGTTGGAGTTGGGCGTATGAGGTCGACTCTAACAGTTACTTCAGAAGATCCAGTATTACCGTTATCTGCCGCATCAAATGCTACATTTTGCGGTAAGGAATCACTTAGAACACCACTAACCTCACTGTACATGATATCAAAGGCGTATGTGCGGGCATCAATTTGTTGAATGTTGGTCGCCTGACTGCCGGCTAGTATAAAGGAAGTCTCACCGAATCTCTGGACATCCTCGCTAAATTCTACTGTAAATGTTATTGTATCAGTGTTGACAGTCTCGGGGGCGTGCAAGGTTGCCGTTGGTCTCTGAGTATCAATCTCAACTGTGATCTCGTTGGATGGATCAACGTCAGCACCACCAAAAAGGGTGCTTGGCTGTAGGGATGCAGTTACGGTTCCATCAGAGGATCCGCGTACAACATCAAAGGTAGCTGTGTGGTCATCAATTTCCGTATAGCCAGATAGTGCCGGACTGCCGTCATTGGCAGTGCCCGTTACGATAATATTATAATCAAATAAGTTATCTGCGATAGTGGCACCAACCTCCTCATTAAATGTTATTGTAAATGGTATGGTGGTAAGTTTGGTGATTGGGTTGGCAGTTGTGCTCAGGGTTACTATTGGGATAGGTTCAGTGGTAGAAAATGAGCCAAATGAGCTAAAGTGTGTGGTCCAGATTATCATATCAGATCCTGCACGAGTAAAACAGGATTCCAGCGCGCTGCCAGCTGCAAGATTAGTATTTGCAGTAGCCTGATTGACAGGAACAAACGAGCACTCAGTTAGCGGTCGTGATACCACAAGTCCATCAGCATCTTCTCCTGAGAAAAAGGCACCATCCTGCCCTGCCTGGCCAGGCAACAGTAACCTGACTGCCTGATCAAATGTCAATCTAGTGGTGCCATCACCTACTGAGAATACAAGTCCTGTCACATCATTGTCCGGACTTGGTGGAGCAGCAGTAGAGACAGATGGAACAGTTATGGTGCCTGCCCAGTCATCAGATGAGCCGCTTACGATTATGCCGTCCGGATAACTAACAGATACTGTTGCAGAAGAGACATCAGAAGTGATATTTACAGCAGAATCAGAGACTCTCACGCTCTTGACTCCTCCCTGATCATCAAATGTTGGGGCACCATTAAAGTCAAGCATCTGGCCACCAATAGCGGTAATAGTGTCAGGTAGTGTGTTAGATATGACGTTGAGGATACTCAAATTAGAAGATGGTGTAAATGTTACTCCGCCATCATCGCTTCCGACTGGGACATTGATCTCAACTCCGATTCCGGTAATCTCGTTGGTAAAGGTAGACGTGAATGTGGTAATATCATCAGGTGGTGATGATACAGATGGCAAGATATCAATTTGAATGGTGTTATCCCCCTTTTTTAGCAGTCCAGAATTGACTTTGATATCGTAATTTGCTTTTACGTCCTGAGCAAGCGGGTCAGATGATGAGCTGTATCCATAACCATAAGGACCGGTGCCCAAACCGCCATAGCCGCCACTTAGCATATTGGTAATGCCATTAAAGTTCAATGCCACAATTTTACCCTTAACGTCTGCTGTCTGTCCAAAGTTGGCAGCAAGGGCATTTGAGAGACGGTTGCCAAACAAATCAAAGAATGCAACGACCTCATCAGAGTCACCGGGGTTGAGGACCACTCTGAGGACGGAGGGATCATCAGGAGAGATTTCGGGATTGAATGCAGAGCCTGGCAGAACCAGGGATAGCTGGCCTGCACTGCCCATCACGGTGATGCGGTTGTTGTTGCTGCTGCCAACAAATAAATCATGAATGACAAAGCCGACATCATCTATTACAACAGTGACATCGCCAGATGGAGTTACTCTGGTAATTGATGAGCCGCCAGCTACGACATAGTCTCCGTTTGAGGCAATCTTGACGGCGAGAGGATCTGCATTATCATTAGTTATGCCAGTTGCAATAACAGTTACAGTACCACCTGCATCTACTTGGTACAGGGTGCCACCGGTTCCAGCATTAGAAACATAAACATAGCTGCCAGTTGCTGACTCTACAACATCAAATGCATTGCCCTGTGGTGTATTAGTATTAGAGTTAACTGTAACATAGTTGCCTGCACCATCAACTATCATATCAGTTATGCCAGTAGCAGTATCTTCAAGTTCAGTTACAGTGCCATCCGGACTTACCTGGGATATGACACCATCAGATGTTGCTACAACAAGATTGCCAGTACCGCCAGGCTGATTTGCAACTGCAATTATATTTGGAATATCTGCAATATCAGACTCTGTGCCGCTTGCACTTAGTCCAATCAGCTTGCCATTGCCATTATCAGCAATAACATAGTCTCCGTTTTGATCAACTGCAAAATCAGTGGCAGAGGAAATATTGGTAGATGTACCTACAAGACTTGTCAGAGTTGCAGGAGTGAGTGGCAAAGTCAGGCCATCATTGGTGGCAGGATCACTAATCCTAAGCTCTATTGACAGTATGTCATCAATATCGGCAAGCACACCGTTGGTAAAATCGACAAAAATTTCATTATCAGTAAGGGATATGGTTACAGCATCAATTCCAGGATATGGCGAAAAGAGCACGGCAAATATGACTATCGCTACTGCTAGTGCTCCAAATTCCCGTTTAGACTTTGTCCTAATACTTGTAATACTAATAGCCAATCTAAATTTACAATAAAATTCAAGTTAATAAATGAATAAAATTGACGATGTTGCAATTATTCGTATTTGTCGTAGGGTTCTATTGGTTCCTTTGTGGTTTTGTTGTCCCTAAGCCATTCTAATGTCTTTACAAAGGAATCGGCCAATTCAATAGTAGTCAGCACCGGAATTCCCAATTCAAGGGATTTTCGCCTGATCTGATATTCGTCATCAAGCATTCCAACATATTTTTCCAAGGTCGAGGTACTTGGAATGTTTATGATAAAATCAATTTTACGCTCATAGAGCAGGTCAGAGATGTTGGGCTTTCTGTCAGGCTCAGAAATTTTGTGCACGATCTCAACTTTGCCAATCCTTTCTTCAAAAAATTCAGCAGTATGCTCTGTTGCTAAAATCTTAAATTCCAAATGCTTGAGTTTGGCAATTGTTGATATCAGTTTTTCCTTATTTTGTGCGCCGCCTACGGTAACTAGGGCGGAGCCCTTCTCTGGCAGATTATATCCGACTGATGTCAATCCCTTTGATAGCGCATCATAGAAACTGTTTCCAAAACAGGCAGCCTCGCCAGTAGATTGCATTTCAACACCCAAGGCAATATCTGCGCCTTCTAACTGCATAAAAGAAAATTGGGGAACCTTGATTCCATAATTATGAATTTTTTGCCACTTGTTTTCGGGAATTTTGGGCAGAGGCTTCTCCAAGATGGCCCGGGATGCAAGTGAGATCAGGTTTGTTTTGACGAGTTTGGAGACAAACGGCATAGAACGGGATGCGCGTATGTTTAATTCGATTACATAGACATGGTCATCATGAACCAAAAACTGAAGATTAAATGGTCCTTTGACGTTAAATGTCAGTGCAATCTTTTTTGTATACTCGTTAATTGTCTCAATGATCTTGTTACTCAGACGCCACGGGGGGATAACCATCATTGCATCACCGGAATGAACGCCGGCACTGTCAATATGCTCAACTATTGCGCCAATTACAACTTGCCTGCCGTTGCTAATTCCATCTACATCAACCTCAAGGGAGTTTAGCATGAATTTTGAAATTACAACGGGGTGATCAGGCGATACGTCGGTAGCTTCTTGCACGTATGTCTTTAATTCATCCTGAGACCATACAACCTTCATGGCTGCACCAGACAAGACGTATGATGGCCTTACAATTACGGGGAACTGGACCTCTTGGGCAAAAGACTTTGCCTCACCAATATTTGAAAAGGCCTGCCAGCGCGGCTGTTGTATGTGAAGCTTGTCAAGTTCTGCGCTGAATTTGGAACGATCCTCGGCCCTATCAACATCATGTGCGCCGGTTCCAAGAATGTTTATGCCATGCCGGGCAAGTCCGGGAGTCAGATTGTTTGCAGTCTGTCCACCAACGCATGTAATAATTCCTTGCGGGTTTTCAAATTCGGTGATATCAAGGATTCTCTCCTGGGTTAATTCTTCAAAATACAACCTAGTGCAAATATCATAGTCAGTTGAAACGGTTTCAGGATTACAGTTAACTATTGAAACATGTTTCTGGCCGTTTTCCTGAAGGCCCCATACCATGTTGACAGTTCCCCAATCAAACTCGACACTGCTGCCAATTCTATAGGGTCCCGCACCAAGAACAACAATTCCTTTTTGATCCTTGGGCACGGCAATATCATTAGAATGTCCGCCGTACGTCAGATAGAGATAGTTTGTTACCGCAGGCCATTCGGCAGCCAGGGTATCAATCTGCTTTACACAAGGAATTACGCCTAATTTCTTCCTCAAATCACGTATTTCATCAGGACCGCAGTCTTTGGCACGGGCAATCTGTTTATCTCCAAAGCCTGCCTTTTTTGCCTCCCAAAGAAGCGACTCGTCTAACTCTGAATCTTTTAGTTTTTTCTCAACATTTACAATATTTTGAATTTTTTCAACAAACCAGGGGTCTATAGCAGATAGTTTGTAGATTCTCTTAACAGAGATGTTCATCTTTAATGCAACAGCAACATGATACAGGACCTCATCGTCGTGATGTGATAGCTTGTACTCAATTTCTTCCTCAGTGTAGGTTTTGCCACTTGAGCGATTCAAAACTAGTCCATCATTGCCAATATCTAGCATTCGAATTGCCTTTTGGAATGATTCCTCAAAGGTCCTGCCAACTGCCATGACCTCACCTACAGACTTCATGGTGGGACCAAGTCTTCTATTAACCAGCTCAAATTTTCCAAAATCCCATCGAGGATGCTTGCATACAATATAGTCCAGTGAGGGCTCAAAACAGGCAGTAGTGCTCTTTGTAATTCTATTGACAAGCTCAGACAGGTTATAGCCCAATCCAATCTTTGCAGACATGTATGCCAAGGGATACCCGGTAGCCTTGCTTGCAAGTGCAGAAGAGCGGGAAAGCCTAGGATTGATTTCAATTGCAACATATCTGTCAGAGTCAGGGGCAAGCGCATATTGGATATTGCACTCACCTACAATCCCAACATGTTTTGTTGCACGCAATGCCGCAGAGCGCAGCATGTGGTATTCATGGTTATTGATAGTTTGAGACGGGGCAACTACAATGTTATCTCCGGTGTGAGCCTTCATTGAAAGGATGTTTTCCATGTTACAAACAATTACGTTATTTCCATCATAGTCTTGCATGACTTCATACTCAATCTGCTTCCAGTGTCCAATGTATTCCTCAACTAGGACCTGCTTTACCAGACTAGCCCTAAGGCCGCGCTCTACAATTTCATGCAGCTCAATCTCATTATGTGCAATTCCCCCGCCTCTGCCTCCAAGGGTATATGCGACTCGAATGATTACAGGGTAATTGAGCATTTTGGCTGCCTTTTTTGCATCCTCAAAATTATTGACAGTCTTGCTCTTCAAGACAGGCACGTCACATTCCTTCATGGCATCCTTGAAGAGCTGCCTATCTTCGGTTCTCTGAATGCCTTTGACCTGGGTTCCAAGTACGCTAATATCGTATTTCTTAAGAACCCCAGACTCCTCAAGATTCACTCCGCAGTTTAGGGCAGTCTGTCCGCCGTATGCCAGCATGATGCCGTCTGGTCTCTCTTTTTCAATTACGGATTCAACATACTCGGCATTGACAGGCAAGAGATAGACTTGATCTGCAAACCGGGTATCAGTTTGAATGGTAGCGACGTTTGGATTAATCAGTACGCTGTTTAGCCCATCCTCATGAATTGCCTTAAGGCACTGACTTCCAGAATAATCAAACTCGCCGGCCTCGCCAATCTTGATTGCGCCGCTGCCAAGCACCAGGATTTTTTTTAGGGATTCGTGTTTTGGCAATTATTTGCTCTCCATAAGATTTCGTAATTCCTCAAAGACAAATTTGCAATCAAAGGGGCCAGGAGAGGCTTCGGGGTGAAACTGTACTGCAATACAGTTTTGTTTTTTGTGTTTTATTCCCTCAACTGTACCATCATCTGCATTTTTAAACCACAGTGTGAAATCAGACTTTTCAATGGACTCGGGGGTTATTCCATACCCGTGATTTTGGCTTGTAACGTATACCTGGTTGTCCTCCAGATTAATACAAGGCTTGTTTTGTCCACGGTGGCCATACTTTAGTTTGTAGGTTTGGGTATTTCCTGCAATGCCAATTATCTGTGCACCAAGACAGATTCCCAATGTAGGAACATTGTTTTGAATCAATTTTTTAGCAGTATCAACGGTATCAGGGCAGCTTTGCGGGTCTCCAGGACCGCTGCTTAGTACAACACCGTCAGGATTGTAAGACATTATTTTCTCATAGGGAGTATCCCATGGAACCAAAATTGCTTTGTATCCTAACTGGCGAACATTTCTTAAAATTGCATATTTTGCGCCAGTGTCAATTACAACAACAGATTTTTCCTCATTGCCAAATACCTGCTCTTCTTTTGTAGATACGACATTCATGAACTGCTCAGAATCATAGTGTTTTGCAGATGCAAGCTGCTGCCTTGCAGATTCGACGTCAATTTCAGCATCAGAGACGACAAGGGCAGCCATCATGACGCCGCTAGTGCGTAATTTTTTAGTCAGTTCACGGGTATCAATTCCGGAGATTCCGGGAATTTTCTCATTATTCATCCATTCATCCAGGGTCATTGCCAGATTCCAATGACTTGCAGTCAGGGACAATTCATGAACAACCAGGCCGCGGATTTGCATTTTATCGGACTCGAAGAATTTTGGAATTCCATCATCATCCCTAATTGACGGATCGGGTACCCCATAATTTCCAACTAGCGGATATGTCAGGGTAAGGATTTGGCCATTGTATGACGGATCAGTTAGGGCCTCAGTATAGCCAACCATCCCGGTGTTAAAGACAATTTCACCAAAAACAGTCGTGGAATAGCCAAAACCCTCACCGTCAAGAACAGTTCCATCATCAAAAATCAGCTTTCCAAACTTTTTTGCGTGTCTTGATTTCCTTGTAGTAATTGTGACCCTCGTAAAGTCCGAGTTATTATGAATTTAAGTTTTATGCGTAGTAAAGATCCAAAAAGCTGATCGCAGAAGATAAAACGATCAGAGGGCCTGAAATTCCTCGCTCCACTTGTGATAGGCGCGAATCATTTCAGTTGAGACGCTTGGCTTTCTTCGCTTCATGATATTTTTAAAGTCAGATGTTGTTAGTTCCCGTGGCTGGACTGGCTCCTCGCCCTCGACTGGCTCGTGATAGTCAGGAGAATTAAAGATTTCATGGACCGTTTTGATTTGTGCTGCCTGACAGACATCCTTGATGTCACTTGCACTGTAACCGTCAAATATTTTTGCCAGATCAGTATTGTTGACACTCATGTTCTTGTTTAACTTTGCAGTGTACTGCTCAAAGAGATTCTCTCTTGCGGCCTGCGTTGGCAGAGACACATAGATCCTTTTCTGAAATCTTCTAAGAAATGGCCAATCAAGACTCCAGGGCTTGTTTGTGGCTCCAATTACATACAGCATCAAATGTTTTCCCTTACTGTTGACACCGTCCATCTCTGTGAGAAATTGGTTTTTGGTTCTAACCTCTCCGCCAACCTCGCTGTTTCTAGAGCCTAAAAGGGAATCGACTTCATCTACAAACAAGATGACAGGCTTGCCTTCCTTCTCAGCATACTGCCTTGCCATGGCAAACAACTTTGAAACATTCTTTTCGGCCTCACCCAGCCACTTGCTCATCATGGAGGATGCATCCACATTTATGAAATAGCCGTCCATCTCATTTGCAGTTGCAGCTGCAAGCATGGTCTTGCCGGTTCCAGGTGGACCGTACAGCAGCATGCCTTTTGGCCAACCAAGGGGAAACAGATCAGGTCTTTTAGTGGGATATACAATGGATTCACGCAAGGCACTTTTAGCATCATCCAGACCGATTACCTGATCCCATGTAACGTCAGGTTTTTCTTTCATTACTAGTTCTTCAAAATCATTTTCATTTTCCTGTCTTTGAACAGATTTTTTTTGATCTGCATCAGAGGCCTTTGGATCAACTGCAGGCTCTACACCGTGAGACTGTTGCAATGCAGTGATTCTTCCATGATAAGAATTACACCGTTCCTTGTAAATTTGGTTTAGCTTGCTGTTGGGATAAAGCTGTAATAGTTTCATAAGTGAATCAATGGCATGCTGATAGTGAGTGATTGCCATGCCACGAGCGCCCTGAGAATCAAATTTGATGGCCTCAGAGGCATACTTGCTTGCTGTATTTTCTAATTCTTGTGGGGCCAGACTCATTTTATTACCTACGTATTATCACCTTGAAAATTTTGTTGGTATCCTACGGTGTGAATCTCTGTCGCAAAAGTGGTTAAATTAATTGCACTTGTTTCATGCTCGTCATAGTCAGGTCCGTGACGGTATTTTTTCTTAAAATCAGACTTTGCAGAGATATTGGCATGCATGTCTTTGACCTTGCCCATAAAATTCTCAGCAGACACTATTAATTCGGAGACTTCATCATCCAAATCCCTTAGGGAATCAGCAGTTTCAGAAATTATAGAGGTAAAGTGGCGTAAGATTGAGCGCATCTCTTTTTTATCAGCATATTTGCACATCATAAAATCGGCAATTCCAACGATTTTATCCAGATCCTGCAACTCCTCAAGAGTTAGCCGGTCAATTTTAGAGTCATCTGGGGATTTTACTTTGGATAGTCTTTTATCAATTTTAGAGGAGACTGATCTGATGCGCCCTAGATCCTTTGAAAAATTTCGCTTTGTGCTTAGCATTTCAAGTGTTGCATAGTTTGAAAAAATCAAGATTAGGATACTGCTTATTTAATTTAGAGTCCACCATCAATTTTACTTCATCAAGCAGGGATGAAGACTCTGCATTTGATTGGCCAAAGTCAAAACTTGCAGTAGTTAAAGACGCAGAATCAAGGGCAATACTGCCCAAATGAACTGATATTTCAGACAGCTTTTGACTGCAGTCAGGAAGAATCTCAAATAATTGTGCACTGACAGTCCTAATCATGGGAATGGATACAGGTAAAATTTCAGGTATGCTGCCCACATCAGATATTCTTCTTATACTGCTTTTTACCCGGAGAAGTATTTCCAAAGAATATGCAACAAGATGCTCTAGTTTCAATGCATCAACGTGAGACTTTTCAGACTCGTCAAAGTCAAAAGACAGATCACTGTTTGATTTTTTTAAATCATCTAGTCTCTGAGAAAGAATCCCAACAATATAGTCTAACAAATTTACAGAATAGTCCAGTCTGGGAACTAGGGTTACAGAGTGGGAAATGTTTTCAGCCTCCAGCGAATTAACATTGCATTTTACCAACATGCCAAGAGTTGCTTCTATATTTTGTATTTGAGGAACGGTGTAACAGGTAATTTAGTAACCACAGTTACATCCATCAGCAGATACAGTTTTGATTTTTTTTGAGTATTTGTGTAAAGGAATTTAGCTCTTGATTTTACCTAATAACAAATCAAGGAAAAACATGGTAAACGAGCATGTCTTAACAGTTAGCTTGGAGGAATTTGGATTAAGCAAGTACGAGGCACAGGCATATGTGGCCCTTATTGCAAAGGGCACAGTTTCAGCAAGCGAATTGGCATACTATTCGGAAATTCCGCGGACCAAGATTTACCCGACTCTGTTAAAATTGGAAAACAAGAAACTGGTTATTATCTCAAAAAGTAAGCCGATTATGTGTACTGCAACTGCGCCTGAAGATGCATTTGACGGAATAATCCAGGAGCAGATTAACAAGGTTAATGCGATGAACTCGTTGATTTCAAACTTGAAGAAAGCAAGCGAGGAAAGTAGAAAATCAAGGGGATCAGAAGAAAAAAGGTATTCCCATCTGAGTGCAAACAATGTGTTGGCTCAGCTTCAGACAATGATAGACGGATCAAAGTCATCAATTAAGATAATGGCAGACCAGTGGGGTTTTGGGCTATTAGGAGAGTGCAAGGAACAGCTATTGTCAGTTTCACGCCGCAATTTGGATGTCAAGATTCTTGTGTCACCTGCACAAATTTGTTCAGAGGTATACAGAAAGATGCCAGACGGGATTGAGGTTAGGGCCTCAGAGACGACCCAGAACTGCTTTATTTTTGATGAAACAGAACTGCTGCTAATCAATAACAACAATGGAAGGGGCGCAGTCTTTTCATCTACGGAAATTTTAGGAGTAAATCAGGAGAAAATATTTTCAAATATTTGGAAAAATGCAGTTAAGACAAAGGCTCTTGCAGACATGACAAAAACAGAGGCACTAGAGATTTACAAAATAATCAAGACAACAAACGAGGCAGGGCTAATGCACCTTCTAAGTTCTCCAGCCACATCAAAAAAGCCAGAATCAGAGATGAACAAGCTTTTAGAAAAGAACGGAATATCGCTGAAAACCAAGACATTTGAGGACGTAATTGAGATAATGGATGCAGTGATGCAAATTACATGCTCAGGACACGTTAATTTTGAGGCAAATACCAGAAACATCACAGTAGAATCAAAGTTAAACAGCGGGCACTCATTGCCATGGGTGTCTATTTTGAACGGGTGTCTTCAAAAGCAGGGATACAAGACACGAACAGCATATCAAAGCAATTCCAATAAGGGTGAAAAAGTACACATCAAAATAAGCAAAAGTTAGATTTCTAAAACAGAATGTCATGCTAAAATGGCATACATGCACTCATTGCAATACTAGGGGAAAAAAGTACCAAATGCTTGCAAAAAAGCGGCAGATTTGCAGTCTGGTACATGCACCTATAATAAATAATTCAAAGCAATCAAGAGTACATGCAAACGGTTTCAATAAACTATATTCTAGAATGCATGAATGATCAAAGAAATTACTTTGGAGACATGTGGGAAACATGCCTTGATAACAAAAAGAGATTCAGCAGGGCCAAACTAAAGGAGATACTAAAAAAGATGGAAATACTGGGACACATTGAAAAACACGGTTACAAAAACGATACTTACTATATCAAACACCATCATCACTCATTAGAGGAAAATGTCGGATTCATTAACAACGTAACTTTTAGTTACGAGTCTAAAATAACATCACTGTCAAAAAAACTAGAAAACAAAAAAATATTTTTAGACATATCAAAAGATCTAAATTCGCACAAGCTGAGCAATCATGCAAAAACAGACTATGAATCATTGCTACTGGCAATGACTGGCATGTTTGAATTGGCATCATCAGTCGTGTGGACCAGGGAAAATACCAAAGACAGGAATTTGAAAAAGGAATTAAAAAGATGCGTCAAGCAGATTCACGAATTCACAGAGAAGACAAATCAAAGACTGCTAAACGGGAGAAAGACAAAAGAAAGGATAATACTGCAAAGGGATTTTAGCAGCAAAATTCCAAAAGCAGGATATCTCAAACTCTAGGATCACAAATGCTGCTACTGCCAAAGTATAGCATGTACCGGATCCTATCACAAGTGCTACTAGAAGCACAACAGATCACATTTTTGCACCATACAGGATTTCAGTTGCTTCAGACACAATAAAATGAGAAAGCCATCAGTGTAAAAACTAAAATCAGACAAAAATTTAGCAACAGTCGTCTTGATTGAAGAAAAACTTGAAGCCCTGGGAATTAGGCTGCCAAATCCGCCCACTCCTGCAGGATCATATGTTCCAGCAATAAAAACAGGGAACTTGTTATTCATTTCAGGACAGATTCCAATGGAGGATGGAAAGGTGATATTTACAGGCAAGGTTTCAAACGAGAATCTGGAGACTGCCCAAAAATCAGCAAAAATGTGCGCAATTAACATCTTGGCGCAGATAAAAAGGGAATTGGGAGATCTGAACAAAGTTGCCAGAATAGTAAAAGTTTCGGGATTTGTAAATTCAATGCCGGAATTCTCTGAACACCCAAGAGTTATCAACCCAGCTTCGGATTTATTCTTTGAGTTGTTTGGCAAAAAAGGAAAACATGCCAGAATCGCAGTAGGGGTTGCATGCCTTCCACTAGACTCTATGACTGAGATTGATGCAATAGTTGAGTTCTCACAATAAGGAATTTGTCTTAAATAGATTTTTGGAGCTAAAACATCCACGGTACAAATGTGCAAGGGGCTGTGTGAACGCCTAAAATCAACATCGTTTACAAGTAATCTGCGATACAAGATTGGACAGAAATGGTGCTCACTGTGTACACTGTTCTTTTTTACAAAAGAAAACACGTGTCCATGTTGTAAAACCAGATTAAGAACAAAATCAAGAGGAGGCAGTAAGCGTGAACTGCCCAGAATGTAACCATGAAAATGGGGGGGGAGGTTGCCAGTGTCTTTGTTGCTGCTGTTTGATTTCACAGATAGGATGCATGTATTGTATTCTTCCAGTTCTAGGGTACAGAGAAGTTAAAAAAATGCAAAGAAAAAGAAAAAAGCAGACATGGAATCAGGGATTAAGGGCCCATCCAATTAGAGAGATAATTCATATATCTCTACAAACAAGAGAAAACATGCCAAGGATTTTACTGCCAATGGTAATGATGATTGCAGTTTCAATGATCTCAGCATCGGCATTTGCAGAATCGACAATGGAGTTAAAAGCATCCAGCGAGAACATAAAGGCACTAGACTCTGTAATAATTACAGGCAAGATTACAGACGTGTCAAACTTTAAACCAGTAAAACTATCAGTAATGGCCCCAGACGGTGCCATTGTATATACCCCGCTAGTCACAATTGACGGAAATGGGGAATTTAAAAAAGTACTACATCCAACTCTTCCAAGTTTTAAATCCGGAACATACATCGTCACTGCAAGTCATGAAGATACGGAAGTTACAGCACAGGCAGAATTTACAGTGACGTCTCAAGAAATACCAAGAAACCCAGCAAGCCAGCCAATACAGGAAAAACCAGTCAAAAGAGTAATCCCAGCAATTACAAGCAGCATCACAATGGCAGCAGATGCAATAAATGGATCAGACACAATAACAGTAACAGGAAATACGAGTTTTAGAGGAACAGACATTACATTGATTGTAAACTCGCCGATTGGAAATGTCATTACAATTGCACAGGTAGCTCCTGATATCGACGGGGATTTTGAGTTGGAGGTTAACGTTGGAGGACCGTTATGGAAAGAAGACGGGCTGTACACAATCACTGCAAACCAGGGCTCCTCATCAGAGCACAGAACGTCAATTCAAGTAGAAGTAAAAGACGGGCTAGTCGTACCGGAATTTGGAGTCATAGCATCACTGATTTTAGCAGTATCAGTCATCTCAATCATCATAGCATCAACAAAATCAAGGCTTGCAATACTGCCCAGATACTAGACTTGGAAGAGTATGACCGGGTCTAGCCTAGACAGTATAAAATCAGAAAAATACATCTTGCTTGAAACATACAGAAAAAACAGCCAAGCAGTCAAGACACCAGTATGGTTTGTAATAAGAGACGGCAGGATTCTAATTGTAACAAGAGAACATACAGGAAAAATAAAACGGCTTCAAAACAACCGTCAGGTCAGAATCGCAGCATGTTCAATCAGAGGAAAAGTTTCAGGCTCGTGGATATCAGGCACAGCAGAAATTTTGGCAGGCACAGATACGGCAAAAGCTGTAAAACTAAGAGATGAAAAATACGGATTTTTATCCAAAATTGCCAAGTTGCTAACCAAGTCCAAAGGCAATCTAGTGGCAGTTTCAGTCAAGATAGATTAAGAGACTTTTGCAGGCTTTGCTCCTGCCTTAGTTTTAAGGCAGTCAATCCAGAAAATCCAAAAATAATTACCAAGCCAACATAGGCCAGGGCTTGGCTGTGCTCTATTAGTACTGCTGAAACACCTGTCCCAACCACGCTTGGCAGCAAAGACAGTGCGTATAGCCACCAGCCGCAGCATCCCAGGGGAACCAGTGAAAAAAACGAAAAAAACGAGGTAGCAGCAGTGCTGCCACCATTTGCCCCAAGCGCCTTTTTCTTTACGTCAAGCTTACATCCTAGCACCTTGCTTTTTTCAGACAGAAACACTTGCAATCCAATTCCTGCCCCCATTCCGACAATTACAACAGAATTTAGCTGAAATGCAGCACTGACTGCATCTAGGGGTTCCAGTGCAGGAGTGGTAAGTACGACAACCAAAAGATAAAGAATGACAGTAGTAATTCCAGCAAAAATCGCTTTTCTAAGAGGCCTCATTATTTATCACCATAAAGCAGTGTGTCAGGGTGAAAAGCTACCCATTCAAACCAAAATCCGGGCTCAATGG
This sequence comes from Candidatus Nitrosopumilus sp., assembly GCA_965204345.1. Lineage (GTDB taxonomy): Archaea > Thermoproteota > Nitrososphaeria > Nitrososphaerales > Nitrosopumilaceae > Nitrosopumilus. Next base: position 645,824 of record OZ241981.1, read on the forward strand.
GCATTCTGTTTAGCTGCTTTCCGGCAAGGTCCCCAGAGACAGACAGGCCGTCATAGTTCCATTCAGAACCAGTCTGAACATCAAAAATTTTATCATCTGCAAAGACAAAATCCAAAATTTCATCATCATCTACTATTCGCTCAAAAGAACGGGAATTTTGTGCAAACAAGGAAACAAGCAATATTGGCACATCGCCAACATAGTCGTTAATCAGGGTGCTTGATTCAATATCAGCCTGCGTATATGCCTTGTAAATGCCGTTTTGATTAAAGCCAATGATTATCTCCTTGGGGTGTAGCCTATCATCACTGTGCTCTACAGGGAAGATGATTCTAGGTTCGGTATAATAATTGCCGTAGGGATCAGTTGCATATGAGCGGATATGGCCTGTGTCAGTGGTGAGGACAACAGTATCAGGATGAAGGGATTTCCAGTCGCCCCATGTGATTACATCAAATGGAACCAAGTTTAACTGATATCCGCTTAGTTTGCCCTTAACTGCCATGCCAAGTGCCTGACTCCAGTATGACTCTGTAAATCTATCATACATTAACAGATTACTATTGTATAACTTTCCAGAAGTTCCAAACTCTACCTCCCGGCCGTCAATTACGCGCTCAAAGACCTGATTGGTATAACACAGTGGACAGTAGGTCACAGAGACTGGGATTCCGCCGACATGATCATTGACAATTTCATGCCAGACTAAGATGAAGATGGGATAGGCCTTTGCCTGACCGTTTATCTCCAATCCAATAACAACATCAGAGTCGGACATAAAATCAGAATCAGAGACACTTGCAAACACAGGGTTATCAATGGAGGGAATGCCGTCTTTTGGGGGACCGCCGCCCCTTATTTTGTCAAGGGGAATCAGGTGTTTAACCCCATTAGTCTCCATCAGAGACAGTGCAGCAGATGTTGGAACAAGAGCATCAGAGTCAGATGCAGAGATATCAGCTGAGGGTTCCTGGTATTGAAGCACAACAAATATTGTAAGCATAACAAATCCAATCACAGGTATGAGCAACTTTAGATTCAATTTTTAAATAATTTTCATTCACAAAATATTAAAAAATTGTGCCAACTTGATTTTAATTTGGATAAATCCTTTTAATGAATCTCAAAATCGTTTAGCCATGAAAAGTAGCGCAAGCCTGCTAAAAGAAAATGTGCTGCATGATATTACCCACTGGGGGATAAGCGCATCAGTTGGTGCAATATTCATAGTACACAGTCTGAAAAAATTTGACCCCAGTTGGCAGGAATGGCTAGTGAGCATAGGGATTCCACCAGAGTTGCAGTTGCCCATTGCACTAGCAGAGCTCATAGGGGGAATACTGCTAGTCGTGGGAGTACTAACTAGAATAACAGGCTCAATCCTTGCCATAATACTGCTGGGAGCAATATTTCACATTAGATGGGAAAACGGATTTTTTGTATCCAAAGGAGGATGGGAATGGGATCTGGTGATGCTAGCTGCAGTTCTTGCAATTATTGCAGCAGGTCCAGGCAGAATATCAATTTCACACATTGCAAAGAGGATTCCCAGGTTCCTGCAGTAACTATCTTATTTTTTTGTTTAGTTCTGTAATGAATTTTTTTATTTTTGGTTTGGGAACTACGGCCCCGCATGCTTTATCATGGCCGCCACCAGAACCGCCAAGACTGGTTGCCAAGACATTTACAATTTTGCCCAGGTGAACTTTGCAATTTTTGGAACCTCGGACTGAGACGGCATAGATGCCATGATCAACGCGCTCTTTGTAGGCCACGCCAACATCTTTTCCGGAGAGACCCATTACAAAATTGACAGCGCCGCTTGCACCAGAATCCAGAATCTCCATATGGCCAAGATTTGACATGGTCTTCATTCCTTTCTTTACTTTGGCAATCATCTGAGATAGTTTTTCCACTTGAATTTGCGCAAACTCAAAAGTATTTGGAATGTCATGAGGGAACTTTGAATCGGCCAGTTCTTCAACCAGATACTGCAAATAATCAGGCTCCCTTTGGCGTCCTACAATATTATAAGTCATGACAGTTGCACTAATCAAAGCAAATTGACGGTCATAGATTTGAAGCAGTTTTGAACCAAGTGGGCTATCCTCCATATAGTCAGTGATTGCAGCACATGTTGCAACAAAAGAGGCGTGATCTTCAAGTCTGGACGAATAGGCATGGTAAACCTGGACAGTGGTACACTCGTGAATATCATGAATTACCTTGACCTTGATTTTTTCTAGGGATTTTACAACGGCCGGATCAATATCATGATGATCAATATAAGTAACTGAAACCTTGTTTTTTCTCAGGGCAGTCAGAATATCAACGAATTCATCCTGGGTCTTTTTACTTAATCCCAAGTCACATATGAACAATGACTTTAATTTTTCATCTAAAGCTACCTGGTTTAATGCCTCCATTTGCCCAGGATAGTCAACGAGGATTGCATCACCGCCAAACGCTTGTCGGATTAATGCAGCAGAACTGATTCCGTCACAGTCCTCCTTGTGGGAAATGCAGATAACCTTTGTCCGCTGCGTTTTAGAAGCTTTTTTGGTTACTTTTTTTGTTGTAGGCTTGCCAGTTGTTTTTTTAGCGGCAGTTTTTTTGGCTGCCTTTTTGGCCGCAGGCTTGATGGCTGTTTTTTTAGGCCTTGGGCTAGCAGCCTTTTTTTTGACAGGTTTCTTGGGTTTGGATACGGCAGCCAATACAGATTAAAAAATCACGAGCCCTCATTTAAATGAAGAATAAAAATCAGGACTTTCTAAAAGGCTTCTTGATGCTTTGGTTAATCAAGGAACTTGAATCAATGTATACATCACAAAATGACAGCCCGTCCATCTGGGTTTGCTGATCAACTTCTTGAATTTCTTTTAATTTCTCAGGTGATGCGCCAAGCACCATCTCATCTAGTTTTTTTAGATGTTCACGCTCTTTGGGGGTCATTTAATTTTTGATTAAAAATTCTCATTTATTACCAAAAGTTGTCATATTAGACTAAATGCTAAATTCATAGACACGATTTTAGCAAAAACATAATAGAAGATTTTCACATAGGCTCAGCATGGAGACAAAAAATATCGGTCTGCGCGGCATTGAGGTAGCCGATACCAAAATTTCAAACATCGACGGAGAAAAAGGCAAGCTCATCTACAGGGGATTTGACATTTTAGATCTTACAAAAAATTCAACGTTTGAGGAAACAGCGTACCTGTTACTATATGACAACCTTCCAACAAAGCAGGAATTAGACGAATTTAATGCAAAATTAGTGGATGCAAGGTACATTCCAAAGCAAATGCAAAAAAACATGGGAAACTGGAGAAAGGATGCAGATCCAATGGACATGCTTCAGGCATTCGTATCTGCACTTGCAGGGTATTATGATGAAGAATTTTCAAACAAGGATGCCAGCTATGAGAAGGCGATAAATCTTATTGCCAAAGTTCCGACCATCATTGCAAGCTGGCAGAGAATACGAAACGGGTTAGAGCCAGTAGAACCTGACGGATCCCTAAATCATGCGGCAAACTTTCTGTACATGATGTCAGGAGTAAAGCCGGATTCGGAGGTTGAGAAGATATTTGACGTGTGTCTGATTCTTCATGCAGATCACACTTTTAATGCATCGACTTTTACGGCAAGGCAGGTTGCATCAACGAGGGCCCACATGTATTCAGCAGCCAGTGCAGCAATAGGCGCACTCAGTGGAGAACTGCACGGAGGAGCAAATACCGAAGTCATGAAGATGCTTTTGGAAATTGAAAGCATGGACAAAGTAGAGGAATGGATCAAAAAAAGCATGAGCGCAGGAAACAGAATTATGGGAATGGGCCATGCAGTGTACAGAACATATGATCCAAGGGCCCAAGTGCTAAAAGAACTATCAAGGAAACTTGCAGAAAAAACCAAAGAGCCATGGTTTGCAATTACAGAAAAAATAGAGACTGCTACCATTTCAGAAATGAAATCCCAAAAGGGCAAAGAGATTTATCCAAATGTGGATTTGTACAGTGCATCAATTTACTATATGCTAAAAATTCCAGTGGATCTTAACACGCCAATATTTGCAATTTCCAGGGTTGCAGGCTGGGCAGCCCACATCATTGAAGAAAAGTTTGCAGAGGCCGCGCCAAAACCGGCACTGTACAGACCCAAGGCAGTCTATGTTGGAAAATATTGCGGACCGCAGGGTTGCGAATACAAAACGCTAGACTTGAGAAAGTAGTTTTAATTTCTTGTACTAAGCCAATCTTTTGCCGTAGAGTCTACATTGTGTTTGTACAGTACCTCAAAGATCATTTCATAAAAGGTAATGCCCTTTTTGCGTGCCTCATGATCTAGCCATTTTATCCCATTGGCTAATTCAGGATCATATTCTGAGGACTCTACTAGTTCATCTACCACCTTTGAGAAGAAGGAGTGGGACTCAAGCATGTCTAGACTTTTCAAACTATGATCATAAGGAGGGTATTCAAAATATATAGACAAAAAACCCCTTTTTGGTTGACAATTGCGCCATGTTTTTTATTCGGACTGCAATTCAGAGAAAATCTCTTTGATTATTCAAACAAATCGATCAATTGTTGATCAAAATCAGGTACACATAGAGATTTACAGAAATAAAGTGACAGATCTGCAATCAAAGCATACAGCACACCACACAGGATTGTTCTGTGGCATAGGGTATTCATAATCAAAAATGAAGATGGGATCAAAATAAAAACAGACACAAATGAAATGTTTGATCAATTTACAACAAATGTGGAGATTAAAAGATGAACTTGGCAAAAAACAAAAAGCGTTCATTAGCCAGTTAATCGTTTAAAGAAAACCAAGTGTCAGATTGGAGATAATTAATTTGCAAGGAAATTTAGCTGTAGGAAGAACATCTAATGCAAAAGAGATTAAGACCAAAAACGATTAGTTATTTGGTGAGATCTCATTTGCAGTTTGTAATTTAGCTACATACAAGAATGATAAAAAAAAAGTTCGTTGAACATAATTGACAACACTGAATGTTCAATTAAAGCGATCATGTAGAATTTTCAAAAAATTATTAAAAAACTGATAAAAACTTCAATAATATTACAAAATCAATGTTTTGAAAATTAAATTACGAAAATATCATATTTCAGAGAAATTATTTGTAAAAATTAGCACAATATACGATTTAAAACGATTAGATTTATTTAGCATGTATCAAGTCATGGATCAATTATGGCAAGTATAGACAAAGCAGCAATAGTATTCTCAATTGCAATTACACTAGTCGGTGTAGGAATTGCAGTTATGGGAGCTTCTGCTGATAATTCGTCAACAAGTTCGATTCCAAGAGAATCTAGCATGATGGAAGAATCTAGCATGATGGAAGAATCTAGCATGATGGAAGAATCTAGCATGATGGAAGAATCTAGCATGATGGAAGAATCTAGCATGATGGAAGAATCTAGCATGATGGAAGAATCTAGCATGATGGAAGAATCTAGCATGATGGAAGAATCTAGCATGATGGAAGAATCTAGCATGATGGAAGAATCTAGCATGATGGAAGAATCTAGCATGATGGAAGAATCTAGCATGATGGAAGAATCTAGCATGATGGAAGAAGAAGTCATGATGGAAGAGCCAGCAGGACCAACAACACACATTGTTGATATTCCAGTAGGAACTTCATTTGTAGGATGTGAAGAGAATAATGCATGCTACATTCCAGAAGATATCACAATTAATGCTGGAGATACAGTAGAATGGATTAATCTTGACACAGCAGTGCACACAGTGACAGGCGGAAATCCGGCTGATGGTCCATCTGGTGCATTTGATAGTAGTCTGGTCATGGTAGATGAAAATTATTCATTTACATTTGATGAACCAGGCAGCTTCGATTACTTCTGTATGGTTCATCCATGGATGATTGGCAGTGTTACAGTGAACTGACCAAAATTTTTCCTTTTTTCTTATTTTTATCTTATCTTGTTTTTCCTTATTGTTCGATTATATGCCACACCAAATCTATGGGTTTCATCCCGGGCATACTGCAGAATCTTCAAAGAGGAATTGTATTTTGGAATGACTATGGGATTTTTATTTTTAGGTACATAGACTTGCTCGTTTTCTTTTGCCAAAGAGATACAGGGCAGATCCAAGCCAAGGGATTCTAAAGCACTAACAGCCGAACTGAGTTGTCCCTTACCGCCATCAATTACAATCAAATCAGGAAGCTCAGACTTTTCCTCCAGTAACCTAAAGTAACGTCTTTTTATAACTTCATTAATCATTCCAAAATCATCTCGCCCAGAGATAGTTTTGATTTTAAATTTACGATATCCGGATTTGTTTGGAACCCCGCCAACAAATCTAGACATTGATCCTACGGCAAAATCAGCACCGTGGTTAGAGATATCAAAACACTCAATGACATTTGGAATTGCAGGCAGACTAAGAACTTCTTTTAGTTCAACTAGCCCGGGATCCCCACCTTTTGAATGGATTAATTGGATATTCTTTAAAATCAGATTAATAATGTCCTTTTTCTTGCCCCTAATCGGGGATAGTATTTGTACATTAAAGCCGGATTGCTCAGAGAATAAGGATTCTAGCAACTTGTGATTTTCAGGCAATTCACTAACAAAGATGAATTTGGGAATTTTATGGGTTGAATAATACTGGTATAGAAAATTTGAAAAAGAATTATCACCTACCAGATCAAAAAAGAATTTATCGCTGTCCCTAATCACGCCATTAATCATCCTAAAATTCATCACAGATGCGGACTGTTCTTGGATGCCTATCCCAAAGTATTCCTCATCAGAATTTTCAACGTATTCCATTTTTTGCCTAGTTTGCAGGCTTCCAAGTCTAATCAGAGTATCGCGAATGTCTTTTGCACGCTCAAACTGTTGTGATTTTGCTGCCTGTTGCATCTCTTCCTCTAATTTTTTGGTAAAAATCCGGGTTTGGTTTTTTCCCTTAAGAACATCCTCCAATGCAGAAACATGCTTGGGATACCTGTCTTGAGCGTCCTCAAACTCGCAGGGACCCTCACAGTTTCCCAAGTGATATTCCAGACAAACCTTTTTTGGAAGTGTTTTGCAGATTCGTATTTGAAATGCCTTTCTTAATGTGCCAATAGTCAGTAATTTGGAGCTGCCTTGCGTGAAAGGCCCAAAAGTTTTTCCCTTGGCTAAAAATTTTCCATCCCTGGTGCGTCTTGCAACCAATAGTCGGGGAAATTTTTCATCAGAGATTCTAAGATACGTATACCTTTGCTGGTCCTTTAGCTCAATATTGAATCTGGGCCGATACTTTTTGATCATGTTTGACTCTAAAAGAAAAGCCTCGCTTTCATTATCAGTTAAGACAAACTCAATCTCAGAGATGTGCTCGACTAGTTTTTGCGTCTTGTAATTTTGATTCTTGTTAAAATAAGACCGAACCCTGTTTTTCAAGTTCTTTGCTTTGCCAATGTAGATTATTTTATCATCAGAGTCCCTCATCAGATAAATTCCGGGATCTGTCGGGATTGTAACTTTAGAGATATCAAAGGTCATTTTTTTAACAATTTCTTGAGATATTTTCCAGTATAGCTTCCGGGGGCCTTTACAATGTCCCTTGGAGTGCCAGTAGCAACAATTTTGCCACCCTCATCACCGCCCTCAGGCCCAAGATCAACTATCCAGTCAGAATTTTTTATCACATCCATATTATGCTCTATAACAACGACTGTGTTGCCAAGATTAACAAGGCGGTTAAGAACGTCAAGCAGTTTTTGAACGTCTGCAAAGTGCAATCCCGTGGTAGGCTCATCTAAAACATACAGGGTTTTTCCGGTTCCGCGCTTGGATAGTTCAGATGCAAGTTTTACCCTTTGGGCTTCGCCTCCAGACAGGGTGGTAGAGGACTGTCCAAGTTTGATATATCCCAATCCAACATCATAAACTGTCTGTAGCTTGCGTTGAATTGCGGGAATATTTTCAAAGAAATTGAGCGCCTCATAGACTGTCATGTCCAAAATATCTGAAATGTTTTTGCCCTTGTACAGCACAGACAGTGTTTCAGTGTTGTATCGCTTTCCTTTACACTCATCACACTTTACATAGACATCAGAGAGAAATTGCATTTCAATTTGCTTTACGCCGTCTCCATCACAGGCAAAGCATCTGCCATCAGGGACATTAAATGAAAATTGCCCTGGTGCATATCCGCGCTCTTTGGATAATGCAGTGTGCGCATAAAGTTCACGGATGGGGGTAAAGGCGCCAATGTAGGTTGCAGGGTTTGAACGGGGAGTTCGTCCGATGGGGGACTGGTCAATGGCAATTACTTTGTCAATATTTTCCAGACCCGTAATGCTCTTGTGCATTCCAGGCCGGACAGTGGATTTGTAAAAATGATTTTCCAGTGATTTTAGCAAGATATCATTGATTAAAGTTGATTTTCCAGAACCTGAAACGCCGGTAATAGAAACAAAAAGACCCAAGGGAATTTCAACGTCAATCTCTTTTAGATTGTTTTCAGAGGCCTTCCTTATAGTCAGGGACCCGGAGGGACTGCGAGTCTTCTCATCTAGGCTTATCAGGGAATTGTTTTTCAGATACTTGCCAGTTACGGATTTTGCGTCTTTAAGAATTTGCTGTACGGTGCCCTCAAAGACAACACTGCCTCCATGGATGCCAGCACCAGGGCCCAGGTCAACCATCCAGTCTGAGTTTCGTATGACCTCTTCGTCATGCTCTACAACTATGACTGTATTTCCCAAATTTCGCAGCTTGTTTAGCGTTTTTATGAGCCGGGTATTGTCTCGCTGATGCAATCCAATGGTGGGCTCATCAAGAACATAAAGCACCCCGGTCAGATTCGAGCCAATCTGAGTTGCCAGCCGAATTCTTTGGGATTCGCCGCCAGACAGCGTGGAGCTTAGCCTGTTTAGGGTAAGATAGTTTAGTCCAACGTTCATTAAAAACTCAAGGCGTTCTCTGATCTCTTTTAGGACATCCCTTGCAATATGTTGCTCGTTTGCAGTTAGTCTCAGTGAGGAGAAAAAGTCAAAGCAGTGATCAATGGACATGTTGCATACCTCCATTATTCCCTTTTCATTAATCTTGACGGCAAGGGATTCGGGTTTTAGCTTCTTGCCATCACATGCAATACACGGAGTGTCCCGCATGAACTGCTTTAGCCACTCTCGCTTGGACTCAGAGTCTGTTTCCATAAATGTGCGCTGTAAATTAGACAAGACACCCTCAAAACTGTTAGTTGACTGCCAGGAGGAATCGCCAGACTTTGAGCGATACGTAAAATCAATCAGATCGTCGGTCCCGTGTAAAATAATTTGGAGATGCTTGGACTTTATTTTATCAAAAGGCGTCATTAAATCAAAGCCATACTTTTTTCCGACTGCCCGCAATGACTGTCGCCTAAATGCAGAGAATCTTCCGCTCCATGGGACAATGGCCCCATCCAAAATGGATTTGGTTTTATCAGGAACAACCAAATCAGCGTCAAATTCCATTTTTACGCCCAATCCATTACAAGTCTTGCACATGCCAAACGGAGAGTTAAAGGAAAATGAGCGGGGTTCTAGCTCCCCTACAGTCAGACCGCAATAGGGGCATGCGTTGTTTTGCGAAAAGATTTTTTCAGACTTGTCAGTTGCAATCATCACGTCTCCCTTTGATGCCTTGATGGCAGTCTGTATGGCCTCAAAAAGCCTCGATCTCTCTGATTTTTCAGTGGTGATCCTGTCAACTGCTATCTCAATATTGTGCCATTTTTGCCTATCAAGGAGAGGAATCTCATCATCGCCATCTAGGCTCAAAATTTCACCGTTTAGACGGATTCTGGAATATCCGTCCTTTTTGATCTGCTCAAATAATTTTTCATATGTGCCCTTTTTTCTCTGAACAATGGGGGCCAAAATGAGAATTTTTTTACCTGAAAAGTCCTTGAGTACAGAATCACAGATTCTCTCTATGGACTGGGTTGATACCTTGCGTCCACAGTTGGTACAGTAGGGAATGCCAATCCTTGCAAACAATAGCCGCATATAGTCATATATTTCAGTAGTGGTTCCAACAGTGGAACGGGGATTTTTGCTGGTAGTTTTTTGCTGAATGGAAATTGCAGGAGAAAGACCATCTATTGAATCAACATCAGGCTTGTCCATCATCTCTAAAAACTGGCGGGCATAAGCCGAAAGTGACTCAACGTATCGTCTCTGGCCCTCGGCATAAATGGTATCAAAAGCTAGGGTGGATTTTCCAGAACCAGACAGCCCGCTAATTACAACCAACCTGTTTTTTGGAATATCAATGTCCAAATTCTTTAGGTTGTGATGTCTTGCTCCGCGAATTTTTAGTTTATTTTCGGTCATTTTTAAACTCAATCTCCTTTTTTATCCGCTCAATTTTATCCCTGCACTCAATGGCACGCTCAAAGTCCAATTCAGCGGAGGATTTTGTCATTTGTGCCTCCAAGTCAATCATTTCAGTGTTGAGGTCATGCATTGATTTTAACTTTGAATCATCTAGGGCAACCTCCTGAGAAGGGACAGACTTTGTAATAGTCCTTGGAACAATATTGTGCCTTTTGTTATACTGCATCTGTTTTTCCCTACGGCGTTTGGTTTCATTGATGGCATTTTTCATGGACTGTGTAGTGCTATCAGCATACATGATTACGGTTCCATTTGCATTTCTTGCAGCACGCCCGCAGGTCTGAATCAGGCTAGTAAAATTTCTCAAAAAACCCTCCTTGTCAGCATCTAAAATTGCAACCAGTGAGACTTCGGGAATATCAAGGCCTTCCCTAAGAAGGTTAATTCCCACCAAGACATCAAATTCCCCCAAGCGCAACTGCCGAATTATCTCAGTTCTCTGCAGTCCCTCTATCTCCGAGTGCATGTATCTGACTCTGACCTGTTTTTTTGACAGGTATTCGGCCAGGTCTTCTGCCATGCGTTTGGTCAGGGTGGTCACCAGGACACGCTCAGAATTGGCAGATCTTTTGTTGATTTCTCTTATTAAATCATCCATTTGATCCCTGGTGGGCCTGACCTCAACTAAGGGATCAAGCAGTCCAGTCGGCCTTACAAGCTGTTCGGCAATCTGGGATGAAATTTTTTTTTCATATTCTGCAGGAGTGGCAGATACAAAGATGGTATTTTGGATGTATTCTTCAAACTCTTCAAATTTTAGTGGACGGTTATCAAATGCGCTTGGAAGCCTAAACCCATATGTGACCAGCTCATTTTTTCTGGAATGATCACCCTTGTACATTCCATGAAGCTGTGGCAGCGTAACATGGGATTCGTCAATTACCAAGAGATAGTCATCCCCAAAAAAATCCATAAGACAGAATGCCTTTTCTCCAGCTTTTCGTCCATCAAAATGCCTTGAATAGTTTTCAATGCCAGAGCAATATCCCAGCTCTTCAATCATCTCTAGATCATATTTTGTCCTCATCTCCAGTCTCTGCCTTTCTAGTTCGTTTAGTTTAGGCAGGCGGGATTTTAACTCAGATTTGATTGATTGGACTGCCTTTTTGCGGATATCTTTTGCAATGAGATAATGTTTTGCAGGATAAATCTTCATTTGGGAAATTTTACGTTTTTCTTTTAATGAGACGTGGTCTAGCAGGGCAATCTTTTCTATTTCATCCCCGAACATGGAAATTCTGACTAAATCCTCAGAGTATGCAGGAGTTACAGTAATGGTATCCCCCTTTACCCTGAAATTTCCAGGAGCTACTTCAGTATCATTTCTTTCATATCTGGCATCTATGAACTTTCTAATGATGTCACTTCTCTTTATTTGATCACCGGAATTAAGGGTAATTGCCAGGTCTTCCCAGTCTTTAGGGTTGCCAAGAGAATAGATACAGGATACGGTAGAGACGATGATTGTCGGCTCCCCAGAGAGCAGCATGGCAGTTGCCTCTAATCTTAATTTTTCAATTTGCTCATTGATTTGGGTATCCTTTTCAATATAGGTATCTGTTTGAGGCAGATAGCTTTCAGGCTGATAATAGTCGTAATAAGATACAAAATAGCCAACGTTATTTTTTGGAAAAAATTGTTTTAGTTCAGAATAAAGCTGTGCTGCAAGCGTCTTGTTGTGAGAGATTACCAGGGTATTTTTCCCGGTTCGTGCAATCACGTTTGCCACAGAAAAAGTCTTTCCGCTCCCAGTCACACCAAGCAAAGTCTGAACGGTTCCCTTCTTCACGCCAGAAACCAAGGCATCAATGGCCTGAGGCTGATCCCCGGTCGGGGAATAGCCAGACGTTAGCTCAAAGGCAGTAATCTGTTCCAACAAAGTAAATCCCTAAAAACTGAATTTAAAGCAATGGTGATATCAAAAAAAGATCACCAGACGGGCTCATCAACCATATTTAGTCCTGTATCAGTTACCTCAAATCCCATAATTTTCAGAGTCTCTGATGCAGATGGGGAATTTCGCTTGAGGATCTTCTGAGCCAAGCGCAGTCGATCATCTGATCCTAGGTGCTGGCCAATCTTATATTTTCCATGAAGGGTTTTAGGAGTGATTTTGATCACAGATACGGCATCCAGGACGCGCATGTGGGATTCAAGTGGGTCATACTGTCCTTCAGGCTGATATTTCTCCATCAAGGCATTTAGTGCAAGGGTCTTTTCTTCTCTGTCAGATACAAGGGAGGATATGCCCTTGATTACAACGCTGATGTACAAGGTATCAGCCAGCGATGCATTATGGGGATCCTCAAAATAAGAGGGCAAGAACTCCAATTCTTTGTCGACTTCAAATCCCACCTTGTTGTCTCGGGAAATATTATCGAGTTTTTCTCCCCTTACATGAGAATGCATATAGACTGTATCATTAAGAAATACAAAGTTCATGGGTATGATTTGGGGAAACCCGTTTTCATCTATGCTAGAGATGCGGCCAACGTGTTCCTGGTGTAAAAATTCCTTTACCTTCTCATGGGATTTGATTTGAAGAATTCCGGTTAGCTGCACACACTAGAGCAGGTAAAATAATATTATAAACCCTGATCAAAGAAACCTCTAAAACACACATCAGCCAAAAAAAATTTATGGACGACCCATATCTTGACGAATTGCAAAAAGATTTCAAGGCATACTCTGATCAACTAAAGAAACTAAAAAAAAAGTTACTAAAAACAAGATCAGGGGAGATGCAGGCAAAAATAATCAAGCAGGTTGACTCAATAGCAAAGAAGATGGAAAGGAATCAAAGACAGTCAGTCAAAGTGACAAAATCCAGAATCAAACAAAGAAGAACAAGATCAAAGAAATAGACTGCTACTCTTCCTCATCTAGTTCTTTGGCCATTGCCTTAATTTCCAGAATTCGGCATTCTAATTCATTGCATTTGGTTTTAAATTTATTGCCCATAAAACGACATTGCAAGAATAATCAAAAACAGGCAACATTCTAAAACTTGACTCTTATCATTCAAATTCTTCATTAATGTAAATTGCTAAATTTAGGACCGTTCAAATGCAAAGAAATGAGTAAATGTGATGAAGAGCGGGAGACGGCAACAAAGAAAATGCTTGATATTTTAGAAGAATGGGGATCAGAATCAAGATTCATCTGGTTTCGGGAACTGCACAGAATTACAGACATTGACAAAGGATTATTGCGAAACATTCTCAACGAACTAAAAAAATCAAAGGAAGTCAAAGAAATGCATGGGACAAACAACAGAATATTTTTTTGCCTAAGGAGGTACTATATCAAATGCAGGGACGTTGAATTTAGGTTCAAAGGAAAGGAGATCATGCTAAAGGATGGAAGCAAGACAAAGATTATTCAGGGCTCAACTAATGCAACAGAACGGACAAGAAAAAGACTGGAAAAACAAAAGAAAAAGCGCAGGGCCAAATCATTTACAAAGAACAAAAGGCCGCATAAATCATAGAGAATTTTCAGCTTGTCTTCTAGTAAAATTAGACTCTGCACGTCTGAGTTTTGCAGAATCTGCAACATCTTCGGCCATATCATATAGGCTGTAAAGTTCCATGTCAGGAGTCAGCTCGTCTTCCTTTTGATCATCCAAATCAGATTCAAAACCAGCTAAAACCTCAAGGTTTTCTTCTAAAAGATCAAGACATTTTTTTACAAGTTCGGAAAGATCTTCATCCATGATGACATGTAAAACAAGGCAAACTAAATTACTTGCTGTGCGTGATAGAAAACAACATTATTGCCTGGCTTTTTCACGCAGCACAGGCATCACATGACTTGCAAATTTATCAATAGAGCCAAAGTAATTCTTGCCCCAGAATCTAATTACAAAGTGATTTACACCAGCATCCATGAATCTCTCAAATGTGGGAATTATATCCTCAGGTGTACCAACGGCAGTAGATGAGCGTGCTATTGCATCAGGAATTTTGGTTGCAGCCTCTCTCATCTTTACAATCCAACTTTGATCAGACATTGAATACTCTGTAAAGTACTTTACAAAATCAAACCCTTCAATTTCTTTTAGTCCATGAACCCTCAGAATTTCAGGCTTGAACAGACTTACTTTGACTGCTTCTTTCATTTTGGCCCAAGAGGCCTCTGCATCTTCGGAGAAATAAACATCAATATCTAATGCAAATTGGAAATTGTCCTTGTCTTCTTGGGTCCTGTTGTTTGCATCCATTGAAACTTCAATCTGCTTTTTGTGATCTTCAAATAGCTCAGGGGTGTAACCTATTGGCAGCCACCCATCTCCAAGCTTGCCAGTCAGTGCAAGGGTACGCTTGCCGCCAGATGCCATGTATGTGGGAGGATGCGGCTTTCTAATCGGAGGTGCCTGCAGACATGCGCCTTCAAGTTGATAGTATTTTCCCTTGTAATCCACAGTGTTATCAGGGTTGGATTTGTATAGCGTATGAATGGTTTCGATTTGCTCTGCCCATTTTGAAACGGGTTTTTCAAACGGAATGCAAAATTCTTTCAAGTTTTGAGCCTCGCCTGCACCAATTCCAAGTATGGCTCTTCCCTTAGAAACCCTATCAAGGGTAATTGCAGCCAATGCAATGTTTGAAGGATGTCTTCGGATTGCATCAGTGACACATGTTCCCAACTCGACATTGTTTGTTACAGCTGCAATTGCAGATAGCATAACCCAAGGATCAAGGACGGTTGCATTTTTCCATTGGGGGACATTTGTGTGATCCATATAAAAGATAGAATCATAGCCGGTTTTATCGGCAAGCATGCAGGCAGTTAGGATTTGATCCTCAGTATAGCCTGCCCTTGCAACGTTAAGACCGTTTTGAATACCAAATTTCAGCTTGTTTTGAGTCAAGTATACTTACAACAAAGAGTAAGAGTAAATAAGTTTTCAAAACAGATGGTATACAGGCAAACAGATAAACGAATTTCGTTAAAGGCGTGTAAAATTTTAAAAATTAAACAACAAGAATGCCATTTTCAACTAGATATTTAATTCCGCTTACAAAAGAGTCATCATCAATCTGCTCATCTGCCCACCAACCCGCATTATGTCGTATCCAGTCAGGGATTTTGGCATCAGAGACAGAATCCAAGCCCACAGCCATCTCAATAGTAGAATCTGGGAAATGACTGTCAAACCATTCTTTGTATGAGGGCTCATTGTAGTATCGATCAAGATAGTGTTGTGGTCCTTTAGAGACATCGACAAAAGAAAAGACACTGTCAGGGGAATATTCAGGCAGATCAGGAATTTCAACAAGACCGGCATCCATGCAATATTTTATTGCAGCAATAAACGTGGAATCATCAATTAGGCCATCAGCCCAAAAACCGGCATTATCTTTTACCCAGGCAGGCAAATTTAGTTCGGAATTTTTTTGAAAAGATACCAATCCTGGAGAAGGGGGGTCCGAATCAATCTCTAGTGCGTTTTGAAAATAATTAGTCCAAGCAGAGCGATTATGATCCCACATGTTTACCACAATGGGACTTGCATCAAAATCAGAAGTAGGAGTAAAGCTAAATGTGAGTGCAATTACTTTTTCAGTTACAGGATCTCCATCAACAAAAGAGGTAACACTGACATCAGAGATTAGTTCTGAGCCATCAGATACATAAAATGATTCAGTGCCATCAAGGGTCTGTTCCCAAACAATTTGAACATCAGAAACGGGTATTAGCTGTCCGCCAACGAATTCTTCATTCTGGCCAAGCATCAATTTTACTGTAGACAGATAAAATGCGCCAGAGTTTTCATAAATGTTTAGAGTGATTTGAAGAGGTTGGCCTATTGCCGCACTTTGTGTAGGAATTTGTTGTGTATAATGATCAACAGTAAAAGATTCGTCATTGATTATTAGCCCATCAGATACACCCTGAACATAGTTTTCAATCAGTCCCATAGAAGGTGGAATGCAATCTCCAGAACAGCCTCCGCCCCTACCTCCTCCGCTACTGCCATGATCAGCAAAGACAGGTGTGGCATATATCAAAAATGACATTGAAAATAAGATTACAATATAAGATAATTTCATGATACAAACCAACTCAAAAGTTGTTCCAACAAGCCAACTGGCTTTTTCTCAATATTTAATTCTGCATCATCATTTACAGTGACTTTGCAGTATCCATCAACTAATACTGTGCCAACCCCACAGGTGGGGGCAGGTTCAGGGGACTTGGATGCGTCGGATTTAAGAGTTGCAGCAACTTGACAGTATCCATCAACTAATACTGTGCCAACCCCACAGGTGGGGGCAGGTTCAGATGACTTGGATGCGTCGGATTTAGGAGTTGCAGCAACTTGACAGTATCCATCAACTAATACTGTGCCAACCCCACAGGTGGGGGCAGGACCGGATGACTCAGATGCGTCGGATTTCAAAGCAGATTCTGGTACAGGTGGTTCAGAAGTCACGATGTTGGATTCTGGTACAGGTGGTTCAGAAGTCACGATGTTGGATTCTGGTACAGGTGGTTCAGAAGTCACGATGTTGGATTCTGGTACAGGTGGTTCAGAAGTCACGATGTTGGATTCTGGTACAGGTGGTTTTGGTTCCATAGATACAGATTCATGTACAAAGGGTTCAACCAAAGCGACAGATTCATCATGCATTAAGGATTCCACGTTATGCAAAGACGTAGAAATTTCAAGAGGCTCAAATGGTTTAAGATATTGAGCATCATCTCTTAATGGAAATGGTTCATTAGAGCCAAAACAAGCGTTTTTGGGGATCTTTACCAAATGAGCAGTATAGAATCCCATATCAGATTTATCATATACAGTAACCCAAAACTTGTCAACGTCAAAAGGAATTATTGCATCAAATACACGATAGGTAAATCCTGCAGAAGCCACACTATCAATATAATTAAGATATGAAACATCCTCAGTTACATCAATTGTACGAATAAGGTTGTTATCAGCATGAATATTGGTAAGAATTTCACCACGGGAAATAGAGGAAGAAGTGATAATCCTTGCGACGCCATCAGAATTGGCATCACATGTATTGTACAAAATCAGACTGGGATTCAGCAAAGCACTCAGTCCACCACGGCCACCGCCACTATTACTACCGCCACTAAAAGGAGTGCTGCTAGGATTATCAACCCAACTTCCAAACTGAGACAGGTGAGAAGTCCAAATGACTAGGGCATCATTAGCATAATCGTCAAAATGGCATTCTCTATTTGGACCAGTATTAGCAATCACTACACCGTTAACATTAGGCGTGTTTGCATCATCGCATTCGGCGGCAATTTCAATTCGTTGTGCACCATTGCTATAGAATGCACGATTTCCAGCATCGCCCACAAGATTAATTTTTACGGGAATGTTTAGATCTAAAGCAATTCCAGGCACACCTAGTTCTATGCAGCTTATAGAATTCTCCCCGGCGTTAAAGCTAGTGGTACAGGAAGATGTAGATGAGGAAGGCAAGGTTAAGAGTCCATCAAAATCTATGGAATTTCCAGTAACTTGAAGGCCAGCCGGAAGTTCTACAGATACTTTATCATCAGTATTGTTTGCAGATAAAACAGTTAATGCATTAGACAGAGTGATTCTTGTTTTTCCAACTTGGGGATTAGTAATAGTGGAACTAAGATCTAATTTAGATTCAACATCATCAGGAATTACAAGATCAGATAATTGAGAATCAGCAGTAATAGAGACCGTAGAAGATGTGGGTGAAACTTGTAGCGGAACATTGCCTAGTGCATTGTCAACAGTGATACGGCTAGGTCCATCATAGGCAATTCCAAGCAAATCATGAATGCCAGAAAGAACCAAAGTTCCAGTAGAATTTACGTTTGTCAAAGATAAAGCAGGCAGGTTAATTGTTACAAGCCCGTTTCCTAAGGGATCAACAGATGTGACATTAGATGTGATTGCTATTTGGGTACCAACAGGCATTTCCAACATTGTGAAAGGAGCATTCGTAGAATAACTCAATGCTTTGTCAAACAAAAGCAAGATTTTGGTGTCAGAAACAGCTCTGGCAGATAACAGCGAAGGGGGATCACAAACAGCATTATCATGACCATTAACCTCAATCTGTCCG
Source organism: Candidatus Nitrosopumilus sp. (assembly GCA_965204345.1). GTDB lineage: Archaea > Thermoproteota > Nitrososphaeria > Nitrososphaerales > Nitrosopumilaceae > Nitrosopumilus. The sequence continues at coordinate 664,355 of OZ241981.1, forward strand.
CGAATCATCCTTTGATCAACACCAGCAGAAGCATTATGAATTTGAAAGTACAGATCACCATTACACAGTTCAGAATAGTAATCACTCAAAGTGTCACCAGCAGTTGGGCCAAGACTTACTGCATCAGATGCATCATCACCCCAAATACCAGAAACGACACGAGTTCCATTATTAATTATAACATCAGGATCATCAGATGGGAACAGTATGTTAAACGCATGATTTCCTGAAACATCCAAGTCAGTACCGTTATGGACGTGGATTTTGTGTAAATCATCAGAAGTATTGTTCAAGGTTTGTTGTTTAGTAGTATCAACTCCGGTAAATTGTAATTCATAGTAAAGTTGATCATAGGCATCATTAAACCACATGCTTACTTTAGCCTCAGGATTAATACCTGAACCACCATGACGGTGGGTGTCTGCATTGTCATCGTGGGTGTCTGGTTCATCGTCGTGACCGTGGGTGTCTGGTTCATCGCCGTGACCGTGGGTGTCTGGTTCATCGTCGTGGTCGTGACCGGCAGGCTCATCATCGTGACCGTGGGTGTCTGGTTCATCGTCGTGACCGTGACCGGCAGGTTCATCGTCGTGGTCGTGGGTGTCTGGTTCATCGTCGTGACCGTGACCGGCAGGTTCATCGTCGTGGTCGTGGGTGTCTGGTTCATCGTCGTGACCGTGACCGGCAGGTTCATCATCGTGACCGTGGGTGTCTGGTTCATCGTCGTGACCATGGGTGTCTGGTTCATCGTCGTGGTCGTGACCGGCAGGTTCATCGTCGTGGTCGTGACCGGCAGGTTCATCGTCGTGGTCGTGACCGGCAGGCTCATCGTCGTGGTCGTGACCGGCAGGCTCATCGTCGTGGTCGTGACCGGCAGGCTCATCGTCGTGGCAAGTATGGCTTGCACCCACAACAGCTCGAATTTGATAACATTCGTTTAATGTCGCTGTAAAATCAGGGACTTGATCTGTTCTAAAGTCACATAATACGTTTTCAGGAGTTTTTAGAATTTGACCCCTAATTTCGCCATTTGTAAATCCTACGGTACTGACATGAATGTAGACCTCATCTGAACACAAGGCATCTATGCTTGAAGTTAATCTCTTGGTTCTTTCATTTTCATTTGGAATAGATCCCTCATCGCCATCATCCCATATTCCAAAAATAGTTCCGTTTCCAGGTTGCAAAATATAATCATTGTCAGAAAATTCAGGAACGCCAAAAATATTCAACAAATGAACGGGACCACTGACACCTACAGGAGCATTACGAAAATGAACTGCATGTAAATCATCAGCAGTTGTTGCTAATGTTTGTACATCATCAGCATCCAATCCGTTAAGATAGATGTCATATTGCAACTCGTCCCCATGATAGCTGAATCTAAAATCAGCAGAACCTGTTGCAGCACTTCTGGTACCGCCACCTGCAATTTGATCTTCAGTTATAAAAGATACAAAGTCACTGTGATTTGGATCAAAATCACACAAGTCATGATTGTCTAGCTCAATTTGGCCACGAATATTGCCATCACCAAAATGGGCCTGGAAATAAGATCTGTCATTACACAAATCACCTATATGATCAGATATTTTTTTGGAACGGGAATGATCAGTCGTGCCAGTACCCAAAGTTCTATCAGAATCATCCCAAACACCAGAGATGCTATTATCAGATAAATTTACTTTCATTTGCGCATCATCGCAGGGATCAGTAATCGGGTCAGGCAGACCAGATACAAAACAGGGGGAGCCAAATACGTTTAGCAAATGATCGCCTTCTTCATCATATGCACCCTGATGGATATGCAATTTTTCAAGTGCGTTGCCGGCAATGCCTCCGGTACCATCCAGATTAACATTATCTGAAAAAGTGATTCTGTAAAATAACGCACTTTGTGTGTGGTCAAAGTGTGCCTCGGCTCTTGCAGTTACAGCATCACCGGTCTTTGCAGTATCAGCACCAGCTAAAATTACCTTGCCAGCAGTAAGTGTGGATGAAAACTCGCTTTGTCCCAAATTAAAATCACACAATTCTGAGCGAGGCTCTATTTGGCCCCTAATTGCACCAGCAGGATTCCAGTTAGTGTGAATCTGAAAGTATAATTGGCCATCACATAATTTTTCTCTCATATCAGATAACTGTCTGCTACGGGCAGTATCAGAGGTCAAGCTGCCAGTGTCAATTTCGCCCCAGACCCCATGAACCTCATTATCATCAAGATGAATTCTCATTTCATCATCATCTTCTGCCGGTTCACCAAAAATATTCAAAGCATGAGGCCCGGTAGCACCTGCTGCACCCTGATGAATGTGAATTTTGGTTACAGCCTCCAATGCACTGCTGCCAGCACTAGTATCCACAGAAATGCCGGTTAATTCAATGTTATATCGTAAACGTTCTTGGTTTTCACTCCACAGCAAATGCACATGTCCAGAACCGGTACTGTTAGTGATACCGCCTGCACTGGTAATTGCAAGTGCAGTTAAATCTGCCTCAAAGTCCTCGCCGCTTCCAGGAAAAGGATCACTTGATGCCTCATCAACTACAGGCAACAAGGTGTCATCATCAATTCCATCCCCATCCCCATCATGGGCATAAACAAGACTAGAGATTGCAGAATTGTCATGAATCGACAAGGCAGCAAAGGATACACTGATGGCCAAAAATACCATTAGCCCATATCCAATTCTGCCCATTAAGAATAAAAAAATAAAATTACAATATAAAAAAAATGGTACATTTGATAGTTGTACCAACAAAAAAAAGTAGAAAAAAGATTAAAGATTGCCTGCTTTGATGTCTTCAAGACATTTTATGACGTCATCTTTTGATATCGGGACTGGGTTTGGATCCAAATGCCCTTTATCAGTCATGACAGTGTCTGCAGCTTCTGAAACATCAGCCTTGAGTTCTAATTTATCAAACCCAAGTTTTGTCATTGCCTCTTTGAATCTATCATAGAAGATTGACTTGTTATGCTTGTGTGCAACGGTAGTACAGGAGGATAACGAATATCCATGAGGTACACCTTCATTTGAGAACACGTATGACAATGCATGCCCAAGTGTCGTAGAGCAGTTACCAAAGCCCATTCCAGACAGCATTGATCCGTATGGATAGTTTTCTGGTTTGTCATTGATAATTGCATCATACAAAATATCAAATGCCTGCTTACATAGGGTTCTTGTCAAGTCATTACCGAGCTTACTGTCATAACCCTCAGTAGCTTGAGCACATGCATCACAGACAGAATTTTTCAAGACCTGTTCTGGAGTCCCATCCATAAAGTATGAGTCAACTACAGCCATGTCTGCTAAAAATTTGTCTTCGCGTAACAGTTTCTTTTTGCCATCAAATTTCAGAACGCAATATGTAGTCATTTCAGCTCCGGTTCCAAAGGTCGTTGGGATTAGGATTTTTTCTTTTTTCATCTCAGGTGCAGCATATTTTACTACATCCATGGAACTTCCACCACCAAGCCCGATCAGGCAGGATGGATCCTTGTCTTTGAATTGTGAAATAACAGTATTGACATCCTCAATGGATGGCTCTGGCTTTACCTGGTCATACAGCATGTAATCCTGGATACCCATCTTTGCTAACCATTTGTCAGACAATGCCGGTGGAACGGTTGTGACAACTAGAGCATTTTTTGGATACTCTGTTTGACCAAGTGCATCTTCTCCAAAATTGATAACTTTTGGAATGCGTACTGTTTGCATAAGTCAAAGCCATCATTAATTGTTATTATATCTTGCATTAGTGAGAAACAGCGTGATTATTCAAAATTTTGATGATTTGGCAACAACAGAGAAGAGAAGAGACTGCTTGGAAATTTTAGAGTCAGGATTGCAAGCGGCAAACCCTGAGAACATTATTCCGAAATTTGTAACCCCAAAAAAAATCAAGGTTGAGGGCAAAACACTTGATATTTCAGGATATTCAAGCATCTATTCAGTAGCATTTGGAAAGGCAGGGGACACCATGACTAGGGCAGTAAATGCCATAGTTCCAATAAAGAGCGGAATCATAGTAATCCCCAAAGGCTCAAGATCAAAAATTAGGGGTAAGAAATTTCAGATTTTCAACTCCAGACATCCAAAGCCGGATCAAACCAGCGTCAAAGCAGCTAAAGAGATTATAAAGTTTGTGCAAAACAAGCGGAGTGATGAATTGGTAATTTTTCTAGTGTCAGGTGGCGGGTCGTCACTTTTGGCACTGCCAGACAGCATTACCTTGGAAGACAAGATTCATGCTACAGATGTCCTGCTAAAATCAGGGGCGGTAATCCAAGAAATCAACTGTGTAAGAAAGCATCTCTCAAAGATCAAGGGAGGAAAACTAGTTGAGAATCTAAAGTGCCATGGAATAAGTCTGGTAATGTCAGATGTTCAAGGGGATGATTTGTCATCTATTGCATCAGGTACAACATACATGGATGACACCACATATTCGGATGCCTTGGAAATTATAGACAGGTACAAGATCAGATGGAAGATGCCTGATGAGGTTCTAGCGCTTTTGGAGGAAGGAAGTAAAAAGGAGAATCCAAATGCGCCAAAAAAATCAAGAATTGAAAATTACGTTATTGCAAACAATGACAACTGTCTGGAGGCCATGCAAAACAGGGCCAAAGAGAAGGGATACACGGTCAGCAGGATGTCACTTTTTGGGGACATTAAAGAGGCAGTGATCAAAGTTCTCAAAGAAATTTCAGAAAACGAAAAGACATGCATAATTTTTGGAGGGGAAACTACAGTCAGAGTACTTGGAAAGGGAATGGGGGGAAGAAACCAGGAACTGGTTTTGCGGCTGTTAAAAAATACCCAAAAATTAAAAAAAATGGTCATTGCATCGGCAGGTACTGATGGAATTGATGGAAATTCTGTTTTTGCAGGAGCAATAACGGAGAATGCAAAAATGGATTTGAGTATAATGAAGGAATTTCTCAAAAACAATGACTCGGGAAGGTTTTTTCAAAAGCAAAAGGGAAATATCATAACCAAGCCTACCCACACAAATCTAATGGATATTGGAGTCATTTTAAGATAAACTATAGAGTTTGAATTCAAAAAGAATCTACTTGCCTGTTTTTTATTTTGCCTTTTGAATATTTTTAGCAACTTTTAGTTTTAGTTTTTAAATCCAATAACAGCTATTGTGTATCCTCACGAACTTTTTTTTCAAATCATTAGTCATCACAGATTAGATGGGTTTGATAAATTTTGATCAGTTGAGTGCCGGAATTTGCCAGTAAATTCTCAGAGATAATTTTCTTAGAGTATCTAATCATCAAAAAAACTCAAAGAAGTGCAATTCCAAGACTTATATTTGTAATTTATGGCATGAGACACCGGAATTTGCCAGACATAATAACTTGAAGTGGTGTTGTTTTCACGATCCATTATTCCAAAGAGAGTTGTATTTTTGTATGAAACAGGAATCCGATACGCATTATGGGGGATTTATGGTTGCATAGACAAACAAATGGGTATCACCAATTTGCGGTTCCCAAGATGTGGATTCCTCTGGATATACACTCATGCTATGACTTATTCTGATAATTCTACATTCAGGAGGTGGTTGGTACGTAGGAGAAAAAGAGGTGTGGGGACGTATGTGACTTATGATCTCACTTTCCATGCCAGGATAGTAACCGCAATTACCAGATTTACGTTCAGGTACATCCCATACAAGGATCCCATTATTGGAACCGCCTTCTTTTAACGAGTACGGTGACTTGTTGAGTACAGTTATCTTGATTGGCTCTCCATGAGAATATACGGCTTTATCGAGGCTTAGACGAACAAAAGAGTTCTCTGCAATATGCGGAGTGTAGTTTGAATACAAAGTCAAAATCATAGCTTGTGGCAATGTAGGATAATATTGGAATACAAGGACAGTGCCAGCAGAAATAATAATTATTATAACAGCAACTGCTATCAGAGTCTTCTTTCTCATGGTATGATTACCGCATAGGATTTATTATAATTATCCACATCAGATACTGTAACCCAAAAGACATGAGTTACTGAGAGCAGAAATATGATTATCAGTAGGTGTATCAAATACATCATTACTTGCAAAAACATACAAGCCACATCCAGCTTTTGTATAAACATCAGAATACTGTTCATCAGAACCATACAGTTTTGTTGAGGGTCTCTCTATCTACTGCTGAACTAATCAAACCTTCCTTCTGTAATCCCTTTAACATTAAAGGAAATTTTTTTTTCTAATTCAACATGAATGAGTTTTACGTCTTCTTCAGAAAGGTCATTCACCTAACACTTGTCTAAAGCTTTAAAGACAATCATATTTTGATCAATAGTTTTACTTATAAGTTGACTCAGTTCTTTTCTCTCTACTTCACTTCTTCTTTTTCTCTCTACTTTACTTCCTCTTTCTCTGTCAACTCCACTTCCTCTTTTTCTCACTACTCCACTTCCTCTTTTTCTCTTAATCATTCAAAACACCTGTAGTATGAATTCCTGCTCATATATTAAAAATATTTGTATTTTATGATAGTCAAGGTGCAGTTTCGAGACTTGCATTTGTGATTTATGGCATGGAATACCAGATTTGCCGAATTCAAAACAATGTGTAACTACAGTTTACGGATCAGATATCCTTCCCATAAACAAAATTGTACCACTCTCATCATCCTGAATTATAAACAAAAACGGATGATCTGCAATAAATTGTGGAGGTGGAGGAGGTTGACTGTATGGTGTACCAGTAGAGATAGTTGTTACGGCAGTCGCTTCTGTCCCTTCTTCATTTACGTCTATAAACGTGTCCTGCGCTGCAGCAGTCACGTATAGATTTTTTATAGAAATATCTGCAATTCCTCCAAGATCGGCATTATCTGAATCAAACACATCTGATATTCCAAGATTCATCAGTGGCCCGTTAAGATCATATCTTTCAGTTATTTGGAACTTTGGAATTGATACTAGAACTTCTTGTTGATTATACAAGTTCTGTGTCCATTGTCTAATCTGTTCATGTGATATAGAGTCCTCAACCTGTTTTAGGCCATCTGTATCGTCTGGCAGAATTACCAACATCGATAGCCTGTCGCCCTCATAGGGCATTTTTAGCATTCTAGCATCATCTAATAATCCAAAGTCGAATCTGCCTTGCACCGTCATAAAATCTACATCTACAGAATCCTCGCTATTCTTCCAAAAGGCGGACTCTGTGGTATCTTCCTCGGGGAACTGTGTTACCCATGTGCCCTTAAAGTATATGGCGTTGTTGATTACCATTGCAGTAAATTCGTCTACATCCGTTGGAGTGATTATTTTTTCAATCTTGCCGTTTGTGTTATCAGAGGCCCACTGGTTTATCTTGTTTATGCCGTCATCTGCATCCAAAAAATCTACCTTTTCTGCGGTAGAGAGATATGTCTCTCGTGCCACAGAGATATAGGAATCATAAGATTCAAACCAGTCTGCAATCCAAAGTGCGTTTGCAGTATTCAGTTCTATGTGCGGATCATCTCGGTTTATCGAGGATATAAAATGTGACGTAGAGTTCTGACGCACATCTCTGTCTGGTTCAAATCCAAAGACATCCTGCATTTCTTGTGCAGTGTTTTCTCCGGCACCCTCATACAGTATTGAAAATGCCACATACATGCTGACAGGTGAAAAGAATATGTTTTCATGATTGTCTGATATCTGTCTGTAAAAATCAATTGCAAACTTGTTGTTCGTAGATGTAATGCTGGTATTATCAAGTGGCTGCATCATTGTGATAGTATCCATATCAGTGTAATTTGCCTTGTATCTTTCCATCGCGTCGGCAACTTGTGCTGACGTGAAATTTGAGTGGTTTAAAATACGTTCTACATCATCCAATGGAAGACGTTTATTAAGAAGCCATTTAATTAAATCGTCATTAACTGTGCCAATCTCATTGACAACTATCTCGCCCAAAAGTCGCAGATGGTTAGCATATATTTCATCTACTCTTTCTTGCGTCAAAATCTCATCAATTATTTCATCTTTGGGTCTTGGTTCAATACCGAGTCTTTTACCTTCTTCAAGTGTAAGATGTTCAGAACTAGAACCCATAGCTACAATAAGGTGATCCAAAAATGTGTATCCCTCATCCATATACTCATATCGGGATAGAGAATACTCATCAGATATTGCAAAGTTTACACCGCCACTAGGTTCTGCAGGATGAAATCTCAATGCGTCAATTTCGATAAATCCTTCTTTTAGAATTTCTATAGTAATCAGCACGGTATAAGTCCTATCGGGCACTGGATCATTTACGACATATCCGACGTTATTATCAAATGGCACAAATACGGTTGGATCATCAGAGCCAGCATTTGTTACGGCATCATCAAGAAACCGAACTTTGTCATCAGGATTAGAAAATACTTTTAGCGTAAATGGTTCATCGTATGGTTAATAGGTATATTATCAGTATAAACTCCGGTAAAATTCACCAATGCAGTCTGACCCACTTTGGGCCATATTGACAGTTCTGTAGAATAACTGTGTATAAGAGGTAGAAGTGGTTCTGATGACATTGAAACTTCTTTGTAATCAGCAATAATTTGTTTTTCTTCGTCAGTAAATACATGCGTGTCTGTCTGGCCTGTGATCTTTTCATTTAAAGGCTCATTGGCTTTGGGGGATGTTTCTGGCGGGTATATCGTGGCATAGCCCCTATCTGCTAATTGCATGGCAGAATCACTAGTTACGCAAACGGGCTTGCCTGCAGAAGTCACCATCAGAAGCTTGCCATCATTGCACTGAATCATATCTATTGGTATGCCTGCATGATACTGTTCCAGTGGCGAATCTTGGGATGCAGCATGTGCTGGTACTGCCACTCCCATTATCATCATCACTGTGGCCAAAACCAAAAATCCAGGCATTGCAATTCCAGCCATAGATAGTGTGAATATGCTTTGTTATTAAAAATGATCAAAAGAAATTCTGTCAAGTCAGGAGGATTCTGATAAATTTTGTTTCATGCCATAAATCATATATTTAGAAATCTCTGAATTTCACTTTGAGATTTTTTTGATGATTAGATAATTTAAGATGATTATCTCTTGGCAATTTGTCGTTAAAGTATGGTGATCAATTCATCAAAATTTACCAATCTTAAATTGAACAGTGAAAACTCTATGTCATGTATTCTTAACAGTGCCTTTAAAACAGGCAAATGACACTAAGATTGAACAGTGTGGAAAAAAATGTTCCTTTATTAGCAAGTTGTAATTATTATTTTTATGGCTGAAAAATCAACCAAAAAAACTCCTCCTAAATCATATTCTGATGTGATGAAAGGAAGTGTCGAGTCGACAGGTCCGGTCGGTGCAAAACCAAAAAATCCGCCTCCTGAGGAATAATAGATTTAATTATTTTATGTATGAAATTGACCATTCCTAGTAGACAAGTCTAACTAACTGTACCATTTCAAGACGATATGTTTAATTTTCTTTCCACTTGATTGAGCAACCAATTGATGGATCAAAATCTTTTTTTAATTTTTTCTCCAACAATTAATTTTTCCATGTTGACAAATCATTGTTTTCTCGGTTGCTTGATCTTCTGGTTTCATAGCACTGTCTATTTTTTCATGAAAAACTAGCTGTTTTTGCGGTTATATTAAATTCCAGTGATCAGATCATCAAAATTTACCAGAACTGGTCATTGGTTCAAATTAATTAGAAGTACAACATGCAAAAGAATACGTTTAGAAACAAGATGAAATTGTTTTAATTCCTGCCCGGTTTAACTCATCTCTGAAAATTTTATCAGATATGCCTTTCTTCCCCAATCTTATTTTGAAGATTAAGTTAGGATCGAAATATTTGCTGTATTTTTGCTTGTCTTTTTTGTAACCATCTGCAATAAGATCTAGTTTTTGTATCTCTGTCTGATAAAAATTCTTTGTATCTCTTTTGGCCTTTTCGTATCCAAATTTTGCAATCCTTTTCTTTCGCATAAAACTCTCAGATTCTGGAAGAGTAAGATGTGGGAATTTTTCTGCCATTAATCTTCATTTGAGATTGTCTTCTTGCGGCGTTTTTGTTCTGAAATTGCCCACATTATATGATCCCGTGAAACAGTCTTGTTGTTATTAATTATGCTTTTCTTAAGTGCATCCTCACAAATCTGTGCAATGTTTGCAGCAGAAAATCCTTTTGTTCTTCGAGCAAGCTCATCTAGAGTAAAATTATCTTCTCTTCGCAATACTCTTAGATATTTTCTAAACAGCTGCTTTCTCTTGGAGTTATCAGGCAAGTCAAAGTAGATAATATCATCAAATCTCCTCCAAACAGCCTTGTCTAGCAGGTGCTGATGGTTAGTTGCAGCCAGAATTATACTGGAGCCTTTGTAATTATCTAGCATCTGTATGAAATTATTTACGACTCTTTTAATTTCTCCATGTTCGTGAGGATCGTCGCGTTTTTTTCCAACAATATCAAATTCGTCAAAGAGAACAACAAATTTGCCGGTTTCAATGAAATCAAAAATTTTTCTTAGGTTTGTTGCCGTTTCACCAAGATAGGATGATAAAATAGAATCAAACATGACATACACAAAAGGGTAACCCATAGTACTGCCGATTATTTTTGCGCTAAGTGTTTTTCCCGTTCCAGGAGGACCACAAAATAAAATTGTATTTTTTGGTTTCAACCCATATGAAAGTAATTTTTTGGCAGACCTGTTTTCGGTTATTATGTGACCCAGTCTTTCTTTTGTTTCCTTTGTCACAATCAAATCTTCAAAGTTAGAATACTGTTCATTAACATGCAATAGTGGAAATCCTTTTTCTGTATCTTTAGGGATTTTCAGTATGGAATTATCAATAGAGTTCTTGTCTTTAAGAATGCGCAGCTTATGCTCGTTTTGTTCTTTAGCAAGATCATCCAAATTACTCATGGCAAGCACAATCCATGTTCATATTGTTATATTCGTTTCAATGTTTTAAGAAGTTTAAGATTGGTTTAATGTTTACAAGAGACCTATTTTTTCTCCTTTGAGGATATCAATGCCTCAAAGCCAAGTAAATCCATGACAAATGTAATTGGTTTTGTAAATGAGAGAAAAAGATGCACAAACTGGATACAGTACATATGTTCTGATAAATTTTGGTATTCCATGCCATAAATTACAAATCTAAGTCTCTGAACTGCATTTTGGGATTTTTTGATGATTAGATATCTAAGAAAATAATCTCTTGGCAATTTGCTGCTAAATTCCAGCAATCTGATCATCAGAATTTACCAGAATCTCATAACCCGTCTTTATATCTGTCATAGGATATGTTTGATTTCTTTAGTTTGTAGGATAATTTCTAGAAACCTTGGGTTGCAATGTCATTGATGTTTGATAAAAATTCAATCATTTTGTGACTTGGATTTTATTCTTCTTATTATAACAACCAATAAACAAAACACGGCTTCTGAAATTAAAAGTAACATAAAATAACCCTCATTTTCATTCCAACAATTTCTAGGGATGTCTGAATAATTAGGGAAAGGATAACACCAAGAGGGCATAATGATAAAAAATAGCAGTAAAAAATAAAATACAATTCCTGTAATTATTATACTGAAAAATATCATAATCCTAAAAAAATAGCAAATAGGAATTAATTAATTCCAAGTTCCTCTGCAATACCAAACCATGGACTGAATATCTTAAAGAGCTTATAACAATTACCATATGCATCCGTGAGATGTAAATGAAGAGATCCAGCATCAATAATACACGAACTTCCAACGACAGTTCCTAACATGGTAGCAGTGCCATTGCCATGATTTTTGAATATAGGGCCGCCACTATCTCCACGTTGAGATGGATACGTAGCTGCAATTTGTTCAACAACCACATAATCACCGATGGAAGTGGTAACATTACTATACGTTATGTTACCAATGCCGTTACTATGTCTGGCCGATACTTCGACTTCAGTACCACGGGCATAATCACCCCTTCCACCAAATCCAATAACTGAAAGTATACCATTATTGGTTTGAATCTCGTGGATTCGTGGAATTAATTCTTTATTGGTAATTTCCACCAAAGCAGCATCAGATTTTGTTCGTAAACCCCCTCCAACATCGGAATTCGCCAAAATAGTAGTGGTGCCGATCTCAGACAAAACAAAACCTAATGGATCAATATCAAGATCAAGTACACGATGTCCATTGATGGATTTGTTTCTTTTTGCAGCTACTGTTTTGAGAACGCATGACATAGCCCCCCACATCATCTCACTTGCTTTATGATAGTCTTTTTCTTTTAGATATTTTTCTGCATTATGACTATAGTGCAAGACCATCCCTGCATATTTGTCTGGCTCATTATCTGCTGCGTCTATTTGGCAGACATTAGTCATCATCATCTTCCTCAATTTCTACATCATTATATCCTGTTATTTTACCTGAATTTGCATTAACCTTCACTTCTTTGAGTTGTTGACTCAAAAACCCCACATCAAAAACAAGGTGCCATGTTCCATTTTCCATTTCTGATGATTTTAGATTAATTGTGCTATTGTGCCCCTCAAGAAATTCTTCTGCTTTTTCTATTGCATCTTCCATGTCGTATTCGGCCATGGATTAAATGATCAATAGTTGCATTAATTCTTTATCTAGTTGGAATCTTTTTATGTTTTCATAGCTTTTGCACTGGGAACTTGGAGAGGGTCTTAGCTGATTTCTGAAAAATCGATTGACTGCAAAGATTGGGTTCTGGTAAATTTTGGCCGTCATGCAATAAATCACATATTTAGGAATATCTGAATTGTATTTTTTTGAGATTTATTTGAAGATTAGATATTTTAAGAAAATCATCTCTTGCAACTTACTATTACATTTCAGTGATCAATTCATCAAAATTTACCAACCCCAACTTGAACAGCGTAAAGAATTTGATCTATAATCTGTTATCTTGACAGGACCGCACTATTACTCTGAAATTAATATAACCCAACATATTCTACATCAGGTATCTTTTTTGCAATGTCTGAAGCCTGTCGTGAACTAACATTGGGACAAGTAAAATCTAAGTCATAATCAGTACGTTCCCCTTTCCCAACATTTAGAGTAAATTGATAAACATTAAGACACCCTGCCAACTGCAATTCTTTTCTAAGGGCATCAATAACCTCAGTATCAAAATTATTACGTTTTATATGAAATTTGTGTTCATAAGGCACTTCTCCAGGGGTTGGTGATTTGTTTTGTTCTTCAAAACTATCTAAGACTAATAGAATTGCAGGAATCGTAAAAGATGCTATCAATAAAACCATAATGAGCGGGGGTATCACATCATAGACCCAGTCTGGTTTGTATATCATTCCAAACACTTGACCATTAAGATTTTCCCAAGCGCTAAGACTTGTAATAACATTCCATTTTCTATTTCTGAAGATTTTAGATTAATTGTGCTATGGTGTCCCTCAAGAAATTCTTCTGCTTTTTCTATTGCATCTTCCATGTCGTATTCGGCCATGGATTAAATGATCAATAGTTGCATTAATTCTTTATCTAGTTGGAATCTTTTTATGTTTTCATAGCTTTTGCACTGGGAACTTGAGGGTGTTTTAGCTGATTTCTGAAAATTCGATTGACTTGAAATGTAGGGTTCTGGTAAATTTTGGCCGTCATGCAATAAATCACAGACTTGGTAGTATCTGAACTGCACTTTGAGTTTTTTTGATGATTAGATTTTTTTAAGAAAATCATCTCTGAGAATTTGCTGTTAAATACCAGTGATCAGGTAATCAAAATTTGCCAAACTCTGTGTGTTGACTGCCAAAAGAAGAAGAGCAAGCATTAGTTTCACCCTTTTAATGCAATTTTATACTATGTCATTATCATGTCAGAAGACAAAAAAACTCCACACAAGAATGGTGGTTTGGATACTTTTGGCTGTGGATAATCACGGGCATCATTTGCTATGTACTGCACAATGACACAAATCCGCAATGAGTCACCTCATACACTCAAGAGGGTTTCCAATAGGCATGGATAACAATCTGGGTGACACTTGTGATGATCTCAGGCGATGCGATATCTGACTGGTAGTAGCAGTTCTGTGGTTTCTGTTAAACTCTGGTGATTAGATCATCAAAATTTGCCAAAACCAACAATTCCCAACCTTTAAAAAATAAAAAGTGATATCATCATTACGGTTCCGTTAGACTATTCTAACTATGAGACTCAAAAGAGAGCTCAGGAATCACCAGAACCCTGTTTTGTTTATTGAATTAGTATATGATTGAATTATTTTGTAACTATCGGCAATGACTTGACAAATGCTTTTCCCAAATGATTTTCAATAATTTTCAATACTCCTGCATGAAATGTAATAGTTGTTGCATGATATACAGATAAAACTAAATCTTGGAAAGTTTGATCATCTTCCAAATCCTCTATAACCAGATTGAATACATCCCTCGCTGTATTTCTTTGCACATGTCGTGAGTGACTTTGAAACAAATCATGTTCTGCCATGCTTTTGGAAATAACCTTGATTTCTTCATCAGTTTTTATACCTTTTAGCATCCATGACGATAACCAAGTTTTCACCAATGTTTCTGAAAGTTCTCTTGCTCTTTTACAATGTGTGAGTAATCCGGGACTGTATTGTTCCAATATTGGCATCCATGCACCTAATTTTTCAGGCTCATTTTTAGAAATTGTCTCTGCCTTTTTGAATTCATCCACAATGTCTTGTGCAGGCATCATACGAACTCCAAATTTCGTTTGAATAAATATTTGCGGATCAATTGGGCCTAATGAAGATTGTTTCCCCATAACAATTCTATTTGATGCACATGCAATCATAGTTGCGGCAGACATTGCAGCTTGAGGTATAATCACTCTAATATCTGAGAATTTCTCTCTAAGATACAAAATTATTGCTTCGGCTGCTTCAGGCGAACCACCTGGACTGTGTAAAATTAAATCTAGTTCTTCGCCTTGCAAACAATGAACCGTTTCCATAAATCCTTGTAAATCCTCGTCTGAAATTGAGAGGACTTCTGGATCTGCATTTGGTACACTTTGAGTCCAATTTGTAGCATAGATAATGGTATTGCGGTTTGTATGATGTTGTAATTTTAAAAGATATTTTCTTCTAATACCATCGAAATCAGGAGAACCATTGCCAACAATTGATTCTTCGACTTCTTTTATTATACTATCTCAAGTTGACATATGTTAATGAGCCTAATCATATGTATTACTTGAAGTTGTCGTCTGTCTGTATCTTGTAATTTTATGTTGTGATTTTTGATATTTATGAAGGTGCGCTTGTATGTTTCTGACAGTTTCAACACCTGCTCTTTCTTTGGCTTTTTGCAGAATCTCTTCAAATTTTTCATCTGTTTCATTCATACTCATTTTAAACAATTCTCACTCAAAAAATTAGTGTAAAAACCTTTCCAATAAAAAACTGAAAAAATGTTGGGTTTTTTAACTCTGATCAAGCAATGTTCTATAAGATTTGGTGCTCTGGCGCATTTCGGTGATCTATCCATGCCATAAATCACAAATTTAGTAATCTCTGAATTGCATTATGAGATTTTTTGATGACTAGGTAATTTAAGAAAATTATCTCTGAGAATTTGCTGTCAAACGCCAGTGATCAATTCATCAAAATTTGCCAAACCCTGTGTGTTGACTGCCAAAAGAAGAAGAGCAAGCATTAGTTTTAGCCCTTTTAATGCAATTTTATACTATGTCATTATCATGTCAGAAGACAAAAAAACTCCACACAAGATAATGGTGGTTTGGACACTTTTGGCTGGGGATAGTCCCGAGCATCATTTGCTATGTATTGTACAAGGACACAAATCTAGGCTGCAAGGAGTCACCTCATACACTCGATATGGTTTCCAATAGTGACATTGATGGTAATCTACATAGTTTTCATAATAATGCTAGGCGATGTGATATCAGACACGTCTGAGTGGTAGTAGCAATTATGCCAGAAAGATTCTCTGGATCATGAATCTTGCAATTATAGAATGATTATTTAGAGAATTCTAAGGGATTGTTCTAGTCTTAAAAATTGTTCTGGAGTAGTTGATTTATTTGGAAAAGTTATAATTTTATTTTCTTCAGACATAAAATATCCTCTTCAATTAATTACATTAGTATTGCTGATACTGGCATCGCCATTTTGAATAAATTCGAGTCTTATTTGTATATGGAATTGTTTGAGTCTACTTCAGGATATTTTACTCCTTCATCCATGACGATAAAGATTTTTACTATTTTTTCTTGCAAGCACAATATTCAGAAAAAGTGAATCCAACAAAGATTGATATGATAGATTTTGAATAAGAAAAAATTTCATGTTTTGAACGGATTTATAATCTTCTGAGAATCTGTATTCTGTTTTGAATTGCTCAGGATAGATTTCATCAAATGTTCCCATTGTAAATTCAATTTCTTCCTTTGATAGTTTTTTCAAAGCCTGTTGAATTTTTGGAGTGGTCACAATTATACATGTCACCCTGATGCAATCTATATTTTTAAATTTCTCAATGGCAAAACTGCACAGATCAGTATTAAATGGATGCACCATGATTGAAAACCCTATTGCATCATCCTCTAATTTTCTTTCTTTGCATGGCAAGAATTGACTGATCATTTTTATGATTCGTTCTTGTAAAACTCCATGCTTGACCATGAAATGTTTTTATCAAGCTTACATGTATTGCATTATATGAAAAAGTTAAAACTCAGATCTTTCACTGTTGGTGACGGGCTGGTTGTAACTGAAAATGAATCTCATGCCATTCTTCGCCAGATTTTTAACAAGTATCAATAACACCGCTTTTTCTGAAACATTACCATATGCTTAATTTAGCGATCATATAATCCCCTTCTTGGTTTCCAAAGAGTTATTGCGGAAGAGTGAAAGCATGTACAGGCATTTGTTGCTGTGCGTGTCATCAATCCTGTCAAATATAATCTTGTATGCCCCAAAATAAAATTCGTCCCTAGGCACGGCATCACGAATCATCTTTCCAAGAACCGTTCTCTTGCAGTCTATCTTGTCACATATTTTTGCATATGCTTCCTTGCGATTCATTACAACACATCAAAGAAAGTTTTTGCTTTAAAGGATATTTTATGGTGGTGATGGTGGTGACAGGCAAAAGTTCCCAAAGATTCAGAAACACATTACCTGAACAGGCAGAAAAGCATGGAAATAATTGTGATCTAATGGATACCAGTACACGATAATTTAGACCAATGTTAGTTGTGCAGCACTAAGAAAAATTACAAAAATAAATGCAAGTAAAAAGAACAGACCAACAACTAAGATCCACACAGAATAAGACATCTTCTTTAAACGGCCTTCATGTTTTGAAATAACATAACTTTGAGATATGTTGTACTGTCTAATCAATGACCACATGATGTCTTTTTCTTTATCCTTGACATCAATGTCCCCTTCTAAATCAATTCTTATCTCTTTGAGGCTTGCCGCAGGAGTTACAAATCTAACAAGTATCAAAGTAGATACAATAACAGAACATGAAGAGGCTGCCAGTAGCAAAAATGTAAAAACATCTAGTGAATCTTTTATTATCCCAATTCCAATAAAAATTACCGATAATAGCAATCCGTTTAATTGTAAAAAATTATGGGATTTGTGATTTAGTTCAGTCCAACTAGTCAGTTGGCGTGTATATTCTGCTTTGACTTCTTCTAAAAGAATCTCTTCGCTAATCTTCATCTTTTTTCTTCTTTTCTGTGTGGTGAACGTCTTTAAAGACTCGTTTTGTACCAATTATTATGCCCTTTGCAGGTCTTTCATCGTCTTCGGACAATAATAATTAAAAGTCAAACTGTTATAAAAAAGTAAACAACATTATAGCTTCCAGTTTTTACGCGATAACCGATATGAATTAAACATGAACCAGTAGCAACATATCAATCTCTTCTGTATGTCCATATCCACCTTTCTCCCTATAAATGACATACAGCAATACAAGCCCCATTACAAAATACAATAGTCTTAGCGGCGCGACGTCAATCTAATCCTCAGGAGATGTCCCAACTGTGACGTGGCCCGTGACGTTTGTGGCACTTGCAATTCCGCCTCATCGTTTACTGCCATAATGTCTGCACTCCCAGTATCATCCAAGAATACGACACATCAGCTACCGCATGTGATCATGGTATGGTTTGCCATTGACATACAGCTGTGAGACACTTAAGAATACGTGAATGGGGTTTTCACTGTTAAATTCCAGTGATCAGCTCATCAGAATTTGCCAAACCCGATATGCTTGTCAGTAGGGGATTTGAGAGAATCTTCAAAAATCAACATGTTACTTTGCATGCTGTTTTTATAGATAAGAGTGCCACTTTAACCAGATTACCGTGCTAGAAAAACAGTTCAATCCAGACGTGCTATACAACAGAATAGTGCACTTTTACATGGACAAAAAAGGGTATGCAAAAGACAGGGCAAATGAAATTGCACAGTCAGTTGTGCAAAAGGAGGCACAGCGTAGAATTTGTAAAAATGAAAAATGCAGACATTTTGCACACGATCACATAAGAAATGCCGAGACATGCCTGGTGCAAGACTGCAAATGTATGAAATTTACTACAAAATAAAATCATCCAAAGAATCTTTCAGTAATGGCTGAGCATTAATCCCCCGTTCTCTCAGGTCTTCTGCAAACTCATCTACAAACCCGTGAATTGTGTAAACTTGTTCTGCACCGGATTGTACCACCACGTCAATTAGCTCATTATAGTCACAATGATCACTTAGGGGAATAGAGTAATCGGTGCGTCGTCCAAAAGAAAATTTGGATGACTGTGCCCAGCCGCTAAATCCTATTGTGACTGCGCCATATCTTGATTTCATATCCTGCACAAATTTATTTTTGCTAGATAGCATGGGGGCCACCATAATCCAGGGTTTTTTCTCAAGCAGGCCATTTTTTTCAGCCTCTGCATAGCCAATTCCATCACGCAGTGACACGCCAAGTTTCTGATGAAGCAGATTCATATCCTTTACAGAGTCATGCAAATACAATGGTCCCCAGTGACCAAAAAACTGAGTAATCGTTTGGGCTTTTCCAAGCTGATATCCCATTAAAATTACAGGTATGCCCCTCCCATAAAGCTCAGAAATTAGCTCATTGACTTTTTTTAGAGTGTCATCAAGTTTGGGAAATACAAATTCAGGCAGTCCAAACGTGCATTCAGTGATGAGGGTTTTGCATTTAGGGATTTTTGCACCTTTCAGAAAACCCCTGTCCCGGGTACAGATATCGCCAGTATAGAAAATATCATCAAAAAAAAGTCCCTTTGCGCCTAGTATGTGTCCGCTGTCAATAAGAGAGAAGGCATCCAAAGACTCGACATGGTTTTCCATTTTAAATCCACGAAGACTAGCTATTTGATTGGTTTCAATGGATGACAGGATAGTTCCACCATTTCTTGAGGGCAGATGATCAGTGTGGGCATGTGAGACAAAGTTAATCGTGGATGAATCACTGTTTTTTGGATCCAAATGAACCTGTTTTTGGCCAGCTCTGCACAGGATTCCGTTTTTTGTCATCCTGACTTTTCTAGGCAACAAAAGTGAAAATAATTAGATTTGATATAAATTGCAGGTTTGATTTAGTGTTGACTAGTTGCTAAATCTAGGAATTCTAATCTCAGGGCGCGGGAGCAACATGGAATCCATTCTAAAGGCAGTTAAGAAAAAAAGGATTCCAGTTAATCCGGCAATAGTTATCTCAAACAGGCCAGATGCTGCGGGACTAGGAATTGCCGAGAAATTGGGTGTGAGAATTGAAGTGATAGACAGTAAGGGATTCAAGGGAAACAGGGCAGAATACGACAGGAAGATAATTTCTGCCCTAACAAAACATGGAGTTACGCCTAAAAACGGCTTGGTTTGTCTTGCAGGGTTTATGAGAATTTTAAGCCCAGAATTTGTTAAAAAATACAAAAACAGAATCATCAACATCCATCCGGCGTTACTACCTGCATTTCCTGGGTTAAATTCACAAAGACAGGCATTGGAATATGGAGCCAAGGTTACGGGATGTACCGTACATTTTGTAGATGCAAAAATGGATACAGGTCCCATAATCATTCAGGCCGTTGTAAAAATAGGCAAAAAGGATACAGAAGAGTCACTGTCAAAAAAAATTCTAAAAGAAGAGCACAGAATTTATCCAGAGGCAGTAAGATTGTTTGTCAAAAAGAAGATCAAGGTTGTGGGACGAAGGACAGTAATCAGCTAGGAGTCAGGACCGCCAAAAAAATACAAGACTCTGAGTTCCCGGGTGTTGCCATGAAAGTGGTGCTCTGCATTCTTGCCAACAAAAAATAGCTTGCCCTGAGTAACCTTGTAATCCCTGTCTTTGATTTTCAAATAGCCATTCCCAGAGATAACATAGTATGTCTCATCACTGTCATGGGGTGCTTGGGTATCCTCCTCCCCAGGTTTGAGAACCAGTACCCCGGCAGCTAGTCCGGGCCTGTCGATAAATGTGTGAAAATACGAATCAGAATTTTTGACTTTGTTAAGATATGCGTCTATGTCGTGTTCTAGCTTCAATTTTATTCAGCAGCCACAGTATAAGTTTGTCTTTGAGGGTCTGCACTCATAAAGGAATGTCCGACCGGATGAACCCTTTGGTGCTCCGGACTCTGATGCATTTTGATAAACGTCTCCTTGCTTTGATGCTCTACTAGAATTGTACATCTGCCATCAGGGGACTTTAGGAATCTTCGGGAAATAAAACCTGGAAAGTCACGCAGTACCTTGTTTGACTCTGCAAACCATTTCTTAAAATCCTCCTCAGCGCCATCCTTGAGCTGAATATCTGCAATCATTACAAACATGAGATACTTGGGGAAACGGCCACTTAATTTCTTTTCTGATATTTTCTAATAGTAACTCCAAGAATTAAATATCTACTAGTCAAAAACAAAAGCATGACAGGAGTCAAAATTGACGGCAAAGTCATATCCCAATCAGTCAAGGACAGGGTCAAAAAAGCTGTTGAAGAGTTAAAAAGTCAGGGAATATCACCGTGCCTGGCCACAGTACTGATTGGGGATAATCCGGCTTCTGCCACATATGTCAAAAACAAACACAGGGCATGCCAGGAAGTAGGGATTGCAACAAAAGATCACAAGCTGGTTGCAAACATCACACAGCAGGAGCTGACCAAAATTATTGATGAGTTAAACTCTGATAAGACGGTGCACGGTATCCTAGTGCAGCTTCCACTGCCAAAGCAGCTAGACGAGTTTGTAACAATATCGAGAATCTCACCGCTAAAGGATGTTGATGGCCTAACCCCGCACAATGCAGGACTGCTTGCAATGAAAAAGGCGGCACTTGTTGCATGCACGCCATCAGGGGTAATGGAGATGTTTGATTATCACAAAATTAACCTAGAAGGAAAAAATATCGTACTGATTAACAGAAGCAATCTAGTTGGAAAGCCGCTGTATCATCTGCTGCTAGAAAAAAATGCAACCGTTACTACATGCCATTCAAAGACAAAAAATTTAACGGAATTGTGCCAGGCAGCAGATATCATAATTACGGCAGTGGGGGACAGAGAGAGGTTCACATTGACATCAGAGATGATAAAGCAGGATGCAATAGTAATTGATGTGGCAATTGCAAGATTTCAAGAAAGACTAGCAGGGGATTCAGACTATCAGGACATTATCAAAAAGGCATCATTTGCAACACCTGTTCCGGGGGGAGTAGGCCCAATGACAGTTGCAATGCTGTTAAAAAATACAATTACAGCAGCATCACTGGGCAGTCAAATTGGATGATAACCCACAAAAGGAATCCTTACGGAACCTGCTCTTGGAGAAGCGGGACAATACATCCTTTGA
The DNA here is from genome assembly GCA_965204345.1 of Candidatus Nitrosopumilus sp. Lineage (GTDB taxonomy): Archaea > Thermoproteota > Nitrososphaeria > Nitrososphaerales > Nitrosopumilaceae > Nitrosopumilus. The sequence goes on from OZ241981.1 coordinate 686,265, forward strand.
TTTGATGAAGATTGCCAGCAAAAAGATTCAAAAAAGGATAAAAAAGATTCATGCATTCAGAAATGCCCAAAAAATTGGCGCATACTATCCAATAGGAAGCGAGGTATTCACAGAGGACATAATTCAAGAGTTGATCAGCCAAGGAAAGCAGGTATTTTTGCCCAGGGTAGTTGGAAGCAAGATGGAGTTTAGAAAAATTACTGACTTTTCGAGCCTGGAGCAAGGCAGTTTTGACATTATGGAACCCAAAGAGAGCTGTCCAACAGATAACAGCCTAGATGTAATCTTGGTGCCAACAGTTGGGATCTCACCAGCAGGAGTAAGGCTTGGATACGGACATGGCTTTTATGACAAATTTTTGGCAGAAAACAAGACTGTTACAATATCACTTACACTAGAAAAACAGGTCATAAAAAATATTCCAAAATCAGGACACGATGTTCTAATTGACTGGATTGTTACAGAAGATCAGATGATACAGACTCAGAGATAAGACAAACCCTTTTTGCCAATGTCTGTTCTGTTGTACTTGTGAGACCAGGTAATCTTCTTAGCTGCTGCATACGCACTAGTTATGGCAGAACTCAAATCATCGCCTAGTGCAGTGACGCCCAAGACACGTCCGCCATTTGAGAGAACTTTGCCATCGGATTTTTTTGTTCCGGCATGAAAGACAAATGCATTCTCTGCTGTTAAATCAAGGCCGGTTATTTCATCATGTTTTGGATAGGATTGGGGATAACCCTTTGATGCCAGCACCACGCATACGGCATATTGGGATTTCCACAGAGTGGGAGGCAGTGATGATAGCGTACCATCAGCACTTGCAGCCAAATACTCGTACAAGTCAAAGTCCATTCTCATTGTGATTGGCTGGCATTCAGGGTCGCCCATTCGCACGTTGTATTCCAAAACAAATGGTTTGCCATCTCGAATCATGATTCCTGCATACAAGAATCCCTTGAACAAGATTCCCTCATCCTTCATTGCGCGGATTGTTTTTTCAATAATTTCCTCCTGAATTATACTAGATAGACTGTCATCTATTACTGGAGTTGGGGAATACGCACCCATGCCGCCGGTATTTGGACCCTCATCACCATCAAAGATTCTCTTGTGATCCTGACTGGAGGCCATGGGAACAGCCACCTCACCGTCAGACAATGCAATGTAAGAGGCCTCAATCCCATCAATTCGCTCCTCAACAATTATTTGGTCTCCTGCATCACCAAATGCCTTATCCACCAAAATAGCTTGTATTGCATCTGCTGCCTCCTCACTTCCACTACAAACAATGACACCCTTTCCAGCAGCCAATCCGTCTGCCTTTACAACTACATCATACTCAAGGGACTTGGCATATTCTTGGGCCTTTTGTGCATCATCAAAAATCTCAAAGCGGGCAGTAGGAATGTTATTTCGCTTCATAAAATTTTTTGCCCAGACCTTGCTTGATTCAAGCTGGGCAGCCTTTTTGGTAGGGCCAAAAACCCTGAGATTTAACTTGTTAAACACATCAACAATTCCTGCAGCAAGCGGAACCTCGGGACCAACGACAGTAAAACAGTTATTTTTTTGGGCAAAATCTGCAAGCTCATCTAAATTATCGACTGGGATTGGTACGTTGTTTTGGGTGCCGCCATTTCCAGGCGCAGTAAAGACAGTTTTGACCTTGTCACTTTGGGACAACTTCCAGGACAGTGCATGTTCCCGTCCTCCAGAGCCAATTACAAGTACGTTTACCAACAAAAATTATTCCTTACCCAATTATATAATCCAAGTCCAGACAGGCCAATTTAGCTTTATAATGCCACAGACACATCAGGATTCAGATGGAACTTTCTGCAAAGTTTGATGCAAAGGCAATAGAGTCCCAGGTTCGGGAATACCTAAAGTCAGTTGACTTGAAAGGACAAATCTTTGCATCAGAGAGGCCTGAAAAAATCAGATTCATAGAGGGACCCCCAACAATGAATGGAATACCTCACGCAGGGCATCTGAGGGGCAGGGTAATCAAGGATTTTTGGTACAGGTTTAACACGCTGCAGGGAAAAAAGATAGAGTTTAACGGGGGCTGGGATACGCAGGGACTCCCAGTGGAATTGCAAGTGGAAAAGGAGCTTGGGGTGTCAGGAGGCAAGACAGAGGCAATCAAGGAGTTTGGGATAGAGAGAATAGTTTCAGAATGCAAAAAGGTTGTAGAAAAGTTTAACAAGGCATGGCTGGAGGTAGATGACCTGCTTGGGATGTCCTTTAATCATGAAAAGGCATACTGGACTTTCAGGGATGAGTTTATTGAAAGGGAATGGCAGGTGCTCAAAAAGGCACATGAAAACAAAATTCTAGAAGAAGACTATACTGTAATTGCATACTGCCCAAGCTGTCAGACCTCGCTTAGTCATGCCGAAGTGAATCAGGGGTATGAGGAAGTCAGAGACCCATCGCTGTATTACAAGGTAAAGCTGGTGAATGAGGATGCATTCTTGATTGTATGGACTACAATGCCATTTACACTGGTAACAGATGCAATGGTAGGACTGCATCCAGAAGAAGACTATGCATACATCAGAGTTGAAGACGAGACATGGATAGTTGGAAAGACAAGACTAGAACAGCTAATGGAGGAACTAAAAATCGCAGAATACAAGATTGTAAAGACTGTCAAGGGCTCTGAATTTGAGGGGAAAAAATACGTTCATCCGTTGTTGGATTTGATTCCGGAGCTAGGTGAGATCTCAAAGCTGGAGAATTACCACGTTGCAGTATCTGAGACATTTGTTGATGCAAGTACGGGCAGCGGACTGGTTCACCTCTCGCCTGCAAACGGGGAGGAAGACATCAAGATTGCAAACAAACGCAAGGTGAAGATTTTCAGCCCTATAAATGACGAGGTAAAATTCACACAAAATGCAGGCAGATACCAGGGCATGTTTGTCAGAGATGCAGACAGACAGATAGTTGAGGACCTAAAGGAACGCAGTGCCCTAGTCAAAATAGGCAGAATCAAGCACAAGTATCCGCTCTGCTGGAGGTCACATCACCCAATAGTCTGGCTTGCCAGAAGGGGATGGTTTTACAAGATAGACAAACTAGATGACAAAGTAATTGATGCTGCAAAAAGCGTGGAATACTTTTTTGAGCAGCCAAAGAACAGATTTCTTGGAATTATCAAGGAGAGACACCCATGGTGCATCTCCCGTGAGAGAATCTGGGGATGCCCACTGCCTGTCTGGGACTGCAAGGACTGCGGGGAGAAAAACTGGCTGTTTACAAGAAAGGACATTATAGACTCAGCAGACAAGCTGCCTGACGGCCCGGACTTTGAGCTGCACAGACCGTGGATTGATAACATTACCATAAAGTGCAAGAGATGCGGCGGGGTCAACACAAAAAGGGAAGAGTATGTCTTAGATACGTGGCATAACAGCGGCTCTGCACCGTATTCGTCACTGACTGACGAGCAATATGCAAATGAGATTCCGGCGCCATTCTTTACGGAAGGAATTGATCAGACCAGGGGATGGGCATACACGCTGCTGATTGAAAATGTCATCCTAAATAACTCGGCGATACCTCCCTACAAGGCATTTTTGTTCCAGGGTCACGTGTTAGACGAGAAGGGTGGCAAGATGAGCAAAAGCAAGGGAAATGTTTTGGAGGGGGCAGAACTGTTGCAAAGGTATCCGGCGGATCTTATCAGGCTTTATTTCATGGGAAAGGCAAGCCCGATTGAGCCGCTCAGTTTTAGCACAGACGAGCTAATGTCAAGGCCGTACCAGGTAATCAATACGCTGTTTAATCTGCATCTGTATTTTAAGCAGAACAGCCAGTATGACAAATTTGATAAGACAAACACGGTAGAGTGGGCAAGGCAAAAAGATTTGTTGACATCGCCTGACATCTGGCTTTTATCAAAGCTTCAAAAACTAATCCAGATGGTGACTCAAAAGAACCAGTCATGCAGGTTCCACGAGGGTGCAAAGGCAATGGATGACTATATAATTAATAATCTTAGCCAGATATACATCCCAATTACAAGGGGGGAGTTATGGGATGAGGATGAGCAAAAGAAAGACAGGAGGCTTGCAATCTATGCAGTACTAGGCCTAGTGCTCAAGACATTGGATGTTCTGATTCATCCATTTTGCCCATTTACCAGCGAATATCTCTACCAAACGGTATTTTCTGCAAGACAGAGCATACTTTTTGAGGGATGGCCCGCATACCAAGAGTCGCTAGTCAACAAGGAGATTGAAGAGTCATTTGACATCATAAAGGACATTGTATCAGTCTCATCTGCTGCAAGAATGAAGGGCAAGCTAAAAAGAAGGTGGCCATTAAATGAGGCGCAGGTTTGTGTAAGGGAGGGCCAGAAAAAGAAACTGGAATCACACTCAAAACTGTTACAGTCCCAGCTTAACGTGGAGAGATTCAGCATTGTTCAGACACAAGAGGAGTCAGGATTAAAGCAGGTATCAGAACTGCAGCGACTGGGACTGCCCGTAATGGGAACCGTAGAGCTTGAAAGAAAAAGAATAGGACCAAAGGCAAAGCAGCACATGGGAAGACTTGTATCTGCATTTAATGAGACAGACCCCCAGGAGATCATTGCGGCACTGCAAAAAGATGGCAAGTATGACTTTGAGATAGATGGCGAGAAAATTTCATTGGATAATGAGGACTTTGTCATAGACTTTGATGCAAGTGAAAACTATGCAGCGGCAAAAAGAGACGGCTATATCGTGTTTATCTCCACATCAAGAAACAGGGAGATGATGGCAAAAGGGCTAGTCAAGGACATTGCAAGAAGACTCCAGACACTAAGAAAGGAGAGGGGATACACGCCAACTGATATTTTGGAGACTGCATCAATTCTTGAGCTAGACGAGGAATCACTTGGGATGGTAAAAGAAAAGGCAGAAGAGCTGGCATTTCTAGTCAGAGTAAGGCAGGTCAGCTTTGCAGAATCCTGCAAGGAATACAAGGAAGACGACATTGACGGTCAGAAGATCAGAATTTCAGTCGAATAGAATGATGAGAAATGTAATATTTTTATTAGAATCACAGATTTCATAATCAAATGTCCGAATCAAATCCAAACGTTGTTGGAATTAACGTTCTAAGACAAAACGGCCTGGATGTTGATGAGTTGGTAAAGGAACTGATAAAGAATGCGGCAGTCGAATTCACTGCATATTATTACTTTACCAATCTCAGAGCACACTGTACAGGCATAGAGGGAGAAGGATTGAAGGGAATCATCGAGGATGCAAGACTGGAGGATCTCAGCCACTTTGAATCGTGCCTTGAGAGAATCTACCAGTTGGGAGGCGCGCTTCCAAATGATGCAACTGAGTTTATCAAGATTTCAGGCTGTGAATTCCTGCAGCTTCCGGCAAATCCGACAGACCACAAGGAGATTCTAGAAAAGTGTCTCAAGGCAGAGCAGGGCGCAATAGTCAACTGGAACAGAATTTGCCAGATGACACTGGGAAAGGATCCTGCCACATACGATATTGCAAAAGATATCCTGGCCGAAGAGATCGAGCACGAGTCCTGGTTCCTAGAGCTAATCTACGGAAGGCCATCAGGACACATGAGAAGAAGGTATGCAGGCGAAAGGCCGCATACAAGAAAACATTCCAGAGCACTAGACATGGCATGAGTCCCAAACTCACTTTCTTTATTTTTGATTATCTTAGGTGACTTTATTGACGACAAGTTGTGAAGATGCGTTGTTTTATCAGGGTTAAATAGAAAAATCACGTACAGGTAACATGGTAAAACAGATTAGTCTTGATGCATGGCAGATGCAGCATCTATCAGACCTGTTAGAAAAGGGATCAGGCATTGTTGCAAAGACAAACAGGCCCATTGTTCTGTACAGACAGACATTAGAAGAAGAGGACGAGTCCTATGAGGAGATTGTATGCACGTTAACCCAAGGGTATGTAATTGAGCAGATGGTTGCATCCGGCGGGATTCTTGTTCCAAGCTTTCACCAGCAGTTTGTATTTACCATAAAAGAATACCCCCAAGAACTGTTGAGAAAAAGCAAGGACCGCTTTTTGGAAATAATTGATCTTCTTGAGGAGCAATTAAAATAACATCATAATTAATAAAGACCGTAAAATTCATCAGTTTTGCATGCAACTATTAGAATTTCAGGCCAAGGAGCTGTTCAGGGAATACGGAATCAATCTGCTTGAGAGCAGGTCATCATGCAGTATCGAGGAAGGCAGAAGACATGCAAAAGAGTTGGGATATCCATTTATGATCAAGATTCAGGTGCCAGTAGGCGGAAGGGGAAAGGCAGGAGGCATCCAAAAGTGCCAAAACGACGACGAGTTTGAGATAAAGTACCCCCAAGTAATGGACTTGACAATAAAGGGTGAGAGAGCAAGGGCAATCCTGCTTGAAAAGATGGCAGATATCAAAAAAGAGCTGTATCTGTCGCTGTTTTTGAATCGCTCAAAGAGATGTTACACCGTTATTGCATCAGCAGAGGGCGGAGTTGAGATTGAATCAGTGAAAAACCAGATTATTAGGGAGGTGGGACTCGGTAAAGTCTCAGATGAGCTGGCAGGAGAGATTGCAAAGGAGATTGGACTGGAAGGAGATACAGCAAAGCAGTTTGCAGATACGCTAAAAAAACTATCAGAACTTACAATTCAAAAGGAGGCAGAGTTGGTAGAGATTAACCCGCTTGCAATAATGCAGGATGACTCAGTTATGGCACTGGATGGAAAGTTTGTGACAGATGACAATAGTAATTTCAGACATGCAGAACTGCAAAAGTATCAGGAAAAGACAGCAATAGAGGAGCAGGCAGAAAAGAGCGGATTCTCACTGGTAGAGCTTGATGGGGACATTGCAGTTGTTGGAAACGGTGCAGGACTGGTAATGTCCACACTAGACATGCTATCAGACAACGGCGGAAAGCCTGCATGCTTTTTGGACATTGGTGGCGGCGCAACTACTGAATCAGTGTATGAGGCATTAACTTTGATTAGCAAGCTTGAGAGGGTAAGGGGAATTTTGGTAAATCTTTATGGCGGCATTGTAAAGACTACGGTGGTTGCCGAGGCATTTCTAAAGGCATATGAGAATAATCTAATTGACCTGCCGGTATTTGCAAGACTAAAGGGTACAGAGTCAGAAAAGGCAAAAAATATGCTAGAGGGGTCTAGGACCAACATATTTGACTCAGTAGAGGAGGCAATTAACGCGGCAGTTATGGGAATAAAAAAATGACGGATATTTTTGAGCTACTAAGGGGAGACCCAAAAGATACTGATTACCAAAAAAAAGGGGTCATAGTGCAGGGAATTACAGGCGCATATGGCTCGCTGCACGCAAAACAGATGATGGCATATGGGACAAACGTGGTGGCAGGTGTCACGCCAGGCAAGGGAGGCCAAAAGTTTGAAGGTGTGGTTCCAGTGTACAATACCATGGGGGAGGCAGTGGATGCAACTGGTGCCAAGATATCAATCATATTTGTTCCAGCAAAGTTCTTTTTATCAGCTGCAAGGGATGCCTTGGAATCTGGAATAAAGCTGCTTGTTGCCATTCCAGAGCATGTTCCAATCAGGGATACGATGGAGGCACTAGAGCTGGCAGGCCAAAAGGGTGCGGTAATCATCGGACCCAATACTCCCGGAGTCATGATACCAGAACTAATCAAGATTGGAATCATGCCCTCAATGCCATTTAAGGCAGGAAAGATTGCAGTCCTCTCAAAGAGCGGCACATTGCTATATGAAATCTCTGATGCCCTGACAAACTCTGGGTTTGGGCAGTCAATTACAATTGGTATCGGGGGAGACCCAATTAACGGCACAAGACTGGTTGACGCATTTGAGATGGTCAAGGACATTCCGGACTTGGAGGGACTGGTGGTAGTAGGTGAGATAGGAGGGGATGCAGAAGAGATTTTAGCTCAGAGAATCATTGATTGCGGATTTGACAGGCCGACTGTGGCATATATTGCCGGGCGTGCAGCACCAAAGGAAAAGAGGATGGGCCATGCAGGAGCAATCGTCATGGGAACATACGGCTCTGCTGAATCCAAGGTATCAATGTTTAACAAGGCAAACATTCCAGTGGCAAAGAGGCCTGCAGAAGTGCCGGTTCTGCTTGCAGGCAAGATGGAAAAATCCGATTAGATTAAAAGAGAGAGATAAGATACACAATCAAATGCCGGTTACAGACCCTGAAAAGAAGAGAATTGCACAGCAGGCACGTCTCGTAATGAGAATCTGCTTTAAGTGCGGGGCAAGAAACGATATTGGCGCTACGCGGTGCAGAAAATGCAGAAACCCGTACCTGAGACTAAAGAACAGAAATCTCGGCGTTAAAAAGTAGGACCAGATATCACTAGTCTTTGCATGTAACTTGTAATTGCAGATTTTAGTTTGCTGTAATGTATACAAGTGATTTTGCATTATCATGACTTTGGTTCGTTAAAAGGCAGCTGCAAATATCAGACTTGGCATGTTATCTTAACCTCTTTAGTGCAGCAATTTTTTTTGGCTTGTCTGCCAAGACACAGAAACTTGCAATTATCAAAAGTAGACAAAGACACGATTACTAATTTAAAACTCGTCGAGCCCATCCGTTCTCAAATCTTGGATTTTGTTCTTTAATCACGCCATTGATCATAAATAAAAATTCAAACACAGCAAAAAAGACGAATCAAAATCAGGACTGGATCATGCCTGAAATTCCCATCAAGTATTTTTTTAAAAATCTGTTATCTGCTAAAATCTGATTTTAATTTCTTTAACAATCTCCTAATTACAGAGGATCTATACAGTAAAATTCCTCCAACAGACAATTCAACAATGGATATCATTGACGATAAAATTAACTGATCCCAAATATATGGTTGGTCATAGTCAGTTAGAGACAGCATTGTTGATAAAGATGCTAGAGATGAAAGTAGATTGAGAATGCCAAGATATAGCAATGATCCTGCCAATGCCAGGATAAAATAAGGCCTTTTAGGAATATTTTTTCTCTTTAGAATAAAAAAAGGCACTGAAAATAATAACAATACGGTAAAACCCAATGAATATCCTGCAGATATCACATCACCGATGATGCTGATTGCCAGCTGTTCCATTCTGTCTGGCGTTCCAGTCCATGAACCAATGCCATCTTCAGTATCCCATACATGTGAACTAGCTAATGTATCAGTCATCCAAGGAACCTGTACAAGAAAGAACTAATGATTATCAAAAATCCAATTTTCATTTTCTCATGTATCTCATGCTGGGGTATGTTGTTTCCTACAAATGACAAGACCTGCAATTGTAATGATTCAGGCAAGGACCAAACAAGTGATACTTTAGACTGGAGAACAGAAATCTCGGCGTTAAAAAGTAAGACTAGATATCCATCAATCTTTGCCTGTAACTTGTAATTGCAGATTTTAGTTCATTGTGATACTGCAATACAAATGATTTTGCAGCATCAGGACTGTCCAGTTCCTCAAAAGATAATTGCAAGTCATCAGGCAGCTGCTCATTCATTTGAAACAGCATCTTGGCAGCCTCTGCATATTGCCCTAAATTATCAGCATACTCAAAAGCTAGCTTCATTCGATCAATTAGGATGTCAAACTCTTGCAAAGACATGAAGATAGTCTTTTGGCATTAGTAGAAAAGACATGGGTAATTGTGATATAACTAGACGCAAAGACAAAAAAACTCCTCTTTTGGTAATCTTGTTGGACCGGTCGTCTAGTTTGGTTTGGATGACGCACTCACACTGCGTAAGAGATGTATTTCTCCGCAAGGGTCGTGGGTTCAAATCCCATCCGGTCCACCTCCTATAAAGAATGGACCCCTAAATTTTAGATCTCAGTATTTTTAGGCTAAATTTTGCCCAATTAACAGATACCTTTTTGATCCCATATCTACAAGTAATGAACCACTTGTTCCTTTTATGCAAATCGACATCTTCCGTAGGAGAAAGAAAAATTGCAGATAGTAAAGCAAACCCGTGACAAACCAACCAAGAGTGGACATAAAAAATTGCTTGCAGAACCAGACATTAGAAGAAGGTACCAAAACATTGCAAGAGAAAGTACCATGACAGCAGATGTTAGACTGCGTAGATTTGGGGTTTATTGTGAGAGAGCAGATACAACTTCAAAAGAGTTTGTACAAACAGGAATTGATAATCTCAAAAATGCAGACGACGTCTTGCAGAATTTGCTGTCCAAATTTTTCTACTTGAATTAATCAAGTTATACCCAATCACAACAAATACCAAATAATGCCAACTTGAAATTACAAGAATTTTGATTTGACAGTATAGTACAAAATGTACATGAGATGAAATAATCAAGTTGAAAAATGGAATGAATACTTTATAGGAATGAAAATTATTTAAAAAAATTTGAAATGTACCATACCCTCAAAAAAAATTTCTTTACAAGTATTGCTTGTTTTCTTTGATATAATATTTCATGAACCATTTCAGAAAGTGTATCTCATCATGATTTAATTGTGATTTCTCTAATGATTTGAAATAGGGCCTTCTGTCTGCATTTTTTATCATCAATAAAGGATAATTGTATTTCAACAAAATATAGTTCATGATGAGTCGTGAAATTCTGCCATTTCCATCTCCAAAGGGATGTATCGATACAAACTTGTAGTGTGCCATGCATGCAAAATCTACGACATTTTTCTCTGCATCATATTGACAAAGCCAGTCAAAAAATTCTGTTAATTTTTTTGAAATTTCTGGAACGGGTGCAAAGTCTATTTTCTCATTAGTGATGATTCCCACCCTGTATGATCTAATATATCCTGCTTCTCCTATCTTTGTCTGATCAAAGATTTCTCTGTGCCATTGAAGCACAATTTTTTTTGTAAGCTTTGGTTTTTTTTCGGATGTTACTAGTTTCATGAATAATTGATAGTGTTTTTTTGTCTCTATGGTATCAATCTCGGATTTCTTTGCTGAGGTCACGCCAAATACAAGCAGGTCTTTTGTGTCTGTTTTTGTGAGGCTGGAGCCTTCAATTTTTTGAGTATTGTAAGTAAATGAGATTCCAAAACTCTCAAAATTTTTCAATTGGATCGATTTTGGTATTTTTTTTATCTCTTTTTGGTATTTTTTGCCAATTGACTGTATCTTTTCATCCCAGTCCTCACAGTAAAATTGTTTTAGAAAGTCTTTTTTGAGAGACTCTATATTTTTTGGAATGATCTTACCTAGATATTTTCTCTTTTCTTTTCCCTGTATGTGGTGTTTAAGATAGTAAAACCCCCTTTCTTTTACTATACTCACCATAAATATAATACATATCATAAATAATAAAAAAGTTTAGAATTATTGATAATATGATATGTAATAAATTTATGATTGTTTGCCTAATGTTGTTTAGTTTTACTTAGATATTTTTCTGAATTGCATTTTAGTAAAATTCAAACAGGAGGGATTTTTGATTTTATACTAGAGATATGAAAGAGAAACTTAGAGTTGTAACTTGAGGTTAAATGTAAAAACTGCTTTAATGCAATTCCAAAGAAGAAATCATCTCACATAGCCAAAAAGAATGCAAAATATGTCATAAATGAAATGAAGTGGCAAGATGATGATCTTGACTTTGATGAGGTATCAAAAAGGATAGCAGAGTGGAGCATGAAAAATGAAAGACCGTTAATCCAAAGAAAAAGAAACGACAGAGTATCATTCAAACAGAAACATGATTGAGTATTGGGTAGTCTGTTCATCAATGTGGGATGTATGCAGAGTTGCTCAGATTGATTGGAGAAACAATCAAATCTAAATCAATAAAACGCAACAAAAATTCTTTTGGCTTTGAGGTAATACAACATGCTACAGCATAGATTTAAAAAAGAATTATTTACAATCTAAAAACAAGCCAAAGAATAATTATTAAAAATATATTTTGTTGTAAACCATTCAAATGCTGCTAGATTATTAATTGAAAAATTTCTTTTAATAATTCAGTAATTTATTTAAAGTTAAAACATATTTTTGATAAAATAATTGCAAGTTGAAGTATTGAAATTCATCAAACCTCTTAACATTCTATTTATGATTCTATAGTGTTGTTTGAGACATCAAAAATTTCTTCTATGTTATTCATAATTTCATATGATATTTTTCTTCAATAAATCTATGTTGTCATTTTAATGATAATTTGAGGTTTTAATCGCATAAACAAATTTTACATTTTGATGATAATTTAGTTTTAATTTTAATTGGGGTAGAGTATATCTTCAATATTTTTTCTGTACTTTCTTTTTTATTGAGAATTTTGTATACTAAATTTTGTAATTGTGTTCTTGAAATATTATACATAAGACCCCGTGCTCCGACATAATGACAATTTAAAGATGCTAAACATTGTCCTAAACGTAGTGCCTTTTGTAATTTTTTATCTGTAATCTTCGCTTTTGCCCCCTTTTGACCTAATTCATGAATTAATCCTGCTGTGAGCCAGTCTCCTGAACCTGCCGCATCTACCAGGCTCTACTGAGAAAGCAGGTAATTCAGTCCATATGGTTTGTCCTAATATGTTGGCTCTATATCTTAATCCTTTTTCTCCCATAGTATGAATTTCAAGTGGAATTTTCATATTTAGGGAATTGTTGTTAGATTTTAAATCATAACAATGCTTTACAATATCTGCAATTTCAAGACAATTTTTGAAATTTTTATCATCTAGCAATCGTGGAGGCTCAAAAATAACCAATGCTCCTTTTTCTTTTTGTCGCTTTGCTAACAATAATGAGCTTGGGGTTGCTCTATCCATGTAGTAGACTTTAGATGCAGGAATCTGATCTTCGATTTGCTTTAGTGAATCTAAAAGAAATGATTTTCTATCTAAAAGCCATTTTACATGTAAACACTTTAATGAAAAACTATGTCTTGGATTTTTTCCAGAATACGCTTTTTCAATAATTCTTGGTGATGATATTTTTGGATCTTTTTCTACAAATTTTGTTTTAACTCCCCATTTTTTCATATCTTCAATTATTCTATCCCCTTCCACATCTTTTCCTAATCGAGATACAGGTAATGAATTCCATCCTAAATATGATAAAATTGTTAAAACATTACAACAAGAACCTCCTGCTAGAAACTTTGGATTGTTTGGATCTCCATTGAAAATTACATCCAATGCAACTAATCCGGCACCTGTACAAACTGGTTTTTTTGAACTCTGTATTTTTGATATGCTATTCATCATAACATCCTCCTGTCAATCACATAGTACATTCTTGTATAGAATTATGATGTTTAATTCATGCTGTTTTTAGTTAAATTATTGTACATTTTGTAAATTCAATAATTCCTTATTTGGAACTTTTTACTCTATTGTACGAAAATTATGTCCGCCTAAGCTCAAGTTTGAGGCAAGGGATTATTATCGCATATATCGATCACAAATAATGAAGAGAACCAGACTGGAAAGAACCAGACTGGAAAGAACCATACCAGATACATCATACGGCAGCGTCAGAAGGGCACGGGTGCAACAGCAGTTCTGGCCCAGACCATGCAGGTCAGCGCAAGGCACATCAGACGCATATTGGTGACCTACCGCAAGACCGGAACAATACACCCCCACCGCCCGCAGACCAATGGCAAGATTGAGAGATTCTTGAAGACACTTGAGGGTGAGCTTGTACACTTTAAGACGATCTGAGAGTTCATGGATTTACAACGAGGATAGGCTGCATTTTTCTCTGGACATAGAGAACTGCCAATACTCTTGATGGCATTTAAGGCCAAAAAGGTTCCTGATGCAATCAAAAAAAGCAACCAAAAATGGATGGAGGCAGACATGAATGACTAGCAGACATGATTTTCATATAATACAAGAGTGTAATTGCTCCTTACCATACTTTAAGAGTATTTCAACAAGTAGATTTTTTAACCAAATTCATATTTTCAGAGGGATAAATAATGATGAAAACAGAATTAAGATCTAAATTAGACCAGATTAAAGATAAAGTTGGAAAACCATATTTTAGTTCAGGTAACGTACTGCTCTACAAAATGGATTGTACAGAGTTCATGGAATCCTTGAATTCAAATATTATTGATCTTACCATTACATCACCTCCATATAACATTGGAAAAGAATATGAAAAAACTGTTAAAAATGAAGATTATTTAGAATGGTGTGAAAAATGGCTGAATCAAATTTATCAATCTACATCTCAGTTTGGAAGTTTTTGGTTGAATTTGGGATATTTTGAGTTCCTGAAAAAGGAAAATGCGTTCCAATATCATATTTACTTTGGGATAAATCTCCTTTTTATTTTCTGCAGGAAATCGTCTGGAGTTATGGTGCAGGCGTTGCGACAAAAAAATATTATTCGCCTAGAAATGAGAAATACTTGTGGTACGTAAAAAATCCCAATAGATATATTTTCAATTTAGATGATGTACGAGACAAAAATGTCAAATATCCAAATCAGAAGAAGAATGGAAAACTAAAATGTAATCCACTCGGAAAAAATCCAAGCAATGTTTGGAACATTCCTAAAGTTACATCAGGAAGAAATCGTTCTTCAGCAGAAAGAGTGGATCATCCTGCACAATTCCCAATTGCAATTCTAGACAGAATTATCAAGGCATCTAGCAATAGGGATGACTTGATCTTTGATCCTTTTATAGGCTCAGGAAGTGTTGCAGTTTCTGCAATTCAAAATGACAGAATGGTAGTTGGTTGTGAAATTAATGAAAAATACCTAGAAATTGCAAAAGATAGAATCAGAGAATTTCTAAAGTTCAAGTAGTTTCAAAGTTTCAGCCTCTGAAGACAAATTTGCTTTCTGGCCTGTAGCTTTGCTTTGACCCCTCCAGTCAGCATGATCCAACCAACCAAACCGAATCTTTATAATTTTAGGTTTTGTATTTTTCTTTATAGGCTGATTATTTATTGCCAAATAATAACCAGATTTTTTCTTTTTTACATTAGAACTTGCTTGTGCGTAACTTCTATTTCCAAAAATTTTATTTGGATTAGAGGATGTTTTTATTTCTATAGAAAAAGTCTCATCAGTTAAACAAACCAGATCTTTATCTGAAGATGTTTTTTCACTCTGCCATAGTTTAGGATATTTTTTTTCAAAATGCAATGAAATTAATTTTTGAAGAAGAAATCCAAGCATTTGTTGGCTAGGAAAGATATCTTCTCCTATTTGTAATTGGGTATACTAGTTTTTAGTATGGAATTCCAAGATTCCAAAATCACTTTTTTTAATTCGTCTGTGGAAACAGGATGTTTTTTGATAAGATTTTTGATAATTTCTTCCCATTTATCTGAATTTTTGTTTGTATATGGGGAAAACTCAATAGTCATATACTAATCTCTTCTAGTCGTTTTTGAGATGCTAGATGTCATTTTTTTATTGAAACGCTCATATTTTTTTGAATTAGAAGAGCTGCAAAACTAGATGTAAAAATTGAATTGTGAATTAGTTAAGATCTCCTGTCGTAACAATTCTAAAAGAATACAGGATTAACCGTACAAAAAAGGACACACTGCAGCAGATAAAGACATTCCTTTTGGCAACAAACATCATTTCTAATAACATACGATAACTTTTGGAATAATCATAAAAAAAAGAGACGTCATGTATCCTCAGGGCAGGTTTGGATTTTATTAATTAAATTCATGCAATGCTTGCAATATTTTAAATTCGATCATATTATTGTCAAATTTTTGAGATGAAAAACACAATGTACATCATGTAATCTTTGATTATCTGACTAGTATGTTTCTACGTGACCTTCTTCTAATTACAATTAATATCGTAATAACCGGCATTAAAGCCATCACTAAAACCAGGATTCCTATTGAGACATAGTCATTTACAAATAATTTTGTATCAAGCCATGCCTTTGGTAAGATTGTAAGGAGATCACCGCCAGAAAAATCCTCAATGGTTCCAATTGCCAGGCTATACTTGCCTCCCTGGTTTTTTTCATCCATTACAATGATGAAATATTTTCCATCAGCAGGAATTTGACTTTTAACCTCTTGTCTTTCCCAGTATGTTACCTGACCAAAGGGCTCATAGAATTCATTTCCCGGAAAGTTTCCCTCATACAGAAATTTTTCAGTATTTGGTTTTTCAGTCAAGTCAGACTTGTTGCTTTCAAATATTTCAGAATTCATTAGAACCAGTGATGGGGAATATTCCTCCAATCCTCCAATCTTTGGAACTACAATGCTTGCATAAAACGAGTCTCCCTGCTTTGCATCAAATGAGTAAAATTTGGCCTCGTTTGGTCCCAAATTCTCATAAATTGCCCATGAAATCTTGTGATCAGGGATTTGTAATGCAGAATCATAGCTTGTATGCGTGTTATCATGATTGATTAATTTGTGCCCATATGCCGGACTAGTTGAAACAACTGCAAGGATAAAAAACATGATCATAATTTTTTTCACAGTTTTCTTACTTGGAATCAGTATTTTAACTCCAAGAAAAATTTCCCAGTTAGCACTAGTCTGAATGCCATCATAACATATGTGAAAAATTTGCAGCTGCCACAAAAATATGGTTTTGTTACAAAAATGCAATGAATGTAAAAGAGAATTCCAAGTGTGGATTTTTGATTATTGTTCCAAGTCTATAATTCAGAGAACAAAGAGATGAAAGTGCTTTTGACCAATAGTATCCAAATGATCTATCCTGATATATCTTTTAAGCAGATTTTGTTCATAATTAATAATCGTGAAAAAAAGCAGAGTCAGTAATTGCTGCACTTTGAGAACTCTTTGCACATGAGAGCGCTAGAATACTTTGGTCTTGCCAAAGAAAAGTCTACAGTAAGATAGTATAGCAGGCAAGAGCCGTACAACTGCATTTAGAGGTATCAAGATGTTGGATATGACATGATTGTACCATCAGGCAAAGTCAAGTCTCCCACTTGAAAAACTGACCTGAAAAATCCATTAAACAAAGTAATCCAAGTTATCAAACGTGCAAATTGCAGACAGACAAGCTATATGCAAAAATATCCTACTGCCAAATAGAGTATAGCTAGACACAGATGCGCTAAATGCTAGGAAAAAAACTTTTCAGCAACAAACTTGGATTAGCTAAAAATATGAACACTGAAATGTCTTTACAGTAACATCAGCAATCTGATTTTCATTTGTCTTTTTTTGAGTCTAGATGGTCAAAAATCACTCTATTTTTTTACAAAAAGTAACCTGATCCATACTGAGAGATTGAATATGGAAAAATCCATCTCTTGCAAGTCACAGATATGTTAGGATTTGAGTCTCTGACTGCTGGTTTTCATCTGTTCCCAATTAACTCTAGCAGCTCATCTGGAAGGCTGCCAAACTTTTCATTGTATTCTTTGATCCTCTTCTCGGTAATCTCTGACTCTATGCCATCATTGACAATCCGATGCGCAATTCCTCTTAGCAAGTCCAATTTTTCATCTTCGTCCCAATCTTTTTGAATATCTTCTGGATTGTCAGACTCAAAGAAGGCATCAATGGATTCAAATCTCTTTTCACTCATTTTCTTGCCAAATTCATAGATGGATTGTCTCCATGGATCCAAAGGAATGACGCAAAACTCGTCTAGCTGGAGACTGGCAACAATGTCGTCTTGGTTGAAGGATTGATGCATTTCATCATTTTCAACATTTGTGCAAAGCAAATAATCAACGTCTTCCATGATCTCATCTGTGCAAGTGTTTCCATGCAATGTAGTTGATGCGGTAAAGAACCCGTCATTGGATGCTACAGTTACTGTATAATGAATTCCGGATTTGAATCCGCGTTCATCTATTATGAGCAGCTCGGTAGGATACTGGGAGTATTTTTTGCTAAACATTGCAAATATTGGCTCGTCAAGAAACTTTTTCAGATGTGCTGGAATCTCCTCTGGAATGTTGCATATTGGAAATGGCTCATCACCTTTTGGAATCTTGATTTCAGAAGAGTCTCTGAACGGAAAATTACGACTTTCAATGCCGGTCTTTGGATCAGAGAGGTCAACTATCACTTTTGCGACATTCATATTCAGTGAATCAGATGCAATCTGTCCTATCTTTTCTTCCATCAATGTGGTTTGCTCACGGAATTTTTCCTCATTGCCGCTATTTTTTTGGATTGCAGCCTGCATGTTGATTTCATTTAGGAGCTCTGCATCATTTTTTATTATTTTTGTGTCATTTGCAGAAAATGTGTTACTGCTCTCAAGAAGCAATACTGTAGAAAATACCACAGCTACTATTGCAATTGCACATATTATCAAAAGCTTGGCATTCATTTTTTATTCCAGCAGTTCATACATAATGTCACTTGTAAATAGTTAAGTCTTTTCCAATCAATCATGCTATACATACAGGAATCCGTTTTCGTCTGTGTACAGGCCAAATGCAGAGTATGTTTTTCCAATAGCATAATTGAGAATACTTGTAACTACTCATATCATTTGATATTCCTAATCTAACTTTCTTTCTAATGACATAGAGTGCACAGAACCAACATTACTATTCTTATATGCTGAAGTCTTTTCAGTATAGTGATGGCTACAAAATACAGTATACGCGTCAAAAAAGACGGAAGATTTTATGTGGGATACTCTCTAGGGATTCCTCAGGCCCGAGGGCAAGGAAACATCAAAAAAGAAGCAATAGAGGACACAAAAAAAGCCATCAAACTGTGCAAAGGCTTTTTGAGAGAAGAAAAGATAAAGTACGCCAAGCTAGTCAACGTTTAGGTTTGAGCCTTCCAACAAGGATGAAAGGGGTTGCAAATGCCTTGGCAACAAGTTCTTCTCATTGCCAGCCAAAAAAATTGGCAAATATGTCTATAGGACAATTTAGAAGACATATGGTTCTAGTTCTTAACACATGCCCGAGTCAAGTTTTTACGTATATTCTTTGTATAGATTGTGACATATGGATATCACAAAGGATACAGAAAATATACGCAAGGGGCTCTCAAATAGGGAAGCTGCGATATTAAGCATACTTGCCAAGGATGGCAAATCAATCATAGGATACAAGGACATCTCAAATGCCATAGACATGTCTTATCAAAATGCCAGAAAGACTGTAGAGAGATTATCCAAGAAAAAGTGGCTGATACCAGTAGCAAATGGAAAGTACCTTATCTCGCCATTAAGTGCAGGAATGGAATCTGAATACACAGAACATGAATTTGTCATGGCATCCAATCTTGCAACAGGCAAGCAACATTACATTGCATATTGGACTGCCTTGAACCACTATGGATATACGGAGCAGACTCCATTTACTGTCTTTGTTGCAACTACTTCGAGAATAACAGACACTAGTGTTCACGGGGTAAACTATAAGTTTATCACGATAAATAAAACAAAATTCTTTGGTACAAGGAATCACTTTATTGGAAATAAGAAAGTTATAGTTTCAGACAAAAACAAGACAATGGCAGATGCCTTGGATCATCCAGAGCATTGCGGCGGAATAGAAGAGGTTGCAAAATGCCTGTGGAATGCAAAAGACGACATATCATTTGAAAAGATTGTCAGTTACTCAAAAAAAATACAAAACAGCACAGCAATCAAAAGACTCGGATACCTGATTGACGTACTTGAGATAGATGTGCCTTTTTCTTTGTATGATCAGATGCGTGAGTCAATTGGTTCCGGATATTCCTTGCTGAATCCTAATTCAACAAAAAATAAAGGATCCAATTCAAAGTGGAGGCTGTTTGTAAACACGTCATCAGATGCCATACTTGAGGCAAAATCTACGACATAGGTATTTGAAATTCTTGCCAGTAAACAGATACGGTAAGAATTAAGTTTTTGTAAAGTTTTCTGCAGGGAAAGACATGTTTTTTGCTATTTCTAAATTGAGTGCACTGGCAATTTCTTTTATTCTAGCAATATTTGCAGTTTCATAATCAGTTGATTCATATCGTTGAATTTGTTGTTCTGCTAATCCAATTAATTCTCCTAATTTTTTTTGGCTTAAACCAAGAGAGATCCTTGCCTTGATCAAAGTTTTTGGTAGTTGATCAATAGAGTTTAATTCAAAAACTGGAACCATTCCAGATTTTAAATCATCGTATTCATCAATTTCTTGTTTAAGATCAGTCATTTGACTTTGTATTGCACTTTTTTCTAGTTCAGTTAAGGGAGTAGTATCCTTCTTTTCTAGATTCAAGAGGGTTTCTTTAAATTTGTCCAAATGAGATTTGGTTATTTTGTATTGTCTTTCATTTTTTATCATGATAATTCCTCCAAATCAATTGATATGATTCCCTTAGGATCACCGGATTCTTTGTCTTGTTGAAAAAAATCCATCATAGTTCCAGACCCTCAAGATTTGATTTTGGTAATAATCGGTTCCAAACCGTTCTGAAATCTCTTCCCAAGTTGCAGTATGTATTCTGTGAGGTGAATTTTCTTGTCTGTTGAATTCTGCAATCATTATAACACAACATTATTGTTGTGTTATTAAAATATAAAAAAATTTTGAACTGTCAGGCGTAAAAAACAGGGTTTGTCAATTTCATTGTTATTAATAGAATATTAACAATATATGAAAAATTTGTGTAACTTTAATTTTTGAAACTAGATCTCAATCTTTGATACATGTAAGACTAGAAAGAATTTTCCACATTGTTCAATCTTAGGGGCTTTTCAAGTGTAATAATCTAGAAACCACACTATGAGATTTTTTGATAATTGTGGTTTGGTAATTTTTAAGAAAATCATCTCTTGCAATTTGCCGTTAGATTTCAGTAATTAATTTATCAAAATTTATCAAACCCAAAGTACAGAAACAAGAAGACAAGATTATATCATTTAACTAAATTTGCAAAACATCATAAACAAAATCAATTGATTCTATTCTGAATATTGAAAATGCTAAACTAAGAAAGAATCAAAGCGACGGAGTTTAGGCGTAAAATCACTGATTTTGATAAATAAAATAGGGCAAAACACACAAAGAAACTGATGATTACTGTACTTTTGTTCATTAGATCTAGTGTTTGGTCATTGGGTTTGCCTTCAAGATGAAAAATTCAGAAAAGAAATCAGACTTGCAAATAAGATGATATTATCAAATCTTTACCGCGTATCTGGCTGGTATGTTTGTTTGACAAAAGATAAGCACTTGTAACATAGTCTATTAGATCACATATAGGTCAACACTCAAAGTTCTCTTTAATATAACATCTTAATTGCTGACAAGAAATGAAATTCATCATACGCTGCACAATAAAGCGACAATTATGATAGATTCAATGTATATTTACAAACTTCAAAACCATGTCACGTATTCTTAAGTGTCCATAGACAGTATTAATGATCATGTGTTTGTAAAGATCATCCCGACCATTGGTGGATGTTCGACTCGGCGCAAAACGTTGAAATTCATGTAAAATACGTCGTTGGTTTGTATCTGTAGATTCTACCCCAAATACAATTAATCCAACAGAATATAAGATCTTATGAATTGTTTTATCTATTAGAACCCAAATATTATTGAATAAACTAATGTGGTAGTAGTTATGAGTAATGCTCCAATTGGAACAAGAATCTGAACTGCATCTTTAAACCTTTTAAATCGAATATTGTTAAGAATTGTTTCTCCAAAATCTGTAAGTATCAAATTATCATTTTCACCTGCGGTTATCATTTTTTTATTTCTGTACACATCTTCATGATCTTCTCCTTCCATTTCAAAGCCATAGGACATTTTATCTACATATTTTTGAAATAGTTCTGGAGTAGGTTTGTTGTTTTTCACATATTTCAAAACAATAGAAACATGTAATTCATCCCATTCATTCATCTCTCTTTTTTTGTCATTAATCAATAATTAATCTATAATGTTGATTCTTTTTACACATATTGTTCTACTTTACAATTAGATGAACAAGATAATCATTATTACTGATATTCATAATAATTACATGACAGCAGAAAAAAAATTATTTCCAAAGAAAATCCTAACAAAATCATATTCTTAGGAGACTATTTTGATGATTTTGACGATACCATGCAAGATGCAATAAACACTGCAAAATGGCTCAAAAAATCATTAAAACAAGAAAATAGAACACATCTGATTGGAAATCATGATTTGAGCTACATGACAAATATCCAAATCTCAAGTGTTCATGATATAAAACATACAAACATAAAACAATTAAAGAGATCGATATTAAATGGAATAAATTATTGATACATTACTGGATTGATGATAAATGGTTGTGCACTCATGCAGGATTCTCAAATGATTTTTTTTCAAGCAACAATGAAACAAAAAATATGATTCTATCCAAAAAATATTAGATTCTTCAAAAAAGGATTTAGAAAAAATTGATGATGAAGATTATATTCATTCATTTTTTCAGGTAGGATTTTCTCGTGAGGGCTCAAATGTAGTTGGAGGACCGTTGTGGTGTGATTATAACGAATTTGTAGATGTTCCTAGAATAAATCAGATTTTTGGGCATACTCCAAATCAATTTGTACGACACAATGAAAATAAGAATTCTGAACACCATTGTATAGATACCAAACTAAATCATTATGCTATATATCAAAAAGATACTGTGCAAATCAAATCCATATCCAGTTAACAATTAGCATGGAAGAACAGCATGGAAAATATTTTAACCGATGATTGATTATTGCATTTAGAGCAAATCTTTGTTCTTGGTGGATGTTGAGGTGTCAATCGCTTTGCAGATTACATTCCAGTCCAAAACTTGAGTTGCTTTGCAACTCAGGCTCTTATTATTTGGGAATTTCCAAATTTTACATGTAATACATGTACTTGTTTTTTGGTGTAGATTCAGAAGGCATCTCTCTTAAAATTTTTCCAACCTGTCTTGAAAAATGTAAAGTAATAGGTAAATTACTTGCAAAATTTGCATTATTCCAATTTAGTTTAGTCAGAGCTAAAATTTCTGCACTAATTTTTTCAGGTAATGTATCTCCTATATGTTGAATTATTTCTAAAGGTCGTGGAACATGAGGTCCAGGATAAAGTTTCATGAATGGGATGTAGCCATTGGTATACAATAACCAACTTTTATCCGGCAATGTAATCATGGTTCCTCTTAATACTGCATGATATCCTTCTCTAAACAATCGAATATTCCTTGATCTATTTAGTATTGCAACAAGATCAAATCTTGGAATATCTCCAATTGCTTTTTTGAAACCACTTATTTCTGCATCTTCAAATTTTGATGATTTGTGAATTACAACTCGTGTGGGAGATCTACCGCCTGTTTGTTTTGTAAACAAATCGATTGCTGCTTTGATTAATTTTTCAGCTGCCTCTTCTTTCAAATGAGGTGCATGTCCTCTAGTCCAAGGAAATCTTTCGCCTCGAATAACTAAGCCTTCGCCTTCAGGTGTAAACACTTGAGCCAAACTAGTGCCCATACCTCCACCATAAATTTCCTTAGCTTTGAAAAAAGATATTCCAACAAAACAGGTATCTGTTGTAAATAAAGTAGGTCTCCATAATCGTCCTCCAGATTTATACAAAAGTGCAATTGCTAAATTCCATGCAAATGTGGCATCATCCTGTAGTCCTTTTTGTCCTATTTTTCTCTCTTTTGCAGTAATCACATCTAGCGTGTCTGGAAGAATAAATTGTGTTAAAAGATCGAATTTCATTGCTTGAGCTTTTAGTAAATGATGAAAATTATCTGCACTAATGCTGATGAGATATCTTTCTCTTTCTTTTTTGTATTCTTCTGGCATAAAATCAAACATAGTACTTTGATCTACACTTACAAGAAGATGTTTTTTTTCAGCGTTTGATTTTTTTCGTCTGCCTCTAGTTCTTACATCTTTATCTGAAATACATAACCTCATCAATTCTTTTGGAGGTGCACAAATAACAATATTTGGAACTTCCTCTCGTTCTGCAATGTTAGAAAGATACGCAATGAAAATTTCAACACCTGTAGCAATTCGTTCTTCAACTTTTGGGATATTTTCCAGTGCTTCTATCTCTTTTGTAGTAATTGTTTGATACCATTTTTCATTTGTGATTATTTCACATTTGAATGGATGTGATGATGAAAATCCCGGAAAATCAGGAGTCCATGTAGGATTTTTGTCAGGTCCTTCAATCGGTGTTTGTATTCTTTCAATAATTGCTTTAGTTTGTTCTATTGTTGTTTTATCACCAATTATTCCTACACGAATAGAATTTTTTGTTATTGAATATGGACCATACAATGAAATTCCTGTTTTAGGATCAATTGATGGGAATGAGCCTCCAAAAAGAAGTTCAGGTTCTGAGACAATAGTAGTTTTAACTTCACTAAACGTCATTGTACTCAACTCCTTTGACATCTTCGTCCAAGTCTTCATCAGTAATTATTATTTCTGAATCATCTTCTTCTTCAATTAGCGGTGGAGGTTCTTCAATTACGTCCGGAAGTGGTTTATGATCCCCAAAAACACCATATGACGTTTTGAAAGATAAAGGTCTGAAATTAATTTCAATAGGAGTATCCACAGATCCCATTGTTATTTTTGTTCCATCTGACAAAACCCACGCCCAGAATCTCATCTCATCGAATTCAATATCATTTTTTAAACGTGATTGCAGTCGGGTACTCAATACTGAACGTCTTTTACCCTTAATCAAAACAGAACCATCTATTGAAAATTCCCATCCTGATTCAATTTGTAAAAATAACTCATTTCCTAAAATTTGAAATCGTAATCCAGCTGCTCTATGTCTATAAAAATAAGTTGTTAACTCACCTGTTTCTTCATTTTTCTTGGAATATGGAATAATTAATCCACGTTTCCCTTTTCTGACATGTGCAGTCCAAGAAAGTTTTTCATTCGTAATGATTTTTTTGTCTCCATAGAACTGTTTACTAGTTTTGTCAAAATACAATCCAATCTTTCGAGTAAATCTTTTTGTTTCACTAGACAAAAGATCAATAAGCCATCTTGATTTATCATCATGACTGAACCATTCTTTTACATTGACAGATTTTATTTCATGTGTATCAACAGCTAACCGTAATTTATTTACGCCTTCATTTAAATTTGAAAAAGTATACAAATATTTTTCTCGTAACACAAATGGTTCAATATCATTTCCAAGTTGTCTATACACTGCACTTTTTTCCCAAAATATTGTTGGTGCAGCCCAAATTACTGAAGGTAACTTTGTTACAGCAAATAAATTTGTGTGAATCACCTCATCTATTTTGTCTGGTAATGATGTTGTATTTTCTAAAAGTAGTGAAGGGCCAGATTCTGTAACTATCTTACTGCCAGGTGTTTTTCCACCTCTAGGTAATGGTTCACCTCTTATTGTACTTAGTAATCGTTGCATTTCTGTTTTGAATTTAGATTTTTCTCGCAAATCAATTCTATTTCGTATTGCAAGTAATGGTGGAACTTTACATGGTTTTACAAGTATGGGTATTACCCGCCCTAATCTACCAGAAGGATCAGCAAGTAATGATGCAGCTCTTTCAGCAATAGGCCATTCAGCATTTAGTGCTTCAGGGGACAATATCAAAGCAAAGAATTTTGCTTTTTTCAAACCTTCATCAACACTATTGATAAAATTATCTCCAGGAACAATATCCCATGGAGCAAAGAAAACACGAATATTCCTATCATCTATTTTTTCATTTTCCAGATATTCTCCTATCTTTTTAGCAATTTCTTTATCTGCTTGATTATATGAAATGAATATGTCTTTTTCTCTTAAATTCATAAAATTATACCTCGTATATGCTTTTTATGAGATTTGTATTCATTTAGGAGTGTTATGACCATGAGATCACTTATTCTATTTTAGATCCTCAAGTATTGGATCGATCAATTCTGTTAACAATGTAGTGAGATCATTTGATCCAACATTCATCGTACTGTTACAATAAATTTCGTAAGGCATCAAATCAAGGTAATTGTGTAATTACCTAAATCCAAATTAAGAACCTTCATTATACAGCCTCAATTTTTCTTTAATGCTTCTGGCGTCTGCCTTTATCTCTTTTGTCCTCATGGCCTCAAGCAGTCTTATTGGCTCATCTATTGTCTTTGTTTTATGTGCAACTATGCTGCGTAATATGCGCAGTATGCCAAGTATCTTGCCGCCAAACTTGTACTTTCGTGCAAGAAACAGCAACACATCATAGTTTATTTTTGGATTCTTTGCGATAATTATTGGGATGGCCTCCATTCTTCTTGCATTACCATGAAACATTATTGATGATATTACATACTCTATGCAAAACAGTTTTCCTTGTTTGACTGTGGGACCTATCTCAGTATATCCAAACCTTGCAAGATTGAACACAATGTCTTCCTCAGGTATTTTGGCAGGGTTTATCTCGTGTAAAATTGCAGATATCTTGATTCCTTTCTCTGTTATGCTTTTTACTTCCAGCCAAAAGCCCTGGGGATGCAGTATTGCAATTTTGTTGTGTAGCATCTCCCTAATCGTGTTGTGCTCATTTGATTTGAGCAAGTCAGCAAACATTTTATTTTCCAGTGTAAGGTAATCTATCCTTATGTTATGCATTTGTTGTAAGGTTTCCATTATTGTATGAATTCCAATCTTTGTCTCTTCAACTGCCTTTTTGTTGTCGGATTTTTTTAGATGAATCAGTACTTCTGCTTTGTTTAGCCTTGTGTTTTTTTCAGGATATATTAATAGTACGTGGGATATCAGAGCAACATTACGCAGATGCATGTCAATTTTTAGCATGAGCATCTGCATCTCTTGTTTTCCTTTCAGAAAATCATGCTTGCGCTTGAGCTCCATCTCTGCAAGCATACCAATTATCATATAGTTATCAAAGTTAGGCGATACCAGCAATGACCTGCCAGCCTTTGTGAGCATCAGAATTTCTTCTTCTCTGTCAAGTTCCTTGATCTTTTCATGTATGTTGGCATAATATGCTCTACCATGTATTTGATCTATACTTTTTGTAATCTCATTGATAGACATGGGGATGCCCAATCTTCTTGACAATATATCCAGTATTCTGTATGTTGCTTCATCCATTGTTCTTACTATTATAATAATCAACTATAATATTATAGTTTTTACTATATATATCAAATTCTTCTGACCAGACTCGAACCAACATACACATCATTCCTGTCATCACCGCGGAGCTCTAAATAACAAGACGTCGACGCATGTCTCATTATAGTTGATGGCAAAAATAAATGGATCTATTGTACGAAAATTATGTCCGCCTAAGCTCAGGCTTCAGACAAGGAATTATTACCATATATACCGATCACGAATAATGAAGAAAACCAGACTAAAAGAAGATCAGATCAGATACATCATACGGCAGCGTCAGAAGGGCACATGTGCAACAGTTCTGGCTCGAACCATGCAGTCAGCGCAAGGCACGTCAGACGCATATGGGCAGCCTACCGCAAGATCGGAACAATACATCCCCCCCACAGAAATGCAGGAAGATCCAGAAAAACAATATCACCTGAGGTTACTCTAATGGTTTTTTGTAAATTTTGATGGTTATTTCATGTTCTGATCATTCACTATGTGTTTAATCAGTTTGACAATATATGAAACCTGCATTGATTTTCCAATGCCTCCTTTTCTCTTGGGATACGGCTCTAATCGTCTGTTCTTGTTTACAAGTCGAGTTTCCTTTGAATAACGTTTTACGTTATCCCAGACACCATTAAATTCATAACGTGATATTCCTCGAATCTTTCCTTCATCTGTCATTATTTTCAACATTAATTCCCCTTTTTTATTAGATTCAAAATATGCCTTGAATCTCCGGTCATATGTTAAAGTCTTGAAATCTTTTGATCGTGTTAACTCATCTTGTAATTTATGCCAAAATTCTTGAAAATCCATAATGAATTTGTAATTTTATCTTATTCAAACTTTTCGTGTATTTTACACTGTTCAATCTTAGTATCATTTGCTTGTTTTAAACAGACTGTTCAATTCGAGTGATGGGTGTTAAGTTAGGGTGATGACAGATTCAAAAAAATTCACACTTTTCAAAACTCTGGACATTTGCCCCTAGTATCCAATTCGGGACATGGAATCTAGCATAATTTAGAACGTTGACTTACATTCGAGGGCTGGTGTGTTAGTTAGAGAACTACATAAATTCCAGTATGTTCTCTCTAATTGTATGAATAATGCAACACAAAGAGGTCTGAAGTTAGTAGGAGGCCACAAACGAGAAGACGGTTCAGTACAAGATATTATTGCACCAAATCACGACAGAACCTTTCGATGATCACTTAAAATAAAATCACGAGATCAATTTCAACCAACAACTATCCTTGCCGTTTGATAGCCAGCTAAACTCATGCAGTCTTAGAATATCATTAATCTCACGCCAGATGTGTTTATCGATCCAGCGTTTTGGTGTTATTTTTATGGAATCACCCTCATTGACTATGGATACCTTCTTGATTCTCTTTCCCAGATTGTTTACAAAGTTCACTTTGATTCCAGCCTGTTTTATCAAATCCAGATATTTGTCTTGACCTAAATTCAAGTCAATATTTGCAGCTTGAGCAGGTGTCCTGCCATCTAATCCCTGATGGGGCTTTACAAAGTTATGATTGATTTTGAGCAGATCTGCAAAGTTTTGTACTGATTCGTCATTGCCCAGCCCACGTCTAGCCTTGAGTCTTTCTCTTATCTCATTATGATAACGCTCAATGGGTCGATTCACAAAACCATCCTTAATTGATCTAGTTTTGATATGGGCTACTCTGTCTTGAAATTCTTTTCTTATTGCCTCTTGATATGAGTTTAAAGAGTCAGTTAACACATAGTTTGGGTTCTTGGCAACTACCTTCTTGCCGCTTGCAATAATCTTTCTTGCATCTGCAATCTCTCTTTTCTTTGAGACCACAGTAGCTATCAGAAATCGAGTCTTTGAATCAATTATGCTCCAAAGCCAATCATGGAACCCCTTTATAACATCGATCTCTAGCGACATTGTAATTTTGAGTTTTATAAGGCAAAGTATGACTCTACGTAATTAAAATAAGGCTAAGGTAAAGCATACCTATGCTTAATGCAATTTTAATTGGATTAGGGATTCTTTTTCTCATACTGTCAATAGCTGCATTGGGTGTTGGATTAAGTCCTGATGAGGGTACTGGTGCCGCCGGGTCATTGGGTTATCTTATTGGAAGTTTGATTATTGCAGCTCCATTTTTCATACTTGGTTGTGTTCTTTTATCGGTAGGACTTCTAAGAAGGCCAAAATCAAAAGAATAGCATTTCTAATAGCGTGTTTCTTTTCTGTCTGAATCTTTGTAAACTATTGCATTAGAATCAGAATCAAACTTTGTAAACTATTGCATTAGAATCAGAACCAAACTTTGTAAACAATCTGGGAAAGAGAATCAAGAAGGTATCCATAGTCAATGAGGGTGATTCCATAAAAATAACGCCAAAACGCTGGATCGATAAACACATCTGGCGTGAGATTAATGATATTCTAAGACTGCATGAGTTTAGCTGGTTATCAAACGGCAAAGACAGCTGCTGGCTCAAGATGATTAACGTTTAATTTTTTTTTTTTTTTTTTTTTTTTGAATCTGTCATCACCCTAACTTAACACCCATCACTCGAATTGAACAGTCTGTTTAAAACAGGCAAATGATACTAAGATTGAACAGTGTAGTTTGGTAGTTGGATTTTTAAATACCTCATTTTGTAATCATTTATTGAATAAACTGGTAATTCTGCTATTATCCGTTATTGTTGTTCTTGGGGTTGATTCTGCACTAAAGGAAGTTAGTGCTAATGATTCAATCCTTCCTGAATGGCTTAAGAACGTGGCATTATACTGGGGTCAAGGTCAGATTACTGATCAGGAATATATCAATGGGATTCAATGGATGGTTGATAATGGAATTTTGAAATTAAATTCAGATTCGGGGAATATTATAACTAATGATAGTTTGAATACAGATTCAAGAAATACCTCAGATAATGATAGTTATAGTGTAAAATCTAGTTCTATTAAAACTGAGAAAAAAGATAACTTGAATCCTGAACTGAGATTAGCTTATGATAGTTGGTCTCCTGAAATTAAAGCCTATTTTGATGTATGGTATCTTAAATTTACTGGTTTTTGGGGTACTTATGAAGATTGGGTACATTTTGATAAATGGTTTCCTGAATTTATAGAGGATTATGAGAGTTGGTCTCCTGAGGCTCAAAAAGCATTTGAGAGACTACATGAATATGACAGAAAAGAGATTATATTAAATCCTGAACTTAGAGCAGGTTTTGCTAATTGGTCTCCTGAATTTATGAAGGAATTAAAAGCTCAATTCGCATTTACTACTAAAATTGAGAGTTGTGTTCCTACTGGGGATGGATTAGTTAAGGTTGGTTATTATGTATACAACGCTAATCGAGATTCGTATAATTTAGATTATGATATTTTAGGAGTAGATAGTAACGGTAATACCGTAACATTCGGTTTTTTATCTATTGATAATATTGGTCGGAATGATGAAATTTATGAAATTATAATGATTGATGATCATCCTATGTTTGATAGTTGTCAAATTGAATTAGTTAGTTTTGAAAAAATTGATTAAGATTCAAAGTGATTTAGACGTTTTTTAGTGTAAAATCCTAGTTATTGGATGGCTGGTTTTATTAATACCTCATTTTGTAAATCATTATTGAATAAAGTATTGTTTTTGGTATTATTTGCTATTATGATGATAGGTGTTGAGCCTGCACTAAAGGAAGTTAGTGCTACTGAACAAGATTTACCAGCATGGTTAAAGCATATTGCTCAATTATGGGCTAATGATGGAGTTACTAATAGTGAGTATATCGAGACTATTCAATGGCTTGTTGATAATAGGCATGTAATTGTTAACAATACTAACACCGATTCAGGTCAAGTAAACCCTGGAACGGATGGCAATACTAACACCGATTCAGGTCAAGTAAACCCTGGAACGGATGGCAATACTAACACCGATTCAGGTCAAGTAAACCCTGGAACGGATGGCAATACTAACACCGATTCAGGATCAGGTATTACTAATGTTAATGTAGTTCCACAATACAAGCGTGTTAACTGGTCTCCAGAACTTGTATTAGCTTATGAGAGTTGGAATCCTCTAATTAAAGTCGATTTTATTGAGTTTTATCCTAATATTGATATTGTTTTTGAAAATGAATTTGAAGTTCATCTCTTAGATTTTGATAGTTGGTATCCTTCATTTAAAGAAGATTATGATAGTTGGTCTCCTGAGGCTCAAAAATCATTTGATGAAATAAGTCCATTTAATGAGGCTAAAAGAGATCTTTATCTGAATCCTGAGTTAAGAACAGGTTTTACCAATTGGTCTCCTGAATTTTTTGAGGTATTTTTAATTCCTTATTATTTCAATATAGATATACGAGATTGTAGTGTTCTTTTAGATGATACTGTTAGAGTTGAGTATCGTGTAATTAATGATAATGATGATAACTATAATTTGGATTTTGATGTTTTAGGTGTTGATACTGATGGTAATACTGTAACCGTTGGATTTTCGTCTGTTAAAGTTCTTAGAGATAGTCGTGTGTCAGAAGTTGTTATAATTGATGATCACCCTAATTTTGATAAGTGTGAGTTAGAACTGGTTCATTTTGAAAAATTTGGTTAATATCCAAAAGTGATTTAGAAGTTTATGATCATAAATCTAGGATTTAGGACTTCATGCAATATAGGAAGTTGGGGCTAATAGCTAGGTTATGGCAATGCAACTAGGGGGATAAATCTTACTTCCTGGTGTTAATCCTAAGTCTTACTTCCTAGTCTTGCTGCTGCTGCTGCTGCTGCTGCTGGTCGTGTCTTACTTCCTGGTGTTAATCCCAAGTCTTACTTCCTGGTGTTAATCCTAAGTCTTACTTCCTGGCGTTAGAATTTGGACCTTTTTTCATAATACCGGATTTTTCTAAAAATAGGTTTTTGACCTTCCATTTTACAAGAAGGCTCAAAAACGGTTTTGAGTGCAAATATCCTAAGTCAAAAATGGTATTTAGTTTTTGATATTTTGAGCCTAATCCAGTTCGGGCCAGAATATACTAAGAATTAGGTTTTGATACTTTCATTTACAAGAAGGCTCAAAAACGGTTTTGAGTGCTCATAACTTAACTATGATATTGATTATATCCTATGGTAAATGCCTGAAAAATTAGAGTTTAAGAAGTGTCCTGCATGTAAGAAGATCAATGTTAGTGATTTTCCAAGATGTGGATATTGTGGGATTTACGTATTTTAGAGGTTATTAAGATTCCAATTGCATTTTTAATAATTCTAAGTTTGGCGACATATCCAGCCTATTCCACTGATTAAATCTTTTATTGGTTTGCCATGATTGTTTTCATTCTCAAATTCTTTAATGGTTATCATAAGTAATGGTATGGCTTGTTTGAAAAAATAGAAGGGCAAAAAATAACGATATATCGAAATTAGGCAATCATAAGTAATGGTATGGCTTGTTTGAAAAAATAGTCTCTATTTTGAAATAATTTTTTACAATCTTCTGCAGCTTTCTCTATTGCAGGCTTTTGTATTTCCTCTTTGGATTGGCAAGCTTTACATTTACTGTCTGAACAAGTGTCTTTAATTTCTCTCATGTGGTCAATAGATTTTTGAATTGAATTTTTTCATCTTTTAATTCTTGATTTTCTTTTGATAATTGATAATTCTGATTTTCTAAATTGGTGTTTTTTGTTTCCTGATGTTGGGAACCAGAGTTATCAAGATATTCTTTTTTCATTTGATGTAATGCACATTTACAATCTGGCTTGTTATTTAGATGATTTATGATCTTATCATTATTTTCTTCACTGACAATATCTAAATTTAATAGATATTCAATTGGAGCTGTTACACCATTTAGAATGTCATTTACTGCATTTTGTAAAAGTTCACTAACAGTAGTATGGTTTTCCTCAACAAATTTCTCTAATCTAAATATTAGTCTAGAAGAAGAAAATACAGAACTAAGAGACATGTTAAGTGGGATCAAAAAGCACAGACGTGACCTTGAGCCAACCATTATGGAGCAGTTGTTTTTATATATCTCAGAGAGGATAACCAAATATGAGTCCAGAACATGAAAAAATCACAGATGAACTCATCAAGAAATACTCTAAAATATTAGATGATCTTGCCACAGACGACTAGTTTGTAAAATCCCACATTTCATTTCCACACCGAAAGAATTGGCACATAATTTATTACCGCTATTACCCCATATGCAATCAAACCCCCTTGTTCCAAATTTTATAACAATTACAATAAACTAAACCTATTATCCTCAGTGATTGCATGATTTTTAGATTTGTGTTCTCTGAGTTTTTCTTTGTATTTTTTATTTCTGGGTTTTTGTCTTACTCTATAATTACAACAGTTGCAAAACCAGCCGCTAGAACCCGGCTTTGCAGAAGAACCATCTTTAAGATGAACATGGTTATGATCAAGCCAAACATCACATCGTTGACACCTTCCCTGTCCTTGCGCGTATCTTCCTCTGCCTGTAGGCTTTGTAACTTTGAATTTTTTACATAATCCATTACAAATTCTTTTATCTGTTGGCGTATCTTTATGATCAGGCTGTCTGCCTTTTTTTGGTTCTCTAAGAACATCATGAACAGTCTGGTTGTTTGGATTCAGACTGTGAACAGTATTTCCAATGTGTGTGTCCTTAAAATCATCGTTATGACTTGATTTTATCTTACTGTCTTGCAATGCTAGGCTTTTCTCATTTACCATTATTTTTTCCATGTTGCATGTATTGCACACCAGCTTCAAGTCCCAAATATCGTCTTGCTCAACATTCTCAAATGGCAGGGCATGCTCCACATGCGTGTTTTTTCCATCAGATAGCTGCTTTTTGCAGTAAAAGCATTTATTAAAAAATGGATCCAGTAGATGCTTGTATTTTGTAATGATTCCCCTTGCTCTAATCTTATCTTCCGTCCTTGAAAATGTTTTAGGGATCTTGACATTAACCCTTTGAAGAAATCTTGCCCATTCCAAAATGGTTATTTTCAGATAGATTTTATTGTACTGTCTAAGAAATTTTATGGCTTGCGGATTCAAGTCCAAGCCATATTCCAAATCAACATATTTGCTGTTGTGATTATTGGTTTTTTTTATCTTGTAATCAAAAAACAGTTTGACCTCTGTAGGACTGTCCACTTTGATTCGCTGAAACCTCCAGACTACATGGTGAAAGCACGACTTTGTGATTTCATCTACGCATCTCTGAATTCTCGCTGGTTCTTTTTCACATATCTCATCAAATGTTTGGGCATAGTATTTCTTTACAAACTCTTTTTCTATTATTTTTACAATTAAGGGCTTTTGGTCAGCATTAATGGAATGCTGCATTTCCAGCTTGCATACCTGATTCCAGTAATATTTCAAAAAATACCTTGCAATGACTGGAAAATCGACATGTGTTTTGTCGTTGTAATGGCTATATTCCAGCAAAAACCGTGCTAGGGCAAGCTTGTAGGTATTGTTTTTTGCGGTGTTGCCAATTATATTGGATAGTGCAAATTCAAATTCCTCGTCAGTGATAATGTCAAATCCGGATATGTCAGTCATGATCCTCCAATTCTCCGGCAATAGGCCTATCATCAGTCATATGTTATTGCTTTAATGACATTCAATATAAAATTAAATTATTTCGTGCTAAATTTTGTTTAACTCACAGTTGTAGATATGCCTTATCGAATCATATTTTGATGGAATCATCAAAGCCAGTTTGTCTGTTTACGATCAGATGCCCAGTAATTTTTTCATATGGAATTTGCGTTATTGCAGCATCCGTATATTTTTCTGAAGATGCGGCTCTGGACGTTTTAGACCTTCGCCTTTTGGATAAAAATGAATAACAATTTTCCATCAGTTTTTTTGATATGATACGGCCATTCACAAATTTATCTCTCATAAAAATTAAAAAAAGCGATTCTAGGTAATCTTCGAACGCTGAAATACAGTTCTCATGCAAATTGAGATTTTATGCCCATAATACAATTGATTCTATACTTCAATTATCAATTCATTATTTTTGATTTGAATTGTAACAAGTTCAAATGGTTTAAACTGCTTCATAGCTCTTTTCCCTACTGAAATTTTACGCTTTCCTATCTTCCTATTTTTTGAAATATACATTCCTATTTTCACTGTAAAGTTTTCAGGCAGTTGTGAATAAAAATCCCTTTTTTCATGCTGTCCAACACTTATCATATTCCATGTGATTTCAGCTTGAGTTATTCTGTGTTGTATGCTTTTTAAAATAAAACACCTCAAGAATTGCATAGTATGGGTAATTCGTTAAGATCTTTGTAACTTGCGTTATATTCTGATTTAAGACCTATTTTCAAAGAGAAGAGATCACTTATTCTCCATTTCTTGAATATGTATGAGTTGGGATTGTTTGGAGATGGTTTTAAGAACAGTTGGATTAACAAGTGATACCCATCAGCACTTATTTTATTGCCATTGGTATAATAAAAAACTCTTTGAGTAGATTTAAAATTATCATCCTTTGAAGATGTTTTTATCTCAATAAACACTATATCGTTTTGTATTTTTAATCTTAAATCTGGATAACCTACATGTTGACTGTATGGCAATAATTCAACATCCTTGTGATTTTTGATTATATCTTTGATTTCTTGCTCTAATGCTCTGCCTAAGTCATTAATACGCTTATCTTCATACCTAGTGTATTTAGACTTACTAAGAATAGTATTAAGACCTTGAGAAAGTATTTCCAAAATAGGATGATTCTTTTTTATCTCCACTACAGATTTGCCACATGATGTACTTACCAATTCTGAAAATATCATTGACACAATAAAACCTCATTTTTTAATCTTTGATTTGCAATGCGGACATATTCTTTATCAATTTCTGTTCCAACACAATTCACACCCAATCTTTTACAGGCCAATGCAGTCGAACCAATTCCCATAAATGGGTCATACACAAGCATATTTTTTGAGATGCCGTGTAACATGATGCACATTTGGGGCAGTTTTGTTGGAAATTCGCATGGATGTTTTATATTTCCGTTTTTGGTCTCATAAGGAATAAACCAAACATTGCCTCTGTCACGTTTTGTATTCCCATGCTTCCATCTTGTCAGGTTTGTCTTGTCTGCATATGGAACACCCACAGAAAGTTTGTCCAGCTTCACGCTGCCTTTTTTTGTAAAATGAAAGACATACTCATGGCATTGATTCACAAAACGAGGCGTGTTTATAGGTTTGAAATGACCTGCTACAAAGTCAGATTCAGGGATCGATATGGACTTTATCCAATGAATGACATTTTGTGTCTCAAAAATTTCGGATAGGGCATGGTGAACGTCAAAAGGTATGTTAGGATTTTTTGCAGTATAGCCAATATTGAGAAAGAATGAACCGTCAACATCAAGTAAATTGTAGATCCCCCCCCCCATATTTTCACCCATTCTAGGTATTCGTCATAACCTAGATTGTCAGAATAGCTATTGTATTTTTTTCCTAGATTGTATGGGGGTGAGGTAACAACAACATCAAGTTTTTTACCAGAATAATTTTTCATAAAATTTAAACAATCATCATGAGTGATTTGCTGTGTGGGTCGTGTCAATTTATCATCCAATTTGTTTTTTAATAATTTGTAATCTTTGAACAATAGATTTGTGTTGTTTGGTAAGTTCTTCTCTTTCACAGTGTAAAATTTTTTTATCTATTTTAGGATTTGATGTAAGACCACAATAAACCTCTTTTCTTTGTCTATCTTCATAATATACATAATAAACATATTTTTTATTTCCACGTTGACGTATAATTTTAGAACCCATTAATGTAAAGAAATTATATCACTATATTAACATTTATGCCCATAATTTATTGGTATAAATTTATATTGTATCCAATTAAATATTGATACGAATCAAAGAACGAGAAAACAAATGATGAAAATAAGAGATGAGAGATCGATATACTAGTTTACGGAATCAAATGCTATAATTGGATTCAATAAAGATCAGATTAGTTAATTACACAATAAGACTTCAAAATCAATTATCTAGCATGAAAAAGATTTAGAGAAGTTCCTTGTATTCATTATAGTTTAATTCTCCCAAATAATGAATTAGAGACTTTGTTTTATCTACTACGTCTTTCTTGTTACTTTTAATGAGAATACCTAGGATTTTTTTAGAATTTCTACCTAATATGTAAGGAGCCTCTACATCTTTTGTATCCTGTTTTATCAACAACTCCAAACAGCTAACAGTCTGTAATGGATGAGATTTGGCATATGGTTCTAGATTATCAACTAGATCAAATGGGAGACTGAGAGAAGCATCAAACTTTTTCAGTGAATTGAGAACTAGTTTTATAGTTTCATCTTTTTCAAATGGAGTATATTCTAACCATCGACCAATGTCCTCATTAGCAGATAATTTACTTTCCTTCCATATCTTTCTCATCACTTCAGTATCAAAAGACTTGCTTGGATCTTCTTTTTGTTCTTGTAATATCCATCCAATGAACGAAGCACAATGAGATGATACTTTTTTATTATCATATCTTAGCAACTCATTGAACAGTGTTTCACTTCCTTTTATACTACGGAAATATGCCAATGTCACATGTTGAATTAATCTTTCATCAAATTCCCACAATACTCCTTCTTGCTTTAGTTGAAGATCATTGAATGTTTGAATATGTTTGTAATAGTTGTCATAGACTACATCAAATAGATGCGGATATACACTATTCAAAAGATAAGCATCCCATGCAGCTATGTTTAGTTTTTCTTGTTTGTGTTTAAACAAATTTGAAAGATTTTTTATTGTCCATTTTTTATCAAAAAAGAACAAAGTAGGAAGTTGAAATCCCAATACTGCATGTACAGATATTGAGTTAGAAATTTTATTGGCAAAATAATTTGATAATACCTTTTTTACTTCTGTAACAAATACTGGGTTTTTGTTCTTTTTTAGGTGTTCATGACACCATATAGCATATTCAATAATGGCATGAAATGTATTTCCAGTTAAAGTGTTTATAGATATTCCATAAGAGTCCCACTGTTCGTCAGGATATCTTTCATCCCAAGAGCTTTTGTCCTCAAATATTGCCAGCAATTCTAGCAATTCCCAGACAGTTTTTCTTAAATCAAAACCAATAGAATTTTCCTGAAGACCTAACTGCAAAACACCAGCTATGTAGTCTAATATCTCAAAATCTCTTGTTTTGGAATATTTGTTCTTCTTTGTTGATTCAATAATGGATTTGCACAAAGATAACACGGGATTCCATTCAATTTTCTTGTCATTTTTCTTTATGACTTCCTCTAACCCACGAAACAGACTACGAGAAAACACAGGGTTTACAGTTTGTAAATCAAGAGATCGTCTAGAAAATTCCGCAGGATAACTTTCGACATATTCTTGGAATTTGGATGCAGTGCCATCATGATAACCAAAGGTTTTCTCGTCAGGAATATAGGATTTTATGAACAAAAATACTTGCTCTGTATCTAAACCATCTATTAAATCAGTTAACGGTTCACTTCTTTTTACTCGAGAGGATCTAAAACGAAAGTCTGGGATGGATGGATGACCTACCTCTCTGACTAGTTCATCGAATTGATGTTTTCGTTTTTCTGTAAGATGTTCTGAAATGGGTTCTAACTTGGCTACCTTCCATCTTTTGAGACGCTTTTTTGCATAATCTTTCTGTTGGAATTTCTCATATTCTTTCCAAGCATCTAGTAATTCTTTTTTGGGTCCTTTTTCCACTAGCTCAAAGTATTTCTGTCTAGTATTCTTGGATACTTTTAGAAAATTCTCTTTTAATAAATGAAAATATTCGTGAATGAGATTCGAGTTGTCAAAGTCTTGAATAATGGCCTGCTCAATCTCTTTTTTGAAATGTTTGAAAAATTTTCTGTAGATGTGAAGTTCCAGTCTTCTAAAAATTGGATATGTCTTTTTACCAAGTAGTGCAAGCTCTTTTTTAATCACAGGCATTGATCTGTGATCCTCACTAACAAGAAATTTTCCAAGGAGTCCTACTAACAATGACTTGAAATCGAGATCAAAGTTTTGTTCATGATCATCTATTGAGGATCTCCATGTAACAGATGTGTCATCTTTTGATTCCTTTTCATTTCGTCCAACATTGTCTAGATAGATTATTTTGTTAAGTAACGTAATTAAAAGATCAATAACAGATAAAGGAAATTTCTCAAACAGGAATGGAATGTCACTTTTGAGTATTGTTTTATAGTCACGATAATTCAAAACAGGTTTTACGTCTCGTTCTATTTTATGTTTATTTGGAATATATCTTCCTTGATATACAGGATTCCCTAACGTTACATCAAGTAAGATTCTGCACAATTCAAGTGATTCTTTTTCGTAACCATCATGCGCCAGCTTCATCATCAACTCGGCCATAGTTTGTCCAAGCAAAGTATAGTATGGAATATCAATCCAGTTCTCTTTTACGATCTTAGGTACAAGCATCTTGCCATATTTTGTAGGCATGTTAATTGTAGCATTTGTAAGATCGTCCAAAATCCAAGGATTTCTTTTTGCTTTCTCTTTAGGAAAACTAATGTTTTGAATTATTTTTACTATTTGCTGTGGTTTCTTATTAGATATTCTTGCAAGATATTTTCCAGGTTTCCAAACAGGAAATCCGATTCCATTTGAATCCATTATGATGTGTTCTGGATTCTCAAAGTGTTTTTCCCTTACTAGAAACGGTAGCCAATCACCAGACGCTCTTTGAAAGAAATAGTCGTATGATGAACGATTACGTGCAAGGAGAGGTCTTAGCTTTTTAAAATTATTTTTAGTGGGTTTTTCTTTATCTAGAATTGTATCTATATCTTGTATGACTTCAAAATGTGGTTTTATAATGTGTCCTAAAAGAGATTCTAGATCTCCAAGTTTTTCCCTATATTGCATTTCTGTTGGATATAGACCATGGTGAGAAACACGTACAAACCAATCATTATGAATCTTAAGTAGGTCATCATATAGATAATGCACAACCTCAGGTGTTCCACCTAGAGGATCCATGCTGTCCATTAGTCTCTTTTTGTGGTTGCCTTTCTGCTTTGGAACCTTAGAAAGAATACCAGATTCTTTAATTTCTTTAACTCTTGACAATAAAATAACCAATTCTCTAATGGAGTGAGCAGATTGCGCAATTTTTTCGGAATAATCTTGCTCTAGAACGGTAATTGCTCCCCAATAGGATTCAGCAATTTTTGAATCAATATTATGCAGATCTTCTAAAAGTTTCTCTTGTTTTTGTGATATTGCCACATTGTATGATTATCTAAGATACATTTAATGATAAAGATCAAAATTTGCCAGTCCTGTTTTGACACATTTCTAATAATTTCACGATTATGAAATTTAGAGTCAGTTACTCTACCATTTTTTCTTATAAAAGACATATAGAATAGATACAATCGTTTGATACCAAAATTTCGTCACAAAGGTGAGAAATTTTAAAATATTTTTCAAAATTATTGCTATCCAATAATAACAACAACATACACAATCAAACTAAAGAAAATTGTATTTAGATCAGATAAATCCGTGCAATTTATTCAGAACTACTATGTCTGAATTTCAGATTTTCGCTGAATCTCAAACTTTCTCTTAAACAAAAACCCAACTACAATGGTTCCAACATAGGGGGCAGTCCAATAAAGCCACAGATGCTCAAGGGTCCCAGACAGCAATGCGGGGGCCAGTGCCCGAGCAGGATTCATGGATGCATCAGAGATAAAGGCCAAAAACAGGATATCGAGCCCCACAATTCCGCCAATGGCCACGCCGCTAAACCCCTTCAAACCTTTAGTATACACAACATAAAAAATCACGCCCATCAGCATTGCAGAAGCTAGGACTTCAACTGGAAAAATCACAAGTATCGAAAAGTCAGGATTTGGGGCATTTGCCCCAAGATTTGCATCATCTCCAACAAACATCAAAACAAAAAGAGAGCCCAAAAATGCACCAGTTATCTCTGCTGCAAAATAGTAGACAGCCTGAATCTTTGATATGTGACCCGTAATGTAGTATCCAACAGTTACTGCAGGATTAAAATGGGCAAGGGATATCCTGCCAAAGGAATACACGCCAATTAATAATGCCAAGAATGGAGCCAAAGCCGCAAAAGGAATTCCAAGCGTGCCATCAAAGACTTTTGCATCATACACTATGAAACCAGTCGCAAAGGCTACAAGAATAAAAGTACCAGCTAGTTCAACTGTAAAGATTTGCAGGTTTGACCAAGCCATTATTTGCTCTCTAAATTTTTTATCAGGTTCATCACCTCATCTTTTATTTGATCACGAATATCCCTGATTTGATCAAGTTCTTCTTGTACTTTGGGATCAGTAATATTCCAATCAATTACGTCACTTGCAAACAATGCAGGACAGGATTTGCTATCCATACACCCCATGTTTATCGTAATAGACTGGGATATCATCTCATCAGTAAGTTCTTTTGGCTTTTGACGTGTAATGTCAATTCCAATTTCATGCATCACCTTTACTACTTTTGGATCAAGTTCGGATTGTGGCCGGGTGCCTGCACTTGTGACATCCAATCCGGGGGCATATTTTCGCAAAAATCCCTCAGCCATTTGGCTTCGCCTGGCATTCTCAACACAGACAAAAAGAATCTTTTTCATATCTCAAAAAAAAAAATCATGTTATGTTACTGCCTTTACTAAGACTGGAAATTCTTCTGCCATTAACTTTTGCATCATTTAAACATGCTCTATCTTCTGATACCTCGATTTTCTCAAATTCTGCTTGTATAATGTGTGATACATAACCCACTTTTGCAAGTATCTCGTTTGGACTGACACGATTAATTGGAACATCACGCCTGATATCCAAAATTGCCTCTTGTGGGATTAATTGAAAATTATTTTGATTATGACACATCAGTTCTGTTGCATCAATTAAAAGGCCTTCACTGTGAGGTTCTTCAGGCATATAATAGCAATCAGCATTTTCAGCTGCCACCATCTCAGAATACTCTTTTTTAATATCGCCTTTAACTGAATCTTTCACGTTATGGTTTACTAGGTAAACTATTAAAGTTCTAAGTGCAAGACATTACAGCTAGTGCAATTATGGAAACCAATAAAAAAAGACTGCCTGTCATTAAAAACAGATGTGAGTTTACAGGATACGATGCAACAAAACTTTTGAGGGAGACCTCAAAGATTAGAAAGCTAATTACAAAAAGGGCAACACTAGAGATTTTGTTTCCACTGTGCTGCACTGTCAAACCCGTAAGACACAAGCAGTTCAAAGAGTCACTCAAGGGAATAAGCAGCAAAACGTTATCTACCAGGCTATCAGAGCTTGTCTCAGAAGGAATACTGGAACGGCAGACATTTGCAGAGGTGCCCCCACGTGTGGAATACAGATTAACTAGCAAGGGCCAGGAACTAGTCGAGTCAATCTCCAACCTGCTTGATTGGATGCAAAAATGGTCCAAAAAATAACTATTACTAATCAGGCGCTCACTCAAATTTCTCAGTACGCACTACGCCAACATCACTGACATACAGAACTATTGCAAAGTTTGCAAACAATGTTCTTGAGATCTCCTCCACAATGTCTTGCAGTTTCTCCTCACGCATGATCACCTCGACTTTGACGTTTTTTTCAGTCTCCAGTCCCTGTCCGCGAATACCGCGTGCGCCATTTCCGTCAACCTGA
Organism: Candidatus Nitrosopumilus sp.; assembly: GCA_965204345.1. Taxonomy (GTDB): domain Archaea; phylum Thermoproteota; class Nitrososphaeria; order Nitrososphaerales; family Nitrosopumilaceae; genus Nitrosopumilus. The sequence continues at coordinate 729,073 of OZ241981.1, forward strand.
TATGTTGTATATCCGGTAATCTTGTGCTTTTTGAGAATCTCAATGATATTGTCTTGTGCCAAGATTTCACAGGTTATCGTAAGCAGCTTGACGTTGTACAGCTTCACAGAAATCCTCCCGTAACATAGTTGATAAAGTCTACCGTTTCCACGCCTCCTCCTCCTGCATGAACAAGTGTAGATATTGTAAACAGAATTGGCAGCGTAACAATAATGTTAAACGGAAAGGTTATTCCCAAGGCAGACGTGATGTACAGGCTGGGCTTTGCCTGAGGGATTGCATGGCGCAGTACGGCAGGAGCTGCAATAAATGAGGCACTAGCCATCAGCAGCCCAAACATTACTGCGCCCCCAACGCTTAGTCCCAGTGCAGTTGCAACTAGTACACCTACGGTACCATTAAACAGTGGCACAAGTATTGCAAATGCAGTAAGAAAGACACCAACCTTTTTGATGTCATCTAGTCTCTGGCCTGCAATTATGCCCATCTCAATCATGAAAATTACGATTGCCCCGGTAAACATATCATCAAATACTATCCTGATTGACTCAAAGCCCTCCTTGCCAATTATGTAGCCTATTACGATGCTGCCAAGAAGAATTACGATTGCCTTTCCGGTGATGGACTCGCGCAGGACCTTGGATAAGTTAGTCTTTGTCTGTCCCAAACTGACATCAATATCAGAACCTGAATCTGCAAAAGACTGCTTTTTTGTCTTGATCTGCTTTGATACTGCCATGTTTGTCATAAATATTGCCAGGATAAATGCAAGGGGCTCTAGTACTGCAAGGATTGCAGCAATGTATCCTTCTGATGTCACCCCCTGGTTTTTCAAAAATGACAGGCCCACAGAAAAGTGGACGGCACCTACTGCGCCATAAGTTGATGCAAGGGCATAAGAGTCAAAGAGATTAAACTTGCCAAGTCTTTTGAGAATTTGATAGTGGTTTAGCGTAAATAACAATGAGAGGCCTATTGCAGCTAGCATTGGAATCAGCATGTTTTCAAATCCGGTGTTTCTCATCTCTACTCCTCCATGAAGCCCTATTGCGGCAAGAAGATAGATTGGCAGAAATTCCGAGATTGCCTCTGGTATCCTCAGGTCAGACTTTATCCGGGCAGCAATAATTCCAAAGAGAAAGAACAGGATTATCGGAGTAAGCAGGTTTGCCTGAATTAGCTGTAATATGTCCATCTAATGTATATCAAAAAATTTCAGCTAGAATAAAAATCAAGGCATCCCCAACTGCTTTGTATGTGAGGCTATTCGGGCATCGCTGGGCCTGTGCTTTCCGGTTACGATATAATTAATTGCATCACTCATAAAGACGGCATGATCACCTATTCGCTCCAGGTACCTCAAAAGCAGGGCCTCAGCCAATGCACACTTTGTGTTCTTTGACTCTATTAGTTTTGGAAGCCTCTCCTTGTAGATTCTGTCAATGACCTTTTCATCCTCACGAATCTTGATTGCCTTTCTTACGTCAAGCTCGGCAAATGACATGACTGCCTCTTTTATCATGTGCTTGACCTTTTTGGTTGACTCTACAAGGGATGCGTTGGTGCACTCTGAGACATCGCCAAACAGGTCGCGGACCTGTGTAATATCGTATGCATACCTCCCAAATCTGGAGAACGCATACGATATTTCAGTAGAGGAGCGGATAAACCTAAAGTCATCTGCGACTGGCTGATACTTTAAGAGCATGTCAAATGTCAGGTCTTCGACCTCGTAATACTTTGTACGAATAGAGTCAGAGAGTGCAAGGACCTTATCCATGGTATTTGTGCCATCAAGATACGAGTGAATTGCAAGGGATATTGACTCGATAACCATATCGCCCATCTCTGCCATGATAAATGAGAGCTTTTGCAGTGATGGGTCTATCAGGCGGGCCATTAGCCAAACTGTCCCTGAACGTACTTTGCAGTCAGATCGTTTTTGGGATCAGTAAACAGCTTCTTGGTCTCTCGAAACTCAATCAAATCTCCAAGGTACATAAAGCCAGTATAGTCTGATACCCTGACTGCCTGCTGCATGTTGTGTGTTACAATAATTATGGTGTATTCCTTTTTTAGCTCAGTTATAGTCTCCTCTATCTTCTGAGTCGCAATGGGGTCAAGTGCAGATGCAGGCTCGTCCATCAGCAGGACCTCAGGCTGGATGGCAAGTGCACGTGCAATGCAGAGGCGCTGCTGCTGGCCTCCTGACAGCTCAATGGCGGATTTTTTCAGGTCGTGCTTTACCTCGTCCCACAGATATGCCATCCTCAGCGAATCCTCAACGATCTCATTTAGGATTTTTTTGTCTCGGACTCCGTTAAGCTTTAGGCCAGCTGTTACATTGTCATAGATTGACATTGTCGGAAAGGGGTTTGGCTTTTGAAAGACCATGCCGACTTTTCTTCTGTGATATATTGGATCAATGGACTTGTCATAAAGATCAATGTTGTCAATCATAACCTTGCCATCAACGCGGGCATTCTTTGTCATGTCATGCATGCGGTTAAGGCACCGAAGAAAGGTGGTCTTGCCACATCCGGACGGGCCAATCAGTGCAGTGACTGACTTTTCCTTGAACTTCATCGTAATGTCTTTCACAGCTTTTATGCCATCATAGCTGATTGTGACATTTTCTGCAATCATCTTGTATTTTATAGAGTCAGCCGCAGGTGATGGGGGAGGATCAAGTGGGATATGGGATTCCATGTCACTGGTTTTAACACTCAACGCTGTCAATTTTTAGCATGCATCCCTTTTTTAACTAATTGTCCCAATAGCCCGTTTTTGCGGTTTCTGCCTGCAAAAAAGTAGCGAACGCCAAGGTTGATTGCCAGAATAATTATTATTAGCACTAGTGCTGAGCCCCATCCCTGCAGCTGGGCACTGTCATAAGGCAAAAGGGACAGCCGCCATATTCTTAGTGGCAGGGCATCCATTGGGACATCCATGCCGCTAAAGAACTGGCTGCTGCCAAGTATGGTCATAATTAACGGGGCAGTCTCTCCGCCTATCCTAGAGACAGAGAGCAGGATTCCAGTTATCATCCCGTTTTTGGCAGCAGAGACTATAATTCTAAAGGTAATTACCCATTTTTTTAGGCCCAAAGCGGTTCCTGCCTCACGGTATGTGGTGGGCACCATCTTTAGGGACTCTTCGGTGGTCCTAGCTACAATTGGAAACATAATCAGGGACAGTGCAAATGCTCCTGCCCATACAGAGAAATGCCCAAGAATCAAAACAATAACCAGGAATGCAAAGATTCCAATGACAATGGATGGAAACTCCATAAAGACATCATTGAAGAACCTTATGGTTCTTGCAAGTCTGTTATCGCCATACTCTGAAAGATAAATGCCTGACATTACCCCGATTGGAACGCCAATCAGGCTTGAGAGACCGATTATTATCAGGGTACCCTGAATGGCAGGCCCGATTCCTCCTTCACCCGAGCCGATGGCACCAGGGGTCTCTGTCAAAAATTCGTAGCTTATTGCAGCGGCACCATTTTTGAAGACCTCTACTAGTATTCCGCCAAGCGGAATAATTGCAATTATCACACAGGAAAAAACAATGATTCTAACAATCTTGTCCACCAAGAGTCGCTTCTCTACATTGTGCTTGAAGAGGTTGCGATATTCCTGTCTGCGCTGTATGGTAGTGGTCAATTATTAATTGCCCCCTCTTTGACCTTGAGCATCCTGGTAACCAAAAGATGGGCAACCACGTTTATTGCCATTGCAATGAGCAGCAAAACCAGCGCAGTGGCAATTAGCGCAGGAAGGTGCAGTGATGCAGGGGAGGCCTCTACAAACTCATTTGCAATTATGCTTGGCATCGTCTGGCTGGGCTCAAAGAAGGAGTTTGGAATGGCTGCAATGCCGGTTGCATTTCCAATCAGCATGGTTACTGCCATGGTCTCCCCAACTGCCCTGCCCAGCCCAAGGATGGATGCGCCAATCAGTCCGGTCTTTGAATAAGGAAACACTGCAAGCTTGAACATCTCCCACTTTGTTGCACCCAGCATGTATGCTGCCTCCTTTTGCTGCTGGGGCACTGCCTTCATCACTTCACGGGATACGGCAGAGACGGTGGGAATAATCATGATGGCAAGAATCACGCTTGCAGTAAGAATATCAAGTCCAAAGGGGGTTGCAGAGAACAGCCAGATTGATTCCCCAAACAGGTCATGCAGTGGCTGCTCTACCCAGTCCTTAAAATAAATTCTAAAGACAAACAGGCCCCACAGGCCATAAATTACACTTGGAACAGCAGCCAAAAGCTCGACTATAAATCCCAGCGGGCCGCCAATCTTTGCAGGGGCATCTGAGATAAACATTGCAATTCCAATGCTTAGTGGAACGCCAATTAGCATTGCAAGCGATGCAGTAACTAGCGTACCCAGAATGTATGGCAGGACGCCAAAGGATTCCCTGCCCTCAACTGCATTCCAGTCAGTCTTTGTAATAAAGGACAATCCGTCTTCCTCCCAGATGGGATAGGACTCAACTACCAGCTGAAAGACCAGCAAGACAATCATCACCAGGACATAGACGCCTGCAACTGTGGCACCGACCTTGAACATTTTATCAGAGACGGATCTTCTCTTGGGCTTTTTAGACTTTAGATTGACTTTGCCCATACAGTTAGGCTCAAAAATAGGAATATCTAAGGGATCATTATATTATATGTGAAAAATATAGTTCAATATAGATTTGGAAATACTCACATAGTTAATAAAAATAAAGAGGGATTTGGATTAAAAAGAACTAGTTCTTTTTCTGGTTTTGCTTACTATTCCATAAAACAGCATGGCAGGTGCTACAAAATACATTCCAATGTTCATCAGGATTACGCCAATGCCATACCCCAGAACTTCTGAATCAGACTCTGCATGTTCCATTACAGACAGAGATAACAGTAACGGAGTGATTCCAATCTTTACCATCTCCTGAAATGCCGGATTCTCTCTTTGCATATCAGCAACGTATGGTGAGAATGAGTAATACAGCTGGTTAAATCCTGTCATAAAGGACATGCCAGATGCGGTATTCATTAGCTGGTTATCCCTTATCTCTCTTAGCTGCTGAACCTGTGGTGCCATCTCTGAGCCATATGCTGCAGTTGCAATTAGACATCCTCCGGTTTCATCATCAGTATCTTTTTGTGTCATTGCATCCTGAGATTTTTCACCCATGCTTGCAGAATCCTCAGAGTTCCATAGATCTTCACCGTCATAGGTTACCTGTTTTAGTCCTGCCTGCCCGAGTTTTGTTACGTTCTCATCAAGGGGGACATAAAGCAGGCTTGATGAGAATTTCTGGCCATCAGTAATCATCCAGTTAATCAGGTGGATTACAGCTTTTGCCTGAGACTTGCTTTCAGTGACTGATTTTAGATCATCATACACAAGAAGGTATGTAAAGCTGGCTATTGGATATGAATCAGGACCTGGTGCATTTATCAGCGATACCCCAACCCAGCTATCCTCAGCTGCAGGCAGGGTATTTGCAACTCCGCCAGAGGCAGCAGATATGCTCTCCAGGGAGGGTTCTACAAAGGCACTCTTCTCGGCGTTCTGAATTGATGCATAGCTCATTCCGGTCTGAAATGCATATGCTAGTTCAATGTATCCAATTGCATATTCAGTAGACTTTACAATGCCTGCAACTCCCTCGTTTCCTGCGGCTGCAAGACCTGAGGGCCATGGAACAGATTTTCCTTTGCCTATCTGCTCATCCCATGTGGGACTGACTACGGAGAGGTAGTCAGTGAATATGAAGGTGGTTCCAGAGCCGTCTGATCTGTGTGCAGTTACAATATCCTTGTCAGGCAGATTCAGATCTGGATTTTCTGCTGCAATTGCAGGATCATTCCATTTTGTGATATCGCCTAAAAATATTGCAGCAACGGTGTCGCCAGTCAGTTTTAGTCCCTTCTCTGGCACCTCAGGAACGTTGTAAACTAGGACCACACCCCCAAGTGATTCAGGTATGTGCAGTGTTCCGGCAGCCAGTTCCCTTTCTGCCTGGCTCATGGGCTTGTCTGATGCTGCAAAGTTGACTGTCTTTTCAATATGCTGCTTTATGCCGCCTCCGCTTCCAATGGACTGGTAGTTGAGGTTTACATTAGGATACTCGTTGTTGTATTCAACCCTCCACAGATCAATTAACGGAAATGGGAATGTTGCACCAGCTCCTGTCAGATTATACTCTGCATTGGGATCAGGTGCCTTAGGCACAGACTCGGCGACAGCCTCCAATGGTGGCACCATCGCAATCAGTGTTGCGATCATCAGTATAGATGTCATTTGTTTTATCATTGGATAACCATAGATTCGACTTTATTTACAAATAACAAGTATAGACTATAGGAAAACAAGGTATCTATATTCACCATATAGAAATTAAGAAGATATAGAATTTGATCGGCATTCAGATAAAGGCAATTTTTAAAATATAGTGGGATTTACTCATAGTAAACAGAATTTGCTTGGATGAGTCCTGACATTCAAAGCAAGGATGTTTTCTGATGCAAACTCATTTTTGATATGACTTTGTCTGTATCAGTTAGCAACACTCAGACTAGTTCCATACAGTAAACTAGTTAGTTACAGTTTACCAAAAGATCGTTTTTAGAGTCAGCTGGGAAATAGCATCGATCAGTGCCATCACCGCCATCTAACACATCAGCACCAGAATCAGAGTATAATAGATCAGTTCCAAGATGTCCCTTTAGAATATCGTTGCCTGAATTTCCTCGAATCATATCGTCTCCATCATTGCCATAGATGACATCATCGCCATCGCCGCCAAATATGCAGTCATTTCCCAGTCCGCCAGAGATAAGATCGTTTCCTGCCAGACCAAAGATCAGATCATCGCCATCAGTTCCAGTAAGGACATCATCGCCCAAAGTTCCCTCTATCATGTTATAGTCAGAGTAATCATTTCCGCAGGTCTTGACTGTGACTGTATGCGTATCACTAGAAGTGTATCCGGTATAGTCAAAGGCTATCCAGATTACTGTGCTTACGCCGGGAGCAAAAGCATCAGGGGCATTGTTTATCAGGGCCTTGATTCCGCCCTCATCAGTTGCAACGGCAGTTCCAATGGATACCAATGTCAGCTTGTCTACTGCCTCAACAGTTAGTGAGGGAGGTGCAGAAATTACGGGTCTTGCATCAATGACTGGGACCACTTCTTTGGCGGCTTTGGGAATTCCAAGATCAGTAATTACGGGTGGCTCATAAAAGGGAGTCTTGAAGGATTTAATTTTATGCGTTGCAGAATCCACAACTAGCAGCTCACCGTTGAGCCCGACTGCAATGTCAGTTATGTGATTAAACTGGTCAGGATAAGGCCCCCTTTGTTTGATGAGGCTCAGGTTCGAATCAGAGTCCTGGGACAGGTATAAAATTCTATTATTTTCAGAATTTACAATAAACATATCGCCTGAGATATCGACTGCTATTGATTCAGGAGAGAACGCATGGTTTGATGAATGAAACACAAATGATCTTATGAAATTTCCGCCTGCGTCAAATTTTTCTATTTTGCCATTTCCCTTATCAGTAACGTAGACATTGCCATCACTGTCAATATCAATTCCAACAGCAGTCAGAAATTCTCCCTTGCCAAATCCGCTAGAGCCAAACGAGGATATAAAGTCGCCATCAGTGGTAAACATTTGGACTCGCTGGTTGCCAGTATCAACAACATAGACGGTTCCATTATTTACTGCAATGCCGTTAGGAAAAAAGAATTGCCCATCATAGACCCCCTTTTTACCCCACTCAGATACAAATTGGCCATCAGTGGTAAATTTTTGAATTCTGTTTAAATCACGGTCTGCAACAAAGACAGAGTCGCCAGATACTGCTATCCCAGACGGATATCGAAACTCTCCGGGCAACTTGCCGCTGCTTCCCCAGTCAGTGACATACTGCCCATCACTTGATAACTTTTGCACCCTCTTGTTTCCCAAGTCACTTACAAAGACACTGCCGTCATCTCCCACTGCAATGAACTGCGGATGGGAAAAATGTCCGGGGTCTACGATTCCAAATGTTCCCCACTCAGTCAGGTAATCATAGTCACTGAGCAGTCCAAAAGAGGCCTGAGTAAAAGAACCGGCTAATAGCAAAACAGAGAAGGCCAGAATGGCAGGTATGATTTTCAACAAACATTCATGACAAAATTAAAGAAACATAACAAGAGTTAACTAATGTTGCAGTTGTTGTCAACTTTATCTCAAAACGGCTTGTTTACTTCACGCGTAAAGACATAGCTTGCAAGCCCTACCATGACAAAGACAAAGGCAATCAGGATGCCCAGGCTCAAAATAATTGGAATTCCGCCCTCAGATACCCCGGTCATTAGTTCCCTTACAAGCAAGACAGTGTAGGTGACAGGATTGAGTTTTGCAATTACTGCAAGCCAGGAGGGAAGCAGTTCCAAGGGGAACAGTGCAGGGCTGAGCATGAACAAAGGCATGCCAAGAAAATTAATCATTCCCCAAAACGTCTCTTGGGATTTTGCAGTAGCCGCTATCATTACAGAGATTCCAGAAAAGCCCAATGAGAACAGGATGACTATTGCCATGATTGGCGCAATCATTACGGGATTGGGAAAACTAACGCCGATTGCAAGTGCAATTCCCAGGATCAGGCTAGCCTGCAATGCGGCAATCAGAGAGATGGCAGCCATCTTTCCCAAAGCAATTGCAGACCTAGAGATGGGAGAAGACAAAGCCTTGTTCATAAAGCCGTACCGCCTGTCCCACAGGGTATTGACACCGCCAAATATACTGGTAAAAATTGCAGTAAGAATGATTACGCCTGGTGCCATAAATTCAATGTACTCGCCCTCAAACCCAACAGACTCAATTAGTGGCTGGGTTCCAGAAAAGGTATTTCCAATTACAATAATCCAGATTGCAGGCTGGATTAACCTGATTAGGACGCCGCTCCGGGATTTTTTGTATCTCTTGAGCTCTCGCCAAAAAATTGTATAGGTATCATACAACAAATGATTCATGCACGCAGCCTCTTCATCTTTGCATGCTCGCGTCTCCTATCAAATCCAGAGTCGCCATCCTTGATTTCGTGTCCTGTATATGAGATAAAGACATCATCAAGTGTTGGCTGGGTCAAAGAGATTGATTTTATCTCAATGCCAAGCTCAGATGAAATCTGGAAGATTTGTGGAATTACTTTGGTTCCATTTGATGCAAACAGGGTCAGTTTTGAGCCGTCCTCATTAATCTTATTTACAGACCCAATTTTTTTGATTTCAGACAAAAACGAGCCGTCATTGCCTGTCTCATTGGCAACCACAAGAGAGATCACCTCATTGCCCATGGCATTTTTCATGTTTTCAGGGGAGTCAATTACCTGAATCTTTCCGCCGTCAATGATTCCCACCCTGTCACAGAGCTGGTCTGCCTCCTCCATATAGTGCGTGGATACAAAGATGGTCATCTCAAACTCTGTGTGGATTTTTTTGATATATTCCCAGATCTTTCTGCGGGTCTGAATGTCCAATCCCACGGTAGGCTCATCTAGAAACAAGACCTTTGGCCTGTGCAGCAGGCCGCCTGCAATATCCAATCTCTTTCTCATGCCTCCAGAGTAAGTTACGACTGCCTGGTCCTGCTTGTCCACAAGCTCAATTAGCTCCAAAATATCATCAATTCTTGTGCTGATTTGATTTTTTGGAATATGGTTTAGTTTTGCCTGCAGTAGCAGATTTTCACGTCCCGTCAAATATTCATCAACTGTGGATTCCTGTTGGACATATCCAATGTTTTCTCGAACCTGCTTTGGATTTGCAGTAACGTCAAATTCAGAGATTAGTGCCTGGCCAGAGGTGGGCTTTAGCAGAGTCGTCAAGATCATCATGGTGGTACTCTTGCCGGCACCATTGGGTCCCAAAAAGCCAAATATTTCGCCCTTTTTGACTTCAAATGAAATGTCATTTACAGCAGTTACATCGCCAAAGGATTTGGTAAGGGATTTTGTCTTGATGGAATGCAATACATTGATCGCAGTTCCCAATTATAAATTGCTAAGGATTTACATTCGATCTTTGTAAAAAAATTTAAAGGCCAAATAAGGAATTCAGATTATGCAAGGATTATGTCAAAAATGTCACTCATCAAATGTGGAAATAACAATACCAGAAGGGATTCCAATTTGTGAGGCCTGTCGTCTAAAGAAAACAAAGTAGGCAAAAAATTCTTTTGAAAAAAAAATTAAAAGAAGCTATTGAAGATTCTTGAATTCTTCTCTAGTCATTCTTAAAATTACCTTTTCTCCTACTCCCCAAATTTCAGATTTGGACAGAGTTTTAGAGTGCCTCAGGCCATGACTAATCTCGATTGTTTCCAATTCGTTAGTTTCAGAATTTTTATGCAGTTTTTTGATCTTGCCAACTTTGTGCATGTCAATATCAGTTACTGGAATTCCAATTCGGACAGGGGGCCTGCTAAGAAGCAGTGTCTTCTCAGAGAACTTGTCAATGTAATCCTCAGAGAGAAAGTAATCCCTACGGAATCCCTGATGAACAGTTACACCGTTGACGGCCAAAGTATCTTGGTTGATGTGGATATGTTTGACCCTGCCGTATTTGATTCCCTCCCTATCTATGACTGTCTTTCCAGTAAAGGTATCTGCTGTAGCAAGATTGCTAGGCATTCCTTCTAGTTTTACGGACATGGTTCCAAATCAACAGATTTGCTTATGACAAGGAATATCAGAAATTTCTATCAATGGGGTTAAATTACTTGACAGGAGAGAATCACGCATGAAAATCAAGGAAAAACTGTTCAGGCCCATACTGATCACGCAGGGAAGAAGGACAGGCAATGAGCATGCAGTGATGCTCAGGGCAGTGAATCATGACGGAAAGATCTATTTTTCCAGGCACAGGCCAGACGGTGATTGGTTCAAAAATGCCATAGTTAATCCGGATGTAAAAATCAGATACAATGATGAAATTTTTACAGGCAAGGCCAAACTGGTGCAAGACGAGCAATTAGATAGGCAAATTTCAATGCTGAAATATCCAGGAGAGGAGAGGGCCAAGGAAAAAAGAGTTACAATTGAAGTAAGCCTAGACTAGGATTTTTTAAAAAATTTGTACAGATAATAGATAGTCATTCCACCTAAAATCAGAGTAATAATCACAAATGGGGCAAATAGATCAGAGGTGAGTGCAGCTAGTTCGTTTGAAGAGTTTGCAATATCAGCAGCCGGCTCCAAGGGTTCTTTGACAGGTATTTCAGAAGTATCCAAGTTTGATGGAGATTCAGATTCAGTAGACACGGAAGGTGATGCGCTAATGGATTCTGCTGATTCAGTAGACACGGAAGGTGATGCGCTAATGGATTCTGCTGATTCAGTAGACACGGAAGGTGATGCGCTAATGGATTCTGCTGATTCGTCCAAATAAATCTCATCTGACTGAAAACTTTCTTCAGGTTCTCGTACAGAAGAGGGGGCACTTTTGGAGGAAATTGAATCAGAAACAAAAGTTCGTGGTCCTTGTTGTATTTGAAATAATGAAAACAGGCCAGAAAGTCCGGTTGCAATTCCCAGTCCGACAACTTTGTAAATATGCCTAAAGGAACGAACAAGAAGTTTGCTTTCTTTGGTTTTTTCAGATAGTTTTGGCGGGACTATTACTATGCTAAACTTGGCAGCAGTGTAGATTTTCATGTCCTGAGACTTGGAATTTTTTTCAATCTTGGAGATTTTTACAATGCCAAGAGCCTGAAGTTTGTTGATATGATATTTTACCAATTGAAGAGAAACATTGCTTTTTTGAGCAATCTGTGTTGCCGTTAGTTCTTCATTGAACAATAATTGAAGGATTTCACGACTAGAATCATTGGTAAATATCTCGCCAAACAGCTTTATCTTTTCATCATCAGTTGCAAGAATTTTGATATCTTCAACCAAATCCTCATCAGGCAATTTATCAGATGACAACAAAGAGAGTAATGAAAATCTAGTATATGTAAATTGTTTGGTGAAATCTCAATTTCACTAAACCTTTTATCCCAAACTACAAAATAATAGTAATCGCTAAATGGCAGGTCTTAAAAAAGGAATATCTGCCAAGAAGTGAAGAGAGAGAAAAAAAATGAATCCAAAAATAACAATACCAGCAGTGATAGCCATTTCGGTGATAGTTACAGCAGGAATAATATTTTCATCAGGATTGAATAATCAAGCCGAGATTGTACGATCTACTGCGCCTGAAATTATTTATGTTGATAAATCACCTTCAGGATTTTTTGAAGGGACAAATGATATTAAAAAAATATCATCAGATGAAGAACTAAGTCGTATTCTCGAAATATCATCATCAATAGACGGATTTTTCTATAATGACAGAATGCCTCGAGTAAATATGGCACCAGGAGTCATCATGCTAGATGAATGGTCGGCAGGTGAGAGTGTTATTATTACCGAATCCTCATCACCTATAACACCAAATTCAAAGGTAGAACCAAGGGGATCAGAGCATTCAACTACAAATGTTCAAGTTGAAAATGTGGATGAGCCAGACTATCTCAAAAATGATTCAAAATATGTCTACATTGTATCACAAAATACGCTTTCAATAATTGATGCATATCCAGCAGAGTCTGCAAAGTTAATTTTAAAAATTGCATTAGATATTGAATCACAATACCTTGAGAACATGTTCCTAAATGGCGACAGGCTAGTAATATTTTACAATGGAGAAAGCGAGGATGAAATTATTCCACAGTACGACTTTATTCCCAGGCGATCACACAGTCCAGTCACACACGCATTAATTGTGGATGTGTCAGATAAAGAAAATCCTGCAATCCTAAAAGATTATTCCATTGATGGGCATTTTATGGATGCACGAATGATCGGAGATTATGCATACTTTGTAACAAGCAGTAATGTGGACTACCAGTACCCAGAACTTCCAGTCATAATGGAGGACTCTGCTAGAATCATGACGCCAGATGCATTTTACTTTGATAATGCCGAACAGTTTTCAAATTTTAACACGCTAACTGCAATTGACGTCTTTGGGGATAAGATAAATTCCGAATCATTCCTAATGGGCCATACCGGAGCGTTTTATGTATCTGAGGATAACTTTTATTTGACATACCAGCAAAACACGCCATTTGGATTTTATGAAAAGTCATCAAAAGAGAGATTCTTTGATGTAATAGTTCCATTATTATCAAGTGACATACAAAAACAGATCAAAGTAATTCAAAACGACTCCTCCATAAACCCATCAACACAATGGATAAAAATTTCAGAATTAATGCAAAAATTCTATAATAAACTAGATAAAAATGACAGAGAGGAATTATTTGATGAGATCACCGATGCATTAGACAAATATGATGCCAAAATTCAAGAAGACACATTAAAAACAGTAATTCACAAAATTTCAATTGATGAGGATAAGATAGAATATGTTGCCAAAGGTTCTGTTCCAGGCAGATTGTTAAACCAGTTTTCCATGGATGAGAACAAGGACAGGTTCAGAGTTGCAACAACCACAGAACAATATATTCAACACCAAGGAACAGTTAGGGCAAATGCCGTCTATGTTTTAGATGAAGAACTAAACATTGTAGGAGAACTAGATGAGATAGCCCCAAATGAGAGTATCTTCTCAGCACGATTCATGGGAGACAGGCTGTACTTGGTCACATTCGAACAGATTGATCCTTTCTTTGTAATTGACTTGTCTACGGATACGCCAAAGATACTAGGGGAACTAAAAATTCCAGGATTTTCAAACTATTTGCACCCATACGATAAAGAACATATCATCGGGATAGGCAGAGATACAAAGGTTACAGGCAATGGATGGGTTGAGCAGTTAGGAGTCAAAATAGCATTGTTTAATGTCAAGGATGTGAATAATCCCAAGGTATCAGATGAGATCATAATAGGAGATAAAACAACGCATTCAGACGCACAGTACGAACACAAGGCATTCTTTTTTGATAAAAAGAGCAGAGTTTTATCAATCCCAATTAGCGGAGATGCCGAAGAACTCAACGGGTTATCATCGAAGATAGGGATTGCATCAGAGCATGAAAGATGGAATGGATTTTACATATTTGATTTAGATAGTTTGAGCGGATTCAGCTTTAAGGGAACAGTCACCCATTCATCAGATGATCCGCATTATTATAACATGGATAATGCAAGAACATTCTATATTGATGATGTATTGTATACTGCTTCAGAAGGATATTTGAAGATGAATGCATTAAACAACTTGGAAGAAATCAATTCAATAAAACTTCAAAACACCGGAGTTTTCATCGATTACTTTGATGAATAAACAATGTTTGAATCTATATCAGATGGACAATAGTTGAAACGCCACGCCTGTCAATTTCAACATCATTTTCGATTTCACTTAGGGTCACAGTAAAAGAGATCACATCGCGGGATTTGGCATCTTCGGCATGAAGCTTTAGGTGAATGTCCAACATCTCTGATTCCTGTGAGGACAAGTTCTCCCCATCCAAATATGCATTACATGTAGACTCGATTCTGAACCTGTCGTCCTTAAAGTGGAATCCAAGCTTTATTTTTCTTCCTTTTCTGCCTGCGCCCTTTACGTTCACATCAATAATGCCCGGAGCAGCCTCAGTATATCCAGACTTTTTATTTACAAAGACCCCAATAGAAAGGGGCTTTCCGGCAGTGGATTCGGCCATCTTTTGTATACCGTCATTCATTACAACATCGACTGCCTGAATGGACTGTGCAACCTTTGCTATCCATTGGTTTGTTCGCGTAATGGTAGCACAGATTCCTGCACGTCTTCTTTTGTCCTCATCCTCTGGCAGTTTGTAATAATCAACCCATGCCTCATAGTCATGGGAAATATCTTCGATAAAATCAATGCAGGTTCTCTTATAGTCATCAACGTTATCAGTCCGTAATGAGGCATCATCTGTTCTCATTCCGTCATAATCCATAGGCATTGCCATACTCTGGATTGATCAGAGTTCTAAAAAAACCAATCTTGGGCAGAATTAATGGTTATAATAGGAATTTTTCAAAGGAAACTCATGATATTCTCAGAACTAATTGAGGATCTGCAAAGTCAGTTGAAAAAAGATCTTGCACAGATTAGATTTCTCTTGGGTAAAAATCCAGCAATGGCATATACTAGAATTGTAGAAATTGGCAAGGAGGTAGGAAAAAAATACAATATCAAGCTGATTGTAAATTTTCCAAAACAGGGAAAGATTGAGGAATTTGAAATGTATGGAAAAAGGGATCTGAGCTTGATTATAGACTATGATAAGAAAAGATTTCCAATAGATAGGGAGATTATCAAGCAAAAGGCAGCAGAGATGCTAGGAGATGTCAAGACAGAAGACGCATACATGTATGAAAACAAGGAGGGAGTAAGGGTCTTTACAAACGACTGGAAGATAGACATCCTGCCTCACTCTGTGCACATTTGGACTGACTTTGATGAGAAGGTTACAGAGTTTTCCAACTGGCTTTTGGAGAATGCATATGAGATGAAAAAGAAGGAATAGTTTTAAGGATTAAAGACTCTCAAGTTCTGCAAGCAGTTCTTGGGCTTCGGAATTTTTTGGATCAAGTCTTACAATACGGTTACAGCAGTCAATTGCCTCATCTTTTTGTTCCAAAGCTAGATGAACATTGGTCTTTAGAGTCAGTGTCTCAATGTCATCATTGTCTAACTCAAACGCCTTTTGAAAGTAAGGCAGCGCTCTTTTTGCATCATCTACAATAAAAAAAGCACTGCCCAAAATAAACATAAAATCATGATCGTCTGAGTATTTGGATTCCAAACCAGTTCCAAATCTTATGGCCTCGTCATACTCTCCATCTTTGAGTAGTTTTTTGATGCGCCGTTTGGGATGATTGAAGAGACCTACCATCATTGTATCACAGTCACAGTATCAAATTACAACAATTTGAATGTAAAACAATTAGAATAAAACCATCATTTGTGTCAGGCACCAGGTTTAGAATTACTAGTAATAAAAATGCCAATAGACTATGGAACACTAATGATTCCTTCTTTTATGAGGAATTGGATTCCTTGGACAAAGTCAGTGTCACCTATTGTGCCATCTGCCCACCACCCTGCATTGGTCTTAACCCAACCAGGAATAGTGCCAGAACCAGATGAGGAGCCCTGTGCAGTTGGAGGAATTTCTATTATTCCTTTTTCTATGAGGAACTGGATTCCTTGGACAAAGTCAGTGTCACCTATTGTGCCATCTGCCCACCACCCTGCATTGGTCTTGATCCAGCCAGGGATTTTTTGGACTGAGACATTGCGATCAGGAGCAAAGATAGGGACAGTGAATTGCAAGAAATCAGGCTGGGATGGAACTATTCCTTGAGGAGCCAAGCCATAAACCCAAACTGCGTAATTTGCCATGCCAGGCTCTTCTTCTACAATCAAATCAAGAATAGCTTGTCCAGACGGTGAGTAAAGATAGTCACGGCCTTCTTCTGCTGCAACAGATCTTAGGGGCTTTAGATTATCATCAACAGTTAGAAAATCATATTGAACCTGGTTAAGAAATTCAGTATCATCAAATTTGCTAATGAATTTAATTAAAAACTGTATTTCACATCCTTGGACAGGATCTTCAGGACCATAAAAGATATGAATTTGATATTCAAAATTGGTTGTTGGTTTTTTTATGCTGACTTCTTTTTCAAAATCAACATCACATCCTTTGGCAACTAGTGCATTTACTGTGGGAATGACATCATCAAATGGACTTTGTGAGACGTTCTCTTGGTAATCTAATAATGTAAATATGTACTCTGCTGGAGGTATGCCTTCTGAAACATGTGTGAAAGTGCGAGCTTTGATTGGAAATGGGAAATCATCAACAATCCAAACTTTACTTGCATATCCTCCAGTCTTCCAACCTACTTGAACAGTTTCCCAAGTTCCAGCAGGAACAGTGATTGTTTCAATTGCAACCGGAATAATTTGTTGTCCGCCAATGTTTCCAATTTTCCCCCATGATGCTGCTGAAAATTCTTTTGGACCTTTACCGCCGGAGCTGCCATCAGCAGTTGCAAATGCAGATAACCAAGCAATAGAGGATTTGAAAGCACTCCTATAGACGCCCAGGTTTTCAGTACCGCCAGTTGGTTCAGGAGCAATTTTTCCCAACTCTATTTCGCCCTTGACAACTTTGTTACCATCATAAACAACAACTTCAGCTAGCCACTTTGTTTCACTGCCAACTTGTTTCTCACCCTTTATCCAAAAATCCATACCAAACTCAATACATTCTTTATAATCTACATGACACATTGAATAGGAAAAAAAGTCATTCTTTTTGAGACCTTCACCGGCATACCAAGAACCTTCTTTATCAACACCGCCTGCTTCAATTTGTCCAAATGCAAGTAAAGGCAAAGACAGCCCTAAAACAAGTAGTGGAATAAGGGATAACAGTAATAGTTGTTGCTTCAAATCTAAAAAAAATAGGCAAGACAGATAGTTAAACGTTTTTCAAAGATATAAAAAATGAGAAAAGTCACAGTATCAAATTACAACAATTTGAATGTAAAACAATTAGAATAAAACCATCATTTGTGCAGGCACCAGGTTTAGAATTACTAGTAATAAAAATGCCAATAGACTATGGAACACTAATGATTCCTTCTTTTATGAGGAATTGGATTCCTTGGACAAAGTCAGTGTCACCTATTGTGCCATCTGCCCACCATCCTGCGTTAGCCTTAACCCAACTAGGAATAGTGCCAGAACCAGATGAGGAGCCCTGTGCAGTTGGAGGAATTTGTATTATTCCTTCTGTTATCAGAAATTGGATTCCTTGGACAAAGTCAGTGTCACCTATTGTGCCATCTGCCCACCACCCCGCATTGGTCTTGACCCAGCCAGGGATTTTTTGGACTGAGACATTGCCATCAGGAGCAAAGATAGGGACAGTGAATTGCAAGAAATCAGGCTGGGATGGAACTATTCCTTTAGGAGCCAAGCCATAAACCCAAACTGCGTAATTTGCCATGTCGGGCTCTTCTTCTACGATCAAATCAAGAATAGCTTGTCCAGACGGTGAGTAAAGATAGTCACGACCTTCTTCTTGTGCAATAGATCTTAGGGGCTTTAGATTATCATCAACAGTTAGAAAATCATATTGAACTTGGGTAAGAAATTCAGTATCATCAGATTTTTTGATGAACTTAATTAAAAATTGCATTTCACATCCTTGTACAGGATCTTCAGGACCATAAAAGATATGAATTTGATATTTAGAATATTTTGTTAGTTTTTTAATGCCAACTTCTTTTTCAAAATCAACATCACACCCCTTGTCAATTAATACATTCTCTGTGGAAATGACATCATCAAATGGACTTTGTGAGACGTTCTCTTTATAATCTAATAATGTAAATATGTATTCTGGTGGAGGTATGCCTTCTGAAACATGTGTGAAAGTGTGAGCTTTAATTGGAAATGGGAAATCATCAAGAATCCAGACTTTACTTGCCTCTCCCCCAGTCTTCCAACCTATTTGAACAGTTTCCCAAGTTCCAGCAGGAACAGTGATTGTTTCAATCGCAGTCGGAATAATTTGTTCTCCACCAATGTTTGCAATTTTCCCCCATGATACTGCTTTGAATTCTTTTGGTCCTTTACCGCCAGGGCCATCATAAGAAGTTGCAAATGCAGATAACCAACCAATGGAGGATTTGAAAGCACCCCTATAGACGCCCAAGTTTTCAGTACCGCCAGTTGGCTCAGTAATAATTTTTCCCAACTCCATTTCACCCTTGACAACTTTGTAACCATCATAAACAACAACTTCAACTATCCACTTTGCTTTATTCCCAACTTGTTTCTCATCTTTTATCCAAAAATCCATACCAAACTCAACACATTCTTTATGATCTACATGACACATCGAATAGGAAAAATAGTCATTCTTTTTGAGACCTTCACCTACATACCAAGAACCATCTTTAGGAACACCGCCTGATTGGAATTGTCCAAATGCAAGTGAAGGCAAAGACAGCCCTAAAACAAGTAGTGGAATAAGGGATAACAATAATAGCTGTTGTTGGTGCTTCAAATCTAAAAAAAATAGGCAAAACAGATAGTTAAACGTTTTTTAAAGATGTAAAAAATGAGAAAAATAGGTACAAAGTACCTTTTCAAATAAGCAAATATAGAGGAATAAGTGGAGAAATTCCAGAAATGTGCGAATGTTCAAAAGTTCACTTGTTTGAAGTAGAATTCAAATTAGATGGAATGACAGTAGTTCCTACTCATAAAAATTGCGGATTTGCACTAGATGAAAAACAGGCAGAAAAGTTCCAAAAGGAGCTAGTAAAATCATGGGGCTTTGAAGAGGAAGAGGAATAATAATAATAATTAAAAAATAAAAAGTAAGTTATTGGAATTTTATCCAATTACATATCTTTAGTTGCTTCTTTACAAACGTCGGTATTACATTTGCAATCAGAGCTGCAAATACAATGACCTTGCATTGCACAATCACATGAATAATCTGGATCGCCGCTGTCAGCTTCGCATCCACATGCTTGATCTACCATGGTAGTCAATGATTTTACTTGTTTTAAAAGGTTAGCACAGATACGTCAAATATTACGCACTTGAAAGAATCCCAAGAATATCACTGCAGGACTGCTGTATGAGATCAGAGTGTTCTAAAAGAAGGTTAGAGTCAGCCTCAACATCAAATGCGATTTTTAGAATATGAAAGAGATCCTCCTCCCCATGTAGGGTATCCCTAATTTTTATAAAATTTTCCTTGTTGAGATATCCCAAGTAAAAATAACAGTCAGAGATCATGGAGTTTTTTACAAAATAGTCATGCTGCAATTCAATGATTTCAGAGCGGTTATTTTTTTCCACCAAATCTGAGAAACCAACGGTGGATTTTAGCATGCGCTCAAGCAGCGTTGGGGTGGCACGTTCAATTCCAACGACCTGAGTTATGGTGGAAATATGCTCATTGACTGGATTTTTATCAAATCTGCGTAATAAATCCAGCATGTGTGAAGAACTAGAACGCCTGAGATTAATCGAGGAAATGGCATCAGCCAAATAAAAAATCGCACATTTTTGCCAGCAGGGCGCAAATACATTGGAGCATTCAAGGGCATCCCTAGTTTTTTGACAGCAGAATTGGGATTCTATTAAACAGTTTTTTGCAAAATCGGCAAATAACGAGGATTGTCTTTCATTAATTTTAGAAAGCAGCATCTTCAAATCCCAAGACTCATCCTCAATGACTTGCATGTTATGAAATTGCAAAAGCTTCTCAGAACTAGTTTCAGACAAGGAGGCATGATGAACCCTTACAAAGTCGTTACCGGATTTGAAAATTGTGTCAGATTCTTTTTTCTCATCAAATACGAATAGATCATAGTCACACGAGCTAAAAAACGAATCAGAGGCTCTGCACCCACCCAAACCGACAGGAAAGGAACAAAAGTCATTTTCTTTGATGAAATTTTTGATATCCACACATCACATGCCAAGGGTTTTTCTATAAAGGAACAAAGTCATAAAAATTTACAAGTTCATAAAGTCAAAGCATTTCCTTTAAATTAAGATTACATTTATTTTTCATCAAGCTCCTATAGTGTAGTCCGGTTAAGCATTTTGGCTTCTCAAGCCAAAGACTCGGGTTCAAATCCCGATGGGAGCATTGCATATTTGATCTAATGCTAGGCATTGCCACATTTTAAAACAGCAAACTTTAGGCAAGAGACAAGGCAAAACCAAACCATGGCATCATTTCAAAAAGATATGGCCTAAAACCCCGAGCTAATCTGAATCACACATGTTTTTAAGATAACTGATAAAACCATGATTGCCCTTGTTTTTCAAAACGGCACAGTTGTTTCTTTAAATAACAAAATTATGACGGGTTATTATGAACCTAAGAGAAATCCAATTAAAAGAAGAGTACCGCTCAGACAGGGACGATATTGTAACAGAGTTCTTTTTTCCTTGTTTGAGTAACTGTATAGAATATGACAGATGTGTGGATTTTTTATCGATTCAGACACTGGCCACAATATCCATAGCGTTTGAGAACTTTACAGAAGGCAAGGCAAAACTACGAATGATTACGGGACACCGATTCAAGACCGGCGATCTGGACTTGCTTACAAAATTATTTTCTGAGAAATTTACAGGGTCATTGGAGGGCAAGCTGATCAAGGATGCCAAAATTCAAAAGCTCCAGAGAATTGTAAATAACGGGCAGATAGAATTAAAGATTGCAATCCCAAATTCAGAGCAGGTTGCAGATTCATTTTCAGAAAGAATTGGAATATTCAGGGATGGCAATGATCAAATAGTGGCATTTACAGGAACGTCAAGGGAATCGTTTTCGACTCAGACCAGGGACTTTGAATCCGTGGATGTGTTTACATCATGGAATGACAAATCAAGAGTGGATAGAAAAATGAAGGATTTTGAGGACCTGTGGGAGAACAAAACAAAGTACGTTCAGGTATATGATTTTATGGAGGCAGAAAAAAACAGCCTCTTAAAGTATTCATCAGAGTGGATTCTGCAAGACTAGAACTGAAACGATTCTTCTACTCTAGACTTGTTTTCATAAAAGTTCATTCGGTTAATTTTATAATAAATTACTTCGCCACGGCGCTCTATTACTGCAATTATGGATTCCTTGCCCATTTGAGTAATTTCTTCAATCTTTTTTTGAAGGGTTCCCATTTTTTCCTGCTTGCCCTCATTTAGGCCAAAAATGAGGAACTTGGCACCCTTTTCTCCATAGTGTCCTCGCTCATAAACTCGAAAATCAGATCCAAATCCAAATCCGTCCTTTACAACATAGCCCCTATTGCGCAAGTCACGGTATATCAGAAATTTGGCAAGTATTTCAGAATCAGACTTTTGACAGAATCCGATAAAAAAATCAAAATCAATCTGTCTTTTGTTCTTTTTTAGGATTAATCTCCCAGTGTATAGCAGATAGAGGGTCTCAAAAGATTTTAAAAATAATTTCTCATTTTCAATCTCCCCAAATCCCTTTTGATCAAGCTCGTGAATCATCGTCCTATCAGATATGCAGGCTTGATCTGAGATCAGCTCGCCTCTCACAATGGGGGTTTCTTCCATAACAAGAGGGGATTTGATGAATTTCAATATAAGCATTGGAGAGACATGGATGGCTAACCGTTAAAATATGGGCATTCCTGCTTGAAGATTATGCACGGTGCAAATTATAGGGATGGAACAGGCCAGGTATTCACACGAAAAGAGTACATCAAAGGCAAGCCGCAAATCAAGATTGCAAAATTTCAAGGCGGCAAAAGGGGGACATACCAGCACTGTGTCCAGCTGTTGCTAAATGAAAAAATACAGATTAGACACATGGCAATTGAATCAACTAGGCTCGCAGCAAACAAGACACTGGAAAAAACAACGGGGGAAACGGGCTATTATTCAAGATTACGGATTTATCCGCACAATCTTCTCAGGGAAAACAAGCAGATTGCTACTGCAGGTGCAGACAGGGTCTCAGAAGGAATGAGAAGATCATGGGGAAAGGCAGTCAGTCTGGCTGCCAGGGTAAGACAGGGCCAGTGCATAATGGAATTATACGTCAATGGCGATGCCCACTTGGAGGCAGCAAAGAAGGCACTGCAGGGCGCATGTGTAAAACTGCCAGGCACCCCGTTGATCAAAGTAATAGAGTGGAACAAATTATCACCATAGAGAGTCCAAGTCAGGTTTTTTGTTTTGGATAAACTCTAAAAATTCTTCAAACTCTGATAAAGTAGGTTCCCGGTCTAGAATTCTTTTGGACTGGTAGTAAAATGCATTGTAGACTCTTCCCACGACAATTCCCAGAGCAAAGGATTTTGAACTATCAACGCTTGAGAGAAGCTGCACTAGCTCTTTAATCTCGTCTTTGTTGGAGATGATATCTTGGATTTTTTGGTCTAGTTTTTTTAGAAGGATTTCATCCATAGGATATCTTGACGGAAATAGTTAAAAACAGTTTAATATCCAAATCCATCCCTTAGGATTGTTGCAGTTATAGTATAGTCTGGTTAGTACTCGTGCTTGCCAAGTACGTGACCCGGGTTCAAATCCCGGTAACTGCACCACCTAGTTCTTGGGATCTAGTGCATCCTGAATTATTTCCAAGGCATCATGAGCTTTTTCCGGACGCGGTAACTGAATCATAAATACGTTATCCTTGCCATAGTTGGACTTTGGGGAGGCAAGTGCAAGCATGGATGTTTTTGCAAGGGACTCAAAGAATGCAAGATCAGTCCTTGCATTAACTAGGAACTTTTCAACAATGTCACACTTTGAGAAAGTCAAAACTATCTCAACAAAAGCATTTCCCAGGCCGTCCTGCAAGATATTCAAGTCAGTGCTAATTGATGAGGCCTGCCCTGCAAGCTTTGATAGTATTTGATCATATGCCTTCTCATCTAGCTCTATGCAGGGAGTCTCTTTTCCATCAAAATCAAAAGTAGTAATCCCGCCATGCACTTTGTCTAATAATTTCTGGAGCTCATCAGACATTTTCTTTATCTTCCAAGGCAGGTATGATTTTGTCGCCTGCCTTTAGCAAAAATGGAGAGATAAACGCAGTAATGATTGAGATTATTCCTATCAGGGGGAACAGGAAGGCACTGACTGCGCCAATATCGACACCGACCTTTACAATAACAATGGAGAATTCGCCTCTTGGTGCGGCCAAAGTAAACGCAGAGCGCAGTGCCTTGCCACGTCGCTGTCTAAAGATCAGATTCCCAATCATGTTACCGCCAAATTTCATTCCGGTAGCAACGGCAATCAGAGCTAGGGCAACAAGAATATAGTTTTCAAGCTGGGAGACATCCATTAGCGCGCCAACTGAGATAAAGAAGATGGCTACAAACATGTCTTTGATGGGGCTGGAGAGCAGTTTTGCTACCTCAGCGGATTTGGATTCTGCTACAAGTACGCCGGCTAAAAACGCGCCTATTGCAACTGAGAGTCCAACGATATTTGCCAGTAGCGAGTAGCCAAAACAGACGCCAAGAACACTGAGTAGCAAAATTTCACGGTTCTCAGCAGATGCAACCCTGTCAATGAGGGGGGGAATTACGCGGGTCCCCACAGTAAATGTTCCGACAATAAGGCCGGTTGCAACCAGCACGACTACAATGATTGATTCAACAGATACGGTTCCAACTAGGGCAATAGACTGTAACGAGGAGATCAGGATAACGGCAATTACGTCTTCTACAATCAGGATACCAAGAACCAAAATGGAGGATTCCTTTTTGATCCTTCCCATCTCTTCTAAGAGTTTGACAATTATTGCAGTACTGGATATAGACAATGCCGCAGAAATAAATAATGCGTCCATAAACTCTAACCCAAGCGCACTAGATGCATAGAACAAGACGCCCAAGCTGGAAAACAGGCCAATGGTTCCTACCCCAATTGCCACACGCCCAATACTCTTAATTTTTGCGTATGGAAACTCTATTCCGATTACAAAGAGAAGTAAAATAACACCAATCTCTGCAAAAAGATTCAATGCAGAAATGTCAGACAAGATTCCAACGCCTTCCAAGACGTCTATGGATGGGCCGCCGCTAGGCAAAACCCAGGACCAAAGAGGGGAAAGAGGCCCTATTAGCATTCCGGCAAAGAGGTAGCCTATGATCAGCGGCTGTTTTATCTTAAAGAAAGCAAGGGTGACAACTGCACCAATAATCATAATAAATGCCAGATCAGTAATAAAGCTAGTATGGGGCAGCTCAGGGGTAATTTGCTCAATCAGACTGCTCACAGTGCTGTTAAGAGAACTCTGAATTCCGCTTGAATCCAGCTGAAGTGAAATGTTTTGCATGCTATCACTTAGTAAATTTGTTTAAAAACGATATGCATGATAAATTTCAAAGAAAAGCAACAAATTGCAGCAAGCCCAAGGATTTTTAAAATCTTTAACCCCCTTGTGCCTAAACAAGTAGTCCATGTGTAGAATGATGAGGAGGTCATCTGAACATAATGAGGAGATATGACCTGGGGTATCTGACTGCATATTGGTTAGTTTGTAATCACCTAATTATTAATAGTACGGTACCATACCGTACTATATGATTCAATGCGAATACTGTCCACGAGGGTTTATTGAAACAGCAAACGGTTTGGCCGAAAAGACTTTTCATGAGTTGCTTCACGAACCAGAAGTTGTAAACAAGTAACTCTTTACATTTTTTATTTTACACCCAACTTTTTTATTTCCAAATTTTTCACTAGATTTACATGGCTGCCAAAACTAGAAAAAAAACGCCGGCAAAAAGGATTGTAAAAAAAGCATCGAGTCTTCCTCGACATCTGCCCCATAGGATTGCAAAAAAAGAGCCGGCAAAAAGGATTGTAAAAAAAGAGCCATCACCATCAGTATTACTAAAAAAGGTTGCATCAGTTTCAGATTCCAACAAGGCACTACAAAAAGAGATCAAGGTAATGTCAAAAATTTTTGGCGAAAATCAAAAGGTATTGCTCTCAATGAAGGGCATGATTGATACCCTGACATTGGCATTAGAGCACATTCAAAAGCAGTCAAAACAGATCAACATCATAGAAGATGATACCCAAAAACTGTATGCAGGATTAAACCAGGTCAGGACACAGTCAAACCTAGTTGATAAAATCAACGGACAGACTGCAAGACTAGAAAAAGAGATCACCAGGATTTCAGAATCCCAAAAGGCATCAAAGTCAAAGGAATTGTCCGAGCAGGTAGAGGACAGCATGAACTCAATTAAAAACAATTCCCAGATGATTATTAAAATTGCACAGAGAATTGACGAGGTAAGAGATGATCTGCGAAAAGTGTCAGGCAAGACAGAGTCATTTTTGGAGATCGGCTCTGAGATTGACAATCTAAAAAATAACATAGAAGAGATTTCAGGCAAGACTGACAAGATAGAGACAGGCTCTCAGATCATTAAGAGTCTCAAAGAAGAGTTTGGCAGAATTATAGACGGGGTATCAGACACCTCAAATATTAATGCGGAACTGGATTCGATCAAAATTACAATTGATTCAATATCTGCAAAGGCATCAAAGATAGACTCGCTAGGAGGAATAATTGAGGGCCTAAAGCAGCAGTTTAACACCATAGCATCAAGGGCAGGTTCAGCAGATAATTTGAGCCTAGAATCAATCAAGGAATTGGGAGGCAAGATTGACAAGATAGAGACAGAGATTAGAGTCCTCTCACAAAGGGCAGACTCTACAGCATTTGTAGGGGAGGGACTCAAATCAGTCCAGGAAGAATTTTCTAATTTCAAGCAAAATGTATTTGATAAGACAGACAGCATTGAGCAAAAGATATCCTCAGTCTCAGACACGCTAAAAAGACAGGACGAGTCAGCAGGGGAATTTCATAAAAAATCCGAAAAGTTGTTTGATGAACTGCAGTCAGTCAAGAATTTTACAAGCAAGGCATCTAGTGACTCATCAAAAGAGATGATGGCCCTGCTAAAACTTTCAGAATACCAGTCAAACATCAGAATGAGCACAGAATCAAAATACGGAACCACAAAGGATATTGAAAAGATGGCATCACAGACAGCAGACATTGTCAATCTGTTTGATAGAATTTCCATTGAATCAGGAGAAAAGATGCCACTGCCCCATGAAGTAAGACAGTGGGCAGTAAGCAAGATTCTTGATTGTGCAGACAGGTGGGAGGTCAGGTTCAGCGAGGTTTATTCGGTTTTGGAGAGTGCCATAGGAAGAGACATGCTAAAAGAATCAGTTAGAATTCAGCAAGTAAGAGACATTTATGGAATCAGGGCAGTAGACGAAATTAGAAAAGACTTGAACATCCCCTAGATTCCCAACTCGTCTTCCTTTTGCAGCTGCTCCTTCTTTCGTTTTAATATAATGAAGATTCCAATGACTGCGCCAATCCAGATAACACTGAACATCATGTTTGCAGGACTGACATACATGTAGGGAGTCGCATCCATGATGTTAGTCTTTAGCAGCGATGCGCGGTTGTTCATATCAAGCATTCCGGTATGATATGCAGAGTTGTCTTTTGAGATAGAGGAGATCTCATCTAGACCGGCAAACATGGCATCTATATTATTTTGAATTCTAAGAAAATTTGTAGACTCTGTGCTAAATATCCAAACGGGGTTTTTAGAGATGACCTTGCCATCATCAAGGGTTTCAGGAAGGTTTGCCATTACCAGGTCCAAGTCGGCCTGGATTGCCACTAGGTGCTCACGAATAACGGCCGGGTCAGAGGAGGATACAATCCCGTCAAGATTTCCCCGAATTCTATCCAAGGGATAGATATCCGTATTGTAGCCTGAGATTGCCATATAGCCGCCAAAGATAACTATAGATACAATCCCGACTATTGCAAGCTTGTAAACATTCTCAGACATTGTTGTTTTACCACCAACGTCATTAGTTGCATTATTTGAAGCTAGTCTTGATTTTGCAGTCACTGCAATAATACCAACTATTGCAATAGCCAATACTGCCATTGCAATTGTACCAAATTCAGGCATCAAAGAAGATACCCACTAGATACATAAAAATTCAGTGGAATTTCTAAAAAATATAATCTGCCACTAGTTTGCCCGTAAGGAAACACTGTCAGTCATGTCGATTTTTTTGAGATTTTCTTTCTTTCGCTTTAGCACTGCAAATATCCCAATGATTGTAGCAACCCAGATAACACTGGATGCCATGTTTGCCGGACTGATATACATGTGAGGAGTTGCATCCATGATGTTAGTCTGTATCAAAAATGCCCTGCCTTTAATATCGAGCATTCCCGTATGATGTGCAGGATTATCACTGGGTATTGATGAGACATAATCAACATCTGCAAACAGTGCATCAATGTTGTTGTGAATTCGAAGCAGATTGGTAGACTCTGTCCCAAATAACCAGACGGGATTTTTGGCAACAACATTGCCGCCTTTATCAAAAGTTTCAGGAAGGTTTGCCATTACCAGGTCCAAGTCGGCCTGGATTGCCACTAGGTGCTCACGAATAACGGCCGGGTCAGAGGAGGCCCTAACACCATCCAGGTTTCCCCGAATTCTATCCAGGGGATAGATATCCGTATTGTAGCCTGAGACTGCCATATAGCCGCCAAAGATAACTATAGATATAATCCCAAATACTGCAAGCTTGTAAACTTTGTTTGCAGTTTTCTCTTTTTTTGTGAGGGGTATGGTATTTTTTGATCTGTTTCTTTTAAATCTCGTATGAGACAAGCTCATGTAGGCAATATAAAAAAATCCAAGAGTTTGTAAAAAGATTATTGGTACAAAGACCGGATTGTTTGAGAATATGGAAATAAAAATACCTACAATTCCATAGACGCCAAAAAAGATTTCCAAGAGAGTGGTTTGGGTAAAGGGCAAATTGTATGCCTTGTTTCTCCAGTCATCACTTTTTGTTATAATTCCATACTTTGGAGTCCTAAGAAACTCATTTTTCTTGCCAAGAACGGCATCAAAGACTGCCACGGTATTGTTAACTGACATGCCAGCATTGTACACCAGCAATGCAGGAAGCAGCTTGGCCTTTGACTTCCAGGACTTTCCATACATGCTTTGGATGATTAGCATGTAAGCGCCAGGTCCCATTGCAAGGTATGTTGCAATGGTTAGTGCGGGAAGAAAGCTCACCACGTACAGGTTGATTTGTCCTGCCAGCAAAACAGGCAATGCCAGAAACTGAATTAGCATCAAAGGATAAACAATGTGGCGGGTAAGCTGTATAAACGCCTGAATTTTAGCCTCAATTGCAACCCTTTTTTTCAGGACAACGTCTGAGAGCAGTTTTACGGCGCACTGAATGGAGCCCTTGGCCCAGCGAAATTGCTGCCTTTTGGCCGCGTTCATTTGCGCAGGCAGTTCTGCATCAACTACAATGTCAGGCAAAAACACGCATTTCCATCCCTTCATTTGTGCCCGATAGCTCAAGTCAAGATCCTCCACAAGGGTGGCAGTGTGCCATCCCCCGGAACTTTCAATGCAGTTGCGCCTCCAAATTCCGGCAGTGCCATTAAAGTTCATAAACAGATGAGAGTTGCTTTTTGCCTTTTGCTCTACAAGAAAATGAAAGTCAAGGCTGAGTGCCTGCACCTGGGTGATGGCAGAATAGTTTTCATTTACATGTCCCCAGCGGCATTGGACCAGCCCAATATCTGATCTTGAAAAGTGCGGTATTGCCCGCTTGAGAAACCAGGCAGGAGGGATAAAGTCAGCATCAAATATTGCAACAAGGTCCGTATCAGTGGTCTTCATTGCGTGTTTTAGCGCACCTGCCTTGTATCCTTTTCTTGTCCCGCGCCTTACATGCTCAATTTGAAATCCCTGAGCTTTGTAATCATCAACGACATTTTGGAGCACCTCAACAGTATCATCATCAGAATCATCACAGACCATTATTCGCATCTTGTCCTTGGGATAGTCCAAGTTACAGACGGCATCCACGAGTCTCTTTGCGACATATTTTTCATTGTATATTGGCAGCTGAATGGTAACTGACGGCGTGCCCCAATCAACAGCATCAGGTGTGGGTCTTCTTACTCTAGAAAGAAATGCAAGGTAGTAAAAATTGCAAGTATAGGCAGTAATTATGATTGCCGATAAAATAAATATATCAAATACGACTGAGGTGAAAGGATTAATTGCCATCCCTAATTTCAGAGAATCACTAGTCGGTATTTATACTTGTAAAGCATGGAGGCTATTTCTGTTCATAAATCTTGATTGCCTGTGGAGGGCAGACGCCTTCGCATGCAAGACAGAAGATACAGTCAGGTTCTTTTGACATTAGCGGTTTCTTTTCAGACGCGGGATTGCCAGGACTCTCAAACCACTCGTATACGCCCACAGGACAGGCCTCAAGACATCCGCCATCTGCAACACAGATATCATAATCTACTGAAACAAACTCACCCCATACGCCCATGATGTGATTGCTCGTGCCTTTTCTGCCCCAGGTCTTGATGGTATGTTCTGGCGCATCATAGGGGGATGACGGTTTTAGTTTTGACTTGTATTCAACGTCAATGGGGCCAGGTTTTGCGCCATCAGGAATTTCAATGGAGCCATCATCTTCCTCTTCGGCATCATCGTCTGCTGCCTCAACGGGCTTTGGCTTTGCGCCAAGAACAATCTTTGCAAGTGGAGTTAATTCTTCTAATTTTTGAATGGCTGCAATTTCAGATATTTTTTCAGCTTTGGCAAAATAAGAGATCATTTTATCGGCCAAGATGGTGTTTCGCAGGATTGTATCAATAACCATTTTGGCAAAATGGTCTGCCTTTTTTCTATAGTCTTTAACCCAGTTTGGATCACCGAATTTTTCAATTGGAAAGATTTGATAGATAATATCTACAACTTCGCCTGTAACAATTTCTACTGTGACAGAGAGGTCGACCTCCTCATATCCCTTTGCATCAGGATCATCCATGTTTTGCTCCTTCCAGCGATATGTTGCAAAAATTCTATCGGCATACATGTCCATCTCAAAGGCTTTTTTGAGGCCATCGTGTACGGATTTGAGCTCGACTGCCTCCTCTAGCTTGATTGGCAATCTGTAAAGCCCAAGCTTGAACCCATGCAATGGATAGACGCCGCGCTTTGCTGTTGGGGCCTCCATTGACCATACCCGATCTTTGAGAAGTAATGACATCTGGTCTTTCTAATTTTATTTTATTTAAAAAGGTTATCAGTCATCATCATCAGGGCAGGTCAGCTCTCGCAGTTTGACGTATCTTTTTTCCATTGCCTCAGCATGAGCCAGTACCTGGGATAATTCGTAGGATTCCTTGGGAAAATACCAGCGAATGGGAACCCAATGACCTATGCCATCCATGTCATGGATCATGCCCTTGTCAGCCTTGACGTTAATTTTTTCATCAACTGATGTCTCTTTGACTGCAAGACCGCGTTTTGTTTTGTCCTCCATTATGATCTCAGCGCCCCCATCCTTGAGGAAATAAAAAGATCCTTTCTGAAGAACGGGAAGATCCAAGAGCAATTTATTTTTCCACAGGATTTCCTATCATATTTCCCCACTCAGTCCAGGACCCGTCATAGTTTCGAACCCTTGGATATCCAAGCAAATATTTTAGTACAAACCAACTGTGTGAGGAGCGCTCTCCAATCCTGCAATAACAGATTACGTCCTTGTCAGGGGTAACGCCCTTTGGCTCATAGTTTTGTTTTAGTTCCTCAACAGCCTTGAATGTTCCATCTGCATCATTGACGGCAGTAGCCCAGGGAATATTGTTTGCATCAGGAATGTGCCCGCCCCTTTGTGCGTGCTCCATTGGATATTCTGGAGGTGCAGTAATTTGACCAGTAAACTCCCCAGGGGACCTTACATCAACCATTACAGTGTCTTCCTTGCCTATCCCCCTACTGACATCAAACAGATACGCACGCAGTCCCTCATCTGGAGGCTGTGCAACATAGACAGTGGAGGATACCTGTGGCTCGTCAGTGGTATAGTCCTTGTTTTCCAGCTCCCATTTTTTTCTACCACCGTTCATAATCTTTAGATTTTCATGGCCGTAAATTTTAAAGACCCAAAAAACAAAGGCGGCAAACCAATTGTTAAAATCGCCATAAAGGATGACCTCAGTATCTGCCGTAATTCCGTTTTTTGACATTAGGGCCTCAAATTCCTTTTTGCTAATGATGTCCCTTCTAACAGGGTCATTGATGTCACGCTTCCACCAGATTAGGCTGGCGCCATTGATGTGGCCCTTTTGATATCCGTTGACAGGATCATAGTCAACCTCAACTAATCTTCTGTTCTCATTGGGAGGATTTTCAGATACCCATTGAGTATCAACTAATACCTCGGGATGTGCGTAACTCATGTCTTTTACGGATTTGTTTTCATACTTAATTGTTTTTCCAACGAACCTGAAAAATATCATTTTTATGTATATAGCATTTCAGAAGAACTGCTTGAAATTACAAAAAGTGGCAGTGGTAAGCAAGGTAGGGTCCAAGGACTCAGAGCAAGTTGCAAAGGAGGTCACAAAAAAGCTTCTGGCAAAAAAATCAACGGTTTTTACAATTTCTCCGATTCAGGTTGAGGGTGCAACAGAGATAGACACCTTGGAGGAACTAAAGAAGGAAAGACTGGATCTGGTAATTACGCTGGGAGGAGACGGAACGACACTCAGAGTTTTTAGGAACCTAGAAAATGAAACCCCGATTCTGACTATAAACGTGGGAGGAAACAGGGGCATCCTAGCGGAAATTACAATTGAGGAGATTGATGATGCAATTGAGCAGATTTTAAAGGATAATTTCTTTTTGGATAAGAGAACAAGGGTAGTTGCATCCTGCGAGGGAAGAGAGTTTCCTCCGGCACTAAATGAAATTTACATTTCAAGGACAAACCTGACCAAGACTGCCGAGATTAAGATCAAGTTTCAGGACGATACTGTAAAACAGAAAATGGACGGAGTGATAATTGCAACCCCCAGCGGTTCCACGGGCCACTCTTTCTCACTGGGCGGGCCAATTTTGCATGAGAGCTTAGACGTGCTAATTATCACGCCAGTTGCGCCAGTCTACAGATTGGCGTCACTGATTGTTCCAGATGAAAAAATTGAGATTGTCTGCTCGCATGATTGCAACATTGCAATGGATGCCCAAGTTGTAAAAACAGTGGGATATGAAGAGCCAGTTACCATTAAGAAATACAAAAAACCGGCAGTCTTTCTGAGATTAAAGAAGAGAGGGCTAAGGCAAATGAGCAAGCTTGGATTTTAGGATTTTAGATGCTAGTGCATTTTATGCAGGGGTTCCATTTAGATCATCAGAGGACTGTTATACAACGTCGTTAGTTTATGACGAGATAAAGCACATTAAAAAAAATCATGATGCCTTGGGAACACTGCTTGAGACAAACAGGCTAAAAATCAGAGAGCCGGACTTGGAGTCAACAAAAAATGCAATAAAGGCATCCAAAGACACGGGGGACTATCCACAACTCTCAAAGCAGGACATTTCAATTATTGCACTGTGCATAGAACTCAAGGGCCAGATAATCAGTGATGATTTTGCAATCTCAAATGTTGCCAAAAACTTGGGTCTGAAGATCTTGCCAATTATGACCAGGGGTATCAGAGATGTTGGAAGATGGATTCACTACTGTCCAGGGTGCAAAACCAGCCACAAAATAGGAAAAGAGTGTCCAATGTGCGGAACACCACTGAAAAGAAAACTGCTCCTCAAGTGAGAATTATTCTTAAATTACCAATGTGGATTTTTATGAATCATGCAAGGTTTTTTGGTTTGAGGCCTTGAGAAACTTGCTTCTGGTATCCAGGGCTTTTTTAATTTTTTTGGCACGGGCATCACCTAATCCCTCAACCTTTGATAGCTCAGCAGCAGTGGCACTGAAAACACTCAGTGGAGTTCCAAACTTTGTTAGCATGCGGACTGCAAATTTTTCCCCAACTCCAGGCAGGCTGCAAAGAATTGAGAGCTGCTGCTTTTGTAGATCGGAGGATTTTTTGATCTTTTTTAGAAACGGCCCCTTTGCAGTATTCTTTCTAGAACACATTGACACCAAAAGCTTGGCAGTATGAGCTGCACTAGGAGTCGGGATTACAGGAATTTTAAAGTCAAGCACGACAGTTGATATGGCACCATAAAAAACCAGGGGATTTTCAGTTATTTCCTCAATTTCATCAACGTTGCCTTCCATCAGTACGACTGGGTGCTCAAAATGCTCCCTGAGCCTAGAGCACTGATCAAAAAGCCTACCGTCAAAAACAGAAGCCATAAGATCACGGATGCTTTTTCTCTCAACAACAGTTTCAGGCGCAACAATATAGTCACCGATGGGAAGTGTTTTCATCTCAATGTTCATTCCAATGGACTTGAGCAGTCCTGGAATTCCGCTTTTTTGTTCCCGTTCATCTACAACAATTCGAAGATTTTTTAGTGTCATAGTATCACCTGGAATGAATTGTTAATATCTTGTATGAAGCAAGCGTAGGATTATTTTCGGGGATTGTCTTGCACAGAAGGAGTTGAACTTGGAGGGGGGGCATTTGCAGAACCGCCCTTCATCATTTCAGTAATCTTGGTCTCTTGTTCTTTGAGGGTCTCTTTAAGACGTGTCTCTTGTTTTTGAAGAACGACTGCGCGCGTCTTTGTCATCTCTATTCTCTCCTCTAACTCGTCAATCAGGTCCTGTTTTTTGGACTTGATTAAGACAATGCCGGATTGCTTGAATACGGCATCACCGTCGGCGACTTTTCTTAACTCCTCAAGGGCTTTCTCAGTCTCTGCCTTTTCAACGTCAAGATGCTGCTTCTGAGTCATGACAGACTGGAGATTCTGCTGGGATTGCTGCAGTTTCATTATCTGCTCCTGAAGCCATGGCGGCATCTGTCCTGTTGACATGTTTTATCAAAAGGTTTGTTTCATTATATCTTTACCGATTCAATGGAATCATAGCTGGCCTGGACTAATCGAAGAGTGGAATTCAAGTTTGCCCTTAGGTGTGGCAGCTGTTCAGTCTCTACATGAATGGTAATTTTTTCCTTGAGTCTTATCCGGGTTTTTACAGGATTTTCCGGATAAAATTTATTGTCAATGCTTAGAGAATCATAGATTGCAAGGGTCTTGTCTTTTGCATCAACTGTAATTTTTGCGCTAAAGCTTAATGTCATATGCTGTTCCAGCAACTTTATAGGCGCATTTTTTGCAAGACCAGATTCCTACTGCATCGCGGCCAAAGGTTTGGGAGCCGCACTGGGGGCATGTTCTCTTTTCTTTTAGCTGAAGGTGAATCTTTGTATATTGCTTTCTAAGCTTGATTCCATAACGAGCGCCCAGTCCCTTGAGTGATTTTTTTGCTTTTGCCATTTTACTGACTTTGCTGCTGCTGTGCCTCTTTTAATTTTTCCCTTATTTTTGCGCCTACTTTGACAGAAATTTCCGCACACTGGTTAATTTCATCCTGTGTAAATCCGTCACTGCCACCCTTTTGCAGGGCGCAGATATTTCCATCAGAGTCACTTGTAATTGTAACACGGGCATCCATACTTGCCCACTCATCCCCGTTTGGATCAACGATAATGTGACTGCCAATTTTTCCCAGGGTAACTGAGACAGGAATCGTTGATATTGGCAAAGGAGTCTCCTCGCCTTCAACTAGCGTTGGTTTATCATCAACCCAGTTCCATTTTGGAGTCGTAGACGTAAGCAATGCAGCAGTAGCAGCATAGGAACATGCATCAAACAGATTGCCATCATAGTCAACTACCACGTTATCAGCAAAGACACCAATTACAGACTTGTCCTTCTCAATGACCAGCTGAGACACGTCAACCATGTGACTTTCCCGGATTCCCCTATCAACGACTCTAGCTAATTCAATTACAGGAGGTTGTGGGGGTCCGGTCTCAACGGTTGGATGAGAGAGGGGCAGCAGTTCTGCCGTACAGATAAAGAGACCCCTGTCGCCAGTATCTGGAAAAGGCCTGTCAGGTTGTATCTTTACTCCACAAATGACCTCAGTCTCGCCAAGATAGACCCTTGCCGAGCCGTTAGCCTTTGGAATGGCGTTGGTTTGAATTTTAATTTCACGTGATTCATCAAATGCACGCCCATCAACACGCTTTCCCTGTTCTAATAACTCAAGAATCTGGGCCTTTTTTAATTCATCAAGAACAGAGACAGATGTCAACTCTAGTTTCCTCCGTTTCCAAAGTATTTGTCTTGTAGTGCCTTTTTTTGCAGCTCATAAACAACCTTGCAGCCCTGCACTCCAACCTCAACACATTTCTTGTATTCCTCAAGGGTGAGAACCCCGTCTAATTGCAACAGTGTAATCTTATCAAGACTTGGCATGTAGCCTATTGGCATGTCAGCCTGGCCTGCTTGGTCCTCTTCGTTGTTGACATCAAGAATTACAGTATCTGCAACTTTTCCTGCTGCAACTGCTGCAACCATATCCTTCATGGGAATGCCAGCATCAGCTAGTGCAACGGATGCTGCAGTAAGTGCGGCACAGCGGGTTCCGCCATCTGCCTGTAAGACTTCAATGAACACATCAACTGCCGTCCTTGGGAATTTTTCTAGCATTACAGCGGGTTCCAATGCCTCTTTGATTACCTTGGATATTTCAATCTCCCTTCTTGAAGGCGCGGGATTTTTTCTTTCGCCAACAGAGAATGGCTCCATATGATATCTGACCCTTAAAATTCCAGTGTCAGTATTTGACATGTGTTTTGGGTGCACATCTCTTGGCCCAAAGACCCCAACCAAAATTTTGTTATCACCAAACTCAATGTAGGCAGAGCCGTCAGCATTTTTTAGTCCGCCTGCCTTTATCATGATACGTCGCGTTTCGTCGACTTTGCGTCCATCACAGCGAATGCCGTTCTCGTCCAATAGGACCATTGTTGCGTCTCTTCCGCCCATTATGATTCATCATCCTTTATTTCTAACATTTCTTTTACCTGATCAGTCAAATTAGCAACATGTGCTTTTTCGTTAATCATTTGAATTGCCTTTTTAGCCTTTAATAATCCCTCAGTAGTATCACATGAGACGACTACCCAGCCGTTTTGGCCAATAGTTACTATAGCATTAGTTCCCATCTCAATCATCTGAATCATGCTTCCACGTTTTCCAATCAGGCGTGGAATCTTACTAGGAGAGATCTTGACCAAGTCGCCAGAGTCAATTGTGCCCAAGTCCCTATCAGAGATAGTCACCAACGGATCCCTTGTTCTATCAAAATTAGCTATTCTTGCTGCCACCAAGTCGCCAGTCTTTAGTTTGGATGAGAGTTCATCAGCATGGGCAGAAAAATCCCGTCCAAAGACGTCTTGGGCAGGCAGAAATCCAACATAGCATGAGTTGATATCAAGTTCCCAGGAAAGAGAGGTGTGAGAAATCACTTTGCCAATCACAAGATCATCAATTTTAGGAATGTATTTGCCAGTTAGCGGGATGACTTTGACTGAATCATCATAAATTTCAGAAATTCCAATAGTAGTAGAGATTATCCTGTTGCCCTCAAGTATTACGTTTTGTTCGGGTCTAAACGGGCCAGTTGTCACTACATCCCCAGGAATGACGTATTTTCTCTTATTATCCATTATGAAACTACCTCTACTGTGGCAGAGCCCTTTGTTATAGAGCCTAGTCTATCTATCACGTTTGACCTTGCCCCTGCGGGTATTTCAAGTATTGCTTTTAGGGAACCGTTATTTTGCCATTCGGTTTTTTTTAATGATCCGGCAGACTTTAGCACGGCATAGGATTGGGATGCAAACTGGGCAGGAATGGCAATCTCTAATTGTAAGCTTTCGGACTTTAGGGCAATTATTGAACGCAGTTTTTCAACGACATCTTTTACCTGCTCATCAGCGTTCTTTTGAGGGTCAACTGACACTCTGCCATCTTTCATGGCCTGTTCAATTCTTAGCGGAGGGTGTGGAAGGTGGGTCTTTGGATCCACATAGGTCTTGGCAATAAATGTCACAATCTGTTTTTTCTTGTCTTCTACCATTTTACGTCTTTGATCAGTGGTAAGGTTGAGATCACCTTTTTCCATAATTATCTGGGCAATTTCAGCTTGGTCCTCAGTTTTGAATGCCTTTAAGAGCTTCTCAGAAGAAGGCCTAGTACCCTTTCCAGAATCTGTATAAATTTCATCTGAAATCAGGACAGCAGAAATATCTTTCTTCTTGCCTAGCTTGTAATCAAGTGCGGGATCTGGCTTTACCATAATTTCAAATTTTTCTCCTTCAAAGGAATATCTTACCAAGGAGACATCAGCCATATCTAAAGATGGTTAGAAGTGTTTGGTATTTATCTATACGTAAAACCAGTTAGATTTTTATGTGGACTTTGAAGATTTTGTTCAAGATTTGTCATCCTTAGAGGTAGTTAGTAAAGATAGCCAAAAGATAGCTATAAAGCTAAAAGGAATTCCATTACAATATGCAAACGCACTTCGAAGAGTTTGTTTAAACGGAGTTTTGGTTTTTGCAATAGATACAGTGGATATTATTGAAAATTCATCAGTCTTGCCAGATGAGGGCTTGGCACACAGGTTAGGTTTAATTCCAATAAGCACGGATTTGAGCAGGTTTAACGAGCCATCAAAATGTGAATGTCAAAGCGAGACGGGATGCTCAAACTGCAAGGTCATGCTGGTGCTAGACTCTGGAGATTCAGATGTCACAAGGACTGTTCTCTCAAATGAGTTATCCTCAGAAGATGATTCCATAAAGCCAGTCTCAGGCAGTGTCCCAATAGTTGAACTAGCACCTGGCCAGAGAATCAAGGTAGAGTGCTATGCAAGACTAGGGCGGGGCACAGAGCATGCCAAATGGAACTCTGCAAACATTTCAATGCTGACTGATACTGACAAGGAGGATGTCAAGCTTTTAACAGTAGAATCAACGGGAGCGTTAAATCCTGAGCAAATAATTGTTTCAGGAGTAGAGGAAGTAAGCAACAGGGTAGGTCAGTTCAAAGAGATGATTGACCAAGTTCAAGCATAATCCAAGCATAGACATTATATTTGGGTTTCAAACCGAATTATTCACATGACTAGCCAAGTGGTTATACGTATGGCCAAAGATCTAAAAAAGGCATCAATTAAAAACGATGCACCAATTTGGGGCAGGATTGCAGAATATGCATTAAAGCCATCCATTGCAAGAAGGGATCTTAATTTAAACAGGATTGGACAGCTGACAAGAGAAAATGACACGGTGGTATTTCCAGGCAAGGTTCTTGGAACAGGCAGTATTTCTCACAAAATCACATTGTTCTCATTCTCAATTTCAAATTCTGCTGCTAGCAAAATCATTGAAAATGGCGGAAAGATAATCAGCCATACGGATCTGATCAAGCAAAATCCAACGGGAAAGGAGGTAGTGCTACTTGGCTAATGGAAGAATCAACAAGCCCACAAGAGCGACCAAGCAGGAAACGGTTGTAAGAACAGACAGGCCTATTGTCATAGATGCAACAGATCACATTGCCGGAAGACTGGCATCAAATGTCGCAAAATTACTAATCAAGGGCAACAGGGTATCAGTGGTAAATTGTGAAAAAATTATGATGAGTGGAACCAGGAGCAATCAAATCAAAGAGTATCGAGAGTTTTTAGAGATTAACAGCATTATCAACTACAAGCACGGGCCAGTCCACTATAGAAGGCCAGATACGGTAATGGCAAAAATGATTCGCCAGATGCTGCCATTTGATAGAAAGCCTTCAGGAAAGGAATCATATCAAAGACTCAGAACATACATTGGCTCGCCCAAAGAAATCAAATCACTTGAAAAAATTCAATTTGAAAAAGCTAAAATCAAAAAGGCCCCATCAAACTATACTGCACTAGGGGAGTTATGCAGGGTAATAGGGTGGACTGAATGACAACACCAAAGACTGAAATCTATTTTGCTACAAGAAAGACGGCCAGTGCGCATGTTTACATTACCAAGGGCAAGGGAAAAATCAGAATCAACAACATACCAGTAGAAATGATTCCACAAGAGACTGCCCGTGAAGTTATCTTGGCGCCATTAGAGATTACAGGTGACCTAAGAGACAAGATAGACATCTCTGTCAGAGTAAGAGGAGGGGGTTTTATGGGACAGGCCAGTGCAGTGGCAATTGGAATTTCAAGGGCACTAACGGGATGGACAAAAACCAAAAAAGAGCCAAAAGATCATCCCTTCCCAAAATCAACTAGAGAGGACCTGAGAAAAAGAATTACAGATTTTGATAAATACCTAGTCAGCGGAGATGCCAGAAGAAAAGAACCAAAGAAATTTGGCGGACCTGGTGCAAGAAGAAGAAAGCAAAAGTCATATCGTTAGGCCGTGAAGGCTGTAATTCTTGCAGGCGGCAAAGGAACCAGAGGCAACCCATATACAGAATACTTTCCAAAGGCAATGACCCCAATCAATGAGAGGCCATTGATTGACTATGTAGTTAGATATCTAAAATCATTTAGTTTTGTAAGTGAGGTCATTATAATTTCGGACTTTGAGGGGCTGGGAGGCCAAATAAAGAATTATTTTGAGGGTCAAAAAAATATTTCATTTGTTCAGGATTCCCAAAGTGGGACAGGTGGGGATTTGCTGCACATTGCAGGGAAGATCAGAGACGAATCGGGGTTTATCTTATGGTTTGTGGATAATTTGTGTGCTGTGGATATTAAAGAAATGAGAAGAGTATTCAAAGAGAGAGAAAGTTCGGCCTGCATTGCCACTAGAGCCAAAAGAAGAGAGGAGACAGGATTTGCAACAGTTAGAAACGGAGTAATTACAGAGTTTAAGGAAAAGCCAATGATGAGACTGCAGATGTCAGAGTGCTTGGGAGTCTACATGCTGGGAAAGGACGTCATGAAAAGAATAAGATCAAAGCAAAAGCAAAAAAAGATTAATCTCTCATATGACGTACTGCAAGAGCTATCAAAGGAAGGAAAAATTAGCGCATTTGACATTGGGAATAACGAGTGGCTGGATGTAGAATCCCCGATGATTTTAGAGAGAAATGAGAAAAAAGTAAAGAAGATTATAAAACAGATGGGACTCTAGACTCTTTCTCAAAGTCTGTGATTTTATCCTCATATTGAAAAGTTTGAGCAATATCATCGAGGCCTTCTAAGAGAATTTTTTTCTTGTAAGAGTCAATCTCAAAGGCTATTTTCTCTGAGACAGTCGTAATTAGTTGGTTTTCCAAATCAATCACGACTTTGCCGGTTTCTAATTGCAGTCTCTCTACTGTTTTATCATCTAAGATTATGGGCAAAACGCCATTTTTGAAGCAGTTGCTATAAAAAATGTCTGCAAAAGAGGGGGCAATTATTACCAGAAAACCATAGTCTAGCAGAGCCCATACTGCATGTTCACGGCTAGAGCCGCAGCCAAAATTATCCCCTGCCACCAGAATTTTTGAATTTTCATATTTTGAATCATTTAGCACAAAATCAGACTTTATATTCTCATTTTTGTCATACCTCCAATCAAAAAACAAGAATTTCCCAAACCCGGACTTTTGGACCAGTTTTAAGAACTGCTTTGGTACGATTTGATCAGTGTCAACATTTACTTTGTCAAGGGGAGTCACAATGCTAGATATCTTGCTAAAAGGCTCCATGTTAACCCAAGTCCATCTTCCTAACATCCACAAAGTGTCCCTCAATGGCAGCAGCGGCAGCCATTACCGGACTTACCAAGTGGGTTCGGCCACCGGTTCCCTGTCTTCCCTCAAAATTTCGATTTGAGGTGCTTGCACAGCGCTCACCGGGGGACAGAACGTCAGGATTCATTCCAAGGCACATGCTACATCCTGCCTCACGCCACTCAAAGTTTGCATCTGTGAAAATTTTATCCAATCCGATTTCTTCTGCCTGTTTTTTTACCATTTGGGAGCCGGGTACAACCATAGCTGTGACATTAGGCGAAATTTTTTGGTCTTTGATTATTTTGGATGCCTCAATGAGATCCTCTAACCGGGCATTAGTACAAGAGCCGATAAACACCTTATCAATGGCAATATCCTCGATGCGCGTTCCAGGTTTTAGATCCATATAGTCAAGGGCTTTTTGAGCCCCCTTCTTCTGATTTAAATCACCTCTTGAAAACTCATCAGGACTGGGAATGGATTCTGTAACATCACAGGTCATGCCGGGATTTGTACCCCAGCTGACTTGGGGTGCTATATCATCAATGTGCAAAGTGAATTGCTTATCAAATACCGCATCAGAATCAGTTTTCAAGCTATTCTTCCAGGAATCAACCAGCGACTCGTAGTTGCTTGGAGTGTATTCTCTGCCCCTAAGATAGTCAAAGGTTTTCTCATCAGGGGCA
Organism: Candidatus Nitrosopumilus sp.; assembly: GCA_965204345.1. Classification (GTDB taxonomy): domain Archaea; phylum Thermoproteota; class Nitrososphaeria; order Nitrososphaerales; family Nitrosopumilaceae; genus Nitrosopumilus. The sequence continues at coordinate 771,037 of OZ241981.1, forward strand.
ATCAGACCGGCACGTGCGCCTGCCTCAATGGACATGTTACATATGGTCATGCGCTGCTCCATTGAAAGATCAGCAATCCCCTGGCCACGGTATTCAATTACGGTTCCCGTACCGCCGCCGGTGCCAATATTCTTTATGATAGATAGCACAATGTCTTTTGCAGTAACAGCATTAGGATTCTTGCGCTTACCCTCAACCCTAACTTCAAAGGGCTTTGGTTTTTCTAGCCACATTGTTTGGGATGCCAGTACATGCTCGACATCGCTAGTCCCTATACCCAAAGCCAAAGCCCCAAATGCCCCATGGGTAGAGGTATGGCTATCACCGCAAACAATGGTGGTACCAGGCAAGGTAATTCCCAGCTGAGGGCCAATTACATGCACTATTCCCTGATTGGGGCTGTTAATGCCAAATAGTTTAATTCCAAAATATTTGCAGTTTTTTTCAAGAGTTTGAATTTGGACAGATGATGTTTGATCCAGTATTGGAAGGGAACGATCAGTGGTTGGAACGTTATGATCCATTGTTGCAATGGTAAGATCAGGCCGACGTACTTTTCTATTATTTGTTCGTAATCCCTCAAAGGCCTGCGGAGAGGTTACCTCATGGACAAGATGCCTGTCTATGTAGATTAATGAAGGCCCGTTTTGTTTTTCTACAACAAGATGAGAGTCCCAAATCTTTTCAAAAAGAGTCTTTCCCATTTTAATCCTGGCTTGGTTTGTATTTGAAAAGACCGCCTGCGGCAATTATATTTCCAATAATTTCTGAAAAAGGCTTCATTTTGTATGTCTGGTTTTTGGTAATATTTTGGATTTGATTTGAGGATAAATCAATGGATATTTCATCGCCCTCAGAGATTCCATCATATGCGTCCTGTTCAATCTCAATAGGTAGCAAAAATGCACCATCAACTGAGTTACGATAAAAGATTCTTGCAAAAGACAGTGCAAGAACCGCCTTTATCCCTGAATGCGATAATGCGATGGGAGCATGTTCACGGGAAGAGCCACAGCCAAAATTTTTGCCAGATAAAATAAAATCGCCTTCTTTTACCTTTGAATGAAAACTGGGATCCAGTCCCTCCATAGCATGTGTTGCAAGTTCTGCATAGTCATGGACCTTCAAATACTGTCCAGGAATAATCACGTCAGTATCAACATTGTCTTGGGCATATTTTATGACGTTGCCCCTCATTACAAATCCCTCGGATCAGTAATCCTTCCGGTTACAGCAGAAGCTGCTGCTACCAGTGGGGATGAAAGATAGGTCTGAGACTCTACATGGCCCATCCTGCCTGGGAAATTTCTGTTTGTGGTACTGATGCATACTTCATCCTTGGCAAGAACACCCATATGGGCCCCGCAACACGCACCACAGGTTGGTGGTCCAACAGTAACACCGGCATCCAAGAAAATCTTCAGCAAGCCATTTTCCATAGCCCTTTGATAAATTGAAATTGCAGCAGGCAGAACTTCGGTCCTAATCTTTACCTTTCTTCCTTTAAGGATTTTGGCAGCGGCTTGAAGATCCTCATATTTTGCCCCGGTACAAGAGCCAATGTATGATTTGTCCAGTTCAACAGAAGGGGCTTCCCTGACTATGCACGTGTTTTCAGGGGAAAATGGCGCTGCAATTGTAGGCTCCATTTCAGAACTTTCAAATTCAAAGACTTTGGCATAGTCATCATCCTCACCGTCGCCCCTTACCAAACTGATGTTTGTCGCGCCCCTTTGGGCAAGATAGTCAACGACCTTTTGATCAGGCTCAACTATCCCATTCTTTGCGCCAGCTTCTGTAGTCATGTTGCATAATGTCAGCCTGCTTTCAACAGACATTTCTTTGATGCCAGTTCCGCCAAACTGCATTGTCTGATATGCGCCGCCATCGGTTCCAATTTCTCCGATAATTTTTAAGATTAGATCCTTTGCCATGACATGTTCGGGCAGTTTCCCATTTAGCTTGAAGAGAAAAGTCTCGGGAACTTTGAACCAGATTTCTCCATTTAGCAAAACATATGCAATGTCAGTATGCCCCAGACCGCAAGCAAAAGCGCCCAATGCCCCAGTTGTATTAGTATGAGAGTCTCCGCCAACGTAGACATCTCCGGGCATTACCATGGCCTCTTCATGGGAGATGGTATGACAAATCCCATATTGTCCCATGCCATACTTGAAGTGTTTTTCAATTCCGTAATTTTTTGTAAAGTTTGATAGTTTTACAATGTTCTCAGCTGATGCCTTTTCTGCTGATGGGACAAAATGGTCCTCGGCAACCCAGACTTTTGCAGGATCCCACAACTTGTCAACGGAAATTCCCTGCTTTCTGAGCTTCTCAAATACCTTAATCACCCCGGGTCCTGAAACATCATGTACCATGACCTTGTCAACCTTGGCAAAGACCACATCATCAGGAGCTACAGAGGATTTTCCGGCACTGCGAGCAAGAATCTTCTCAGTAATATTCATAATCAAAAAAGCTTGTTCTACAGATTAAAAGCTTTTCAGAACAATAAAAAAGAAAAGAAACGCTCAGAATATTATGCAGTTAGCAGTTTTGCCCCTCTTAGCAGAAAGGGAGGAAGGAGTGTTTGACGTTTTTCAGGCATTGCTAAGAGCACTGAAGAGAAACGGCACAAAATTAGAGGATCATGATGTTTTAGTGATTTCAACAAAATACATCTCAAACTCACAAGGAAGAATAATAGATGTAAGAAAGACCAAGACCTCAGAAGAGGGTTTGAAAATTTCAAAAAATTTTCAATTAAAGTCAGAAATTGCAGAGATTATCATCAGAGAATCAGATAGGATATTTGGAGGAATAGGTGGATTTGTCATTGCATCTTCTGATAACATCATGGCCCCAAATGCAGGTATTGACAAGTCAAATGCGAAAAAAGACAGGGTAATACTATATCCAAGAGATCCATACAGAACAGCAGAGGAGATACGCAGGAAAATTTTCCTGGAATTTTTCATTCATGTTGGAATTATTTTGGCAGATAGCAGACTGATGCCGGCAAGAATTGGCACGTCAGGAGTTGCAGTATCTTGTGCAGGAATAAAGCCAGTCTTGGATATGAGGGCAAAAAAGGATCTTGATGGAAATCCATTAAAGGTGACTTTTCAAGCAGTGGCAGACAATCTTGCCACGATTGCAAATCACAAAATGGGGGAGGGTGCAGAGTCAAAACCGTTTGCAATTATTAAAAATTCAGGAGCCAGACTTACAGACAAAAGAATCAATTCATCAGAGATGGCAATCCCTCCAGAACAGTGCGTATATGTCAGGGGACTGTCAAATCCACCAAATACGTAATCCAAATTTTTATTCTGCTTTAAATAGAGGCATTTGGTGAAAAAAATATGGAATATCTTACCACATATCCAAAAACCGTATCATATCTTGATGGAATAAAACACATAATTAATGTGGATAGCAAGGACGGTCTAGAACAGCTCCACATAGTGGTCAAAAAGAGCTTTGAAGAACTAACCAAAATCTTTGCAGAGGAGGGATTCACCAAGGTCAAGCTAGAACACAAACAGCCAGATCAAATTGGAAGCGGTCTTAATCTTAAATTAAAAAAACCATGGGAGATGCACATCAGAATGGTGGACTTGAAAAAAGGATTGATAGGAATTCATGCAGAAGTTGAGGTGTCAAGGGACTATCTGCAGCATTTGTTTTCCCAAAGAACACCGGTGGTATACGAAGTAGAAGAGATTTTAAAAAAATATCAGGTGGATTACAGTATCTGGCATGACAAAATCAAGAAAAATGTTCATGCAATTGTAGATAACTACAAGGTCAAGTTGGCAACCCCAAGCATACCGGTATTTGCATGGAAACCAATGTTATTTGTAATTGGAACAATCGGAGCCTTTTATGGCTGGAAATACTTTAACACTATTTGGTAGGATTATACGCCCAAGGATTCAGCCTTGCTTAATTCTAAAAAGACCTTGTCCCCCACAGAGAGCCCCAAATCTTTGTATTCGTGCATTTCAAGTTTTAGCTGAGTAACGCCGGATTGCATGCCCATGCCACCGCCCATGCCAGACATCATTTTGTTCAAATCTTTCATCATGTCATTCATATTTGAGAATCCCATCACCTTGGGACTGCCAAAGGGAAGCTGCGGGTTTTGAGTCCCCTCTTTGAGGTCCTTAATTGAGGATAATGATACCACCACATATGGTGCTCCATCAGGTGCAGAATCGATACTTTTGACTACAAATTCTTTCTTCATGTATACTGTTGTATCAAGATCCATATAATTTTAAGATTAAGGTGAATTGATGCCATATCCACTGGTTTGAAGGTTTAATTACAATTTTTAGCCACAGGAATCATTGTCAGAAGATATGAAAACGACACTACAATACTATGGAATTTCGCCCTGGGAAATAGAAGTCCTATACGGATTTTTAAATTCTCATTTTACCATAGTTCAAGATGAGATAGAGCCAAACGATGAAAAATTTGTTAGTTTTTTGAGCATATCCATTCCGTTGCAGTTCAACGAAGCGTTTTTCCAGTGGTTTGATTTTAAGCGATGGGAGAAGGTAAAGGCAGTCTTCAAAGAAATGAAACGTCGAAGGGGCAGCGGAAATGCTTTAAAAATCGTGATTAATTTTTCTGGAAACCCAAAAATTATCTTCACCATAGACACAGAAGATAAGCAGTGGTTTGATAACGCGTTAGAAAAAATTGATGTCGTCTTAGAGTTATTGCCATATCACATGGATCCCCAGAAAATGCCTGCGGGAATTTCAGAGGTTATTTACAAATTTGATCCAGAATCAATCAGGTGGCGTCTGGATACAGCATCATCTAAAAGTAAAAAATATTCGTTTAGCGGAGAGTCATGGAGGGAAGTTACTTGAGATCTTTTTGTAGCGGTTCTAGTAATTCATGCAGCTCCTTATACTTTGATTCTAAAAACCTCAAAGCATCAAGCAATTTTTTAGATTTCCCATATTTGTAGCGAATTAATTCTCGATGATGCCAATATGTCTTGCCCTCGCCAGAAGACAAAGTTGTAAAATAATCTGCCCCCTTTAGTGCATCAGGAAGTTGGATGCCATGTGGAAATAACATATCCACGATAAACCACTCATCACCATCAGGATAGTCCGAACCGGTATCTATATCAAAAAATACATGAAGCAGATCAGACTGCATAAGGCCGTCATCAAGAATGGAAGGATGGCGAATAGAAGATTTTTTAAAATCCAAGTTAACTAGCTGCGGCTCAAAGAAACCCTTTATGATGGATTTGCGAAAGATTTTGTTGGCTTCGTAAATATTCAACAGAAGAGTTATCCACAAACTAGTCTATAACTTGATTGGTATCCGGACACAAAAATAATAAAAAAATTGAATTTGAAAAAACTAATCAGAAATGCGTCATAAAAATAAGGTTTGAGAGTATTATTTTGAATTAAATATCCCTTTTTTTAATTACATTTATGGAAATTCACGTATACGACACCTATGTCAAGGCAGCAGACGGACACACCATGCACTTTGATGTAATCACGGGTGAAAAGGATCATGATAAGGCCATTGCATATGGTAAAGAATGGTTGGAATCCGTAGGTGAAGGAGAGTCAGAAATGACTGCAAATGAATGCCAATTCTGTCATTCACAAGGAGCACCAGAGCCTGTAGAACAGGCAATTAAGGAAAAAGGCTATTTTATCCAAAAGATGGAAGGCTGTCCTTAATTATTTTTTTCCTTTTTTATCCAGAAACATATTTTTTAAGTCAATGCAGTACAAAACGGATATGTCAGATAGCAAATACTCAAAATGGACAGTTGAGGGCGAAAAGAAGACAAAGTGGATTTGTGGATGTTTTCAGACAGCTGATAATTATTTTAAATTCTGTGAGAAGCACAGCTCAACTTTGAGAAAAGCAATTCAAGATCAGATTGATGAGTTGGACATGACACTGATTGTCGAGGACTAGATAGCAATGATTGCAACAAATATAGGTACGAAAACTATTGCAATGGTGTTTAGTAGTTTAATCACAGTGTTAAGTGCAGGACCCGCAGTATCTTTGTAGGGATCACCGATGATGTCTCCGACTACAGCAACCTTATGAACATCAGAGCCTTTTTCACCTTTCATTTCAACAAGTTTCTTTGCATTATCCCATGCACCGCCGGTATTTGCCAAATGATATGCCAGTAAGATTCCAGTAACAACTGAGCCCATCAGCAGTCCTGCTACTGCAGTCGGACCTAGCAGAATTCCCAAGATAATTGGGGCAATGACTGCAACCATAGCCGGCTTCCACAGTTCCCTGATGGATGCAACAGTGGCAATATCTACACATCTAGCATAATCAGGTTTTGAGGTTCCAGCAAGAATTCCAGTATCTGCCTTGAATTGACGTCTTACCTCATCAACCATTTTTCCGGCAGCACGGGATACGCCGTTAATGAGTTGGCCTGTAATGATAAATGGAATCAGGCCACCAACTAGCAACCCTACTATAATTGCAGGATTAGTCAAGATGTAATCTAACTCCATACGATCAGCGAAAAAATGAGCAGCCTCGAATTGGAATGCCTGAATCATGGCCAAAGCAGCTAGTGCGGCACTTGCAATTGCAAATCCCTTGGTTACAGCTTTGGTAGTGTTTCCAACTGCATCAATCTCGTCTGTAACCTTGCGATTTTCTTCGCCCATTCCAGTCATCTCAACAATTCCACCTGCATTATCTGCAATTGGACCAAATGCATCTATACTGAGAACAATTCCTGCAAGGCTTAGCATGGCCATTGCAGTTAAAGCAGTGCCAAAGATTCCATAAAGTATCGGGTCTGCACCTTCAGGAGCTGCTGCAGATGCAATGCTGTAAGATAGGATAATTGCGACAACCAATGTAATCATGAAGGGCCCTGTAGATTGCATGCCTTTGATAATTCCCATTAGGGTCAATGATGCATATCCCCATTTTGCAGAATCTGCAATTTCATTGACCGGCTTTTGTTTGTAACTAGTGTAATAATCAGTAATCTTCTGAATGACTGGAACGAGAATTACGCCAATGACAGTGGAGCCAAAGAGGGCATATGATGCTGAAGAATCCCCAATGAACTGCGTGATAAATACATAGTTGAGTCCAATTGCAATTGCTGCAGAAACATAAAACGAGCGATTAAGGGGCTTCATAACGTCTGTAATATTCTTAGAGCCGACAATTACAACTCCAATGATGGATGCAATCATTCCAGACGAGCCAATTAAAATTGGATAAAGGAAAAAGTTTGGTGCTCCAATCAATGCTGCAATTAACAGTGCCGCAAGAATTGTCACAATATAAGACTCGTAGACATCGGAACCCATTCCAGCTGCATCGCCGACATTGTCTCCAACGTTATCTGCAATTGTTGCAGGGTTTCTAGGATCATCTTCTGGAATATTTGCCTCGACTTTTCCTACCAAGTCAGCGCCCATATCTGCTGCCTTTGTGAAAATGCCGCCCCCTATCCTAATGAATAGTGCGATGAGACTGGCTCCAATTCCCACACCTGCAATTGTGATTGGGTCTGGATAAACCAAATAAAGTCCAGTAATTGCCAACAATGCCATTGCGGGAACTGCAAGACCAACTGTGGCACCTCCTCTAAAGGCCATAGCAAACGTCTGCCCAAGGCCACTGCCACTTAGATTTGCAGCCCTGACTGCTGTCTTTACTGTAATTTTTAGGGAGATAATTCCTGCTACTGCAGAAAGCGTGGCACCTACTGCAAATGCAATTCCGTTTGAGCTATGCAAGAAGATGCCAATAACTAGGGATAATCCAATAGATACCGGAATGATAATTTTCATCTCTCTTTTGAGAAATGCAGAAGCTCCTTCCTTGACGGCATTGGAGATGTCCATCATTTCTTTTGTTCCTGCCGGTTGCTTGACAATCCATGCAACCAAGCCAGCTGCAACTAAAAATGATGCAATACCTGCGATAAATGGCAGAATCTCAGCTATTTCCATAATATACTTTGCTTGCTTGAACCTAGTAAATATAAATCAAATAGAGAAAGCCCTGCTGCCTCTTTTTCTATAGGGAGGAAATGTTTTCCCCCTTAGTCCTTGTCTTACTAGTTTATTGAATCGCTTGCCATGGGCAAGATAAGGAAAGCGCATATGGATTAGCTCATGTACGATCGTATTCTCCAAAGTTTTCTCATCAGGGATTTTTCTAACATTAAGAAAAACAAGATTATGCTGCAGATAGGATACCCCATAGTATTTGTAGGCAGAGGTCCGTCTGCCTTGGGTCATCTCTTTTGGAGCATCCAAGACATCCTTGGTGGTAAGAAAGACTTGTGGCTCGGAGATGGAAAATCTATTAGAGTATATGCCGACTTTTTCTAGAATCTGTAACGTAAGATCAGGATCAAGTTTCACAGCATTAGATCACAGAATCTGTGTTTATCCTAAAGAGTCAAATGTTGTATAAAATTTGGTGTATAATTATTTGTGAGTGTAAGAGGGATCAGGAATTAATGAGGTCAGAGGTTTTAGTAGGGTAATCACAAATCATACAGCCACCGTCTCATCACACCCCATTATTCCATCAAGTCAAGTAAGCCTTGTGCTTTATTTCTAATTTCTGGAGTAATAACTACTATTACTAGCCCCTCGTTTGGCTGACCGTACATGACAACAGAGTTCTCAGGGGCATAAACGCATGCTGGAAGAACTAGAAGATCTTCCTCCCCGTTTACAAAAATCCTTACCGGAGAATCCATAGCAAATGCCTTTTTGATCATGGAGATGCTTTGAGAGGTGATTTCTGCTGCAGGATTCTCAACTGCCAACTCTGTCGCATTTTCTAATTTTGGGGGATCCCTTTTTTTTCGTCTCTCCTGTCCGTCAACAATCTGCAATGACGGGACCAGGTCAAAACCAATCATTTTTTCAGTAGTTCTATCGCCGACAGTAACCAGGTACGGGTTTTTTGAGAGATATCTTTGTACATCATCTTTTTTGGCCTGGTCTTCAGGCAACAGTATCCCCAAAGGAACTTTCATCTGGTCTCTAAGAGAATCAGGTAATTTCACAGGAATCGGGATTAGTTTGTATCTGCCTCAGGAGCTGGTTCCTTGCCAGAGTTTTCAGATTCCATCTCTTCTTGAAGATTAGCTGCAATAATGCTACACTGTGCTGCAATATTTTTTGCACTGGTTCTAAATGCTTCTGCACTGGGAGAGTCAGGATTTGTGATCATGATTGGCTTGCCCAAGTCAGAACCTGCCATGATTCCAGAATTTAATGGGATTTCACCTAGGAAAGGCATGTTAAATCGTTCGCTGATCTTCTTTGCACCGCCCTCGCCAAAGATGTAGTGTTTGTCATCACAGTTTGGACAAACAAAATGACTCATGTTTTCAACGACTCCGATGATTGGAACGTTTAGTTTTTCAAACATTGAGACTGCTTTAACTGCAACATCGCTTGCAACATCTTGAGGAGTTGTAACCACAAGGATTCCCGTAATTGGGATAGTTTGTGCAAGGGTTAGCGGAATATCACCGGTTCCAGGCGGAAGATCTACAATCAGGTAATCCAGCTCAGACCAATTTGTATCTACTAGGAACTGTTTTAAAATTCCAGAGATGATTGGACCGCGATAAATTGCAGCCTGGTTTGATTGATCAGCAAAAAATCCAAAAGATACAACTTTTAACCCATTTGAATCGGCAGGCTGTAATTTATTTTCCTCAACTTCCATAAACCCGTCTTTCATTCCAAGCATCAGTGGAATACTGGGCCCATAGATATCAGCATCCAACAAGCCGACTTTGGCTCCGGATTGAGATAGTGCCAGTGCCAGGTTTAAGGAAACAGTTGATTTTCCAACGCCGCCTTTTCCGCTAGCAACGCCTATAATGTTTTTGACAGTTGTCATGCCAGTATCATCATCAAGTGAGCGGCCTTCCATGACTTTGGCAGTAACATCCATATCAAAATTTTTCAAATCAGAAAGTTCGGCAATCGCTTTTCGGACATCATCCTCGATTTCAACATTAAACGGGCATGCAGGAGTTGTCAGTTCCAAGGTAAATTTGAGATTTCCGTCATTGAGCTCCAAGTTTTTAATCATGCCCATAGATACAATATCCTTTTTCAAATCAGGATCAATTACAGTGCTAAGTTTTTCAAGAACTTGATCGATTCCAACCATTGCGTCAAAAAGTCAGTTGACATTATTTAAACATAAGTTAGATATACAAAGAAATTGACACTAATTGGGAAGACAAGAAAAAATTTTGGTAATTTGAGCCTCAAAACACCTAAACATTCATAAATTGAAATTCGAGAAAAACTGTACATTTGTTTTCTATATCTACCCTAGTTGATGTTGTTAGGATTCCCCCAAGCTTGTTTGGAACCACGCTCAAAAAGGCCGCAATAAACATTCTCAAGGAAAAGTATGAGAGTATGATCAATGCAGACTTGGGATACATCATTATGATTTTAGATGCCAAAGTCGATGAAATGGGAAAGATGATTGCAGGAGATGGCGGAACATTTCACAAAGTTGAGTTTGAAGCATTGACGTTTTATCCAAAATTACAAGAAATTGTTCAGGGAGAGATTGTAGACATTACGGACTTTGGAGCATTTGTAAGAATTGGCCCAACTGATGCACTTCTTCACTTGTCACAGATAATGGATGACTATCTAAAGAGTGATGTTAAATCGGGAATGATTCTAGCTAATCAGAGCGGAAGAACACTCAAAGTCGGTTCCACGCTTCGTGTAAGAATTACTGCCGTATCATTAGGAAAAGCTGCTGCAATGGGCAAGATTGGAATTACATGCAGACAGCCATTTTTAGGTGCAGATGAATGGATTGCCGAGGAAATTAAAAAGGCCGGAGGCGAGGAAGCCGAACCAGCAAAAAAAGACAAAGTAGAGGCAAGCTAAGATGGCACGAGAGATGGCATGTCGCAAATGTAAATTTGTAACAACCAGCAAGGTCTGTCCAGGATGCAAGTCATCGGATTTAACACCGGATTGGAATGGGGTTGTACTAGTGGTGGATCCTACAAATTCAGAAATTTCAAAAACACTAGGCATTACCCAGAAAGGCAAGTATGCAATCAAAGTAACATAAAATCTTTAAAATCAAAACAATAATTATCAATACGTTGGCATTTAACTACAAAAAACAACTGCTGCAATTTCTTGCAGAAGATATTGGCAAAGGGGATATTACAAGTAGCTTGATATCAGAGAAAAAGATATCAGCCAGAATTATACCCAGAGAAAAAGCTGTGTTAGGGGGGGTAGCATATGCCAAAAAAATTTTCAAAATTAGGGGATGCAGTGTCAGGGTACTAAAAAAAGACGGCTCAAAAATAGGACCTAGTCAGACAATTATGACCATTACCGGAAATGCAGGGGACATACTCACATGCGAAAGGACTGCCCTGAATCTCCTGACAAGAATGAGTGGAATTGCAACGCAGACAGACTTTCTTGTGAAAAAAATTCCAAACAGAGTAAAATTATATGCAACAAGAAAGACAGCGCCAGGACTAAGATATTTTGACAAGGAAGCAGTCAGGATAGGAGGGGGACAAAGACACAGGCTCAGATTAGATGAAATGGTAATGATTAAGGATAATCATATTGCCGCAGAAGGGTCATTGTCGGCTTTGATAAAAAAGGCAAAAAGAAAGCATAAAAAATTTGAGGTAGAGGTTGAAAATACATCAGATGCAGTAATGGCTGCAAGAGAAGGGGCAACAATAGTCATGCTAGATAATTTCTCGCCAGGGCAGATTAAAAAGACAGTTCAGGCGCTCAAAAGTCAAAGATTAAGGGGTGCCGTTATGCTAGAGGCATCCGGAGGGATTAATGCCAAAAACATATCACAGTATGGAAAAACAGGAGTCGACATAATCTCGGTGGGAAGCATTACAAGTTCCGTAAAAGGCATTGATATGAGCTTGGAGATTTAAGGGGACAGTTCCTTTAACAAGTCAGACACGGTCTTGTTTTTTGGATCGACTTCTTGAATTTTTTCACAGCACTGAATTGCATGTTTGATCTGCCCTAATTTTTGATGCGAATATGCCTTTAGCAGTAAGACATCTACATCGTAATTTCCAATATCAAGTGCCCTATCAAAATAAGATATTGCGTTTTTGTATCTCTTTTTTAGATAATAAATCCCACCCAGAGTAAAGAGGACATCATGGTTGTTTGGTGCTTTTTGCAGATATTCTGTGCCTAATTTTACAGATTCTGAATATTTTTTCTCTTTGACTAGCTTTTTGAATTTTTTTAGCTTTTGAATATTTTCTTTTTGTTTGGGATCTTTTGGGGTTCTAGAAAACAAGCCAGTCATAATTGGAATCATTTAGCTTATTGCAAGCATTCTATCAATTGCTAAACGGGCTTTGTCTGCAATGTCTTTGGAGACGGTAACTATATTTTTTTCATTGACTAGTGCATCATAGACCTTCTCAAGCGTAATCATTTTCATGTACTGGCACTCTGCCTTTTCAGATGCCGGAATGAATGTTTTCTCGGGGTTTTGCTGCCTCATTTTATATAAAATTCCAGTTTCAGTTGCAACGACAAAATTTTTGGATTTGGATTTGCTAACATGGTTTAGCATTCCCTCAGTAGAAAGAATTGAAACTTTTTGATCATCATAGCCTCCATCAGCTACATCATACATCATGGGAGTAGTGCAGCTACATTCAGGATGTATGACAAACTCAGCATCTGTCATGGATTCTAGTTTTTTAGTTACATCATCAGGAGTGATGCCGGCATGAACGTGGCATTCACCTGCCCAAATATACATATTTTTTCTTCCGGTCATTTTTGCAACATACGATCCCAAAAACATGTCAGGTAAAAATAATATCTCCCTGTCCTCAGGGATTGCCTTGACTACATTAACAGCATTAGAAGAAGTACAGCAATAGTCTAGCTCAGACTTGATTTGCGCTGTAGTGTTAACATAACCCACGGTAATGGCACCGGGATGCTGTTTTTTCCAGTTTTTTAACTCGTCTACAGTAATTGAATCAGACAATGAACACCCAGCCTCTAAATCAGGCAGCAGGACTTTTTTTTCAGGACTGATAATGGCAGCAGTTTCGGCCATAAAATTTACCCCACAGAAAAGAATTGTTTTTTGAGGAACAATTGCGGCCTGCCTGGACAGACCCAAAGAGTCGCCGGTAAAATCAGATATGTCTTGCACGTCAGGAATCTGATAATTATGTGCCAGAATTACCACGTCTTTTTCTTTTTTGAGTTTCAGAATTTTGTCTTTGAGTTCTGAGGCTTGTTGTACTAGCATAAACTAAAAAAAAATGAATTTGCGGGGATTTAAAGAATGGGAAGCAGACCAGAATTATATGAAAAATTAGCAAACATGGCAATTATTGCCATATTACGTGCCAATCTGAATGCCATCTGAGCAGTATTTTTTCAAAGTTTGTATTGCAGATAAAATTGCCAATCGGCTTGTTTTGGGGTTATTGGCATCAGGCAGGTTTTCAATATTAAAGGTCATTCTTCCAAACTTTCCCCGGGCCTCTATATGGTGAATATTTTTGTCAGTGCTGGGATCAGCGACAATTTTTACAGCAGTTTTATCACTGCCGATTCCAGACAAAGACAGTAATGCGGCAACGTTGATGTTGGCAGGGAATAAGGATACGGCTTCCTTTGCAGTACCCTCATAGATTGTTGTTGGTTTGGCAATAGAATCCAGATCAATGTCAAAAGTTTCAAAAAATGTTGCACCTTTCAAAGAATTAGGGTGCTTGGTAGTGGTAATAGATACTGATTCTAACTCGTCTTTTACGGATTTCAAGCCATCTAAACCGGCAATTGCGCCAGATGGAAGATATATTGTTTTTCTGAAATGACTGCATGCATCATGCAAAATATCATAAATGGATTCATCAAGTAATGCACCAACACTCATAATCATAAGATCTTTTTTGTTTTGTAAGATGCTCAAAGACACGTCCCTTACGGCATCTTGTGATGCGGCTTCGACAACAATGTCAACAGGATTTGAGGATAGCAGATGAGAATTGGCAGTAATTTCAGGTTTGTGTGTTAGCTTGCTGACCAACAACTCTGATTTTTCTTTGGATTCATCAAAAACGTGTGTGAGGGTTGCAGGTATTTGACCAGAGTCAATTGCAATGGCAATCTGAGTTCCCATAACACCACATCCCAACAAACCTATGCGTTTCAAGCGACTATTCTAGAAATTATCACTTAATTAATCTAAAAGAAAGAGATGATAGAGCCAGTGGATCAGTTTTGTCAAGATTCAGCATAACCTAAAGATTTTATTCAAATCTACAAAGTATTGGTGTGCTCAATACAGTATACAAAGATGCAATTCTCAACAGAGACAAGATGCTCTCAATCCTAAGGGGGCCAAAATTTGACCAGATTTTGCAAAAAGCACGGGATAACTGGGTTGAATTTACGCCTACAAAAGAGAAAGTAGTCACAGCAGGAATAGACAGTAGTTTTAACAGCACTAAATTTCAGGGAGTTGAGTTATGGGCAACAACTGCTGTATCAATAAAATCAGACGGAGAAATCATAGTTGATCTGCACAGATCAGGACTAAATGCCACAGAGGACATTTCAAGTGTTGCAAGCAAGATGGAGATTGAAGCTTGTCAGAAAACAGTGGATGAGGTAGACATGGTGTTAATGGATGGTTCTTTGCATTCTCAACTAATGACAAGACAGGCAAACTTAGGATCTGCAATTGTAAGAATAATGAAAAAGAGAAACAATGTCGTCTTTGTTGCAAAGACATCAAACACAAAAAAACAATTTGAAAACTTGGGTTCTCTTGCAGGAGATATCTTCTATTACAATCACGTCACAAATAATCCAGGATTTAGCAGGATTTTTGTAGAAAAAAAATATGGTTCTGATAAAATAATCTCATCCACATTTGTAAGACTAAGTAACTCAACTCCAATGATCAAGCTGGAGTTTTTGGGAGATGGCCATGATGAATCTGAGATCAAGTCAACTATGAACAAATTATACAAGACCAGCATTGGAGGATATCCATATGCGCTAAAGCTTGCGCATAAGAACTGTAAAATATCTGATAAAGAACTTGCAAAGATGGTCAGTCTGCTAGGATTAAGCAATGAAATAGGATCACGGGAGGTACTGGGTTGAGCTTAGGTTTTGTAATAGGTGAATCAAAACCGGCATTAGTGACAGCAATAACATCAAGGGCATTATCAGTAGGGGAATATATCAAGATTAATTCAGATGAGGGGGAAATACTAGGATTGGTGGAAAGATCCTCAGTATCTAGTGCGGCATTTACAGATGTGAAGAATTTTGATGAGGCATCAGAAAGTACAGAAATTGCAGAATTAAACAAGAGGGATAAAACATTCACTGCAAACATTGGGATTTTGGGATTTTTAGAAAATCTAAGAAGAGGACAGTCAATCATACCGGCAATTCCGCCAATTCCAGGCACAGAGATCACGCTGCCAAGTAAAGATGATTTGGATGAAATCTTCAGTCCAAGAAAAGAAGGATGGGTGGGCATTGGAAATCTTTTACGAAATAAATCCATTGATGCCAAAGTGAATTTAGATAAAATAGTTTCAAGACATTTGGGTATTTTGGCAATGACAGGAATGGGTAAAAGTAATTTGGTGTCACTAGTTACAAAACAAATTTCAAAATTAAAAGGTACGGTGATAATTTTTGACTATCACAATGACTATACAAGTTTGAGTATTCCACGTATCAATGTAATTGATGCAAAAATTAATCCGAGATTATTAGATGCAGACCAACTCTCAGAGGTATTGGAAATAAGGGACGGGGCAAATGTACAGCAGCGTGTTTTAAGAATGGCATTTACAAAGCAGGTAAAAGAATCAAAGGAATTTTGGAATAAATTGGAAAGTGAGGTAGACTATATTATAAATTCAGACGACAAAAAATTAAAAGAAATTAGGACATCAGCATACAGAGTTCTAGACATCATAAAAGAGGGGCAAAGAAGATTTGAGGACATATTAGATCCGGACATTGGAGACCCGATTAGTTTCATTAAAGAGGGCAGGACAAACATCCTAGACATATCAGAGCTATCAGAAAAACAGGCAAATGTAGCAGTTGCATTTTATTTACAACAGCTACTCAAAGACAGAAAAGATGCAAGTACAGCACGGCATGGAAAAACAAAGAGGGACAGGAATTTCAGATTCAATTCTCCAATATTTGTGATCATTGAAGAGGCTCATGTATTCATTCCAAAGGATCATGACACTAGCGCAAAATATTGGGCTGCAAAAATTGCAAGGGAAGGCAGGAAATTCGGTTTGGGTTTGGGAATAGTATCACAAAGACCACGCAGTGTAGACCTTAATGTACTCAGCCAAATGGGCTCATTTGCAATTATGAAAATAATACAAGAAGACGACCAGAGACAGATAGCCTCAGCTACAGAGTCAACCAGCCGTGAACTAATTTCCCAGCTAACGTCACTGAACATAGGTGATGCAGTACTAGTCGGACAATGGACAAACCTCCCTTCACTGGTTCATGTTGAAGAGGTAAAAGAAAAGATCATGGGAGGGGACCAAAGCGCAGTGGATGCATGGGCAAAAGCAGACAAAATGAAAGATGTTGCAGTAGAATCAACGCAAGGATTAGTACAAAAAGATTTGTTGTTAGACTAATGTTATTTTCACATATTTCAGACATGCATTTGGGACTGGTTCAATACGGTTCAGAGGAACGGACCCAGGATGTCTATGAGGTATTTAACCAGTCAATTGACACGTCAATAAAGGATCATGTAGATTTTGTAATTTTTGCAGGAGATATGTTTCATGTTCCAAATCCAGACGGAAGCGCAGTTATTCAAATGGCCAATGCGCTAAAGAGACTAAAACAGAACAGTATTGATTCGTTTTTTATTTTAGGCGAACATGACATTAGCAGAATCAGGACAACGCCAATACCATATGTATATCATAATTTAGGATTCTCAAAATACATTGGTCAGGGAAGGCCAATAGAGTACAAGGGAATAATCTTAGCGGGGTTTGATAAAATTAGAAAGGCAGAGATTCCACAGTATGAAGAAAAATTTGCTGCAATAGACAAATCCATTCAAAATCATTCAGGACACAAAATTTTGGTTTTACATCAGGGAATTACAGAATTTAACAAATTTGCAGCAGAAATACAGTCAACTGACTTGCCAAAAAACTTTACATATTATGCAATGGGGCATCTTCACGATAAAGATGTCAGACAGTTTAATCATCTTGATGGGCCGGTTGCATATCCAGGATCAATAGAATTAACAAATAATGAAGTGATAAAGGAAACCAAAAAAGGATTCTTCGAGGTAGATATTTCAGGAAAAGATGCAATTCCAAACTGGATTGAACTAGATGCAAGGCCTCAAATTTCATTTAAAACAGAATATCAAGAACTGTCAAAAACAATCGACAAAATCGCTGAAAAAATAACAGGCTGCAAAAAACAGCCGGTAGTAGAAATAAGAATTCATGGAGAAAACATAGAAACAGATCACATACAGGCACAGATTGCAAGGCTAAATTCATTGGCTTTAAGATGTTTTTGGAGAGTAGCTACAAAACAGATTTCTGATTCATCAGTATTTCTAGATAGGCCAAATGTGATAGATGATGAAATGTATAGACTGTCAACTGAAATCCTAGGTTCGGAACAAACGGCAAAATTTGCAATCAAAGAGTTGCTTCCAGTCTTAGCATCAAAGGAAATTAACGAAGCAACACAGATGGTTTTTGAAAATTTTGAGGAATTCAAAAGGGAGAAAGAATCATGATTACATCTATTGAGTTGGTAGATTTTTTATCTCATACAAATACAAAATTAGAGTTTGAAAATGGGGTTACAGTATTTGTGGGCGAAAACGGTGCAGGAAAATCAAGCATTATTGATGCAATCACATTTGCACTATTTGGCCAGCACACAAGAAGAACAAATAAAGGATTGGTTAAGCGAGGTTCAAACCAAGGATTTGCCAGAATAAATTTTGCAGTTAACAACAAACAGTTTGAGGCAGTTAGGAAAATAGATAGCAAAGGAACACTTGCAGCAAAGCTTACAGAGATTATAGAAAATGAACGGACAGAAATTGCAGCAGGGGAAAGAAGGCAGTTTGGAGAATCAATGACGCACAAGGTTGAAGAAATAATTGGCTTGGATTTTGAAAAATTAAAAATTGCCTCCATTGTCCAGCAAGGAGAGCTAAATGCAATCATCAATGCCAAACCCAAAGAATTCAAAGAATTGCTAAATGCGATAATTGGAATTGACAAGCTAGACATAGCATCAGAGGCAATGAAAACAGTCAACAGAGAATTTCGTGAAAAGATAAGAGAACAGACAGGCCATGACGATACACATATTGAAGTTTTAAGCAGGGATTTAGAAAAGTATCAAAAGGAAATTACAGAATCAAAACCACAAAAAGAGGAATTACAAGCTAGAAAAACAACGCTACAAGAAAAAATACAAGAACTAGGAAAAAAAATAGAAACAGAAACGCCAAAAATTGATAAAATTAGCCAGTTAGAATCCAGAAAGAAAGAGCTTCAAGCATATGCAAAAGAAGCAATATCAAAAGTCCAGCAAGAGATTAAGGAAAATGAGCATAAAATTCGTGACTGCAAGGATTGCTTTGATGCGGTACTATTAAAGGAAGATTTGGAATCCAAGATGAAAAAAACAGAAGAGGCAGTCAGCGATACAGCAAGAGAAATACAGGAGAAAACAAATCAGGTAACATCATTAAAAGAGAAATTATCACTTGCATCTAAATTACAATTAAAGAATAACAGATGTCCAGTCTGTGATTCGTATGTTGACAAACTAAATCCGCTATTTCAAGAAGAACACATACGGCAAGAAATTCTCAAATTACAAAATGAAATTACATCAAAAGAAAAGGAAAGAGCAGTATATGAACAAAAAAGGAAGGAATTTTCTGAAAAATTACAGAAATCACGGAATGCAGAAACGACACTGAGAGCTTATTCAATAAAAAATAAGGAAGAACTGATTGAAATTCAAAAAAACATAGGAATAAAAAAAGAAAAGATATCACTAACAGTAAACGGAAGCTTAAATGAAATAGCAACCATAGATTCACATGCAAGTATGATTTTTGAAAATATTTCAAGATTAGAAACAGAAACTGAGGGATTTGATGAACGGGAATTTGCCAGCCTTAGAAGAGAAGCTAATGAAAAACAACTTAGTTTGTCCCAAATAGATCAAGAAATGGGGGCAATTTCAGAAAAAATTGCCAAAGGCGAAAAAGAAATAGATGCAATTGCAAAAACAATTGATGAATTAAAAACTGTAAAAGACTATGTGAAAAACCTTAACGAAATTCAAACAAATATTTTCAGCAGGGATGGTCCGGTAGCAACCAGCCTTAGATCATGGGCACTAAACACAATCTCGGCAAAAGCTTCTGAACACCTCAGATCACTGAATACAAAAATTCAGAGGATTCTACTATCAGAAAAAGCAAGGGATATCTCAATAACATGCTACTCAAAAAAAGAAGATTTGGAGTTAGAGTCACTTAGTGGGGGAGAAAAGGTTAGTGTGGCACTAGCATTGCGATTAGGCATGGCTAGCCTATTGGGAGCAGCATCAAATCTTAACTTGATGATTTTAGATGAACCTACGGCACACCTAGATACAGAAAGAAAAAAATCCCTGGTTGGAGTATTGTCTCAATTAAATTCAAATACAAGAATGCAGTTTTTGATTATTACACATGATGAAGAAATACTTGAAGATTCTACAGTAGAACAAATTTATAAATTTGAAACATCTGAAGAAGGAAGTAACGTCATAGCGCTCTAGCTAACATTAACAATGCCGGTCATCCAAGGATGAACCACACAGTAATAATCAAAAGATCCTGTGTCATTGAATGCAATTTCAAATGTTTCACCTGCTAGAAGTAGGCCCGAATCAAAGATGCCATCACCACGATTCTCAGCAGTACCACTAGTTACGGTATGAGCTGCAGAATCATTATTATCCCAAGATACAGTTGCTCCAGCTGCTACATTAATTTTATAAGGCAAATAACATTCATTGGTATCTTCACATCCTAGAACAGCACTACCTGCAGGAATAGAAACATTTGTAGATAACGATGGTGATTCAGATTCTGTTCCTAAAACAGCACATTCGCCTGAATGATTTAATTTAACACCAGCGGCATTTAACAGACATTCATTGTGATAGGTCTTACCATCAACACCGCACATGGGATCCAATTTCAGGAAACGAACCTGCTCATCGACTCTCATCCCCATGTCACGATGATCGAATTTTTCCCAACATTGCCGGTCAGAGGCAGAAGATTTTTCGTCAGACATCATTGTTCTTGATTCAATAATATGATCAGGATCCATTGAAATGAACCCTATGGAAATTGCGGCAAGAACTCCAACTATGGCTATTATTCCATAAGAAAAATTCACATCATCCACCCGTTAATTTTGCAAACTTTTCATTCTTGCTCAGCTTTTCCATAAACTCAATGTTGGATAGTGCAACAACAGCAGATTCGACGACTGGTTTTTCAGGATCGTTTAATGCCTGTTCTAAAGCATGTTTTGCTTCTTTAGAACCTACGACTCCTAAAGCGATTGCAGCCTCATGGCGCACAAACATACTGGAATCATTAAGAGTAGCATCAACTAAAGGAGGAATGGCGCTAGAATAAGACATCTGGCCTAATGAAAAGGCAGCCTCATGGCGCACCAGTTCATTCTCATCATTTTTTAAAACTTTGGAAATATGCGAAATTTTATCCTCTCCACCAAAATCAACCAAAATGCAGGTAGCTCTTGTTCTAACAACATAATCAGGATGTTCTAAAAGAGAGACAAAGTATTCAGTGTCATGCTGTTCATACCTGGATTCCATCTCAGCAAAAAGTGCCAATCTATCATCAGTTACTGCTTGCATTTTGCTTTGAACCTTTTTGCGTCCTATATTAGGTTACTCAAATCAAAGTTAATGATAAGAGTATTTTTGCATCAGTTAATTTGTTGATTTTTTTAGCATTTAAAACTGAACCATTCAACATCAAAAAAACAGCAACATACAAGAGAAATAGATGTAAGCTAAAAAAAAAGAACGGGATCAAGTAGGCACACAATAGGGAAAAAGCAGATCAGATATCATCATAAGCATATTCAGTATGTATTTAATAGAAAAAATTCAAGAATTTGTTAATGAGTATAGCAATAGGTGAAAAAACACCAAATTTTGGGGTTTCCGAATGGGTTCAAGGAGCTCCTACAAACTTTGATCAAGAAAAGGATCACATAGTCTTGCTAGAAGTATTTCAAGTAAATTGTCCAGGGTGTTTTATGCATGCAATTCCAGAAGCAATTGAGATCTATAACAAGTACAAGGATGAGGGAGTCAGAGTTTTGGGACTAGCTACTGCTTTTGAAGATTTTGACAAAAATACATTGGAGAATTTGAAAATGCTTGCAGAAACAGGCGAAGTGATAGGGGAAACAAGGGATGCGCTTTTGGCATACGGCCAACTGCAGGAAGGAAACAGACTATCCTTTAAAATTCCATTTCCATTAGGAATGGATAATCTTATGAAAACATCAGGAGAAATAAGCCAAGAGAAAATCATGGAGTTCATATATCCACAAGTTCCAGAATTTGACTCGCAACCAGAAGAATACAAAAATCAGATAATTGAAAAAGTAAAGGGATACATGAAGTCAAAAGAATATTCAGCTGAAACATTTGAAAAATTTTCGCTAAGAGGTACTCCTTCAACCATACTAGTCGACAGAAAAGGAATTCTCAGGGATGTATCATTTGGACAGACAGGCAATATGGATGGCATGATTCAAAAATTAATCAATGAACGATAAATCATCTAATCAACACAAGGAATAAAGAAAGCAACACTACAACTGCAAACCCACTGATTAAAGCAATTTTTGCATTATCCATAAATCATTTTCTTCTCTTTATTTTCATTACAAGAAATACTACAACAATAACAATAAGAACGCCAATCACAATTAACAAGTATGATGGATTATCAGAATCTGTTTCGTCTTGTAATGACTGTGGTTTTTGCTCCATTGGATTTTCTTTATCATCAGAATCAACAAGAGAACTAGTTCCAAAAATTTCAAGAGAATTATCTCCAGAACCAGTAAAATTCAAGGTTACAAAAGAGATGGTTTGAGTAGTACGAGTGATTGGCATGTATTTTTCACCGTTTAGATAAAATGTCAGGTTACCTCCTAAAAGATTTTGAGGCAGAACAAGGTCGCCTAAATTATTTTCCAAACTGCTAGAAATGAAAAGTGTTAGTCTCTTTTCATCATTACTAAAGTCAAAATCAGAAACATGAAAATTAGATACTAATTTTACTTCAAAATTATGTCCGCCGGATTGAACATCCAATCTATTTACAAATCCAGTAGAATCAGATAATGGCTGACCATATACAGGAATTGCAACGACAAACAATAAAATACAGGCTAGAAAAAACGCTTTCAATTTACGCAGTACTAGAAATTCTTTTGTTTAGTTCTTTATCTTGAGCAATTCTAGGATGATCGGGATCGGCCAGAATAACTTCAAACCAGTAATGCTTTCCGTCTTTGTATACAAAATAAGAGCCTAAAAGTTTCATGTTAGGGTATCTCTGCAAAACTCTTCTATTGGCAACAGTCTTCATATTATCATCAGCCTTGATTCGTGTAACACCAAGATGTTTTGGTCTTCTACCGCCAGTGGGCCTTTGTTTTCTCATACCACCAGTACCTACTCTCATTCTAACAATAATAATTCCTTGTTTAGCCTTATACCCTAATCTTCTAGCTCGCTGCAATCTACTAGGCTTGTCAATACGAGTAACTGCATTTTGTTTGCGCCATCCAACTATACGTTCACGTATTTCAGGAGAATTTTCTTTCCAAAGTCTAATCCACGTTTGATCCTGATAAGTAGGCATATTCGTGAGTAGAAAATCCCCTTTAATAACTGTAAATCGAGAAGCAAACCTGAGCAACGCTAATGAATAAAAATTTCCTTGAGCGAGGTCACAGTCCATACACTCAAAGATTTGTTTCCGCAGAAAACCCTATAAATCAAGCAGACTCCAGTTATTAAAAAAGATTTCTCAGTAGCAATTTGAGATTTTTATTAAGCATGACAAATTTAAGAAAAGATGAAGATCAAAATAACAGCATTACTAATTTTGTTTACAGGAATTTTTATAGCAATGCCACAGGTCCATGCAGAGCCAACAGTTTTGATAACTATGGAAAAAACAACATATGTCTATTGTGAAAAATTATTCTATACAATTAATGTTTCAGAGATTACAGGAGATCCTGCAATTATCCACATTACTGATGAAACAGGTAAAAAAAGCAGTGCAATTCCAATAGCAATCACGGAACTACAAAATCCAATTCCATCATTAATTCCATTTGAAGCAGAAATATTCCCACTGGGAAAATATGTAATAGATATCCAGTATTCAGGAGCAACGACTTTTGCTGAATTTGAATTAATCGAATCAGAATCCATCTGCATACCAGAGTTGATAAAACCAATAATGGCCAACTGGTTGTCTGGAAACATTTCAGACGGATTTCTTTTAGATGCATTTCAAAAATATGTGGATGTAAAATTAATCAATGTGCCATTTGAAATTAATGAAACTAACGTATATGATGTCAATATCCCAACATGGATAAAAAACATCGGATATTGGTGGATAGAAGGCGCAATATCGGATGATAATTTTTCAGATGCAATAAATAATTTGCTAGAAAGAAATATCATAGGATTGCATGTTGAAGGAAAAAATGAAATATGAACAAGTATTCAATCATTACAATTGTTGCCATCATAGTAATTGTAGCACCCTTTGCTCATTGGGGATTAAGCGTTATTGGAATACAGCAATTAGAATATAGATGGGATAGCCCAGGAGAATTTACATTTTTTACAATGTCTAATCATGGAAAGATCGAATTTTGTAATACAATCCCATTTTGGATAAGTTTTGAAAGATTGGAAATTGCAACATTTTTTGAAGATAAGCATTTAGGATCATTTTCAACAGGACCAATCACAATAAACCCATTATCATCAACGGTGCAAGAAGGAAAATTCACATCAGAGGCAATATCGGCATCCCAACATGTGTTTATGACATTAGATTTTGAATTTGATGGGGGAGATATCAGACTAGACCCCAATCAACTTATAGTCATAACACAGACACATATGCCAATTTTAGGAATAATCCCATATTCAACTACAAAACAAATGACAGGGTTTGACTTTGATCAAATAATGAATTCCGAAGATTTACTTTGTAATTAGTTTTTTTTACTTGCCTTGGAAATCAAGATTAGAAGAATTCCAACAAGACCTGCAATAATAAATGCCACAATTAAACTGATAACCAATTCTTTACCCATTTCCCCTGCAGAAAAATCAGAAGAATGAGATGTTGAATCAATCACACATTCATCGTCTTTGAGAATTGTGCCAGGACCGCATCGTTCATCTAAAACACATTCATCGTCTTTGAGAATTGTGCCAGGACCGCATCGTTCATCTAAAACACATTCATCGTCTTTGAGAATTGTGCCAGGACCGCATGGAGAAATGGTTTGAGATGCTTGGTCTGCTGCTGCTTGGTCTGCTGCTGCTTGGTCTGCTGCATGGAGAAATGGTTTGAGATGCTTGGTCTGCTGCTGCTTGGTCTGCTGCTGCTTGGTCTGCTGCTGCTTGGTCTGCTGCTGCTTGGTCTGCTGCTGCTTGGTCTGCTGCTGCTTGGTCTGCTGCTGCTTGGTCTGCTGCTGCTTGGTCTGCTGCTGCTTGGTCTGCTGCTGCTTGGTCTGCTGCTGCTTGGTCTGCTGCTGCAGAGTCATCATCCATATCAATGCCAGAAGATTCCCCAAACACAGAACCAATAATTTCTATTTCTTCAGTCCCAACAGGTAATTCAATATTCAAGGTTCTACTTTCAGAGGAGGTCTCAGTTTCTGAAAAGTTTACTTCATCACCATCAACTAAAATAAAAAAATCCTCGTCTAATCCATTAACAAGATTATCAAAGAAAGAACGATCAAATGTAATATCCAATGTGCCACTAGAATCAGTTACATCAACAGTTAAAATTAATGAAGTGAAATCAGTATCAGCTTTAATGCCTGAAACGGTCATTCCAGTTACAGCATATTCGACATTAAAGGAAGTTCCATCCACATCAACAGACATTGTTTCAGCATATGCTAATGCAGTAGAAATAACAGTTACAAACAGGATTAATCCAAGGGAGATTTTTAGTAGAGAGTGGACACTTGGCAGATGAATGGATTTTTCTAAATACTGTTCCTTGACAGTGTAATTATTCATGTGTATATTTTGACCTCCGAACAAACGTTAAAAATGAAGAGACGATAATAAATCACGTAAAAGTCAAGCTTTTTTGCTTATTTTTAAGATGTGCGTACAAGTTCTACTAGATTACACCGCGAAGTATCTGGATAATTTTCTCAGCAATAACATTTGCAGCCAAGGATTGGGCTTCTCTTGTTTGTGCGCCAATATGCGGAGTTAAAATGACATTATCCAATTCTGCCAGTTTTGTTCCAATCGCAGGTTCTTTTTCAAATACGTCCAAAGCAGCACCACCCAAGGTACCATTCTTTAGTGCACTGTATAATGCATCTTCATCAACAACACCACCCCTAGAAGTATTGATAATTTTGGCAGTCTTTTTCATAGTAGACATTTTTTCTGCATCTAGAAGATGATATGTAGAATCCAATAACGGAACATGTACTGAGACATAATCAGAACTTTGAAGCAAAGTGTTCAGGTCAGCCTTCATTAGACCAACTTCTTTTGCAAATTCCTCATCAATGGGCATTACATCATAACCGATAATATTCATGTTAAGTGCACGAGCAAGTCGTCCAAGTCTTTTACCAATGTTTCCCAAACCGACAATGCCAAGATATTTCCCCTTTAGTTCTGTTCCTTTGAGTTCTTTTTTGAGCCATTGTCCATTTCTTATTGCCCTATCGCCCCTTGCAGTCTGTCTTGCAAGGGACAGCATCAAGCCTAAAACCAGTTCTGCAACAGCATTCATTGCACCCTCAACAGCATTAATTACACGGATATCTTTGGTTTTGGCTGCCTCTTGATCTACATTATCTAAACCAACGCCAACGCGTGCGATAATCTTGCAATTACGAGCTTTTTCGATCATCTCTTTTGTTATGGTGGTTCTGCTTCTTACAATTACAATATTAAAGGCAGAAATTTTCTCTAGAATTTCTTCTTTGGTGATTTCAGGCTCGTATGAAACTTTGAGTCCATTGTCAACTAGGATTTTATTTAATATCGGATCTACTTCATCACAAATCAATACAGAATCATCAAAACTCATACTAGCAAGAAATGATCAACAGAATATAATTCATTAAGAAAATAAAAAGAAAAAAAGATGTTAAAAGATCAAGAAGTAAGGATTTCTGCCACTACAGGAATTACTTCCCATAATGCGATATAATCGCCACTTGCTTGCATTTCAGAAGCTACTTCGTCAGTCATTAAACCGTGAATGTTTTGGGCAGGATGAGCAATACTGTTCATTCCCATTGGTGGGACAGCATCACTAGGATTGCCTAAAGCATATGCATAAGATGCTACTGGTTCTTCGATAATTCCTTTCTCAACTAGAACGGGGTTCAAACCGAATGGATCACCTGCTACAAAGACTGTAGCTGCACCAGTGTAAATTGCTGCATAATCATGGTTTACTGCTGCATATGCACCTGGTTCATCAAAGACCAAGTCAACAATCATGTTTTGTGAACCGCCGAGCATCCATGTTTCAGTTGCTGCAGACTGTACTCTGTTACCTTGAACAACTCTATCCAAGATTTCACCCACAATGTGGAAGAAAACTGGTTCATTGCCTTGGTTTTCTACAAAGAGTCTCACATGTTGATCATTTTCAACAAACAAGAGTTGTGATTGGTATTGCTTGTGTTCAAGTCCATTCCATGGTTGTGCGACAAAGATGTTCTTCTTTACATCGCCATTGACAAGTAAGTTATGAGCCATATTTGGTACATAACCAAATTGCATTCCATTAACAACTGTTGCAGTATTATGATGTTTGAACATTGCTCCTGCATCATAGTTGCCTTCAGGTGTTAGGTACAACTGATTGTATTGGAGTTGGAACTCTAATGCATCTGCATCATAGAATTTTCTGTCTATCTCACCGCTTCCGCTGGTCTTCTCGACCATTAGTTTCTTGTATCCATTAGCTGGATCAACAATTGCAATTCCGTACATGCCGGAAAGAACGTGTTGATCCATGCCAATTAGTTTGACACCAGAACAATGGTATTTGAAGACACCTGCAGATTCAGCAATGTAACAGTACTGACTTGTTTCACCAGGATTAACTGATTCAAAGTTTCCTGATGACATTTGTGATGCATGCATGTCGTTACCGTGTCCAGTAATTTCATCATCTGGAATTGTAAGTGTCATTTTTACAACGTCACCTTGTGTAACTCTTAGCGTTGGTCCTGGGACTTGTCCACTAAAGGTCATGGCGTTGTAAGTTTTTCCTCCCATAATTGGAAGTTCAACACTTTCACCAGTCAAATCAAACTCGACGACAGTGCGTCCAGAAGATTCAAGTACACCACAATCAGTTTCTGCGAATGCTTGAGGCATTACAAGTTGTAAACCGCCCATTTGATGGATTTGTTCAATTACGTCGACATCCATTTTGTTGATATCTAGTGATTGTCCAGCAATCTGGGTTTGTGTGTATGTGCTTCCGAATAAGGTTGCTCCCATTACAGCTACTGCTGCAACGGTAAAGAGCATACTAACACGCTTATTCATAAAGCAACGGACTAGTAATTCCTATATAATAATTCCCATTACCGCCCAATATTTCCCACATTTATTTTATCAAAAGGAGTTTAATCAGCAAGTGATCTTCTAGATGAATGTATGCCAGCAGGATTTCAGAATTTGAAAGTTTTTAGTGATTATTTTGGTGCCAAAAATTAGAAAAGAATAGTTTGGGTTTAAATGGATATAAAGACAGTTTTGGATGTTAATTACAATCAACCGATCTAAATGAGAGTATCAGAATACAGATATGACAGAGAGATATCGGCCTTGCGTAATTATCTTTGAAATTCCTTTGGCAAATTGTTCTAGTCTGTCATTTTTTTCATTCCAATAATATAACTAGGTATTTGTCTTTTTGAAGTTCCATACTATCAGATGACAAGCATAATTTTCTAAAATCTCCAAAATTAATATTGATTTTTTCTTTCTCCTGCATGAAATTATACCAAAAAATATGATTTATGAATCTTGGAAAATTATCTTATTTAATCGATAATTCAGCTTGTTTATTTTTTCCATCACCTGCCTCACTTTATCAAGTGTCACAGAAGTCAGGAGATCAATGTCGATGCTCAATCTTTTAGCGTCTTTCTTGGCAATGTAAAATAGCATGCACATGCCACCACGTATTATACAATCAAGCTGTTGTGTTATATGAGAATGTATTTGAAAATCCATTATGAATTTTTCAACAGCGAGTTTATCTGTAAATCCATATTATTCTGCGGCAATCAAAGCTATATTTTCAGCTGTTAATGACTGAGAATAATTGAGGGACAAATCACTGATCTCCTATGTACGTTTCAATTTGGCTTGATAGTTTTCTGTGCCTAGCAAGTGAACGTAATTTTTTTGTATTAACAAGTCTGTTTCCAAGCAAGTCATCTAGGATCATTATTAGTTCGTCATTATACATTGTAATCTTATGCGTATTTACTTCAACGTAAAGATCTAGCCAAGCTTTTTCAGGAATTGCCCAGGTAGTGGATAATCTTTCTGCATATTCTCGAATTATTATAAACCTATTATCTTTAGAGATCTGAAGAGCTGTTTCTGTTTGAATTGGATTAGGATCAAGTAATACCGTAGTTTTTTCTGTAAAATCAGAAACAGCTTCCAGTAACTCTTGTCCTGCACCAGTTATTGTTTGAATGTTGTAAATAATTTTACTGTATGCGTTGTGTAAGAATGGGCTTAATGTACTTAGTCCAGTAAACTGAAAATCATGTTCAAACCCTTCTTTCAGATACCCATGAAGATCTAGCAGGCTTGAATCAAGAGAATAATTTGGAATAGGAACAATTTTTTCCTCTGTTCTATTTTTTTTTATCTCAGGCTTTGGTGAATATTTTGTAACAAATTCATTCCATTTTTTGTTTCTGTCATTAATAAAATTAACATATTTAGGATTTTCATTTATTAACTCAGATTCTATTCGTATTAGACCTAAGAGAAACAAGGGATTTTTAAAAATACCAAATACGCTGCTGGATCTGTTAACTGTGATTTTAATTTTGTCATGGGAATGATTTATTTGATAAACTCCTTTGTCCGTGTCTTGGAACTCTAGATCCAGATTAAGATTGCCTTTATGTACTGTAAAATTACTTGCCTTTCTGAGTAACGATTTTGCGTTGGATGCACTCATTCTCGTATCCAATGGTTTTTCAAGATTTGTTTTTAAATCATGGTCAAACACAGATTTAATTTCGGAGATGTCTGTTTTTGATGTAGAACTGCGAAGGGTTTTCACTACAGCTGGATCATTTTTAAATCCTGATACAGCTTCGTTGTATTCTAATGAATCCTCTAAGAATCCAGTCTTGTGAAAGTTAACTGGAATGTGATCAAGATGTATCTCGCCAATTATTTTTGCCACCTCTGGATGATGCCTTATTCCAAATTTAGCAAATGCCTTTATCAATCGCCCCTTTTTGTATATGTGCACTCCATAGTCTCCTTTAATGGAACGCTTCTCTAGTAAGCCAATCCATCCATTTATCTGATTGCCACTTGGAAGTTTTATTGAGATTTTTTGTTTTGTTCCTTTTTTTGGCTCAGGCTCTACTGGAACGCACTCTGTTGTGTTTATTTTGATTCGGATCTGCTTGTTTTTGATATATGGTCCATATCTTATTCCAAAGCTTCTTTTGAAGTTTGAGATCTGGTTTGGGTATAATGGCACCCTTAGATTGCCTATTGCAACTCTAGTTCCATGCCAATCTTTATTTTCATCTTCTTCTTTGATTTCAAAATTAGTCCATTTTTTTGATTTGTCACTTAACCATTGCTGTTCATCATATTCTGCCGTTAACTTGGATGCAGTATTTGGCTTTCTTGTTGTTACGACAAATATTTTGCCCAAGTTAGAGCATGCACTTTTCATGCCTATGCCAAACTGACCAAGCTTTTCACCTTCCTTTTTTGTTTCTTTTGCAATGGTCAGGGCATCCTTTAATTCATCAAAATTCATTCCTTGTCCGTCATCGGAGACAACAATTAGTTTTTCATTAAAATTCAGATTAACGTTAATGGATTCTGTAATTCCTTTAATCCGTGCATCAATTGAATTGTCTAGCAGTTCTGCTATTGCTTGCTCGGTTCTGTATCCCGTAAGGCCTAATTTTTTGATGAGACTCTTATCAGGTGTGATATCTACGTTTTTCTTTTTGGTCAGATCTAAGATCGTAACATGCGAATATTATATATTTTCGCAGTTTTTGTTCATAAAATTATAAACCCTGATTGACTGTTATAATGCGAATTATTGGGATCCAAAATTTTCAGCACCTAAAGATGGTTGACTTTGAGGATGCAGTCGAGTTATAATGCGAATTATTGGGATCCAAAATTTTCAGAGTATCCGAAAAAGAAGTAATAATAGGGAAAATTGCATAAAGTCAACATGAAATTCAGATTAGATCAGGATTCGCTTGGAAAAATCAAAATTCCAGCAGATGCATACTATGGACCATTTACAGGAAGAGCAATCAGGCAGTACCACGTAACTGGCAATAAAAGCCATGAGAACTTGATCAGGGCATTTGTGATGATAAAGCGATCCGCAGCAATTGCAAACATGAAAACCAAGGCCATAGATACAAAACGAGGCAAGGCAATTGTTTTGGCCTGTGATAAAGTACTGTCTGGAAAATATGTGGATCAATTTGTTGTAGATATGATAAATTCCGGAGCAGGTACAGCTTTTAACATGAATTCAAACGAAGTAATTTCAAATGTTGCATTAGAAGTACTTTGCAAGAAAAAAGGCCAATATGAGTTTCTGCACCCAAATGACCATGTCAACATGTCACAATCAAGTAATGACACATATCCTACTGCAATGCATGTTGCAATTTTGATAAATCTAAAGGACACAGTCTCTGCTGTAGATGTTTTGATAAAATCATTATCTAAAAAGGCAAAACAATTTTCATCATTTAAAAAAATTGGAAGAACACACCTTATGGATGCACTGCCAGTTACATTAGGTAGCGAGTTTGACGCATATGCTACATCAGTTACCAAAGCAAGAAAAGAGATCATGGATGCACAAAAAGAGCTGCAACATGTCGCACTAGGCGGAACAGCTGTAGGAACAGGAGCCAACACGCCAAAAGGGTATAGAAAAATTGCAATATCGGAATTAGGAAAAATTGCAAAACTGCCATTAAAGCCAGAAAAAGACATGCAGCATGGCTTACAAAGCAAGTTTGCGGTTGTAAATTTGTCAAGTGCGTTACGAAACTTGGCATTAGAGGTAGGGAAAATTGCAAATGATGTCAGGCTAATGGCATCAGGTCCAATTGCAGGATTGGCAGAGTTGGGAATACCGGCAGTTCATGCAGGCTCATCCATCATGCCTGGAAAAATAAACCCGTCGCTGGCCGAATGCATGAACATGGTTTGCTTTAACATCATTGGAAATGATACAGCAGTATCATATGCAGCACAAGGCGGGCAGCTTGAGCTTAACGTCATGTTGCCGGGAATGCTAAAATGCATGTTAGAGTCAACAGACATGATTAAAAACTTCTTTCCAATATTTTCTGCAAATCTAATTGACGGACTGACAGCAAACAAGGACAAGTTGCGTGAATATATTGAAAACAGTCCAGTAATTGTTACATTGTTAACTCCAAAGATAGGATATCTAAAATCTGCCGAACTTTTCAAAGAATCACTAAAAACTGGAAAAACTATCAGAGAGCTTGTTGTTTCAAAGAAACTAATGAGCAGCAAAGAGATCGATTCTTTATTCTGTTAAAACATGGCAAAAATTTTTGTAGAAGCTTACGGCTGTTCGGCTAGCTTTGCAGATTCAGAGATGATTTCAGGATTGATTCAAAATGGCGGACATGTGTTAACAGACAATTCCTCAGAGTCTGATCTAAACATCATAGTAACATGTTCAGTTAAAGATTCGACTGCAAACAAAATGATGTATAGGATTAATTCATTAAAAACAAAGCCGCTTATCGTAGCAGGTTGCCTTCCAAAGGCAGAAAAAGAGACAGTTGAAAAATTCTCAGAAAATGCCAGTTTGTTAGGACCAAACTCATTAGGAAAAACGCTCCAAGTTATCAACTCCGCATTAAGAGGGCAAAAACAAATTGCATTAGAGGATTCAGATTTGTCAAAGGTAGGATTGCCCAAAGTTAGACTTAATCCCACAGTAGGAATTGTGGAAATTGCAAGTGGATGCATGAGTGAATGCACATTTTGTCAGACTAAATTATCAAAAGGAGATCTTGTAAGCTATAGGCTGGGAGACATAGTAAGACAAGTTCAAACAGAAGTTAGAGAGGGATGCAAGGAAGTGTGGTTAACATCTACGGATAATGGATGTTATGGGTTTGACATTGGGACAGATTTACCAACTTTGATAAACTCGATTTCTGAAATTCCAGAGGACTTTATGATTAGGGTGGGCATGATGAATCCAATGTATATGCCAAGGATTAAGGAAAAGCTGATTGACGCATATGATAGTAACAAAGTTTTCAAATTTTTACATCTTCCAGTACAGAGCGGGAGTGATAGGGTTCTTCAGGATATGAAGCGTGGTCATACAGCAGAAACTTTTAGGGAAATCGTCAGAAAAATCAGAGAGAGATTTGATGACTTTACCATATCTACAGATATCATTGTAGGGTTTCCTTCAGAAACAGAAAAAGAATTTCAAAAGACAGTATCATTACTTGATGAAATAAGGCCAGATTCGGTAAATTTGTCCAAATATAGTGCAAGACCCGGAACAGATGCTGCAGAATGGGAGCAAATTAATGCAGCAGAAATTAAACGAAGAAGCAAGATAGTTTTTGAACAGATCAATAAACTATCGATAAAAAGTAATCAAAACTGGATCGGCTGGAGGGGCAAGGTGCTATTTGATGAACAGACAGATGAGGGAATTAAGGGTAGGAATTTTGCATACAAGCCTATAGCAGTTACGGAAGAAGTAAAAATTGGGCAATCACACACAGTAGAGATTACAGATGCCACTATCAAAAGACTGATCGGTAAGATCGTAAGCTAATTTTTTTCGATCTAAAATTTGATTAAAAAAACGTAAGAAGGTTTTTTATCTAAATCACGAATTAAGATTAGAAATGAGTTTTCAAGTCAAATATCCAATTTTAGTCATAGGCCTTGGAGGCGTAGGCTCAAAACTGGCTGGTGAGGCTAAAAATGCATTAAATTCAGATTGCTTGATAATTAGTAATGACAAGAAGGATTGTTCCTCAGAAAACCCTTCGGTACATATTTCAACGGACTCGGTAATTAATCCGTCTGTTCAGTTAATCAGAGGCTCAACTTACAATAGTGTTGAAGAAATAAAATCAAAGATTGCAGAATATTCCACAGTAGTATTGATGAGTAATTTAGCAGGCAAAACAGGTTCAGCAATTGCACCTGTAGTCTCAGAGATATGTAAAGAATCAGACATCGGGTTAATCTCATTTGCAGTAATGCCTTTCAAATATGAAAAAGATAGGATTTTCAATTCAGGTATTTCTCTAAAAAGAGTAAGAGAAAACTCACAATGCACCATAGTCTTAGATAATGATTCGTTGTTAGAAAGTAATCCGGATCTAAGTCCTAAAGCATGCTATGATATTGCAAATTCTGCAATGATACACGTAGTAAAATCACTTGGCACATCTGAAATATCAAATGAGACAAACATTCTATCCACAAGCAAGGATGGACAAAAAATAGAAGATTCACTAAGGGATTCACTTAAAATGCTATACGGAAACGCATCACCAAATTCAGTTAAACGTTCAATGCTGTATGTAGTAGGAGGAAGTAACATCCCAGTAGGAGTAATCAACTCAATCACTAGTTTAACTTCAGGAATTGTTAGTGAAAGCAGTGCACAAATTGATATGGTATCAGAAGAATCCAAAGTTGTTATGCTATCATCAATACAAGGAATGACAAAGTTTGACAATTATGATCCATTAGGAATGATTTCACAAGAAGACACTCTTGATTGGTCAAAACCAGAATGCAGTATTGACTATAAATTAGACTTGTATCAATTAGAATAAAACTAAATTTTAAAATTATAATTTTTTAAGAATAATTATTCTTCTTTCTTTGGTGTCTCTTTAGCTGGCTCTTCTTTGTTTGGTGCCTCTTTGGCAGGTTCTTCTACTTTGTTTGGCGGTGTCTCTTTAGCTGGCTCTTCTTTGTTTGGTGCCTCTTTGGCAGGTTCTTCTACTTTGTTTGGCGGTGTCTCTTTAGCTGGCTCTTCTACTTTGTTTGGAGGTGTCTCTTTGGCTGGCTCTTCTACTTTGTTTGGCGGTGTCTCTTTAGCTGGTTCTTCTTTGTTTGGTGCCTCTTTGGCTGGTTCTTCTACTTTGTTTGCTGCCTCTTCAGATAACTCCTCTTTGTTTGGTGCATCTTCAGCTAGTTCTTCGTTGCTTGGTGCATCTTTGGCTAGTTCGTCTTTGTTTGGTGCATCTTTGGCTAGTTCTTCGTTGCTTGGTGCATCTTTGGCTGACTCTTCTGCCTTGTCAGAAACTTTTGTGGTTTCTTTTTCAGGAACAACCTTAGTCTCTGCATCCTCATCATATCGTGAAACAAGAACATATCCCTCATCAGTTTTACTCATTCTAACTCTAACTTTTCTTGGAGGACTTCTAACTCCTCTGGCCCAAACTTCTTGGGCTAATTCTTCTTCAATTTTGATTGTTTGAACTTTCATGTGATGTTGGGCAAATTCCCTAATCATGTTAATTGCCCTAACAGACCTATGTTGAGATTGTGATAGTTTTACTTTGCCTAGATTAATTGTATAGACCCGTTCTAATTCTTGAGACATTTATCCTACCTCCACATCAGTTGATCTCCAAGCCCTACGCTTTGGATTTGTTCTAACACTTCTCTTAGTTTTGAGAATAATCCATGCAGGTATTGCAGACGTCTGTTTAGTCTTCTTCAATAGACGAATTTTCCTTGGAGAGGACTTGCGTGCAGCCATAGATTTTCAGGCACAGAGAGCTCTTTTTAAATGAATCTCAGGATTTTAGGCAATCTCGAATCTGTTTTAATATTCTGGCCGAAGCCCCCCACACAATTTGATTTTGATATTCAAAGGTATACATTTCTTGGATTAAGTTATGAGATGGATCAGAATCCTTTGCCTGAGTTTTTAAAAAAGATTCCAAAGGAATGTGAAAAATTTTTTCAACCTCAGCATTGGTGTGCAATGTAGGTATCTTGTCAATTACAGATACAAATGGTAAAATCATAAAACCGGAATTTAGCGTTACAACCGGTTCTAACTGACCAACGATTTGCGGCTTGGTTATTGTTAGTCCTATTTCTTCACTAGTTTCACGTAATGCCGTCTCCAGGAGATCTGAATCATCAGAATCTAATTTACCGCCTGGAAATGAAATTTCACCTGCATGGAACTTCATATGTTTTGGTTTTTCAGTCATTACGACAATGGGCTCTTGGCCATAAATTACTACAAGTACTGATGCCAGGCGATATCTTCTATCAAACTCAATCTTGGGATTAATGTCAGTAGAAAGACGGGATTTTAATTCATCTAAGAGCATGGGGGTTTTATCCTACCAATCCATATGGGTTTTATTATTCAAAGGTTTTAACCAAGGGCAGAAGAATTGAAAATATGACAATAAGGTATGAAGCTAACCCGCCAAAAATTCTGCCAAACGTAGATACAAATGAATCAATCCAAAAATTTGTAAATAAAACAAAAATTATTTCAAAAAAATGTGATGCAATTCATATAACTGAAAATGTATTGGGATTTGAGAGGGTTTCGCCGATTAAAGTCGGGAAAATCATCAAGAAGGAAATTCCAGAGTTGCCAATTACTGTCAGCCTAAGGGTCAGGGACAAAAACGAGGCAGAGATTTTAGAATTTGCAGACAAGTGTGCTGCCATAGGTTTTGCGGGTATTTTGATACTAATGGGAGATCATTCCCAAACAGAAAAAGAGGATTCAGGCCAAATTCCAAGTTCGGTAGTAAAGAGACTAAAGGAGCAGGGAATTGATTCAAAGATTGACCTGTATCTTTCAATATCAAACAAGCCTAATTTCTCCAAAATTGTAAAAAAGCTGGATGCAAAACCCAAAGGCTTTATGACACAGGTTATTCAAAATATTGAACAGGTCCAAAATTTATCAAGCAATCTGAAAGGATTTTCACTAGTTCCAATTCTGCTATACCCATCACCTAAAAATGAAAGATCTGCAAAATTTTTGAATTTGGATTTGACATCATATGGCCAGGAATTCGAGGAGCTAGTACACAAGACACACGAGATAACAGGAGACGTATTGATTACATCCCCTAATGACTTTGGCGGATTAAATGAATTCTTGGAAAAGTTATCCAATTAGAGAACAAAATATTTCGCTTCTGGATGATGAACCACTATTGCAGCAGTTGATTGCTCTGGAATAATTTGGCCCGATTCAGTCAAGGTCATTCCAGATTTTTCAGGCTGTAGCAGTTTCCATACTAGATGATGCTGTGCCACGTCAGGACAGCTGGGAAATCCCCAGCTATACCGTAGTCCGCCTTTTTCCAAGCCTAATTCAGATTTTATTTTTTGATTGACCCATTCGGCCAACGCTTCGGCAACCTCAACTGCCAATCCGTGCAGATAGTATGCATCAGTGTACTTGTCTTCCTTGTTCCACTGTTCAATAATATTTGCCACCTTATTTCCCACAGTTACAGACTGAAATGCAACAACATCGTCATTTCCAAAATAATCAGCAAGACAAAGATGATCAGATTTGGCAGAGCGTGGAAAGTCCAATTCGACGTCATCGCCAACAGGATTCTCAACTAACAGTCTTCTGCCCTTGTTATGACACCTAAAATACCCATAAACAATTTCAGGTTCAAACAGTTTTTCTCTAATTATTCTTGCCTTCCATTCTACAAGCAGCTGCTCATGTTCGGCCTCAGATTCAGAACCGGCCTTTCCACGCAGTCCCCAAGACAGTTTGAATAGGGATTTTTTATCAATCATGGTCCAGACTTTATTCATGTTGATTTGATCGAGTTTGAGTCTAATTGGCTCTCCAATTCCCGGAGGTTTAGGCGCACAGACAGGCCTAACCTCACTTTTTGGTATGGTATCAGGATCAACTGTTGCAGCAGATTTATCCCTCCAGTTCTCTAGTTTTTCTTTCCAATCAACTAGGAATTTTGTCTTTTCATCAGAGACTAGTACATCCATTGTTTTTAGTCCTTCAAACATGGTGTTGCAATAAAACACGCCAGGATCATAGATTCCATCTTCTTTTGCTATTCGATTAATGTAATTGCTGTTAATTGCAGCTCCGCCACAAAGAATCGGCATATTCATGTTATTTTTTCTTGCGTGTTCCACAAAGAATTCCATTTGCTTTGAAGTAGATACCAGTAATGCAGACAGTCCTATTGCATCAGGTTTTGTCTCATCTATTTTTTCAAGGAATTTCTGCAGTGGAACCTGTTTTCCCAAGTCGTGTACCGTGTATCCGTTATTCTGAAAAATGGTCTTCACAAGGTTTTTGCCAATGTCATGAACATCGCCATAAACCGTACCCAAAACCAGTACGCCCTTACTGATGCCCTCCTCTTTAACCAGGTACTTTTCTAATTCACCAACAGCAGCTTTCATGCATTCGGCAGATTTTAGGACAAATGGCAAAATCAGCTCTCCTGCGCCAAACTTATCTCCAACCTCCTTCATGGCAGGAAGCAGGTCCTCATTGAGGGCTTTGATGGCACCATCATGAGTGATTTCCTTTGTGGCATCAAGGGACAGTATTCCGTCAACATCTCTGATAATCTCATTTTTTCCAAGCTTCTCTGCAATTGCAGATACCACGTCATTTTGAATCCCATTTTTGAGCCGATTTACAATTCTGAAATTTACTCGTTTTCCTGCAGGCCAAGAAGGATCAACGTCAACTTTCTTGGAGGCCGTACTGCCTTGGGGCTGCCCCTCATTTTCAAAATAAGTAACTAAATCAGCCAGTGCGTTTGAATGAACATTAAAGACTAGATCCTCTGCAAGTTTTCTTTCTTTCCCATCAATTTCTCCATACGGAATAATTTCTTTGGCATTAACAATTGCAGAATCAAGACCAGCTTTGACAGCATGATACAAGAATACAGAATTTAGAACTTTCCTAGCATATGGAGACAGTCCAAAGCTGATGTTGCTTAGTCCCAGGGTGGTAAAGGAATCAGGGAATTTCTCTTTGACCAGCTTAATTCCTTCAAGGGTATTCTTTCCTGCATCAAGAAACTCATCTTCGCCTGTTGCCAAGGTAAATGTAAGAACGTCAAAAATGAACTGTTCTATCTTTAATCCATACTTTTTTCCTGTTTCATAAAGCAGCTCTGCTGTGTCAGCTTTTTGTTGAGGGGTTTTTGCCATGCCCTCAGGCCCGATACAGAGGGCAATTGCAGGCAAACCATACTTTGCCATTATAGGAGCGAGTCTTTCAAATCTGCTTCCATCACCCTCAAGGTTAATTGAATTAATTATCGGCCTTCCGGGAATTTGAGTGACAGATGATTCTATTACCTGAGGATCTGTAGAGTCAATTACAAGAGGGGCATCAATTTCCAGGCTCAGTCTCTTTACCAGATTTAACATGAATTCACGCTCATCTGCACGCTCTGTGGTTGCAACACAGACATCAAGGCAGTGAGCACCGTCCTCAACTTGTACCCTGCCCAAATCTAGCAGGCCGTCATAATCATCTGCAAGAACCAGCTTCTTTGCCCTGCGTGAACCCTGAGTGTTAATTCTCTCTCCAATAATCAGGGGGGCAGGAATCTGTTTTAGATCAACTGCTTTTAGTGCCGAACTTACTCTTGGAACAGTCAATATAACAAAATCACATCTGTTTTTCTAAATACTTAACCCTCTATAGAGTTGGCTTTTTGGTCAATTACTTTCCTCAAGACCCTGATGTGTTCAGGATTTGTCCCACAGCAGCCTCCAATGATTCGAACTCTTTTGTACTCGTTAAGAAAATCACCCAATGCATCACCCATTTTTTCAGGAGTCATTTTGTAGACTGCCTGGCCTCCATCATTTTCAGGCATGCCGGCATTTGGGACGACTAACACGCCGTGTTCATTTTGTTCGTCCAGCCACCTTACACTTGGAGTCATTTCAACAGGACCAGTGGAGCAATTCAGCCCAAAAACATCAATGCCCATATCAGACACAGTAGTGTATGCGGCCTGAACATTGGTACCAAGCAGCATCTTTCCATATTGATCCAGGGTGATGTTTGCAATGATGGGAATTTTTTTGCCGGTTTTTTTTATGGAATTATGACATGCCTCAATGACGAGTTTTACCTCAAGAATGTCCTGACTTGTTTCAACAAGCAATGCATCAACGCCTCCTAGAATCAATCCTTCTGACTGCAGCTCAAATGCCTCACGTATTTCATCTAGGGGCTTTTGGCCCAAATCAGGATCGTTAGAACTTGGCAGATAGCCGGTAGGTCCCATTGATCCAATCACATACCGAGGTTTGTCAGAATACTCGCTGCAGACCTCAAATGCAAGCGCTGCAATTTTTCTGTTAAATTCCACAGTTTGATCACCAAAGCCATATTCGTCAAGCTTAATTTTATTTGAGCCAAAAGAGTTTGTCTCAATGCAATCAGAACCTGCATCCAGATAACTCCTATGAATTTGTCTGATCCATTCAGGATGCGTCAATACCAATCCGTCATTGAATCCGTCCTGATCATTGGGAAAATCTTCAGGCTTGGGATCATGTCTTTGAATTTCAGTTCCCATCGCACCATCAAATAACAATACGCGATTTTGTATTGCATCAAGGAAGGATTCTTTTTCTGCCAACTTCTTAATCTCAAAACACTCTAACACAGTTTAACTCTTTTCAGAAAAGGCAGCAAAAAATGCATGGCTGATACGTATGTTGAAATTAGGTCAGAGATGATTTTTTGCATATTTATGCAAAAGTTACCAGTTAACAATCTCGTTCGTAGTGCCACCTTTTTTCAACATGCAGGAATCTCCATAGTTTTTGTTTTCATGCCCATTATTGCAAGGGGAGTAACAGAATCTATTTTCGAGATTGGGCTATTGGTGGCATCATTTAGCTTTGCTCAAATTTTATCTGAGATTTATTTTGGAAGGCACTCAGACAAGAAAGGAACTAGGCTCAAATTCATCAGAATCGGCTTCATAGGGTGTGCCATTACGTTTGGATTGCACTATTTTGCAGATGATCTCTCCATGTTCTTTCTGGTAAGAATTCTTGCAGGTGTTGCAAGCGGGATTATGATTCCGGCCATGATTGCATATACCTACGAGGCAAACATTGACAAAAAAAGAGCGGCCACAGTGATTTCATTTCACGCATTAGGGTGGCTGGCAGGAATTGCAGCTGCGGGATTAACAAATGATCTAAAACTAATTTTCTTGATCAGTGCAGCGTCATTTGTTGCAGGATTGATTTTTACGGCAAGGCTGCCAAGCCCAAAACAGGAAAAAGAGGTAGAGGCTGGAACCACAAAAAGGGTAATTTCAAAAAACAGGTTCCTCTTTTTGTCATTGTTACTAAGGCATATAGGAGCTGCCGCGGTGTGGACCATCCTTCCAATCATAATTGTGGAAAAATGGGGGGGAGAACTTTATCACATTTCAATTGTATATGTCGCAAACACGCTGACAGCGTTTATTGTAATGAACGTAATGGTAAGTAAGATTCATCTCTCCAATGTCACTAAATTCAAAATTGGAATTGGATGCACGACGTTTGTCTTTATAGGGTTGTCTCTTGTTACGGAATGGTGGATGGCAATGCCATTTATGTCACTTGTGGGTGCAACATGGGCATTTTTGTTTATTGGGGGAAACTTTCACCTAATGGATAACAATCCAAAGTCCACGTCAACTGGGATATTTAGCTCAACGTTATCTATTGCAACAGTTATTGGTCCTGTAATAGCAGGAACAATTGCATTTGCAACCAATTATGTTGCAGTAATGTATTTTGCAATAGCAATAATCATCTGTGCATTTGTAGTGTCACTGAAAATAAAAAAATAAGATAGCAGAATGTATCATCACCTGTTAGCTCATTTTGGAGATTTAAAAAACGGGAATTATTTACAGGTTATCTAAAACCCCCAACGGGACATTACCTTATCTTCAAGTCTTTTGAAAATGACGCCATCAACAACCAATCCAATTGCCATGATTATTACCATAATACCGATTACTTGAGACACGTCATTAAGAGAGCGTCCTGCATTAAGAAAGAATCCCAAGCCCAGGTAGGAAAACAGTATCTCAGCGCCAATCACGCCTCTCCAAGCAAACGCCCAGCCTTGCTTAAAACCAGAAATCATG
Organism: Candidatus Nitrosopumilus sp.; assembly: GCA_965204345.1. Lineage (GTDB taxonomy): Archaea > Thermoproteota > Nitrososphaeria > Nitrososphaerales > Nitrosopumilaceae > Nitrosopumilus. The sequence continues at coordinate 813,002 of OZ241981.1, forward strand.
TATGGAAATGCCGCAGGAATCAGCACTGCGGTAATTAGTTGGCTGCCCTTGGCACCCATATTTCGTGCAGCCTCTATATAGTGAGGATCGATATTCTTGACTCCGGTGTACGTATTGATTGTAACTGCAAAAATGGCACCAATGGCTGTGACAAAAATTATTCCGCTATCTGTCAGACCAAACCAAAGTATTGCCAATGGAACCCAAGCAATGGAAGGAATTGATTGCAGTCCCAGAACCAAAGAACCAACTGTCTGGTTGATTGCCTCAACTCTTGCCATAAAAATTCCAAGTACGATCCCACCGCCAATTGCAATTCCTAGGCCAACTGACAGCCTCCACATGCTAGTTCCGATTCCGTAAAGCAGGCTGCCATCAGAGACGCCATATGCCAGATCTTCGGCTACTTCGTATGGAGATGGAAAAATATTGTCAGGCCATATTCCAACCATGGCAACAACCTGCCAAACAACTACAAGACTTACATAAAATACAATCCTATGGGGAGTAAAATTTTTTGCCATGATAATCACTCTTTGTTTTTCTTTACCTCAGGCCGAAGCTCTGCCAGGACATCCTGCTGGAATTTCTTTAGGATTTCGTCTTCAGGAATTCTAGGTCTTGGAAAATCATTGTCAACTTCCTTTTTAATTACTGATGGACGATTGCTGAAAACTGCCACCTTGGTTCCAAGAACAGCCGCCTCTGAAACACTGTGGGTTACAAACAAAATGGTCTTCTTTGTCTTTTCCCAAATCAATTGCATTTCAACTAAAAGCAAGTCACGAGTTTGTGCATCAAGTGCTGCAAACGGTTCATCCATTAGCAGCACATCAGGGTCCATCACAAGTGCTCTTGCAATAGCTACACGCTGCTTCATTCCTGTGGAAAGCTGATAGGTGTACGAGTCTGCAAATTTTGTCAGCTGCATCATATCCAGGTATCTGTGGGATATCTTTGCTCGTTCTGCTTTTGGGATACCGGCCATTTTTAAGCCAAATTCTACGTTATCTTGAACCTTAAGCCAGGGAAACAAGGCTCCCTCTTGGAACACCATAATTCTTTCTGGACCAGTTTCAGTTACATTGCGGCCATCAAAGAGGATCTGGCCCTCATCAGGACTCTCCAGGCCTGCAACTATGCGCAAAAATGTGGATTTGCCACATCCTGAAGGACCAACTAGACATACAAAGTCGCCAGCCTCAACTTTTAGGTTTATGCCGCCAAGTGCCGTAAGCTTGTGAGAGTCATGGCGGAAATACTTTACAATATTTTTTGCCTCAAGTTTGGTCATGTGCTACTACCTCCATCAGCGGCAGAATTTGTATCAAAGTAGTAAAAAATACCAGACAAATCATATCCATTTCTTCCAAGATATCCCAGCGCGTCAGATTTTTGAGCAAATGAATAAACAGAGTCATGTATTGGATCTGCTGTAATTACAAGATTAGACAGGGCAACATCTACCACATCATCAGATAAGGACTGACCAAGATGGGAATTTAAAAAATCATTAAAAACAACCCGGGTCTCCACGGGATTTTGATTAATCCAAATTGCCGTTTTATTGTGGGAATCCAGAAAACTGGAAATTAGTTCAGGGTTCTTTTCCACATAATCAGAGTTTGCAATTAACAAAACAGACGCAAACTCTTGGTTTGGCCAAAGGTCTTCTTCATGGAATAGTCGCTTTCCATTTAATTCAGTCTCCAAAATGGTAGCCCATGGCTCTGCAACCCAAGCGCCGTCAATATCCCCTTTAACAAATAATGTAAAGATGTCAGGATTTGGAATATTGTAAACTACAACAGAGCCGCCTTTTTCAGCAGTTCTCAATCCGTGTTCGGAGAGATAGTGACGCAGGGATACGTCCTGAGTATTACCAATTTGAGGAGCGGCAATTTTTTTTCCATCAAAATCAGAAAAAGAATTGATTTCAGATTGAGGATGAACGATAAAGCTTGCACCGCCGCTTGCAGCACCAGAAAGAATCTTTACGTTGTCATTTTCAGAATTTAAAAATCCGTTTATTGCAGGGCCCGGTCCGACATATGCTAGATCAACTGAACTAGCAAAGAGGGATTCGATTGCCTGCGGACCGCTATCAAAGACTCTGGTTTCAATTTTTATCTGATCACCGAGGCTATCTTGGAAAAAGCCCTTCTCCATCCCAACTATAGGAATGGCATGTCCAATATTTGGAAAATATGCAATTCGAAGTTTAGAATCATGTGTTTTATCGTCGTTACCAAGACTAATTCCTAGTGCAGATAGCAATACAACGGCTGTAATGCCTGAAAAAAGGACATACTGAGTTTTCATAAAACAGCGTTATATTTGATGGTTAAATAATCATCGAATTTTAGCTCAAGCTAGCCAGAAATTTTTAAAAATAATTTATTTAAAGCCTAGCATAAAAGATAAATTCCAAAATATGACGGAAAAGATGTTTTATGACTCAAAAAGGAATTCTTGCATTCTCTGGCGGGCTAGACACTTCAGTTGTTGTAAAGTACCTACAAAATGAGCATGATATGGATGTAGTTACAGTCACAGTAGATGTGGGACAGGGAGAAGACTGGAAAGGGATTACAGCCAAGGCAAAAAAACTGGGCGTAAAAAAACACTACAACATTGATGCAAAAAAGGAATTTGTCAAGGATTATATTTTTCCATCAATAAAGGCAAACGCGCTCTATCAGAAGAAATACTGCCTTGCAACAGCACTAGCTAGGCCACTGATTGCAGAAAAAGTTTTAGAAATTGCAAAAAAAGAAAAAGTGACATCACTTGCACATGGCTGTTCTGGCAAGGGCAATGATCAGGTAAGATTTGACATTACGTTACGTTCCGGCTCTGACTTGCCAATCATAGCCCCAATCAGGGACAAAAATTTGGACAGGGATACGGAGCTAAAATTTGCAAAAAAACACGGAATAGAGATTGATACGGTGGCAAAAAGGTTCAGCATTGATCAAAACTTGTGGGGACGTGCAATAGAGGGAGGAGTGCTAGAAGACCCATACAATGAACCGCCAGAGGATGCTTTTATTTGGGTTAAAACAAAAAACCTGCCAGACAAGCCGGCTTATTTGGAAATTAAATTCAGCAGGGGAATTCCAGTTGAAGCTGACGGTAAAAAAATGGATCCGTTAAAACTGATTGAATACATTAACAAAAAGGCAGGAAACGCAGGCATTGGGATAGTTGATCATATTGAAGACAGGGTTGTAGGAATCAAGTCTCGTGAAGTATATGAAACCCCGGCAGCGGCCTGTCTTATTGAGGCTCATGCAGACCTGGAGAAAATGGTCCACACAAAGCATGAAAATAAATTTAAATCAATGATTGATGATGAATGGGCATATTTGGTGTACTCGGGACTTTGGCAAGATCCCCTAAAGGCAGATTTGGATGGATTCATAGAAACATCACAAAAACCAGTCTCAGGAACCGTGAAGTTAAAAATGTACAAGGGAAGCTTACGAGTGGTCGGAAGAAAGTCCAGTAACTCGTTATACAGTCACAATATTGCAACCTATGGGGTAGAATCAACATTTGATCAGAGATTAGCCAAAGGATTTGTCGAATTGTGGGGAATGCAGTCAACAGAAGCTAATAAATTACAAAAGAAAAGGTCAACAAAAACATGAACTGCCCAGAATGTGATGCAACACTAAACATCCCAGAGGATGCCTCAGTAGGGGAAATTGTCTCCTGTCCTGATTGTGGAGCTGACTTTGAAATCTCAAAAAAAGACGGATCAAATGTTGAGCTAAAACAAGCAGAAACCGTAGGCGAAGACTGGGGAGAGTAATGTCAAAAGTTTGTATCGTGTTTGACCGCTTAAGAGCGGAAGAAAAAATGCTTCAGAAAGAGGCATCAGAACTGGGACACGATGCCGCGATGACAGATGCAAAAATCACCCAAATCAATACAGACAGCAAAAAGGAGGATTTTGATTTTGGAGATGTTGTTTTAGAGAGGTGTGTGAGTTATTTTAGGGGATTGCATCTTACTGCAAGTCTAGAGTTTATGGACGTCCCGGTATTGAACAAGTTTAATGTTGCAAGTACGTGTGGAAACAAGATGTTCATGACGCTGCTTTTGAAAAAAAATAACATTCCAACACCAAAGACATATTTTTCATTTTCAAGTGACAGTGCAGCAGAGAATTTGGAAAAAGTAGGGTTTCCCTTGGTGATAAAGCCGGTAATTGGTAGTTGGGGAAGAGGGGTAATGCAGCTTGACAACAGAGACACCATGGAGGCAATTTTTGAGATAAGGGACATTACAGATAGCCCACATGATAGAATATACTATTTACAAGAACTAGTCAAGAGACCGCCAAGGGACATCAGAGTTATCACAGTAGGTGACGAGCCCATTGCCGCCATGTATAGAAAGTCTTCAGGGGGATTCAAAACAAACATAGCTCTGGGGGCAGACCCGGAACTTTGTGAGATCACAAAAGAGATGGAGGATATGGCTGCAAGGGCATCAAAAGCCATGGGCGGGGGAATTTTGGGAATAGACATGATGGAGGATGAAGAAAAAGGACTGGTAGTACACGAAGTAAATAATACGGTAGAATTCAAGGGATTATCAAGAGTCGCACAACGAAACATACCAAAAGAAATGATAGAATTTGCGCTAAACTACGTTAGGAAATAAATTATACTCCATTACGAGGAGATTTGTCATGAAAGTAGGTGTTGTTGGAGCATCAGGATATGTGGGAGGAGAGACGCTTCGTCTTCTAGTAAACCATCCAAAGGTAGAGATCACCGCAGTAACATCAAGACAGCATGTAAGGGAGTATCTACACAGAGTTCAGCCAAGCTTGAAAGGATTTACCGATCTAAAATTCTCTGAATTGGATTATGACAGATTAACAGATCAGTGTGACTTGGTTTTTACGGCAGTTCCACACGGAACTGCAACTGAAATTGTAAAGGCTCTCTATGACAGGGGTGTTAAAATTATTGATTTGAGCGCAGATTACAGGTTGCACAATCAAGAGGCATATGATAAATGGTATGGATGGGAACATCCGCATCCAGATTACTTAGCAAAGTCAGTTTTTGGGGTACCAGAGTTACACAGGGAACAGATTAAAAATGCACAGCTGGTTTCTTGTCCGGGATGTATGGCCGTAACATCAATGCTGGCTCTGGCACCATTGATTCAAAACGACATTATTGACACTGAGCACATAGTTGTGGATTCAAAGATTGGTTCATCAGGGGCAGGCTCGGGTTCAGGAACGGCACACGCAATGAGAGCAGGAGTAATCAGGCCATACAAGCCAGCAAAACACAGGCACACCGGTGAAATCGAGCAAGAGCTCAGCGAGATTGCGGGAAAAAAAATTAATGTTTCAATGAGTCCGCATGCAGTGGATGTGGTTAGGGGAATCCTGTGTACAAACCATACGTTTATGAAAAAAGATATTGAAGAAAAGGAGTTGTGGAAGTTGTATCGCGAAGCTTATGGTGAGGAAAGGTTTGTCAGACTGATCAGAGATAAGAAAGGATTGTACAAGTTCCCAGATCCAAAATTCCTAGTTGGTTCAAACTTTTGTGATATTGGATTTGATTTAGATGAGGATAACAACAGACTGATTGCATTATCTGCATCAGATAACTTGATGAAGGGTGCGGCAGGTTCTGCCATTCAAAACATGAATGTAATGTGCGGCTTTGATGAAATGGATGGGCTTAGATATACTCCACTAACCCCGGTTTAGAGATGATTACTATCAAGATTGGCGGAAGTGTAGTAGATGATTTGCACCAGTCTACAATTTCAGATATTAAAAAAATAGCTGAAAGCGAAGGAATCATCATAGTTCACGGAGGGGGAAAAGAAGTCACAAAGGTTTGCAAGCAGCTTGGAAAGGAGCCAAGATTTGTAACATCCCCAAGCGGCATCAAAAGCAGGTATACAGACAAGGAAACAGCGGAGATATTCACCATGGTAATGTCAGGAAGGATAAACAAGACAATTGTTCGAATGCTTCAAAAAAACGGCATTAATGCAATTGGTCTTTCAGGGGTAGATGCCAGAGTAATCAAGGCAGACAGAAAGAAAAAACTGCTCATAGTCAACGAAAAGGGAAGAAAGCAGGCCATTGATGGAGGGTATACAGGTAAAATTAAAGAGGTAAATTCAAAATTCATCAAATCCCTCTTGGAACAGGGTTTTACGCCTGTCATCTCACCAATAGCAATGAGTGAAGAGTCGGAATTTCTCAACATTGATGGGGACAGGGCAGCAGCGTATGTTGCAGGCAGGACCGGATGTGATAAGGTATTATTCATCACAAATGTTGATGGGTTGTTGATGGATGAGAAACTTGTGCCAAAACTCACATTGGCAGAAGCAAAAGAAATTCGGCCAAAAATTGGGCCGGGAATGGAAAAAAAAATTTTGGCATCTACTGAGGCACTAGACATGGGGGTAAGAGAGGCATTGATTGGCAATGGTCAAAGAGAGGATCCAATATCATCAGCCATTGCACATGAGAGCTGTACGGTGATTGAACATGAGTGAGGATCAGTTTATGGGGAATTTGTATCAGAGATTTCCAGTTACAGTTGAAAAAGGCAGTGGTGCTCATGTGTGGGATGCAGATGGAAACGAGTACATTGATTGCATGGGAGGATACGGAGTAGCACTAGTCGGTCATAAGAATGAAAGAGTCAATGATGCAATAAAAAAACAGATTGATAAGATAATTACAGTTCATAGTTCGTTGTACAACAAGACCAGAGAGGAATTTTTAGCAACGTTGATTGGATTGGCGCCTAAAGGACTCACACAGGTTCATCTAAACAACAGCGGAGCAGAGGCAATTGAGGCTGCAATGAAATTTGCAAGAAAGTTTACAGGTAAAACAGGAATGGTTGCAATGAAAGGATCATACCATGGGAAATCATTTGGCGCATTGTCATTGACATTTAACCCAAAGTATAGAAAAGCATTTGCGCCACTTGTAGAGAAGGTCTCATTTGCATCATATGGGAATATAGAATCACTGCGCTCAGTAATTGATGATGATACAGCATTTGTAATTTTAGAGCCAATACAGGGGGAAAGCGGAATCATTGTGGCTCCTGAGGGATTTTTACAGGAGGTTAGAAAACTTTGTGATGAGAAAGGGATTGTATTAATCTTTGACGAAATACAAGCTGGCTTGGGAAGGACGGGACGATTATGGGCCTGTGATCATTGGAATACAGCGCCAGATATCTTATGTCTTGCAAAAGGAATTGCAGGAGGAGTGCCCATGGGAGCAACACTTGTCAAGCCAGATATTTTAGCCTCAATGAGCAAGGGAGAACACTCATCCACATTTGGGGGAAACCCAATATCATGTGCGGCAGGAACAGCAGCTCTTAAAGCAATCACAGAGGATGGACTAGTTGAAAATTCAGAAAAAATGGGAAGATTGTTCAGAGACGGATTGGAGGCATTAAAGGAAAAGCATACGATGATACGAGAAATTAGAGGCAAGGGACTTATGATAGGAATCGAGATGAAGTTTGAAGTCAAGGATATTCTAATGGCATTAATCAAGAAAAGAGTCCTGATGCTCTATTCTGGAAGAAATATTCTAAGGATTCTTCCCCCATTAGTAATATCTAAAGAAGATGTAACAAAAGTTTTACATGCTCTTGATTCCATACTAACAGAAGAGGAGGAAAAACGAAATGTACAAGGATAAAATTGATGAAAAAATTATCGGATATCTTAGGGAGGATTCAAGAGAATCATTTGTAGACATTGGCAAAAAACTGGAACTTTCTGAATCAGCAGTACGAAGGCGTGTAAAAAATCTGGTAGACAGCAAAACCATTAAAAAATTTACTGTGGAATTAGGCGAGGAAAATACTACAAGTGCCATAGTCCTAGTTTCAGTGGATTCGGCAACTGACACATCTAGGGTATCACTAAAGCTGGCAAAGCTGGAAGGTGTCAAAACAGTTTATGAGATTACAGGACAATACGACATTACAACAATTATGAGCGCAACTAACATTGCAGAAATTAATAACAGTATTGATGCCCTTAGAAAAATTCCGGGGGTAGTAGATACAAACACGGTCATTATTTTAAGAAAAATAGTCTAAAACGACATTCGTTTCATAATTTTAATTTAAAACTAAGTTAGGATCATTATTCATTACTTTCAACGATAATAGTACGAATATGTTTATATCATCAATCCGGATTAACGATTTCAGTAATGAAAGATCCGAATCACTATGCAAATATTTACAATGCATACGACAAAAACCAAAAAAAAATTAGAATTCTAGATAGCACTCTCAGGGAAGGGGAGCAGCATCCGGGTGTCTCATTTACAAACAAGCAAAGAATTCAGATTGCATGGATGTTAGATTATTTTGGGGTAGATCAAATTGAGATTTCACCAGTAGTATCAGATGATCACAGAGAGGCAACCAAGACAATTATCAAGCAAGAATTAAGTGCAGATATTGTATCCCACGGACGTGCACTCAAAGAAGACATAGACATATCACTTGGCTGTGATGCCAAATGGTGTGCGGCGTATTTGGGAATTTCAGACATACATCTAAAAGACAAGCTGCGAATCACAAGGGAAGAGGCACTTGGCAGGGCAGTGGAAACCGTAGAATATGCAAAATCTCACGGTCTTAAAATTAGATTTACAGTAGAGGATGGAAGCAGGGCAGAGCCGAAATTTTTGCTAGAGGTTTGTAAAGCAATTGAGGAGGCAGGAGTAGACAGAATCAGCCTTCCAGATACGGTAGGAATATTACGTCCAATAGGAATGTACAATTTTGTTAAAAAGGTAAGAGAGGTAATAGATACCCCGTTAGACGCACATGTTCACAACGATATTGGCTTTGCAGTAGCTAATGCGTTCTCTGCATGTGATGCAGGAGTTGATCAGATACATACTACCATTGACGGAATAGGTGAAAGAACGGGAATTCCGCCACTTGCAGAAGTGGCAGTGGCGCTAACATACCTATACAAATCGCCAAATGACTTTAGATTGGACATGCTGCTAGACTTGTCAAGACTGATTGAGGAATACACGTCAATCAGACCATATGACTCAAAACCAATTGTAGGTACAGCAGCATACAAACACAAGGCCGGTACGCACCTTGCAGCCATACTCAAAAATCCGGCAGCCTATGAGCCAATTCCGCCAAGGACAGTGGGAAACAGAAGAAGGATAGTATTTGGAGAGCTTGCCGGAAAGACAGGTGCGGCGTATTTGATGTCACTGTTAGGATTAGAAAAAGACGAAGAGGGCGCAAGGGCAGTGGCTGCAGGACTAAAGGGTCTGAGAATGGGAGATCTTATAGAGATCCCCCTAGAGGACAGATTTGAAAAAAAGATAATTAATGATAAATAAAGAGGGGTAATGAGTAGAAGATATGTCAAAATGTGAAGAATGTGATGCAGATATCTCAGTGCCAAGTGATGCGCTTGAAGGAGAAATTGTAACATGTCCGGAATGTGGTGCAAGTTTTGAATTAGCAAAAGGTTCAAACGGTTTCGATCTAAAGCCGGCCCAAACGGTTGGCGAGGATTGGGGACAGTGAATCCCAAGGTTACCATTCTTTACGATACCATCCGTTGGGAAGAAAAGGCTCTGTTAGAGGCAGGCAAAAAAAAGGATATTAACATACAGATGGTAGATTGTAAGAAACTGGCATTGGATTTGGAAAAAGAGCCAGAAGATTATGGCATAGTTATTCAAAGATGCGTAAGCTACTATAGAAATTTACACTCAACTGCTGCCCTTGAAGGGCTGGGTGTAAGAGTAATCAACTGTCTTAATACGGGGGTTTTTGCAGGAAACAAGCTGTTTACACACATGTTGCTAAAAAAATTCAATGTCCCCACCCCTGATGCAACGGTGGCATTTTCAAAGGATGCGGCATTGCAGGCATTAGATACGCAGGGTTTTCCCAAAGTAATCAAGCCAACAGTGGGAAGTTGGGGCAGGTTAATTTCGAAACTAAATGACAGGGATTCTGCTGAGGGAATAATAGAAAGCAGAGAAAACATGTATCCAATCTATCAGGTTCATTATTTGGAGGAATTTGTAAAAAGGCCGCCAAGGGACATTAGGGCAATTATGGTAGGAGACAAAATAGTTGCGGCAATCTACAGAATCTCCAAACATTGGAAAACAAACATGGCATTAGGAGGAACGGCTGAGCCGTGCAAGGTTACTCAAGAGATGGAAGAAATGTGTATCAAGGCAAAAAATGCAGTTCAGGGGGATATTGTGGGTGTAGATCTGATGGAGAGTAGCGAAAAAGGCCTGGTCGTACATGAAATAAACAATACGACAGAATACAAAAATACAGTCAGAGTATGCAAAACAGACATCCCGGCATTAATGCTAGAATATGCGCTAGGCATGGAAAGGTAGGAATTGGACACTCATTTTACAGTCTCACCAAGGTTTGCAGTAAAGATGTTAGAGAAGGCACTTAGGCTGTACACCCCATCCCTTAGTGAAAAACCAATGGCCGAATTTCTAGCTGACAAGTGTGATGATTTGGGATTTGAAGACATTCAGATTGACGAGGTGGGAAATGTCATTGCAAAAAAGGGTTCAGGCGTGCCAAAAATCATGCTGTGTGGACACATGGACGTTGTTCCAGGCAAAGTCAAGGTAAGAAAAGAGGGAGACTCACTTTATGGCAGAGGTGCATCTGATGCAAAGGCGCCGCTAATGGCAATGCTGTTTGCAGCAGCATCAATTCAAAATAACAATGGAACCGTGATTTTTGTAGGTGCAGTTGACGAGGAAGGAAATGCAACCGGAATTAAGAATCTTGTCAAAAAAGAGATGAATGTAGACTATGCCATTTTTGGAGAACCAAGCGGAATTAAAAAAGTAACAATTGCATACAAGGGAAGGCTGGCAATAAATCTCAAAATTAGTGTAGAGAACAGCTCCCATGCAAGTGCGCCATGGTTATCAAAGAATGCAATTTTAGAATCAATGATATTTGCAAGGGAGCTAAAAGAGAAACTAGAGGCAGATCAGGGCGAAAAAACAAAAGGAATGCTACTGACTGCAACAATGACTGAGGTCAGGGGCGGAACAAGCCACAATGTTACGCCAAAGGACTGTGAAACAACATTTGACATCAGGATTCCAGTAGATATGGACTGCAAATCAATTGAGCAAAAGATTGCCACTCTGGTCAAAGAGATATCCCAAGAGAGAAAGGTTGAGGCGTTTTACTCAATTCTTGATGAAACAGAGCCATTTGAGGCACCACATAACTCGCCACTGGTCAGGGCATTTACGCTTGGAATCATGGAAACTGAAAACTCAAGACCAACCTTAATTAGAAAAACCGGTACAGGAGACATGAATGTTCTAGGCAACCAGTGGGGAATTCCAGTTGTCACATATGGTCCAGGTGACCCACACGAGGCCCACACCATAGATGAAAAGGTCTCAGTTGAGGAATATCTCAAAGGAATAGAGATTCTCAAAAAAACCCTACAGCATTTAAAAAGACTGCATGACAAAAAAATATAGCAATGCTCTGGTTTGTAGGTTTGGGAATTTCAGGATTCAAATCAATATCTAGCGAAGCACTAGATGTTTTATCAAAGGCAGACATTGTGTATTTGGAACAGTTCACAAGTCCGATTGGAAGATCAGATTTGAATAAAATCAAAAATGCCACCAGGGGGGAATTTAAGCTCGCCAAGCGATGGCTGGTAGAAGACGGAAGTGAGATTTTAAAAAATGCAAAAAAGAAAAAAGTGGCACTGCTGGCATATGGTGATCCGTATGTTGCAACAACACATATTGAATTAAGAACAAGGGCAATTGAGGAAAAAATTAGGACACATTCTGTTCATGCATCATCGTCGCTGACATCAATGATAGGAGAATGCGGTTTGCATTTTTACAAAGTTGGCAGAATTGCAACAATCATGAGCGAGATGAAGTCATTGACAACGCCATACTATGTAATTTACAAGAATATTATCGAAGGAAATCACACAGTACTTTTATTGGAATATAACCAAGACAAGGATTTTTTCTTGGATCCCAAGGATGCACTAAAAGGTCTTTTGGAAACAGAAAAGGGACAGACAAGAAACGTGATCAGCCCATCAACGTATGCCATTGTTGCATCAAGGATTGGATTTGGGGACCAAAAAATTATTTCAGGTAAGATATCTAGTTTAAAAAAAATTAGTTTTGGCAGGCCCCCACACACAGTCATCATACCGGGAAGATTGCATTTTACAGAGTCAGACGCGCTGAGGATGCTTGGGGGATGTGTTGATGAGCCGTTTGATAATACCGAGAAAATTGAAAAAATTTCAGTCCAGATGATCAAAAAATATGTCCCAATGGTAAGGGAGGCATTAGAGGAAGTAGAGTCATTGTACAAAAACCAGAGCGAATTTCAAGGAATTTTAGAAAATGCAGAGCTGTATGTAAGGGATGCTGAAAAATTTCTCGAAGATGGGCAAGATGAGGTGGCAATCTTGAGCATAGGTTATGCAGACGGGCTTGTAGACGCACTAAGATTGGCAAAAGGCCTTGATCCAAAAATGTAATTCTTAGCGATGAATTAAAGAGGGGTCAAAAATAGGAAAAAACAGTGGAACAAAATCAAAAAGCCATACTATCTGCCATGTATGTTTCCCAAATTAACAAGAAGAATGCAGTTGAATTGATCAAAGAGAAGAGTATGCTTTCAGAGGATGCGATTAATTCAGGGATTGATGAATTGGTCAAGAATCAACTGGTAAGCAAAAATAGGAATACTCTTACAGAGAGAGGCAGGGATTCATTACGCATAGTGCTAGCAGGCGGTGTCTTTGACATTATTCATCCCGGACACATTCACACACTAAATACCGCAAAAGAATTGGGGGATGTGCTAGTTGTAGTAGTGGCCACAGACAATACAGTAATTAAAATGAAAAAAAGGCAGCCGCTTCATACTCAGATACAAAGGCAAGAGCTGGTAAATTCATTGTCAATGGTTGATCTTTGCCTGATCGGACAGGAAGGAGACATGTTCAAGACAGTCAGCTATGTAAAACCGCAAGTTATTGCACTAGGTTATGATCAAGTCCATCAAGAAAAATTCATTACGGAGGGATGCAAGAAAATAAAACTTGATGCAAAGGTTGCAAGATTGCAATCCCCAATTCCTGAAAGTTCCAGCTCTAAAATTCAAAAAGAATACGGGGAATCCATTCACGGAATCTAGGAATTTATCGGAATGTTGATTGAGACCTTTGAGCCATCTTTTAGCTTGGCAGTCTTTCGCAGACAGGACTTTGAGATTAACTCGATTATGGAGTCATCATGATGGGTGCGCTCTAGTATGATCAGTTCACAGTTTATAGAATTCTCAAGTTTTGCCTTGAAACATTTTACCCAGCCATATGTTCTCCTACCATCAGAAAAACTCTTAATTTTAACACCATCCAAGGTTTCAAACTGTTTAACTGCCTCTTGATGAACTCGCTGATCCAACCTGACATTAAGGGTGCCTGGAAATGGAACATATCCAATCTTGGACTGGAATTGCCTTGTGTACCCAGGCAAGCCCATATAGTATGCACCCTCGCCCATTCCGGAAACTAGTGTGCCCTTTAGCTCAACATTAGAAGAGGAAGAGGAGGAGGAATTAAGACTTTTTTGTAAGATTGCAGAGAGTTTGACCATCTCAGAAAAACCCTTTGCTGTGATCTTAACTGAGATATTTCGCCCGTTGATTATCCTTTCGATGAATTGGTTCTGTTCTAATTCAAGCAGGTGCTTTGATGCTGCCTGCTGAGATTTTTTTATATTTTTGCCAAGGGATGTAGTAGTCACAGAAACATAGTTGTATCTAGCACCTTTGCACAGCAGATAAGAGAGGGTTAGGAGATGTTGAATTTTTAATTCAGTCATAGATACATTAGGATATGCCCAAATCGCCGAATGTCTTCAGGGTCATTCCATCAGAGTTTGATAGTTTGGCCACTCTATGTCCAATGACGCATTCAACACCAGCGTTTTTAGCACCCCCTAAGAGTCTCTGGGTGATAATTCCATCTAAGAGCAAATATTTGATTCCAGACTGTGTTGAGAGTTTGCTGACAACCTCACTGATTGGAACCTTGAAAACTTCGTTTTGATCACCGTCTAATGCAACTGCTTCAAGTGTCTCATTTAGGTTTGGAAAAACTTTGGCTGCCATCTCTGCAATGGGTTTGTCATCTGCACTTTTGAGTTCAGGTGCAGGTTTTCCGTTTTTAATTTCATCTGCAATAGGTCGTAGAATTTCATCCAATCTTTGTGGAGTCAGCTCTTCAACTTCAACACCAGTATCTGCCTGTATTTCATAGTCTAATGTAACAATGGATCTGAGTTCTTTGAGAATAAATCCGCCGGCTCTGTCACCGTCAAGAAAAGCAACTACAACATCTTTGGAATTGCACAGCTCCTTGATGGATTCGTCAATTCTTGCACCCTCTATTGCAAGTACATTGTCAAATCCAGCTCTTAAGAGATTGATAACATCTGCCCTTCCCTCAACGAGAATAACCCAGTTAGAATCAAAGACGCCGGAACTACAGGTTAGTTTTGATTCACCATACGTGGATAACTTTCCCATATCACCCTGATGGACATCATTTAGCATGCTTTCTCCTTCACTTACAGTTTTAGTTGCCCATTTTTGCTTGATTTCTTTTGCACGTTTTACAATATCATCTTTCTTTGCAGCACGTACATCATCAATAGCTACTAGCTTGAACGTACAGTCAAATGGACCAACCTTGTCAATGCTTTCAATACCTGCTGCAATTAATGCACAGGTATCAATATCAGTACTCATCGGAATTAAGGCATCACCACTAGTTGTGTTTGATGTAGATTTTGCATTGACCTCAATGCGGCCTACCTTAGAAACTCGCTGCAGTTCATTCAGATTCATCTCAGGGCCTAACAATCCTTCTGTTTGACCAAAGATGGCGCCGATTATATCTGCTCTTTCAACGAGTCCATCAACTTCATAGGAAAGCTTAACGTGATATTTGACAATTCCTGATTGAGGCATAAACTATTCATCTCCCTTATTATCATAATGTGGATTCCTACCTGCGATATATGAGGGTATCGCAAAAAAAGGTCTCAAAAATACAAAATTTTTCAAAAAATGCCACCTACAGCAAGCGCTAGGGTAAATCTAAAAATGAAAAATAATTTGTTGCTTATTCAGTGCTAAAAGAGTGACCACATGAACAGGATTTTGTGACATTTGGATTGTTAATTTTGAATCCAGATCCCATTAGGCTTTCAATATAGTCTACGTTTGCACCTTGCAAGTGATCAACGCTGTAGCTGTCAACTAGAAGTTTGACTCCATTTTCTTCTAATACAATGTCATCTTCTTCTGGCGCCTTTTCAAATCCCATTCCATAAGACAAGCCAGAACAACCGCCACCTTGAACGTATACTCTGAGGTATTCGGGGGATTCTGCTTCTTCTTTCATGAACTCATGAATTTTTTCAGCTGCTTTTGCGGTAACTGTGATCATTTTTTGTGTTTGCTCAGTTGCCATTATGAATAAAAATGATGATTTAAAATATAATAATCTTTTGCCACGTGACATACTAGGAATTAAAAGACATGCGTGCCTTTTTGACTCTAATAATATTAATAATAAAATAAGAAGGAAAATGGAAATAGCTATTTCTTAGACTTGTTAACAAATGCGGTCATTCGTTCTTCTCTATCAGGATGTGTAAAGCAGTTTCTCCAAGCAAGAAGTTCCAGTCCAAGACCAGTATCAAGATCTGCATTTCTTCCCTTGTTGATTGCTATTTTGGACATTAAAACACCTATTGTAGAGTTTCCGGCGATTTGTTGTGCCATCTTCAAAGCTTCTTCTTGCAATGATGCAAGAGGAACTATGTGATTTACAAGACCGATTTCTTTTGCCTCATCTGCTTTGATCATCTTGCCCGTGTAAACAAGTTCTTTTGCCTTTGCTATTCCCACTATTCTCATCAATCTTTGCGTGCCGCCCCATCCGGGAGGGACACCTATTGTTACTTCTGGCTGACCTAGTCTGGCAGTATCAGATGCTATCCTAATATCACAAGACATTGCAAGTTCACAGCCTCCACCTAAGGCAAAACCGTTGATTGCTGCAATAGTTGGTTGTTTTACCAATTCTACAGTTGCAGTAACTAGTTGTCCAGTTTTTGCATATTCGACTGATTCATCTACAGAGATTTTTGACATGTATTCAATATCTGCACCTGCAGAAAATGCCTTTTCTCCCTCACCAGTCAAAATGATAACTTTGACATTATCATTGTGGTTTAGTTCTTCAAAGGTTTTGATTAGTTCTTTTGCAACATCAGTATTCATGGCATTGAGCTTGTCAGGTCTGTTGATCTTGACCGTACAAATGCCATCAGAAGTAGATGTGGTAACTAGTGACATAATAGTTTGCCAAGAGGTATGGGAATTAAATGTTCTCTATTTTTTGGAAATTTTGCCCCATTGAGCCAATGCAGAGGCAGCTGCAACCCAGGTTCTTAGATCTTGGTATACTGGAACATTGTGTTTTTCAATTAATTTAATCATTTTTTCAGTGTATGGCCCACCGTTTCCACCAGCTAAGAGAGGCTTTTTTCTTTTCTTTTGGAAATCAGCCAGATGTTGTACAATTGTTTCCTCAAGGGGATCATCTTGGAAGACAAACCAGGGCATTGCAATATCGACATTCTTTTCATCCATAAACTGTTGAATGACAAACCTGTAATCCTCTGCTGTGGCACCGCCACCGACATCTGCTGGGTTGCCATTATGAATTGGTACGGCAGGTGGAAAGTGTGCCTTTATTTTCTTGATGTTTTGTGGGGATAGTTTTCCAATAGCAAGGCCAAATTTTTCTAGTTGGTCAATTCCTCCAATCATTGGACCGGCACCATTACTGGTCATTGCGACTTTGTTGCCCTTTGCAGGGGGTTGCCACGCCAATGCCTTTAGGACTCCGGCTAACTCCTGATAGCTTTCAACTGAAATGATTCCTGCTTGTTTGAATGCGCCCATAATGATTGCATTTGAGCCCCCAAGAGAGCCGGTATGGGATGCAGCTTGCTTTGCACCGGCAGCGGTTCTGCCACTCTTCCAGATTACAATGGGTTTGTTCTTTTCCTTCATTACACGTTTTGCAACATTGATGAATTTTCTGCCATCGCCAAATCCTTCAACGTATAATCCGATCACTTTGGTTTGAGGATCATTTGCGGCATACCAGATCATGTCTGCCTCATCAACATCAGAACGGTTGCCAAAGCTGATCATTTTTGATAACCCAAATACGTCAGCAGATTCCAGCATGCTAATTCCCATGGTGCCACTTTGCGAGAAGAATGCAACAGGACCCAATTTTGAGCGTAACATTCTTTCTTGTCCTTGGAATGCACAGTCAAGACGATTTGCCGCATTGAACATTCCAATACAGTTTGGACCAATAATTCTAATTTTGTGTTTTTTAGAGAGTCTTGCAACTTCTGCCTCATAATCAGCTCTTTCCCCGCCCAGCTCTTTTCCTCCACCTGAAACAATTACTACGCTGCGGACTCCTTTCTTTGCACAGTCCTCCAGGACAGGAGGAGTCATAGACAAATCAACTGACACTACAACTAGATCAACCTTGCCAGGAATTGCGGCTACAGAGGGATAGCATTTTTGTCCAAAGATTTTATCGGCCTTTGGATTAATAGGATAGACTTTGCCTTTGAAATCATAGTTTACTAGACTGTCCAAGATGGAGTTGCCAATCTTTCCAGGGGTTGAGGATGCACCAACTAGTGCAACTGATTTTGGAGTAAAGAATGTCTCCATGTTGTCTTTGTTTGGTTTTGCCTTTGAGATGGAATTTTTCCTGATTTCTTTATTTAGAATAATTTTTGCATCAACTACAAAATGAGATTTTGGATATACGATTACGGGATTAAAGTCAATGCTGTTGATATAATCTGCGTTCTCTACGCCTAGCTTTCCAATGTTTACCAACATTTTTGCAACCATGTTGGTGTCAACTGGCTGACTGCCCCTAAAGCCTTTGAGAAGTTTTGAGCCCTTTAGCTCATTTAACATAGATTTTGCATCAGAAGTGGTAATTGGAAGCATTCTAAATGCAACATCCTTCATTACTTCTGTCATGATTCCACCAAGGCCAACCATAATGATTGGGCCAAATTGCGAATCGTTTTGAATTCCTACAATTAGTTCAACGCCTTTTGGAACCATTTTTTCCAAAAGAATTCCCTTGACAGTAACACCCTTCTTTTTAGACAGTCTGCCATGCATGTCTGCGAATGTTTTTTTGACATCGGCAATATTGTCCAATCCGACTTTAACACCGCCAACATCGGTTTTGTGCAGGATTTGTGGGGACACTACTTTCATTACAAGCGGAAAGCCAATCTTCTTTGCCTGTTTTGCTGCTTCTTCAGCAGAGGTAACTAGGGCATAAGGAGGTACTTTGACACCATATGTTTTGAGAAGGGATTTTGAGGATTCTTCAGTAATGACTTTGTGATCAGTTTGAATTATTTCGTCGAAAATTTTTGTAACTGCTGCCATAGTTCGATCGATAAAATTAGAATTAACTATATTAAACTTTATGACATAGATTTTCCTGTATATGAAGGACTGTTTTTCATAAATGAGACTTTTTAATATGGTTATCTTATCTTGCCAACTAATAGCATCAGGTGTTTATCCACTACTAGACCTTTCAGGAGATATGAACAGCAACTCAGCTGTAATTATTTATCAGTAATTTCTGATGCACATTTGGTGTTTAATGCCTTAAAAAGATGTGCTAGCATAAACAGCAAGCATGTCAATAATTTTTTTTGCAATGTCATGTCTTGCAATCTGCTCAAAGATCAAATGAGGACTTGAAATTACTGTAAAAGTTCTTCATATTTGATTTTACAATTGAAATATTCTTGTCAATATCAGATCGGATTTTGGTTGGATTGATATAAGGAATTTTTCGCAATGTTTCTTCTGTATTATCAAGCCAGAGATTTACCATCTCCTCATTGACCTCCATATGAAATTGTAGTCCAACTGCACTTTTGTATTGAAAAGCCTGGTTTTCATAATACTCAGATGAGGCCAATTTCACTGCACCGTCTGGCAAATCAAAAGTATCGCCGTGCCAATGAAATACGGTAAATGGATCTTTAAATCCTTGGAACAGTTTGGAATTGCCAATAATTTTCAAATCGTGATAGAATCCGATTTCTTGCCTGGTTCCACGATACACATTGGCACCAAAGGTTTTGGCAATTAATTGAGAACCAAGACAGATTCCCAGAACGGGGATGTCTTTTTGAACACAGTTTTTGATGAGTTTTTGTTGTGCTTGAAGATAGGGTAAATCATCATTTGCACTCTCAGGGGCGCCTAAAATTACAACAAGTGAAAAATCCCGATTCGGAAGTTTTTCATGCTTTGCGTTTACTGAAGCAACTTGAAACCCATCAGCATCCAAGAGATTGCCCAGATAGCCAGAGCCTTCAATCCTCGTATTTTGTACAAGTAATACATCAGACATTTTTCTTCTTCTTCTAAACGTCTTTTCCCGTGGTTACCCACTCAAGGCATCTGAGGACGCCCTGATAGTATTTCATGGCATCCATGGATTCAGCCTTGAGCAGTCTTTCCTCAATCTCTTCTCGGTATTTGGCAACTTCAGACTCGGTTTTCATCAGACATACATGAAAGGTTGTAATGAATTAATCTATTGATTCGGCCAAGTTGGAAATTATTGTTATTTATGGCCAAATGCCTTTTTGGTTAAAGGCCTCTACTACTCTCTCAACTGCCAAAACCATAGTAGCCTTTCTCATATCGATTTTGTGCTTTTTAGTTAGGGCATATGCGTCTCTAAATCCTTTAGTGATGTTTGCCTCCATCTTCTTTGCAACCTCATCAAATGTCCAATAGTACCCCATATTGTTTTGGACCCATTCCAGATAGGAGATACAGACGCCGCCAGAGTTTGCCAGAATATCTGGAATGACCAGAATTTTCTTTTTGAGAATGATAGGATCTGCCTCAGGCAATGTTGGGCCATTTGCAGCTTCTGCAAGGATTTTACACTGGAGTTTATTTGCAATTTTTGCATTGATTTGATTCTCAAGTGCTGCTGGAACTAGTACATCACATTTTGTTGTAAGCAATTCCTCAGTTGAGATTTTTTTACTGCCAGGAAATCCGACAACAGAGCCTTTCTTTTGTTTGTGTGCCAAAATTTCAGAAACCTTGGCGCCTTTTGGAATTGAAATTGAGCCTTTAGAGTCACTAACGCCGATTATTTTTGTACCCATCTTTTCAAGATATTCGCCTGCAAATGTTGAGGCATTGCCAAATCCTTGTAAAACCACTTTGGCACCTTTTAGACTAATTTTCAAAGTCTTTGCAGCTTCCCTAACTGTATATGCTGCGCCCAATCCGGTTGCCACATTTCGTGCCAGTGAGCCGCCCATCGAGATTGGCTTGCCGGTAATAACACCGGGAGAATGTTTGTTACCATTGAGTTTGCTAAAAGTATCCATAATCTGAGTCATTTCTCTGCCAGTAGTGTAAACATCAGGGGCCGGAATGTCTTTTTGAGGACCAATAATTTCAGAAATTTTGTATGCAAATCCCCTAGTAAGCCTCTCCAGTTCACCGTCGCTTAATTTTTCGGTTTTGGGATTAACATAGATTGCACCCTTGCCACCACCAAGAGGAATATCAACAATTGCACACTTCCAGGTCATCCATGAAGAGAGCGCCATGACTTCACGTTCCATGTATTCAACACCGCCCTCGGGATTAAAGTAGCGAATACCGCCTTTGTATGGGCCCCGGTCATTGTTGTGCTGGCTTCTAAAACCTGTGAAAATTCTAATTTTGCCATTATCCATCTTGACTGGGATTTTGACTCTCAAAACCTTGTTTGGCATTGCCAAGTATTGGCGCAATTCTTTGTCTTTAATTCCCAAAATATCACATGCATCATTAACCTGTTTTGTTGCATTGGCAAATGGGTCAGACTTAACCAAGATAATCATACTAGAAGGTATCAGATTATATAAGTTTGGTTGGAAATTTTTGATCGCATTTTAAGGAAAAATTACATGTAAACTTTGATATGATTCATTTTTTTATCCAATTTGTCAATGGCCTCCTCAAGGGCCCCAATGTTAATTTCAAGGAAATTTGACAGGTGAAATATTGCGCCATATTTTTCACCAATTTTGGATACCATGTTGTTTTTTTCAAGGACCTTCATATGATGCTGAGCCGCCTTGTAATCAATACCGAGCTGTTTTGCCAGTTGATGTGTATTGTATGGCTGTTCCAACAAGTGAATAATTATTCGTAATCGTGTAAATCCGCCCCGTGTACTTGTAAACAGGTACAGCAGTAACTTTCTAGTCTGTCTGTCTATCTTTCTTGGCTCTGAAACTTGTTTTGATCGAATGATTTCTCTGAATTCGAGTAGCTGATTGACCATATTATCTGAGATAGATAAAACCAATTTTGCTTAAAACCCTATTTCCATATCTCACCCATATTCAGGCATGACAATTACCCTTAAATTGACTGAGAATGGACTCGTGATATTATGATGGCATCACGTGGTTATGATATGACTCCTACCATGTATTCCCCGGATGGCAGAATTTACCAGGTAGAATATGCCATTGAGACAGTAAAAAGAGGAACACTGGCAATAGGCATTGCCACCAAACAGGGAGTAATTATGGCAGTTGAAGAAAAGCCCCGTACTTTGCAGACAAGCGACATTACACAAAAGATTTTCCAAGTTGATTATCATATAGGAGTGGCTGCAGCAGGATATATTCCGGATGCACGAGTTCAGGTAGACGGTGCAAGATTTTTCTCACAGGGAAATAGAATGACTTATGATGAGTCAGTAGAGGTTGCAACAGTTGCCAAACATTTGGCAGATCAAGCTCATCAGTTCACACAGTATGGCGGGGTACGCCCAAATGGTGTTTCCATGATCATTGCAGGAATTGATCAGAAAGGAGAGTCAATCTATGTGACAGATCCCAGCGGAACATATGTACAGTTTGCAGCAGTTGCAATCGGAGCAGGCTCTGATGATGTAAACGGATTTTTAGAAAAGTATTACAAGGATGATCTGAGTTTGGAGGATGCTGCATCCCTGGCCATAGCAGCAATTAATCTTAAAGCAGAAGCAAAAGACGGAGTCAAGAACATCAAAATGGCCAAAGTCACATCTGAATCAAAAATCTTTGAAAAGATTTCAGAGGCTGACTTGCAGAATTATTCTCAAAATACTTCAAAATTTGCTACAGAATAAATCGCTGACTTGAAGACTGTTCAGACAAGCATACAATGAGACGGTAAAATGGGTTTAGGAAGTCATTGGGGAGAAGTAATGGAGGTACTTCGAGAGATTATTCCAATTTATGATAAGGTAAACTCCATTATTTCATTAGGCAAAGACAAGGAACACAGAATTCGCGGAATTTCACAGAGAGTGCACCCGGGTAACAAGGTTCTAGATGCAGGTTCGGGTTTTGGCAACATGTCAAAAACAGCAATGAAGTTAACAGAGGGTAAAATTGCAATAACGCTTTATGATCCGCTTGTGCCAATGCTAAAAAATACAAGTAAATTTTTTGAAGAGACACCGGACATGGCAAACGGTGTCTTTGAGCACATTCCGTTTCAAGATAACGAGTTTGATGCAGTGCTGTGTGGTTATTCACTAAGGGATGCAATCAATTTGAGAATTGCCATATCTGAGATTCACAGGGTATTAAAAAAGGAGGGAAGGTTTGTAATAGTTGATTTGGGAAAGCCAGACAAGGTGTTTTTTAGAGCAGGCGTATCATTTTATCTCAGATGCGTTCTGCCAATTCTAGCGTTTGCTGCAGGAGGCAGACTGGGATTAAAGTTTGGGGCACTATATGGCACATACAAAAGATGGCCAAAGAATAAAAGACTAGAAGAGCTAATACTAGAAAAATTCTCAAGGGTAGAATTTGAGAAGGATCTTATGGGCGGTGCGATAATGGTTGCCGCATACAAATGAACCGGGTTCTGATACTAGTCAACATCACAGGTCTAATCATAGGAATCTCATACGGGTTACACAATCCAATATTGCCAGTATTTGCAAAAAATGTAATCGGAGCAACATACTCAGAACTTGGAATAATTGGACTGGCAAACTTTATTCCATACATGTTCATTCCGCTTTTTGTAGGAATTTTACTTGACAGAATTAACAACGGATATTTGCTAGCTGTTGGTGCGGCTATCAATTTTGCATCAATCTATCTTTTGTCAATTGCACAGTCAGTGCCGGAGATTATGGGGTTTAGAGTAATTACAGGCGTGGCTCATGCATTTTTCTGGCCTCCGTGCGAAGCAATTATCTCAAATGAGAGTTCTGAGAAAGACAGAGTAAAAAACATTTCATGGTTTACAATGTTTTTTATAATCGGGTTCATGATAGGCCCGCTGCTTGGCACTGCACTGCTTGAAGGCCTAGATACAACGTACAGAACGTTGTTCCAAATTGCCGCATTTATCCTAGCAGCCGCAATAGTCTCTGCACTTTTAGCATCCAGAAAAAATGTAAAAAAACATCACGAACGATTCTCATTCTCATCAATAACAGAGATGAGGAAATTTCCAGAGGTCATAATATTGCTAATTTTTTGTACATCAGCCTTTGGAATAATCCTTACAATTTATCCGGCGTTTCTTAATGATAACGGAATGTCTGATACGGATATTTTGTTATTATATTTTGTTTTTGGGATTTCACGGGTTGTATCGCTTGCGCTTGCAGGAAAATTTGCAAAGAAGACAAGTCAGACTTTGATTGGAGGCACCATTGCAGTGGCAGCAGGATTGGCAATATCAGTGGTTTCAGATTCAATCATTATGTTTGGAATAGCACTGGTACTGATGGGATTTGGATTTAGCATATTCTTCCCGCTAACTTTGGAGATTATTTTAAGCAAAACACGAAAAAACATCTCAGGAAAAATGATTGGGGCATACGAGACAGTTTTTGGGATGGGATGGGCCATAGGACCAAGCATTGGGGGTCCAATTACCCAGTCATTTGGAAATGAGGCTCCATACATTGTCTTTTGTATTGTAGGAATAGGTGTTGCAATATTTGCAATAAGTTCCAGAAAGAGATTAGAGCCGCAAAGAACTCAGAGTTGACAGGGAGAAAAGTCAGCGGGATTTGTGTAATTATTTGAATATTATTCAAAAATAGGCGTGAATTTTGAACATTAAGTTTAATTTCAATTTAAAGAATCCCTGATTATGCTAGATTACTCCCTTAACATTGGAGGCAGTGAATGGATGATTATAATTTTTGTAGCACTTGTTTTGATTTTGGGAACAGGCAAGCTTCCAGGAGCTGCAAAGAAAATGGGAAAGGCAGTCAGTGAATACAACAAAGCCAAAACTGAAATCCAGCAACAGATGAAAGAAGTTACAGAAGAGACGCCAAAAATTTCAGGTCCGGTGAAAACGGAACGAGAGAAACTAGAAATGATTGCAAGGACAGCAGGCATAAAGATTGAAGAGCAGACAGATGAGGAATTAAGAAAAAACATAGCATCTGCAATTGGTCAAAAAAGAGCAGAGGGATCTGACAAAGATGATCAAGTCAAGTAGGTCCCAATAAAATTGAAATAACATGACAAATAGCGATCTAATGCCATACAGATAATCTTTAATTGATAAAGTTATTTGAATTGTCAGTGGGATTGAGGCTAAATCAGATCAAGTTAGGGGATAATATCGACGTACTATCACAGCTTGGAGACGAACTAGTAGATTTGACAATAACTTCACCCCCATATAGAAATGCCATTGATTACGGCATGCATGCAAAGCATGGCAACAATCCAAAGAAAAATTATCGCGGGAAATTGACACTTACTGTTGAGGAATACATTGAGGATATGACAAAAGTTTTTTCTGAAGTGTACAGGGTTACAAAGGAGGGAGGATACTGTTGTATAGTAATTGGAAATGAGATCAACAAGGGAACCCTAGAACCGCTGCCTGCCATGCTAACTACGCAACTGGTAAGAGAAGGATGGGAACTTCATGAAGAGATTGTTTGGCACAAAGTAACAGGAGGAGCAAACAGGGCAGGGAGTTTTGTTCAACACCCATATCCATCATATTTTAGAGCAAACATAATGCATGAAAAAATCCTCGTAATGAGAAAAGGAAAAAACAGGCTCAGAAGGATGAACTATGCCTTTAAAAATCTAAATCCGGTTGTCTTTAAAGAAATTGCAAACTCAATTTGGCACATTGCCCCCGTTCCCCCCGGATTTTTAGATCACCCATGTCCATACCCAGAGGAGATACCATACAGGCTTGCAAATTTGTATTCATATGAAGGTGATTTGATTTTGGATCCTTTTAATGGGGCTGGACAAACAACAAAAATTGCAAAGTATCTAAAGAGGAAATTTTTAGGAATAGATATTCAAAAGACGTATGTAAGTTATGCAAAAAAACGATTAAAAGAAAAACCACACCTAAGGCACGAGTCGCTAATGCTGCAATTAGATGAAAACAGTACGATACCTACCTGGGTAAAAAAGAACACTTGGGAAACCACAGAGAAACAGCTAAGATAACTGCAAGTGGATGACAAAAAAACAGCATCACAATTTATGAGAATTACCCAAAAAGAAAAAGCAATAAAAATTTTGGTCCAGTATTTCCCAGAAAAGATTTGATGCAAAAGGAATCAACACGATGGCTTCACAGACATTCTAGTCAGAAAAATCAAGACAGAAACCCTATGAAAGTCCATGACCTTCAAGGTATCAAATGCGTTTAGACAAAATTCCAGCAAGAAATAATGTAAAATTATAACAATTAATATCAAACAATAAATCACTCAAATTATTTCACTTTAACAAATGAAATTTTCATGTCCCAAATGCAAATCCAAAATAGAAATTCAAAAAACATTTAACAAAAAAATGCATGTCTCCTGTGAGAAATGCGGTATTGAAGATCTGCTGGAATTTTCAAAGAACGTAGATGAAGTATTTCTTGAATTTTTATCAAGATTTGACAAAGGCCTAGTTACAAAGGGTGGATTGTCTGAGGGGTTAAAAGACGAGGGGATTGTGCGGGGAGAAAAGGAAATCAAAGAGATGATCGGGGATAGCAATCCAGATAAAATTACAGAGAAGATTCTATATTCAAAAAAGGACTATA
This sequence comes from Candidatus Nitrosopumilus sp., assembly GCA_965204345.1. Lineage (GTDB taxonomy): Archaea > Thermoproteota > Nitrososphaeria > Nitrososphaerales > Nitrosopumilaceae > Nitrosopumilus. Next base: position 839,365 of record OZ241981.1, read on the forward strand.
TCTCAGAATACAAGGTTTTGAGCAATCCTGAGCCTAAAATGGGCTGCAAGATAGAGGATTTGGGATTGGATGAGGCAGTAACAGAGCATCTCAAAGAATTGCAGATAAAACAATTTTATAAATTTCAAGAAGAGGCAATGGAGGAGATTACATTTGGGGAAAATGTGGTAATTGAGGCGCCAACTGCATCTGGAAAGACTGAAGCATTTTTGGTTCCGATAGTTCAGAGAATAAAAAAAGATGCAGACAAAGGGAGTGTTTTTGCAATTTTTGTATATCCAACCAAGGCATTATCACGTGATCAATATCCAAAAATTCAAAAATTTACAGAAAAGATGGGAATCAGCGTTGATGTCTTTGATGGAGACACAAAATTAGAAGAGAGAAGGGAAATTATTGACAAGCCCCCACATATTTTAATTACAAATTTTGACGTGCTACATTATCACATGTGGCATCAGACAAGATTTTCATCAATGCTGAGATCAGCTAGAATTCTTGTAGCAGATGAGACTCATGTGTATTCAGGGATTTTTGGAACAAACGTTCATTACATAATAAAAAGACTCAAAAGAATTTGTACCAACAAACTACAATTTGTGGCAGTCTCTGCAACACTTGATGACGCAAAGGAATTCTGCCAGCAGCTGTTTGGAGAGAAAATGTTTAAGATCCATGGATCAGGTAAAAAAGGTCAGACAGATTTTGCAATGTTGTTTCCATCACTTAGAACACAAAGAGCCCTAATGGTAGAATTGACAAAAAAGCTAACCCAAAAAAATCACAAGACAATGGTATTTAGCAACTCGCACCTAAATTCCGAACTACTAGCAATCCAGGCAAAAAGACAAAAGGTAGACATCAAGGTCCACAGGGCTGGACTGATGGCAAATTATAGGACATCAGTTGAGAGGCAATTCAAAAATGACAGTTTGCAAGCAATTTCTTGCACACCTACGCTTGAATTGGGCATAGATGTGGGCAATGTTGACTGTGTAATATCATCTACCATTCCGGTAAATAGGCTGACTCAGAGAATTGGAAGGGCTGCAAGAAAAGGACAAAGGGGTTATGCGTTTTTAGTATTAGGAAATGATCCGATATCACAATATTACAAAAATCATCCTGATGATTATTTTGAGGATATTGAAAAGACATACATCGATCCCAAAAATCCATTTGTGGAGAATTTTCAGATATTGGCCATGGCATGTGACAAGCCAATATCAAGACATGAATTAAAAGAACACCAAGAAATAATCAAACATCACATCATAAATGAAAATCTAAAAGTATCAAGCAACAGGATAATTCCAAATTTTGACAAAATCAATTCCATGTTAAATGACTATAGCATTAGGGGAATAGGAAGATCAGTAGATATCTTCTTGGATGGAAAAAAAGTCGGAGACAGGGTATTGCCCATTGCATTAGAGGAACTACACAAAGATGCGATATATTTTCTGGCAGGCAATCGTTACAAGGTAAAGGAATTTGATTATCCAAAGAATAGTTATGCAAGATTGGAAAGAATTCCAAAGGATTATCCATACTATACAAAATCTTTGACAGAAGAGTGGCCAACAATTGAGACTGTTCTTGAGAAGAGAAAAGCAAACGGAATGGAAATTGCGTTTTGTAAACTGCATATTGAAAAAAAAGTGTACGGTTATGCAAATATGGAGTTGGGGCAAGAAATTTCACAAGGAGAAAAAATTCAGCTGGATACCCCATTAAAATATGATTTTGTCACAAAGGGCATCGTATTTCATTCGCCAAGACCGCTCAAAATAATGGAAGAATCCGAAGATCAAGAATACACAGAGGCAAGCGGATATCATGCTACAGAACATGTCGTAATTGAGGGCAGCAACATGATTACAGGAGGAGTATCTCAAGATCTTGGAGGCATATCATTGGGTACATCGGGTCTGATTTTCATTTATGATGGTGCAATTGGAGGGAGTGGTGCCAGCAAGGCACTTTATGACAGATTTGAAAAGGCACTGGAACGAAGCATGTTTATTGTAAAAGAATGCCCCTGCAAAAATGAATCAGGATGTCCCAGATGTACATTCTCATACAGATGTGGGAACAATAATGAATACCTGCACAAGCATTCAGCATTGGAGATCTTGGAGAGAATTAACGCAGGTGAAAAAACACAACTAATAGATCCCATAGAAGGGGACAGGCCTCTGGTATGACAAATCAAAATGGGATAAATATAACAAAAATCAAACAAAAACATGCAAAGCGTAGCTCTTGTAACAGGCAGTTCCTCAGGAATTGGACTGGAAACAGCATTGTCATTGGCAAGGGATGGATATCAAACTTTTGCAAGTATGCGAGATCTCAGCAAGTCAGAAGAATTAGAGAATGCGGCAAAAAAAGAGGGACTTGAAATCAGAATAGTAGAGCTAGATGTAGACAAGGAAGAATCAATCGTTTCAGCCATTGGGAAAATAAATTCAGAGGTAGGAAGAATTGATGTTTTGGTAAATAATGCAGGATATGGGCAGTTTGGATGTACTGAAGACGTTTCAGTGGATGAATTTAGAAAACAGTTTGAGACAAATTTTTTTAGCATTGTAAAAATTATTCAAGAAATAGCTCCAATTATGAGAAAACAAAAATCCGGAATAATAGTAAACGTTAGTTCCGTTGTAGGCAGAATGGGATTGCCTGGATCTTCGGCCTATATTAGTACAAAATTTGCACTAGAAGGACTAAGTGAATGCTTGAGATATGAGCTGGGTCAGTTTGGAATTAAAACAACATTGATTGAGCCGGGAGTTATCAAGACAAATTTTTTCAATTCAATGAAAATTCCCGAATCAAAAACAGATCCAAAATACAAAGAATTGACAGATAACATCCTAGCAGGTCTTAAGATGATGGTAGAGATGGGAACCGCACCCTCGCAGGTTGCAGATGTAATCTTAAAGGCAATTCACGATAAAGAGATCTTGCCAAGATATGTTGTTGGAACGGATGCAACAATGTTCATGGAGGCAAAAAAGATGAAAACAGACCTAGAATTTGAGAAATACATGAGTAAAGAGCTGTTTCAGAGCTGACATTGTACTTTTACGTTAAATTGATATACAGATAGAATAAAGTTTTCATCAAAGTCCGCAATTTTAGAGTGAAAGAAAAAATGAAAGAAAAAATCAAATGGAAAACCCTTCAACACAATGGAATCCTATTCCCTCCTGCATACGAGGCTCAGGGGATTAAGATAAAGATCAAAGGGGAGACTGTAAATCTCGATCTGGCACAAGAGGAAATGGTGTATCAATGGGCAAAAAAGAAGGATACACCATATGCACAAGACAGGGTTTTTCAGAAAAACTTTACAGCAGATTTTGCTAAAACATTAGACTCAAAATTTAAAAAAATATCATATGAGGATATTGATTTCTCAAATGCATACAAAGTAGTTGACAGGGAAAAAGATCGCAAGGAAATGATGAGTAAGGAAGAGAGAAAAGTCCTTGCAGTAAAGAGAAAAGAGATACGTGAGAAACTAAAAGAAAAATACGGAATTGCCAAAATGGATGGCAAAGAAGTTGAGGTTGGAAATTACATGGCAGAGCCTCCAGGAATATTCATCGGCAGGGGAGAGCATCCGCTTAGAGGCAAATGGAAGCCACGTGTAACTGCAAAAGATGTTACGCTGAACATGGACAAAAACGCAAAGAAAACAATGGAAGGAAAATGGGGCAAAATTGTTCACGATAAAAATTCAACGTGGTTGGCCAGTTGGATGGATTTTCTAACACAAAAAAGAAAATATGTTTGGCTTGCAGATACTGCAGGATTAAAGCAGGATAAGGACAAAGAAAAATATGAAAAGGCAGTAAGGCTTGGAAATGAAATCAGAAAGATAAAAGATAGAATTGTCAAAGACATGAAAAATTCAGATCCTAAAAAGAGCAAGATTGCTACAGTCTGTTATTTGATTTATAGAACGGCAATGAGAGTGGGAGACGAAAAAGATCCAGACGAGGCAGACACAGTAGGCGCTACAACTTTAAGAAAAGAACACATCAAAATTACTTCAAACACCATAGAATTTGATTTCCTAGGTAAAGATAGCGTCAGATGGCAAGAAACAGTAGTTGCAGAAGGCCACGACAAACAATTTCATGAAAACCTCAAAAAAATTGTAGAAAAGAAAAAACCCAAGGATGAAATTTTTGATGGAATCACATCCAGAAACGTCAATGCGTATTATTCCAACATTGTGAAAGGTTTAACAGCAAAAACATTCAGAACATACCTTGCAACAAACGTAGTCAAAAAATATCTTGTAGAACATGATAAGATAAAAGAAAAAACTGCAACTGAAAAACTATACCATGCAAAACTGGCAAACCTGGAAGCTGCCATAATGTGTAATCATAAAAGAACTATACCCAAGACATTTGAGCAGTCATTACAAAAGAAAAGAGATACTCTGAAAAAGGTAGGTAAAGAACAGGCCTGGAAGAAAACTAAAGAGGTGCTCAAAAAAGTGGAAGCAAAGGAACCCAAAACAGACATCCAAAGGAAAAGTAAAACAAAAAGGATCAAGACACTAAATGAAAGAATCAAAAAACAGAAAATAAGACACAAAGAAAGATTAGAAAAACTAGGATTACAGATTGATTTATCAGAAAAAACTAGGGATTACAATATTGGAACATCTTTGAGAAATTACATAGATCCTCGTGTTTTCAAGGCATGGACTGACGAGGTAGGTGCAGAATGGGAAAAATTGTATACATCGGCGCTACAAAAAAAGTTCCTTTGGGTAAAAAATGAAAAGACCCCTTGGAAGGACATAAAATAAAATTAGAATGGTTTAATTTCCCAAATTTTGAGATGTACATCATGCCGGGGTAGCTCAGCCTGGTTAGAGTGCCAGTTCAATTGGTAAACTCTAACGGTTCTCCAACTAAGGCAATACTCATAATCTGGAGGTCGCGAGTTCGAAACTCGCCCCCGGCACACACTAGGCTTTGAGATAAATCTAAAGCCATTCCAAGTTCCAAATCAGGATTTGTGTATGGCATCAGACTATAACACCCTTTCAGATTTTGATTCAACTCCAAAAAGGCTCACATGTCAAATTGAGAATGAAAATAAACGCATCTAGTGATAAAACCCAGTTTTCATTTAGTCTGTTTTTAATATTTTAATTTAATTCTCTCATAGAATTTGCAAACTGTGATTATTTCAGGAATACCAAATGGTAATCCAGTTATCCAATCAAAATGAGATTGTACTTACATTCCATCAGATGTTCCATTCCATGCACCAATGCCGCCTCCGGTGTCCCATATCTGAAAAGTATCAGACATCAGAATTATCATTATAACTAACGCAAGATAATATACTGCAACAGTTGTGATGATGATTGCCAGTGATTTTCGGTCTCTATTAATCACATGTTTGTGGGACATAAATGCCACAAATCCTGCAACCAATCCCACAATTACTGAAGCCGTTGGTCCTAACACAGCATGAAAAGGAATTATTAAGACTGAAGCTGAAATTACACTCAGAGAAATTCCTTCAACCTTGATACTCTTTGATGCCCATGCAAACAAAAACCACGATATCATGGAAAAAACAATCGAGGTTAGCCAAACAGTACTACTACTAACTGAAAAATCTCCGGTCATAACCTGATTTCCCATATAATGTTGAAGTAATGCAATCAGTGGGAGCAATACCAAACCAGTAGCAACAATTATCAAAAATCTAGTTTTCATTTTCTAAACTCCAAAATCATCTCCAACACAGGTATTATGATTTTAGGATTAATCATTCTAATATCAGTTTTGGAGTAAGAGTCTGACACACATCAAATCTCTAATTGAATCTCAAATGTCTCAGTTCCCAAACATCATAGAGTCAGGAATAATATTCCTTGAATCCCTTGTCAGTTGGGTGTATCTCAGTTTTAGGACCAAACATTCCCTGTTTGTGAACCACCTTCATCAGGCCATCCTTTTCCAAGTCCTCTAAAATGGCATCAAGTTCTTGGTTGTCTAATCCGGTATTTTTTTGAATGCTTTCAAATGTTTTTGAGCCCCTGTTAAGGGCACCTAAAACAAGATTATTTTTTGTCTGAGGCTTTGATGGGTTTATTTGAGGCTCAAAGGATTCTGATTGGTATTCCTGGGCAGGCTTGACAAAACTAGGCTCAAATGGCTTTGACTGCTGAGGCTGGATAAAATTTTTTCCTATACCTCTTTTTGCCAATAAGCGCGGAATGATTCTTGCCAGGGGAATTGCCAAGAAAATTATAATATAAATCCATGAAAAATTGGGATCTGCCATTAGTTATTTCATGTATGAATAGCATAAATTTGTTAAGAGGAAAAATTCCAATTTGGGCATGATTTTGATTGTATTGGTATAATAATAGGTAGTATACAGGATACATGTTGTCAAAATACCAATCACCCAAAGTCAATGTAAACATGAGTGCAGCAAAGGGAGTCCTAGTTGCAATTATTATCCTCGTCATTATCGGCGTTGTGGCATCAGCATCAGTCAAAATAGTAGATGCCGGTAACAGGGGAGTGCTACTACACTGGAATGCAGTTGATATTACTGCCCCCCCACTAGATGAAGGAATACATTTTGTTGTCCCCTTCCAAGATGATATTGTGCAAGTGGAAGTTCGTACTCTAAAGTATGACAAGGATACTAGAAGTGCGTCAAAAGATCTTCAATCAGTAGAGACGACAGTTACTGTAAACTATCATCCAGATAAAGAACGAGTTCATGTATTATTCAAGGAAATTGGTTTAGATTATGAGAACAGAGTGATACAGCCAGCTATAGAGGAAACAGTCAAACAAGTAACTGCAAATTACAATGCCGAGGAATTAATCACAAAAAGACCATTAGTCAAGTCAGACATTGAGTCTGCAATTAGAGAAAGATTAAATCAGTTTGATATCGTAACAGAGGTAATTTCAATTACAGATTTTGAATTCTCGATATTATTTAACAAAGCAATCGAATCCAAGGTAGAGGCAGAACAAAATGCACTAAGGGCAGAAAATGACTTGAGAAGAATACAAGTAGAGGCCCAGCAACACGAGGCTACGGCAACAGGCATAGCAAATGCAAACATTGCAGAAGCCAAAGGTGAGGCAGAAGCAATTGGAATTATTAACAAGGCTTTAGCAGAGAATCCAAATTACTTGGAATGGCTAAAGACACAAACATGGGATGGCCAGCTGCCCCTAGTTGTGGGTGAAGGCGGAACCCCATTCATACAAATCCCAGTCAAGCCCTGAGTAACTTGGAAAGTTTTATTCTTTATCCCTAGTATTTTCCCTGATTGCATCATACATTGCAAGGAATTGATCAGGCTCGTTCTGCCTGTAATTTTTTTCAATCTTTTGAATTTCATCATGAGTAATTTTTTCTCCCTTTTTTTCATAGTATTCCTTAATAATTTGGGACGGAGTTTTTTTGATATCGTATTTTCGGAGTGATTTATTGACAGATCTTTTACAAAACAAGTCATATATCAAAAACCGATAAGCAAGATAGCCAGACAGGCCGATAATAGTAACGATAAGAATGGGGATTATAAGGACTGTAGCCATATTGATTTGATAAATGATTTGATATTTGATTGTTATTCTTCAAATGGGCAACAACTCTGCTTTGGCGATTTGGTAAAATGGCTCAAGGGACACGAGTTTACAAAAATTACGGGGCTTGATTTGACGTAAAAAAGAAAAGATGTTATTGCAAATATTTGCCCAAAATACATGATCTGATCTCTGAAATTAATATTAAAACCCGGATGTAGGTAAAAAAAATCAAAAAAACAGACAAAAAAATGCCAGGCTAGAATCATGATTATAAAAACAAAATTTTATTTTTTAGCCATTACAAAGTCAACATCATAATTTAAAATTGCGCGTGGATTTAATTCTAGGTTCCAAGGTATATGTGCAGGATTGCGTGTTTTTGATAAGATTTTAAAACCCAAGTTATCCAGATACAGGCGTAATGCCATCTCATCAAGAGGCTTTTTCACAGATTGGACACCCCGGTCAAAATCATAGGGATCAGTGACTACAAGAAAGCCACTAGAGATTTGTTTGGATATACAGTCTAATAATTCAGTAGGTTCAATTAACTCTAAAACATTCATGGCAAGAACAAGATCAAATTTTAGTTTGCCAAATACGGGAGACAGAAAATCAGACACAACATAGTCAAGATTGTTCTTGTAAGATTGCTTTGCATATCTTAGTGCAGTAAAAGATCTGTCAATTCCAAAGACCATCTCATGGGATTTGGCAAGAGACAAAGTCATAATTCCAATAGAGCAGCCATATTCCAACACAAAATTTGATTTTTTTATCATCTGGAGATTTTTTTTTATTACAGAATAAAATTTTGAATTTTTGCTATTTTGATATATTAGAGACCAGCGTTCTTCAAGGGCAGTTCTGTCATCATAAGTAGCGTGACTAATTTTAGAGAGGGATGATTTGACAAACTTTTTCAAAGTTTGATTCTGTACTAATTGATACAGCTTACCGCCCAAGCTTTTCCTAAAAGACAGATAATCAGAGAAATCATCCCACATGATGGGGATCTTTGCAATTATAGGGAATTGCAGACTGCATTTTTTACATTCTAAAATTCCTTCCTCAATTTCTTTGTCAATTTTGAATATGTGAGGGTCTAACCTTGCACCGCATCTGATACAACACAAAAAATCAAGGGTGGATTCTAGCATCTTCGGACAACAAATCTGCAGTTGATGAACTAATAATTTCTTGGATAAAAAAATCAAGGTAGTCTTAAATGGAGTAATTTTGGGATTTTATACAAAATGGGGGAATTTCAGGAATTCGTAGAGGCCTTGTTTGGTCAATTGGCAGTTGAAATTGACGAGGAAAAAGAAATTTTGGAGTTGGCAGCAAAGGCCAGGGAGGATATTTTAGACAAGGTAAAATTTAAAGAATTAGACGAAATTGCAAATAGTGTATTTAGGGATTTTAAGGATAAGATAGAGGGATTTATGGGAATTGAAATTGCAAATAGTCTGTCACTAGAGCATTTGGAGTTGGAGGAATTTAAAAAAATGAAAGGCAACAAGGTGTTTGCAGATACAGAATCAAAGGAGTTTGTCAGGGAATTATTTAATGCAGTTGCAAAAGAAGACAAGGCAAAAATTGCAGAGTTGATGGAACAAAATACTGCAAAATACTTGGTATATTCCACATATGCAATTCAGTACATATCAAAAATCACAACAACGTATGGGGATTATCTTGATTCTGTGATTTATTTGAATAAATTTATCCTATCTAGATACCCACAAATAATTTTACACAAACAAGGCGAGCCGTACGAGTCAAGATTTGAAAATGTAAACTCTGGTTATTTGGGAGCAGTAAAAATGACAGTTATTGAGGAAACAATACACTCAATGCAAGAAAACCTGCAGCAAGTAAACAAAAACGCAGCAATGCAAGTAAACAAAATTAACGAGGAGCTGGCAAACATAATCTTATCATTGGATGCTAAAACCATTAACAATCTCTCAGAATACTGTCAGTTGCAAGCGGTTCCAGATGATTTTCCATTTGCAAAAAAAGCAAACTTGTTTTTCTTTTTGAATCCAGATCATTTCTTGATTGAACAAATAGGTCCGGACGTAATGACATTTACGCATGTAGAGATAGACCCGAAGATAGGAGAGCTAATCCCACAACTTTTGGATATTTACAAAAGATGGCTGGTTCCAATTCAGCAACATCATGCAGCGTTTACTGCAATGGAAGGCATGGCAGGATTTGTGATTGAAAGCATCCTAAGGGAGGATATTGACTTTCAGAATTATCTTACGACGTTTATGGGAACGGATTTCTCATCATACCAAGTCAGAAAGAGCATGGGAAAGGACTTTACAAAAGCAGTATATCAGGAATTAGGCAAAAATACCTTCAAAAAAATGATTGAAATTCCGCCAAATACACGAGAGCTTAAAGATCCCCAACTGTACATTAAAAAATTGAGTCAGTAGCAATTGGAAGAAAAATTTGATCCGCTTGTTGCAGAATGGTTTTCATTTGTAAAAAATCCAAACTTCAATCTGGTGGAAAAATGTTTAAAATTTGCTCAGATTTTAGAATATCCGGAACTAGACGTAGATGATTACATCCAAAAAATAAATCACATAGGTAAATCATTAAAGGAATCAATAAGTGATGTAAAGAATCCAACGTATGTTATTTCAATGTTAAATGAGCATCTCTTTGAAAATTTGGGTTTTAGTGGAGACGATGATGATTACTATAATCCAAAAAATAATTTTCTAAACGAAGTAATTAACACAAAAACAGGCTTGCCCATTACTATTTCAATTTTATATTCAGAGATTGCAAAATTTGCAGGATTAGATCTTAGAATTGTAGGATTCCCAGGTCACATATTGGTAAAATACAATGAAGAGATGATTTTAGATCCGTTTTATGATGGACGCCTATTGGACATAGATGATTTGCAAGAAATTTTAGATGTTAATTTCGGGGGAGAGTTGGAATTTCAACCAGAATTTTTAGACGAAATAAAACCCGAACAAATTCTTGTACGCTTGACTCGAAACCTGAAAAATTCTTATATCCAATCGTTTGTTTATGACAAGGCACTGCGGTGTGTTAACATGGTTTTGGCAATAGAGCCAGAATCACCTGAAGACATACGAGACAAAGGAATACTAGAAGAAAGGTTACTGAATCACCAAAACGCATTAAAATATCTGAATAAATATTTAGAAATAAACCCAAATGCAGAAGATGCAGACTTTATCTTAGAATTAATTAGAAGTATAAATACAAAAAATTAATCAATAATAGATTCTACATCGGTTCCTTTTTTGATCATTGATATTTCATAACGGGCAATTTTATTTCGTAATGCCCCCTTGAGAATATCAATTTCACCTCTAAGCAACGCAATTTCATCTTCAAGCTTTGCAACTCGTTCATAGATGGTTTCAGCTTCTGAGCTCATCATTATCTATCAACAAAAAAATTGTCTTAAAAAGTTATGGGTAAATATCCTGAGGGGCAGATTAGCTTTTTGAACTATGGCCTAACATAGGCAATACAGGCTGCTTTGACTCATTTTTATGCTTGAAAAAATCTTCAAATTCCGGTCTTGTTTTCTTAGTACCTACAATATGTTCAAAACTGCAAGTTTCAGAAAATACTTTTTTAATTTTTGATTAATATTTGGAATTGGCATTGCACGGCAATTTTGCTCATAAAGCCAACTTAGCATTCCATCTATTGCAGAAAATATACAAAATAATCAAAGACAGAAATTTCCTTCAAAATGAGCATTGCTAACAATTAGCATACGTTCTTTGACATGGCAAAAAACACGTTTGTTCACATCATCTACAAAAATACCATCATTATGCTTTATTCTGTTCTTTAAAGAAAGAATTTACAATGTTGAATTATTCTCAATGGCTTTTCTTCGCTCTTTACTTTCTGCTTTGATTTGCCTGAGTTGTGATTTAATAGAACTTTGTCTTTCTTTTTGTAGTCTATCTTGCTCTTCTTTTTGCAGATTAATGATTCAAACTGTTTGCATATGGAACCGTAATGACCAACCTTAGTTTATTTCCCCTCTCGCACATATACAACAACTAGTCTTGTACGGTCTATTGCACATTTCCCATGACAACTTTTGTACACCATAAAGTCACCTAAAGTGAAAAGAATATCCTTTTGATGAATTGTGCATGAAAGACATTCTTGCAACAATATATGCAAACCGGTTTAGACTAGGAATTTCTGACGGGATAGTCTTAAAGACATCTCCCTTCTCTGAATTAAGATATGCTTTGAGATTTTGCATGTCATGCTAGCGCTTTTAATTACTGGCTAGATCAAAAATCAATGAAATTACAAGTCAGACTTGATGCCAAACGCTGTTTATCAAGTATTGCTGATGAGAATTCAGGCAACCGTTTTAGGGATGAAAATGGACACAGGCTATTAGAATCCAATATTAGCATAGCAAGTTGTATCCGGCAAAGTTTCAGTGATGTGTAGAATTCAGAAAATATCTCAAATATTGTTTGTCTAATTTAGAAATTCCAGTCCTAAACCATAAAAATATAGAATGTTTGTATCAGTACAAACTGCAGATTAGAACTTGGATTTTGAGACTAGTCCCAAATGTATTGGGTGGTTTTTCTCATCCTTTCAGTTATAGGTCGCTTTCCATTCTGAAACAAGTCTGTGGCCTCTTGTTTGGTTATGACTCGTTTGTTAGCTAATATATGCAGTAAAGCAATCATGCGGTTGTCTTCTTCCTTAGGATAAGGCATTATGCTGTAGCCGTCCTTTTTGTTAATGCTTTTTCTGGCTCTATGTGTATCTCTTGCCCGTTGTCTCTGGATTTAAAATAGATTCGTGCCCCCTTCTCAAAATGATATGTTTCAAGATACTGATTGGACCCAAATACAAGCACTTGAGCCTGCGGTTTGATGGCAAGCCATGTTAGATGATTGTTAATAATTCCCAGGATTCTCCAGTCTCCGATTTTTGGAATATGATCAGTCAAGAGCACTCTAATGCTATTTTGAGATTATCCACATTTGCTCTCATTTTATCAAAGTATGTTATGTTAGGGTCATCTTGCTCTGAAAGTGATTCTAATGGACTAAACAACAGAATATCTCCACCTAATTCTGATGCCAATCTTTCAGCTAGTTTCTGATTTTTATTCTCCTCTGTAAAGAAATACTTGATGTCATTTTCTTCTGCAAAATGAATTAGTTCTTCAATATCCTTTGCAGTTACAGGAGTTTCAGGACTAAACTCCTGTATTACTGCAAGGGTATGAAGGTTGTATCTCTCTGCAAAATAAGAAAATGCATTGTGAAATGGTACAAATGTGTCCCTTTTGCAAACAGATAATTCCGTTCTAATTTCTTGATCCAGCGTGTCTAATTGGTCAGAATAAGATTTAGCGTTGCTAAGATATGCTTCTGAATTTTCAGGATCAGAGGTAGACATGTGGTTTGCTATATTCATCACCTGTTTTTTTGCCAATAATGGATCAAGCCAAATGTGTGGATCATATACAGAATTAAGTTCCAATTCCTCATCGTGTTCTTCATGATCATCTTTGCTAGAAACTAGATGATGAATTTCTTCTATTCCTTCTGGACCTTCAATGTGTCCCTCTTTGATTTCATTTAACAATATTTCAATTTCTTCAATTGTATTTCCACCATGTCCGTGTCCATCGTCTTCATGTTCATGGAGAATTTCTTTGATTGATTCAATGGTTTGTATTTCGTTAATGTGATCATGTTCAAACTCTTCTATAATATTTGCAATTTCATCCTGAAATTCTTCAACATGTCCATCATCGTGTCTGCCATCATCGTGTCTGCCATGATCATGTTTTTCTCCTTCAAGCAAAGTTATTCCTTTAGATGAATCAACAAATATGATGTGTGCAAAATCAGGGGAAGATGTTATCTCATCAATGTATGGTTCAAAATCAGCACCGTTGTAAACTAGCATGTCTGCTTTTGTCAATGCTGCAATTGTTTGTGGACCTAGATCAAATAAATGGGGATCTCCAACAGATGAAATAAGCATCTTTACTTCAGCTGCATCCCCGGCAACATTTTGAGTGAATTGCTGTAATGGATAAAATGTTGTAAAAACTAGAAATTTCTCCTCAACTAAAACAACCTCATTTTGGGATTGTGCTGAAACTAGAATAACAGAGATAATTACAGCAGCTGCAATTCCGCCTCCAATTGCTGCAATTTGTGAACTTTTCATGCTTGAATCGCTTCAAATATTATTAATAAATTTATAAATTCTTAATAACTTATTATATACAAAAAGAAAAAAAATTATTAAAAATTATGAAGATATTTAATAACTAATCTTTTCATATTAATAATCATGGAAATCCAATAAATACAGAGAATTTCAAGCATAACCCATGTCAAAGATTGTAAAATGTCCAAGCTGTGATTGCCATATTGTTGTAAATGACAATGGGCAAAAAGAATTCTGCATGAAAAATAGTTCAAACTAGAAAAACTATTGGTAAAGGTACCATTCCATTAAAGCCTGAACCAGTTTTGGACAAATGTTTGGTTCACAGACCAATAACCGTTTTGGCCTATAGAGTAACTATTCTAATCATATAGCATTTCAATAAAGATTCATTCAATAATTATTACATCAGTTACTCTCAAATGAATGTCAAATCCTTTTTGACTCTTCCTTGGACGGGTTTTTGTTTATCAAAATTCATCCAACTAATAATTTAGGAATCAAAATTAAAATGATTGGATGCTTATTCTTTTGATTTGAAACCAACCCCACCATCTTTTCCTAGGCTTGGTTTGGAAAATCCAGTGCATGCACTTACTGCTCCACCTATCAAAAATGAAACAATTTCTTTAGGTGGTTGTCTTCCATCTCTAATCAAGCCTCTCTTTTGATAAAACCTTCTTGGATAATTTTTTTAGTTACTTTATTGAATTGCCACTCTTTTACTTGACTAATCTCTTTTAATGTTTGAGCATCATTGGTATTGTTGATTATTGCCTTTATTACGACATAGATGTACTAGTTATTTAGTATCATAAAACCACAAATGCTTATATATTTATGTGGTTTGATGATACTAAATTATTAGTAAAGCACAAGTTTCATGAGAGATGATTCTGAATTTTTGTAGACAGCATATACAACTTGTTTCTCATTTAGAAGGTCATCTAGTTCTGCATTTTTTCTCATTCTTGTAAGGCCAGACCTCATCTGGCGTTTATTGATTGGATTTAGAAAATTGTTGATAAACAGTGTGTGATTCTGTAAATCATTTCTTTTCCAGTGATTTTTTTTTTGATATCCAAGATAATCAATTAGTGGAGATATTGCATATCTGTTGAGAAATCCTAAATGAGAGACGATAGTTTTACTCTTCCTAAATCAATCTGAATTGAGCATCTTGACAAATCCCATTCTTCATAGTTTGAGGTTTCAAGGGTATCAGCTAGTTGATACCACGCTTTAAAATTAAATAAAGCAGCAAGAGTCAAAGAATCCAGCCCTCGTTGAAACCTACAAAGAAAGACAGATTTTTCAGTTAGTTAATTGCCCAATTGTTATAATTTTTAAAAATTCATCTAATCATGATTCACTCAAAATTATCAGATTCCAAAGACATTTCTGCATTTGGATCAAATGTGTGGTCTAAAGGCCCATCATTTTTTTATACGCACTGATTGCAAAAAAAGAATTGTTTTGAAATTGGATCTATTTCTCTTTCATTTTAGGTTCCAAAAAGTAATTTTTTATCAATTTTGCAGTCTAACATCATAATGATTATCAGCATAAATTTTTA
Source organism: Candidatus Nitrosopumilus sp. (assembly GCA_965204345.1). GTDB lineage: Archaea > Thermoproteota > Nitrososphaeria > Nitrososphaerales > Nitrosopumilaceae > Nitrosopumilus. The sequence continues at coordinate 854,800 of OZ241981.1, forward strand.
GAAAATGCTCAACATCTTCAATGAAAACAGTCATTTTTCTCTTTTTTGTAAGTAAGGTTTTCTAATTGAATCTCTTGGGAATATTGCAGAATTTTTTTTAAAAATCCAACTGTTAAAGCAATGAAGATGTCTCATCAGGTGTCTTTAGTTCCATTAGTGATGGATTTTGTTTTTTTTTTCTATTATTTGCTCCAAGCTGATTTCCAAAATATGCAATTAAATCTAATTCCAAAAAATCATTGTATAAAATTGGAGTAAAACTAGTAGGAATTTCTTTTAACACTTATTTTCTTGCCGATTGAAATTACTTTGAAAATTACAGAGAGATTTGCCTCCGGCATACTTTCTCTTGTGATAAATTCATCTCTATGTTCTTTAACAAGATGATTTGAGGTGATTGTATTCCCTGCTTTCATAACTCCCAAGCATTAGCAACGTACGTCAAAACCATAATTTCTATCAAAGCCAAACTATGAGAATTTTATGAGCCCGCACGACGGTCTGTGAATCATCCTAGGTTATTTAGTGTAATTGTAGAAAAAACCTATAATTCAAATTCCTGACGACATTTCTCGCATTTTGCTCTCTCTTCTCCAGGAGACCCAAGAAGGAAAATTTTGCCAATTGTCTTACAAAGAGGACACATGCCAGTTGTAGCGTTTTTTGGACCAGTACGAATAATTTTTTGGGTTTTTCTTCGTCCCATGTAAAAACTTCCCAAATCGGTCTATTAAGTTTTAATGGCGCGGGGAGGGGGATTTGAACCCCCGTGTCCTTGCGGACATAGGATTAGCAATCCTACGCCCTACCAGGCTAGGCGATCCCCGCATATCAGGCATAGAAGTTGTCTGTAAATAAATTCATTCGTCGTCAAACTGGCTATAATCACTGACAATTTCATTGATAGGCAGTCGTTTTCCGCCTACAATTTTGAGATCTACCTGAACTTTTTTGTTGGAAATGGTAAGAATATTGTAAGTATTTTCAAAAAATCCACGAACACGTTCAGACGTGGCAGTACCGGCATTAACAACATTAAGAGTTCCAAAATTCCACGCCCATGGTCTGTGTTTATGTCCGCACAATACAACGTCAACTTTAGAATCCAAGACAGTGCGAAGTACGTCTCCTGCATCAACAACGGTGAGCTGGTCAGAGCCGGTGTCAGGAATAGCAATCAGATGATGATGCATTGCAACAATCTTAACCTTGTCTTTATATTTTTTCATTGTTCGCTCTAGCCATAAATTTTGTCTGTAACCTACCTCGCCCTCGTTTCTATCAGGTCTAGCAGTTCCAACAGTAACCAAAACAACGTCATCATTTAGCTCATTTACAGTTTCAAACGGAAAAAATTTTTTGAATAATAGATAGCCTGTGTTTCTATAATCATGGTTTCCGCTAATAGTAATAATTTTTTTTGTGCTGAATTTTGTTAAAAGTGATTTGCATTTTTCATATTCGGGCATCAGTCCTTCGTTTGTTAAATCGCCTGTAACAACAATTACATCAGGATTAAGCTGATTTACTTCATCAACTAAAATATCAAATTTTTCCTCTAAAAACTGAGAGCCAACGTGCAGATCAGAGATTTGAACTATTTGCATCTTGGATGTAACTTATCAAGTTGAGTATTAAATCATCACTATACAAAGTATGTAGATGGTAATAGTTTCAAATTCAAGGTAGAATTAAATAATAACTATCTCAAAATTCTGCAGTTTTGAGTAAAAAAACAGCCGTAATGAGAGGAGATGGCATCGGGCCTGAAGTTGTAGATTCAATGCTAAAGGTACTAAAAGAATGTAACTTTCAATCAGAGATAATTCTTTGTGAGGCAGGCTCTGAACAGTGGGACAAAAATGGCAGAAAAGATGCATCATACATTCCTGATGCAACCATGAAGACTTTGGAGGATGCAGATTGTTGTTTTAAGGGTCCAACTACTACAATTCCAGTTCCAGGTGCCCCAAGAAGCGTTGCAGTTACACTAAGGCAAAAATTTGATCTTTATGCAAATATCAGACCGACTAAGACTTATGACAGACTGACACCGGACAGAAAACTTGACTGCGTATGTTTTAGAGAAGCAACCGAAGGACTCTACACGGGCGTAGAGGCAAAAATTACAGATGATGCTGCAATTGCAATTAGAAAGATCACCAGACATGGGAGTAGAAGACTGGTTGATTCAGCAGTAGACTGGGCAAACAAATTCAACATGAAGAAGATGGTCACAGTTACAAAAAGGAACATACTAAAACAAACTGACGGGATATTTTGGGATGAGACGCAAAAGGCAGTAGAGGGAACCGGAATTGAGTTATCTGAAATTTACATAGACAACATGGCACAGCAAATGGTAATTGCAACTGAACAGTTTAATGGGTCTGTACTAGTTAGCACCAATTTATTTATGGATATTATTTCAGAACTGGCATCAGCCCTTGTGGGTTCAATTGGATTAATTTATTCGGCCAACATTGGAGACAGGTATGCAATGTTTGAAGCAGCACACGGAAGTGCCCCACAATTTACAGGACAAAACAAGGTAAATCCGACTGCAACGGTATTATCAGGAGCTTGGATGGCAGATTATATGGGTGAAAGGCAGGTAAGAGACGCCATTTTTGCTGCAACTGAAAGAGTAGTCAACGAGGGCAAGGCAGTTACGTGGGATATTGGCGGCAGTGCATCAACTACACAAATGACAGATGCGATCATTGCATATGCCAAAGAAAACTTGCGAAGATAATCAGAGTTTAGCTTCTACTAAGATTAGCTCTTCATAGAAAAGCTTCTTTCTTGCCATTATGCGGGTTTTCAGGCCTGATTTTTCTGCATAACCAATTAATTTTTGATGGTTGGACAGTGAGGAGGTCACAAAGATGAATTTTCCACCAACAGACAGATTGTTAACTGCAGAATCAAGTATTTTTTTAGGAACTTCAAATCCTTCGGTACCCCCATCAGTTGCAATATCCAAGATTTCATCAGTTGCAAGATAAGGCAGGTTACAAACAATAAAATCAAATCTTATGTTTAGCGCATCTGAGCCATTACAGCAAACCAAATTACTTGTTTTGTAAGTTTGATTCTTCAATACATCAAAGTTAATATCGGTTCCAATCACAAGTGAAAAATTATCAGACAGCAGCTTGGTCAGATATCCTGAACCGCTACCCACATCCAAAGCGCGATTACCCTTTTCATTTTTAATATTATCTACAATAAAAAAAGTATCCTCGGATGGAGGATATTCATCATTTTTCAAGGATTTGCGTTGCAAGACTAATTATTTCATCTCCGGAAAGATCATCCACTCGTTTGTTTACTGTACTTTTTTTACCAAATTGTTTAAAGATATTTTTGACAGTTTTTCGCCTATATGAAAAAATTTTATTAATTGTTTTGATTAGATCCCTGCCCATATGGTTTCTTTTGGTTATTTTCAGAACAACAGAATCAACTCTTGGCTGAGGGGAAAAATTATTTTTTCCAACTTTGAATGCAGTCTTGATTTCAAATGCATGTGTTGCAATAATGCTTACTGCCCTTCTCTGTTTTGAGGACTTTGCCAACAGCTTGTCAGCAAACTCTTTTTGAACCATGATTACACCATGGGAAAAGGAGGTCTGTGCAAGCCATTCAATGGCATCCTTACTCCTAGAATAGGGAAGATTTGATACAAAGATATCAAAAGAAATCTTTTTCTTTAATCCATCACCAGATTTTAGGACAAGATTCTCAAGATTAGAAAATTTTGATTTGGCATCATTAATGAGTGATTTATCAAGATCCACAGAAATTACAGTGCCGGCCTTCTGGCACAAAAGGGATGTCAGAATTCCCAAGCCGGTTCCAATCTCAAATACAGTGTCACTTTTTGTAATTTTAGCCTCAAATACTATTAATTTTGCTATGTCATTGGAATTCAGAAAGTGTTGTCCAAGCTGTTTCCGTTTTATCATCTCTTAACAAAGAGATTCATTCTGCTTTCTCCGGTAATCTCATCTAAAATTCGTTCGGAGATATGCTTTATAGGTTCCTTGAATCCTACACGCTCTTGCAAATCCTGATAACTTTGAAACTTTTTCTTTTCTCGTTCTTCAAGCATAGTTTTCATGTATGTTTTTCCAATGCCTGGAATTAATTCCAAAGCATGAACTCTAGGTGTTAATGGCTGCGCATTATTTAGATACGTGACAAATTTTTCTTCATTTACACTCACTATGCTTTCAACAACTGCCTCTAACTCACTTTGAGCAGAAGACGAGATTTTACTATATTCCATCTTTCCTAAAACAGATAGTACCTTAGTCCGTCCTTCTTTTCCAATGTATATTTTTTCACCAATCTCAAATGTGGAATTTGGAATTCCCAAGATTTCCAACAGGGTTAGTCTGTCCTCCCCAATTGCAGTAACGATTATTCCATCTCTTCCTCTCACAGTAGAGGACTTTCCTCGTGAATTAAAATCCAAAACATATGCATACTCTTCGTACTTTCTAGCTGAGGGTTGTGCCCGAGACAAAATAGAACACTCCGAAAAACTTATGAGTGCTCCTTGATAATTTTGAGCATTTTTTCTAGGGTTTCAGCAAGAATCAATTTTTTCCAACCAAATGTAAAGGAGCGTAATTCCGCCAAACTTGTAGGTCTAATGTTAACTATTTCAACGGATTCATCCTCTGTTAATTCACATTCTTTGATCAGTTTTTTCTTCATGTCTTTTGCGTCCTTTGATTCAGTTGACACAAATTTTGAAACATAATCATATGTCCAGCGCTGAATTTGATCCATCTCTTCGACATCAACTTTGCCTAAAATTTCTTTAACTTCTGAAAGAGAAATAGCTTGTTTCTTTTTTACTTCTTCCATATCATACACCGAATGGTTTTATGTGATCCAATCTAGTGATTAAGGTTTTCGATTTCTCGCCTAATTTTACATCAAGCGTGATTGCACGCCTACCAACATTGGTAATAACGCCTACTTTGCCATGATATCGCCTGTGTGGCAACCCCTTGTGCTGTCTTGGATCAATTATGACAAGTGCCTGCTGACCTGCATGGTATTCACGTAACAAAAATGAGACTCCTCTTGGGGCCTTTTTCCTCATTACAGATCTTGATTTATGCTTAAATCCATGTGAACGGCCATGCGATTTCTTAGTTGCCATGAGTGTAAAACCTTCGAAAGCCCTATTTTAAGACTTAGAAGAAGATAAAGAAATCAGCCTTTTAGATCAGTTCGTAACTGACCACAAGCAGCAGAAATTTCTGTGCCCTTCTCAACTCTAACTGTACAGTTTACCCCAGCTTTGGATAAAATCTGTTCAAATTCATGTATGGTATCCTCAGAAGGGCGCTGAAAATCACCTGCAGTAGGATTAATCGGAATCAGGTTCACATGTGAGCCGTTTCCCTTTAGGAGTCTTGCTAACTCTGTTGCAATTTCAGGAGAATCATTGACTCCTGCCATAAGGGCATATTCAAAAGTAACACGACGCCCAGTAATTTTAAAATATTTTCTACCCATTTTGATTATCTCCTCTACGGAATTAGAGGTGGCAGTAGGAACCAATTTTTTTCTTAATTCATTGTTTGGTGCGTGTAAGGAAATTGCCAGACCAATTTGCAGGTTTTCTTCAGCAAGTTTTTCAATTCCGGACTTGATTCCAATGGTAGAAATTGTGATGTGCCTTTGGCCTAACCCAAATCCCCTATCATGTGTTAAAATTTTTACAGCCCTAATCATTTCGTCATAATTTGCCATGGGTTCTCCCATACCCATGAAAACTAAGTTTGTAACGTGTTCTCCTCTTTCTTGCAATAGTTCTGCAAAGTGTATCACTTGGGATACAATATGTTCTGCCTTTAGATTTGTTTCAAAACCCATTTGTCCAGTTGCGCAAAAGACACATCCCATTGCGCAGCCAATCTGAGTGGAAACACAGATTGTAGAACGTGGATGACCGCCAATTTTGGATGGGTCATATTGCATCAATACAGCTTCTACAGATTTGTTGTTATCAAGATTGAGTAATAATTTTGTAGTGTCGCCATCACGACTTACAATACGATGGGTTTCTTGTGCAGAACCAATCGTGTATCCTGATTCAATCAATTCTTCTCTTAATTTTTTAGGCAGCTGCGGTATATCATGAAGATCTTTGGGAAATTTGTAATATAATGGAAGTAAAATTTGATCTGCCCTATATCTGGGGTATCCCATATCGAGTACAAGCTGTTCCATTTCTTCAGGAAGTAACCTGTAAAGATCAGTCATTGGATTTTTCTTATGTTTTGAATTATATTTAATTTAATCAAGAGATGGTGCAAAATGAGGCTAAATTTCCAGATTAAATTTTTTTAATGAAGATTTTAAATCATCCAATCCAATAAATTGAATTGAAGAAATTCCACATTCTTGTGCAGATTCTACGTTTGATAATTTATCATCAATAAACAACATTTCATGTTCTTTAAAAGGCAAATGTTCGATTACATGTTTGTAAACTCTAGAATCAGGTTTTGAATGTCCAATTTGGTAAGACATGAATTTATATTCAAAATGTTCCAACATTTTCCAATCTTCAACAACATCATGAGTTACTTTTTCTATATTAGATATTATTCCAATTGTAAAGCCATTTTCTCGAAGTGAAGCAGCAAGATTTTGTACATCCTGGTTAGGTTCTGCATTTTTTCTAAAATATGTAGTCCATAATGATTCAGAACTATTCTGTAATAAAGAGGACGATCCAGTATGATCTGCAACATATTTCCAAAATAGAGGCTCATCTATCTTTCCTGAATCCAATTGAATCAAATATTTATCAAAAGCATCAATTAATTTTTCTTCGTTAACCTCAAACCTATCTGAAACTTCTTTTGTTATCCATGACTGGTGCCAATCAACTAGCACACCGCCAATATCAAAAAGAATACATTTGATTTGAGTCATACAGAAAGCCCTATCAAAGGAGTATTCAAAGATTACCAAATAAAAGAAAAAGAATTGGTTATTTTTCTACAGGATCTAAATCATCAGATTCGATTTCTACTGTAGCTTCTGCCTCAGGTGTCTCTACTGTAGCTTCTGCCTCAGGTGTCTCTACTGTAGCTTCTGCCTCAGGTGTCTCTACTGTAGCTTCTGCCTCAGGTGTCTCTACTGTAGCTTCTGCCTCAGGTGTCTCTACTGTAGCTTCTGCCTCAGGTGTCTCTACTGTAGCTTCTGCCTCAGGTGTCTCTACTGTAGCTTCTGCCTCAGGTGTCTCTACTGTAGCTTCTGCCTCAGGTGTCTCTACTGTAGCTTCTGCCTCAGGTGTCTCTACTGTAGCTTCTGCCTCAGGTGTCTCTACTGTAGCTTCTGCCTCAGGTGTCTCTACTGTAGCTTCTGCCTCAGGCTCTTTTGCCTTTTTAGCTGCCTTTTTGGTAGTTGTCTTTTTGGTAGTCTTTTTTGTCTTTTTCTCAACTTCTTCAGGATCAACTATGCCTGCTTCACCTAGAGCAAAGATTACTTCCTCTTCAGGATGATGAGGACTGTCCACCATTCGGGCAATTCGTTTTTTGCCAGATTTCTTAAAGTAAATTCTATAGGTACTTGTATGTGCAACTACATTTCCACCAATTGGGCGAGTTGGATCTCCAAAGAAGACATCAGGGGATGCCATGACTTGGTTTGTTGCAATTGCAGCGCAGTTGTATGTTTCTGCAATTCTAGACAACAAATGAACAAAATGATTCAGTTTTTGTTGTCTAACAGATAGTGTTCCTCTACCAAGATATTCAGCACGGAACAATCCAACTGCAGAATCTGCAACAATGAGTTTGACGTTGTTTTCTTCAATTACAGGACCAGCTTCTTCTAAAATCAACACTTGATGTGCACTGTTATATGCACGAGCAACTATGATGTTATCTAAAACTTTTTCAGGATCCATATCATGGGCTTGAGCAATTGCCACAATTCTTTCAGGTCTGAAAGTATTTTCAGTATCAATATACAAAACAGAGCCTTCAAGGCCGCCTTCTTCTTTGGTTTTTTGAACCATGACAGACAAGGTATGTGCAAATTGTGTTTTGCCACAACCAAATTCTCCATAGACTTCAGTTAATGCCTGGGTTTCAATGCCACCATCAAAGAGAGTATCTAAACAATTGGTACCAGTTGTAATTTTACCAATACTTTGTCTGTATTTGTAAATCTCACTTGCACTTACAAAATCTTTGGCAATTAATCCACCTTCAACTAAGTGTTGCCTGGCTTTGTTTACAATTTTTTCAGCAGTATCTTTTTCCATTCCAGTGATATCTGCAATTTCAACAGGTCCCCTAACGATGAGGTCCATGACGTTGTGGATACCTGCATCGGATAATTTTCTTGTAGTTACAGGACCTACGCCCTCTAAACTATCTAATCTTAAATCTTCTACCATACCGTATAGTACGGTACTAGTACTTTATAAGCTTATTGTTCAAGGTACACTATTCCAAACTCGGGACATTTGCACCTAGTGTTCAATTCGGGATATGGAATCTAACCTGATCCAATATCTAATTTTATTTCGCTTTCAATGTTTTTGATATGAATACAACATTGTCGCTTTTTGTTATGATTTTTTTTAGTTGTGTATAGTAGCATCTATTTTGTTGTAAAATGAAAGTCACAGAGCCATTACATTAAGACAAGATTAGCACATTGGATTGAACATATCATTGCTGAGACATTGCTAATTTTACTAATTGATGGATTTGTTGCACATAAGCAATCAAGATAAACAGCAATAAAAAATATTTTTATTAATGATGTACCAAAAAATAGGTTAGTTTAATGTCGCATAAAATCAAATTGTTTTACATCGATGATAACTCACTAAAGCAATTGGGAGAGTTGCTAAGCAATGAAACGAGTAGAAGTATAATTAAAGCATTAATTGAAAAAGAACATTATACAAATGAGCTTGCTGAAAAACTAGGCATACAAGTGAGTCTAGTAATACATCATCTCAAAAAATTAGAGGAGTTAAACCTAGTTAATGTAACAAAAAAACGTATTGTAAAAAAGGGAGTTGAACGCAGATTTTTTAGAATAAAATCCGACATTTTCATAACAAAGACAACAAAAGAAGGCGATTCCAAAATAGAAGGATTTAAAAAAATCTTCAATGATGGCATAAAATTTGTTGCAATAGGCATTGTATCTGCACTATCTTACATCACTACAAAGTATTATGAGAGTACAGAAAAAGTGGTCTCTCATGATAGTGGTGGTGGTATTGAGTATATCCCAGTAATAGAATATCCAATAATAATTGCGCTAGCTGTAATTATTCTAGGACTTGCAATAGATAGAATTATCTTGTTTAAAAAAAATAAAAGGAGGGGTTAGAGTCCCCAGGATAGTCCAGAAAAATTATTTGTAAATTGATTGTGTTTTACAAAATAGGCATTATTACTAGAGCCTGCCACATGTATTCCAACAAATCCCGGATCTCCACTAAATGCTTCTGTTACAGGTGCACCACTATCACCACCGGCACGAACGTATGTAGTTGATACGACATCCTGCAATATGGTATTAGATTGTGACACGTACAAAAAAGTACTTGGATTTGTAACATAACCCGTCTCAACACCTGATACTGCACCATACATCTTTACCCAATCATTTTCAGACACATTATGCGTATGATCTGTAATATCTGTCTGAAAGACCTAGTATTGCTTCAGCTACAGATACTGTGGACTCTATAAATGCACAATCACAGTACAATAGCCAGTTGTTCCTATCAAAGGTTTCTCGTACAACTGTTCCAATCACTCTTGCCAATGTTGGTTGGCCAACATCATCTCCAATACTTCCATCTGTACAATGACCTGCTGTAACAAAGCCTTCTGCACCATTGTATGTTGCCTTGAGACCTACAGTACAGTAGCCATGATCTTGCATTTGCATTTGTGTACCACCTTCAATTGGATCACATCTAAAAGATGCAGTTGGACATTCATCACTATACACACGATCACCGGGTTCTACTATTACCTTGATATGATTTGGTACTATATCTGCAATGAAATCTGCATATCTCTGCATGTCTTGGGGAGTTACATGATCAGGATCGATTCCAACCAGTATGGCATCTGCTACAGAACTATATCCAACAGTTGTAAAAGGAATTACACGCTTGTCTAGACTTTGACGGTTTTCGTCAACTAGTTTTTCAACTAATTTTGCAGTAGATAGTCTGTACTCTAATTCTTTTTCTGGATTGACTTCAGGCAGTTTGGATAGTGCATCTTGCTTTACTTGCTGCATCTTGTGCAGAATTTCTTCTTCTTTAGCTGATGTGTCTGCGTCTTCTAGCTTTTGTTCGATCTTAACAAGTTTTTTTGCAGCATCATCCATTATGTGGTTTTTGAACTTTTCTGTCTTTATGACAACGTTTTTTATACTGTCGGCATCACTTGCCTCTACAAGATTGCTACTGCCAAGTGGCAGTATTATTGTAGCAATCAAGGATGCAAACAGTACTGTTTTGAAGTTGTTTCTAGTCATTATCATTACAATAAATCATTGATTACTTAAGAAAATCTTTAATTTGAATTGATCATGTTTCACTTGAAAATCCCAATCAAAAAATGCCTAGACAAAATAGATTCCTAGTTCTTGAGGCCTTACAGTTGTTAATTACAAGTGAAAGAAACTATTACAATCACTCAAACTTAATTTTCTTGGAAATGTAAGACATCAAACATAGATTAAAGATATGTTAACTGCAATTCAAAAAGAAAAACAACAACACAGAAGACACACAGAATATCATAAGCAGGATGACCACCTACTAAAAAAGCAACTAAAAAGACAAAAGAGCCTGAGGTAGAGGCTACAGCAGAGACACCTGAGGTAGAGACCAACAGAAATCGAATCTGATGATTTAGATCCTGTAGAAAAATAACCAACTCTTTTTCTTTTATTTGGTAATCTTTGAATACTTTGATAGAGTTTTTTGTATGACTCAAATCAAATTGTAGGACATGATAAAACTAAGAATTCAGAGCACTATTGTATCGATACTAGGTTGAAACATTATGCGATTAATCAAAAGAATATGATGCAAATAAAAGAATGAATATGACAACTAGAAAAATCAAACAATAACATTGTTTGTTTTTTGATAATTAGAGTACTCTGCTTAATTTTTCATGTATATATTGACCATCTTCATCAAATAAGGGACATTTCATTATTTCAAAATAATTGTAAATCTCATCCATTATAGATGAAGTAATTTTACTATAATTTGCCTTTAGATATGATGACGGAACATTCCTTTCGACATATGACGTTTTCATATATTCAGTTGGAGAAGTTCCTTCAACAGCTTCTGTTTTGGGGGAAGAAAATATTTGATAATCGTCACTCCGTTCTCCATCCTCTAACCCCCATGCAGAATTATTACTTTGTAATTTAACTAATATTTTTACGTCTCCAAAATAATTGTATTGTGAAAAAATATCTTCTGCAAACTGTAAAACATGCATTAATTTTACAGCCAGAAATGGAAGTCTTATGAAACTAACTTTTAGATTACCATTATGATGTTGTATGTCTTTATCATAGCCTATATCATGAATATGTTGTATGCATCCATTTCTGTGAACTGCAAGTGCTCTCTTTTCATCCATGCTATTAAAAAAAATCCCTAATTTGTGAGGATTTGGAAATCCTGGAAGGAAGCCATAACGTCTAGCATTAAAATATCCGGATGGTTCATAATTCACAACATTTGGATTTAATCTATCATATACATTGCGTTTAGTTACATCAATCAAATTATTATTCAAAATGATAGGAATTACAACGATTTGTGCTTGTAAAGTTTGTGCAATCTCAAGTCGTACTTGATGAAATCGCGTAAGTGGAAACTGTAAAACAGATCTTTTTAGATATTCTTTGAGATCATCCAAGTTATGAAATCTATTTTTATACATGTCAGATATCTCTTGCTCTTGCATAGGTATTGATTCGAATTGAAATCGTTTGTAATATCTTTGAGATTTATTGTCAAAATGAGGCCTGTATCCGCTATCAGGTATTTGTAAAATTAGAAATGAATTGTCTTTTTCATTATTTACTATTTTTTGTTTTATCTGTAATCTGGGGAAAATATTTGATAGTATTATTTGTTCAATTCGTTCTTTATTGATTTTCTCAGAAATTCCATTTATTGCAATAGGATACCACCTTTACCCGATTCTTTTATTCCAAATGCAATATGTCCGCCATGAGTATTTGCAAACGCGCTAACTTGTTTTGTTAATTCTGCGTCCCCTATAATGCATTCTTTATAATCCAAAATATCGCTTTCAGGCATCTTGTTATCCATTAATGATTTAATATCATCATATTCTAAATAATCAATATTTTTTGTAATCATTGTTTTTAGTAATTCCTTATAGATTTAAATTAATTTACTGTTTTGAATATCTCAGATTTGTTTAGATTTATTCGTGATTCAGAATAAAATTTCATATAAACAATTTAAATTAATATGATATATTATTTTCTTGCAGTTCCACTTCCAAACAAATACCTTCCCACAGTAGACATTGATGAAAATAATAAAATTTGTACCATGTAAGATCATCAAGAATCATCGTTTTAGTATCATGTAGATAAACAATAATGAAGCATGTCACTGCTATGCCTAATCCAGCTATAAGAAAAATTCTTTGTGTTATTGTGGTGTCTATTTCCGTAGTTTTTTAACATCTTCCATTATACCCACCTTACCCGTTTTCTACATCTTGGACATGGTGTCTTACCTTTTTGAATTACTAGATTGCAGTAAGGACATCGGTATATTTTTGAATCAGAATCAACAATTGATTTTAAAATCGCCGCTCCAATTGCCTGTTATGGTATGTCGTGTAGAAGGCGTACTGATAAACAGATCTGAAAATGTAGGAATTGAGTTTGAGTAATTGTAATAGTTTCTTTCATTTGTGATTAACAACTGTAAGGTCTCAACTAAGAATCTATTTTGTCTAGGCATTTTTTGATTGGGATTTTCAAGTGAAACATGATCAATTCAAATTAAAGATTTTCTTAAGTAATCAATGATTTATTGTAATGGTAATGACTACAAACAACTTCAAAACAGTACTGTTTGTATCTTTGATTGTTGCAATGATAATGCCGTTTTCTGCAACAGATATGGCTTTTGCAGAATCATCGACTGATGTTAAAATCAATGAATACAAACAAAAAGCACTACGAGATAATGAGGTACCATATGATGAACTACTCCAAAGAGTTGGTGATAAATGGTTATCTAGTTACAAAGATGCGCAGCATTTTGAAATTTCTGAAAAAGCTGTAAACAAATTTGTTGAAAGAAACAAGGTAAAAGACGGTCTGGATAATGAAAATGCAAAACTAATTTCTAAAATCCACAACTTTGAGACAATTACAGAATCTGTTGGTGACGGCCACGAAATTGTATTGCTGGTAGCTCAACTAGATAAAGCTAATGGCAAATACAACCCAAGTGAAACTGTTTCAAGATACCATGATTGGATTGAAGAACAATATACAGTTCCAACAACCGAAAATGGTGTTATAGATAGACTAATAGAGATTCTTGGTGACAAAAAACTTGTTAACTTGGCAAAAAAACATGCCAATAATTTTAACAAACTAGCTGAACTCGGTAGCGTTCCAATCGAATTATTCATTTCAGATGAAGATTACTGGGGCGAAGTTTCACATGTTGCCTATTGTCAACGAGATTCAAAATGTGATGTTGATGCACTAAAACATCAACCGGGTGCAACAGCAGAAGAAATTGAAAGAATCCAACAAATAGAGGCTGAAGTAAACGATGTATCATTTGATCTTTGGGATCTAGTTTTACCAGAAGCATACGCTTGGACCAAAGTTCAAGTTTCATATGATCTCCATGGTAAAATAAAACTAGGTGCATGCTATTATAAAAACTGTGATGAAATCTGGGATGAAACAACCATGGGGGCAGACTCAATTGATCATGATAGTTATGGCTTCCCCAATTTAAGGCATGTTGAAAGAGATTATAGCATGTATTTCCATGGAAGAGTATGTGACAACTATACTGGTTCACAAACCATTGTCAATAAAGTTGAAACAACTCCATACCTAGCACAATCTTTGCGAACAGATTTGAGTGATGATGATATAAAAATCAACAGATGTGCGTATGCTAGTCATAATGATTCCTCAGCATCCCATCCATTTATTGTTGGAATTCTCGTAGAAAGTCCTGGCTCCTATTATTGGACCAACCAATAACCTTTTTTTCTTTTTTTGATGATACTAATACATGAAAAATTCAATTCTGCTAATAGTTGGAATTATTGCAATAGTAACAGTGGTGATTCCACTTAATTACAATGCATTGACTGATCATTACACATACACAGCACCAATAAAAAATAGTAAAATTTATCCTAATTATACACATGTTGATAGCCCTCTATTCAAAGGAATTAATGACACATTTTCAGAGAAATTAATTGACATTACATTGATAGATGCCCAAACTGTGAAAATTAATTTTAGGAATGATGGTGAACTGCCTCCTTGGCCAATAAATGATTTTGAAGACTTTGAAAGAGAATTTGGTGTCGGCGATAGTTTTGTTACACGCTGTCAGGAAGATGCAAAAGATTCCACTAGTTATCTTACAATTCTACAGTTTAATGGCACAAGACAAATCAAAGAAGATATCTTTGCTGACTTTATTCATGCAGATGCCTCATCCAAAGCATTAATCCCTTGCAATTATCCCCAAATAGTGGATTATTCAACAAACATCTTTGAATTGAATACCATAATTGATAATGAATTCATTTGGAAGTTCAAAGAAGGATAGTATTAGAAGAGACATCTATGAATAATTTTTTGTCCAACATACTCAAGATTAAAAAAAATACAAGAAGATAAGTTTTGATCAGAGTTAAGAGAGCATTGTGATCTGACAGTGGAAGAGTCACAAAAGCATGCCATCTGAAATACTAAAAATTTATTGTGAGGATATAAAATTGATCAGTACAAATTTTGCAAGTATTTCATTCTCATCAACTCATCCAAATCAAGCAGTGGAGACTGGCAATATTGCAGAGTCAACACTAGAACTGTCATCAGATGTAATAGATTTGGATACAACGATATCTTCCAAAAGATGACAAAGAACAGAAAAAAGTTTGGAAACTTCTTAAGGGAAGGGTTGATTCATATGTGAATCCTAGAAAATAACACCGCATGACAGAGATTGAATTTCTCTTAGATGAAAATGCTTTAGGTCTGGCAAGATTTTTGGAAAACAGTGTAAAATACAGAAAGGTAGGAGATAATGGATGTCCTGCAAAGGAAGCAGGGGATCCAGAGGTTGTAAAGTTTGCAAGAGAGAATAATTTGGTTATTGTTACCAGAGACACCAAAATGATAGAGCAATGCAAGTTCGAAAATATAAAATGTGTCACATTTACTGACACAGACTTTGCCAGAAAAGTGGTAGATTATACAAAGACTGTTTGATGTCCCAAAAGGGTGCTACCTGTTGTTTGTACCACAAAGATAACAGAACCTGTCTAAAAAGATGATCGTAAAACGGCGAAATATTCTAAGACAGACTAGCGCCTTTTTCTTCTTTGTCCGGGTTTGTTTTGGCCAGGATATCTGCCCAAGACAAATCGTTTCTTAAAATTACTTTTGTTACCAACACTAGAACTAGTACCTACAATTTTTCTACCCTCAACCTTGGGGGTTTGACCTCTTACTTTTCCTGCCTTGGTAAGCGAACCGTGTGTTGCCATAGTCTGAGTGAAGAATTAGTAAATTTATGTATTTGGATAACTACTACCAGTATTTGGCCTTTACAGTCTCTATGACTTTTTCATGCTCCTTGCTCTTTCTACGTGCATATTTCTCCATTGCGCCAAGAGGTACACCGCCAAGGGAGCGGGCTATGGCATTAAAGAAGTATCTCTGCGGACCTTTTGCTCCAGTTTTAGTCATGAATTTTTGAATACCATATTTGAAGTTGTGTTGCCAAGTCTTGTAAAGGACGCCCAATTGTGCAGGAGTCATTTCGTTTCCAATATGGAAAAAGTCAGATTTTTCCAACAGGCCAATTGGGACAAAGGTCAAGGCAGTTGCAGTAAACATTGAATCAGGTTGCTCGTGTTCTAATTCACTAAGTAGCCTAATGGTCTCCCAGGAATCTTCAGGAGTTTCATCATTATCAAGGCCCATGATTAATGTAAATGCGGGAATCCAGTAATCCTGATTCAAAGTTTTAACACCCTCCTTGACAACCCAGTGCCACTCAGACGGATCATATGGTGCAAGCTTTCTATCAGCATATTTGCCAATTAGCCTAAGACTGCCAGTCTCAAATCCTGCTTGGATGCCAATCATATTATCAGGACCTGCCCTCATGATTCTAGATAAATTAGGAATCAGTTTCTCATCTGCAATAGCTCCTGCCAAGGTACCGTGAGTCGGATTCGTATGCTCAACCCCGGTGGACATGATTGCAGTGAATAGTTCTTCCAAAGCCTCTCGGTTTGGCTCCATGCCTTTTGCAGTTCTAGGATCCATTCCATAAACAAAAATATCATCACTGTGAATCCATGCAGACTTTGAACCGCCTTTCTTTATGTTGACCTGAATCTCCTTTTTGACTTTTTCTGGAGAATAGTATCTCAAAGATCGTAGCGTGACATCACAAAACTTGCAGCCCCTGCCACAGCCTCTCATTACTTCAACCATTCCATGCATGCTAGGCTCGACTATATCAGGAATTTCTTCTAGTTCCGGCCTGTCCCAGAAATTGACAAATCTGCCATGAATTTTTTTGCCTTCCCTCTCAAATTCTTTAATGTTAACTTTGAAATCGCTTCTCTTTCTGAAAGGATCCATGTTTTCAAAATCACCGTTAATCAAATAGTTAAAGAAACGACCTGCATGTCCATCAATTTCAGGTGCGATACCGCCGAGTTCTCCTTCTAGAATTGCATAAATTCCAAATTCTTCAATTTTTGCAGGATCATAATTGTATTGCCAGGTGCCAGATGCGCCAGAAATTACTTTGGCCTTACTTCCGGTTCTTGCCTTGGCATCCTTAATTCTGTGATGCAGCTCTGCATTGTAAAATTCATCATAAGATGTCTGCTTTCTGCCATAGGTAAAGGTCATGGTAACCGGACCCATTCCAAGAGGATCCATCTCATAAGTTCCAATAACTTCAGTCTCAGGACCAATGAATTTTTCAATATGGTTTGGATGCGCAACTACAACATCCTGTCTGCTAAAGCCGTCACGAAGCAGTCCGGCTTCTAATTTTCTCAAGCCATATGGAGCATACTTTGCAACACCGTCAATGTCAGGGGACCAATTACATATAAAGTCAAATAAGACTTTGGGAGTTACCTGATTTTTCAAAATCTTGTACCAAAAACTGCTTTTGTCCCTATTAGGATCAAGTGCCGGAGCACATCCAAAAAAGGTTGCAAGTGATAGCCCCCTATAAGGTGACATCAGTGTCCTATCAGCCGTCAAGACTATCTTTGGATGACCCATACCCTTCACGGAAATAATTTTCTGATTTATTTTAAACCTTGCTAGTCAAACCTAGTAACTCTCTAAGATTCCAGCCTTGTTTCTATGTAAATGACCAAATTCCTTATTTTTAGACAAATGTTCCCCATCAAAGACGGTCCCATCTTTACATGCAAGATCTTCTCCCACACAGCAACTGCCACATATGCCAACACCGCACTTCATCATCCGCTCAAGGCTAGCCTGAACAAAGATATTTCTTGAATGGGCAGACTGGACAGTTTTATACATCATAATTTCAGGGCCGCATACATACACGGCATCAAATCGGGTTTTATCAACCAATTTCTCAACCACATCAGTGACAAATCCCTTCTCACCATAACTGCCATCATCAGTAGAGACAATCACAGAATGTGAATTATTCTTCAATAGATCATTTGCCAGGTCCTCAAAGAAGACCTCATCTCGTGATTTTGCGCCCATTAGCACGGTAACATCATCAGTGGGCTTTACAAAAGTAAGCAGCCTCATCATTGGAACAAGTCCGGTTCCGCCTCCAACTAGCAGCAGTTTGCCCTCCTTAACGTCAAATGAATTTCCATAGGGACCACGAATTCCAATTTGTCCCCCCACTCCAACATTGAATAATCCAGTAGATGAAGGCCCGTGTTTTCTTACAGTAAATGCAGCTTTTCCAGACTCTTTTGAAATCATAACGCTCATCGGCAGCTCATTTACACCGGGAATCCAGACCATGGCAAATTGACCAGGCAAAACATTTGGCATTACATCATCGGAGAAAACCAGCGTTCTAACAGTAGGAGTCTCGTCAACTATTTTTTCAACAGTAACAATTGTGGGATGATTAGGATTTCTTTGCAAGTCCCACCATATCCTTTATTGTAGAATAGCCTTCCTTGTTCATATATTCTAAAATCCCTCTGTTAATATCATCAAAAACCCCGATCCAGTTATCTCCTATGGCACTGCCAAGTTGAACAGCAGAAGCTCCGGCTAGAAAAAATTCAACAGCATCTTGCCAGGTGGAAATTCCGCCACAGCCAATAATAGGAATGTCAAATTTGGAAGAAATCTCATAGACACATCTTAATGCAATTGGTTTGATTGGGGTTCCAGACAAGCCTCCAAACTTGTTGCTAAGAATAGGCCGCTTTGTTTTGACATCAATGGCCATTGCACGTACGGTGTTAATTGCAGTAATTGCATCGATTCCGGAATCTATTGCAGCACTAACAGTATTCAAGTAGTTGCTAGTACCCAAACCCACTTTGGCAATTGCGGGAACATTTGTGGAATTTTTAACAGTGGAGACAATTTCCTTGACTAATCCAGGATCATCGCCTACTTCCAATCCAACATGGGCAACATGAGGACAAGACAGATTTAGCTCATATGCTTTGACTTTGCAATTCTCAAATTCTTCAAGCATAATTTTAAAATCATCAGGAACCGAACCCACCAAACTGACAACTATTGGAACATCCTGATTTGGCTCAATCATTTTTGCAAAATTTCTAGCGCCAGGATTTGACAGTCCTACTGCATTAATCCAGCCACCGCCCCTTACGCTGAAGATGGTAGGATTAGCATATCCCTCCCAGGGGGCAGTGCTTAGAGATTTTGTAACAACTGCACCTGCACCTGACGCATAAAGTCGATTAAACACGTCTAAGGATATGCCTAGAATTCCAGATGCAAGCATCACAGGTTTGTCTATTTGAATAGGGCCAATGGAAGCTGCAATGCTGGGTTTCACTTTGATTAATGAGCTTAGTTTCGAATATAATGGTTGATTCCTGATTCTGTTACCTTTTTTAAAGGTGGTTTAGGATCAACTAGTCATGTATTCTGTAATTTTGACAGAATTGGGAATTTCAGTTTTCAATGATGGAAGACTAGACAAGGCATTTCCTTTCTCAAACGCAGTCAAAGAGTATCTTTTAGTGAAAAATAAGGAATCAAAACTAAATGAACTTGTAAACTATTTAGCATCAACTCATAGGGGATTTTCAGTAAGCGATGAATCATTGCTTGCAATTTTAAAAAAATATTCAATTGACTGTTATTTAATGGAGGGAGCCGAATTAGATGCAATTCAGGCAAACAAACCACAAATTATTGTTGATTCAGACTTTGCATCAAATCTACAAGATACGCTTGGTAAGTTAAGGGAGTTTGCACTTGGGTTATCATCCTCAAAGATTGCCGAAGTATCAGAAAATCCAGATCTTCACGTGATTCAAGCAATTGGTTCCTTAGATGAAATTGACAAGATTGCAAATGTCCTAAGTTCAAGACTTAGGGAATGGTACGGATTGCATTTTCCAGAGTTAGAGAACGTAATTGATAGCATTAATGGATATGCACAGATAGTGATGGCAGGAAAGCGGGAATCACTGACTAGAAAAGTTTTTGAGGAAGCCGGTTTTCCAGAATCAAAAGTAGAGATGCTGTCATTGATGTCATCAAAAAGTAGGGGAGGGGATATTTCAGACGTTAATTTGGCAATAGTACAATCAATTGCAAAGCAGATTTTGGATTTTCACCAGCTGCGCAAGAAACTTGAAGAACATGTTGAAACAGAAATGCAAGAGATTGCGCCAAACCTCTCAGCAATACTTGGTACCGCAGTAGGCGCAAGGATTTTGGGAAGAGTTGGAAGTATTAAAAAATTGGCAGCACTTCCTGCCAGCACAATACAAGTTATAGGAGCTGAAAAAGCATTATTTAGATCATTGAGGACAGGATCCCAACCGCCAAAACACGGATTACTATTTCAACATGCAAGGGTTCACGCATCTCCAAGATGGCAAAGAGGAAAAATTGCTCGTGCAATAGCTGCTAAAGCAGCAATCGCTGCAAGAGTTGACGTTTATGGCGAGGGATTAAACCAAACTTTGCTTGAAAAACTCAATGTTAGAGTTGATGAAATTGGGGAAAAATACAAAAATCCTACCGAAAAGGATACCAGACCACTTCCATCATTTAGAAGGGAGAGAGGAGGGTTTAGGGATAATCCAAGAAGAGATGAAAGGAGAGGAGTGCACAGAGGAGGCAGGGATGTAAGTAAGAGTAGTAGGGGAGACCGCAGAGGAGGAGGAGGAGACAGAAGAGAAGGATCTAATTCAAATAAAAAGAGAAGCAGGTTTGGAAGAAGATAATCAATCATTTTTTTGGATAAAATCAGAGGGAGAAGAAAGACTAGCTACAGAAAACATGGTGCCTGGAAATCAGGTGTACAAGGAAAGACTGATCATCAAAAAAGGAATTGAATACAGGTTATGGGATCCGTTTAGAAGCAAGCTGGCAGCGGCAATCATGAATAATCTAGATTATTTTCCTTTTGAAAATAAAAGCCAGGTTTTGTATTTAGGGGCATCGACTGGAACTACAGTTAGTCACATTTCAGATATTGTAGGACCTAGCGGAATAGTTTTTGGAGTAGAGCATACAAGTAGAGTGGCAAGGGATTTTTTAGACAGGGTTGTAACACATAGAAAAAACATTATTCCAATTCTACAAGATGCCAGAAGGCCAAAAGAATATTTTTCAGTGTTTGGAAAAGTCGATGTCGTATACGTGGATATTGCACAGCCGGATCAGACACAAATTGCAATTGATAATTGTGAAATATTCCTAAAAAAGGGAGGTCATTTCTTTTTGGTTATCAAGACTAGAAGTATCGATGTTACAAAGAATCCAAAAAGAATTGTTGAAGAAGAAAAAGAAAAGTTAAAGCCGGGATTTGACGTTCTGCAGACCATAGACTTGCACCCTTATGATAAAGACCACGCAATGGTAATTGCAAGATTCAAGGACTAGTTATTTTCAATTATTCTTTGTACGGGTTTCCAGCTTTTACGCACAAATTTAGGCATCTTGTGATTTTTTTTATAATATTTTGTTACAAACTTTACGGTTACAGAGTCAGATGGATAGCCACTGCCCAAATTATGATCTTTTCTTAATTTTGTAATTGCCCTATCCCTAGTAACCTTGGCAAGAATAGACGCTGCAGATACTACAACAAACCTGCCATCTGCACGATGGTATGACTTGATCTTATGATCATCAGACAGTTTGGAGATTGCTTTTCCAAATCTAGCTGGGTTAACATCACACGAATCAACATATGAAACATCAGGATTTAATTTGGAGACAACCTTTGCCATGTATTTTGCCTCTAAACCATTCAGACAGTGCTTTTTTACACTAGCATCAATTGACCTGGGGGAAATTTTTGCAATATAGTAGTCATCTACAATTTCAATGATTTTTTTGTACAAATATTCACGTAATTTAGGGCTAAGTTTTTTTGAATCCTTTACACCCAAAGCCTTTAATTTTTTTAAATTTTTTTTATCCAGCAATACACCGGCAATTACCAATGGTCCCAGCATGGGACCGCGTCCAGCATCATCGATACCACAAATTTGCACGAATTGTGTCCTAAAACACAAGTATTAAACCGTTATACGTTTAGAAAAAATGAAATCTAATTGGAATTTCCAGATGATACCCTTCAAGAAATAACTGAAGGTAAAACAAAACTACTCGTTCCAAAAAAATCAATTACGGATAAGGCTCCTCCCATGAAACCAGCATTTTTTAATCCAAAAGCAAAACTCAATAGGGATTTTTCCATTATTGCATATTCTGCTTTTCTTAACAAATTTCAGGGACCAAAAATTTTCTTAGACGGCCTTTCAGGAATAGGAGCTAGGGGACTACGGGTTGCAAATGAGTTAGATATTGAAAAGATTGTGATTAACGATCTAAATCCTTCAGCACTCAAAATGGCAGAATATTCTTCAAATCTTAATGCCATAAAAAATATAGAATTTTCAGAAAAGGAAGCATGCAGGTTTTTTAGTAATTATTCAAGAAAAGGAGAAAGAGGTTCGATTGTAGACATTGATCCTTTTGGCTCACCTGCGGCATTTTTTGACTGTGGGATTAGGGCAACCATGCATGGAGGCATATTATCAACTGCAGCCACAGATCTTCAGGTTTTAAATGGATTGTTTCAGTCTGCATGTAAAAGAAAGTATGGCGGAATTCCAATTAGAACAGAATATGGCAATGAGATTGCAATTAGATTGATTTTGGGATCTCTTAGAACAGTGGCAGCAAGACTCGGGGTAACAGTAATTCCCATATTTGTTGAAAGTGAAATGCATTACTATAGAACATACGTCAAAATTCTCAACAGGCCAGATCAGCAAGAAAACCTAGGATATATTTTACATTGTAAAAGCTGTGGTCATAGAAAAATTTCTCTTAAAGAACGCCAGGAATGTGAGCTATGCAAATCAGAAATTAGCATAGCTGGTCCTTTATGGATTGGGAACATTTTTGACAAGGAATTTGTTGAGGATATGCTAAATGAAAACTCCAAACTGGAAACAGACAAAATTTGTGAAAAAACATTACTCAAATGTATAGAAGAGGCAAACATGGACGGGATTTATTTTACAGTAGACGAGATTGCATCTTTAATGAAATCATCCCCGCCGAAACTAGAAAAAGTAATCACAAGTTTACGGGAAAATAATTTTTTAGCTAGCGTCACTGTATTTGATTCAACGGGATTTAAGACTAATGCAAACATTAAGGAAATAATTAAAATTTTTAAGACTATCCAGTAAAGCCTAAACAAACAAGATACAATTCGCTGCTTTGTTTTCTACTAGCAACAGGTTTTGTAAGATTGGTTCTGGCAAATTTTTTCTTGATATAATCTCTGAATTCCATCGAGAATTCACCGTCAAAAACTTTGAAGACTGCATTGCCTTTGTGAGCTAAAACTTTGGACATGATTTTTGTGCAACTATAATTCAGGGAAATTTGTCTAGCATGATCAATAGACCAATTTCCACTAACCTGAGGAGAGAGATCGCAGATTACAGCATTGACTTTACGCCCAAAGTAAGACATAACTTCATCAACGACATGCTCATCTTCAATATCTTCTCGGATTATATGAGCTCCAGGGATTTCTTCAACGTAGGACAGGTCAATCCCCATTACCTTTCCTTGGTTTCCAACCAACTTCATAGCCATTTGAGTCCAACCTCCTGGTGCACATCCAAGATCTAGTACATTAAAACCAGGACCAATCAGGCGATAAGACCGGTTTAATTCTTGTAGTTTGAATGCAGCCCTGCTTCTAAAACCCTGCTCATGGGCTAATCTGCGATAGTGATCTTTGCGTGCATCTGCTAGTTTCATTTAGCCTTCACGGGTTTCTTTAATTCAGCAATTACCCAATCTTCAATGAATTGGCAATTTCTAGGACTAATCTCACCGTCAAGTGAACATTTCTGTTCTACAGGACAAACTAAACATGGTGCATTTTCAATTGACTGTGTACTAATTGGAGTTTTCTTTAAAATTAATTTGTATGTCCAACGATTATTTTCAAGGAGTTTTTCTCTAGTAATTGTACCCATTCTTTCAAGTTTCAGTGCTAAACGAGAACCAATCTGATTTGTAAGCTTGAGCTTTTTCCAGAGTTCGCCTTGGAACATTCCATCAGACTCTTTTTCAGCTAAAATATCAGAAACTTTGTTTGTTAACCTTTCCATGTCAACCTTTTCAATTTGGAAATTTTCAATTTCTTCATCAGTAAGCTGTTCTTCTAATTCTTCTTCGAGGGTTAATTCTTCTATTCTTTTAGCTTCTTCTAATTCTTTTTTGGTTAATTTCTTTACTTTAGCAGGTTTTGCCTCAACTACTTTTGCAGGTTTTTTGGCAAGTTTCTTTGCAGGTTTTGCCTCAGCTACTTTTGCAGGTTTTTTGGCAGGTTTCTTTGCAGGTTTTGCCTCAACTACTTTTGCAGGTTTTTTGGCAGGTTTCTTTGCAGGTTTTGTCTCAACTACTTTTGTAGGTTTTTTGGCAGGTTTCTTTGCAGGTTTTGTCTCAACTACTTTTGTAGGTTTTTTGGCAGGTTTCTTTGCAGGTTTTGCCTCATCTTTCTTTGTAGCAGATGAATCTGGCATTTCCTTTTTCTTTTTTAATTTGGCAGGTTTTGTCTCAACTACTTTTGTAGGTTTTTTGGCAGGTTTCTTTGCAGGTTTTGCCTCAGCTACTTTTGCAGCAGATGAATCTGGCATTTCCTTTTTCTTTTTTAATTTGGAAGCTTTCTTTGCAGGTTTTGCCTCAGCTACTTTTGGAGCAGATGAATCTGGCATTTCCTTTTTCTTTTTTAATTTGGAAGCTTTCTTTGCAGGTTTTGCCTCAGCTACTTTTGCAGGTTTTGCCTCAGCTACTTTTGCAGGTTTTGCCTCAGCTACTTTTGCAGGTTTTGCCTCAGCTACTTTTGCAGGTTTTGCCTCAGCTACTTTTGCAGCAGATGAATCTAGCATTTCCTTTTTCTTTTTTAATTTGGAAGCTTTCTTTGCAGGTTTTGCCTCAACTACTTTTGTAGCAGATGAATCTAGCATTTCCTTTTTCTTTTTTAATTTGGCAATATCTGCCTTTATTTTTTCTGCTTCTTCAATTAGAGTATCTTTTTTCTTTGCCATCAAATCACCTTCTTTTTTAATTTAATTTCTTGTTTATCAATCAATATTTCATTCCTATCTAACAATAAAAGTTCCTTGTTCAGAGATAGTATTTAGTTCTACTGAAACCAATTCTGTGACTATATCATACGATCCAGAGGAATCAACAATCTTGGAGAATTTATCTCCAATAGGAAGAAGGTTATTCTCATTTTCAATGCATTGCTCAAAAAATCTGCCCTGAGTAACTGCATCACTTTTTCCAGAAGGATAGATGGTGACATAAAGATCACCACAATCAAATGAAGAGTCATTAACTCTTACTTGAATTTCAATAGGTTCTGAAACAGAGTATTGCTTAGATAATCCAATGATTTCAATAGAAGATTTATGTGAATTTTCAAAAGACATGGGCCACAAATTTAATTCTCGATCATATTCTTGAAGCACATTGGCCAAGACCGCAGATCCAAATACAATAGAGAAAATTACAGGAAAGACAAACACTGCAAAAACTCTCTTACGCCCCATTTTGTTTTAGAATTGATAATTCCCTTATATCTATTTAGCAAAATTCCATTGATTAAGATCAATATGACGAATAAGTTAAATCGTAGCCAACTAAATATCGCTAGATGAGACTTAGAAAATTTAGAGTGAGAGCGTATAGATGCATTCACGATTCTGGAGAAATCACGGTAGGAGACTTGGCCGCCTTTGTTGGGAGAAACGAAAGTGGGAAAACCACAATTCTTCAAGCATTGACACTCTTAAACAAGGATGAAGAGATTTCAGAATTGGATCTTTGTGATGAAATGAACGAAGAGTTAAAAGAAGAGATGAGATTAGCAGAGGGGGAATTCCAGTTAAGCCAGCATGAGATCAGTCTGATTAAAGCAAAATTTCCAGGATTGCCAGAAATTAAAAAAATTAAACTGTTTAGAACAAATCGGAGTCCAATAGTCCAGTATGAATTTGATGACATGGAATTCAGTGAAAATGATAGTAAGGAATTAAACTCATGGGAGAATTTCTCAAGACAGATTTTTGGATTCTTGGACACGATTCCAAATCACCTAAGAATACAGATCAATACAAAATTCTTTGAAGAAGAAGTACCAAAAAATCAGGAAGTGTTTGATAGTGGAATGGCAGAATTTAGCAATCAATTTCATGTAATAGCAATTCAAGAACAAAAAGTTATTGAAGAATGGGAAAAAATCTATGAGAACCCTGAAAATCAATTTTCAAATCTTTTAAGTGGTGAAAGTCAAAAATCTGCTTTACATAACTTTATTGCATCTGAGATACATCCAAGATTTGTTTATTTTTCAGATTATAAAAAAATCTATGGAAATATTAATCTCAATGAATATCTCAGAGAAGAAAAAGGAGAACGCCCGGATTCAATTGAATTTGTGGAAGAGTTTGACAAGGCAGAAACGGTAAGAAATCTATTCTATCTGGCAGAATTGGATATTAAAGAACTAGATGAAGTAAAAGAAAGTCCATCAAAATGTATCAAACTGCTTAATTCTGCCAGCAACAGATTAACCAAGAAATTAAATCCCGCATGGAAGGGGGATCCTATTCATGTAGATTTACGATATAATCCTGGCAATATCATGAGTGTGGTAATTTCAGATGTACACAAAGATGGAACAATTACTAACACCGGATTACTAAATCGAAGGGCAGAAGGTTTCAAATGGACATTTTCATTTATTGTAAACTTTGCAGCAGAGACACAAAGGGCAGAATTAAAAGAGGCGCTGCTGCTTTTGGATGAACCGGCAAGAAATCTTCATCCTACACAACAGATGGGAATTTCAGATTTGTTAAAAAATTTGGCAGGATCAAATCAAGTCTTGTATGCAACACATTCGCCATTTATGATATTTGATTATACTCCAGGCAATCTGCTTGTGGTGGAATTGGATAAAAGAAAACATCTGAGTAGAATATTTTATGACTACTGGAATGCAGATGACAAAACACTCACACCAATTTTGTATGGACTATGTAGGGGACAAGTTGAATCGATTGTAGACAGAGAAATAGGAACAAATTCCAGGCCCATAATTATTGTAGAGACCATATCTGACGCAATGTACCTTAATGCATTTGACAAATTTTTACAGGATCCAAATATATCAATGAATCCATTAAATGTGATTGCAGCATATAACAAAAACTCAGTCTTGCCTTTAGCTATTTTTTATAGAAATCACGGATACAGGACATTTGTTTTATTAGATAACTCTGAAGAATCCAAACAAATCTCAGCACAGCTAGTATCAAATGAATTTTCAGCCATCCAGACTATCTTTTTTGAGAGGGAAGGGAAGAAACTAGAGTCTATTGAAGATTATATTGCTCTTGAAGATTACTTGCACCCAGTTAATCAGACATATGAAATAAAATTAAGACAAGAAGGTTTTTCAAATCTGACACCCCAAGATGTTGCATCCAAAGAAGGAAATGGAATTTTAGATAAATTAAAAAAAATATGGCAGGAGCATAGGGAAGAGGATTGGGAAGAATTTGACAATGAAGAAATTACCAGATATATTTGTGAGAAGATCACACTTGAAGAAGCAACTTTTCTATCAGATAAGACTAAAGATCAATTCAGATCATTGTACAGACTAATTGCAGAGCGAATCAGGCAGTATCAAAACGTGGTCACAAAACCAGACTTGGACAAATTTCAAAAGACCAAGATTTAAGGTTTAAGAAGTTTTCTCATGAAAAACACTAAACTCACAAATAGAAAAATAGGAAAATCAATTCAAGGTTTAAGTTAGAGATGAAAAGTTTGAAATATATGAATAGATCCTCATCTAGAGGAATTTTCCTTTCAACTACACTGTTATTTTCAATAATGCTAATTGCATTGCCGCCAGACATACATGCTGAAGAAATAACAGTCAGAAGCTTTGCATTAGGTGAAACAACGATTATGGAAATAAAAAACAATTCCAATGAAGAAATTAATACGATAAGAATTTGGCTTGCAAGCGATTTTAATTTCAAATCATTTAAAACTGAAAAAGGATGGGTAGGTGATAAAAATCCACAAGGAGTAATTGTGTTTAAATCACCTGACCCAATCAGCACAGGAGAGTCTGTAAAATTTGGAATTAAGACAGACAAGCCCGATTCGGGAATTAACTGGAAAGTATTAGATGACAAAGACAGACAAATAGGCCAAGGTAAAGTCATAGCCGAGAAGATACCAGGAGGGAACCAGGATTCAAAACAAAATAAAGACCCAAAAGCCAGTATGACAAAGGAGTCAGTATTCAGAATTGTTCCAGAAAAACCAAACATTGGTTCGTCAATTAGAGTGACCGGAGAAAACTTTGGCGCATCACAAGAATTTGATTTTTATATAGACGATGATAAAATTGGTACTTTTGAAACAGATGGGACCGGTCATTTCATGACTACAATGAAAATCCCAGATGATCAAAAGGCAGAGAGAGTGGATTTTAAGGTCATAGACAAAAATGGTGAAGAAAAAAAAATGAGTCTAAGAATAGGGGAAATAAAAAATAGAATAACAGATTCAAAGAATGTTCTACTTACCATTCAAGGAATCCCAGAGGTGGTATATAGGGGAGACTCTTTAGAGATATTTGGAACAGGGAATCCAGGCAGTACAATAACAGCAGAAATAATAACGCCTGATGGAGAAGTAATTAATTCTAGAACAGCAGGAGTAGATAATAAAGGCAAGTGGAAGTTAAATGAGCCAGTAATTGTGGCATTGGATACTCCGTTTGGAGAATATAGTGCAACGATAACAGATGGAAGGGAAGATAAAGTGATTAACTGGACAGTGAAATCAGATAAAAAAATTATCGTGATTCCAACATCTTTAAAATTTGAACAGGGAGAGATTATGAAATTTAATGGTACAGCTTTGCCAAACATACCAATTGAAATAGTGATTGAAGATCCTCGTGG
This sequence comes from Candidatus Nitrosopumilus sp., assembly GCA_965204345.1. Classification (GTDB taxonomy): domain Archaea; phylum Thermoproteota; class Nitrososphaeria; order Nitrososphaerales; family Nitrosopumilaceae; genus Nitrosopumilus. The sequence goes on from OZ241981.1 coordinate 883,911, forward strand.
CAAAGAGATTGTTTCAGACATCATACAGGTAGACAGTTCCGGATCATTAGAATTTGAATTTCCGACATCACAAAATACAGTAAAAGGGACGTACACTCTGATTGCAACACAGGAAAAAGAAAAAGAATTTATCTATGTAGGTTTGGGTCAGTTACCTGTAATTCCAGTTAATTTAGAATTTGATAAATTAAATTACAAAGTAGGAGAAACAGCAATAATCACATTATCGGGAAAGGCATCAGAAATCATTAGTCTGTTAATTATAGATCCAGCAGACAAACCCATAAGAGATGCAGTGTCAATAACACTACCGGCAGATGGTCGTGGCACATATTTGATGGACTTGGTTGGATTTGAATCAGGAGCATATACGGCCGTAGTCAGTAAAGGAAGTGCTCAAAGTAGCGAAGCATTCACAGTAGGCCTACAAGTAGGATCTGGAGAAATTGAAATCAATACAACAAAAATAAACTATCAACCAGGAGATTCGGTATTAATTTTGGGTGATACTAGTCCTAATGTTCTTTTGAACATATCAATGTTAGACTCAAATGGAAATGAAATTAAAAAGAAAGAGATATTTTCAGATAAAGATGGAAAAATTTCTGAGAGTTCATTTAGAATACCATCAGATGCACAATCAGGTAAATGGGTAATTAATGCAAAAAGTGGATCAAATTTTGCCAATACCGAAATTGAAGTAATAGCAGTAAACATAGAGGGGATGATTGTAGAGGTAGAAAGACAAGACATCCCAAGTATTTACGAAACAGTAAATATTCGTGTTTTTGGAGCTCAGCAAACTGTTCACATTAAAATTATAGCAGAAGACGGAGAAATTATAGCAAAGCTGTCGTTCCCGGCATCAAGGTCAGGAGGAGAAATTAATCAGCCATGGATTATTCCAGAAAATACAGAACGTGGAACATATACGATTAAGGCAAATGATGCATTCAATAATGCAGAGACAACTTTTGAAATCAGATAAATATCAAACAATTTTATTTTACCTAATCAAGTGAAATATAATGAATTTAAAAGATAGGATAGCAGATTATCCAAATTTCCCTAAAAAAGGGATTTTGTTTAGAGACTTTGGTCCAATTTTGAAAGATCCATCAGCATTATCATTTGTGGCAGATGAGTTCTCAAAGCATTTTCATCCAAAAGACATAGACGTGTTTGCAGGAATTGAGTCAAGAGGATTCATCCTAGCGTCAGTTTTAGCCTCAAGATACAACAAGGGAATGGTTATGATCAGAAAAGCTGGAAAATTACCTGGAAAAACCGCAAAGCTGGCATATACAATCGAATACGGAAAAGACACCATAGAAATTCAAAAAGACATAATAAAAGAGGGGGAAAGGGTGCTCATTTGTGATGACCTGCTTGCAACAGGCGGTACAGCAAAAGCGTCTGCAAAATTGATAGAAAAGATAGGCGGAAAAATAATCGGATTTGCATTTATTATAGAACTAGCAGATCTGAATGGAATCAAAGGCATCAGCAAATACAACTGTAAATCACTGGTGAAATACTAGTGGAAAAAGACGTAGAGATAGGAATTTTTGGAGGGACTGGAATTTATGATTCAGGACTGCTTGAAAATCCACAAGAGATTGACATAAACACACCTTATGGAAAACCCTCAGACGTAGTTACCGTAGGGGTTTTCAACGGAAGAAAGATTGCATTTCTTCCAAGACATGGAAAAAAACACGATATTCCACCACATAGGATTAACTTTAAGGCAAATATTTGGGCATTCAAAGAATTAGGAATAACTAGAATAATAGCGCCATCAGCTGTAGGCAGTTTGAGAGAAGAATTGGAACCAGGACATTTTGTACTACCCACACAATTTTTAGATTTTACAAAGTCAAGGGATGGTTCATTTTCAGAAAATGGAAGGGTGATTCACATCTCAGTAGCTGATCCCTTTTGTCCAGAATTGCAATCATCAATTCTTAAAGTGACAGATAGTCAAAATATCAGAATACATGAAAATTGCACATACGTGTGTATTGAAGGACCGCGGTTTTCAACCAAGGCAGAATCAAAATTCTACAAAAGCACGGGTGCAGATATTATCGGAATGACACTAGTCCCAGAATGCCAACTGGCACGAGAGGCACAGATGTGTTATGCCTCAATTTCAACAGTTACAGATTATGACGTATGGGCTGAAAAACCAGTTACAGCTAAAGAGGTCATTGAAACATTGTCAAAAAACGTTAAAACAACAAAGAAGATACTAACAGAACTAGTTGATAAAATTCCTAGGACAAGGAGCTGTTCATGTTCCAAAGCATTAGAAGAGGCAGAATTTTAGTCATCAACAAATGATTCCTTTTTGAGTCCTTCTGGAAGAGTCAGATCACCTTGCAACAGATTTCTTTGAAGGGACAAAATTACCTCTTCAACATCATAGCCCAATTTTTCTAATTCTTTTTCAGTTATTTGGGAAAGCTTTGCCCCAATATTTTGTCCGCCGATTCTGCCAAAGGCAATAGCAGTAAAACGAAATTCGTGGTTATCAATTATGAAATTTCCAGTAATTTTTGCAGCCATCTGGCTTCCATGAATGTTGTTGATGTGAACTTTGAGATCCATTTTACAAGTCAAATTTCAACGGCTTTGTTAACATTCTCATCAATTAGAAAGCTCCAATGACTATCATCCTCGATTTTAAAATCTCTGACTTTTAGCGGTATTACTTTTTCATCCAAGCACTCGTGTTTAATTTCGCCATTTTCTTTTAGCTTTACTAGTTTCCACTTGTATTTCCCCTTTTGTAGCTTACATACAGTTATGCCCCATTTTGCGTCAGGATCAATTTTAGGCATGCCAACCAAATCAGCAAGTTCCTCTATCCCAAGTTGTTTTTCTTCACAGAATCTTTTCTTACAAACACCGCACCTCCAAATGTCAACTGAACCTATGGTTCGTTCGTCAATGTTGATGTTTGTCACGCCAAAGTAGACTGGTTGATGTTTACAGGTTTCTGTATCAATATTCAATGTTGTTCACCCAACGTTGGTATTATTTAGTTCTTGCATCATCATATAGTTTCTCTAAAACTGCACCAATGTTATCGACAATTTTGTTTCGTTTAAATTCAATGTTTTTGCGCTCACACATTTTTTTGTACATATTGACTGCGGTAAACCGGGGATGCATTGCCTCAAACTCAGTTGAAGAAATATCAATTAAAGCACCAAGATTCATCAGATCTAGGGATGATTTTTTGGCATCTTCAATGGAAATTTTCAAGTTTTTTGCAATCGTTTCTGGCGACATTTTACCATTGCAGGTAATTAACAAGTAAACTTTAGCTTGAATTGGATCTAGGTTAATTTCAGAAATAAGATCGTTTTCAATATTAGAATTAGGCATTATTTTTAAAACAAGTCATTACAGCATAAAACATGATCGAATGATTATTTTTTGACCAGTATCTTTTTAGAAATCTTCAAAGAAAATCCCATTGCAATAAAATGAACAACTGCGCCCGCAATTGCAGCATAAATCAGATTATCTAAAATAATCCACGCTAAAAGAAATACAATCAAGGAAGGAACCGTGATGGTAATTCCAATAATGGTGCCCCTTAGTACAAGTTCACGTACAGAAAGTTTGGATTGCTTATCAACTGACAATGAAGAAAATTTCAAAAATGGTAATAAAAACCAAAGATACTTTATATTTGGCAAACCCTGATTTTCAATGTTTGGCAAGCTACAAGGGTGCGTATTCAAATGATCAATCATTAAATTTTGCAATTCCCATCGTGATAATTTTATTTTTAGGCATAATCTACATAATGACACAGAGGGCAGATTCTGGATTTGTGAGTTTCATTTTAATTGGTGCAGCGGCACTAACAATGTTTTACTGGGTCAGGGTTTTAAAAAAAATGACAAGAGATCAAAAGCCATTATACACACAGGCAAGAGAACAAGAGACAAAAAATTGGGTATATGACCTGATCAAGGGCGAGCAAGAATTTGTTTTTGTTGCAGAGGTGCCAGGCCCAGAAGATAAAATTGCAGTAAGGCTGGTAGACGGAATATTATACATAAGAGGCACGGCAGGCTTTTCAAAAGAAATACCCATAGAAGGCGCCAATGAAATGCAAATATTTGATTTCAAATATAGAAATGGCGTACTGACACTAAGGATAAAATAACTAAAGACTCTTAGATAATTCTAGTTTTTGAGGCAAGTACTTGTCAGTGATGTTTGTAAGACCGTATTTTGAAAAGGCCTCCAATTCGGCTTTTCTTTTCAATCTCAAAAATACGTCAAGTTCCTTTTTCCAAATTCCATCCTCATACCTGGGATCTTTTTTGAGATCATGACATCGTTTGATGTCAGACTCGGTCATGGGAATTGTAGGCAGCTTGTATTTTTCAATATCAGTAGCCCATACACCCACCCATTTTGCATCAGGTACTGTAAGCTCCCTGAGATGTGCAGCATTAGCTGAGCCGGATTTTATTACCATTGCAATATGCTCCCCGTACACATCACCATCAGTAAGAACAATTACTGGCAGTTTCATTTCCTCATGAAGTCTCTTGAGCAGAGTGCGCGTAGAGCGTGGTGCTTGTCCCCCGGTATTAATAATAATAGATTTGAATTTTTTATCAACCTGTTCTTCTACGAATCTTGTAAAAAGGCCGCCTTTTTCAATTGCAATAACAATCTCTGCACTAGTGTCAACTAGTTCAGCAGTGGTCAAACTGGGACCAATGGAATATCCATCAGGATGGTTTGACAGATTCATGGTTTTCCCCTCATAGCCAGGAATGGTATATTCTATGTTCAGATCACCGAAGATAGAGCTTCTTTCTTCGGGGAATATGTGAAAATCCTCCCTGGGTCTAGAGGTAACTGCTTCTAGGTCAACAATAATATTATCAGATTCGGACTGGTCCTCAAATTCTATGGCAAAAGCTTGGGAGGAATAATAGACATCCCTTAGAGTGGAGGATTTTTTTTCATGCGTTAATCTGTTTGCAAAAAATGCCAACCACATTAGCTGTGTAAATGATCTTAGCTGCGCAGAATTCCTTGAGCTGCGCAGGGCAGCATTGTTTCCCAAGATGTACTGCCTAATCTTTTTATCATAAACTATGTTGCCTACGGATCTGCTAGGTATGGAAAATTTTGGAAAGTTGCCATTGTCTAGATCATCATAGATTGTTGCTCCATGACTCTTCAGCATCTCAAGAATATTCTTTTGTTTTTCATCGGCTTTTTTGCTACGCTCTTTAATTTTTTTTGCCCCTTTCTTACTTGTTTTCAATCTCTTTTTCCTCCTCTAGCGGTCTTTTAGATTCGACTGCATGCTCATCTAGGATTTTCTGATAGTTAGGCTCTTTCTTCTTTCCGGCAAGCTCAGTACAGAATTCGGCTATTAATGGAAGGTATTTTGCATACAGGTTTGCGCGTTTTTTTGCCATATCAGCCTGTCCCCTTTTTGACATGTACGCAGATAATTTTCTTGATAAAAACTGCAATCCCAATCGGAGTTCTCTTTCAATTTCTTGCCGATCAGCGACGTTTTCTTTTCCCGCAGTTTTGTAGGGTATTCTAGTAGAACAAATATGAGATACAATTATGAACGGAGGATCGCCCTTTACTTTGTATCTGCTCCAATCAGTATCATTAACCACTTTTAAAACGACATCGCTGCCTTCGTCATACAGCAGTGGAATCCTGTTGGCATACCTGTAAACATGGGGTCCGCCGGATTTAATATCACCTCCATACGCAATTCCCATCTCAACAATAAAGGGAAATCCCGAGTATGCAGAAGGTGAGCGCTGAATGACTGCCGTAAAATCAGGATTAAAAAATTTCTTGATTCCCTTTTCCAGGGGATCCTCTCCCAGGGGAGCTAGACAGCTTGAATCAGGGGCCATAAAGTCGTCAAATTTTTGAAGCGAGTCACTGAGTTGGACTAGTTCTTGGTTTGTCAGGGTACCCATTCGTTTTTCAGGTTTAAAATTTGCAAACTCTGCAAATTTTATTGCAGTCGTATTGCCCACGCGTTGAAATCTCTTAGTCAGAAATGTGGTTAATGGTTCGCCTTGAACAGTGTTAGTCAATTGCTTATAGTATTGACTCTCAGAATCCATATCAACGGATTTGGATTGAGAGTCTCCAAAATCCCAGTAGAATAATTTTTTGTTTGGAATGTCAAGATCTTCGATCTTTATTTTGCTTAATTTTTCAAAATCCATCTTTAAAAACGACATCAAAGCTATTACTACTCTGACTTGACGTGAAAGGGTTTTCCATTTTTTCTTGGCCTTGTCCATAATTGCAGTAAAAATAAGATTCTTCTTTGAGAGTCCCAAATCCTTTCTGACTTTTTCAATCATAGCGTCATCTATTGTAGGAATTTCAAATTGTGATTCGACAATCATCCTTCGTATGCGTTCAACATCAATACCATGCGGGTGGGGTCTAATTATTGTGGGTGGCGGCGGAATTTCTTTTACAAATCTAGGATGGGAAAATTTTTGTCCTTTGGGATCATCAAAGGTAATTGAGGCATAAGGAGTAATCAGCGAAGTCTCATAAACATAATCACGGATTTTGTTTCCTGCTTTTGAATAATCGCCTTCCAAACAGATACTTACAGACAGTCCTTTTTTGGAGACTTCCTTTGTGGCATGCTTGACAATTACAGGTTTGTTTTTTTGAATGTCTAGCAATATTTCAAACTGATTTTGGATTTTACCGTCTGAGGAACTTTTTACAACAACTGGTTTGTTTGTAGTAATTTGCCCGTAAAGAATTGCCATTGTTGCCCCCAGTCCAAACATGCCTCTTGCTTGTTTTAACCCAAACTTGGAGCCATAAAGCACGGTCCCAAAAGCAAGGGGAATGTGCTCAGCATCTATTCCGGGACCATTGTCCTTTACAGTCAGAATGTAGGGCTTGGGATCCGGTTTTTCAGGCTCAACTGCCTTTATAGTCAAATGAACGTCTGGAAGGATGCCTTTTTGATCACATGCATCCAATGCATTTTCAACAAATTCCCTTACAGCAGTATACAAAGATCGTGTCGGATTACTAAATCCAGCCAAATCACGGTTGCTGTAAAAGAACTCACTTGGAGAAATTTGATTAAATTTTTCTTTAATAGAAGACATCTTGATCTTCCCATAATTGCATTTTTTCGTGCTTTTCTTTTCTATTTGCAGCTTCTAGTTTTGTATAAACGGCACCATGCATACTTCCATTTGAGATTGAAGAGATGGCATCAACGGCTAAACGCAGCTTGCCTGAGTTGCCTATGATTGAAACAGTTTTTCCATAAACTGAGATGTGAGTACCGCTAAGATTTTCCATATTTCGTCTTGCTCTACCACCTTCTCCGATAATCCTCCCTTTTATCCTTTCAACATTGGCATTGGATTTTCCCACAAATTCCCGAAGATCTATTACATGTAATGCATTGTCACCCTTTAGTAATGTCATTGCATTTTCAGGAGAAAATCCTCTGCCAATAGCAGTGACAATCTCCATAGCTTTGAAGGGTTGTATTTTTTCAACGTCGCCGCTAGATTTTATAAAAACCTCACCCGTATCACCGTCAATATCCAATGTAACACAGCAGGCATGCTCAATCTTTGATTTTACATTACCAGATTTGCCAATTAATACTGCAATCCGATCACTTGGGATTCGAATTAATTTTTCAAATATCATCTAACAACATCCTCAAATATTTTACTTGAATCCTCAACAGAAACGCCTCTCTTATTGAAGAATTTTCCAATGTTATTAATATCTCGTTTAAGAAACTCTTGAGCGTTGGGATGCCTAAGATCAACGCCGGAACCAAGATCAAAGACTGTCAAACCAGCCGAGGTTTTAAAAATATTATACTCTGAATAGTCGCCATGAACCAACTTTGCCTTTTTGTAAAGATCCCCAATTATAGAAATGGCCTGAAGATAGTCATTTTTGTCTACTTTTGAGTATAGCAGGGACTTGGCAGGTGCCCCGTTGATTCCAACAAACTCCATGGCAAGCACGTTGTTCTTGAGATAAAGTGGTTTTGGTACAGGTATTCCTGCTTTGTAGCATTGGGTTAAATTTCGAAATTCTTTTTTTGCCCAAAGGTAAACCAAGTTTTTTGTGCCTTTTCTTACATGTGAAAATCTGGGATCCCCAAGAATGTAGGATTCACGTTTTTTGAAATTTGAGGTACTTACCAAATAAATTTTCAAGGCTACGTCTTTGTTATCCTTGTCTACACCCCAGAAAAGAACAGATTCCTTGCCGGCACTAACTGAACCATTGACATACTCAATAATATGATCTGTAATCATTTTGTACAAAGTCATCACGGTGGGTTTGTCCAAGACCTCATTGACAACCTTGCCTTTTTTGAATCCATCCTCCAAACGTTTTCGACTTTGTTTTGAAACCAGTTTGTTGTCTATTTTAGATTCTAGCTTTTTATCAAGTATGTCAGTCATGAGATAGAAATACTCCTGCTACATAAAAGAGATTCCTATCAAAAATAAAAACAATGTCTGAGGCAGAAAGCAAATCAATCAGTTACATGTTAAAAATTATCAAGAAGGGAACGTCAGATATTGTTTTAACGGCATTCTCAGAGCCTATACCAAGTTTGAGAGACAGCGATACTGTTTCTTTTCCGGCCATGTTAATGATTGAAGAATTTTTTAACAGAGATTCGGCTTCCTCTTTTTCAATAAATCTCTCACCATAATAATTCTCACTAATGTGCATAGTCAAATCGTCTTGGATGATTTTTTTCCCCAATAGATCAGCATCGCAAATATTTAACATGATTTGTTCTTGATAGTCAGTTACACGTACTGAAAATTGCATTATGCATATTTACCTTTTAACGTAGACTTTGCACCACATGCTTCACAAATTAGAAAGGAGATTCTGTTTTCTTTAAGAATTTTTGTATCCGGACTCTTACAGGTAGTGCACTCAAGATAGTCCTTTACATAAATTTGGAACAGTCTTGTAAAATCATCTGGGGCCCTTCTACCAACAAACATTGCCTTATCACCCAGTCTCTCTGCGGGAACTGCAAATTCTTTTGAAAGATACTGAAGCACCTTATCGGGGTCTCTTCGAAGAACCTTGGGAAACTCTGAAAAATTTCGTAAAAATGTTTTCTGGCCTTCCCACATGACATCAACAATAGGAAGCTCAAATCTGGTCTGGGATTCCTTGTCAGAATCACCCAGTTTATCTTGAATGCGTTTGAGTAGCGTTTTGTAATCGGACTTGGTCACTAAAAGATAGTGTATGGTAGACCCTATATGGGTTTTGAAAAAGAGAAATCGTGTAGTGTGGACTGGTATTACTCCATCTTTCCTATACGGAAGACGTTAGTACCACATGTTGGACACTTGCCTTTTACAGCAGGACGCCCATTCTTTAATGTAGTTTCCTTGGGATCTTTGATGTCCCTTTTTGCTCTGCATTTTACACAGTATGCTTGAACCATTATGAAATTTGTCAAACTTTGTGGTATTTAGTAAGAGGCTGTGAAAATAAATTAACTATAGGCTAGACACGCATAAATTTTTTTAGGCATCAAAAGATCAATTTTACAAAAAAATTCAAATAAAATGGAGATTTTATTGAAAATTATCGGCATGATTATAAAATAAAACAATTTTTTTCAAATATTTGTTGGTTAATTATTGATTTTATAGATTATGATCAATTATAAAAACCTCCTAAGAATAAAACAACAAAATGGCATCAAAGAAAGGAATAGCTGTAACTGCAATAATTTTGGCCGTAATTACAGGTGCCAGTTTTTCGCTATGGTTTATTCCACAAGATTATCAAACAACTTTTGTTGTATCAGATTATGAGGGTTATTTAGACGGTGTAAAAAACATCCAAGAAGTACTAGAAGAATCAATTGATATAGAATACCAAAATATGCTCAAAGGAGAAATAACCCCACAAGAATACATCACAACAACTGAAGTGACATCATCGCAGATTACAGCGCAGATAAGTGAATTTGTAACATCAAAACCAACAGAAGAGTGGCAAGATAGCTATATCAACTACATGGATGCAATGATGAAATTTAATTCATATGTTATAGAAACCAAGGTATTAGCAAATTTGATTGAAAATCAAAGCTCAGATGAGGAAATTACGCAGATGATAGAAAAAATAGACATGCTAAAGGCAGAATTTAAGGAATTGGTTAAAACATCTGATAAAACAAGGCCAAATTAGCCTCAAGACCGAATTTTACTAGTAAGAATGGTTGGAAATCGTTAAAAAGTGATTTTACAATAAAAATACATTGTCTCAAAGAACAGGTAAGATAGAAAAAGATGTCAATGCGTCTGCTGCCAACAAGCTACTTGTAATTTGTATTGATAGAGATAATGATGTAGGTGAAAAGGCAGGAATTCTCACACCCGTCATAGGCAGAGATGCATGTATAGAAACTGCTCAAAGGTTAGCATTAGAAGACCCAGAAGATGCGGATTCAAATTCCATATTTGCGGCAATTAAAACATATGAAGACTTGATCAGCAAGGGATATCAGGCAGAGGTAATCACAGTGGCAGGAGTCAAGGACAGAGGAGTTCAGGCCGATGAAAAAATCCTTGTTGAAATAAGAAAAGTGCTGGAGAAGTTTTCAGCAGAAGGGGCAGTAATAGTTTCAGACGGAGAGGATGATGAAAGCGTGATTCCAGTAGTTCAAAATGTTTTGCCAGTCGTATCAGTGCAACGTGTGGTAATGAAGGTTAGTAGAAGTGTCGAATATTCTTATGCGGTTTTTGGAAAATATTTAAAAATGCTTGCTTATGACTCAAAATACTCAAAATTCTTTTTAGGAGTTCCAGGAATTCTTTTGTTGATTGGCGGAATAGCAACCGTATTTGGATATACGGCAGAGATATTTGCAGTTCTTGTAAGCATTTTAGGAGGAGCATTCTTGGTTAGAGCGTTTGATATTGACAGGGCGTGGTCTAGTTGGTCAAAACCGACACCGATGGGATTTATCAGGATGTTTACAATGGTAACGGGAGTATTGCTGATTCTTTCATCAGTGCCGGCCGGAGTTAGCGTAATAGATTCGGAATTGGTAGAGGCAGATACAGAGCTTATTGTTAAGATTACAGACAAAGTATTGGTGGGACAGTTTGTATCTGGTGCACTGCCAATTTTATGGATTGGTATGGGTTCCATATTTGCCGGAACGCTCCTTAGTAACTGGATTGGCGGAATTCCAAGACAGATCACCGATATCTTGAGAATTATTGTTTTGGCATCACTTTATCCGACAGTAGCACAGTTTACCAACATAATGATCAATGATGAGCCCTCGCTTACTTTGATTCCCCCATTATTGGGCGGATTGGCAGTAACATTCATCTCAGCCACGATTCTCTTCAAAAAGTACCGAAGACACAAAGATCAGGAGATGATTTCAGACTAGACTTGGTTTGTCATCAACTAGCATGACAGTTTTTAAAAAAACATTGATATCTCCAGTCATGTATGAAACACCAAGAGAGGAATAGCAATGGGTAAAATCAAGGATGTTGTTTTTCAGATATTTGGGCTTTACAGGATATATGGAAAAAGACTAGAAAACGAAATCCAAAATGGGGACATACCAAATCATGTTGCGTTAATTTTGGATGGGAATAGAAGATGGGCTAAAATGCATTTGGCAATGCCAAAAAAAGGGCATTGGAAAGGGGCAGACGCGGTAGAAAATCTTCTGGATTGGTGTGAGGAGTTTGATATCAAAATTATTACATTGTATGCACTTTCAGCAGAGAATCTGGATAGAAAGGATGAGGAACTAAAAAACTTGTATGAGCTAATACGAATGAGGCTGGAAAAACTACTCAAAGACCCACGAATACATCGAAGCGAGATGAGGGTAAAAGCTATTGGAAGGGTCGAGTTACTTCCACAATCCATCAAAGACGTGCTAAAACAGCTAGATGATGTAACTAAAAAATACAACAAGCATTTTCTAAATCTAGCTTTGGCATACGGGGGACAGTACGAATTGGTTGATGCCGTAAAAAAGATAGGCGAGAAAATTAAGGATGGAACCCTGAATGTAAAAGATATTAACAAAAAAGAGATTGAGTCAAATCTGTACACGTCACATTTGCCTCAATCATCCCCGGACATGGTACTAAGAACATCCGGAGAAAAGAGATTAAGCGGATTTCTCATGTGGCAAAGTGCATATAGTGAACTGGTGTTTATGGATATTTTTTGGCCCGAATTTAGAAAAATTGATTTGATGAGAGCAATCAGAACATACCAAGAGAGAAAAAGAAGGCTGGGAAAATGATTGAAGAGACATCAGCTGGAATCGTGTTATACAGAAAAGAAGGAGCAGAAAAATTATTTTTACTTTTGCACTACCCTTCTGGACATTGGGATTTTGTGAAAGGAAAGATGGAAAAGGGTGAAACAACTCAGCAGACAGCAATCAGGGAAACAAAAGAGGAAACAGGCATTACAGATATCACGTTTTTGGAGAACTTTGAGGAATGGATTGAATACGATTTTCAGTATCAGGGAGAACTAGTCCACAAGAAAGTCGTATTTTTTCTGGCTGAAACAAAGACTAAAGACATTAAAATCTCACACGAGCATCTAGACTACATGTGGGCAGATTACAATGTGTCAATGGAGAAGACCACGTTTGATAATGCAAAGAGAGTTTTAACAAAGGCAGAGATGCTACTTTCCAAAACTTTGTAGCTGCAGATCTTTTGCAGTTTCAGAGGGATTATCAGAGTTTAAAATCGTTCTGCCTACAATTAGATATCTGGTTCCTGCAGAAATTACCTCTTTGGCACTGCCACCCTGGGTTCCGACTCCGGGGGAAAATATGCTTAGATTTTTGCCTGCTTTTTTAGAACACTGTTGAATGATTTTGGGAAAAGTGGCCCCCACTATAATTCCATCTGCTTTTGCAGCAAGAGCCCAATTCAAAAACAGTTGGTACAACTGCTGCTTTTTTCCCATCTTAACTTCCATATCATAAGACAATTTGGCCTCTGGTGCACTCATGTGACATAGGGTGATTACGCCCTTGCCATCTCTGTGTGCAGACTTTACAAGATTTTTCAGACTGTCAAGGCCCATGATGGGATTGGCAATGACAGCATCAAACCCCAAGTCCCACAGGTGCTCAGTCGTCACCCTGTTTGTATTTCCAATGTCATTAAGCTTGATGTCGGCAATAGTTTGTAATCCATATCTGTGAGCTGTCTTGTTGATTCTGAGGATTTCCTTTCTGCCCAATGGAAGAAGAAGGTGAAAATTCAGCTTGATTGCACATAAAAAGGGATGCAACTGTTTGATATTTTCAATGGTTTTTGCCTCTAATTTTTTAGTGGACAGATCATAATCATTGGCAAGAATTACTTTGCCATTAGTTTTAGAAATCTGTGAAAGCCTAGTTTTGAAGGTGACCATAGTCTACCAAGGGATGTGTGTCTTTTAATTTTATTATTTTGATATAAGAATAACCGTGTTCGGAGGGATTTTCTACAAAAACAGGTTCAGAGCCATTAGATGTAGAGAACTTTAAGAAGGGTTTCAAGGGATCAGAGTCCAATACAACATGGCAGAAATAAGATGTTCCCTTATCATCAAATTTCGTAAAGACACCGATTAGCCATTTATCATTATGCGGAAACAGGAATAACGGAAATGGCGGCTCCTCAGAACCCCAAGTGAGTTTTGCAAAACTTGAGATATCTTCGAATTGGATTGGCTGATACCTATCAAGGGTGCCATTGCCAGGCTGTAATGTCTTAGGCAGGGATTTTATTTTAATTATTGGAGAATAGAGCTTGCTGGAATCAGAGGTGGTATTAACAATTTTAGATTCTTCTTGGCCATTTTTTAATCCATAGCACAGATAATGGCCGTTATTTTCAAAATGTGTGTAATATACAACGGGTTTTTCTTTTAAAATGTCCATTTGTACGGACAAGATTTTTTTTCCGTCATAGTCATGCAGAAAGGAAACACGTGGAGGATATTCTAGTGCACATGTGAGCCGGGTAAATTCCAAAATGGAATGAACCTGAATGTAACGTGGTAACCTATCAATAGTTTGTAACTTGTCCACACGGACTAGCAGTTGGTAATCAAATTAAACTTATCCAAAATATATGAGCCTAGCTTCTTCTGTCAATTACATCATTGACTGCTGGACCTGTTCCAATTATTGTGACAGGCGTGCTTAGCTTGTCTTCAATATTTGCAACAAATGCCTTTGCATCATCAGATAGTTCATCAAAGGAAGTTTTTCCTGCACAGTCTGAGAAGAGCACGTCTAATTTTGTAATGGAAATTTGTGTCGCGCCGTTTAGCATGACTGCACGCCTAGCCAAATCAAAGTCAAAGTCTGCAGCTCTTCTTTGACGACCGGTGACTGTGCCAAACTCAGACCAGCCTCTTTTTTCTGCATCTTCTACGGAGAGCTCTTTATCAAGAGGACCTGTCCCTACACGCGTAACATAAGACTTGAAGACGATTATTACCTCATCGACTTTTGTGGGTCCAAGTCCAACATCTGCACATATTCCAGAGGCAGTAACGTCCTTTGAGGTTACAAACGGATAGGTGCCATGCCAAAGTGAAAGAAAGGTACCCTGGGTTCCCTCAACTAGAATATCTTCATTTGCATCAAGTGCAGAATTAATCTCCAAGGGAACATCTACAATAAGAGGCGATAGGGAATCAAAATCTTTGGCCAATTTTAAAACTCTCATGGCACGATCAGCATTTGCAGGTCCGGTTCCAGAGCCGGTACTTCCAATCTTTTCTTTGAGCTGGCCTTTAGAATCTCGAGCCAGATGGGCCTCCTCAATTACTCCGCAATGTTTGTCAATAAATGAGCGTCCAGATACGCCAAAATTACTAATCTCTTGGTTTAGAATATCAGGATTGATAACGACTCCTGGTCCAATCATTACCTTGGCACTTTTGTTTAAAAATCCGCTTGGGAGCATTCTCACCTTGTACAGCTTATCCCCATCACGTATGGTGTGGCCTGCATTTGGACCGGCACCGCCACGTACAATTATTTTTGGATTGTCTTTGATTGCCAAATAAGAGATGATCTTTCCCTTGCCCTCATCCCCAAAAAATCCGCCAACAACCACAGTTGATGTCATGTCGTTCAAAATCTGTTTCGTTTATTTAAGCTAGTGTTTTTACATGATTTTATATTCGACACTAATTTACCTAGATCTGTGGTAAGCGAGAATTTTGCTGGAAACATTATAATTAATTTGGCTAACCTGCCAGATTTTCTGAGAAATCCAATTTTAAAAAAAAGAATGATAGAGTTTTTTTCATTGGAGGGATCAGAGAGGATAGAGGTCATAAATAATGCACTAGAGGCAGGCCCTACCATTCCTTTTCTAAATTTTTCAAAACTTTTCAAAACATGGCTAAAAATTTTAGCAACGCTATCAGAAGAACAGAGAGAGGGATTGTTTTCAGCATATATTGCACAGATTACGCAATCTCCTGAAAAATTGATTTCATTTAACATCGATGGGATTCTAGAGATATTCTTGACATTGGATGAGGATGAAAAGGTAATCCTTTCCAATACAATTAAGAGAATCATCAATGATCTAGATGAGAATTCAAAGAGGCGAATGCTGCTAATTATACCAGAAAATGCTAAAAAGCACCTAAATTTTTAGGTGCCTGCTGCTGTAGTAGTAGGCTCGTCAGGTTTTCTATTATCCTCATTAGTATAGTCAATTACTTCGCCTTCCGGGGACAAGACTCCAACGAAGATTTTCTCATGTTTTTTCAATAACTTTCTATGATCTAGCATGGACATGTCAAGCTTCATCTCATTCATAACCATGATTTGGTATTCTTTCCACTCTGCCCAGCATTTGTTGCAAGTCGGGTATTTTGCAGCAACGATTCCGAGATCCTCATTCTCAGGAATGGAATTTTTACATTTTGTGCATGTGCGGCTCATGAAAGTTGATAATAAGAAACTCCTTTTATCTTTTTTTGAATGTAGATGATGATACAGAAATTACCTGCTTATTTGTGTGCAAATACGTTTTTTGCATAAAAAAGTAAATCAATGCTATACGGTGTTTTCTCATGCTAGCTTAAGATGATTTCTTAATTTATTGCATACTTTGATCTTTTACAATATGATCAATAAGTGTAGCGATATATGAGTCCTGTATTGAATTACCAGTTTTGCCATCTTTTCTTGTGTATGATCTATCGAAATTTACAAATCTGGTTTCACGAGACACGCTATCTTTAACATTATTCCATATTCCTTCAAATTCGTTATACGGTATTGGACCGCGTTGAGTTCCACTAGACTCTGGAGTTATGATAACTACTTTTTCTTCATTTTCCTTGGTTTCAAAACGTGCTTTGAATTTTTTACCTTGTTTTAACGTCGCAAACTCTTGTTCATGACTTAATTCATCTTGTAGCAAAGTCCAGAATTCATTGAAAATCATTTACATTATCTCCTGTTTTAGTTTCTTTTTAACTATATCAAGATAATAAGATTTCCATTTTTTCACTTGATGAATCATAATCAAATTCTAATTCAGAATGATAAACCCCATATGCTTTTGTTACTGCAACCTGTTCACTGTTAATCAGTACAAGAGGATCAAAAATGGTATCTGATTCCACATATGCAGTAGCAAGATTATTTGGAAATAATATTGTTAATTTGTCATCATCACTGTTGCCAGACATATCAAATAAAATTATGTCATTTTCTTCTTCATAATTAATATTTTTTAAAACAGTCTAACCATCAGTTAAAAAATAATCGACATTATAAAGAATGCCTGATTTTTCAATTTGAAAATATTTATTGTTATTTTGAGGCTGAACTTCCGTAATTATGGCAAAACCAAACAACACTACTGAAATCCCAATAATCATAGAGATCAGAACAATTTTCAGCATGCTATTTTTCAGATTTAAAATAAAAAAAAGATTATGAGAGGAAAAGTTCCCAGTTCATTATTGGTCTTATTCCATAGACGGTATAGAATAGGCATGCCAGTATTCGTGTTAGTTGCGTGATATGCCATCTCATACAAATCTACATTCATCATTACCACGTATTTTTCAAAATAATCTGACTAGTCTCAGATTCGACAAAAGACAGTGAGGGTATGAAAACAACTGACAAAATCATTGGAAGTAACAAAAACAACACTTCAGTAAAAAAATTTGAGGCATATTTCATAATGCTCGTATGGCGAGATATTTTTATCAGTATTCGTCATTATAATAGTTGATAACCAGATAAATGCATAAATAATTTGTGTGCTAATATAATATCATGTAGGCTAGAAAGGGAAATAACCAATACCCTCAGATTTGATTTGGAACAAGCATTGTTGTGTTGTTTTGTCATGTTTTTTGATGCCTACAAAAAATATCCATTTGATTAGAAACCAAAATCACTAGTTGCAAAACAACCCATGATGCATTAAAGAAGCAAACTCCAAGTAAGAGAGATATGATAAAAGTAGAAGGTAAAAATGGATAGTAAACTATATTGAAAATACCTCACTATAAGGAAAGCTAGATTTGATTAGGTCTAGACAAGTTAGCAAAACCTAGATTTGGAAGTATATAGAGAAATACTAAACCACACACATAATTTGCCGCTTGATGAATGTAAAACAATAATAATTATCAAGGACTCATGTGAACATGAAGATAAAGTGCCCAAAATGTAAGGAAGATGCAGAGCTGTCTATGGATTATTCGTGTGTAAAATGTGGCTCGTGTGATTTGGATATGAGTTATGGGGAATATGTCAAATTTGTAGCTCACAACGAAGTAAGATATTCAGACATCCTGGGGGATTATGCAAGCAGCACGGAAGGCCATACATCAGGTTCGTTGGATGAATGGGATTAACAAGATAGTGTAATCGTTCATCAGGTTAAAATAATTAGCTAAACATGCTTCAAAGTATCATTGGAATTTTTATTAGAAAATATTCTTAATCTAGTAGGATTTTTGGTAGGACTTGCAATAGGAATAATGTCCTACATTGGATTTAGAAACACTGGAAGTCCTACGCTGTTTAGATTAACAATTGCATTCTTTTCAATTAGCTTGGGATTTTTTGTGATATGGACAGGTTACATGATAGAGGATCTTGTAACAAAATCAGGAAACATTGAGAGATGGATTCAGACTTTGGGTATTGCCATTCAAACAGTGGGATATTTTTTTATTGCATTTTCACACAGCATAAAATCATTTTTTCCAAAATCAAGCTATTTTAGATCAGTTGGAATACTTCCATTGTTCCTAGTATCATCTGTTCAGCTGGAACATATTTTCAGATCTATTTCATTTATTTTGCTAGTATATGGTGCAGTTGAAACAATGCTGTCATATTTTGAAAATAAGAACAGGGGAGCAATGTCAGTTTCTGTTGGCTTGGGACTGTTGGCATTAGGGGAATTTTTGGGATGGTATTCATTTGTTTTCCCCGAATCAATTCTATATACTGCATCAATGGTAATTAAGATTGGAGGACTGATAGCATTGTTTGTCCCGGTTAGCAAAGTGCCATTAACTAAGATAAAATTTGACGAAGATTTGGAATAGATCTTCTTCAGGCTCAAAATACGTAGAAAATAAAAAGTTGTCAAATTCTTTTATCTTTTTAGTATATTGGGAAATATCAGCGTATTCTCATAGAAACTAGAACAACAATACACGGGCAATGGCAGAATACAGAACACACATGAAAATTATTGGGGATATTTTAGCAACAACACGAGATGATTTGCAAGACGAGGACGGGGCATCAGTTACCTACCTAATCAGAAAGGCAAACATTTCGCATTCTAGAATTTCAGTCATATTAAAGACTCTGGTATCACAAGGACTATTAGAAAAAGTTGAGAATCACGGTTCAAATAAATATAAAATCAGCGGATCGGGAAGAGAGTTTTTACAAGCATATTACACATTTACAAATTTTGCAGATAATTTTGGACTGAGCATCTAGTCACTTACCTCACCGAGTTCATCATCAAAATCATCTTCAAAGTCATTATTCTCATAATCATCTGTAACAGACATATTTTTTAAAATAAGGCATGAACTGTTAAAAACTTATTCAAAAGTAAATGATAATTAACGAAAAAATCAAAGGAAAGTATTGAAAGTAAATTGCGACAATGAGGGAGTCCGAACAGCTTTTCGAATTGTTAGCCAAGGCGGAATTATAGTATATCCAACAGATACGGTATATGGAATAGGATGCAATCCGTACAATACAGATGCAGTAAACAAAATATACAAAATAAAATTGAGGGATGCCTCAAAGCCGGTTCCGGTTTTAGCATACTCCTTGGAGACTGCAGAAAAGATTGTCCAGTTTGATGAGGTTTCTAGAAAAATGGCTGAACATTTTTGGCCAGGCCCATTAACTATGATTCTAAAGGTAACAGATGAAAAAATCAAAAAATCATTAAGCCTGGAAAATAAAATTGCAATCAGGGTTCCCAACCATCAATGCACGTTAAAGTTATTGAAAAAGTGTGATTTTCTGGTAGGTACTAGTGCAAACATATCTGGAAACTCATCTTGCACAAATCCAGAAGACTGTATAAAAAATTTGCACGATTATGACGTTATTGTGGATGGAGGAACAATTCAAAGCCAAGGAGAATCCACAATCATTGAAGCAAAAAACAAGGAGATCAAAATTATCCGGGAAGGTTCTTTAACTAAAGAGGAAATTTTACAGATATGAATCTGATAATTACCTGTCCCAGGCATCTTGAGGCAGAAACCGAAGAGGAACTGATTGATATCTTTGAGGAACTAGGCGATCCGGACATCAAAATTGTGATTACAAGGATGTCCGGAATTTTGACAGCCCAGACAAGGCTAGAACCCATTGAGGCTGTAAGAAAAATCAAAGAAATGCTTCTAGATGAGCCATGGAGCATAAGATATTGCAAAAGAATCATCCCCATACAGAAAGTAATAGAATCAAAAATGGACGAGATTGAAAAAAATGTGGCAGAGTTATCCAGTCAGATTTCCAGTGAGGAAACATACAGAATATCAGTTGAAAAAAGAGATTCGGACTTGTCAAGCAGGGAAATGATTACAAAAATAGCAAGTAAAATCAAAAATCAGGTATCATTAGAATTTCCAGATAAGATTATCTTGATTGAAATTTTGGGAAACAAAGCCGGAATTTCCATCATAGAAAAGTCAGACATACTAAGTACTGAAAAAGCCAAGCGAAGTCTCTCAGAATAATACCGAAGCTTTCTCTACCAAAATATCAGCCAGGGGATTTTTTGAGTTAACAGAGTCGGTATGTTTTTTTGTAATCTTAAAGTATTTTTTAAGATAATTTTCATTATTTTTTAAAAACAAGTCTGCAGAGAGAGGTTTTAGTTCATCATATAATGAATCTAAGGAATTTTTGTTTCCAATGGCAACTAACATAAAGTTAGTTTTAGGCCTGATTCCGACATTTTTTATTGCATCAGAAATTTGAGCCGTTAAGCCAAATCTCATTAAGATGTCAGTCTCTAGTTTGTTTGAAAGTAGAACACTGTTGTTTTTAGATTCAATGGACAAAGAGACAATTTTTTTGAAATGATATGAATCCAAAATAAAATTACTGGATATGGCCTGGATTAAGATTCTAGGATATTTTCTTCGAAGTTGGTCAATGAATTTGACATCAATTGATTTTTCTCCCTTTATTTCAGTGGCTTGGATTAGTTTGTTGGAAAATTCAAAAGTAAACTTTTTTGATGCCCCACCATGAATAATGGGGATTATGCTGACAAGATCATTGCTTTTTATTCTTGTAAATTTTCCATCCATTGCAGAAGAATCAGCCCCATTAATTGCAATTAAGACATTCTCAGTGTCAAGTTTCGGAGTGTCTTTTGGTTTTAGTTCCAGTAACAGTGTAACTAGTTCCTGAATTGAGATGTTAGATTTTTCAATTTCTAGATATCCGACTGGGAAAGACTTTTTTGCTCCACCAACAAATTTAACAGTAAACATATCTATTTTATCTGAATTTGGAAATAATAACTAATTATTCAGTTTTCTCTTCTGTAATATCAGAAGGTTCTTCTTCTTGTTTAGGGGTTTCTTTTACTTTAACATCAGATACATCGGGCTCTGGCTCCAATATCTGGGGGTGAGACTCTTCTTGTTCAGGGGCTGGTTCAGCAGCATATCTCGGGTGGTTAGGGTGGTCGATTTCTGAGGGATGAGACTCTTCTTGTTCAGGGGCTGGTTCTGCAACAGTCTCAGACATTTGTGCAGTAACGATATTTTGAGTGATTGCTGTTTCAGATTCTTCGGCAGTTTGTTGTTCTGCTTTTGCAGCATCAATACGATCCTGCTTGGCTTTTTCTTCACGAATTTCTTTTTTGATAAATTTTGTAATGTAACCTGCAATCTCATTTTTCAGACCTTTTGAGCGTACAATAGAAACTTCATCCAGGGCTTTTTTATTATCAGCAAAATCTTCTCCAAATTTAGACTTGTGTTCGTCTAGAACCGTATCTGAAAGTCGTTTTATTCTATCCACTGAACATGCAAAGAAGTTGGGGGTATTTTATACCTTTAAAGGATAAAATCGTATCACGAGTCAATCTTTGGATGTTTTCATCGATTCAAACGAGTGTTAAATTTGGGTGTTAAGATGTTAGATTGAGGTGCTAAAGTGTATAATTATGATGCTAAACTCAAATCAAGAGCATTAAAATCACAAACAGATTGTTCTCTGATGATTTGACATCTTGTAATATTCCCAAAATTGTTCCCATCCTTAAGATATGATTGCCTGCAGCTCATAATTAGTCACACTGATAAAAAATATCATCAGATTTACGTATGGAATTAAGGTCCAGAATGCCAAGTATCAATCTTTGCAGAAATTAATGCATGTGGTGTATTGTCCTACACCTGAAACTATTACTGTAAAAATCAAAGAAAATCCAGAATATCTTGTATTGGATTCTATTAATGAACTAGCTGATGATTTGGATAAAACCTACCTTTCTTAGTTTAACTAAAATCAAACCCTGATTATAAAGACATCAATTTTTTTCCATATCATACGCATGTATCAAAGTGGCATCAAAGGTGACTAGTTTACAGTCTTTTGCATCTAATGCAATTTGAAGCAGTATGCAGTCTGTCTCAGATAATGGTATTTTATCTGCGTTTTGATATTTTTTCGATTCATAAAGTTTTTTTGCTTGAATTATTTGCTTTGATGCATGATCTAACGTTATTCTGGTTACAGTTCCCAATTTATTTAATTTGTTGATCACGTCATCCTCTATATCCAACACGCGATTATATTCATGGTATTCCATATTTTTTGTCTCAATTAGTATTCTATCCAATAGAATAAACTCTAAATTCTGAGTTTGAACATCATATCCAAGATCTTGCATTGTTGTGCCATTGATTAACTGGTGTATTATCATAGTATCAAGCAAAAGTTTTGTTGTTTTTACACTTGGATGTGTCTGAAATGTTTTAATGGTTTTCTCAGGTAACTTGTCTAATATTACGGGCAGTTTTCCAAAAAGTATGGCTTCACCACCAGTAGGTT
Organism: Candidatus Nitrosopumilus sp.; assembly: GCA_965204345.1. Classification (GTDB taxonomy): domain Archaea; phylum Thermoproteota; class Nitrososphaeria; order Nitrososphaerales; family Nitrosopumilaceae; genus Nitrosopumilus. Next base: position 906,610 of record OZ241981.1, read on the forward strand.
CTGCCAAAAGATTACCGCAGAATTTACAATTGATGATGCTTTTTGCCATAGTGAAAACAACAGTGGGAGAACCACATGACAGGCATTCTATTTCTACAAATCTGCTTTTTGGCTCTGGTATGATATTATTATATGCACCCAACATATTACAAGATACGCTTTGGCGTAAAAATGTTTATACATGTTAAAATAGGCCTTGTGTAATTTTATTTTTTTAGCATGGGTAGAGAAGTAGTTTGGCATAAAATCAGCGAAAACATAATGGATGATAAAGATTAATTCAGTTTGCTGGTTTCCGTATGGAATTCTTTGAGAGGTTCAAACTTCCATAAATGAGATCGTATATAATATTGTAGAAAATTTCCACTAGCAAGAAAAATGCAATACTGCATGTAAAATCAAATACAAAATTTTGCAAATTTCTGTGAAAAGGGCTTGTAAATCTGTGTAAATATTAGTCTCAAGTTAGTGCAAAACTATATAATCTAAAGCAGTATTATAATACTAGATGGACATTACTTCAATAAAGTTACTAAAATCACTAGTTGATGGACAAAAAATAACAAGCGAGCTGCGTGATTTGTTAGGGATAAAGAACAGGCGATTATCATACATAATAAAAAATCTCACAGAAGAGGATTACATAGGAAAAAAAGACACGATAATCAGATTAAAAGAGACGCCAAAGGCAACGCTGTTCAGAGACATTGCACAGACTGTAGATGTTGAAAAATTACTTTGTGAATCTAATGAAATAATACTTGCCAACATGGATGAAAAAATTACAGTAGATGAATTGATAAAAAAATCAGGATTGTCTAAAGCAACAACCTACAGGTCAATATCAGATTTACAGTCCATAGGAGCCATCATAAAAGAAGAAGAATCGATAAAGATTGATGAATCAAAAGAACAGCTGGTTTTATTTGCAAAATTATTAAAGACTGAGAGAGAGCAAAAATATGAAGATGGGAATACTGAAGTAATTTATAATAATAATTCAGTAATATTACGAAAAGCTCCAAATGGAAAAGTTACCAAAGGTGCAACAACAGGGTTTACATTATTTTCAGAACATGACATAGAATATCAAACTACACATGATTATTTTTGCGAGCAAAAAGAAGATTTGGAAATACAGGATGTATTGTTACATGCAGTTTTTGCTGCAAACTATTCAAAAAATAAAATGGAATTATTGATAGCCATTATTTTTTATGTAAAACATAAAGAGATGATGGATATTCTTCAATTAAGAAAAAAGGCATCAGAGTTGGGAATATCTGAAATTTGGTTAGATATTGAAGCATACATCCGTAGAAAGCAGTTAAAAAATAAGGATCTGTTTTTACCATGGGATGAATTCCTATCTAAAGCAAAATTATATGACATACCAATTGAAAAATACGCATTGACAAAACCTAGTAGTTTATTATTTCGAGAAATTAGTAATGAACTACAAGAACCAAAAACGATATACCTATTTGGTGGTGAAAATATGAGGATAAAATCATTAAAGGATAGTACAAAAGATTGTGACATAATAGTAGAAAATAAAAGTGATTTTGATAATTTGGCAGAAATTCTTACCAATATTGGATATCAAAGAAGACTCGAAACAAGTTATTCAGATGAGGATAAAAGAATAAAACCAGATGATATTTTTGAGCACGAACAGAAGAGCAGAATAGACCTGTTCACATCTACAGTTATGGAAAATCTATCGCTATCCTCAACCATGAGAGAGAGGGCAGACATTAAAGACTATGGGCTATTAAAAATAGGATTGCTAAGAAACGAGGATGTATTTTTGTTAAAAGCAATGGCAAATAGAGAAGGAGACATACAAGATATGGCTGCACTAGTGACAGGTAGTCCCAATACACCTCATGAATTACAACATGGATCTTTTGATTGGAACCTGGTATTTGAGGAAATACTAAGACAAGAACATGTCAATCAGACAAAGGATTTCACACCGATAATTTTTGATCAAATATCATATCTTGCAGAACAAACAAGTATTGTAGCTCCATTTCTTGATAAGCTAAGAAGACATGTTGTAGACATTATGATCAAAAGAATATTACGTGGCGGCAGTATATCAATAAAAGAGATAGTAGAATTATTGAATGGTGGAGACATTACAGAATCAATGATTCGAAATAGAATCGACTCGTTAGAAAAATCTCAAACAATTAAAAAATATTCTGTTGGAAGAGCAACGTACACACAACTGATAAAAAACAATGAATATTCAAAAAAAGAATTAGAAATAACCACACACCGCTTTAAGACATATCTTGATTGGCGTTTCCATATAAGACAAAAACAATCATATCAAAACATCAAAGAACTAGTGCAAGAGATAAAAGAACTAGGTTTTCAAAGGATTGGAGAAATAGATGAGCTAGTCAGAAATTCTACTGAAATATTGAAACAATATGAGGATGAACAGTTCTCAAAGCGTCATTTTGATGAAGTTGATGCTGTAAGGATTTGCATTGGATTACATTATCCAGATCTTGGAGAAAAACGCTCATCAAAGTATTTCATAAATACATTTGATAAATATAATAACATGGCAAAAGACGGGTTTATTCCCAAACATACAATTAAAATGGTGAGAAAATAAGTTAAGAAGAAAGATGTAGAAGATCAGATTCTCTACCTACAAGAGTAAAAGAAGATTTGTATGATGAAAATATTGTTGTGTTCTTAGGCTGATGAAATTTATAAAAAAAGGATTGATTACTGATGAAATTTTGGTAAAATACAAGTTAAGTCCTAGTTTAAAAAAACTCAAATTTGAAGAAACTAGAAGGTATTTTGGGAATATCTTGTTGATTATAGTTCTACAATATTACTCAAAATTGCATTTTGGGATTTTTGATTATTAGAATTGTATTTAAGAAGATCATCTCTTGTAACTTGCCGTTAAATTCCAAGTTCAGTAGGGAAAGTTTTAGATGAAGAAGGAAAGAGCATAGGCAAATCAATTCCAGGTCCTAATGACCTTGGACTTTGGATGATGTTGATGTGACATCAACCGGAATTTACAAGAACCAATCATACTTCTTTGAAAAAACTGATTTTGTCAACATCTTTTATGCCATTATTAGCTTGGACTAATAATGCTTCTAATACCTTTGTTTGTTATTGTTTTACTTGCTCCCGGAGTTGTCTTTACAGATAATTTGGGTGAAGAGGTAAAATATGACAAATTGACTAGAGATGAAAAAATTGATTTGAACGGTAAACGAGCAAAAGAAATACTTGAATCTTTAGGAGGATATGATGAGTATAAAGAGTTCATGAAATCTGATGAAGATTCAAAACTCAAAGATGAAATAAAAGAGCTCAATCAAAAAATGTCTGAGCTTGGAATAATGACTCTTGAGGAATTTAACGATCCAGTAAAACGATTAGAGTTTTATCTTGATCATCCTGAGATCATAGAAGAAGAACACGATAATGTAGAACATGGTCAATGATGCATATTTACAACCTACATAATGACAAGTACTTTATCCAAATGCAGCATATCCTTATGAAAATGATAACATCTCTCATAAACACGATTCAATAACACCATTCATCAAAGCAGATACAACACAAAGTGGAATTCAACAAATTGATGGTTTAGCTAGTGTAGATGCTTTACTACACTATGATGAACAAATAAGCAACTAGTAGAGATATTGAAGAATTTAAAAAAATAGATACTGAATTCGAATGCCTATATTCCAAGAAAGGAGTGAGAATTCCTCTCCAACATTGATGCTGTCTCATCAAAGGATTTGCCTAAAACTTTTGAGGCACTAAAAATTACGCTGGGAATAAAGGTGATTTGAGCGGCCTTCATTTCAAAACACCGAGAAAACCTTACAGGACCATCAGTCTCAACAAGTATCTTGGATTCGTCGGTTTTTGATAGCAGGGTCTGCTTGTCATTTGCATATATCATGACAGGCCCATAGGATACAAAAAATCCCATATCCATGGCTCTGGCTAGCTGCTTTTTGCTTCCATCAAACCAATGCAACAAGGCATGCTTTGTATCATATGAGGTCATAATCTGAAAAACATCATCCAGACTTTTTCTGGAATGAATTGAGATTGGCTTGCTAAATTTTTCTGCATAGGACAGCAATGTTTCAAATACCTGATTCTGTTTTTTGGCATCATCGTCTCCATGCACATAGGTTGGGTCTAGACCGATTTCGCCTATGCCAGAAAGCACTAAATGATTATCTTCAATTAGCCTAGATATTTTTTCAATTTCTTCATTGGCACATTCAGGATGAATTCCAATAAAGGGCAGAACATGATCACTTTTTTTTGCAAGTTCTAATGTTTGTAGTGAATTATCATAATCCATTGAGACACAACAGGCCTTAATTTTTAGAAATTCCATTTGTTTTAGGATAAATTCCATATCTTGTGCATATGCAGGATCTGAGAGATGTATATGCGAATCAACATACCAAGACATTTCTTTATCAATTCTTAAAAATAGTCTGTATAAATCGATTCCTTAGTGATATTTTTTCACTCGTTATCTTTTTTCGGAAAAAACCAAGTCATAATTTATGAAGTCATCTGAATTGGGACTATCTGCAATGTGTAGAATTCTAAAGAAGGCAGGGGCAGAAAGAGTCAGTGATGAATCAGCAGAGGAATTAAGACGAGTAATAGAGGAGATTGCAGACGGTATTGCCAAAAGTGCAGTTGATATGGCATCTCACGCCAGTAGAAAAACCGTAAAAGGGGAAGATGTCAAGTTGGCCTCAAAGCCATTTAACAAATTCTAATCTAAAGAGTTTAATTATTCATTTTGTGTTTTTTAAGACGGTACTCTGGCAGAACGGTTATGCGTGAGCCTGCAAAGCTTATACAAGGGGGTTCGACTCCCTCGGGTACCTTACCCTACTACAACTTGGCCTTTCATCCACGGATGAAGAGTACAAAAGTAATCAAAAGTTCCAGATTCATCAAAATCAAGTGTGTATGATTCAGACGGATCTAGATACCCACTATCAAATAATTCAGTTGGGGATTCATAGGAACCAGAGGTAACACTGTGAAATGCAGAGTCCTCATTGAGCCATGTAACCTGTTCTCCGGGTGCAATTGTAATTACAGAGGGAATGTAGCATTTATCAGTCTTCTCGCATCCAGGGCGTGAAACCTTTGTAGGCATAATTACATCGGCTTTTATAGCTGGTTTAGAATCTTCAGGGACCTCATCCATTGGAGAACTTGAAAGTACAATACCAATTATTACAAAAAGAAGTGCCAGTAAGGCTGCTGCAATAATGGCTATTTTTTTTATCAAATCATATCATTCCTTTACAGAGTTATTACATAATTACCAAATTCTCTAAATATATAACATATTAGAAGACACAATTGTCTCAAAATAAAAATGGACTGTTAGAATACATACCAGGCTCACATACGTTACTAGTTCAAAAAAATTCCAGTCCGCCACTAGAGGGTTTTGCAGAAAATATCCAAAAAAGCATTCACGAGTATGCAGAAAACTCAAAGAGTGAAGTCGAGAAAGGAAATAACTTTCTTCAGTGGATTTTAACAAGGGTTTTTGAGGCCACAGAAGATGATGCAGCAGATGCAATTATTGATGGAGCAAATGACCTGGGGATTGACGCTTATCTTCCGGTAGATTTCTCAGACAATACGATCAGACTATTCCAATCAAAATACGGAACATCACACTCCCTAGAGGCAATTGCAAAATTCAAGGAAGATGCCAAGAGACTATTAACAAAGGATGTGGTAAAAATGAGGCCAGACCTAGCACAGCTTGTTACAAAGATTAAGGAAAAAAACCTAAAGATAAAATGCTGCTATGTCACAGATCAGCAGGTAGACTATCATGATGACATAGTAGAGATAATTGATCAAAAGGCGATAATTCAGAAATTATGGGATAGAATAAAAAAACCTGCGGCAGGAAAAAAATCAACCATCAAACTAGAGCGGATGCTAAGACACGAAAACACGATTTTGGGCATCCTAAAACTCCGTGAGCTCACAGAATTTGTAAGCAAGAACAGAGACTATGTCTTTGAATCAAACATTAGGCAGTGGATGCAGTTTAAAACCACAGTCAACAAGGGATTAAGGGAAACATTACAGAGCAATCCGGGAAAATTCTTCTTTTACAACAACGGGATAACAATTGTAGTTAATGATTTTTCAGAACTCGGTGAAAACATGATTGAGCTTCATGCCCCACAAATTGTAAATGGCGCACAAACATCAAACTCTATTCTTGATCACTCAAAAAGAACAAAAAATATGGATGGCTCCATGACAGTTACAATCATCAAGGCAGATGATGAGCAAGAGCAAAACAACATTACAAAATACAGAAATTCCCAGAACTCAGTAAGAGGCAAGGATCTTGTTTCATTGATGGACTTTCACAAGTCTGTAAAGTCACAACTAAAAAACTGTGGCTATTTTTATGAGATACAGGCAGGCTCTTTTGATACAAAAACTAAATCACAGCAATGCGAGTACGATGGTGATACAACATACAACAGTTATCTTCCAGACAACCACAAAAAGGTCATCGTTGCCAAGGATGCAATTCAGTCATTGGTGGCAGGAATTGAACAAAGGCCAACAGAAGCCTACAGTTCTCCAGCCCAATTTCTGCCAAGAGGAAGCAAGTATGATGATGTATTTAATGACAATCTAAAAGACGACTATAGGATTTTGCTATACCCGTATCTTGTTAAGGAATATGCTAAAAAGTCACTAAAATTTGGAAAGCAGGGAGGCCACAAAACGAAAAGATATGCAACATTATTTTTTGTTGCAGTATACTTTAGAATACTGCATAAAAAAATTATTGACTCAAAGGGGGATTTTAAAGGGGATGTAAGGAAGCTTGAACCCATTTTTCGCAGCTTCAAACTAAATTCTAGAATCTTAAAGATTACAGACGTGGTTGTTACTAAATTCCTAGAAGATACCGTAGTGGATGACGAGATTGAATTGGCAAATACCAAGCACAATTTCTTTTCACAGCATGTCTGGAACGACTCGATGCTCAGGGTGGTTGATAAAAAAATCAGGCAGGAGGAAGAGGAGATTCTGGCACTAAAAAAGCTAGCAGCCAGCTTATTCTAGTTTCAAAGGCAGTAGTCCGACCAAGTAAAAATCTTGCAGGAGGTTTACATTGGTCAGACTTTCTACCCAAATTCAGTAATAAACTAGTAATATTTAACATAATTTTTCTGAGCATAGTATTCCAGTATGTTTTTTATATCGATTAAGAAGAGCAAGAGCACTTTGGCTAAAAAAGAAAAATGTGTCATCTGCAATGAGGAAGTGGAATTCCGTTTTAAGGCAATGGAGGAATGGAATATGGAAGGCACGCTATGTGGCAAGTGTTATTCAAAAAAAGTTGATGAGCATTATCCAGGTGATCACATCAGAGTGAACAAACATTTGGATTGACTTTATTCTGTTTTAGATAATTTGTTCGTATTAATGCAGTTCCAAACAAGTGAGTCATTTTTTATGTCTTTTTCTTCTAGGAACTTAATGTCAGTAAGGATTTTTTTCCTTTTGAGTAGGTTGACTTGAAAGCTTGAGAATTTTTTGCAGCTGCACGTGTTAAACAGGCAAACATCCCCATCACCCTCATCATGATCTTGCGCTTCATGTGTGCAATTGCATACTGCATCCTTCTTTGCATCATCAAGGGATTCTTTTGCATATGTGCCAAATCTCAGATATGCCTCTCCATCATGGCCCTGCTTGAATCGCTGATAATTTTCAGATTTTGGCAGTTCTTTGAAGAAGGACAGATTTGTATCAGGTTTCTGAGTATCAGAACCCATGATGAACCAATACTTGTCACCAAGCTCTAAAAATCGGGTTTTGATGGATGGATCCACCCAGGGGTAAATTGTATCATGCCAAAGTGATACAGCTTCCTTTCTGTCAGTAAATAACGGGACAACATTCATTCTAAGATCATAGTATCTGTACGCAATGCCTACAAAGTCATCATACCATGGAACAGGCGTTTGTGAAGACATTGACAAAAATCAGCCCAGTGCTTATTTATCTGATCTGAATAGTAGTAATACGCTTATATCATAGTTTTAGACTAAGTTACGTATGGCCTCCTATAGAACCAGCATGCAGATCGTTGCAGACTTGCTAGTTGCCACTCAACAATCCGGTCAGGAGGGAATCAAGACAACGTCGCTTCTTACAAAGGCAAACCTGTCACATTCAAGATTATCAAAGTTCTTGGAAAATTTGACAGGTGCGGGGCTTATCAACAAGATAGAATTTGATGGAAGGAACACCTTTGTAATTACTTCAAAGGGCAGACAGTATTTGGATTCTTATGTAAACTTTTCAAACATTGCAGAATCGTTTGGGTTGGAGCTTTAGGTTTATTTTCTAGATCTCTTTCTTCTTTTTGCGTTAGCTTCTCTTCGCTTCTTTCTTTCTTTGAGTGAGCTATAAAGGATAATTATAATTATTCCGGCTATTGCAGCCCACATCAATGTGAAAAAAGGAGGATCCCGAAGATCACCAGTAGAAGGCTCAAAAAAAGCAATTGGAATAGTCACAACCATAAAAATCATAATTACGAGTAGGTATTTGTCCACAAAGGGATTGTTTTACAAAACCATATATCTTTTTGATTTGAGAACATCATCATAGATGACCAAAATACTTGAAATGATTGGATTGGCACTTGTTGCAATCATGACATTAGGGTTTGTAGGAGTATTACAGCCATACGGAATAAAAAATGGAACATCAGAACTGTTTTGGGGTTGTGCAGGTGCAACACTGATGATAATCATTTATAGAAAAATGAAAAGAAAACAAGAGGAAGAAAAGGAAGGTTAGAATATTTTAGGAATTTGTTAGTAATTGATCAGCTGCTAATCAACCGACAGATCTATAAAGGACAATTCCAAGTAACTGTGAGGGGAGTATTTGACAGAACAAACAAAACAATGGTGGAAAGGTTTAGGGAAAGAACTAGAGACAGATATTGAAACCTTCGATGAAGCAAACTGACAGTTATTTAGAAAATTTTAAGGATTAATCAAAGCCTCGTACGGGATACGAACCCGGATCTAATGCCTACGAGTATTGGTTACTTTGCTCCAGCTTCCACTGAATATTGGGCATCGCTCTGTAGCTCTGCTATCAAGATATTGGATTGGAAAGACTATTGAAAATGATTATTTAACAGCAAAAGTGATGGAATTCATCCAAAGATAAGATTCGTAATCTACATTGACATAATTGCACCTTGCTTCAGGTTCAATCGTTTTCTTTTTTGATTTCATCACTATGGTGTAAGAAGATTTCTAAATTAAGAGAGGATTATAGTAATAAGTTCAATTCTAAAAATAAATTTCTTAAGATAAGAGGATCCTTTGAAGTAGATCTAAAATTAGAATCCAAATATAAGTTCAAAATCAGATCTTGAGAAAATTGAGATTTCAAGAATAGAATTAGAACATAGTGGGAAAATTACTTCTAAAAATTGGATTTAATTATGTAGATTCTGATTCAAATATTCAAAATGTTGATCAGCAGAAAATCGGAGAAATTGATCATATTTTCACATATGAAGATTTTCTGCTGCTGATTGAAATGAATGGAGAGAAAAAGGCAAGATGTAAAAAAATTAATGATTTTTTCTCAAAATGAGAGGTAGAAACAATCTCAAGTTAATTCATCAAAAACACAATCCAGATTATTTGGCACCTGTAAAAATTTATTTTGAATTGGATAAAAATTCATACGATAATTTATCACCTGCAATAGACACAATATCAAAAGTTCTAATATGATTGTCTATGAAGATGATTTTAAACATTTTAAAAAATATCAGGATAAGATTGATTCCTGGTCAAAAAAGGATTTTTTAAATTTCATTGGAATTAAAAAAAAATAAAGATAACCAAAAATTAGATGCCATTCAATTTCATAATGAGTGAAATTAAAGAAACATATGATAAAATTGCAATGTAGACATATTGGAATGTACTTGCCAGAACATTCTTTCAAATCAAAAACATGTTTTAGTCAAAATAAGGGAATTTGTGTATTATTCAGATTATTACGATTACTTTATCAAAATCAAGAAAAATCTACAGTTAATGTTTCACTTGAAATTTTTATCAAAGATTTAGATACGATTATGAATCCAGATATGACAAAAAACTCGATTCATACTATATAACAAAGCAGATGTAAATTTGGATGCAACAGATCTAATCAAAGAGATACAAGAGAAATATGCAAGCAAATACGATAAAATGAAATCAACTTAGTTTCTTTGTGATAGTTTGCTAAATTTTCAATAAAGATTCAATATCTTTGTACGTTGCATCAAATTCTTGTAATATTGCACCATATTCAGGTTGTTTGTATTTTGACAAAAAGTCATCAAGATATTTGTCTGCTTTAGATTTTTGTACATATTCTTTGTAAAAATCAAGATCCAATTTTTTTCCTACTGTTATTCTTGCGACATCTTTGTAATCTTTGGATATTTTTGAAGGCAACCTATAATGTCCACGTAGATCATATTCTTTTGTTCTAGCAACAGCTCCCATCATTTTTGTTATTATTAGCAATTCTCTTTTTGGAACAATTACTTTTAATCCATCTATTTCTAGCTCTTCTTGAAATTTCAATGTCCAGTCCCACTCAAATTCTAATCCTAAATATGCGTCATCTTTCCATTTTTTATCACCATAAAAAACATCTACAATAATGTCTTTATCTTCATCAGAAACCCTCACAATTTTTTCCCAATGAGATGAAAACAAATCATCTTTTTTTATTTTATGATTATATTTTGGAAAAAAATTATTATGTAGTTGCTGGATAGCATCTTCTTCACTTGCCATTACAATATCAATATCTCTTGATTTTAATCCACCTTCATATGCATATACTGTCCATCCCCCTATATTGCAGGTCGTGGAGTTCCTAACTCTTGTAAAAAATTTAATAATTTTTTTAATTCAACAAAACTTGCTGTTAATATTTCGTCATTATAGAAGTTTTCACTCATTTTAACCACACTTTAGGAATAAAACGTTCAGCAGCATATGCTAAATTAGCACAAAACAAATCAATAATAGTTCTATTAGGTGATGTCACTGGAACATTTTTTTTCTGTTTTATTTCATCTCCAAAATCATATTCATACAAAATTACTTTTGTATTTCCTTCCTCTTGATCTGCCATAAGTGGCAGTAAATTTGCATCAACTGAATATGCATGAATTGTTGGATCGTCAAAATACTCATCCTCATATAGCTTTAAGGCAGTTGTAAGACATAGAATACCACCATTTTTGCCAATTAATTCTATGGCAGATTTTCTGTCTATTGCAATTTCAAAGGTTTGGATGATTTTCTTATTCAAATCTCGATATCTGCTATAAAAACTCACCAATTCAGCTCTTGATGTTACTTCGTATCTTGGTTTACCTAGTTTAGTTTCATGAGTTTTGCTTACAAGTTTTAGATCTATCAGCCAATTTACAAAATCAACTACTTTTCCACCAAAAGGCCAATCATAAAAGCTGCTTAAAGATCGTGAGTTGAATTTTGGATGTTCTAACATGTAATACATTGCCTTGTACGAATCTTCTGTCTTGAATCCCTTCATTTTGTTTCCTTGTGATCAAATTTCTCGATTATGATCAAATTCTTCATTAATGATCAAGTTTCTCGATCATTATTAAATGAAGTGAAATAAAAGGGTAGATAATTAGGAAGGAAGCAAAAATCGGTTCTAAAGAGGAGGAATTATTGCAAAAAAATAAAACCCAATCTTTTGCAATATCACTAGTGTCAAATGACCCTATCATCAGAATATTCAAAGACAAGTTTGGATGAGATAGAATAACTCCGAGACATGAATCAGCATACAAATACGATTAGAAAAAGAATATACTCCCTCACAAGTAAGGACTAGATTGAATAATTTAGAGAAAATAGGTTTCATAGTGTCTAGAAAAAAAACAATTGAAGGGGTAACTTTAGAAAATATCAAAGAATATGAAAAAGCAATATAACTAGACTCGAAAAAGGCTGATGCTTGGACAAATAAAGGAGCCACCCTACAGAATTTAGAAAAACACGAGATATCAATTCAATCATATTATGAGAGGCACAAGAGATTGATGAAAATTCAGTAATGACCTTACAAGTAAAGATAGTAATTAAGAGAATTAGATCATATTGAAGATACGTTATGGCATTTTGATAAGGCTATAGAGATTCATGACTAGTATGATTTAGGAATAAATAGTAAAAAAACGGCATTAGAATTATTAAAAAAATAACAAGAATTTCCAGATTAATATAATTTTTGACTTAATTATGAATCAAAACTAACACTATAGTTAGATTATAAATTCTAAAAATGAAACTATGTTTAAATTCCAAAATCCAAGAAAGACCAAATCTGGAGAATCTGTAATTACATTATGGAATGAAATTAAAGAGGATTGGAGAATATATAAACGAGCAAAATTAGAAGATGATTTCTCAAAAATGAGAGTGACAGCTTTAAGAATTGTAGAATTACAAGATGATCTTGGAATTAAAAAAACAGAATTCCCAGAATTACAGGAAACAGAAATTTAGTTGCAGTCATTTCTTCTTAAACCAAAATCAAAAAAACATTTCTTGACAGAATTTTGCTTTTAAAATTTTCAGCAAGAGAAAATTATCAATCAACACTGAACCATACCTGATGCCATTAACAATGCAAAAACAGAATTAGAAAATAACAGAATAGTTCCTGAGCATGTTAGAAGAAAGCTAATTCCAAGATATTAGAAAACACAATATTCAGACTTTGTACAGAGTAGAATTGCCTCACTACTGGGGGACTTAACCACACACTCTTAACTTTTGAAGATGGTGTAAAGGAAGCATTGTTATTGAAAGTATTTGATCATGACGCATATAACAAAAGATTTGAATATGCCTGGCACTTATAATTAAGATACTTACAAGTACCATACATTCAAGTACTAACAATAATAGAGATACCATGACTAAAAATGCACAAACAGTAAAGATAGAAAAAGACATTGTACGCCATGTGGATACTATGGCTTATGCACAAGCTATAGGTGCTTTAACAAAATTAGTTGATCGTTTTAATCCAACTTTGAAAAGCATTTTGAAAGTAGAAGAACTTTTCAGAGAAAAAATTGAATTTGACTCCAGAACACAGCTATTGCGGAAAATGGATGGTAAGATGAAAGCATCAGTTTTGAATGTAATACTAGCCCATTTAGTCATAAATAATAAAATTACAATAAACGATGATAACTCATTAACTTGGATTTATGCTGAAGATAACAAAAAGCTAAAGAAGAGTTGGAAAAAAGCAATACCGTTATAATTCCAAAATTTTTCAAACTCCAAACATATTTCAAAAGAGATCAATACATGCCAATTAAATTTTTTACAGAAATTAGTGTGTAAAGTTTAAACAAATGGGTAGAATGAGCACATATTTGAAAACACCATGTTCTAATTTATTTTTAAGCAGTTAAAATTAATTTAATTTATAAAAATTCAAAAATCCATTTCAATGAATGGAAAAATTTGGATGATACTCGTATAGGTTAATTCATCTTCAAAGATCATACAACTCATTCTATCTGGTCTTCTCTCAAATAATATTTCATTAATGCAAGAATGTAAGAGCTATGTCTTGTGATATCTTGATAGTGTTTGTTTAGAAATTGTTCCCCTCTATTGTAATTTTTTGCTTGATCCCAAACTCGTAAAAATTCTTTTTGATATAAATCTCGTTCATACATTGTGGATTTAGGAAAGATTTCCACGAAACCTTGTGAATATCTTGCAGAAAAACTCTTCTTTTGTTTTATAGTTTGAAACTCTCTCTTTTGTAGAAGATCTTTTTTCAAATTATTCCAAAAGGTTTGAAATTTCATACCTCGAATCTCACTTTGGTTTTTTTAAGAATTACGTCATCATCACCAAATGGAATGAAAGCAACATGATCTCCTGTCTTTAAATTTAATTTTTTAACAATTTTGTATGGAATTTGAATTACATTGTTAGTGTTAATTGAAGCAAATTCTGGATCTTCTTTCTTCTTTGCACCGTAGATAATTTCCATTGGAGATTCAAATTCAGGTTCAGGTTTCCCATATTTTTGTTTCATATAATCCTCATCATACCATTTAATGAGATCATGAAATCTTTCAGGCATCGTTTCTTGTAATGGTTTTATCTGTCCTTTTTTTCGTGTATCATCATAATAGTCTCCTTTTACAAATAATCTATACCATCCTCGCCTGACTCGAATTGTTTTTCTGTGAGTGTCAGGTTGTGCAGGTTTGTTTGCAACACAGTGAGATGAAATATGAGTACTAATAGTTCCATCAGAAACATTTTGAATACCTAATTCCTCTATTTTATCAGCAATTTCTTTTACCTGAAATGCCTCTTTTTTGGGATTTCCTTTATGCAAGGTTGCCAATGCAATCCATACTGCTGTAGCTGCGGTTTGTTTTTCTTCCATGTTAGTAAATCTACATACTACTTAATTAAACTTAAGATTTAACCGTATTAAGTTCATTTAGGCATAAATAGAAATAAAGGATAATCGTAATATAACTTAAATTACTATAATCTACTATATAACCTAAGTCAATTACTTTAGAAAAAACAACAGAGCACCTAGACAACTTCAAAATTCGGGTAATAATGGGCGCTTAGTACTCCAAGACATATTATCAAAATGATAACAGAACTAGCATCCAAGTAAAGAACATAGATGTTTTCTTAGGCATGAATCAATAAAAAATTGCAAGAATTTTACAAAATTGAATCCATTATTACAAACTATAGGCGTTAGTGAAATCAATGACATTGTTAGTGGATTTTATAACATTTCATTAAATGATAACACAAGACAAAGCCTTGAACGGGATCTGAACCCGTGACCTAACGCTTACGAGGCGTTCGCTCTACCAGGCTGAGCTACCAAGGCACGTTTGAACAAAGACACCAGAGTTAATAAAAAGCCTTTCCGAAATGGACTAAATGAAAAAAACAATTTCAGGTATCAGGGGAATATTTGGAGAGGACCTTAATCTAAGGGATGTGCTAAAATTTTGCAATAATTTTTCCTCACTAGTTGAATCCAAAAAATGTGTCATTGGCAAGGATACAAGGCCGTCAGGAAATATGGTAAAAAATACCGCAAGTGCCGCACTGATGAAAAACGGCATTGATATTTTTGATTTGGGGACGGTTCCAACGCCTGTTGTTTTTAGGGAAGCAAGAAATTACGGTGCAGGACTAGTAGTTTCATCATCACACAATCCATTAGAATGGAACGGGATGAAATTCATCATTGATGGCAGGGGAATAAACGAAGAGGAACTTCCTCAGATAATTCAACATCAGAAAATGCCAAAAACCAGTGCTGGAACTGAGATAAAACTCTCAACATCATACATTGAGGATGCAAAAAAAATCATAGGCAGCATAGAAGACAGCCCGAAAATTGCAGTAGACATAGGCGGTGGAGCAGCCAAAGGCTTTGCATCAGAACTATTAAAAAAGATAGGATGCAGGGTTGAGACGCTTAATGAGGATCCGACAACATGTACAAGGGGTCCGGATCCCACATCAGACAATCTATCAGAATTAGCTGCTGCCAGTACAAAAAAAGAGATTGGATTTGCATTTGATTTGGATGGTGATCGGCTAGTTGTTGTAAGAGAAGGAAAAAAGCAAGCAGCAGATGTTACATTGGGATTGGGGGTGGCAAAATCATTGGAGCTGGGTTACAAAAAATTTGTTCTGAGTATAGATACAAGTGTTTCAGTTGAGAGATTCATCAGAGAGAAGGGCGGCACTGTTAGGAGATCAAAGGTCGGAGAGGCAAACGTAATAGACCTCATGCTAAAAAGTGGAGCACAGGCGGGAGGTGAGGGAAGTAGCGGGGGTTTTATCCTGCCTGAATTTAATTATTGCAGGGAAGGGATTCTCACTAGCGGTTTAATTGCATCTATGCTAGGAACATCAGAATTTCGGGAGATTTTGGATTACATGGAAGGTTTCAAGCAGATACGAGAGAAAACAGAGATTGATTCTAGCTTTCACAACGAGGTGATTAGCAAAGTGCAATCAAAAATTTCTAAAAATTACTCTGAGATAATATCACTGGATGGGATAAAAGCAATAATAGATGAGGATAGCTGGGTTTTAATCAGAAAATCAAATACAGAAGACATTATCAGGGTTTCAGCAGAATCAAGTGACGAGGAAAAATGTAAAAGAATTCTCAGAGATACATTAAAGGTGGTGAATCAAAGCTATGAAAAGATTAGATGAGAGTGCAATAATTGAGATCTTTCAGAGGAAGCTAGTCAAGGCAAAATTTGAATCAGAAGATGTGGAAATCTTAAATTTGGGCAAAGCCAAGATTGTGGCAAAAACAGACACGATGGTGGAAAGTACAGACATTCCCTCAGGCATGAGATTATCTGATGCTGCAAGAAAAAGCGTCGTGGCATGTGTGAGTGATTTTGCCTCAAAGGGCGTCAAACCAAGCTACGGGATGATTTCAGTCAATCTTCCAAGAATGATTTCACGCTCAAAAATCAATGAGATTGCCCTGGGTTTTAAGAAAGCATGCAATGAATTTGACATTTCAATTCTTGGAGGAGACACCAACGAGGGTAAAGAGATAGTGTTTAACGTATGCCTTTTTGGAATCACAGATACCATAGTTGCTAGAAGAAATTCAAAAAAAGGGAACCTGATATATGTAACAGGCCCGTTTGGGTATACTACGGTGGGATTGGACATTCTTCTAAATAAGAAAAAAATAAGAGGAAACTTGGCAAATAAGGCAATCAGGTCAGTAGTCAGACCAAGACCAAGACTTGATTTTGCCTTGGAAAACAAAAAATATTTTTCATCATCAATGGACTCTAGCGACGGCCTGTCTACAACATTAAATGAAATGTCAAGGCAAAGCAAAAATAAGTTTGTCATAAACAAAATTCCGATTCCAAAAGAGTTGGAAAAATTTGCACAGTCTCACAGATTAAACCAAAAAAACATGGTTTTTAACGGCGGTGAGGAATACGAGTTTGTATTTACAATAGAGCCAAAGCATAAAAAAACAATTCAAAAAAATGCAGCACTTTGCAGGATTCCAATTATGGAGATTGGGCATGTGACATCAGGTAAGGGGGTATACATACAGGAAAACAATCACATGATTCAGCTCAGGGACTCAGGATGGAAGCATTTTGGATAGCTAGTTATTCGCCATAGAAGATATCCCTTTTGGCATCATTGGCAATTTGAAATACTGATTCAGGTGACAAAACATTAACACATTCTGTTATCCATAACTCATCAAGATGCATCAGGCGCTTAAAATCATCATTTGGCAGATCATCAGGGTGTGAATCAGGATACAGCAAATGAATTCTATACCCTTCATTGGCAATTTCTTGACAATTTTTCTCCAGTGAGGATAGCTCATCACTGTTCAGCGTCAGAAAATGAATTGCCACTGAGGCCATCAGGGCAGCTGCTATTGCTATCCCAATTGCCAAAAATAAGATTGATGCCATGCAATGCAATCAGAGAAAAGTAGTATATGAATAGTCATTGATAATGACCAAATTTCCAAACTCAGGGAAATTCAGAAAATCAATGTATTTTAAACCCTTTAAGGTGTGAGTAGACGTTGTCAGAAGTCACGACTGAGGTTATAGAGGCAGAAGAAGAAGAGACTGTAACTCCGGCAGTAGAGGAGGAAAAAGTAGCAACAGATACTCAAACTCCGGCAGTAGCAGAGGGGGAGGAAAAAGCAAAAGAAGAGTCAAAAGCAGTCACGGAGACAAAAACCCAGCCAGAGACAAAGAGAGAGGGCCCAGAAAAATGGGGAATTGCCCATATTTACAGCAGTTATAATAATACAATCATTCACATGACTGACCTTACAGGAGCCGAAACAGTCTCGATTAGTTCGGGAGGAATTCACGTCAATGCAGACAGATACGAGTCATCACCGTTTGCTGCAATGAAAGCAGTAAACGCAGTTGTAGAGTCTGCAAGAACAAAGGGATTCACAGGATTTCACATCAGGGTCCGCGCTGTAGGCGGAGTCGGTTCCAGAGTTCCGGGTCTTGGTGCACAGGCTGCAATCAGAGCATTGGCAAGAGGCGGATTTAAGATTGGAAGAATTGACGATGTAACACCAATTCCTCATGATACCACCAGAAAGAAGGGTGGAAAAAGAGGAAGAAGGGTCTAGCCAGATATTTTTATTGTAATATCACAACAGCGGCATTTAGAAACAAAGTAATCTGTCATAAACTTTGCAAATTTTTCAACACGATCATTTGCTTGGTATTTGATGATCATGTCAGAAAATTTTTCCTCAATTCCTGCTTGCAAGTTATCTTTGAAGGCTAGTTTAAAAAAAGTCCATCCAAACTTGGAGGATGGCTCACTTAATGCGTACCCGTTATATCCGCCCGTAAGACTCTCCATATGAGACAATGCCTTTTTGATAGATAGCAAGTCATCAGCGTAGTTCTTTGTGCCTACCTCCAAAACAATGCTCATTGTTCTTTATCACCGCCATTCTCAGATGACTGGCTGCTGAGTTTGTCACTTAGGGATACAAGTTTTCCATCCTTTTCAACATTGATCCTTGTATCCATTCGGACATTTAGCCCAACTGATCTAAACAGTGTCAACAACTTTCCTCCGTCAATGCCTTCATTGATTTCACCGTTTTTGATTAGTTCAGATAGCTTCTCTATAATCATTTTAGACTCGCTTGGGAACTGAGACTCTGCATTTTCCAAGACCTCAAGGCCCCTAAATCCGAGTATTCTCAGAAGAGAGTCTCTTGGGTTTTCAGCAGGTGAATCATCAACATCCCCGGCAGGTTCTGCATTAGATAAAGTCTCTTGCTTTGTGGATATGTTTCTCTGCATCTCTGCAAGTCGTTTTGCCTTTAGCCTTTGAAGTTCAGAATCTTCTTCGCTCAACCTTTTATCACACCAATAGGCACCAATTTTGCCACCTTTGTGGCAATTCCCAGATTATGAGATACGTCAACTACAGAATCAACATCTTTGTAGGCTTGAGGGGTTTCTTCCACAACACCATCTCGGGTTAACGCTTTGATAAATATGCCCTTCTCATTGAGGGATTTTTTTACATCTGCCTCAGTATAGTTTCGCCTGGCCTTGGATCTAGACATGGTTCTTCCTGCACCATGTGCAGTAGAGCCAAAACTCAAATCCATGGAATTTGCCTGTCCCAGCAAAATCCAGCTTGCAGTACCCATGGAACCGGGAACCAAGACAGGTTGGCCAATATCCCTGTATCTTGAGGGGATTTCACTGCGATTTGCAGGAAATGCCCGCGTAGCGCCCTTTCTGTGAACTACCAAGTTGCGATCCCTGCCATCAACCTTGTGTTTTTCCACCTTTGCAATGTTGTGAGCTACATCATAAACTAGTTTCATATCAAGATCAGACTCGGACTGGTTGAAGACACGTTGAAATGAGTTTCTGGTCCAATGAGTCAGCATCTGTCTATTGCTCCACGCAAAATTTAATGCCGAAAACATTGCCTTTCTGTAGGATTGGCCCTCTTCGGAGTTATTTGGAACGCATGCAAGTTCCCTGTCAGGCAAACTGATGTCATACTTTTCCATTGCCTGTTCGGAGACTCTGAGATAGTCACTGCACACCTGATGTCCGAATCCGCGGGAACCGCAATGAATCAAAACCGTGATTGTGCCTTGCTCTATTCCCATTCGCTTTGCTGCCTCCTCATCATGTATTTCTGCAACTTTTTGTACCTCAAGAAAATGATTTCCAGAACCCAGGCTTCCAAGCTGCGGTGCGCCCCTTTTTCTTGCCTTATCAGAAACCTTGTTTGGATCAGCATTTTGTATTTGACCATTCTCTTCACATACATCTGAGTCATCAGATGAACCATAACCGTGATCAATGGCCCAGTCCACGCCCCTTACTAAGACTTCGTCAAGTTCTGAATGGGTAAGCTTGACGGCACCCTTTGATCCCACTCCTGAAGGAATGGAACCAAAGAGATCGGTAACTAACTCTTTTAATTTTGAACGGACAGTCTGCTCTGACAAGTTTGAGCGAAGCAGCCTGACGCCACAATTGATGTCATAGCCGACGCCCCCGGGGCTGATCATTCCTTCCTCGGCATCCATAGCAGCAACTCCGCCTACAGGAAATCCATAGCCTTCGTGTCCATCAGGCAGCACGACACTGTGTCTCACAATGCCAGGAATTGAAGCAACGTTTCGTGCCTGCATTATGGTTCTGTCTGATAGCATTTTTTGGACTAGCGGCTCATCAGCATAAATTCTTACAGGTACTCTCATGCCAAGATTCGAATCAGCATCGATTTGGTACTGGTTTTCACCGATTTTTCTGGGATTTGTAGAAGACATGTGGAGTATGGGTAAAAATTCCTTTCAATCCAATTTAAACCATCAGAAGATTTGTAAAACAATTTTAAATTAATCAAGAATAATCCAAGTATGTTAGATGAGACAATAATCACACAAAAGGCAAATGAATTGCTTGCAGAGTTGAGGGCAAATCCAGATTGGGCAATTGATAAAAAAAATTTCAAGCAGGGGTATCTCAAAGCTTTGGAATGGGTCTTACAAGACACCGGAATTATAGAAAGATAACCGTCTTGGCTAATGCAATAAAGGCAGGTCAATGAAACAACTTATCTATGATTAAATAATTTTACATGCATGGTAAGAGGAAAAATTTCCGAAAAAGAGAAGGAAAAGCAAAAGAATGAACATAAAATTAGAACAAGCGCATCCCGTGCTGCAAGACGAAGTGGAAAGCCCATCAAAAAAGAAGGCAAAGTTAGCAAGGCCAAAGCTAAAACAAGAGAAGCTAGGTCTTCAAAGAAGATTGCTGCTGTAAAAAAGAGAACAAGAAGTTAGATTTATGTACAAAGTCTAAAGAATAGAGGCGTTGGAAATTCTACCCATTGGCAATGGCCGTTACGGGACCAAGGAGATGATGGAAATTTTTAGTGAGCAAAAAAAGGTAGATTATCAGCTGGAGGTTGAGGGCGCAGCTGCAATGTCCCAAAGTGAGATAGGCATGATCTCAAAAGGTGCAGGTAAAAAAATATTCAAGGCTGCAATGTCTGGAAAAATTACTGCAAAAAGAATCAAGCAGCTAGAAGCAAAAAGTGATCACGATACTGCCGCTTTGGTCCAATCACTAAGTGAAAAATGTCCCAAAGATGCAAGACCATGGATTCATTATGGGCTTACTAGCAATGATCTGGTGGATACGAGTAACTCAATGCAAATGCGGGACGCCCTGCACATTATTGAGCCAAAGGTTGCAAAAATGGCATCAATACTTGCAAAAAAAGCCGTAAGATATGCAAAGGTTCCGGCAGTTGGCAGAACACACGGACAGCATGCCAGCATAATTTCATTTGGATTAAAATTTGCAAACTGGGCCGCAGAGATGGCAAAGCACATAGAAAGAATAGAGGAGATTAAAAAAAGAACTTTGATTTGCAAGACATTAGGCGTTGTCGGTACCGGCTCATTGATGGGTGCAAAGGCACTTGAGGTGCAAAAGCGAACCGCAAAAAAATTAAGGCTGTTCCCAGCAGAAGTCACAACACAGATAGTTCCAAGGGAGAGATATGCCGAATATGTATTTGAGCTGGCATTAATTGGTGCCACGCTAGAAAAGATTGCAGTAGAGATTAGAAATTTGCAAAGAACAGAGATAGGCGAGGTTGCAGAGCAATTCAAGAAAGGACAGATGGGCAGCAGTGCGGTTCCTGTAAAGAGAAATCCGATTAAGAGTGAGAGGGTTTCATCCCTGTCAAAACTAGTCAGAAGTCAGGTTGCAGTATCCTTTGAAAACATACCGCTATGGCATGAACGGGATCTTTCAAATTCGGCCAATGAAAGGTTTGTAATTCCAACTGTATCAATTCTCGTAGACGAAATGCTAGAAACCATGACTAGAATAGTTTCAAACCTGCTGGTAAATGAGAAAAGAATCGCAGATAACCTATACGTTACAAGGGGACAAATCTTTGCAGAGTTTGTTTTAGAGGCACTAATCAAAAAAGACATACCAAGATTTGTTGCCTACAGAGACGTTCAAAGAGTGGCATTTGAGGCAAATAGCAAGGAGATGTTTTACAAGGATGCAATAAAAAAAGACAGGGCATTTACCTCAAAGCTAACAGAGAAGGAGATCGATGCAATATTCTCACCAGAAAAACATCTTGGTGCATCGCCTGCAATAATTGGCAATGTAGAAAGGTCAGTCAGAAAAACGGTTGGAAAGTTTATCTAGTTTTTAGCAGGGCCTTGTGAATTTTAGAGCCGTATTGCAGTGCCTTCTTTCTCTTTGTGCAGGAAAGTTCTGGAACATTTACTTGGCTTGCCAGTCTTCTGATAATATGCTTGCGGTACAAATCCTCAGAGTCGTGAATTTTTTCAGAGACAGGTATGGTTTTGGCATACTCTACGAATTTTGATGAGAGTAATGGCTGTAGTATCCTGACTCCAAACTCTGATGCAGTTAGATTCACAGCCCTCATCATCTTTAACTCATTATCCAATTTATCAAGCATCACCTCGTTGATTTTGGATTCTCCTCCAGAAAAGGCCTCCCTGTATGCATTGTAACCGCAAAACAGCTCATCTATACCATTTGCAGTAACTACAGTATCAAGACCAAGGCTGTTTGCCAGCTTTGAAACATAATAAAACGCAATGCAATTTTCATTCCAGGACAAATTACTGGTTTTTATTGCTTGGCTGACTTTTGTGGAGATGCTGGCAAATGTGTCTGGATTAATCTCCAAAATATGATGCGGATACTTTAGGTATTGATTTACTTTTTTTGCAAACAAGATATCATGTGATTGGGCAAAACCGATTGTTAATAACGTGACATCATAGCTCATATCTGAGCAAATCTTGGAGATTAAGGTGCTATCAACGCCGCCAGAAAACGCAATGCCAATCCTCTTTTCATTAACGGTTTCTGAAATAGAATCTTGTATGTTCTCAAGTAATCTTTGGTTCATCTTATCCATATCTACCACACAGGGATATCCAAGGTAATGAATCAATCCTTTAATTTAGCGTTATTTTTGAAATATCATGATGCGATTATCACAAACGGAGATAGACAAGCATCTAGAGGATTTGTCAGGATGGAGCGTTATCAACGAAAAACTCCACAAGGAATTTGAATTTGAGAGCTTCAACCAGGCATTTGGTTTTATGACCAGGGCAGCTATGGAAATTGAAAAAATGAACCATCATCCAGAGTGGTTTAACGTATACAACAGGATCACCATAGAGTTGACCACTCATGATGCAGGAGGCATTACAAAAAATGATATTGACTTGGCCAAAATCCTAGACTCCCTAGAATAATAGTTTGGAAGAATTTTAGGCACAACCATTACAGAATTTATATTATATCCATAGTCAGTTGACTTCACATGGCTTCTTCCTCAAGTCCCACGGTTTTGGATTCAGACTTTAGATATATCGACAAAAAGGGCAATTTGCTCAGGACTAGGACAGAGTTAACAGTGGCACAGATGCTTTCATTTTTAGAACAGGAATATCAATACAGTCACAAAATTACACTAAGGGACGGAAACGAGACAATAGTTGATTTTAAGACAGAGAAAGGACTCATTGAGGTAATTGACAGTGATGAAGACATTGAAAAATACAGGCAGATCAAAAAAGACTTTCCCCAAGACAGGATAATGGCAATAGGACATGCAAAATATGTCGCACAGATTAAGGAACTGCAAGACATTGTATTTTACGACAAGACTCCGCAGACAGGCTCTATATTTTTAGAAGACGCATCATTTTCATTTGACTATGCGCACATTCTTCCGCTAGTTGAAAAATGCTCGATATTACACGGACACACATCATCAGTAATGGTAGAACTGGTGGGACAGATGAGAGACAATCTTCTTTTGGATTTTGGGGAAGCTAAAAGAATCATAAAGGGTGTGGTCAATGTCTTTGATCACAAATTTTTCATCAATAGAAAATATTTGCAAAGAGAAGACGGTTCGCATTACCAAATACAGTTTGAGGGTCCTAAAGGTATGTTTGAGCTGCAGGTTCCTAAAGATACGACCTATCTGTTGGAAGGGGAGGCAACTGTTGAGAACCTATCAAGTGAAATTATAAAGCTACTAGCGCCAAAAATGCCATCAAACGTAGAAGCAGTCGGAGTCTACATCTATGAAGGCTACAACAAGGGATCTCACATCATTTCAAACATTAAGAGATAGTTAGAAGATGGAACCCAAGATATCAGAAAAAGCATGGAACCCAGAGTTGGAAAAAGAGATTCTGCTGCAGTGGCAGAAAGAAAAGATCTATGACTTTACACCGCAAGACGGCAATTATACGATAGATACCCCACCCCCATATCCATCAGGCAGGCCCTGGCACATTGGTGCAGCGGCTCACTATTCACAAATTGACATGATTGCGCGTACTGCAAGAATGGCAGGCAAAAATGTCTATTTTCCAATAGGAATCGATCGAAACGGGCTTCCAGTTGAGCTGTACACGGAGAAAAAACACAAAATTAGAATGAGGGAGACAGACAGGGGTGAATTTCTAAATCTGTGCAAAAACGCATTGGATGATTTGGAGGTAGAGATGCTGCTTATCATGAAAAGGCTGGGTCTTAGTGGCGACTTTGAAAACTACTATAGGACAGATTCAGAGGAATATAGAAAGCTAACCCAGGCAACGTTTATTGAACTATGGAAAAAAGGCCAGGTGTATCTTGCAAACAGGCCCAACAATTACGACTGGGTATCAGGCACCACCATTGCAGATGCAGAGATAATCTACCAAGATTTAGCGACAAAACTGGTGTATATGAAATTCAAGATAAAAGATACGGACAAGGATATAGTCATTGCAAGTACAAGACCGGAACTGCTTTGTGCATGCAGGGCTATCATTGTAAATCCAGAAGACGCAAGATATTTGCAGCATGTTGGAAAGAAGATAGTCGTTCCAATTACAGATGCAGAGGTGGAATTGAGGACACATCACACTGCTCAACAGGAATTTGGTTCGGGAGCAGTGATGGTATGTAGTTATGGTGATCAAAATGATGTTGCGTTATTTAGGGAACTAGAGTTGGAGGAAACAGTTGCAATAGGCCTAGACGGAAGAATGACAGAGGTTGCCGGGGAATATACAGGACTCAAAGTAAAACAAGCTAGAGCAAAAATCATAGAAGATTTAGAAGCTGGGGGATTTTTGGAGAAAACTGAGGATATTATTCACAGAACGCCGGTTTCTGAGAGAAGTAAGACTCCAATAGAGATTATTCCAATGGAAGAGTATTATCTAAAACAGAAAGAATCAGTGGGAAAAATTAAGACCTTGGGGAAGGAAATTACGTTTCATCCATCAATGCACAAGCAGATCCTAATGAACTGGTTGGAATCAATCAACATAGATTGGCCAATTTCAAGAAGAAGATACTATAGTACAGAAATTCCAATATGGTACTGCAAGAGCTGCTCTGAACCGCATGTTCCAGAACCCGGAAAATACTATAGGCCATGGCAGGAAGAATGTCCAATCAATAACTGCACAAAGTGTGACTCTACAGAATTTGTAGGCGAGGAACGAACATTTGACACATGGATGGATTCTAGCGTGTCACCGCTTTTCATCAGTAAGTTTAACAGAGATGACGAATTCTTCAAAAAAGTCTATCCTGCCTCAATCAGACCACAGGCAAAAGACATTGTTAGAACGTGGCTGTACTATACCCTGCTAAGATGTGAGCAGTTGACCGGGGAAAAACCATGGCCGGAAGCCTGGGTTATGGGATATGGTCTAGATGAAAAAGGAATGAAGATGAGTAAGAGCAAAGGAAACGCAATAGACCCCCTGCCAGTGATTGAAAAGTGGGGTGCAGACACTTTTAGATTTTGGAGTGCAAGTGAGATTAACCACGGTTATGATTTTAGGTGTAATGAGCAGAAAATTGAGTCAACAAAGAAATTCCTCAGTAAATTATGGAACGTGTCAAGATTTTTGTCTAGTTTTCCAGTCATTGAATCAGGAAGACCATCGGCAACAGATGAATGGATTTTATCAGAATTAGACAAGCTGGTAAAAGAGTGTAAAAAGGGATATGAGGATTATAATTTTTTCATTCCAGCAATAGCAATTAGAGAGTTTACATGGAATGTGTTTGCGGCACACTATATTGAAATGGTAAAAGCAAGAGCCTACGGACTTGGTTTCTCAGATGAGGAAAGGGATGGCGCAATATTTACCCTGCATAAGACGTTATCGACAATATTGAAGCTGCTAGCTCCTATCGCTCCGTTTATCACAGAGCATCTTTGGAGGGTTCTTTATTCAAGGGACAGCATACACAAAGAAAAACAGGTAATTCCTGAAAATATTGAGGAACAAAACGAGATTACAGGAGAAATTTCAGAATTTAACTCAAAAGTATGGAATGAGAAAAAGAATCAAAACTTGTCATTAAAAGATTCAATCAAAATTGAGATTCCCAAGTCTTTAGAGCCATTTAGGAAAGATTTGAGATCAATGCATCATTTAGAATAAGATTATTGAAAAGTTGGACTAGAGATCGGCCGGCAAGAAACAGAGGGGTGTGTGTTAATTCTGCCTGAATCGCATCTACAGTATTATTTCTGCAGTTGCAGTTGCTGCATAAAGCATAATATCGAACTTATCAAGGGTAAATCAGATGGAAATTATTTTTTTTTGACTAGAGGGTTTTTTTGTAACTGCATGAACCCTTCTCTTTAGTGATTGGTTCAATTAATTGCTCGCCGGTTCCTGCATCAAGGACATAGTATGTTTTCGTGTCAGATTCCGTATAATCGACTAGTTTCCATACAAGAAAGTATTGACCTGAATCATTAATTGCCTTTTGTAGTTTGGCCCTGTCAACATCATCATATCCCTGAGTGGCCTCTTCTTCTGAGATGGCAGAATCTCTGAGATCATCAATGTTGGCATCTTCGGAAATCTCAATTGTCCCTACTGCATCCCCAATTGGAATTGACCAATCTCTTTTGTATTTGCCATCAGAATCTGCAAACGCCAGAGAAACAGAGCCAAATACCATTACTACTGCAAGAAAGGATAACAGAAGCGTTGGAATGAGAACTTTGCCCATGTAGGATATTGTATAATCTAATATATAAGGATCTGCAATGGCTCTGCTGCATATCGGCAGGTAAGATGCGAATTCTCTCTGAATTGGAGCTTTAAACTCATGAAAAATTTGTTCTGCTCAAATCATACATACGCATATTCTTTGCAGTTTTAAAAGCTAGAAAGCAGCAGGCAATGATGCAAATCACATTTTAGACTGTCAAGAGACCAGTAATTGGATTTGGACATGCAGAGTATATTTTTTTCTGTGTTTAATTTTTGGTCTTTTTTACCAGATTAACAAAGTACTTGTGAATTGCTAGATCCTCTGTAAGTTCCGGATGAAAAGAAGTTCCAATGATGTTGTCTTTTTTGATTGCAACAATTTTCTCATTTAGTTTTGCAAGAACCTCAATGCCACTTGAAGCGGTAATTATTGTTGGCGCACGAATAAAGACTCCATTGTAACTAGAAATGCCAATGGAATCCATAGATACGTTAGCTTCAAATGACTGACGCTGTCTTCCAAACGAGTTCCTCTCAAGATCAATATTCAAAAAATCAAATAATGGCTGCTCAGTTTTACCTACAACCTTATCGGAGGCACTGTTTGCAAGCAGTACCATCCCCGCACAGATTCCCAAGACAGGCATGCCTGATTCTACTTTTTGCCTGATTTGTCTCAGGGAACCATTTATAGAAGATAGCTGTCCAATGGTGGTACTCTCCCCCCCAGGAATAAGCAGTCCGTCAAGTTCTGCTATTTCTTCAGGAGTTTTTACCACCCTTACAACTGCATCTTGATTTAGTTCCTCTGCAGAACGCTCCAAGGAGGACACGTTTTCAGCAACGTCGCCCTGAATTGATAAAACTCCAAGTTTGAGGGTCATGCCGAACCGCCACGATCTTGCATGCGTAATTCTAATGTGTTAACATCCAACCCAATCATGGACTGTCTTTCATCAATCATTTTTTGTGCTTCTTTGACCTTGTCTGGCTCATTCCAAAAAGTAGTAGCCAGAACAACTGCCCTGGCCCTCTCTTTTGCATCATCAGAATCAAAAATTCCCGATCCAACAAAAATTCCATCACAGCCAAGCGACATTAGATAAGCAGCATCTGCAGGCGTTGCAATTCCACCGGCAGCAAAATTCACAACAGGCAGCCTGCCCAGTTTTGCGGTTTGCTCAACAATGTCATAAGATACTTTGAACTCTCTTGCCATCCTAACTAAATCCTGGTTATCTCCTGAATCATAAATTGATTTTATTGTTCTTAGCTCATCATTTACTTTTTTGATGTGCTTGATAGCTTCTGCAACATTTCCGGTTCCAGGTTCCCCCTTGGTTCTAATCATTGATGCGCCTTCTTCAATTCTGCGTAATGCCTCAGCCAAAGACCTTGCACCGTTAACAACAGGGGTGGTAAAATCCCATTTCCAGATATGGCGAAGCTCATCAGCAGGAGTTAGTACCTCGGATTCGTCAATCATGTCAACATCAGTTTCTTGCAAAACCAGTGCCTCATTGACATGGCCGATTCTGCATTTGGCCATAACAGGTATTGTAACAGAACCCATAATCTCCTCAATAATTCTGATACTTGCAGTGCGTGCAACCCCGCCTGCCTTTCTAACCTCAGATGGAAGTTTGTCCAATACCATAACAGAGACGGCGCCTGCCTGCTCAGCAATCTGAGCCTGTTCCACAGTTGTAACATCCATTACAACTCCGTTCTTTAACATGTGTGCAAAGCCGCGCTTAACAGTGGATGAGCCACGCAACGTCTCAACTGAGTTGATTTTGTCAGAAATTATTCCTTTAGCATCCTGTCGTTGACCAGATAAGGGAATCATGTTCTAAATTTTTCCTAAAGACTATTTGTATCTATTCACTAATCTCAGACATAATTTGATCAAGCTCGGATTCAACCATAGTTATTATTGGCGGGATAAAATCAGATGTGACATTTTGCTGAGGCCAATGAATTTGGTTAACCCTTCCATTAAGAGTGACTTTGACATTTGATTTTTGGTATTCAGTAGCATTATCCATAACTGCAAAAGACTCTGAAGGTATTGCAATAAACCCAGTCTCCTTAATCAACGCCTTAATTTTGTTTAACCTTGCCTCATCTAGCTGTGAATGAATATCAGGATCCAGGTATCCGTTCTGGGTTACAGAATATTTTAGCTCACCGTCGTTTTTGATGTACAAAATTTCGGTTTTTTGTGAACCTATTCTCTCTGTAATGCCATGAGAAATTTTCTTTAATTGGTGCTTGGTATATTCAATTTCAAGATTGTCAGTATAATTTGCAGCAGAGGTAGGAATCTCATTTTTTAGTATCAGGGGGGTGACCAGTAAAATGGCAGCAATTACGGGAACAGCGCCCAATACTAGATAAATTGGTTTTACCATAATCGATTAACAGTTACAGTTGGCAATTATTGCAAATAAATCTTGGTCAAAAATAACTTAAAATTCAAGTCTTTTCCATTCTTGTTTGTGGGGTCGTAGCCTAGCCTGGTAGGGCGACAGTGTCTACGAAAAAGATCACCGCTAAGGGCTCCAAAGGTTAACTAAGCTAAACTGACTCACGGATGATGTAAGTTTGGAGCTGTAGTGACCCGTAGGTCGCCGGTTCGATTCCGGTCGGCCCCACGTTAAAGAATTTTATTTATTTCTCAAGACATTAAGGGCTGATCCGGCCTTGAACCATTCAATCTGGGATTGGTTGTAAGAATGGCTCAACAGGATTTCGTCTTTGCCAGAGTCAGCATGTGAAACTATGCATTTGACTTGTTTGCCTGGAGAGATTCCACCTAGATCAACTAGGCTAATTTTATCATCCTCAAGAATTTTTTCATAGTCATCAGGGTTGCTAAATGTCAAAGCTAGGATACCTTGTTTTTTCAAGTTTGTTTCGTGGATTCTAGCTAAACTTTTTGTAATCACGGCAGCACAGCCCAAAAATCGCGGAGTCATAGCTGCATGTTCCCTGCTGCTTCCCTCACCGTAATTATCATCACCGATGATTGCCCATCTCATTTGGTTTTCCTTGTATTGTCTTGCAATTTTGGAAAAAGATTCAACATTATTGTTTAGAGTATTCTTACCATGACCCACTTGATCATTAAATGCATTGACTGCACCCAAAAGCATGTTATCGCTTAGGTTATCCAAATGGCCACGTAGGGAAAGCCATGCACCTGCAGGCGAGATATGGTCTGTAGTACACTTGCCTTTGGCCTTTACCAGTACTGGAATGTTTTGGAAATCATTGCCGTCCCATTTTGAAAACGGTTCTAAGCGCTGCAGTCTTTTGCTGTCAGGATCAATAATGACTTTAACGTCATCAGAATTCTCAGGGGGTGCGACAAAGATTCCTTCAGGTCGCATAAAACCTTCCCGAGGAACTTCTGGTGCAGGTTTAGGAGGTTCAAGCTTGAACTTTGTTCCATCAGATGCGGTCAAATCATCAGTCAGTGGATTAAAAGAAAGCTTTCCCCCCAAAGCCAAAGCGATAATCATCTCAGGACTTCCAATGAAATTTAGCGTGGAGCGCCTTCCATCATTTCGTCCTGGAAAGTTTCGGTTAAATGTCGTAACAATGGTATTTTGCTGATCATTTTCCAACTCAGGTCTGTTCCACTGGCCAATACAAGGACCACACGCATTTGCCAAAACAGTGGCACCAATGTCTTTAAGCGAGTCCATCTGGCCATCCCTTTGAATGGTTCCGCGGATTTGTTCAGAACCGGGAGTAACCAACAAGGGAATTTTTGCCCTTATTCCCTTGGCTTTTGCTTGTTCGGCCAGGCTTGCCGCACGTGACATGTCCTCATAAGATGAGTTCGTACAGCTGCCAATCAGTGCAACAGAGATTGGATCAGTGTAATCCTTGCTTTTTACATCCTCAGATAACTCTGTAATTGTTCTTGCCAAATCAGGAGTATGCGGACCGACAATATGCGGCTCTAGCGTTGAGAGATTAATTTCAATTACCCTATCAAAGAATTTTTCTGGGTTTGATTCGACTTCAGTGTCTGCAACAAGTGATTCTTTATTCTCATTTGCCAATTCGGCAATATCAGCCCTGTTAGTGTATTTGAGATAGGTCTCCATTCTTTTATCATATGGGAATACAGAACATGTTGCACCAATTTCAGCACCCATGTTAGTGATAGTAGCCTTGCCTGTACAGCTGATAGACTTTGTTCCAGGCCCAAAGTATTCTACAATTGCATTTGTGCCTCCAGATACGGTTAGCTCATCGGCTACTTTCAATATGATGTCTTTAGGTGCAGTCCATCCGTTTAGTTCCCCAGTCAGTTTTACGCCGATTCGTTTGGGGTAAAGTAACTCCCAAGGCAGACCGGCCATTGTTTCAGCAGCATCCAATCCGCCAACACCAATGGCAACCATTCCAAGACCCCCGGCATTTGGAGTATGAGAGTCAGTGCCAATCATCAGCCCCCCTGGAAACGCATAATTTTCAAGAACAACCTGGTGAATAATTCCAGCGCCAGGCTTCCAAAAACCGCATCCATATTTTGCAGATGCTGATTGTAAGAATTTGAAAACTTCGCTGTTTTCATCAAGTGAAACTTTCATGTCGATGTCACCTTGAACCTCAGCCCGAATTAGATGATCACAGTGTACGGTTGTTGGTAATGATGTCTGCTTGAGTCCTGCTTGCATGAATTGTAGCATAACCATCTGTCCAGTTACATCCTGTAATGCAACCCTATCAGGTTTTAAGAAGACATAGTCTTTTCCTCCGACAAAGACAGCATCATCATCAATATTGCTAAGATGTCCAGACAGTATTTTTTCAGTAAGCGTTAGTGGCCTGCCAACCATATTTCTGTATGTTGCAATATTTTGTTTTAATTTAGAGTAAACATCACAGACAAGTTCTGCAGTAGTATCTATATCCACAATATGCAGCAAATCAATCCCGAATTTAATATTTACAATTAAAAAATCCAGAAAATGATTTTGACAGGCATGCTAATTCTTAACAATTATAAGCTAAAAGCAGCTTTTTAATACAGTGTCAGGTAGTAACAGATTTTTTAAGTGGAGGTGCAATTATGGTCAATAAGGGATTTCCAAAATTTGGAATGTCTCAAGCAGGTGCGTTTGTTGCAGCCCTTAAAAATTATAATTTGCCGGATTTCATTTTGGTTTTGGTTGCAAAAGAATGCAAATCTGATCTTCTTGAAAGAGGAAGAATAGATGACAGACTGCAGAGTATGAACGATGATGCCTTGGAATTATTGCACAAAGTTTTTGTTGGCTGCGAAGAGGATGCTGCAGGAAAATATGCACAATACAGATTCTTTGCATATGTATCAAGCATGTATCACAAGTGTGAGGTCATAGTCAATGATACCATTCCGGGCGCATCAGAGAAGAATCACAAAATTCCAATAGCAGTAAAAAATAACGGCATGTACATAGCAGTTGCATACAACAAGGCAACAGGAAATCCGGTAAACAAAAAAGAGACGGCCAGATTCTATCACATGGTTGATGATATCAAGAAAGGAGATCATGGAACCATGCTAACTGATGGAATTTATGGCTCCTCGGTAGGATTTAGGGGGGATGCGCTTGTAGAACTTGAGACGCTAAGCAAATCAAGAGATGATGATCCTGAAAACAAGTTGGATTTTAAAACCGCAAATTTTGAAAACAATATTTACTCAGTTACAAAGTGTTAGTAGCTGTAAAAAAATTATTCCAAACTAAATTGTCTGGTATCCATTGTCAAAAACATGGGTTTGCCATCTGTCTTTTGAAAGTCCTCGCCATACTGCTCAAATTCCAACTGTTCAAAAAGATGTTTGGTCCATACGTCATGTACTTCCTGAATGAATCTTTTATGTCCGCTGAGCCTCAACATCTCATGAAGTAGTTCATGAGAAACAGTAGTGCAGTTTTTTTCTGCAAGAAACAAGGTATCGTCATTAGACTCCTTGGGGGATTGCCACAGAATCATTCCAAAGTTTTCAGCATGGTATCCCTCGCAGGTGCAGTCAGTCCACCAGGGCCTAAAATGAGTCAGATAAAAATGGTAAATGTCTTTTCCCCTTTGCTGATGATCACGTACTAGTGTATGTGTGTCAAGACGCTGCAGAATGCTTCTTGGCGTAGTTATCATTTCGTCACATTGAATTTCATAGTCTTTGCCGAATTTTTCTTTCAGCCAAACCTGAAAAAATTTGCTCATTTTTTTGACATACTCAAACTCAGATTGTCGTTTTTCGCGGTCTGCCTCAGGTACTACAAAGATAAAATGTAGAATCATAATAAGAAAAAAGGGTGTTTATGTTTGACCTTCAATACCCATCAAGGTTAGAGTTGAACGAATCTTTTCAATTTTTCTGATTTTCCAGGTAATTGTCTCTCTTAGTTTTTCAACAGTATCAGATTCGATCTTGGCCAAAATATCGTATGCGCCAAAAGTTCCATGAACTTCCTTAACACCTTCCAAGCCCTTTAGTTGCTGAATAATAGCTTCCTCAGAACCCAATTCACAGTTTATTAAAACATAAGCTGTTGCCATACAGAATTTAGAAAAGTCGACTATATCAATAAACCGATCACTGCTGGCTCTCAGACATCCCCAATATGGCATCCCATATCGGCTTTGGGACAGGCATTACAGACAGTCGTGAAATGCGTACGAGTTCCCAGTCTTTGAATTTTTTCTCTTTTTTCATCTCATCAAGAGTCACAGGGCGTTTGAATGTTTTTTTGTACTTGACATCTACAACAATAAATCGCTTGACATCTTCTTTTGGGTTCGGATATGGTTTTGAGGTTACTTGCATGATTCCTACGGCTTGTCTTTGATCACCGGTATGATAAAAAAAGACGAGATCCCCAGGCCTCATTTCTCTCATGTGCTTTAGTGCTAAATTATTATGGACCCCGTCCCACACGGTTGTTTTGTCTTTCTTTAGCTGTTCAAAATTATAGCCCCTAGGACCACTAGGCTCTTGTTTTGCTAGCCAATAATTTACCATTTCGTCTTTTGGTAGTATTATCCATGTTTAATGGTTTTTGGAAGAGATGTTCCCCGGTTCTGACTCGCACAAGATCATTGGTACATAGCCATACGCCTCCTCGCGTTCTCAAACCGGGGTTTGCCCATAATGTAGCACACCTGGGTGAATTAGAAATCACTGGTATCATTACGATCGACTCATCCTAATCCGTCTGCATGCCTGCTCTTGGGCGATTAGATATAGAATTGCTCCCACTAATAACCATTAAAGAAAAAATTATGAAGAATTGTTTGTGGGCAGGTTAATTTTTGTTTTTGAGAACGGATTCAGATAGGGAGATCTCAAATCCCACTACAGGGACACGAATCTTATAATTCTCGATAATTTTTGAGTTAATTTTTCCAATAATTCCAACTGGAACGTTGTTTAGAATGATTGATGCACAGTGACCGTCTTCAAACGTATGACTGGTGGCAGTTTTTGTTTCAATTTTAATTCCAAATCCAGCATTTAGTGCAGATTGGATTATCGATTTTATTTCTGTAAAGTTTGCATCCTTGTGTGCACTGATACCAGAAAAATTAATTTTTTCAGATACAGGATTGCCATGTGTGAAAACAGTTCCGGTTTCATACATTTTTTGGGGATAGGATTCATGAATGTTTCTGGAGAGATTTTTCAGCAATCCTGGAAGTATAGAATCGCGTAAGATGGTATGCTCTTGACTCTTTGAGTCAAGTACAGAGATAGCTTTTGCAGAATCCCTGTTAGTCATATCATATAATACATGTTTGCTAGTCAAACTAGAATTCAGTGCTTCTAAAAATCCCAGACCAATCATAGTTTGATCCAGTGATTTGAGCCTTAGTGAGATTGGATTTGTCTTGCCTATTGTTTGGGAAGGCGATACGACAGGTTCAAGATTTTCAATTCCATATCCTAGGGCGACTTCTTCAACTAGGTCCATGGGTCCAAATATATCAAACCGGTATGCAGGAATCGTACAAAGAATGCTAGTTCCCTTGGAGGATGCATCCAGCCTAGATTTTTTTAAGGATGAGGTTATTTTAGAGGATGTAAGATTTAACCCTAAGATTTTATTTACCAGTGAGGAAGACACAGTCATTTTTCTTGTAGACAGCTTTGGTGAGGCGTTTTTTGCACCTGTAATGCTTACAGTTTCCAAGATAAATCCCGCACTTTGTAAAATGGTTGCCACAACTGCAAGCATATCTTCTGCATCCTCTTTGTTGATGCCAGTGACTTCAACGAAGAGATTTTTTGTTTTTGTAGTAACTGTGGTAATGGCAGCGTTGATTATTGGGGGAAAGGACACCGTATTTTCGTTATTATCAAAAATCAAGGGTACTTGGGAAGATTCCCCAAGTAAGGAACCATAGTCTCTTCCGACATCAGTATCTGCAAGTATTTCTGAGATAGTCATTTCATGGTCAGAGTTTAGGGGAGTAAATCTGTAATTCCTCTTAGTTGTGGTGTAAACTAGCGGAAATGTGATTTTATCCAAGTCATGTATGCCAATTGAGGATTTTTTTCTTTTTCGCCCAATTCCAAAATGAAGATCCTCTTGCATGGTCATCAATTGCCTGATGGTATTATCATCAATTTTCCCATTTTTTGCAACAATCCCAGTTACAAAAGGTCTAACCCTGGAGACAGTTGGTTTAACATTGATGTGATACTTGGCTGATTTTTTTACGTTGAGCTTGACAGTACCGGTTTTGATGCCAAACAATCCTTGCAGGCCTAATGCAATTCCAAAATCAGTCGAATAGTCAGGCCTGTTTGGACTGTATTCTATTCTAACCTGATCATTATCTTCAGATTCTATATCCAGTCCAAGGAAAGGCAGGGAATCAGAAATCTGCTTTTTTGATACTCTGCCAACCAGTCTTTGGAGACGCTTGTAAGACAGCTCAATTACCGGCATTTTGTAGTGCTCCTCAGCCATCCAAGATTATTATTGTAAAACTCTCTCACATCGTCTAGATCATGCTTTAGCATTGCAATTCTTTCAATGCCGCCACCCCAAGCCAAAACAGGCCGTGTAATTCCAAGCGGTTTTGTTACCTCTGGCCTGAAAATCCCCATTCCAAACAATTCAATCCATTTTCCTAATTTTTCATTGTAAACCATGGTCTGAAGGGAAGGTTCCGTGTATGGAAAAAACGTGGGCCAGAATTTTATTTTTGTAATTCCAATTCGCTTGTAAAATTCCCGCTGAATGCCCATTAGATTTCTCAATGACGCATCCTTGCCAACAACGACGCCTTCGATTTGATTAAATTCAACTAGATGCTTGTAGCTTACCTTTTCGTTCCTAAACACGCGGCCCAAAGAGAAAATTCGTGCCTCATCAGGTTTGGTTTCAGCCAAATGCCTGATGGTGACACAAGTAGTGTGGGTTCTAAGGACCATTTTTCTTGCTTCGTTTATGTCCCATTGGTATCTCCAATTCTTTTTGTGGGACTCAGATACTCTTTTAATTTGTTTGGCAGTTCCGATTTTTTTGGAATTTATTTTATCTAGGTAAAATGTATCTTGCAATTCTCTTGCAGGATGATCCTGCGGGGTAAACAGCGAATCAAAATTCCAAAAACTGGATTGAGTCATGTTGCCAAGGATTTCAGAAAAACCAAGCGTAACAAAAATTTCACGGATTTCATCAATCGTGTCTTTAAGGGGATGGGTCCTTGCAACGAAAACCTCTGGAACTTTGGCCTCAACATCAATACCTCCAACTGAATCTGAAATTTGGATTGATCTTGCAGCATCAGACAAGGAAATTTCTTTTGTTTTAATGATATCCTCAATGATAAAATCAGGTCTTTTCAAAAGCATAGTCAGATCATCGCCATCGTCAATTTTATCCAGGGATATCTTTCCACTGCCAATTATCTTGAGAGTTTTTTCTCCTGGGAGTTCTGCAGGAGTATCTTTAATAGAAACTTCATCAGATGAGGCTTTAATCCAATTATTTTTTCTAGCCAAACCCATTGAAGGCCCAAATACAGGGCCCAATTCTTTTTGTAGCACGGACAATTTTTGGGAGCCATCTTTTAGTAAATCTAGCAGCCTTCTTTCAGGCAGCCCTTTCTCAAATGATTCAATACCATTTTTGCCCAAGCTGATCACACTTGACTTTGATTCGGCAACAATTACTAGATCCTTTAACTTTAGCCATTCAATTCCTCGTCGTATCTGATCAGGAGAAAGCCGTGTTGATTTTTCTAATGTTTTGGGAGTTTGTTTTGGACTGTCTCTTAATGATGAGATAATTTTTTTTTCAATTTCATGAAAAACTTGCGACAACAGCAAAGAATCCGAAAAAGACTTTTTAAACCTTAACCTAAGTCAAGATGAATGTCAGCTGATGACTTTATCGTGACCCCTTGGCATGTTGAGGGCGATATAGACTATGATAAACTAACCAAGCAGTTTGGAACTGAAAAGATTTCTTCAGAGCTGCTAGAGAGAATCAAGGAAATTACAGGCGAGGATCATTTTATGCTCAGAAGAGGTATTTTTTTCTCTCATAGAGAGATGACTAGAATACTTGATGAGTATGAGAAAGGAAACAAATTCTTTCTATATACTGGCAGGGGTCCATCAGGGCATACCCATATTGGACATTTGGTGCCATGGATGTTTGCAAAGTGGTTACAAGAAAAATTTGATGTTAACATGTACTTTCAGCTTACAGATGATGAGAAATTTTATTCAAAACCAGATCTTACCTTAGAGGAAACAGGGGAATTTGCATATGAAAATGCATTGGACCTTATTGCATTAGGATTTAACCCTGAAAAAACAAAGATAATTATCAATACTAGAAATATTCAGACGCTTTATCCGATTGCAGCCCAGGTGGCAAAAAAAATTAATTTTTCTAATACAAAAGCGACATTTGGTTTTACAAATGAAACAAACATTGGAATGATTTTTTATACGTCAATACAATCAGCCCCGTGTTTTATTGAAGACAAACCGGTGTTGATTCCATTAGGTGTTGACCAAGATCCTCATTTTAGATTAACAAGGGACATTGCGCCAAAAATCGGAAAACAAAAGCCGGCTTTGATTCACAACATCATGATTCCTAGTCTGGAGGGACCGGGAGGAAAAATGTCAGCATCGGATGAAAGGGGAACAATATACACAACGGATTCTCCAAGTGCAGTAAAAAAGAAAATTAACAAGTATGCTTTTTCAGGAGGACAGGCAGACGTTGAACAGCATAGAAAACTTGGTGGAAATCCAGATGTGGATGTATCATACCAGTATCTACGAATATTTTTTGAACCAGATGATGATAAATTAAAAGCAATTTACCAAGACTACAAATCTGGAAAACTGCTGTCAGGAGAATTAAAGGCAATTTTAATTGAAAAAATTAATGAGTTTCTTGCAGTTCATCAAGAAAACAGAGAAAAGGCAAGAGGACGGATTGAACAATTTCTTTTTGAGAATAAATGAAAATTAACATAGCCTGTGATGACAAGTATGAAGCTCAAAAACTGGCCAGTCTTATTTTTGTAAAAGATGGGAAAGAGACATACATTACAGGCATCCTAAATGTCATTGAAAATGAATTGGTAATTTCATTAAAAGACAAGTCTGCTCATAGCATATTGCTCAAAAATCACGAAGAGGTAGAGAGGTTTGCAGATTTTATACAATCGGTTTTAGACAAGGAGCACACGTTAATCTCAACTAGAGTTATTGAGCAGATTGTAGAAATAATCAAAGAATAACTCTATAGGCCCAATACAGCATATGCAGTTACAATTCCAACAATAAGAATTAGAGAACCGCCTAGTGCTTTGAAATCACTATCCATGAATTTATTTCAAAATAGTTACAATTAAAGTGTTAACAAATCTGTAGAGATGATTCCATAGTTATCTGGGAAAATATTTACTCTTTTTTGGTTTTGATCTTGATCTTTCTTCGGTTCTCTTGGCTACAGGTTCTCTAATTTGATTACAATTTAAGCAAAAAACCTTTAGTTCCTCCCGGGCAAGATCTGGTGATGAGATATATTTTCCCCAGAATGCAATAGCTTCACCACGGCCAGAATTATCAGAGGAAACATTTTGATATATAGGACTTATTTCTAAAGCTCGTTCATCTTTAAAGCCACAGTTGGAGCAAACCTTTCCACCCAATATTTCATATAATTTTTCTTTAATGGTTTCAAAAAACTTGTCAGAACCGCCTGAAAAGAAGCTTTTTTGTTTTCTTAGAAATTTGTCATTTCGAGATTTTTTAGATCTGGAATTGTCTCTGCTGGACTCTCGTTTAGAGGATGATCGTGAATACCTATCGTCTCGTGAATACCTATCGTCTCGTGAATACCTATCGTCTTTGTTTCGTGAATACCTATTGTCTCGTGAATATCTATCGTCTCGTGAATATCTATCGTCTTTGTTTCGTGAATACCTATCGTCTCGTGAATACCTATCGTCTCGTG
The DNA here is from genome assembly GCA_965204345.1 of Candidatus Nitrosopumilus sp. Lineage (GTDB taxonomy): Archaea > Thermoproteota > Nitrososphaeria > Nitrososphaerales > Nitrosopumilaceae > Nitrosopumilus. Next base: position 946,461 of record OZ241981.1, read on the forward strand.
AATACCTATCGTCTTTGTTTCGTGAATACCTATCGTCTCGTGAATACCTATCGTCTTTGTTTCGTGAATACCTATCATTTCCTAAATCTTCTGGTTTGTTTTGTCTAAAACAATCACCGCAATAAACAGGTCTGTTAGTTCTTGGAATAAATGGAATGGTGCATTCAATGCCGCAATCAGAACAAGTTACAGTTGTAGATTCGTCCCTATCTCTAGATCGTCTGTCATTTCCAGAATTTCTAAAAGAACGATATGGTTTATTGTCTCGTCTGGAATTTCTTCCATCTGTTTTCCCATCTGAGTACTTTGATTTGTAGAATTTCATTGACAATAAATTTTAGATCTAGTGGATATAGATACTTAGAGCTTTGATTTATGCCTAGAATCAAAAAATCACATTAAACTAGGGGCTTGTCCATTTCAGTGGACATTATTTCTTGTACCTTGAGAAAATAGAGTTTTGTAGAATATGGCATTTCATCCAAATTATTGTCAACTACAATCATAAAATATCGTACAGCACGTTTTGAAATATCCAGATTAAATTTCATGGTAAGCACAGAATCTTGATGAACCTTGATTTTATCCTCAAGCCAAGGAGGAGCCATTTCAATTGTTTCTTTGATAATTTTATCATACCAGTAAGAGAGATTTTGAGGGTGCAATCCCTGTTTGAGATTAGACACGTCAGTATCAATTTTTTTCATCATGTGATTTATGATTGTCATCAGGCTCAATCAAGGAATTTTGTTTTATTCCAATTGCTCAAAGTTCGACAAGCTACTTGTCAATTGATAGCGTGTTTCCGTCAGCATCAATCTCTGAATTTTTAATTCTAGTCGTAGATATTCTTGCACCGTCTTTTGCCAGAAACATTGGAATCGTAACGACTTGGACGGAAGGGAGGTTCTTTTTTGCTCTTAATTTGTTGAGTGTGATACCTTGAGAACTTGTTTCATCACTGACAACTAGGGCCTCTACCTTTTTTTCTAAAACAGCCGGACCAAAATCGTTTTCCAATCTGCTAATCTCAAAGGAAGAATCAGGAAAGTTTTTTGAAAGGACAGACAGTAAATTTTCAAAGCGCTGATCATACTTGTGTGTGGGAATTTTGCCCTTTTTTGATGCAAACTCATCACTAGTCAGCCCTATGATTACCTTGTCTGAAATTTCAAAGGCATTTGATAGCAGGGTAAGATGACCCTTATGGATTATATCAAAAGTTCCACCTAGTGCCACAAGGGAAAATTTAGACATGTAATCTGTTAGTAATCTTTGAAAATAAGTCTACCAGTTTTTTATAGGATATTTACCGTAAATTATTTCAAAATTTGGCTTTTATATTATAATTTCATAAATCCTTCTCGGATTAAGAATTGAATGCCTTGAATAAAAGAACTGTCATCAATTTGTCCATCTGCCCACCAACCAGCATTATTCTTTATCCAGCCAGGGATTTGGCTGTCTTCAGACACAGAGCCCTGCTGGGTAATTGGAATCTTCATAAATCCTTCTCGGATTAAGAATTGAATGCCTTGAATAAAAGAACTGTCATCAATTTGTCCATCTGCCCACCAACCAGCATTATTCTTTATCCAGCCAGGGATTTGGCTGTCTTGAGAAGAAATAGAATTATCAGAACTTATTTGAAATGAAATAATTGCAACAGTTGCTTTTGAGTTTCCATATTGTGCCTTTACTGCAAATTTCCCATCGTTGAATTTCTCATTTAAAATAACAGCGTGTGAAAATGTTCCATCAGCATCAACAGGGGTTTTCTGGGTTAAAATCAAAGCGTTACCAGAATCAAAGATAGATATTCTCAAACTTCTTTGTTCATCATACTTGTTTACGCTGCCAGAAAATATTACAGAATCCCCAAGGGCATATGATTCGTTATCAGAGTTGATTTCTACAGTATAATTATTAGAGCTGCTTTGTGCAGGAGGCCCACCATAACCCAAAACTGTTTGTCCTGAAGACAGCACGGCAAAAAAAGATATTATAAAAATAAGCAAAAGCCTGCGTTGATACATTGCTAGTATGACATGTTTGTCTGGACATTTAAACGGTTGGTAGAAGGCAAAATTTGGATACAGAATCTAATTTACAAGGATTAAAACAAAGGGTCCCTGTTCGGCAATAGGCACGTTATTTCTATCCCACACAAAGGTTTCAATAAAAAATAATCCAGACTGCTCTGGAACCCAATCTATTACTTGAATTTCTTTCCCGGTTCCAATAAAACTCCCATCAAATTTTCCAATGTATTCTACAGTTGGAGGATCACCACGATTTTCAGGAGATTTTTTTATTTGTACATAGTAAGTATATGCTGTTTCATTAGATTTTTGATCTGCGGCAAACTGAATCCAGGTTTTGCTTTTTATGCTAACTGCTGAACCAACTGTAAGCTCAGATAACTTGTTTCCATTAGAATCCTCTACAGAGATATCAGAAATTGTTACCAGTTTATCAGGTATCTGTGAAAGAGGAATTTTAATATCTACAAAATCAGAATTAAAAATATTGGATTCTGCAAATAGAAGAAGGCCTACAGCCCTTGAATCAATGATTTCATCAAATTCAAAACTGACCTCAATGTTTGAATCCACATATCCAAGTTCTATGGTTGATACACTTAGTATTCTTGGAGGATCAAAACCATCATAAAATGCAAGATAGACATTAGTGTCAGAATTTGGAGCGCCTCCATTTTGCAAAACTCCTGAAAATCTAAAAGAACTATCTAAAAAAACATCAGTTGAATATACGGTCAAACCTTTTTGTTTTTCAACTGAAGAATCAAATCCTAAAAGAGATACGGATGCCTGAGTTATGTTGGGATTTGCAGTCTGTGAACGAATTGCATATGGAGATTGTCCATTATTGGGAATCACTTCAAGTGTGGTAGTTCCTTGCACAATTTCTAATGGAATAGGGCTTAGATCATCAAAAAATTTTACTTGAATTTGGATATTATTTACAGGAGTTTGAGAATTATTATTTTCAACGATTCCTACTACTACAGTATGACCTTCAGAATCCTGATACACGTAGATATTTTCATTATCAATGGAAACAGTAAGGGTAGGTGTAGTATCTATAACTTGAGAAAATCCCTGATTAAACGGAATTAAGAGTAATATGAAAAAAAAGAGAAAAAGCGCTTTTATCATGATCTTTTATAAAAACAGGGATTAATTTTCTGTAGTATATCATATTGTGGACAAGAAAGGTAACAACGTTTAACCTAGTTTACACTAGAATAAAATAAAAAGAAATTAAAAATAGATGTAAATTTTATTTTCTCTTTGCGGTAATTGCTATCCAGTAAATTAAACCAGGAGCTAAACCAACAATGAGTGGAATCCATACAGGCCATCCATCTACTACGCTTGCCATAAGGGAAAATCAAAACTTATCCTATTTAAATCCATCCAGCAGTATGAATTTCAGTCTAGATCGCAGGAGGAAAAGTGGACCGGACGGAATTTGAATCCGTGACCCCCCGCGTGCAAGGCGGGTATACTACCAGGCTATACTACCGGCCCACATGAACAATGAATAATGTATGGATTTTAATTGTTGTCTTCGTGGCAAGAATTTTATTTGAAATCATAATCCTTGTGTTATGGTACTATTAGAATCACAAATTAAATTAAAAACAGGAGATATTGCGCCAGATTTTGAATTAACAGGAATTGATGATAAAAAACACTCATTGAGTGACTATGAGAGTTACAAAGGTATTCTGGTAATTTTCATGTGTAACCATTGTCCATATGTTAAAGCTAAAGTCGACGCACTAAACGAATTATATGAAAAATGTGGAAAAGATATAGCAATTATTGGCATTAACAGTAATGATTCCACAAATTACCCAGAAGACAGTTTTGAGGCTATGAAAAAAACAGCAGCAGAAAAAGGATTCAAGTTTGATTATCTAATAGATGAGACACAGGAAATTGCAAAAAAATATGGTGCAATGTGCACTCCGGACCCATTCTTGTTTAATGCACAAAAACAGCTGGTTTTTCATGGAAGAATAGACAATGCCATGAAACCAGAAGATCATGCAACGGAGAAGACGATGATTCTCAACATGGAAAAATTAATTGCCGGAGAAAAAATTGAAAAGGATTTTGACCCGTCAATTGGTTGCTCAATTAAGTGGAAAGAAAATTAGACAATAGTTTCTGCAAGTGGACAATAAACACTAGGGGAATAAAATACCCAAAAAACCAAACAGTTAGAATAATGCAACAGAGTCTCATTTCGTACTTGATGAATCGTAGTTGGAATTAATCTTGAATTTTTCAAAATTGTATTTTTGTAATTATATTGTCATGATGACTGGGTTTAATAAAAGAATAATTTACTAAGAATCCTAATTAAAATTACAATAATGAGAATTTTATAATCTAGATACGATATATCTGTAATTAGTTAGGATCAAATGATCTCACTAAATAGTTAACAGAATTGATCGATATCATACTTGTGAGTGAAACATTCTTGATGTTGAGAGTGATTTGATGAAAAAAGGGAAAAAATTTCGCGATCCAATTCATAATTTTATTCATGTTAGTCAAGACGAATTAGATATAATCAATAGTCCTATTTTTCAGCGTTCGCATAACATCAGACAACTTAGTTTAGGATACTATGTTTATCATGGTGCAGAACATTCTCGTTTTGGACATATGATTGGGGCTTGTCATGTTGCAGGTCTTGCATATGATTCACTTAAAAAAAATACAGAAGAATTAGGAGAAGATTTTAGAGGTAATGATATAGATAGATCAACCTTACGTATGGCAGCACTTCTACACGATGTAGGTCACGCACCATTTTCTCATTCTTTAGAAAATATTCTAGATGCATCTCATGAAGACTATACTAAAAAACTTGTCAAACATTACTTTGAAGACACATTAAAAAAAGCAAATGTCGATGTGAATGTTGTAAACAATCTAATTGATGGAGCATATCCAAAAAAGCCATACCTTAGTAAGCTTGTAAGCGGTCAATTAGATGTTGATAGACTAGATTACCTACTTAGAGATTCATATTATTCAGGAGTAACTTATGGCAGGTATGATTTGGGTAGAATTATTGATCAGTTAGCCATAGTAAATGGCAAGTTTGTTGTTCTTCAAGGTGGATATGAGGCAGTAGAGCAGTTAATTTTTGCCAGATATCAGATGTATCAGCAAGTATATTTCCATAAAACAAAGCGTTCTTTTGAATTGATGCTGTGGCAATGTGGTGAATTGCTAAAGGAAAAAGGATTACTAGATTATCCGAAACTAAAAGATTTGGAAGATAATGTTGGAATTGAAGAATATCTTAAACGTGATGATCGTTGGTTTCTAAATTTGATCCACAATGAATCAAACCCAAAAGAAGTAAAACAGATTGCAACTATGATAAAAAATAGAAAGCCATATTGGGAAACATATTCGCCAATATCTAATAGAAAACAGTCTACACGAGTGAGAACAGAGCCTGATAATGCTATAGACGGACTAGAAGTGTTACAAACGGGATTACTTAATGAAATGACATCCCTTGAAATTCAACCACATGAATTTTTAACTGATGAACTTGCTCGTTCACCTTACAAGTTAATGCCAGATTATAACATCTCAGATGAGACGGATGGTGAAGGAACGAGTATTTCTATATATTATAAAAATAATCAACTAATAGAACCTGTAGAAAAACGATCTCATGTTGTTTTTACACTTGCAAAGAATCAGCCATTTATGCTAAGAGGCTTTGTGATCCCTGAAAAATATGAAACTGTGAGAAAGTATCTATCAAAATTTGACTATGTTTTACCAAAACGTTAGCTAATCCGACGTATACTGATATTACCATGAGGATTAATATTGAAATTGATTTAATGAAATCCAGGTGTTACAAATGGTAAAAGTCGCTTCAAATAATTCAATAGTTTTACGATTAATTCAAAAAGCTACTGAAAATCCAAATGTGGAAGTCAAAGGAGTGATGGGCAAAAAAGCCCTGCAAAAAAGTCTCTACTTTTTTAATTTGAAGCACGGATTTTTTAATTTCAAATGGGCTGATTATGGACCGTTAAGTGGCGAAGTACAACAAATCGTTCAAGATCTTCATTTTGGTGGTAAAATCACCATCAATGATATTGAAACTAAAAAACCAGATGTCTTTATCAAGAATATGAAATACGTTGATGGTTCTGCGGATTTTACAGCCTTCCCCCCTGATTTAGATGATACTTTGGATGATATTGTAAAATTCACTGCCGGAAAGGGACCAAGGTCTCTTGAACTCTTAGCATCTGTTCATTTTTGGGCACAAAGACAACAAGATTTGACTGATGAATATACTGCTGAATACTGTCATGAAAAATTAACAGAACTAAAACCAGATGCAGGATTCAAAATTGAAGATGTAGAACAAGCAATCAAGACGCTAGAAGTCAATGATTTTCTGTGAAGATTCTTTTGTATTCATTTCACGCATTACCTTTTCTCTATTTTTTATAATTCCGTTAAGACATTCTACCAGAGTTTAATTCTTTATTTCTTACTGAAATACTTTGGATATTTTTTACTCTTAAATTTTTCCAAAGTTTTTTCTATAAACTTTAGTACATCTATATGTAGATTTTATGAATGAACTAATTTTTCCAAACCAAGAACTATGTGTTTTTCATTTACTCCAAGTTTGTGGTAGTGAAAGACTTGATTATAATCAGTTCATGAATACAAGGATGAAAGGAAGAGTTTTCAGACAAGGATGTAACAAGATGTAGTCAATTGAAATGTCTTGTTAGAAAATAATTGAAATAAATGCATAGAGTATCCAGTGATGGTTTTCTTAAACGTCATATCAGAATTACACATAAATCTAAGAAATTAGTCTCACAAATCAAGTAATCTTTAAGATTTTTCATTAGTTTTTGATTATATCAAATTTAGCATTAGATGTATTCCAGTAAAAATATTCAACCACGGATATACATTGTTTTGATAATGATGATAAAAGTATACTCTGATAATTAGTAAAAAAGTTATATTTAAGAAATAAATTTTTCTAGAGTTCTAATTCTTTATGATTTTGTATTTTGTTTATTTCTTCTATAGACAACCAAGTATCTAATTCACCCATTGCTACACCACTACTTACATCCCATCTATCATTTCTTTCAGCTGAGATTAACATCTCATTTTTTCCTGTTTTCTTCTTAAAATATTCAAATTTACTATTATCATTTCTATATCGAGGATGTTTGTATTCTACCAATACATCAATTTGATGAATAGTTCCAGATTTTCCCTCCATTTTAAATCATGAGTTACATGATATCCATTTTTTCAAATAATTCTGCAATCTTTAATTCAAACCTAATACCCTTCCTTAACGCAGACATATGATGATGTTATGAGTACCAGCATTTAACAAAAGCGATATTGTTCAAGCAGAAAGTATTCAAATCATTATCCAAATCTAAGATAGTTCATTTGCAAGATAAAGGGGATCTATACATTTGATTCCAATTAGTGATTCAATGAGAGAGGAATTATTCAATAAATCTTTATGATCTAGAGTTGCCAGTAAGCAGATTTTCCCAGTGTTTTGTCGAAATGCTTCAACTTTACATAATATCTGAATATCATTTGGTTTTCTCTGAACTGTTTTTTTTAATTGTGGTTCGTTTCGTAGTTTTTCACAAGTTGAAGGAATTACGATCTTAGGAATAATTTTGTACCCACTTAATTTTGTAAGAAAATCAAATTGTATATTTGATGAAATTTTATTAAATTCAACCATTGCCAAAACAACAAATTCTGAAATATTTGGAGGGTTTTTTTGTGGGAATTTTCAATTAATAATTCACCAATACAGATTCAATATTTTCAATAATTTGGTGTTCTGATTTATTTACAGAATATTGACTTTTGAGAGTTTTGAAATGAGATTCAATAAATGACAAATCAGATATCATAATGTGCAAATTTATGCCTTTGAAGATACGATATTCTAAGATAAAATTTTTAGATATAGTACCAATCAGAGTAATTATGTCTTTAATTCTATTTTCAACTTATTTTTTGACAGTTTCAGACAGATATTTTTTGAAAGTAAAGATTTTTTCCAGTTTTTCAATATTACCAGAACGAGATGAATGTGTTTCATTTCCAAATACTTCTGCAAGTAATAGTGAAGAATCTATACAAACAGCAATTTTCTTTGCTTTAACCATGTTTTAGAATAAGCGCATGTAATTTTTCATCAAATTCAGTAAAAGATTCAGAATCTAATGAATTTAACATAATATCTTCATCTAGATATTTTTTATCGATAAAGTTTGTAAATACAGACAGATTATCCCTAAAAGAATTAAAAAATATCTTGAATCGGCTATCATAGATTGTATCTAGTTTTAACGGCATTACTTTGAAAAGATCGTTAAGGCTTTGTGCAGTTTTTGAACGAAGATAGAATTTCAAGATCAATTCTGAACGAGAAACATTGGTTAGCAGTCGTGATATAGCATAATTTTTTTTTTCAAATTTTCCCAATTCATATCTGATTTTTCTTTCATCAGATCTCACCAAATGAAACATACTACGTAGACGCATGAGATCATCAACTAGAGTTCTTAGAGCAGATATTTTTTCAATATATGAGATATTATACAAATTATATAATTCAAAAGACAAATTAGACTCTAGAAATTCTGCCATAGATTTTTGATGCCATTCATCATACGAGGTTTTTAGTAATAGAGACAATTTAGATAAAGAATCTATTATTATTTCAAATTGAGTATTTACGTCATCAGAATTTGATTCAAAAGAGTCAAGAGACTCTTGTATTTCAGTATGTTCATCTAAAAATTGTATAAAGTTTTTTTTCCATAATTCCACATATTGATCAGTGGAAAACCAATCAGCGTTAAAATCAACACTATTTGTAACATGTGCTATTTCACTGGAGAGCATTTTGAATAAATCAGGTTGTTCGTCTGGGAATAGATCTACAGTAGTTTTCTTTTGATAGTGCTTTCCGAAACTTTTCTTATGCAAGTTTGGTTTGAAATGATCTAGTACGTATAGAACCGCCGATTTGGCATATTCTTGCTTTTCATAACTTTGAAAATTAGAAGTTAACGCTTTCAATTAATTCACATATACTTTTTGAAAGTTGGAGGAATATAATATCTTCTTTCATTTCTTCAAACGGTCTTTAATTATCAAACATAATTTAAAAATCTCATGAGTGATAAATTTACTAGTCACTTTGCGGATACAAAATTAGACTTAAATGACTCTTGCCTAGAGATTTGTTCGGGGCTCGTAGCTCAGCTTGGCTGGAGCGTTCGACTGATAATCGAAAGGTCATGAGTTCGAATCTCATCGGGCCCACTCAATTATTTTAAATTTTGAGATACGGTTTCAGACCATTGCAAAACATCTTCTATTTTTTCAGATATCATGTCAGCCTTGATTTTGGATTTTTTAGATACCTTTCCACATAGGGTCAACTTCATGTTTTTCCCAGATTTTTCTTTAATTGGGTTTATAGCATCTGCAAAAAAGTTCAGGCCCTCATCAGTGTGAGAAAAGACTACTGTAACCAAAATACCAGGTTTTTGTTTCCAAATTTTTCCTATCAATTTTTGAAAATCAAGGTCAAATAATACGTTGATTGATGAGGACATATCGCCCAAATGGGAGACTTTCCAGCCAGTGGAATGGTAAACTGCAGATGCAGCTTCAGAATACAGTCTACTTTGAAGATCAGATGCTATAACAACTATGTTCTTTTTTGGATCAGAGACCACCTGAAGCTGATTAAAAATTTGAAATGATTTTGAAATGGTTGTCATTAGAAGATTCTGTTCGGATGTTCCGATTTTACCATCATCAAAAAGTTTTTTCACATGATCAACTGAGGGTAAAATCACTTCTAATATCAATCGGCTCACAATACCTCCGGAACGTAAAGAATTTCTAAGCAAAGAGTACACTTGATCCTCAGAGCCTTTTACTAAATATTCAATATACAGAGGCGCTACTTTGAAATAATCATCAGGAAAATGAAAGGATTCTTGTCCTGGTTCTAAAAACCAGAGCGTGACATTACCAATATTTTTTTGACGTAACAGTCCTTCAGCTGCAAAAACCTTGAGATATTTAGACATGGTAATTCTATTTACGCCAATTTTTTCAGAAATCTCCATTCCGGACATTCCAGAGACAGTATCATCTAAAACAGAGATTATCTTTTCCCTTATTTCTTCAGTGGAATATCCTTTGCCCATAATGCTCATGGGTGATGGTATTCTATAAAGACTAATTTTCATTTTAGAACTCAAGGCACTAATTTGAGATAAAACATTATATACTTGAGTACTTTATTGTACGGTAAGGGAAAGTAAATTGCCAAAAGCTGGATTCAAATCAATCACTGTTTCGGAAACTGTTTATGATAAATTCCATGAAGTTTATCAAAAGAGCAAAGACGACCTAACAATGAAGGGCGTTAACAGTTTTGCAGGCTATGTAACTTACATGTTAGAGGAGATGATGCAAAAGGACAAGACTTTTGCAAGGTATGCTCCAAAGATTGAAAAAATTTCAGTTGATGATGATCGTGTTGTTCTAAAAGACAATATCAAAAACAGAATTGCAGAAGTTGCCATTCAGAAAGGAGAGTTATTTTGCCAGCTCTGTGATGAGAAAGATTGCGTACACGTTGGTTTTGTATTCTCACTGCCAGACGTTTATGAAGTTCTAAATGCCAAAGGAATTAAAAATCCAAGGTAATGGAGGAGGTGGGATTTGAACCCACGAACTCCTGAGAGACAGGATCACCCATTATTTGATCTTAAGTCCTGCATGTCCAAAAGCACTCAAAGTGCTTACTTTGGCCAGGCTTGATTACTCCTCCAAAAGGATAAAAATCTGAGTGAAATTTAACAGTTTAGAGTAAATCCGTTCAGAATGAAGAATTATAAGGATTTTCTACAGGGGGAATTTATGCTTCGGTAGCTCAGTCTGGTAGAGCGTTACATTGGTAATGTAAAGGTCACGGGTTCAGATCCCGTTCGAAGCTCCTTTTCTTAAAATCATCATATTATGAGATTACATTTGTTATTGATTGTTCAAAATGGTTTTGAATTAATCTTATCTTTTAAGAACTCATCTACAGATGTATTGGACATTACTTTCTGATATTCAGAAGATAATACTTTCAACTCATTGAGAGTTAATGGTTTATCAGTACTTGTATTAATTGCTAATCCACTAGATTCTGCTCTTTCACATATCTTAGTGTCTGCTTCTGTCCAATCACTAGTTTGACTCATGCTATATCTATAGCAGATATCATTATAATCTTTGCTAGATACACATGCATAAAGTAAAAGATACTTGCATAGAGTAATGGAATGACAACATATGCATAGTTTCTTTTCCAGATTTTGTAGTAAGTATAGCTTCCAATACAACAGATTATTTAATGATATGAGTTATGAGAGTTGTTATTGACTAACTAAAATTTTAAGATTTTTCACACCAATAGGTTTTGCTGCATTTGATTTAATTTTCCACAAGTTTTTGGTAAAATCTTTGACTTTATTTTCTTTAACCAATGCTTTTCCAATTACACAGTATCTAGTACCTTCAAACGTAGTATCAGTCGTATAGGCCTGTAAGATGTTTTTAGATGACTTTAGAGAAGCGTTACGCATTGATATACAATTTGGATGTTTATCTCTGGTACATCTAAACATGAAATAGACATTCTTCAAATTTTGATTTTTAGGATTCATTACATACATCTTCAGATCAAACAATTGATTGTTCATTTATATATACATAAAGATGCTTTGGTAATGCAAAGATCACGGGTTCATCCCGTCTGAAGATTTCTAATAATTTTTAATCAATAACTCAAAGTGGCCAGTTCTCTTTTTAGAGTTGGAGTTAATTGAGCGGTTTGCCCTAATTTTGCTTACTTTCCAGGGTTTTGCTGAAAACATCTCTGCGACCTCCTTTGAATTAGAATTTGACAAGAGTACCTTGCATCCTTTGGAATCCAAATCTTGGCATAGTTCTGTCAATCTGCCTAGATCATCATATGTGAAATCTTTGTTTGTGTAGCTAGTAAAATTGGCAGTTTTGCTAACTGGCTGGTATGGAGGATCAAAATATACAAGATCGCCTTTTTTGGCATCTCCAAGAACTGCCTCAAAATCCCTGCATTTGATGGAGACCCTACCTGATTCTAAGATACGGCTAACAGAATGAAGATTATCCTCATTGACAATATTTGGATTGGTGTATTTTCCCAAGGGAACATTGAATTTTCCCTTGCTGTTAACACGGTATAATCCATTAAAGCAGGTTCTATTCAAAAAGAGCAATCGGGACGTTTTTTCAACCTCGCTTCTAGGATTGCTTTCTCTAACAGAATAATAGTATGCTTTGGAATCCTTTTGATAATTTTTTTCGTGATTTTTTAATGAAGCAATCAGAGATTCAACCCTATCTCGAATTGTAGTATATGACAATACAAGATCAGAATTCAGATCAGAAATACTGCATTTTTGGGCAGGACGCTCAGTTAGCATATGGAAAAGTAACGCACCCCCGCCCAAGAAGGGTTCAAAATAAGTACCAAAAGATTTAGGCAAGTTTTCATTTAGAATTGGAATTAACTGTCGTTTTCCACCTGCCCATTTTACAAATGGTTTTGGGATAGCAGATGGAATTTGGCTATAGATTTGTTTCAATAACCAGTATCACATAGTTCATTATCAGATCCTTGGGTGAAATTATTTGATCTTGAACTAACTTTTTTCTAGTTACAAAATAGGTTAAATAGAAATTTTGCAGTTAAGAAATTTTTTTAAAAAAAAATTATTCGTCTATAGAATACTCTATACGCAAATAATAAAATGAAAAGGAAAAGGTTGGATTTTTAGTCCCACTTTGACCAAGCGGCCATCCATCTGTATGTCCAAGTGTTCAGTTTACAACCCAAGGCTGCAAACGTACATGCCAATACTGCACCTGCACCTGCACCAAGAGCAACTGGGCTGTTATAGAACTTGCCTACTTGCGGTTCGATCGGTGTCATGTATGGTGGCAATGTTGGTCTCGGATATTTGAATGCCGTTTCTAGTGGGTCTGCAACTGTTATCAGGTTTACCATATTGAACAATGGTAATGACATTCCTACCAGTACGCCGCCAAACAGTATCAAGGAGTGCTTGTTCTTCTTTGTCGCCCAGTAAACCAAGTCCAACAGCATTGCTGATGGCAGCCAAACTGGAGTTACAATGAAGTCATATGGATATCCGAGTGCAAACCATGCACCTTTTGCTATCCATGTGTATACTGTCATAATCAGAGCATAGTACGTTGCTGTGCCTGGAACGCCCGTAAATGTTAGGTAATATGTTGCACCTACAATAAGCATCAATGTTTGCGATATTGAGAATACCGTGTACGAAGTCCAAGCCCAGTCAGTGTAGAAGATGTAATCTCCTGCATTAATTGTTAGCAGTGTTGAGTTAACTGCAACTACTACTATGAACAAGTAGTGTGTACATCGTCTTAACCAGACCATATCAAGATGAAGAAATGGTCAGTATATAAAATTTTAGAGTGTGATGAAGATCGTCTATTCTACTTAAAAAGGAAAATGAAAAAGGAGTGTCTGAAGGGGTTTCCTTCTAGTTACCAACGAATAGTGAGACGAATATCACGAATACTACCGATGCAGCAATACTGCCAGCAACGATACCATTGCTGTTCTTGTTGGAACCTTCTTCCATGACTTTAACACAGAAGATGTAACCTATTGCCTCAATGATTGCAAGTACGATGAATGCAAAGTGGCCACTTGGAGTTGGATATGCCCATGGATAATAAAAATATCCTGCTGCAGTACCGCCAAAAGTAGCTAATAATGCTGCCCAATATGAAATAGTAATCATACCAGTCATATTTTCAACGCGTCGTCCAATCATTCGTTCTACGTCAGCGCTAGATGATCCACCGCCACCGCCAGAACCGAATCCTTTAGGAAGAGTCATTATGGAATTATTCTAATTCAGAATCCTTTTAAGTCTTTCTTAAGCTGGTTCTGTCGGATTATTAAGATCTGAGAAGAATTCCCCTTTAAAGTGCGATCTACTCTGAGTCAAATTTTCTTCAAATTAACTGGATTTGCCCCTGCCGAATTTCATGCCTTTTTTTCTAGGAGTGCCTTTAATTCAAACATTGTGAGTTTCTTGCCTTTTTGCCTGTTGCAGTTGCCACATAACAACTGGAGGTTATTATCATCATCCAGACCTCCCTTGCCTTTGGTATCATATAATCAACCTCATATTCCTTAAGGATTCTATAACGCATGGTTAAAACAAGAAAGACGATAAAGAATACTAAAATCATAAGCTCAAAGAAGCCAATGATGAAACTTAGAGAGAGTCTGTTATTCCATGTTTTTGAATTTTCAACCAATATTTTCCATATTAGTTTTTGAGATGTCCGCATGAATTCTCTTGTACGAAAATTATGTCCGCATGAATCCACGACAGCAGAGGGCAAACCACATGATGTAGACCAAGGATCATTGCTCACAGATAACCAGCATAATTTTTCAATCAGATCACAGACAAATCCAGAGAGCAGATACACGGTATCCAATACTGGCAATGGTCTAATCGGTCAGTGCAGGGATCACATCACAAGAAAGGAGGACACAATTACATCAAAATCGTATTGGAAATTATCAAAAACAACCATGCAGAAGAGACAGCACGTTACGATTATGAAGCACTCAAAACTTGAACTATGCAATATTGTGATTCAGGCAAGATTATCAACAAAGGAACCAGAAAAAACAAATCTGAAAATGTCCGGATTTACAAGTGTCTAGACTGCAAAAGGAGATTTTCTTCAAAATTAGGTTTGAATGAATAAAACTTACTGTACAAGGAAAATTCAATTTGGAGGGCTTTCAGATCTCGATAAATCCTGCATATTCTTAAGCTGAGAAACCACGTACATCTATGGCTTTGAGAAAGATAATAAAAGAAAAAAATGTGCTTGTGCACTTTTTCTAAGGAATTGATCTGCTGTACAATTTGCCTTCTAAGGCCATCTTGTACATCTCTGCAACGTATGGATTCTCACCAGGAGTTTCTGCGCCTAATTCTACGAGTCGAGCATATACTCTGACTACGTATGCAAGTGCACCCATGAAAGCCACTACGACTCCCATGTTAAACATCCAGTGGTTTGGAACTGCGAAAATTTCTTCCACAAACCAAAAGTGCCACATCTCATTGACTCCAATTGTGAACATGGTTGCAAGGTAACCAAGAATGGTCATCTTCAATCCAGTGTTCATTGAATTATTTGGACCTCTAAGAACTGGAACTTTTCTATCATAGATTGCTGCTGCACCCCATCCAAGTGGTAATGCAACAAAGTGGGAATATAACCACCAGTGTGCTGGTGTAAAAGCACTATCTCTGATAGAGGTCTGATGCAAGGAACCATCAACGAAGTTATCAACTTCGACTGATGCTGCAGTAGAACCCATAGCAATAACGATGAGCCAGATCTTCTTTAGTCTCTGGATCTCAACTTCTTTTGGGATTAATGCGGGCATCTGTGCCATGTAGTTAATGATGTGAATTCGAAATATAAAGTAAGAGTTTGAGAAAGAAAGTATATTTACTAATATTTTATATTAATCCAAAAATATTATGTAAATATTATATATAATTTAATTTAAAAGCAAATAAATCAATCATTTTTTTCATAGTTTTGATGTTATACACTAATGATTAGCATTGTACAAAGTATCGATCCTCGCCGCTAAGGTAAAACATATAACGACGTGTCTTATTTTCAAAACTTAGGGATAACTATGGTCGAAAAAAGAATTTTCGTATTTGGACTAGCAGTCGTACTTGCACTAGGAACCCTAGGTTTCAACTGGGTTGAGACCATACTTCCAACTGCAGATGCACACGGTGTCCAAGCACAACTCCAGAGTCGTTTCATTAGAATTGAAGATGAAACCTTCAGCAACCAATCCTTACAAACTGGCGATACCTTGACACTTAAAGGAACTCTAGTCAGTTTGGTAGAAAGAGACCTTAGAGGATGGCTATCCATTTTCTCAGAGTCAACCAACGCAGGTAACAGATGGGAGATGTTGGCAAGAGACCCACCAGGAAACGTCTTTGATGTTCCAGGCAACACAGTCATCGATTACTCACTATCAGCCAAAGCACTTGAAGCAGGTGTATACCACGTACACACCCAACTCAATGTAGCACAAGTTGGTCCAGGACTTGGTCCAGGTCAAACAGTAGTTGTTGAAGGCGAACCAATTATCAAACCAATTCCATACACTAACATCGCATATCAATCAATCATTATCGGTGTAGGTTATGTCATTACGTTTGCAACACGACCCTGGCAAGTAATCTAAACAACAATCCAACCTTTTCATTTTATAGATACAGCCTACGTCTAACGTAAGAAAACCAAGTTTTATCTTTTAGAAGATAGCACTATAAAATATGCTAAGTTTTAGGATAACAAAATTGGATATTTTTCAGAGTTATTTTTTTGGAGAAACCGAATTTCGTTCTGATAAATACAAGGTAAATATTCAAAATGAAAGAAGGGGCAAAGTCCTCAGATTGCCATTTGCAATAAATCCAAAAACTGAAAAGATTGTTGTAAGAATATCAGGAAAGGAAGAAGAATTGTTTGTAGAAGATTATCTTCCATACAAGGGGGAATCAGAATGGCTTGAGATTGACTCTGATGAAATAACCTACTTTTTGGCAGATCATCAGGATCAATGCGATATGATTGAGATCATGCTAGAGTAAGAGAGAAAGGACTTTAAGGAATCCGCTCAGAGTCATCACGATGAAGTATCCTGGAATGGGAGATCCTTACAAAAGGAAAAAAACTATCAAGTTCCTAGCAATTACCGCAGTAATTGCAATCTCTGTAGGACTAACCAGCAGCGTACTCCAAGGTCAATTCAGTCAAAATGATCCTCTCAAGGTTTGTATCAATGACAGAGATACGCCCTACAAAATGACAGTTACTCTAGAATTAATTATTGATGGCCTGCCAACTCCAATTCCTGCCAACATCCATTCAGGGCTAGGGGATGATCAATGTCAAAGAGCAATGTATACTCTGACAGATGATGGTACTATTCACATTGAATGGGAGGAAGAATATCCATGGCAAATTGGCCACTTTTTGTGGATGTGGGATTTTCCACTAAGGGACATGAATCAGGACAAATCAACAATCTATGTTAATGATAAAGAGTCATCTCATTTTATCAATCATCCATTACAGGATGGATATCACTACAAGGGAGTATTCACTACAAAGGATTATGACTCTTCAAAGGATTCAGACTTTCTTCCAGAACTAGAAAAATAGCAACTGCCAGATAGGCAAAAAGCAAGACTTGCACAGATCTTGTGGTTCTCACAGAGATATCAAAAATAATGAAAAGATGTAAGTTGGTAATTTTACCAGTATTTACCGTTGTCTGGAATAAGACCGATACCTTCTCTCTCAAAGTGTCTGTCTAATTCATCAACCCATCTCTCACGGTTGTCTTTGTAAGCCCATCCGTGTACACGCAACCAGAATGAGATAATTCCAAGAAGGAATATTGTGAACATAATGGTTCCGAAGATGTAAATCATTACATCGTAAAATAATGGATCATAGTTTGGTCCTAGTTGTCCTGTAATTGTAGACAGGATGCTTAGGAAAGTACCTACGATAGGAATCATAATAATTTGGCTCTATTTGTGCGATATATACATTTCTTTTAGTATCAGAAGGCATGAGATCAGCATACGCCAAGGATATGAGAGAACTGGCCTAGCATCCGCTAAGAGATGATAATAAAATAAGAGAAAAGTGAGGTTTTTTTATCCTCTGCCCATTGCTGCGTATTTGCCAGATCTTCCTCTAATGAAGAAGGCTCCTGCAATACCACCAAACACTGCACCTGCAATAACTGCTGCACCAACTACACCATCTGCACCAAGATATGGAGTTCCTGAACCAGCGGCTGGATTGTCTCTAGCTGCTTCGGTTCTTGCTGCTTGAAGTGCAAGTGCTTCCTCTAAGGTGTATTTTCCAGTTTGTCCTTCATCACCGACGTTACCCAGATATGTTGCAAATGCTACTGCACTTTCTGCATAAAGTCCAACGGTGAAGACAGCGATTAAGGATGCTGCTAATAGTATTTTTGTATTCATGTCGTTTACCTGCTCACTTTGATGCTAGAGACTTATTTAACTTTTATTCTGAACTCCGAATTTCGATACAATGTACGAGATCAGTATAAGTAACGTTTAATTCTGCTTTATGGTGAGCCAAACCATGGGACGAATGCACACACACAGGCATGGAAAATCACATTCAATCAGACCAGCTACACTACGTGCACCTTCGTGGATTACACAGAGTCCGGCAGAAATTGAGGAATTAATCATAAAATATTCTAAAGAGGGCTTGACGCCTAGTCAGATAGGAATTAAACTAAGGGATCAACATTCAATTCCTTTAATCAAGCCCATAACGAGAAAAAGCATGGGTCAAATTTTAGAGGAAAATGACTTAAAGGCAGAAATGCCTGAAGACCTTGAGAACATTGTTAGAAAAGCAGTAGGCCTTCAAAAGCATCTCAAAGCAAACAAAGGGGACAACAGAAACGTTAGATCCTTAGAGCTGATTGAGGCCAAAGTCCACAGACTGTCAGTATACTACAAAAGGATTGGAAGGATCTCCAAGACATGGAAGTATAAATCTGTGGTTGCCCAACTAGAGTAATAATGGCAAAATCGCTAGATGAATCACTCTCGTTTTTCAAAGATAAAATCTCAGACTGTATAAAGTCAAAAAAATCTATTTCGGTTACAACACATATTGATTGTGACGGACTTACATCTGGCAGTATAATCACCAAGGCCCTAATCAGGGCAGGAGCTAACTGTACGGTTAGGACATCAAAAGAGTTTAGTAAAAATATCATAGAATCCTTCAAGGCAGATTCCAGAGATTTTCATCTCATAACTGATTTGGGGGGAGGCTTTGCAAAAGAGCTGGACAGTTCTCTAGGAGACAACTGGATTGTCTTAGATCACCATCAGATCCCAGATGAAGAGATAGAGAATCAAAATGTCATAAACTCATGGAAATACGGGATTGATGGAGGGGCAGATATCTGTGCAGGTGGAATGGCATACCTTGCATCAACTGCATTGGATGAAAAAAATTCAGACCTGGCTGCAGTTGCTGTTGTCTCTGCATTAGGAGACAGGCAGGACCAGGGGGAAAGAAAGTCATTTACAGGTAAAAATTTTGAGATTGCCAGTATTGCCAGAGAGCAAGGACTGGTGGATATTGACTTGGATTTGTTGCTGGTAGGAAGAGAGACAAGGCCTCTAGTAGATGCCTTGGCATTTACATCACAGCCATTTATTGAAGGATTGACATGGAATAGGGATACTTGTCTTTCGCTCCTAAATTCGTCTGGAATTAAGCTAAAAGAAGAGGGAAGATGGAGAGTGCCAGCTGAGCTAGATGAGGAGGAGAAGAGGCAGGTGATTGAGGCCATTGCAAAATTTGCTGCTGGAAAAAGCGCCACTGAAATAATGTCAGAACTGATTGGATATACCTACACATTTCCCAGAGAAGACAGCAGAAGTTTCTTGAGGGATGGAAGGGAGTTTTCAACCATGCTAAACTCATGCGGTAGAATCAATCGCTCAGGGGTGGGCATGGCAGTCTGCATGGGTGATAGAAACAAGATTCTAAGAGAAGCTGAAACTATTCTAACAGATTACAGAAAAATGATCAGAGAATACATGAATATTTTATCAAATGAAAGGTGGAGGATTTCAGAGAGTGAGACATGCGTTATGGTCAATGGGGAAGACATTGTTCCTGAAACGATGACTGGAACCATTTCATCACTGATAGCAGGCTCTCCTAAGAATTCAGGAAAAATCGTAATATTGAGAACAAAGGCAGAGGAGAACACGATCAAGTTTTCATCAAGGAAATCATTTGGATGTACGTCAGATATCAATTTGAGCGAGATAATGAGGACTGGCGCTGAGAAGTTTGACGGGATTGGAGGGGGCCATAATGCTGCTGCCGGAGCAAAAATAACTAAAGACAAATTGGATGAATTTCTTAACTATTTAGAAGCAAATGTCGTTAACGTGCCAGGTTCAAGTGATCCTCAGTAACATATCTGATGAAAAGGCTGAGGCGGTCAAAAAAGCCCTAGAGCCAGATAATGTAGATTTTCCAGAAGGATTGAGTCTTTGTGTTGAAAATATTGATAACAAACTAGTTTTTAATTTTAAAAGTAAAAGGAATATGAGGCAGCTTACCAGTACAGTTGATGAAGTGCTAGAACACATCCAAGTCGCATTAAAGGTGATTGAGTAATGCTGGATCCAAAACTAATCAAGGAAAAGCCACAGGTTATTCAAGATATGCTCAAAGCAAGGGGGGCAGTTGACTTTGATTTGGATGCGCTAGTCAAGCATGACCAAAAACGGCGAGAGTTTATCCTCAAGACAGACGAATTGCGAAAAAGGAAAAATCAGGTCGCATTAGAGATTGCCCAAAAAAAGAGATCAGGCAAGGATGCTTCGTCAATTTTGTCAGAAATGAAGAATGTTTCATCTGAGCTTACAAGATTAGAATCAGAGCAGGCCAGTATCCAAGGCGCATATTCCAGACTGGCATCAACGATACCGAATCTCATTGACAAATCAGTTCCCGTAGGAGCAGATGAGAGCGCAAACAAGGAGATAAAAAGATGGGGAGACGTGCCAAATTTTGATTTTAAGATTAATGACCATATTGATATTTCAGAGAATCTGGGCCTGGTTGATTTGGAAAGGGCTGCAAAAGTGGCAGGTTCCAGATTTTATTACTTGAGGGATGATCTTGTGAGATTGAACCAGTCATTAATCCACTACGGACTGGATTTTCTTGCAAAAAAAGGATATTCCCTTGTTCAGCCTCCGTACATGATCAATCGGGAGTCGATGGAGGGGGCAGTAATTGCAGATGACTTTGAGGAGGTCATCTACAAGGTTGAAGACGAGGATCTATACATGATTGGAACATCTGAGCATGCAATGGCAGCAATGAGGGCAAAAGAGATTCTGGATGGAAAGGACCTGCCTTTACGGTACGCAGGGATTAGCCCATGTTTTAGGAAAGAAGCAGGTGCGCATGGGAGGGATCAAAAGGGAATTTTCAGGGTCCATCAGTTTGATAAAATTGAACAATTTGTATTTTCAAGACCTGAGGATTCCTGGAAGGAGCACGAAAAAATGCTATCAGCTGCTGAAGAATTTTACCAAAATTTGGAAATACCCCACAGGGTTATGCTGCTATCAACTGGAGACATGGGGAAAATTTCGGCAAAAACATACGATATTGAGGCATGGATGGCAGGACAGAACGCTTACCGAGAGATTGTTTCATGCTCAAACTGCCTGGAATATCAAGCAAGAAGGCTAAAGATTAGGTTTAGAGACAAAACAAATGAGGCCACCCAGTATGTACACACACTAAACAGTACCCTGATAGCGACAACAAGAGTTCTAGTATCAATTATGGAGAATTTTCAAACCAAGGACGGACACGTCAAAATTCCCAGCGTTTTACAGAGTTACATGGGAAATCAGAAAGAGCTCTAGTGATATACCCTTATATTTTGGGTTCAAAGGTCGTTAATAATTGGCACGTAGAAAAGGTCGTATTAAGGACAAGTGGAGAGATAAGCGCTGGGTTACAGTTCAAGCACCAGACTCGTTTAACAATGTTGCAATCGCATACGTCCCAATCACAGATGATGAAAATGCAAAGGGCAGGGTCTTGGAAGTTACACTGTATGATATTTTAAAAGGGGATCCCTCACAACACCAATACAAAATCTATTTTCAGATTAACAAAGTTGAGGGCGACATTGCATCGACAATTTTCAAGAGATACGAGTACTCAAAGGAATTTTTGCGCAGTCTGGTCAGGCGCGGTTCATCAAAAATTAATTTCATCATAGACATCAAAACAAGAGACGGATATATCTTCAGGATTAAGCTGCTTGCACTAACCCACAGGCAGTTAAACACATCCAGACAACACGCACTGAGACTAATTGCCAGGGATGTAATTAATAAGACAATTCCAGAAATGAGCATTGATCAGTTTGTTCAAGCAACATGTTATAGCAAAATCAATTCAGACATAATGGCAGCATTCAAAAAGGTAATCAGAGTCAGGCACGTAGGCCTGGAGAAAGTAAAACTCATCAGAACAGCAGACAAAGAGACAAAATTACTAGAAGCATAGCCAACAACAAAGAGATTATTCTTTTGCAATTATGACGGCAAATAAGATTGAAATTTCAATTGACGTCATTGTTCATGCAACTGAGGACATTTCAAAAATTTTTCAGTCTTTTGAAGAGTCTTTAGAGATTCGCCAGGATGATTTTGCCATCAAAGAGACAAGGGGACACTATGATAATCCAATAATTATGCTAAACGCAAGTATTGAAAAAAAGCAGGCCCAAGATTTTATGGGCAGGCTGCTTGAGTTTTTTTCAGCCAAGCAAACAAGCAGGCTAGTTGAAGAAATCGAAGAAAGGACAGAAAATTCCAGATTTCACTTAAGATTAAGCAAACAGGAGCTCATCAAAGGAAATTTGGTAGTTGAGGAAAAGGGCACAATAAAAATAAAGATACACACGCCAATCTACAACAAAAAAGAGACCGTCAAAAAACTCTCTGAAATTTTTCATTGTCAACTAGATTAAATAGGAACAAAACTAGCATAATTTGGGAATGAGGAAATAACAGCCGCTCCAGTCTGAGCCAAAGCCTTGAAGACGCCGCGACGAACCGACCCCTTCATCGATCAATGGTTTTACAAGATTGATTTGCAGACTGTTTGATGGTATTATTTTAAATACGGATAGACAGGCCTCAATATCGTGGCAGATTATGACGTTATAATCGCAGGAGGGGGTCTTGCAGGAACCATTACAGCACAGGCCATTTCCCACTACTCAGACCAAAACTTGAAAATCTTGGTAGTTGATAGAAATACCGAATTTTTGCCGGGTCGAAAATCTCTGGCAGGATGGGTATGTGGAGATGCATGCTCCAAAGAGGCAGTTGATTTCATGTCCGAAAGAATCAAAATTCAATGGACTAGACCGGAAATTGAGCATGACGTAAAAGGAGTAATGGCATTTTCACCAGACAGGGAGACTGCAATTCCATTTGACGGTGATGGATTTATGTTAAACCGCCAGAGGCTGCCAGAAATTCAAAATGAGAGGTGCAAAAAGATGGGAATAGAATTCGAATATGAGATTAACATAACAGGTTTAATCTATGAAGGCCAGCAGGCAGTTGGAATACAGGGAATAGATAACAAAACAAAACAGCCATTTAAGAAAACCTCAAAGATCGTAATTGATGCCACGGGGGTTACATCCATGCTAAGAAACGGTCTGAAGAATTCTGCCAAGGTAGAAAAAAGAATTGATAGAAGGGACTTGGAGTCAACTGGAAGATACATTATGCATTTTGAGCCAGGACAAAAGGAGTTATCTGAGTTTGATCCTGATTACTGCATTATTCATTTAGATCAGGATATTGCACCTGGCGGATATGGATGGGTGTTTCCAAAAGGGGACACCAAGGTCAACATCGGCCTAGGCGTTGAAAAATCCCTTTTGGATAGAAGAAACAAGAGGCTGGGCAAGAAGGACAACGTGGAATCGCTGATGAAAGAGTACCTTCATAGAAATGTCGCAATTAAGAATGCAAGACTATCAGAGGAGGCCCAAGACATCAACAACAACTCGGGCATCTTTCAGGTCTCAGTAAGAAGGCAAAATGACTGCATGGTATCAGGGGGATACATGATGGTTGGGGATTCGGCATGGATGCCAAAACCAATAGATGCCGGAGGAATAGGTCCGGCACTAATTGCAGGTACAATTATTGGAAACAATGTTGCACAGGCCATAGAAGCAAACGATGTTTCTGAAGCGGGGTTATGGCAGTACAATTTAGACTTTATTGAGGAATACGGATACAAGACAGCTGGACTAGAACTGTTTAGAAGGCTGGTTCAGCAGATGACTAATGAGCAGATAAGCTATGGCATGAAACACTTTTTGGGCAATATGGATGTCGAATCAATTAGCAAGGGGGAGCATCCAGACTTTTCAGGACTGGGAAAGCTTGGAATGATTATCAGAGGCGCAATGAACAAGACGGTTGCAGATGGATTAAGATACACATCAAAAGAAAACCAGTGGCTGGTAGGCCATTACAATGACTATCCAAAAGATCCTTCCGGGTTTGATGATTGGAACAAGACGCTGCATCAGAGAATGGATGCAGCATTTGCCAAAGTAGAGGCATTTGGAAAATAAGATCTAATATTAAATATTGATTGAATTAACCAAGACATACTTTGAAAGAAGCGCAATATCTTGATTGGAACAACTCTATTGAAATTCTAAACAGAGCCTATGAAACGGGTCTTTTTGTGCTTATCATAGGTCCAAAGGGAACCGGAAAAACATCCCTAGTAAGAGATTTTGCCAAAAACAAGAACATCAGCTTAGAGTCGATTAATTTTAGTCTTAGAACAAGAGAGAGCCATCTGATTGGCACAAAAACACTAAGGGATGGAACAGTGAGTTTTGATGAGGGGCTGCTAATAAAATCAATGAAAAGCGGCGAGATGCTTTATCTTGATGAGATCAATTCAGCAGAAGCAGATGTGCTATTGCGGTTAGATGAGGCATTAGATGACAGGCGGCAGATTGTATTAAAAGAATCCACAGGAGAGACGGTCAAGGCAAAAGAAGACTGGTTTGTAGTGGCAACAATTAATCCATTAACACACAGCGGAACCAAGGAATTGCCGCCGCAATTACTAAGCAGATTTCCAGTACGAATCAGATTAGAGTATCCGCCAGAAAACATAGAGCTGGAAATTGTAAAGAAATATGTTTCAGGGAATCACGACTCTGAGATAGTTCAAGCAATCAAGCTGGCAAATACGCTTAGACAGGCAGCAGCTGTTGAGGAATTATTTTATTCGCCTAGCTTAAGGGAGACTATTGCTTTTGGAAGACTGTTGGACAAAGGAATGTCGCCAAAGCAAATAGCGGAAATTGTTTTTGGAAATGTCTACATGCAGTGGGGCAATATAGAATACCAAAAAGTAAGCGACATAATAACCTCGATGTTTGGAAGTTAAATGCAACCAACTCAACTCCAAAATGATTCTCTGGTGGAAATTGCAACTTTTCTAGTCAGGAGGTGGTCTGAGAAGGACGACATCATAATTGAAATTTCAGAGAAGACAGAAACCAAAACCAGACTAAAGGAAAAAAAAGTAATCCTAACGCCGCTAGAAAAAAGAGTTGGGGATGACTTTCAAAAGTACCGGCAGTTTAGAACGTCACTGTGGTATGAGGCCATGCGAATCAAATATTGCCAGAAGATTCTCAGCGATGATCACGCGTTTGGATTTATTCTCAACACCATGGAAACCCGGAGAATTGAGAAGCTGGGAAGGAAAATTTGGAAGGGCATGGATAATGAAATAATTTTTAATTATACCTACATGCTAGTTGCAAGGCCGCAACTGCACACGGTTTATGGAAAGGCAAGGATTGTAGAGGCGTTTTACCAGTATTTCATGTTTGGGGCAATCAAGGGAGAAATACAAAAAAGCAATTTTGAGAAAATAAAACAGGCAACAGTCTTTGCAAGGAAAATTGTTAACCAATCAATAGATGAAAATCAGAATACGGAATGGATTGAACAGCATGTAGGTGAAATAATCAAGATATTGGATATTGATTCTCTTCTGACAATACCAGTATCGCTGCCATTTATGAAAGCCGGAATGGCATTATCAGAGGCGGAGCTGCTCAAGGTACTAAAGATAATTTCCAAAAATAAGGAGGGTGACTTGGGAACCATTGATCCAAACTCGGTTATGAGCGGCCAGGACGTCTACGATGAGTACAAGGTATTGCTAGATGAGAATAAAAAAACAGAAAATAAGGGTCTGAGCACAGAGACCATTGGAATACAGACTCCGTCAACAAGAAACGTAGATGAGGCAACAATCTACGATATTGCTTTGATCAACGGATTAAAAATGAAGTTCAAAGAGTGGAAGTCAGGATGGAAGGAACAGCATCTAAGATCCGGCGATGAATTTGACGAGGAGAGCTACATTGATGGCAATGAGCCATTTTTTACCGATATTAAAAAATCAATTAAAACAAAGATTGTGATACTGTTAGATCACTCATCTAGTATTGCATCTGATGCTGTTGAATACAAAAAAGCAACTCTGGCATTATGTGAGGTATTGTCATTTCTTAAAGTGAAATTTGCAGTATATGCATTTAGTACCGAAAATAGGGCAATGGTGTGCTGGTCAGTCAAGCCAGAGAATGTCAAATGGAATAGCATTACTGCAAAGAGATTAGCGCAGATTGTTGCCAACGGTTCAACGCCGCTGGCCGAAGTCTATGACAAAATATTCCCAATCCTGCAATCAAAGAGGCCAGATATTTTCCTGACATTGACTGATGGCGAGCCATCTGATCCGGATTCGGTGAGAAACATGATCAAGTCATTTAAGGGACTGGGAATTGGCATGATTGCCTTGGGATTAGGCCCAAATACAGTAAGGGCCACAACAATAGCAAACAACCTAAGACGCCTGGGATATGAAAAGACCATGGCAGTTAGCAGGCTAAATGACATTCCAAATAAGGTCATGAGCATTTTAGGGGGATAGGAGATCAGCATCGATCAGGATATTTTATATGAGCAAAAAATTGACGGCGTTTAGGCAAAGTATGTCAGAAAACAGTATTGATAAAGCACTGCTTGATAAATTTGAGCAGGAAATCTGGGGCAAGATACCACATCTGGATGAGGGTGGCAGAGTAGTCAATGCAACACCGCTAGTTGATCTTACAGGTGATCTCAAAGAATGTGCAAAGAACCTATACAAGCTTGACATATCAGATTTGGATTTGAAGGTTTATGGCAAGTTTGATGCTGATTTGCTAACAGGTTCAATCAAGGTCAGACCTGCAATTCACATTATGCATGATGCCATCAAGACAGGCAAACTAAAAGGCGGACAGGCAATTATTGAGGCAACATCAGGGAATTTTGGAATTGCATTAGGCCAAATGTCAAAGCTTGGACTAACAGTCATTTCTCTTGTTTCAAGAAAATTACAAGAGGGAGTATTCAAAGAACTAAGAAACGAAAATATTCGAATAATGGATTTGGATATGGATATTTGTCCAGCTCCTGGAATCAAAGACAGTGTTGCTGATGCGTTAAAGGCAAAGGCAACTGCTGCTAACATTCGATCCCAGCTAACGGAGATGGGTTTTGATCCTGCGATTTTTGATGGTTCAATTGCAGAAATTGAATCACTGCTAGGAGCAGAGGATATCATTAACTTGGCAAAGCTGCTTGCAAAAATCTACGGATGCTTTTGTCCAGAACAGTACGACAATGAATTAAACATCAATGCACACCAAACGATAACTGCCGTAGAAATTGAACAGCAATTGCATGAAAACGGAGACTCGCTGGAGGATTATAAAATAATGTGTACATTTGGGACAGGTGGCACCTCAGGGGGACTGGGCAGATACATGGATGAGAAATATAATAAAAAAGCAGTCCATGTGGTATTTCCTCCTGCAGGCCAAGACGTGGCAGGAATCAGGACAAAGGCAAAGGCTGATGGATTAAGGCTGTATAATCCAGACGCATATGCAGCAGAGCACGAAGTAGATTTTGGACAAGCCAGGCACCTGCTAAAATTCTTTGTAGAGAAGGGGCACAATATCGGCGAAAGTACGGCACTTGCACTGTACTCGGTACTAGAGATGCTAAGTGATGGAGGCAAGGGCAAGTTTGTAGTCGTAGTTGCCGACGGAATAGAAAAGTATAAAAAAAATCTAGAGGCCATCTCAGGCAATCAGCGCATTCAGGTATCACTAGATGAGGCATCAGCAAGTGCTCAAGACTATGATAAAATAATTTGGGTTCATACCTCATACACACCAAAGGAGGAGGGAATTGAGATGATTGCCAAGTCGCTAGGAGTGGATAAGGAAAAAATTGCAATACCAAAGGCCAGTACCATTAATCAGCTACTATCAACACAGCAAGTTCCAGAAGAACTCAATAAGGACCTAGACGGTTCCAAAGGCAAATCACTGCTAATTTGTATGGCTGGAAATACCTCACTGATGACTGCCCAGGTACTTGCAAGCAAAGGCATAGCAACTGAGAGCCTGAATGGCGGAATCACCAGCTTGCCTGAAGGGCAGGGCAAGAATCCAGGCCAATATATCAGGGCAGCCACTGAGTAGTACTTTGAAATGTCTCTCAGTATCCCAGCCATTTGCTGAGCTAATTATCTCAGGCAAAAAAACCATAGAATTGCGCAGCTGGAATACAAAGTTTCGCGGGGAATTTTTGGTTCATGCCCCACTCAGTGTTAAAACAAAGGATGTCAGACGGCTGAAAATTAACAAGAAATTTGTAACCGGTGCAATAGTTGGAAAGACAATACTGTATGATGTAAAAAAATACAATTCAAAAAAAGAGATCAAGGAGGATGGAAGATTCCATCACGCAGAAAAAGATTTTCAAAACAAAACATATGGGTTCATCCTAAAAAATTCAAAACCGTTTAGAGTTCCAATCCCATGGAAGGGACAGTTAGGATTTTTTGATGTGGATGTTCCAAAAATGAAAACAGGGAACAGAGAAATTGTAGCTGACATCATTGATGAGGAATACCGGTACCAGTGGATTGGACATCATTAGATGATCTAAAAAATGAAAAAATCGGACTAGTATATATAAAGGAACTATATAAAGTCCCTCGTTATGCCTCAAACCAAGCCAATTGTTAGTGTTGAGAATGTTGTTGCATCTGCATCAGTTGATCAGAAGATTGATTTGATTGAGATTACTAAAAAATTTCCAGACACTGAATATCATCCGGAACAATTTCCAGGGCTTGTCTTTAGATTGGCTAATCCTAGGACAGCTACGCTGGTCTTTAGGACAGGCAAAATGGTATGTACAGGGGCCAAATCCGAGGAGATGTCAATAAAGGCAGTCAATACAGTCGTCCAAAAATTACGAAAAGGCAAGATAAAAATAAAAAAAGACGCGGTGATTACAGTTCAAAACATAGTAGCATCAATTAATCTTGGAGGAAAAATTCATTTAGAAAAGGCGGCCAGGACATTGCCAAGAAGCATGTATGAGCCAGAGCAGTTCCCAGGTTTAATTCACAGAATGCTTGATCCTAAAACAGTCATACTGTTATTTGCATCAGGAAAGCTTGTTTGCACCGGGTCCAAGAAGGAATCAGACGTTTATAGATCTGTCCATAATTTACACTCGTTGTTAGAGGAAAAAAACCTAATGATTTATGATCAATGATTCCAGAGATATCAAAGAATTGATCAATGATAATGATGATGCCTTTGAGGAGGAAAAGATCAGGCTCACACCCGAAAAAGGCTTTGATTTGATTGGAATTGATTATTTTGCAGAGCCGGGAAACCAGCTGTACCTTATTGAGCATTTTGAGATGTATCAAGATGCGTTAAATGCTAAAAAGGATAGAAAAAACCAGGATGAGTTTTTTGTCTTATACAAGGGAACAAACGATGAATTTTTCTGCAGATAAAAGAACAAAACCTTACTAAACTTTACAAACTTTTAGCACTTGGCTAAAAATCAGGGGAACGCTCCCTAAGGAAACAAGTATCTAGTTGAATACCAGAATTCAAAGGATTCCATAATAATGAATTAGCATCGCAAGGGACAGATGTTGCATAGGAGAATCTGCATGAAAAATTAGACATGGTTACAAAATGCTGTCTCTATGTCATAGGATGTGATGATATTGATTTTTCAAACCCAGATTCGGCAGTTGTGGATGTCTGAAATCTCACGGTGAAAAGCATTGCCATTCCAAAAAAAACGGCAGAGACATTTACGGCAAAGATTCAGGAAAACAAAAAAATCATAGCACGTCAAATGCATGGATGAAATTAGTGTCAAAAAATTAAGAGGAATGGCAGTTCATTGGAAAGAATCAGGCAGTAAATGAAAATGTATTTGACTTGGTATCGCCTCCGTTATCTGCTTTAATTGTATAAGTGCCAGAATTTTCCCATCCAAGGCCGCCTGCAATAGCCAAGGTTGAAAACCTTCCATCACTTTTTGTAGATACCTGCTCTGTCCATACAATCTCAGCATCCTGATTTTCAATGGACAAATTTACATCTCCAGATATGCTAGAAACACCACTAATGGAGATTAGATCCTGGTTATCATATACTGCCAAATCGGTTTGAACAGACAATGAGGCTGCAGCAACAGGCGGAGCAGTGGGATTGCCGTTACCAGTATTATTATTATTATTAGGAATCTCACCAGTAATTCCGCTAAGAGATATGCCAACTGCCAGGATTACAACCAAGGCAATACCTGCAATTCCAAACATTACTTTTTTATTTTTAAGCCTAGAGTAAGTTTGTCTGGAAGTTTTTGTCTGAATTATAGGAGTTTGTGCTCTGGAAGTAACTATAGGTATTCTCACGTCTGGAATTGCAGGTTTTTCCTCAACAGGTAGAGAAGAAGGCGATATAAATTCAGGTCTTCTTCCCAAATGTTTCTCTGCTAACTGTTTTACATAATTTCTTTCATAATTGCTAATAATTTCATTATGCTCGCAGGCCCTGCAAATTTGTTTTAATATTCTATCATCTCCAAAATCTTTATCCAAAAGAGCCTTTACGTCATCTAAGAGCGAATCAGCCATCTCAATAATTATCCTATACTTGATTATTTATGAATATCTTGTGAATCATGCTCTAGACGAGTCTTAAAGATTGGAAATTAAAACAAGGTAAAATTTGTTCAAAAAAATTACTTTGCACATATTTTTTGTGCTTGAATAATTACAGTTCGGATATAGTCCTTGGCAGTAGAATCAGTTACTCCCATTTGTTTTGCCTTCAAATACAGACCAGTTTCTGTGGGGTTTGATAGATAATATTTCAGAAGGTAATTCAGCCTATGTGATCTTTTCTCGTCATTTTTCATGTTCTTCCTTTCTTTTGATATTAAAGAAGGTAAAGGATAATGACATAACCAATCATAGTATCATAAAAATTGCATAAAAACATATGATCTTTTTTAAACAATACGTAAAAAGGAATTGAAATGAAACGAATTGAGGCAACTATTCAAGGCAACAAAATAGGAGCAGTATCTGATGCAATTAATGATATTGTAGGAGGATTTACAGTTCTGGAAGGAAACGGTAGAGGCTCTGGTGCAAGGCAAGAGATTAGATCAGGTAGAGGTACAGGTACAATTACTGCAGAATATAACAAAGTTGCAACTGTTAGTACAATTGTTGATGATTCAGATGTAGAAAAGATCACAGCGGCAATTGTAGATGCAGCTTATACTGGAAAAGGCGGAGATGGAATTATAATCGTCTCCAATGTCGACAGTGTTCTGAACATAGCGTCAAAAAAGAGCGGTTCTGAAGCCCTCTAATCATTTTATTTTATTCAAATGAGGATGATTTTGTAATTTTTAATTTGTTACTGAGAGGATTAACTAATATCCTCCTCTCAGTGTGGCGTCCCTTTGGAGGACATGTTTTTGAAGGGATAACTAGTATTGCAATTTGAGTATAAAAGTGAGGGGTTTTGGGAAGTTATTCCTGTCCTTCAATTCCCATCAGTGTCAGCGTTGATCTAATTTTTGGGATTTTTCTGATCTTCCAAGTAATGATTTCACGAAGTGTTTCTACTTGACTTGATTCAACCTTGACTAGAATATCATATGCTCCAAATGTACCATGCACTTCAACTACGCCCTCTATGGATTTTAACT
The DNA here is from genome assembly GCA_965204345.1 of Candidatus Nitrosopumilus sp. Classification (GTDB taxonomy): domain Archaea; phylum Thermoproteota; class Nitrososphaeria; order Nitrososphaerales; family Nitrosopumilaceae; genus Nitrosopumilus. Next base: position 978,592 of record OZ241981.1, read on the forward strand.
CCGAGATTACTGCCTCCTCAGAGCCTAGCTCACAGTTTATCAGAACATATGCTGTAGCCAATTATAGTCTGACCCCCTTACTCATGCTTAAAATAATATCTTAGAATATATAAGAATAGTTTTGGTTTTTTTTAAAATTTGATATTATTTCTAGCAGTTATATGAACAAACGTTAACTAATATTAAGAAATTCCACGGATTTAAGGCAGAAGATATGCATCACTCATAATTTTTTCTAATTCTGTGGTGCTAGTTGAAGAGGTAATTTTTGAGCGCAGTTTTGAGCCGCCTCTCATACCCTTTGTGAATCGCATTGCCTGGCTTTTGATATTGGCAAACTTGATTTTGTAATTCTCTGTCAGATGTAAATAATTAAAAAAAGAGTCCAATCTATCCCTGAATGAATATTCATTGTAAGAACCAGTTTTAAGGTAATCATTGATTTGCTCAAATAAAAACGGATTGCCCATGGCGCCACGGCCAATCATTACATAATCACAGTTAGTTTCATCAAGCATGGCTTTGGCATCCTCAGGTGTAATGATATCGCCATTTCCCACAATAGGGACATTAGAGACTTGCTTTAATTCTTTAATTAGCTGCCAATCAGCACTTCCAGAATAACCCTGTTTAACGGTTCTGGGATGCAAGGTGATCATTTCAATTCCCTCATCTTCTGCAATTTCTGCAATATCCCTAAACAAGAATTTGCTAGCATCAGTTACACCGGAACGAATTTTTAGGGTTACGGGTTTTTTTACTGCACTAACAAGAGTGCTAAAGATTTGCCGTGTTAAGTTAATCTCTTGTAAGAGGGCGCCACCTGCCATCTGCTGAGTAATATGAGGTGCAGGGCAGCCCATGTTATAATCAATCATATCAAAATAAGGTTCAACAATTTTAGCTGCCTGCTCTAATGCAGGCAAATTAGAACCAAACAATTGAATTGACAAAGGTCGCTCTTGATCAGAATATTCAATGAACTGCTGTATTGTTTGCATTTTTTCTTTGAGTTGGTTTGCCTTGGCAATTATGCTATGAATGCTAGTAAATTCTGTAACCACCAATCCAGCCCCCATTTGCTTACATTGTAATCGTAATGCAGGATCGCTAACTCCTGCCATCGGGGCCAAAAACGCCCTACTGCTAAACTTTGGAAGCATGGAATAATTTTGTTACTTGAATATATTTACCATATCAAAAATATACACGTGATTACTAGGTGTCTGGGCAGCCATCAGTGTCTAGGTCACCGTCATAATCCTCAGGTTCTAGGGGACACGAGTCTTCATCATTGATTATACCGTCTAAATCATCATCGTGAGCAAATCTTTGTTGTTCTGGGGCAGTGTCAGGGCAGCCGTCATGATCATTATACTTGTTCCAGGTTTCAGGAATTGCCGGACAAGAGTCAGTCGTATCATAATAGCCATCGCCATCAGAGTCAAATTTTGTCGGTGCCATTGACTGGGCAGCTAATACGTCTGGGCAGCCGTCCCAGTCCAGATATCCATTATAATTCTCAGACTCGTCAATACATGCATCCTTTCGATCATCAATTCTGTCACCATCAGAATCGGCAAATATGTATGATGAAGGTATGGCCGAACGAGTCAAGTCAGGGCAGCCGTCATCATCTTGGAACATATTATAGATTTCAGGTTCTAGGGGACATGCATCGGAGACATCTGTAATGCCATCCATGTCAGAATCAAGTGTAAGTGTAAATTGGTCAGGGCAGCCGTCCTCATCTAAAATATCATTGAACGTTTCAGGCTGGGTTGGGCAGGAATCTAAAACATCCGGAATACGATCGCCATCAGAGTCTGCTGTACGTTTGTTGTCTGCTATAGAGTCTGGGCAGCCGTCATCATCTTGGAATCTATTGTAAGTTTCTTTGAGAGAGGGACAATCATCAACATTATCAGTTATGCCATCCAAATCAGCATCTCCAAGGGAATCATATTCTACAGAGTCTGGGCAGCCGTCATCATCTTGGAATCCATTATATCTTTCAGCTAGTGCTGGACACATATCATAGTCATCTGGAATATAGTCGTAATCAGAGTCAGCTAATGCGGATTTGAAGAAGCCAGACACGTCTGGGCAGCCGTCCTTGTCTAAAAAGTCATTATAGTTTTCTGGCTCATCAATGCATTGATCCCACCTATCATCGATGCCATCGCCATCAGCATCTGGGAATTGATATGAAGAAAGAATTGAATCAGTAGAATCTGGGCAGCCGTCCTCATCTTGGAACTTGTTATAGGTTTCAGGTTCTAGCATACATGCATCAGAGACATTCGGAATGCCATCCATGTCAGTGTCTAGGTCTGATGAGAATTTGTCAGGGCAGCCGTCCTCATCTAAAATATTATTGAACGTTTCAGGCTGGTTTGGACAATGATCTATGTTATCAACAATGCCATCACCATCAGAGTCTGAAGTACGTTTGTTGTCTGCTATAGAGTCTGGGCAGCCGTCCTCATCTTGGAACTTGTTAAATGTTTCCAAGATAAACGGACAAAAGTCATTTTGATCTAAAATGCCGTCATTGTCAGCATCACGGACAAGTAAAAATTCAATTTTCTCTGGGCAGCCGTCGCTGTCTTGGAACTTGTTAAAATTTTCACGATCAAACGGACAAGAATCCACAGAATCTGGAATAGAATCATAATCAGAGTCAGCTAATGCGGATTTGGAGAAGCCAGACACGTCTGGGCAGCCGTCCTCATCTAAAAAGTCATTATAGTTTTCTGGCTCATCAATGCACTGATCCCACCTATCATCGATGCCATCGCCATCAGCGTCTGGGAAATTATACTGTGAACTAGTTGAATCATCAACATCTGGGCAGCCGTCATCATCTTGGAACTTGTTATATTTTTCAGGTTCTAGGGGACATGCATCTAAAGAATCAGAGATGCCGTCCTGATCACTGTCCATTAGATTCAAAGTATTGTCAGGGCAGCCGTCCTTATCATCAACCCCATTGAACGTTTCAGGCTGGTTTGGACAGGAATCCAAAAAGTCAGGATAACCATCAGCATCAGAGTCTGCAATATTCTTTGTGTTATCAGGTGACAGGTCTGAGCAGCCGTCCTCATCTTGGAACTTGTTATATGTTTCTTTTACAGTTGGACAATCATCAACATGATCCTGAATGCCGTCATAATCAGCATCATACCATGGAACAAAATCTGCAGGACAGCCGTCTATGTTATCGCCATATTCTAAATCATAATCCTCTAAAAGATGAGGGCAGAAATCAATATCGTCTGGCACCCCATCACCATCAGAGTCAATTTCTTGATTGGCAAAGGCACCGTTTGGCATCATACCAACAGTGGATGTAAGCAAAAGCAAAAAGCCTAAAAGATATTGTTTTTTCATCTCTCTCTGATTCCGCTATTATCAAGTATTTATTAAGTCTCACGCTAAATTGGTTCTTCTTAAAGTAAGGACAGATTATGGATCTGGACAGCCGTCTAGATCTTGGTCACCATCATAATCCTCAGGTTCTAGGGGACACAAGTCTTTGTCATCGATTATACCGTCTAAATCATCATCGTGAGCAAATCTTTGTTGTTCTGGGGCAGTGTCAGGGCAGCCGTCATGATCATTATACTTGTTCCAGGTTTCTGGAGTTGTTGGACATAAGTCAGTCGTATCAGGATATCCATCAGCATCACTGTCTCCATAAATAGGAACTGTAGACTGTGCGCCTAGAATATCTGGGCAGCCGTCCTTGTCTAAAAAGTCATTATAGTTTTCTGGCTCATCAATGCACTGATCCCACCTATCATCGATGCCATCGCCATCAGCGTCTGGGAAGTAATATTGTGATCTAACTGAATCATCGACATCTGGGCAGCCGTCATCATCTTGGAACTTGTTATATTTTTCAGGTTCTAGCGGACATGCATCAAAGATATCTGGAATGCCATCACTGTCAGAGTCTAGGTTTGATGTGAACTGGTCTGGGCAGCCGTCCTTGTCTAAATAATCATTGAAGATTTCAGGCTGGGTCGGACACAGGTCAATGACATCTGGAATGCCATCACTGTCAGTATCAGAAGTAAGTTTGTTGTCTGCTATATAGTCTGGGCAGCCGTCATCATCTTGGAATTTATTGTAAGTTTCAGGAACTAAAGGACACTGATCCAGATGATCATAAATTCCGTCACCATCAGAATCTCCAACTGTTTGATAATCAATACCATCAGGACATCCGTCAGCGTCTTGGAATTTATTGTACCTTTCAGCCAATGTCGGACATTGATCCAGATGATCAACTAATCCATCATAATCAGAATCTAATGCTTCAGACAATGTAACACCTGGAATATCTGGGCAGCCGTCCCTGTCTAAAAAGTCATTATAGTTTTCTGGCTCATCAATGCACTGATCCCACCTATCATCGATGCCATCGCCATCAGCGTCAGGAAATTCATATAAAGAAAGAATTGAATCATCGACATCTGGGCAGCCGTCATCATCTTGGAACATATTATAGATTTCGGGTTCTAGTATACATGCATCAGAGACATTCGGAATGCCATCCATGTCAGTGTCTAGGTTTGATGAGAACTGGTCTGGGCAGCCGTCATCATCTAAAATGCCATTAAAGATTTCAGATTGGTTTGGACAATGATCTATGTTATCAGCAATGCCATCACCATCAGAGTCTGAAGTACGTTTGTTGTCTGCTATAGAATCTGGGCAGCCGTCATCATCTTGGAACTGGTTATATGTTTCAAGACTAAACGGACAAGAGTCATTTTGATCTAAAATCCCGTCATTGTCAGCATCACCGGTGATCTTGAATTTTAACATGTCAGGACAGCCATCGCCGTCTTGGAACTTGTTAAAATTTTCACGATCAAACGGACAAGAATCCACAGAATCTGGAATTCCATCATAATCAGAATCTAATGCTTCAGGCAAAGTAACACCTGGAATATCTGGGCAGCCGTCCCTGTCTAAAAAGTCATTATAGTTTTCTGGCTCATCAATGCACTGATCCCACCTATCATCGATGCCATCGCCATCAGCGTCTGGGAAATTATACTGTGAACTAGTTGAATCATCGACATCTGGGCAGCCGTCATCGTCTTGGAACTTGTTGTATTTTTCAGGTTCTAGGGGACATGCATCTAAAGAATCAGAGATGCCGTCCTGATCACTGTCCATTAGATTCAAAGTATTGTCAGGACAGCCGTCCTTATCATCAACACCATTGAACGTTTCAGGCTGGTTTGGACAGGAATCCAAAAAGTCAGGATATCCATCAGCATCAGAGTCTGCAATATTCTTTGTGTTATAAGGTGACAGGTCTGGGCAGCCGTCATCGTCTTGGAACTTGTTGTATGTTTCTTTTACAGTTGGACAATCATCAACATGGTCCTGAATGCCGTCATAATCAGCATCATACCATGGAACAAAATCTGCAGGACAGCCGTCTATGTTATCACCATATTCTAAATCATAATCCTCTAAAAGATGAGGGCAGAAATCAAGATTGTTTGGCACACCATCACCATCAGAGTCAATTTCTTGAGTGGCAAGGACACCGTTTGGCATCATACCAACAGTGGATGTAAGCAAAAGCAAAAAGCCTAAAAGATATTGTTTTTTCATTCTAAGATACTCCTAAGGATCAGGGCAGCCGTCAGCATCTCTATCACCATCATAATCTTCAGGTTCTAGAGGACACGCATCATATTCATTAATTATATCATCTAAATCAGCATCATGCTTGTATCTTGATTGCTCTGGAACAATATCTGGGCAGCCGTCATGATCATTATACTTGTTCCAAGACTCTTTTTCATTTGGACACAAATCAATTTCATCATCAATGCCATCATCATCACTATCAATTACAACATCTCCAATAGGTAAAATATCTGGGCAGCCGTCATAATCTACATATCTATTCCAAACTTCATCTTGGTTCGGACATATATCCATCACATCTGGGACACCATCACCATCACTGTCTGGTTGGGTATCATCAACATCTGGACAGCCGTCCTCATCTTGGATGCCATTATAGTTTTCAGCAACTAGAGGGCAATCATCATAAACATTATGAATTCCGTCATTGTCTGAATCAATCACATGTGATTCAGATATGGTATCAGGGCAGCCGTCCTCATCTTGGAACTTGTTATATGTTTCCTTTGCAGTTGGACATGCATCAATTCCATATGGAATTCCATCTAAATCTCTATCGTGTTGTAAAGTGTAATTATCAGGACAGCCGTCTAGATCAAGGATATCATTGAATGTTTCAGGCTGGTTTGGACAATTATCATCAAAGTCATTAATTCCGTCATTGTCTGAATCTGGAGTATCTTTGTTATCAGCCACAAAGTCGGGGCAGCCGTCATCATCTTGGAATTTATTGTATGTTTCCTTAACTTGAGGGCATTGATCAAGTTCATCAACTATTCCATCAAAGTCCGTATCTAAAGTTGTGGTAAACTCTGGATGATCTGGGCAGCCGTCATCATCTTGGAAGCCATTGTAAGTTTCACGATCAAGGACGCATTCATCTAGGGAATCAACTATTCCATCAAAGTCAGAATCAGTATCAGATGGATCATCTGGGCAGCCGTCATTATCCTGATAACGATTCCAGGTTTCCGGAGTAGAAGGGCATTGATCTAAGGTATCCCTAATTCCGTCATCATCAGAATCTAACACAAGAACATCTGGGCAGCCGTCCTCATCATTATAGCCATTTAATGTCTCTGGTTCTAATGGACACTTGTCATTCAAATCAATAATACCATCAGCATCATAATCTGAGTTAAACAATCCAAACACCGTGTCAGGGCAGCCGTCATCATCTTGGAATTTATTGTAGGTTTCCTTAGCAGTTGGACACAAATCTAAACTATCAACTATGCCATCAGAGTCTCTATCAAAGGGAGAATCTGTGTCAGGACAGCCGTCTCGATCAAAGACACCATTGAACGTTTCAGGTTGGTTTGGGCACAAGTCTGAAAAATCATTAATTCCATCATTGTCTGAATCTGGTGTATCTTTGTTATCAGTTACAAAGTCGGGGCAGCCGTCATTATCTTGGAATTTATTATAAGTCTCTTTAACTTGAGGGCATTGATCAACGGTATCAAAAATTCCATCAAGGTCAGAATCGACATCGCCTGAATAAGGAGGAATGTCAGGACAGCCGTCATTATCCAAGTATCCATTGTATCGTTCTGGCTTTAATGGACACTCATCATCAATATCAAATATCCTATCACCATCTGCATCATTTTGTGTACCATCAAAAGATTGTATTGTATCAGGGCAGCCGTCATAATCAGCAAATTGATTAAAAGTTTCAGGATTATCAGGACAAATATCAAATTGATCAGCGATTCCATCATCGTCTAAATCACTAAATGAAGAATCAAGTGCAACATCAGGGCAGCCGTCAGTGTCTTTGTAATCATTGTACACCTCAGGCTCTGTTATACAAAAATCAACTTTGTCTTGAATACCATCATTGTCAGTATCAACAAAAGCAAAATCGTTTACAGAATCAGGGCAGCCGTCCTCATCTTCGAACTTGTTGTAGGTTTCAGGATTAAGTGGACATTCATCTGCAAAGTCTGAGACTCCGTCCAAGTCCCTATCGCCAGAACCATATGAATCCGGACAGCCGTCTCGATCAAGTATACCATTGAATGTTTCAGGTTGGTTTGGGCACAAGTCCACCAGATCAATAAAACCGTCACTGTCCGAATCAGATGCGCCACCTTTTCCGCTTCCGGGAATGGTATCAGGGCAGCCGTCTAGATCCTCAAATTTATTATAATTCTCTTTAAGATTTGGACACTGATCAATATGATCCTCTATTCCATCATAATCCTCATCATACCATGGAACAAAGTTTGACGGACACCCATCTATCGTACTTTCATAATCTTCTTGCAAATTAGGACACATATCTATGAAATCCTCAACTCCATCTTTGTCCAGGTCATCAGCGGCAAAAGCTGGATTAATAGGCATACTAGTTAAGGTAGTTACAAGCAACAACAGAAATGATAAATAGTGTATTTTTTTCAATGCCTAAAATTACCTTGAGGATCCAGTTATTAAACCTCACTCTACAAAGAGCTGAAAATATCATTCAGTATTAGGCAAAGTTTCCATGTTGGACAAAAAACACGAACAATTTAAGTAAACCATAGCACGATCTGAACCTATGAGCTGTTCTGGGGAAACCGTGGAGGAGAAGGAGGAACTGATCCAGATCAGGCCTGCTGTATCTGCGCAGTTAAAAAAAGCAAAGTATGGGGTAGCTGACCATTCAACGGTAGGACTCTGCCATTGGACAAAAAAATCATTCAAGCATGAAGGAAGTTGCTACAAACACAAGTTTTATGGAATTTCAACCCACAGGTGCATGGAATTTTCCCCTGCAGGAATGTATTGTGAAAACAGATGTGTGTATTGCTGGAGACCAATGGAATTTTATGATTCAATGCAAATGGAGCCAGAACAGGTGGCAGAGCCAGAGCAAATTTTAACAAAATTGATGGCCGAAAGAAAAAAACTAATCAACGGATTCTATGGAGATTCAAGAAACGACAAGCAAAGACTGGATGAATCACTATTGCCTGCCCACTATGCAATTTCACTTTCCGGAGAACCTACAATGTATCCAAAACTGCCAGAATTAATAAAGTATCTAAAGACACTAGAAGCAACAAAATCAATTTTTCTTGTAACTAACGGACAGGAACCGGACATGATTCAGAGATTACAAGACGAAGATGCATTGCCAACACAGCTGTATCTGTCAACTAATGCCGCAGACTATGAGTCATTTATGAGAATAAACAAACCAAGATATGATGATTCGTGGGAAAGATGGAACAAAACACTTGACATGCTAAAAAGTTTGGATACAAGAACGGTGTTAAGAATTACACTGATTAGAGACTACAATGATCATAAGGAATCAATACCGGCTTTTGCAAAGATGTTCAGAGAAGCAAGTCCGCATTTTATAGAGATTAAATCATACATGCACATTGGACGTTCAACTAACAGATTAGAGCATGAAAACATGTTAGAAATGCAGGAGATAAGAAAATTCAGCCAAGAGATAGCAAAACAAAGTGAGATGTTCTCGGTGATGGACGAGAGTATTGTTTCAAGAATATCAATACTGCAAAATAACAGACGGCATACTGATCGTTTTATTTCTGCTTGTGCAAATACCACTTAGAGAATTTTTTTAAGGCCTTGTATCTGTGGGAAAGCTCATTTTTGTTGGTAATTTCTGCAAATGTTTTCTTTGAGTTACCTGGAATGAAGATTGGATCATACCCCCAGCCTTCTCCCTTCTGTGATCTGGCTATGCTCCCATGCAGCCTGCCTTCAAAGGACTCTAGGACGGCTCCATCACAATAAGTAATGATGGAGACAAACTTTGCCTTTCTATTTTTTTTTACAAGGTGCAGTATCCCGTCATTTCCAATGGTCTTAAAGACGTATGATGAATACGGACCTGGAAAACCTGCAATCGCATCAATGAATAATCCGTCATCTTCAATGATGATGGGTTTCTTGAATTTAGAAAATGCATCTCTTGCCTTTCTCATTGCTATATCATAAAGGGAACCTGATTGAATTTCCTCCAAGCTGGATTTTAAAAAGCCAAGACTTATTCCAAGGGAATCCAAAATGCCCCTAGCCTCACGATACTTGTGATTGTTTGAGGATACAAAAAACAGATCAAACGACTTGTGCATATCTGCCTCGGCTCTCTATATCTGAGACTAGCTTGGTAATTTTGGCACAGTATCTGCTGCCAACAACGGACTTGTAGCCGCCAAGAAAGCTTTTCCAAGCAGAAATCATGATTCTTGCATGAGCACTATTGAGAATTTCTTTTATCAGCCTCAAATCAACTGCGTGATCTTCAGGTTTTACTGAAACTTGGGAAAGGCCAAAATCAATGACATAAATTCTGTTTTGGGACAAAATAAAGTTCGAAGTGGTCAGATCACCATGCATGACTCCATTCTTGTGTAATGTGCCCACCAATCTTCCAATGTCCCTTGAGAACCCAATGATCTTTGATTCAGACAAGTCATGTACGGGGGTTCCGGGAATTTCTTGCATCATAATGGATGTGTCTTTCAAATTTACAAAATAAACAAGCGGGGCAGGAACCCCATACGACTTTACAAGGGACAGCATCTGCGATTCCCTGATTGTTCTCTGCTTGCGAATTTTTGAGTCCAGTAAAGAATTTCTATACTTTTTGACTTTTCTGATTTTTAATATTGCCTTGGAGTTTTGCCAACGGGTTTGGTATAGGTCCGCCTCGGCTCCTTTTTTGATTAGTTTCACTAACATTATATCCAAAAGAATTCAATAAAAATTAACCATGGATAAAGGAGAAAAGAGAATCAAGCAGGAGGACTGTAGTGAGGACAAGCTGGGAGCAGGGATTCTGACACTGACAAGTAACAGATTGGCATTTGATAAGACCAATGCAAGGATAATGGATTTTTCAAAACGTTTTGGAGATACGGTGCTAGATGTTTCGCTAGACCAGGTAACCAAAACATGGAAGGAGGGATTACTGATCAAAAAGGTATGCTTTATTGCAAAGATAAATGAGAAGGAGGAGGAACAGACCTTCAAGTTTGGAGTTTTTAATACCAAAAGCTGGCTTGGGGCAATTGATCAGGCCATTGCTAAAAGCAAGGATCAGTAACGTACCTTGACAGAGTCTAGTCTCCAAGACTGGGTAACAAATGTGTCTTTTAATGAAGCGCCCTGCTTGACTTGTGATTCTAGCAGGCCAGTCCAGCATATTTGGCTGCCACAGTCTCCTGCGTACTTTAAGGGAACCACAAAAAATTTGCAGCCGTGCCTTTTGCATACGTCTTTGAGCATTTCAGCTAGTCGCCTGTTGGCTGCAACACCCCCAACAATCATCAATTCCTTTTTTTGGGTAAACGAGAGGGCACGCTCGACGGCCTCGCTAATCATTGCAAATGCAGTCTCCTGAAGTGAGTAGCATGCATCCTCCTTGTTTTTCATTGCAGCGGATTTTGTTGCAGATAACAATCCAGAAAAAGACACATCGTTTCCCTTAACAGAGTAAGGCAGAGACACGTAATTTGAAGAGGAATTTGCCAACTCTTCTATGTTCTTCCCACAGGGAGAGGCATATCCAATTGATCTTCCAAACTGATCAAGCAGCTGGCCCAGGGTAATATCGAGCGTTTCGCCAAAGACCCTCCACTGCCTGTTTAGAAATGCCAAAAGCATGGTATGCCCTCCAGATACCAAGAGTACCAGGGGATTGGTTGCCCCAGTCAGTAATTTTCCCAACTCAATATGTCCAATTGCATGATTGACAGGATAGATGGGAATTTTATAAAACGATGACAGGGATCTTGCAACCACGGCGCCTACACGTAAACAGGGACCCAGACCTGGACCTGCAGCATATGCGATAATATCCAAATCAGCGACAGATACGCCTGCCTCTGTAAGGCAGTCAGATAAGACCTGGGGACTATATTCAATGTGGTGACGAGATGCCTCACGGGGATGTATTCCCTGGCCATCCTCTGGGCGGTAAATTCTTCTGATGTCTGAGAGAATTTTGCCTTTTTTTCCGTTTTTTTTATCAATAATTGCACATGAGAACGTATGGGCTGTGCTTTCAATTCCAAGGCCCAACATGTCATCCACGACTCAGAGTAGAGATAATTTTGATGACATCGCCGTTGCTTAACTTTTGATCACCGCCAATCCTTTGTTTTGTCTTGCAATCAATAGCATGTAAGAATCCCTTTGCAATGTCTGCATGAATCAGACTTGCCAGATCCTTGGCAGTGGAATCCTGCGGGACCAGCTTTGCATCAGGGAGGATAACGCCATCCTTGTTTGTTAGTTTTGTCTCATCCTCTACAGGATAGACTGCAATGAATTTCAGCGAATCAAATACGGCAGTGTTTAAAATTTTTTGAATGCCAGTGGAGGGAATCTTTGAGAAGACTGATTTTACCAAGTCAAGGGCCTTTTGTTGGGGCAAGGGAATTTCTTTTCCCTCAACTAACGCAAAACCCCCATCACCGGAGGAGTAATTTACAATGCCTGCCTTTGATGCCTTGCGTAAAAGCAGCTCAGTCTCGGCACTGCATGGAATAACATTATCTGAAATTTTTTTAACAATATCAAGATCCTGGCAGAGATCGGCCTTGTTTGCTGCAATGACCATAGGCTTTGTATCTTTTCTTAGCTCTTTGACAAAGGTTTCAATGTCATCATCGCTCCATTCTTTTGGGTTTTTGGTCATAAATCCCAACTTTTGAAGAACTTTCTGGACTTGGAAATCTTTGATTCCCAACCCGGAGAATCTTTTTGCAATGCCGTCAGTAAGCTTGGCTCGCTTTTGATCTATCTCGCGAGTTACCTTGTCCCATTCTCTCTTCAAGATATCTGCAAACCATTGATCAAACTCGTTTTGTACAAAGGCAATATCCTCCAGTGGATTATGGGTGCCAATAGATACTGGCTGCCCTTGGATGTCAGTTGTTCCGGCAATATCGACAACATGGATTAAAACCTCGGCCTGTCTTGCATCATCAAGAAACTGATTTCCCAGTCCCTTTCCCTGATGGGCACCGGGAACTAGCCCTGCAACATCAATTATCTTAACTGGAATGAGCCTGGTCCCATCTACACATAGTTCGTTTTGGTGTTTGATTTTAAAGAATTTGCAGGCACAGTCTGCTTTGAGATGGGCTACTCCAATGTTTGGCTCAATTGTAGTAAACGGAAAGTTTCCTGTAGTCACCAGAGTTTCAGTTGCAGCAGAGAAGAATGTGGACTTTCCGACATTTGCTTTTCCTAACAATCCAATTTGCAATAATGTAAAAAATCCAATTCTACTTATTAGTATTGCAGAAATCATTTAATCTGCAGGATTGTGAGTTCAGTACATGTCAATTGTAATTACGGGCAGTCCGGGGGTTGGAAAGCACACCATAGCACACAAGATCGCCGAGAAGCTAAGGCTTCAGATCTTAGATATCAATGCAGTTGCAAGGGATTCAGGATTATTTGAAGAAGATCAGGAGGATGATACAAGCGACGTAGATGTTAAGCAGCTAAAAGAGATCTTAAGACAGAGGATTTCAACGAAAAGTACAGTAGTTGTGGGCCACCTGGCCCCATATGTTCTAGAAAAGGACCAAGTGAAGACTGTGATAGTGCTTAGAAGGAGTCCCTATGACTTGGTTTTAGTTTATCAAGGGAGAAAATATTCTCAAAGTAAAATCAAAGAGAATGCGGCAAGTGAAATTTTAGGAATCATTGCACATGATGCAATTGCCAAATTTCAGGAGAAGGTATTTCAGATCAACGTAAGCGGCAAAACAATTCCCCAGGTGGCAGAAAATCTCATAGGGGCAATTGCAAGAAATCTCAGAAATAATGAAGACAAAGAGGTTGACTGGCTGGAATTAGTACGAAAAAACAATGACTTGGAAAAATTTTTTGTTGATTGATTAAATAGCACCCTTTGATTTGATTAATTGCTTGTTTGAGATTTCTAAAACGGATTTGGCCGGCAGAATAGGTACGCTCTACACAAATCATGGCAAAATCCAGACCCCGGCATACGTTCCGGTAATCCATCCCGTTAAACAAACCATTCCATCCAAAAAAATCAGGGAGATGGGTTTTGATCTGGTAATTACCAATGCATACATTACTAGAAACAGTTACGGGGAGAATGCAGTCAAAAAAGGGATTCACAGGATAATTGATTTTGATGGCGCAGTTATGACAGACTCTGGCGGATATCAGGTTCTCGAATATGGGGATGTCGATGTATTGCCGCCGGATATGGCAGACTTTGAGAGAGGCATAATGACGGACTTTGCAATTCCGCTTGACAAGCCGACAGGATATGGAATGCCAATTAAAAAGGCAGAGGCATATGTAAAACACACCCTAAGTGTCTGCAAGCAGACACTGAAGGACAGCAAAGACAATGGTCAGATTTGGATAGGTCCAATCCAGGGAGGGGAGCATTTTGATCTTGTTGGCAGGTCTACAAAAGGTCTGATCAGCATGGGATTTCGGATGCTGGCACTGGGAAGTCCGGTTGAATTTATGGAATCATACGAATACAGACTGCTGGCACAGATGATTGTGGCAGCAAAAAAACAGATGCCACACTCGGTTCCTTTGCATCTGTTTGGTGCGGGGCATCCCCTTACCATACCATTTGCAATAGCTCTGGGATGCGATACTTTTGATTCGGCATCATACATGCTATATGCCAAGCAGCTAAGATACATCACCGATGATGGGACGCGTTATTTGTCAGATATTGTGACATTTCCCTGTAACTGCCAGATATGTTCAAGATATACCCCAGATGAATTTCGCCAATTGCAAGATGTACAAAAAATCAACGAGCTGGCAATTCATAACCTGTATGCAATAAAGCTTGAAGTCGACAGGGTAAAGCAGGCAATCTGCGAGGGAAGGCTGTGGGAATACGTAATCAAAAAGGCAAGGGCCCATCCAAAATTGTTTGAGATGATTGAAGTAATGACTGAAAACTATGAGTTTCTAGGTCTGGGTACCCCCAAGTTCAAAGAAAGGGCAATCTTTTTGTTTGGCCAAGAGGATCAATACAGGCCAGAGGTTCAGTCGTTCCATAAAATGGTTAGAAGATTCAAATCAAAGAAAAAGAGACTAGTCGTCACTGGAGAATCAAGCACAAAGCCGGGATATCTCTCACGTCAGTATGCCGAACTAAAAAAGAGACTAGGAGGAGATTTTGAATTGTTTCAAATCTGCCAGTACAATCCAGTTCTGGGATTAATACCAATTGAAATTTCAGACGTGTTTCCTGCTGCCCATCATGAGACATCTAGATTAGACTTTAGGCCAGAAGACTTTCCCGTGTTTGAGAAGACATGGAACAGTTTCTTTGCAAACAACAAATTCTCAGAGATACGCTATGACAAGGAGGACAAGTTTCTAAGATACTTTGTAAAGAGGCAGCTGCCAAAGCAGATCAAGAAAAAATCTTTTGCATAATCAAAAATAAGAAAAAAGAATGTGCTAAAGATGCCTGCTTATAATGCGGCGTCTTCTGCCCAACCTTTGATGAAGACACCGTTTTTGTGAAGAGGTACTGGTTGTCCAGCAGTGTAATTCATTGGTCTCATCCAAAAGATTGATTTTGTTGGGCATACACCGATGCATGCACCATCAGAAATACATCTTTCTGGGTAGAAAACAAATGCCTTACCTCTCTTCCAGCCTTCAACAGGTTTTACCCTAAGGACATCAGGACCAAGAGTTGTACAGATTTCTACACATAGTGCACATCCGATACATCTTTGCTCATCAATGTCTGGAAGTATTGCTATTGGCATTACAAATACGTTAATGCTTGGTGGCTATTTAAACCATGATTGAAATTCATAACCCTGTTATGAAAAAGATCGACAGCGAATTCATGCGCAGAATCTAGGCTAGGAAAATTTAAAAAACAAAAAGATAACGTGATGTGCACGTTTATTTTCTCATTGCATCTATCTGACCAGAAGTTACCCAGTCAAGTAGTTCTGCTGAAGAAGGATTAAGGTCTGCTTTTTGATTCATCAGATTGTTAACCCAGATCCAGTTAATTTGGTTTAGAAGTACTTTATTTCCTTCATCGCCTGCACGAGTTTTTGCTACGATAGCCTGATCTTGTTGAGCTATCCACTCATCATAGGTTCGTCCCATGAGGATCGAATCTTAGCTTACACTAATTAAAGCTTTTGTAGATTCCATGGTAAGCACAATGATCGGCTTGGATTTGAGAAGGTTTTAACGTAGATAAGTTTGGATTTTAATCCTTGGATGTTAAAGTTTTAGGTGCTGCAAACGAGGTTGGCAGATCAGGATTTCTGGTAAATTGCAACGGAACCAAGCTGCTGCTAGATTATGGGGTAATGTTTGGCAGAAGAGGCACCCCCCCGCAATATCCACTGCATGTAAAACCAAAAGATTTGGATGCCATCATAATCACTCATGCCCACTTGGATCATTCAGGAAATGTTCCGTCTTTGTTTGTAAGTGGCAATACAGACGTGTATGCCACCCCCCCAACATTTGATCTTTCAAAATTATTAATTGAGGATATGCTAAAAATTGAGAAAAATTCCCATTCCTTTGACTTGCCTGAGGTAAACAACATGATGAGAAATGCCAAAGAGATAGGGTTTGGACAGAAGGTTGCAAGGGGGGATGCGACCTTTGAGTTAAGGGAATCAGGACATGTGATTGGCGGAAGTACGGTATTAGTAGAGTCGGAGAGAAAACGTCTCTTCTATACTGGGGATATCAAGACAAATGGCTCCAGAATGCTCAGAGAGATGGATTTGGATATTGGGGAGATTGACTTGCTAATTACTGAGAGTACCTATGCAAAGACAGAACAGAAACCAAGAAAAGAGTCTGAAAACGAACTTATAGAATTTGCAAATGAGGTCATGGACAGAAAGGGAATTTTGTTTATTCCATCGTTTTCTGTTGAGCGCTCCCAGGAGATAGCATGTATTTTGAAAAGTTCAAACTTTAAGCATAAAATTATCATGGACGGAATGGCACTAAAGGTAAATGAGATAATGTTCAAGCATCCAGAATATCTGAGGGATCCCAAGGTATTTTCAGAGGCAATAAAAAGTGCAACAGCAGTAAGGGAACACGCTGAAAGAAAGAGAGCTATGGGAGAACCCTGTGTTGTGATTTCTCCGGCAGGAATGCTGGTGGGCGGAAATGCCGTTTATTATCTCCAACAGTTGTCTTTTGATAGCAAAAATGGGATTGCCCTGGTCTCATATCAGGGTGAGGGTACGCCAGGCAAGAAACTGCTAGATACCGGAATGGTCTCCACCAGAGGAAAAGACCTTGCAGTCAAGGCCCAGGTAAAGCAATTCCAGTTTTCAGGACATGCAGACAGAAAGGAGCTCTTTGAGATGATCAGGCAGATAAAGGGAAATCCAAAAGTGTGCACCGTTCACGGGGATGCAGAGTCATGTGAGATGTTTGCCCAAGAGATTCACGAGAAGTTCGGCCTAGAGACGTTTTCACCTGCAGTAAATGATCAAATAACCATCTAAAATGCGGAAAAACTGTGTCATAGACGTAGAAAATTCAATTAACAGCGGCCAGGTGTTTCTTTGGAGAAAAAAAGGCAGGTACTGGTACGGGGTAAACGGCCAGGACATCCTAAAAATAACTGGTTCTGGAGTCCTAAGATCCTATCAGAACAAAAAGACTGATTTTTTTCGAAGGAGGGACAATATTGAGAAAATAATCAGATCAATCTCAAGGGATGAGATTACAAGAAAGGCAGTAAGGCGGTACTTGGGACTGAGAATACTTGAGCAGGATCCGTTTCAATGCCTGATTTCATTTATTGTGTCCTCAAACTCTAACATTCAAAAAATTAAAAACAGCTTGGAAAAGATTTCAGAAAAGTTTGGAAGCCCAGTAAAGTTTGATGGCCAAAAGTTTTTCTTGTTTCCCAAACCATCTGACCTTGCCGGGGCATCAATAGAGGACATAAAAGATTGCAGTGTCGGATACCGTGCCAGATTCATCAGGGAGGCCTCAGAGATGGTTTTATCAAAAAAGATTGATTTTGAGTCCTTGCAAAAAAGCAGTTACCAGAAAGCAAAGACTAAGATTTGCCAGATTCCAGGAGTCGGAAACAAGGTTGCTGACTGTGTCTTGTTATTTTCACTAGACAAGCTGGAGGCCTTTCCTTTAGACAGGTGGATGATGAGAATACTGGCAAAATATTATGCCAGAGAATTACAGATTGATACTACTTCTATTACAGAAAAACAGTACGGGGTCCTTCACCAAAAGATTGTGAGTCATTTTGGTCCGTTTGCAGGATACTCGCAGCAGTTTCTCTTCAAAATGGAAAGAGAAGACCATCAGAAAAAGTGGCTGTAAACCCCCAAGTGAACTTGGGATCTTATCATGGTAACGAAGAAATGAGTGTCATGTGTAAAAGACTTGGCATTACAAAAACTAGTCAGCAATAGTTTAGTCATAAAAAATAGTGATCTGATCATATATGGTTGACTTGGATAATCAAAGTTTTTCTAAATAGTAATTCTGTGGGATTTGAGTTTTTCAAAGAATCTTAATGAAAGACATTGTGTGATAAATTTGGGCGCAGGGATTTTAGTAATTACTAATCATAATCAAAGTAATCACATATTCAGCCAAAGATATTTAACTCCATTCTCGCATTGAGTAATCTTGCCAGTGAATAAAATGAAAGGAAGAAACAATCTAGTAAACGCTCACATATTGTTACAGTGTGCAGATCCAAGACACGAAGATATGTGTGAAAAGCTAAGAGATGCACTAGTTGACAATTTTAATGAAGTAAAAGAGGCAGATGTCATTACACAAATTACTGGCGATGCTGATTTTTGTGTAACTGGCATAGCTAAGATAAATCCAGATAAAGAGCGTCGATTTAAAGCTGCACTTGAAAAGCTGCAAGCAAACTCTAAAGAAAAATCCAAAGTGAAAAATGTTAGAATTTACATAGAAGCCTGATGAGTTAGCATTAGCAGATACAAGCCATGAACTTATTGCAGATATGATGATGCACTGCTACGTCTTTAGATCGTTTTGACTAATTTCAGCTGCTTGAAAAGTTCCACACCCTCATCAATATCGTCATGAGTGAGTTCCCAGCCTAATTTTTCTGCAGTTTTAATAGCAACATCATGATCCATTTGTTTTTCTTTGCCCGAATTGTTTTCCAACATAAAGTAGATTTTTGCAACATAAGAGAGTGGGGCAGTTTTTAGGCTGCAGAATTGCTTACAAGTAGACACCAGATACCTTATTTTTTGATATTCGGTAGGAAATGCCAATTTTATACGATTTGCCATATTTTTCCCATCAGATGTGAGCCTGTACTTGTATCCTTCATGCGTTCTTTCAGGAATTTTAATTTCCTCGATAAAGGAATACATCACCATTTTTTCTAAAGCCAAACTAAGATCTGGACTATAGGGGCCATAATAATGAGGCTTGTAGATAGGCAGGGTGAGTCCCTAGATAGTTTTTTCAGCCAAGTACACCAATTTATGGATCGCTGTTCTTCCAACAGTTTCACCTTTATTTGAATCAAGTATTGCTTCTACAGTTTCATAAACATCCAAAAAACATCACCCTTGACTTTATCAAGTCTTCAATACGTATGATGTTTTTAAAAATATCTCAGACCTAGATTGAACTGCTACTGATTTTAATTTGACATATTTGAAAGCAGAATTGTTCAAGGAAAATAATTTTACATCAATTCAATAAAACATGGCGGTATTGCAGTATAACCTCTCTTAAGAAGTACAAAGAAGAAGAGGAAATACCAGATTGGAACATCAAAAACCAAACAGAGAACAAAGAGGTGTGAGACAGAAAAAATCTAAAAAATAATTATGCCTAGTTGATTGATAGTTTCAATCACTTAAATGCAAGAAAAGATGTTAAAAAAATATGATGCATGATAAGGATATTGGAACTGGTGAGAATAATGAAGTATGAATTGATTGTTGATTGTTTGAATAAGACAGGATGTACAAAGATCCGAGAGATAATGGCTGAAAATGGATACAAATGCAATATGTTAAATGGCACGTTATTAGGTGATCATGTTGGAGTAAAGAATTTTAAAAACAAATCTTTTGCTAAAGAAGAAGCAAAGATGTTATTGAAAAAACATGACAAAATTATAAATCAAATAACAATTAGATGATTCAGAAATCTTTATCGCGTGTATTGCCTGAAAAACACATATCTCCCGGACACATGGGTTCAAATAATCTCTGACAGGTTATGATACTATAGCTTAAATCAGCTAGTAAAATTTACCAATAATCTGATTCATGCCAGAAGCTAAACCCCTTTCTATATTATCTATTATTCAAACATGACTTTTCCATCTGACGTGAGAGCTGAAAATCAGAGCCATCAACAAGAATTTGTACTATTTTATTTTCTACAAGTTTAGGGAATGTCGAGACTTGATATCCCAACCATATCCATGTTTTGCATGGTATTTTTTACATCTGGCATTTCTTCAAGATAAAGATGAATTGCTTCTTTGATATTTTTTAGCGCCTCATCTATGTTACGACCCTGTGTTGTTACACCGGTGATAACCTCTTTTATGACATACATGTCATCTCCTTTCCAAAATACTGTTTGAAATTTCATATTCTATTTTCAAGGTCAAATCATTTTAATCTCTTTGGTTTGAGTATTGTAAATCTAATTTGTTTCTATCTTAGAGATACGAGTAAATTCATGTGATCTGGCCAAGATATTGGTAACTAATGATATGCAGATTTTCTCGGATTTTTCCTTCCGCTTTGATGAATGTTTTTTTGAAAAAGCCTGCAGAATATTCTAGAATTAATTTATTTTCTCTTTTGCTCTTACTGAAAAATTATAATCATTGACTAGAATCTTAAATATTTTCGTCTAGTTTTGATTTTTTAGTTTTACTATTGGATTACACTCTTTAATTCCATTAGTGTCTATGTTAGCAATCACATTTGGTTGGTTTATTGAATTCCATAATGAATGGGCAATACACATCGTTCTTTGGATAGATATGATGGGTGTTTTGTTTTTTATTTTTGGAATTTACATTTTATGAAATGTCTACAGGTGTCTAAAATAATCTTTTTAGCCAAACACTACTAGATGCAATTTGCAGAAGGTAGACCCGGATTATCTCTGATTTTTTTTATTGATGATTATGATCCCATGGTTTTACGAAATTAAGTTTCATATCAAATAGTCGGGTTCTCCTTACATCTAATCTTAATTTAGATTTATCAATTCCAGGAATTAAGGCAAACCAATCAAGAGTTTGGTTGTAATCATGCTCAATCTTTCTAGTATGATTTATTAACTGAAATATACTTTCTAAAACATGGTAAAAATCGGCTTTAAACCAAAATGGACTTCCCTTCATGACCAGAGAGCAGATGCGTTCCAAAAACTGTATTTTGAAAAAGATGAAAAAGATATCGTATCTGATCACAGTGATTTTATGAAGTGGGCTTATGGCAAAAAAGCCTAAGCAATATTGGAAGCTGGGAAAAATTCCTAGCTTCAAAACCAATTTTCTAAAACTAACACCATATGGACAATGGATTGTTGGTAAAACAATCGAGAGTATGCTATGCATAAAAGAACCTGAAAAAACATATCAATATACAACCTGTCATGAATGTATACCAGATCTGTATTTATTTGGTATATTGGATGATGGCATTGGAAACAAGGGTTTAGAATTACAAATTTACTTGGACAAAAAAAGAAAAATTTTAGTTCCTATAACAGTACGTAAGGTAAATCGTAAATAATTACTTTCATATATTCCCATCTATCTTCATGAAATCATTTAAAATCAATAAAACATTTGTTGTTACTCCTGTAATAAAAAACGTACACTGTTCAATCTCATGATATTTTCATCTAGAGTTGTTATTTGAAATCTGCATCATTGCTTTTGCAATTTCTAATCTAGTAATTGCAGTATGTTTGTTTGGTTACAAACGAAGTGATAGATAATGTTGAAGAATTTGCATAGGCATCAGGCAACATAGAGATTAATCTTGCAAGTAGCACAAAATTCTTCAAAGTTTCACCAAGTTATTTTATAACCAGATGTATTTCCAAATAATGTAACACTTTTTCTTGTTTCATATTTCTTTACATATTTTCTCATTTAATGTAAAACTTGAAAATTTGCATAGAATGAGACATGAATTTTTTTATTTCTAACTATTAAATAAGCTGATCCTTGATCTATTGTGTTTAAAATTATTTTACAATATTTTTGTCTAATTTCATTATGCCAAATATTGATTAAGATACTAAATCAAATGATACTTGATGAACCTATTAATGATTAAACTCTAACAAACAATAGTAATAATAGAGTAGTTTGTATCTTTTTCATGGAGAAATTAAAAGCTAAACTTCCACAAAAGTGGATTCAAGCTATTGATGAACATGCACATATGATGAAGTGTTCCAAATCTGACTGGCTTAATTTTATGATAAAGTGTGGAATAACCGTCATTGCTCAAGAAATAAACTATAACAAAGCAGGTGATGAAATAGGAGTGGGGGTTTGTAATTCCATAAAGGGTGCAAAGCTGACATTAGATGTTAATGATATTGGTTCCGTACTCTATTGTACGAAAATTATGTCCGCCTAAGCTCAGGCTTCAGGCAAGGGATCATTACCGCATATACCGATCACGAATAATGAAGAGAACCAGACTAAAAGAAGATCAGACCAGATATATCATACGGCAGCGCCAAAAGGGCACAGCTGCATCTGTTCTGGCCCAAACCATGCAGGTCAGCGCAAGGCATATCAGACGCATATGGGCAGCCTACCCCAAGACCAGAACAATACTCCCCCACAGAAAGCCAGGAAGACCCAGAAAGACAGTATCATCTGAGGATGTACGTCGTGTTCTTAAGATATATGATGATATTCATGCAGGAGTAGTGCGCACGGCTCGCCTCCTCAGAAAGTCATCTCATATAAGCTACCATACAGTATACCAAATAATGAAATCCAACGGACTGGCCAGACTGTCTCCTGAAAAATCCAAGAAGAGAAAGTACGTCAGATATGAGCGACTGTATTCCAATGCAATGTGGCATGTGGACTGGCACGTAATGAAGGATCCACGCCTGAAAGGACTGCAACTTGTGGCATATCTGGATGATGCATCCAGGTGCATAACGGGATTTGGGCTGTTTGATAGTGCTACAAGTCAGAACACTGTAGCCGTTTTGCGCAAGGCTATCAAGTCATTTGGTACGCCAGACCAGATACTTTCAGACAACGGCGCCCAGTTCACATCCCGAAACCGCGGTATACCTGCCAAGGGATGAAAGCCCACCGCCCTGATTGAGGCAGAAGCCTCGGAGAGAGGTATTGCCCTGATTAACTCGTGCTCCCACCACTTGGCAGACCAACGGCAAGATTGAGAGATTCTTCAGGACACTGGAGGATGAGCTTGGACACTTTAAGACGGTGGGGGAGTTCATGGACTTTTACAATGAGGATAGGCTGCATTTTTCTCTGGACATAGAGAACTGCCAAGTGCCCCTGATGGCATTTAAGATCAAAAAGGTTTCCTGATGCGATCAGAAAAAGCAATCAAAAATGGATGGAGGTGGACATGAATGACTAGCGAATATGATTTTCATATAATACACAATTGTATCTTATAACACAAAAGAGAAAAATGTCCAAAATATAGATATGCAAATTGATCGCTTGGTTGAATTTAGCTAAAATGATCCTATGTACAGCTTTAATTTTTGGCTTGAGAACGTTTTAATAGTTGACATAGTTAAAAAAACTACAATGATCCCAATTAAAATCAGATTCCCAGTTAATTTCATGAATGCTATAGATATTGAAGCCCAAGCTCAAGAATCTACACGATCCCAATACGCCGAACATATGGTACGAAATGGTATTGCAATATTTATGATGCTAGATGATTTTGTGAATAAAAAAGATAGAGTTGGTATTAATATTTGCAGCTCAATTATTCGTATTGGCATTAATGATTTAGTTGATAGTGATGCCAAAATAAGACCAACTGAAACTTTTGAAATGTCTTATGATCCTACACAAAGATGGAAAGAAATTGAGGAGAATTTTTCTAAAATGGAAAAATATCCTACGACTGTGAATTTTACAGATAAATTAACAGAATGGCTTCAAGTGGCTGCAGACACAGTGAAACAACCTCTAAACTTAATGATATTCATGTACATACAGGCCAGCTTTGTGGGTTGGCTATATCGATCTACAAGAAGTGAAAATAATCCTCGAGAGGATTTGGAAAAAATGGATAAAATCCTTGAGGAAATTAGAGGGGTATACGTTATTTTTAATATTACTGAAAAAGGAATTTCGATTAATTTAAAAAAAAGGATTAAAGGAAAAAAGTCCATCAAAGATAAAGATTTGATCGGATTAATTACAAGCCCGTTAGTTGAACGACTAGGAACCACTAACGGGAAAATACAACCACAAGACAGAGAATCCGGAGGTTATGTATTCTGATTAGATCAAGATTGTTTTATCTTAAAAGTATTTTGTTAAGATTTTTTGATCGCTTTAAGCATAATTCCGATCTAAAAAAAGCGTTGGTTTTAGCTGTTCTTACAGATATCAAAAACAAAAGTATGCAGCATATTCTGGAATTAATTTATTTTCTCTTGCTCTTTTTCTCAAATCCTTGATTTGAGTAAAACCAATATGTTTTGTAGCTTATGTATCACCCAGATTATCTCTGATTTTTTATTGATAATTATAGCGTCCGTAATTGTAACTTATCTTACATCTTCGTACCCTAAAAGAATGGGTGACCCTTGGTATGTCTTACTGAAAAATTATAGTCATTGACTAGAATCTTAAATATTTTTCATCTAGTTTTGATTTTTTAGTTTTGTCAATTATACAGTAATTTTTAGAATTTGTTTGTGTTTTGATTTCATCAGGTTTTCTTCTAAAACCAAATCAATTGCTTCTTTCATATTACTTTGTAATTCTTCTAATGTTTCTCCTTGGGATATTGCAGCAGGTAATTCAAGACAACTACCTGAAAAACCTCCTTCATCTTCTTTTTCTACCAAAATTGTATAACTTGAAACTGTTTTATCTTCACTCATTTTTATCTGATTTAGATATGTCATTTTTCAATATTTAAACACAATTATTGTGATATACCCTGACATACATTTTAATTGCATTTTGAATTAATGTAATCCATTTGTTTATCTCTTCTATGAAGATATTGCATACGTCTGAAGTCTTTTCATTCAGGGATATATGAGGATGACAACCCTCAAGAGGCTGAGGGCAAAGAAAATTTCCGTATTGCTATTAACTAATTCCTCAAAGTATGATCTTGAGGATGCAAAAGAAACATTGGTAGTGGAAAACTTGCACAGAAACAAGATGAATACCAAAGATACGACTGCAGGATGTGTGTCTTCTTGACTGAAAAAACTGGCAAGTCAAAGGCCGCACAATCCCTTGGAATTTCATCCCAGACCCTAAAGAAATACCTTGGATTTGCAGCGGTTCCAGATAGATTAAGACAGCATGGCCCACAAGAAATTTCTCGTGATGATCTCACCAAACTATACCAAATAATTTCCAATATCCAAAAAATTGAAAACATTATACAAAAAAAATAGCCCCATTGGACACAAAGCTCCGAAAAGAATACCTCCGTGTATTGGCTCGCAGTCCAAAGTCATCCCATAAAAAATTATTAAAAATTGCAAAATCCCGCATGCTGCAACAAAAAATCAAACTTGAGTTGACAAAGGGTGCTGCAAGAAAATTAAAAAAACACGCAAGCAAAAACAATGTGAATCCTGATCAGATGGCAAACAAGATTCTATCTGACTGGCTCAAAAAATAAGCACACATGTGGTGTACCTAGTAAAAATTACACATGATGGAATTAATGATTTACAAAATAGAAAAAATTATTCGAGTAGGACGTTAAAAATTGTCTAATTGGATCTCGCAAATAATTAATTCCTAAATCAGAAATTTTTGAGAATAGAACTCGTGATGGTTGCCAAGTATGGTATATGACATATGTCTGAAAAACACATATCTCCTCAGGATACATAGGTTCAAATCATTCCTAACGGATTGTGACTATAGCTTGAATCAGCTAATAAAATTCACTAATAATCTAATTCATGACTAGAAGCTAAACCCCCCAAGATTTGTCCCTATTTTTTTAGTTGATCGTTTTTAGTAAAACTGTCATTGGAAATATGGGAAACCCTTATATTCAAATTTATTGATTCATCAACATGAATAAAACCAATTCACAACGTGCAATCAAGCTTGTGTTTACACAAGAGCAAATTGAAGAACAGGTGAAATTCACACAAGACCTAGAACAAGGCAATGTCGAGACCGCTTTCGAAGGATCATTCTTAGAAGGTAAGGCGTTTTTAGAAGGAGTAAGCGAACTTGTGGAAAGTCGCATTCACTAAAAAATTCTTCATCCAATTTATGAAGTTAGAAAATAACGCTAGAAAATTCGTAATGGAATATGTTGATTATATACTTGATAATGCAAACAACACAGAGAAATTCGAATATGACATAGTTGATGAATATGAAGATAGCGTTGAGACCATGCAAATGCCTGTTAACTACAAAGTCGTTACAGAAGAGGAAAAAGTGTACATTATTTCTGTTAATACTACTGGTCTAGAACAACATAAAAAACATAGACAATTTTAATTTTTTACTGGTGTTTTGAATTAATGTAATCCATGTATTGTCTCCTTTGGTTTCCGTTCCATATTTCTCATTAGACGGTGTCATATTACCTAATGCACTATGAGGTCTAATGTAGTTATGAAACAACTGATAGCCTGTTAGTATAATAGAATCTTTTTTCTTTGTTTCTCTCATTACTTTTTCTCTGTATCTAATTTCACAAAGAATCAAAAATAAATGTCCATATACATAACACCATATCACAGATAAGGAGTGTAATCATGGTGAATGAATTAAAAGTAAAGTTAGAAAAATCAAAAGAGGGCATGATTGCTCAATCTCTGGACAATCCAGAGATTATCGTTACAGGTTCAAACAAGACGGAGATAAAATCTGAATTAAAAGAGATTCTCTTGGGATATGTAGAGGCATATCCTGAGACAAAGAAAGAGTTTTTTGTAAATAATAAAATGATTGATGTAAAATTCATTGATGTTTAACTGGCATTATTTTAAAAAAGTTTGAGACACATTTGAACATTACCAAGATGCTACATCTTCTCATGTCTTATAAGATAATAACTACAATACCCTTCTCTGCATTTTAGTAATTTTGTTTATTGCTTGGTTTTCTGTAATAGAGCACATATTTGTTGGTTTTTACAAATATGGTGATCTTTGTCTATGTGTATGGATTGTGATTATGAAGGTGTATGTTTTGGATCTAGAGATAATGTAGCTTATGATGAGTATTTACAATGCAATGCCATTTGAAACCTAAATAATAACTCAAAAAATTTTGGAAATACACTGATTGCCATGAATTAATTATATCAAGATCACATCAGGTATGATTGAAAGCCGAGTCTTTTTCTAAACCAAGCATTTGAATTAATACTGATAAGACTAAAGAGATAGGATCTTTCTTATCTTGATGTTAAAAAAGAAATTCAGATTTGATGTATAGATGAAAATCTTCAATGACAGCAGATCACCAGAATAATAAAAAATAAGTTTTCTCAATGCAGCTTTTCAGATTTGACTGACATCAAAAAAAATCAAAGCATATGAAAAAAAACTCTACAAACCCTTAAAATGGTAATTAATTGCTAGGTGGTTGGGCCCATAGCTCAGCATGGATAGAGTGTTGGACTTCTAATCCAATGGTCAAGGGATCGAAGCCCTTTGGGCCCGCTTGACAAAACTATTAACAGGATTTGATGTCAAGTTTTCTGTGGAAGATTTAGAATTTGAATTAAATTCAGCAGAGATTCATCCAGATTCTCAGATCAAAGGGACAATTGCAGTTGCATATCCAGGTAGGTATGACGGGGTTGTGATAAACACGCAGATTTCAGATTCAAATGAGCACATTATCTACAAATCATATAATCAAAAGGCAATTTCACAAAATGTGTCGCGGTTGTTTATCAGCAAGGACGCAATGCCTGAGCACAGGGCAGAATTTACAGCAGTAATTAGTTTTGAGACAGAAAAAGAGCATGAGATCAAATTCAGGGTTTCAATTATCGAGCAGCACAAGGAGATTCAAAGCAAGATAATATTTGCAAGATATTCCAGCAGCTAGAACCTGCTCTTTTCTACGGTAATCACACCAGTCATCCATGGATGAGGGGTACAGTGATATGAAACCTCCTGGGGTTCAGTAAACAAGAACTCGTACCTGTCACCGGGTTTTAAGACTCCAGTTGAGCCAAAATCGCCACTGTATCTATCTGCATGCCTGTGGTCAGGGGTAACTGTATGCGCAGTATCATCGTTGTTTACCCATACGACGTTGTTGCTGATGGTCAGCAAAACCACAGGCTTGTTTGGCACGTAACTTTCATTTCCCTCAGTCACAGCACCTGGAACTATCTCGATGAGAAATTCTGCATTATCAGGATGCAAGATGTGATCTGCCACAGAGGGCTTTGTCAGGGACTCGGGAAGATAAAACGACGTGTAAAAGATAAGAGATGCAGACATTCCAACAATTAGTGCAATCATTCCAATACCATATGCGTGGCTTGATGTGGGTGCGCTCATAATTTTTTCACTCCGTCAGGATGATTATCAGAAGCTGTGGCAGCATTTGAATCGTTGCTTGCAGCAGCAGTAGCAGCAGTAGTAGTAGCGCCTACGCCTCTTTCTCCCGAGTCTGTTGCTGTTGCAGCTTGGGTTTTAGGTACGGACAGCACTTCTGGTGCCAGCTCCTTTGGAGGCTGTTTTGCATCAGATGCAGGCTGTTTACCATTACTATCATCTGCAAGCTTGCCTGGCTCTGCAGGTGCCTCTGGTTCTGGAAGCTTTGGCTTTTCTTCAACCACAGGTACCGGAGATGGTGGGGGCATGTTCTTTTGCTGGCTCATCGCGTACCTGTACAGGTGGAAGAATGCGGCAAACACCAGCAGTATAATACCTATAAAGAACAGCGAGATGTTCTTCATTCCAATCAGGGCGGCATTGTATGCTGCGATATTTAAGAACACCTGGAATGCCAGCAATGCAACTAGCAGCCAGTTAATCCATTTTTCAGAGAGGTTGATTGTGGCGACCTTTTGCGGTCCGTTGCTCTTGGCAAGTTTGGATTTTCTTTCGGCCTCGTTTGCCAGCTTGATCATCATGTATGTAAACCCGAATCCCAGCGGAACCAGCAGTATCATCGTTGAGTAAAAGAAGATTGGATCAATTACCAGACGCTCAACTAGCGGAATCGTGGTGTCAGGCGATATATAGAATCCCCAATAGGTGGTAACCATGATTTGTGCAAGACTCGTAATACCAAATGCAGTGATAATCGGTCTGTCTCTCCATGAGAACTTTTTGTACCTGTCAATGAACGGTATTAGCACAAAGGATATGATAAACAACAACGGCCACATCAGCCCTGTAACAAACTTGTCATACTGCGTCCTCATAAAGGCATAGATTCCAGTCAGATACCACTCTGGAACAGTAACCCCCGGAGGCACCGTGGGCTCAAACTTGAATCCCAGATCAATGGGGAATACTCCTCCGGTAATCAGTATTGCGCCTCCAATTGCCATCACCATTGGCACATCAAAGACCAGAAACCTCGGAAAGTGGACTGCCATTAACCCCAGCATTACAATGGGCAGCAAGAAGACATGCTGTGCATAGAATCTTAACACAAAGTCTGAGAATCCGCTGCCCAGCGCCGCATCACGTATTGTGGGTCCGACAACGGGTATGGAGGTAGTCAGCGATGCGGCAATGCTGATTGCAAGCTCTGCCCTCTCACTGAAGATGACATCATATCCGGTAAATGCCTCAAGAATTGTGACAGTCCCAAGAATGACTCCGGTCATCCACAGTACCTCGTTTCTGATCTTGTATCTTCCGCTAAAGTACTGATAATACATGTGAAGTACTGCCAAGAGCACCATGGCATTTGAGCCGTGATAGTGGATGTTCCTAATATGAAAACCAAATGGAACCTCGTCATTGATGTACTGGACGCTGTCCCAGGCCCTGTCAAGTATCGGCTGGTAATAAAACATCAGCAGGGCACCTGAGACGCCAAGAATAATAAAGACGATAAAGGTCAGCATTCCCAAGAATCCAAACGGGCTTACAAACCTGGCTGGAAACGAGAACTTTATTGCAGTAAAGATTGTCCTGTCTACCCCGTCCCACAGCCAATAAAGCAGCGCTACGATCCCGGTTCTTCGCTTAAGCGAAACGGCCATATCCAATTACTCCATTTTCGTTTACGTTAAACTTTGGCGGCATGATAAACACAGAGCCGTCTGGATCAATGTCCAAAGTCAACTCAGGCAGAGTGTTTGAGGGTTCGGCCTGTACTGATGCGGGACCTTCAAACGCAGTCCCAGTTGTTGCATCATAGCTGCTTCCATGACACGGACACTCTCCGCGCTTTCTGTTATCATCAGGCCAGTACTTCCACAGACACCATAAATGTAAACAAATCATACTGTAAGCTCTAAAGGCAGTGGTATCCTTCTTTTGGCCGCCCAGTTCTTCAGGTAGCCTGATAAACTGCCACTTGCGAAAGGCCTCTGCATCAAGTGCTGCATCGCCGGTTGCAGGATACGTAATGACTTCGGCATGGTTGACCGGATAGGTGTTAATGTTGGCATGTGCCCCATCAGGCAGGATTACTGGAACCCTTTCAAGGGAGGCCTGGTTTGGGTTTGGCATAAAGTTGCCAAACGGGACAAAAGGGGCAAAAGCTAATCCCGTGCCTGCCGCACCCATTAGTTTGAGAAAGTCTCTTCGGGATAATCCGCCAGACTTTTTTGTCCCCAGTTCTGACATTCAGCTCTCATGCTCGCCAAATTGCTTATAAACCTTATTCAATTATTTAGGAAGTTTTTCCCTAATGATGAAAATAAAAATCACTCCGATCGCAACCCCTGCCATTATGCCAATGGTGACTCCCACACCAAACGTATGGTCTGCAAGCACGTTGGTTTTGTTATTTGGTGTTACAGTTGTTGCTAGCTCTGAATCCTTTGTTTCTGATGGCATCATGACCGTAGAATTATTTTCTGAATCATTTGCAGGCAGATCAGACAAGACCTTATCATCATCATCATGCATCTGCATCTGCTGATTTGCATTAGCATCAGATGAGATGTTTGTAAATTTTGCTGCAAGCGAGATGGGCTCAGTAGGCAAGATGCCTCCAAACAGGGTAGAGTGTGCCAAAAGCGTGTAGGTGCCTGTATGATTAATTGGCACATAAAGTACTGTGGATGTGTCATCCTTGTTTTTGACGGGGAAAAAGCCGCCGCCCTGACTAAACAGTGACCCGCCCAGCCAGTCAAGGGACGGCCATCCATAAAAGTAGTCAAAGACACCAGGGGGAACATTGGTTTGGACTATTTTTCCAGACGGGTCCATTACAAAGACTGACAGGTTTGTATCATTGCTAATCCAGGAAAGCTCAATTGCTCCGGTATTGATTGACTCGTCTTGTATGTCAAAGTAGTACTGTCTCCAGTCGCCTGCCATGTAGCGGTTGGTCATGTCAAAGGCACCCTTGACGTATCCGTTGCCATAAAGTATGCTGTCATTGTCTTGTATGCCCTCAAGCAGAAACGAAGAATTGTTTTCAAGCACCGGCTGCTTGATTGCAAAGGATACCGGGGCATTTACCGTATGGTTGCTGCTGCTACTGCTGCCCTGAAAGGACAAAAACCCCTGATAGACCCCTGTCCGAAGATCATTGGGGGTGATCAGTGTCACATCAACCTCAGATGTGTCCTCAGGTCCCACAGAGACTGTTTCAGATTCTGTCCACAGTACGGGCCATCTCTCCTTTTGATAGTGGCTTGCAGAGATTGTATAATCCATGGACGTTGAATTCAGATTTGTATCGCCAAACCAGTACGAGTATCTGGTGGGAACCGGATATACGCCAACTAACGGAACGCCGTCAAACTTTTCGGCAGGTTCTGATACCCGTAGTTCCTGGACGGTTCCCCAGGAGCCGGACCTGTTTATCAGGGACAGCTCATCGCTGGTAATTTTTGTGTCATTGTTGTTATCAAGCCAGTCATAAAGATACAGCGAGGAGATTTTCAGGTCATCGGCATACACGTCTGAGGTCCTGTTCATAAAGTCATCAAAGAGAAAGTTGACTGTCAGCACCATCAGTGAGGAGTCATCAGGTATTGGGTTCTCCTCATTAAAAAAGGTCCCCAGCTCGGTACTGGAGTTTACATCAGATAGCTTGACATAGTTTGGGATAAACGCATCAGTCTTGTTTGCCAATGAAGAGGAGGAAGGATCCTCCTGGCGAAGAACCGTCGTGCCACTAAAGTTGCCGTGTGTTAGCAGTGAGAGGGTTTGGGGCTTTACATTTACCGTTATGGTCTCATTGGTTGGATTCTCAATGGTAAACGTAGTCATGGTCCTGTCTCCCGGAAGCAGCTGTCCTGCAAACCAGCCAGTCATCGGAAAGGACCGCGAGGGAAGATCAAACTGTTCAAATCCTGCTGCACTAAAGTTGAACTTTTGCATGGCAGGCTCCAAAGTGTCTTTTACGTTGTGATACGACATGTCATTATACACGATGAATACGCCGTTCTCACCATTGACGTAATCTAACGCGGCTTTAACATTTGCCAGGCCCGAGCCCTGAGTAAATGGATCATTGCCAAGATCAGTTGCAGTAGACATTAGGATATTTTTGATCATAAATGGATCATAATCCTGTGACTGTTTTTTTAGTTCCTCAATTAGGATTGCAGCGCTGCCTGAGACAATGGGGGCTGCCATGCTGGTACCCCCAAACAGTGAGAAGGATTCCAGCTTTGAATCCCTGTTTATCTTAAGTACGTTGGAGGGAACAAAGCCGTGGGCGCCTATGCTCATAAGATCAGGCTTTGGATCCCCAATGGGACTGGGACCCCTGCTTGAAAAGTCAACTATGTGATTATAATGATCAGTCGTGTTTCCAAACCTTGGCTGATCCTTAAACGGCCCGTAACCTACAAAGACATTGTTGTTTGTGGCCCCCACTGATATTCCAAACGGGGATGCGTTTGGCAGCCCGATGGTGCCATACCCGTGCCCGGAATTTCCGGCACTTGAGATGATTGTCACCCCCGGATAGTCATCATCTATGGAATGGGGGGTTGCAAGCACGCTTAGAATCAGCGATAGCACGTCCATCCCAGGGGAGGACTCAAGGGAGGGAAAAGTCGAGATTCCCCAGCTATTGGAGATTATGTCGGCTCTTGGCTTGCCTGAAAACTTCCAGCCATTAGCACCACCACCACCATCATGGTTTTCAAATCCCGCAGACCACAGCCACCCGTACACGGTATCGCCAAACCACAGTGCCTTTACAGGAATAATCTTTGCATCAGGTGCTACGCCTGCAATGGAGTATGCCTTTGAGTTGTTGTATATGTCATAGTGCTGCTGGCCCCTTGATGTGATGGACGCGGCACTTGATGTTCCATGTCCTGCAAAGTCAGTCATCATTCCAAAAAAGTTGCCGTCAGGATCTAGTGCCGGCAGCAGTGTCCCGTTAACTGCGTTTATGCTATCATTAATCTCAGCAGATGTGTTGTTGTTTATTGCGCCATACAAATCAAGCACCCGTGCGCCCAAAGTACCCGCACTGTAGTCGTTTTTTCCATCATCATTTGAGTCATACACCAAAAACTCGTTTCCACTCCCAAGTGTGATTGGCTTTTCGTCAGTAAAGTCAAAGTCGTAAACTGGCATCTGGTCAGACTCTAGGTCAAAGCGCGTATAGTCCTCCCAGGAAGTGCTCATGTCAGGTATGACAGTATCATATACCCCTGCAACAAAAGAGTCCACCACAAGGACCGGCACCACCTGAATCCTGGCAAACGGGCCCGAGGCTGCCCCCTGGTAGATTACCCCAAGGTGGTATATCCCGCTCTTTGACTTTATGTAATTTCTGTTGTCATCGCCGATCTTCATGTCATTTGCAAGGGTTCCGTTAAATGTGACTGAGCTGCCAAGCTGGGGGAAAAACGAGTTGTAGATTGCAATGTCACTGCCGTCTCCTCCCTGGGAGACGTCAAGGAACACGCCGTCCCTAGTCACGTATGCCGAGGAGGTCATCTCAGGCGGGAGCGGGCTGCTGTAGTTTCTGATGATCTGGTTCTCATCAACATATGCAAAAAAGGTAGCATTTGTCAGGACTATCCCCTGGCCGTCAGGATCAAGCATGACTGGATGGTTCAGCTCGTCTCGTGCAAGCGAATGCCTTATGTCCAGATTCGAAAAGTCAACTCCGGTATCCACAACTGCAATTGTCGTGCCATTTCCGCTTGCACCATATCTTTGCAGCGCAGTATCAGACTTGCTAATCTTGGCAATTCTTGAGGCATCACTTATCTTTTCATCTGACGGGGAGTGAAAGTCAAGCTGAAAGTCTTCTATGACGCCGTATCCCAGCGAGGACAGACGGGATGCGTCACTATCGGAGAGCATTGTCACATAAAAGAACCCGTTATCAGAGTTGATTCCAAACAGGGAGTTGTCTTTTAGGAGAGGATGCCCAGAGTTCCCCGAATCTGCTGCTCGTGGTGGTGCTGTCCCGAAGATCAGATATCGTTTAAAGTCATTTTCAACAAAAAAATCAGAGTCAAACTCTATTATGCCAGAGCCAAACTCGACTGGTTTTTGCGTGTTACCTTGAAGGGATACATCGTCTCCGGATGATGATGATGATAATGGTAATGATGATGCAAACCCATACGAATTTGCAGTTACAAGGGATAACAGCATAACACAAAAGAAGATAGCCACCTTGGGCATTAATCAGTCTGGTTGTTCTGTATTATTATAACTATCTTCTTCGGGCTAAAATGGCAATCTGTAATGCAACAATCAGTCCAATTGAGGCAATGATGGGCAGCATCAATGCGTTGAGCTGAGAGGACGCCTCAGTAATAAAGTGCACAGATGTCGAGATATCCCCAATGTTCTCATCAATCTGGTTGCTTGCATGATCCAGTGTACTGTCAAATCCCTGGATTTCAGACTTTAGGATATCAAGCTCGTCTGATGTCTCATGCAGTATAGAGTTTAGCGCGATTATTTGATCAGAGATTCCGCCAATGTCCTGGCTTAGCACGTTGGTTGCAGCAGAGCCGTGGGATGTGGTTCCCTGGCTAAATGCCACGACATGGAATATGTGGGTTCCCACCTCCTTTGGGGTATAGTCTACATAGTATAGTCCCTGGTGCAGTGTCTTAAACGAGCCAGACAGCGGAACCAAGAGGCCCGAGGGCAGGTGCACGTGTGTCGTGTCTAGTAGCTCAGTAGGGTCGTTTCCTATCAAAAGGCCGTCACTGGTCGTCTGTACAAAGACCCGAATCGGCTGGTCTTTTGCCGCAGTCTCAGGGGCAAAGACCAAAGTGTTTACAAACCTCTCAACTGTCACATCAAGAAGATCAGTTGAGGATGAGAACTTTACGTCAATCTTTTGTGATATTCCGTCTTGCTCTGTACTGATTACCTCAACTGTGTACGTGCCGTATGGAAAGTCAGTTGATGGCTCTGGCCAGTTTAGCAGCCCGTAGTTAAAGGAGCCGTCAGGTTCGGTGGCAATCTGATCAAACTTTGCAATGGTTTGATCCGGTGCAAAGATCCGTATGATCAGGTTCTCATTGGGTATGCCTGTGCCGTATATCTGCAAGTTGTGTGCAGGCGAATAGACCTTGCTGTTTGTAAATAGCTCAAGGTCTGCAAATGAGTTGTTAGGCGCATTTATGATTAGGAGTATGATGGCAAATGAGAGGAGAATCTTGAGTTTCATTTTGTTTAGTTCTCAATGTTCTCCTAGATATTGCTTCTGGAAAAGTTGTCCACTCTCAAAACTTGCTAAAATCCATTTGGGATTGCCTGTTCCTAGATATGTTCCTAGAAAAGTTGTGCATAACTTACGTTAAGTGTGATTCAAAAAAAGAAAAAAGGGGAAATTAGAACTAGTTTTAGCTTACACTTATAGTTGTGCTGATTGGTGGTGATAAAGCCGTTGGACTATCAACGGATTCCCATACAAATGCAGATGCTTCGTAAGCTCCTGCCTCAGTTGGGGTCCATGATAGTGATGGGCTAAATGACTGACCAACAGATAGTGAACCTGTAATCCATGCTAGTGAAACGGTAACACCGTTACTATCTTGAATCTGTACCAAGTAAGCAAATTGCTGATCTCTCTCCTGACCATTCGTTAAATCGGCGCTGATTTGTATCTGTTGATCAACGGAAACAGTATCTAGACTGTTACCAAATGAATCAATTGCTCTCAAATTATCAGCTGGTGCCCTCGAAAGAGGTGGCACAACAGTACCGATGAAGGAAGTGGCAGTGATGTTCAGTTCTTGATTAGTTGTGTACGGATCTGGCAGTGTATTGTCCTCATATCTTGCGGTGACTGTATCACCTTCTGAGACTCTGAGTCTGTGACCGGATGATGAATCGTCAACTGTGAAATGCACAGTGCCTTCAAAAATTCCGGTTGCCTCATTAGTCTCAGTTACAGTAAGGTCAATACCTCCGGAATCGGAGTCAGACCATACATCGACATCAAGGTTATCTACTGCTTCTGGATTTAAGTTCATGTCTGGATCAATTATTCTTACAATACCTGCTCCGCTAGCTGGATAGCTTGCTTCAAGCCACTGAGCTTCACCGATGTTCCACCTGATTAATGCTGAACCGACTACGGTTTCATCCTCTGAGAACTCAAAGGATACTGAAAGACCCTCATCGTCAGAAGCTGGTAGCATTCCATCAGTTGGGCCGGTATTATCACGAGATTCTGCACCGGTTGCATCCTCAATAGTACCATCGCCATCTGCATCATGGTTAGAGAATCCTGTAAGGATTACTTCGCCAGTGAAGATGCCTGTGTCAGTACCAGTTTCAACGAGTTGATAGTTGTCAATAGCGGCATCACGTGTAGAAATCCTTATTGGATTATTCGCTCCGCCGATCTCATCAACTAAATCAGTGTCAAAGTTGTGATCTGGTGCAACAATGGTAATGTAGACTTTGTCAGTCCAAGTGTATACTTTTTGGTCAAGCTCAACAGTTGCTCCGAAGTTAGAAGTGAATACTATAACTTCTACATCTTCATCTTCATCTCCTACATAATCAGAACCTGATGGGCCCCAATCGGTGTACTCTAGTTTGATTTGTTCGCCTCTTTCAAGGGGATCATTACGCAACTCAGCAGGAATCTCGATGACAATCTGGAAGATACCAGTACTGTCACCTGTTTCTCTGAAATCGATTGGTTCTGGATCAAAAACATCGCCGCCACCTTCATTACCCATAGTGATATCTGCGGCATCTGAATCCCATTCGATCAAGTCTAGATCAAATGTCTCAGTAGCATCATTGTCCAGATCAAAGTCTGGTTCAATGAGTGTCAAGATCATGTCAGAACCAATAATGTACACGTTTTTGTCAGCTTGTAATACACCGTTTCTTAGGTCAAATGTAGCAGAGTCTGTAACAGTATTTTCATCACCTGAAGCATCAGTAGGATCAGTGTATTCTACTTGGAGAATATCTCCTTGTAGGATACAATAATGACTATTATCACTATTATCACTTGGTTCATTGAATCTGCT
This sequence comes from Candidatus Nitrosopumilus sp., assembly GCA_965204345.1. Lineage (GTDB taxonomy): Archaea > Thermoproteota > Nitrososphaeria > Nitrososphaerales > Nitrosopumilaceae > Nitrosopumilus. The sequence continues at coordinate 1,016,124 of OZ241981.1, forward strand.
AAGCTCGCCCGTACCTAACGTACTATTAGTTGTAGATGGTGTGAAGACTGTTGTCTCTGGACAATTATTGCTTTCTGGACCATCAGTGTATCTAATTGTGAGATCGTATTCATAAATACCGGCATCTGGAGCAATTTCACTAATTGGACCAAATTGTATTGCATGAGCTGGATTCTGATCACCGACGTCAATTAAGCCGCCTTGTGCTTCAGGACCACCTGCATAACCTAATACGACTACATCAGAACCTCTCATAACAGAGATCTTGACTGGGCCAACATCATCACGTCCGACATTTTCGGCAATAATATCTGCACCAGATGGGTTTATGTCAAAGTCTGGGTCATTCACTCTAATGTGAACAGTTAGATCACCGTTAGTAATGAATTCTCCCTCATCTATCGCGTCTATTATTCCAGTTGAATGTATTGGGAAGATTGATCTTTCTCCAGGAAAGCTATCATTGTCAAAACCTGAACCTACAAAGTTAGCTGGAACACCAAATGGTACCGGATAGACTGTACGATCAAGACTTACTGAACCTGTGTTAGCAGCTACTCCTGCTGAGTCACCAACTTCAATAATTTCACCAGATGCATCTCTATAGTCAACATAGTTGACTTCGATGTCGAGTCCGGTTACTGTTGCTGAAGTACCATTAACAGTAGGACACCAATCGGATGGGATTTGGAAATCACCAACGAATGTGCCTGAATCTTTCTCGGTTTCTCTCAGAGTAAATCTAGTATCAGCAAGACCGCCATGAATACCACTATTTTCAAGCAATGCTTCACACAGACCACCTCTATTAGTCCATTTGGCATCATCAAAGGTAACATCAAGGAGTCTTCCTTGTGACCCAAATGACAATCCCTCTAAGTCAGAATGAACATCTTGACCTACTTGATCATTATCAACATCTGATAAATCATCAGTAGTAACAACAGTATAGATATCAATCAGATCGGAGTTTATGTTAAGATCCAAGTCTTCTAGAGTAATAACTACAGTATCAGCAACCTTGTATGAATCTTGGTTTAGAGATACAATGCCTGAATGACTTATAGCTGCTTCTTGATCAGATATTGGAGTAACCGCACCATCTCTACCTAGATCAGCATATGTTACTCTAGGTGCATCTTCGTCAGTCAAATCCTCAATTGCAACAAATGAGGCAGTGTCTGAGATTGGGCTAATACCTGCAAAGGTACCATCCTCTATGATGTTTAGTTGGTTAACCATGATATATTCAAGTGAACCGTTGAAGGTACTTGTGTTATCACCTGATTCTTCAGCTTCAATTCTGATGATTTGGTTTGCAATCCTTTCGGATGCTTGCACACCATCCTCAATGAAACCGAATGAGAAGAAGTCTACTACAATTGGTTTATCACCGTCTACAGAAACATCACCATCTGTGAATTGGATTAAGAGTCCAGCTCTATTGGATGAATCTGCGGCAAAGACGGCACTCATTGCATCATCAATGTTTACATAACCTGCTGGGCCACCTCCTATTATAAGAGGTATGATACTAGTATCACCCTGCAATGATGGAAGTCCATTATCTTGGTTAAGTATATCAGAGGTGCTGTCGAGCAAAGCGATGTTTACTGAATTAGCCGATGGTGCTAAGCTTCTAAAGTCATAGTTAATGAAATTAGCAGCAAAACCATCATCAGTCGTATCAGTTAAATCACTTTGTTCAGTGCCTGTTAAGTGGCCAAAGGTTGCTTCTAAGTCAATTATTATCAAGTCTGCACTAGTTGTAGATGCAGTACCTTGGATTGTACCAATTTGGCTTACGGAATCAATTGACATTACTGCGCTGTTTGCGTTCACACTACCTGACGGAGTGCCAATATCTAATGATATGACATCGCCTACTTCTGTACCGAATTCTTGAACAGTATTTGGATCAGGGGTACGTAGATAAACAAATAAGCTGTCATCACCTTGACGTAAACCTTCACCTAATGTGAATGGATCGCCAGTTGATAATGTTGGAACTATAACATCAGGGTTGTAGACATCCAAGTCTTCATCTACCCTAGAGTTTGTGTTCATATCACCATCAACTAAGACTAGTGGAATCTCTATACCAGAGTTCCACTTGTCATCGACAGGTCCAATATCAATAGTTGCAAAGTCATAGCCTACAAGAACTGTTTTTGGAGTTTCGTTGTAATCAATTGAAGCTGAAACACCTCTTCGTGGATTTTCATCAACAATTTGAATTACTGAAACATCTGATTCATCATATGTACTAAATATGCCAGACTTTACGGTTTGTTCAGTAATTGTTACTGGTTGAGAACCAGCGTCTAAGGTTTGTGTATATGCGTCTCGAGGATCTCCTGGATTTGTCAATACGGAATCATCGTTGTCATTTAATGTGACAACTGGATTACCAGTGCTTTGTGCATCAATATCTAATACAAGATAGCAATTATCTTCACACATCAAGTCACGTCTTTGATCAAAAATATTGCCATAACCATCCACATAATCGTCATCACCCTGTACACTACCATTCTCATCAAAGAGCTGATAGTATATTGCTGGATTATTTGGATCTGTACCGAATGTCCAAGAATCTTCATCAGTTGGGTCAATGTTTAACCACAAATCAGTGATTGTAGCATGTACTTGTGAGGATGGAGGATAAGTATCTCTATCCAACTCTAAACCTGCAAAGTCAGTAACTGAATCAAAGGTTAGTGTTACTGATTGTGCACCACCACCTTTGTTGTATTGGATATTGACATTGCCAGTTGGGTTTAATTCATAGAGTTGAACAAATGGCCAAAGATTATTTTCGTCTACTCCCGGATATTCAGGGCTATCAAATGCGAATCCGATCTGACCAACACCATCATTACCAGGAGCATTTCTGTTTATGTCCTTTGCTTCTCTGACGACATTCATTTTATCGGCTTCATTACGATCGCCTGTAAAGAGATCATCAGGAGTACATGAAGGAACTGTATCTGAAGGAATTGTACCTTTACCACTTGTACCAATACTTAATGATGCGTTAGTGCTTGTAACAACAGTTGGAATTGCAAATCCTACTGTGTCAGGAGTACCAAAGCCGAGAACATCATCACCAGACGCTGCATTACAGAAAGTACCAAAGTCTAACCCAGTTCCGGGTGGACTTGCACCTACTGTAAAGTCTGCTAGTTGTGCTTGAGCTCGGTCTGCAAAGTAACCATACCAGTTACCGTCTACGGCTTGAGCCATTCTCAGGATCTTTCCGTTTACTGTAACGTCTGGTTCACCTTTTGACTCATCTGTATCATTGATATCACGATCGATTACGACTACCTCAATTACTTGAGGGCCAGACATGTAGTTGTCAAACTGTGAGTTTTCTGCGGAGACAAATAGGTTGGCATTGGAAGCAGCATGTGCTACTGGCATTACGCCAGGAATAGCAAATGTCATACCACCAGCAACCATAATTGTCATTAGTGTAAGACTAGTTATTTTACGTCCTATTTCGTTATTCATGTTATTGATTGTTTTCTTAAAAGTTAGTATAAAAGCCTAATGGATGAATTGTCCACAGTTATCACATTTTTTGTAATTTTTTTCTCAAATATTGAAATTGAGTATAATTTCTGGATCATTGGATCATATTATTTACAGTTAATTTGACAAAGAAGCACTTGATCGTCATATATTGTATGCTTTGCGTATAATTTATGAAAAATTTGTAGGCTAGCTTGTGTGCTGATCTCTTTTTCTGACTTGCTAGAATCTTGCAGCTTGCCATAAAATCTTCTGTGTCAACATCGTTGCCTTTGGGAAATAACGCAAAGTTCCTCAAGCCGTTTATTGTATGCTCCAAAATATTAAAACATCTTTGGTCGGACTTGCCGATGCCAGTTGCAACTCCCCCTCCCCCCACACATCTTATCAGTTCTGGTAAATTTTGGTGTTCTGTGCCACAGATTACAGATTTAGAAAATCTCTGAATTGTACCTTGGGAATTTTTTGATGATTACATTTTGGCAATTTAAGAGAATCATCTCTTGCAATTTGCTGTCAAATTCCGGTGATCAGAATTTGACAGAACTCCTTGGCATTAATTAAAACACAGCTGAGCCATAGACAAGTCATCTTTGCAGACAAATTATTCTATTACACACAAAATAAAACGATCAGATACATTTTATGCTTTAACAGCTTTGTGTTTTTTTACTTTTGTTAAACTATGAAATAATAATTTATGATCTGCTTTTTATGTAGACTTACTACAGTGATGCTTAATGTATTTTCTATATTGGGATGCATTTGATAATACAAGATTAAGAAAAAAAAGTGTAAACAACGGTTGGTATGTCTTTAGTGTAGCATATCAAAGATATTGGAAAACCATCAGAGAGCAATCAACTGTATTAAAGAGAGAATTACTTTCACAGTTGATCCCACATGATTGGAAATTACATGCATCAGAGATATGAAATAATAGAGAATTTTTTTCCAAGGTTTAACGCTAGTTGCTAATCTTGATTAAAAGAATTTTTTTTCCCAAGGTTTTAGATTTTATTTGCAGTGCAGGCTAGCAACTAATCAACATAGAATACTCAAAGACAAGCTTAACGCAAAGCACACCAAAGGCAATGAAATATTCACAGACTTTGTTAGTGGAGCGTTTTGAGCAATCCATTTAGAAGAGAGCAGAAGAAACAGACAGTGGATTATTGTTTGCTGATTCAGATCAGGGAATTGCAGAAAAAGAGATCAAGGATTTTGATCTGAAAACCAGTAGGAAGGGAGTAACGCCATGCAAAGTGCATATATGTTATTGAAGATTCCCATACTTGCCAAATCTCATTTATGGAATCTGATTAAACTTGCAGATTGGCTGGCATGTGTCATTGATAGACACTACAAGAAAAGATGAAAAATTCAAAAGTTGGTTTGAGAGATTAAAACCAAGGTTGTATCAGCCAGAAGATCAGCTTGAAGGGTTTGGATTCAAAGAACTTTCAGATTATAAAAAATAATATCGGAAAGAGGATCCGCACAGATGCAGATTACGTCATCCCCTAAAATCGCACAGGTGCGATCTTACTATGCTAACGCTGATTTACTATATACGACCTTGGATAGTCACGCTTTAACTCAAGAGTTTCAGGCTAGTGACAAGCTTGGAGGCTGTAATCGTCAAAAAATCTCAAAGTGCAATTCATAGATTTTCTAAATCTATGATTTATGGCATGGAACATCAAAATTTGCCAGAACACATATTGGATGAGTTATGCAACAGAGCACTAAAATCTACCACACATCCTTTATGACAACAGGATTTACGACAACTAACAGATCTCTTTTCCCAGCAAAGACTTGTACAGTGATATTGCATCAGACTCGTCTTTTGGACCCACGACCACAGCAGAGCCCCTCTTCATAAAGTTTACAGACGCGTCATTTGTCCTCAGAGACAGTCCAAGCTCGCCCTGATTCTCAACTGTAAATCCCTTTTCTTCTCCTGCTGCAGTAACGACGCCAACATCAAGGTCAAATGTCTGGGTTGGCGTAATGGCAAAGGTTCTCTTGCCGCCGTTGCGTCCGCACAGTTCCTCTAAAATCAGCTCTTCTTCTTTTGTGTCATCTTTCTCTTTTTGTACAGCGTCAATCTTTGCTGTACCACATATGGGACACTCTTCGGCCCGGAACGTTCTGGTGCTGTTAAAGTCAAGATTCTCCAGATCAATGTGCAGTATTCTTGCAGAAAGGTTGGGGGTTTTGCCAAGAATTATTTTGACAGCTTCTGCAACCTCGACTGCGCCGACAATTGAGAGTATGGGGGGATGAACGCCCTCTATGCTGCATGTGGGCATCGAGTCCTCATCAAGGGAGGGAAACATGCAATAGTAGCATGCGGACTTTTTTGGCAAAACCGTAAATGCCTGCCCGGATGTTCCAACTGCAGCTCCTGTAACAAAGGGGATCTCATGATTAACACACGCCTTGTTTAGTGCGTATCTTGCATTGACACTGTCTAGGGCATCAACTATGACATCGCATCCATTGATTACCTCAGGTGCTGTGTGATCATTGACAGATACGGCCAGAGACTCTATCTTGCAATCAGGATTTAGTTTCCGCAGTTTCTTTGCAGCAGCTTCGACTTTGACCTGTCCTACGTCATCCTCATCAAACATCATCTGCCTGTGCAGGTTGGATAGCTCAACTACGTCCCGGTCAACGATACGCAGTGTCCCAACTCCCATCGTAGCCAATCTGGATATAATTGGGTGTCCCAGACCGCCTGTTCCAACAACGCAGACCTTGGCGTTTTTTAGCTTTAATTGTCCTCCGTATCCTATTTCCTCAAGCATTACCTGCCTTGAGAACCTGTCAAGCTCCTTTGCAGATAGTTCTTGGGAGCTATTACCATCAGCTGTGCCACCACTACTCCCACCTGCAACTGCAGGCAATATGTAGACCACATCACCGTCATTTAGTACAGTATCCATTCCATCAGAAAACTTTGCATTCTTGCCATTGATATAGATGTTAATCAGCGAGCGGGGGGTGCCGCTGTCATCCTCCAATACCCTGCGCTTAAAGTCATCTCCCATCATCTCAGATACCTTGAGAAACGCATCTGCAAGGGAATCAGCAGAGACGTCTGCCTTCTTCTCGCCGCCGCCATGATTCAGTACGGATGGAATGGTAAATACGATATCTGCCATTATCAAACTACCGCCGAGATCTCAGATATGTCTGCCTTCATGGTCTGGGGCTTTTCCAATACCTGCATTACTGATTCAGTTGCCTTTAGACCGTTACCGGTAACATAGCATACGACCCTTTCATTTGCGTCAATCCTTCCCTGCTCTGCCATCTTCTGAAGGACAGATACGGACACGCCTCCTGCAGGCTCTGTAAATATACCCTCAGTCTGTGCAAGTAATAGTATGGCATCAAGAATTTCCTGGTTGCTTGATTCCTCTGCAAACCCGTTGTACTGCTGCAGGCGCCTTAGAACGTATCTGCCATCGCCAGGATCGCCTATTGCTAAGCTTTTTGCAACAGTATCAGGATTTTCAACCGGAGTTACCTCCTTGCTATTATTTTTGAATGCCTCAACTACTGGCGCACATCCCTGCGGCTGTGCTGCAGTCATGTGTATGTTTGAAATATCATCAAATAGTGAAACGCTTTGTAACTCCTCAAATCCCTTGCATATGGCATTTAGCATCGCGCCGCTGCCGACTGGAACTATCACATGGTCTGGAACCTGCCAGCCAAGCTGCTCGGATACCTCAAATGCAAAGGTTTTGGAGCCTTCCACATAGTGGGAGCGCAGGTTGATGTTTACTATGCCGATTCCCCTGCTGTCACCGATTTGTGCGGCAATCCTGTTTGCATCATCGTACGTTCCATCAATTGCAATGTAATTTGCGCCATAGGATAATGCCTGTGCGATCTTTGCCATCTCAATGTTGCTTGGGGCAAACACGTGGCAGGGCAGTCCTGCCTTGGCTGCATGCGCAGCAGTTGCAGAAGCTAAATTGCCAGTGGATGCGCATCCCACAGCAGATAGTCCCAGTTCCTTTGCCTTTGATATTGCAACGCCTGCAGGCCTGTCCTTAAATGAAAATGTCGGGTTTACAGAGTCATTTTTGATGTAAAGGTTCTTCAGTCCCAGCTTTTCTCCCAAGGTATCAGCCTTGATGAGGGGAGTCATGCCCGCCCCAATGCTTACGATATTGGACTTGCTCTCTATTGGCAATAGTTCAAAGTATCTCCAGTAGGTCTGCTGACGATTTGCAAAGGTATCCCTAGTTATTGGTGTATAGTCATACTTTACGTCTAGTGGTCCAAAACACTCATCACATACATATCTAAAGTCAGCATCATACTCTTTTTTGCACTCTCTGCATTGCAATGATGTTCTAGTCAAGATCAGTATTTCCCTGTATAGTATAGATAAAAAATCCTAATATCAAGTTAAGTATTACTTAATTTTAACGAATAAAAATATAATGAAAAGTTACGCTGGCACATTAAGGATGTTTTAGTGGATTATGAGGTCTTGATTGGCTGTAAGGTGACAGGTAGATGATATGACCAATGCAAAAATATCTAGGCACAATGCAATTTTTATAAAAAATAACGATCTTTCAATGTTTAGTATCTTCAGGATTTGTTGACCAGGGTTCTATAGTGTATGTTTCATTTTTTCCATCTATTTGCAAATTCCATAAGTTGATTAGATCTCTTCCCAAAAGAACATAGTTCCTTGGCATTGCCACAACTTCAAAACTATCAAATTTTATATTTCCTATTTGAATACTTACAAAATAATTGAGATGGGTTGTTAGGATTCCATTTACACCTTGTACAGTTGATTCCCTTGTCTTTTTTAGCTTTAGAGTATTTACAAGATAATCTGGAATTACTGTGCGATCTGCACCTGTATCTATTTTTCCTTTTTCAGGAAAATGATCTCCAAATTTGCTCCATACAAAAAGATCTACAACCAATGAACTAGGATTCTCTGTTTTACTGTGATTGAATTTCAATGTTAATTAAACTCTGGTGTATCAATTATAACAATTTCTTTTTCATCTGTAACTTTATCTACATACATATCCACATTGCCAAATTTATCATACATTTTACCAATCAACGCATTTCTCTTATCTCCTACACCCTGAAATTTTCCATTAACAAATGCTACAAAGTGGTTCTTGTATTCTGAGTTATTTAGATTAATCTTAACAAAGTCTTCAAATGCTTTTTTGTTTATTGTATTTTCATCGTTTTTAGAATGTGAGTAAGTACGTATAGTTTTCAAGTCATTATCAAATATTTTAAAAAATTCACAAAAACAAATGCTTTTTTTATTATCTCCAGTCCAAGAATTCAGATCATGTAAATTAATTTCTTTATTTTCTAAATTATATGATTCAATATAGATATTTTTTTGTTCAAATCTTGTTTTTTCTTTGAACTCATACAAATTATTCTCAATCAATTATATCATCCCCAAATTTTTTACGGAAATCTTGTATTTCAATTTTTAATGAATTTGCCCCATTATTTAATTCATCAATTAGTTCTTTGGCATCTTTCAGACTTAATTGAAGATTAATAGTATGATCAACATCATTGTCTGATTCGTGTGTATTTATACTCAGAATTAAAGAAGGGATAATTTTTTTAATTCCTTCCTCTGCGTTGGAAATTGGTCTAAATTCTGTAATTGTCTTAAAACCATGTGTGTGTGCAAATCCAAATTCTTTAAGAAAGCTAGATGTCATGCTGGTCGATATTTTATCTAAATCCGTTTTATCATGAATTTTTTGAACTATTTCTTTTAATATTCTCTTTTTGTCTTCCTCTAATTTAGAGGTAGAAATAATTTCAAAAATCTTATCAGGATTACGTTTACCTATAGTAAAGTTGTAAAATATTGGTACGAGTTCTCTGATGTCATTTATGTCAAAACCACTACCCAAAATTTCCTCTAATTTGGATAAATTTGGAAGTTGAGTTAAAATGGTCTCATCAAAAAAATTGCCTAACTCAATAATTTTTTCCGTAGATATTTTATTAAAAATATCTAGTTTTGGCTGGAGATCGGACACATTTTTAAACTAGTATATTCATTTTAATATTTTACTCATATTTCAGATTCAGAGAAGGATTTGTGTAGAACGATTCTAGTACTCGCCTGTCTTTACAACCAATCAAAATCTTCACTATTCAATCTTAGAGTGTTTTCATCGATTTCAAATGAATGTTAAGATGGGGTGCTGACAAATTTAAGGATGTTTTAGTGGATTATGAGGTCTTGATTGGCTGTAAGGTGACAGGTAGATGATACCAACGCAAAAAATCCTGACACTAATTTTTTATAAAAAATCTGTTGCTTTGGATTTAGAACAAGCTTTTGCATGAACATTTGCTTTACAAAACATATCGGTTTTTGATTGATTTAATCTCTCAAACACACTTGACAGAGAATTTTTCGATTCCCACAACTATGCCCATATCAGATGTACTAAGTGTAGATATGAGTTCTCTTTTTTGTGCTTGATAGTGTATGCTGTCGTTTGAATCTAAGTAATCTTTAGTAGCAATCACTACCTCATCTTTCATTTTTTCTAAATCAACACCTCCAATAATTATCCCAGGAATTTCCATTACCTCAAAGGTATTATTTTTCCCATATTTTTTGTGGAGATAGGAAAACTCATGTTGTTGGTGACACAGCATTGCCATACTGTATGATACAAATGTATACTAATTAAAACTATAGTCAATATTCAGTACGAACACATAATATCATTTTCACGTCTGTAGAGTTTTCATATGATTCACCTTTGATTTTTTCATGAGTCAGCATGTTTACTTAGAATACCTTTGTTGATTCACATTTTAATACATTTAAAATCATAGTATTACTATGAAAAACCAATCACTACTTCTGCAGTACATGGGATACACTCCCAAACTCAGAATAATGGATTTCTTTTTGGATAACAAAGAGAGTGACTATTCTAAAAAAGAGATTATAGAGTATGTCGGTATTTCTAAAACAACATTTTACAAGGTTTGGGATGAAATTTTAAAATTTGAATTTTTAAAAGCTACGAGAAAGTATGACAGGGCACAACTGTATGCACTAAATCCAGATAGTGTACTTGTTCAGAAATTCAAAGATCTGGATGATGAGCTTGGGAGACAAGCTATAGAAAAAGCAACAGCAAAAGAATCAATTTCTGCCAACCTATCAAAAACCATGAAATAATTTCTCATTTTAGCATACGGAAAATATTTGAGTCTCTAAATTCCACATTCAATCTCATGTCTTTAGATCTTAAAAAAGAGAACAACACAAAAATCAAAATGCTGTGACATCTTTTCAGGAATGCATGCAGAGCAGATCAAGATGTTCATTTAGATGAGACAATAACACTAAGAATGTAACAACCAGAATAGAACATCATAAAGATCCTAAATTGGAACGCTTCTAATCCAGATGAATTTTACATTAAGTTTTTGACTGTTAGGTACTGTTGCGTTCACGAGGGATAGGCACGAATCTGTCTGGTAACACACGTTTTAATCAAGACCTGCAAACACACCAGCCTACAAGTACCTGGGATCGTTTCTCTGTTCCTTGGCTTCTTTTCTGCATCTATCACAGAGCAATACTTTGAGATCATCTTCCACATACTCTTTGAGATCATCACGCTTTTCATCACAAAATTCACAACAGATAGTGTTTCTCTTTGTATTGCCTGTTCTTTTACATTGCTTGCGCATGTGAGTCAAAATGCCCATGAACAGCACCCTGTCTGCCTTTTGATTATCATCATCATCATAGTTCAAAAAACAGACTCTGCATCTAAAGCCCGACATTTCTACTCCTCTCCAAACTTGCATTTTGCATTAGTGTGAGCCACTTGTTATCACCTGATACGAAAATCATGGATTCTTCGGCAGGCGTTTTATTATTTATGCCACTGTGATTTTTGACAAAGTTATAGTATATTCTAAATTGCCTGAACATTGAACCGTCCTCTTTTTTCAGTCCACGTCTAACTGTCTCCCAATCCCTCATGGTTCCGTTAAGACGCTCCATCTTGTTATTGTTCATGTCTCTTGCTATGTGGGTATGACGAATGTGGGAAGTCAGTTTCATGTTTGGATTTCTTTGCCTCCATTCTGCCTTCCATGCATCATGGAAGTTTGGGGCTGAATCTGAGATCAAAGTATGAGGAATCATGCCTGCCTGCTTTTCTGACATCCTAAACATTGGTCTTATGTTTTCAGTATATTTCTTATCGGATATTTGCTGTGCAATCATGAATCTTGTTTCATCATCCATCATGGTATAGACCCATTTTGGCATACCGCTAAACTTGACATGCAGTTCATCAGTTCTCCATCTGTTAGACACCCTTGGGGTTATGGCATTTGTGTATTCGGATATCATATCAGTATATTTGACCAGCCAGCGATATATCGTGGAATGATTTACAGTCTTGCCTTCTTGCCTGAAATTATCCTTTATGCTTCTAAATGACATCTTTGAACCAGACATATTCATTGAACGTGTAATGAGTGCAGGGTCATGCTTTATTCGCTCAACCCCCAGATTGTCACTGAATTTCTTTTTGCAACTCTTACAGTAATATTTTTGAACCGTTATCATTCTGCTCTTGTTATGGCGTGTTCCATCCTTGACAATGTTGCCTGAATCACAATGTCTGCACAACCTTACCTCATTTCTCTCCATTATGCGATAGCCCATGGATTCATCAGCCCTGTTTTTCTTGATGTTTTCTAGTGCCACTTTGATGTGTTTGCAGTCTGCCTTTCTGTCTCTATGATCAGGGCACTCACACACCAGGCCCAGGCCCGTTCTTTTGACAACATATGATGAATTGTGATTGGTCTGGGATCTTACCTGATACACACCGTCTTTGATCACTTTGAAGGCATTTGGCAGGGACATGATCTCCTTTGCCCTTTTCTGACGTCTGTTCACATTTACTTAATAAGTAAAAGCACTATAAGAGTTTTACTTAATAGGTAAAATCTTATTAATGGTTGCAGTATGATACAGGTATTGGCAACTTTTAATCTTGCAGGCTATATTTGTGACAAATGTGGACACCGATGGCCTCCCAGGTCCCTGGATAATCCAATGCCTAGGATCTGCCCAAGATGCAAGAATCCTAATTGGAATGACCAGGGAAAATCAGGCAAAAAGAAACATAAATGAAATAAAGCAAGTACCAAAGTGGCCTCAAAGACTATGCACTCATCATCATCCACAATCAAGACAGATAAACAAATGACAGATGATTATGCCAAATTTGATAAAAATCAACTAATTGATAAGATCAAATCACGAGATAATGAAATCAAATCATTAGATAATAAAATCAAGAAACTCAAAAAGAGAAAAAAATACGGGTTGGTCTGGGATGAAGAAAAGACCGAGGAAAAATTTGATGAGCAACTCAAAAACAAACTGCCAATACTAAAGGAAGTCAAAAGTAACAGTATCTCTCTGAAAAAGGCCGGATTAACCCAAGAATCGTCAATAGACGGGGGGGGGGTCGGCCAAAAAATACACCTTGTGACCCCACCAACATACTAATCGAAGGCGACAACTATCACGCGCTTTCAGTTTTGAATTATACGCATGAAGGTCAAATTGATGTGATCTACATTGATCCGCCGTACAATACTGGTGGAACACTCATGTATAACAATAATTATGTAGATCAGGATGATCCATACAGACATTCTAAATTTTTATCATTTTTACATAAGAGATTAAAACTAGCAAAAAATGTTTTAAAGAAAAATGGTGTGATTTGTTGTACTATTGATGATTATGAATTGATATCTGTCTTAGGAATATTGGAAAAACTCCATGCAAAAATACTGAATATTGTTGTAATTGTGATAAAACCAGAAGGTCGTGGGCAAGACCATCATATTATGGGTTCTCATGAATATGCAATTTTTGCAACTTGGGGAGATCCAATTTCAAGAAAAATATTGCCTAGAGTTGAAATAAAACAAAATTATGATGAGGTATCCTCAGATGGCAGACAATATAGATGGGATACATTTTATCGCAGAGGAGACAAAAAGCCAAATCCGGAAAAGGAATCTAGATGGTATCCAATTTATGTTGATAGCAAAACTCTGAAAATATCTGCTAGTAAGAAAAAAGGTTACAAAAATGTATTTCCTATTGACACAAAAGGTACTAAATGGATTTGGGATATGCTGCCTGAGGATTTTGAAGAAGAAATTAAAAATATGGATAGAAATGATCCAGAAATCATTGCAAAGAAAAATAAAAAAACAGATCAAATAACAATTCATATTAGACGATACAAAAAATATTTTTCAAAGCCTGTATCATATTGGAAACATGAAGATTATTCTCCACAGGCATATGGCTCAAAACTTGTGCCTAGAATTATAGGTAAAGATATAAAATTTGATTATCCAAAAAGCGTTTTTGCAGTCTATGATTGTATAGATATTTTTTTACCTGAAAATGGAATATTGTTGGATTTTTTTGCAGGTTCTGGCACATCAGCACATGCAGTACAGTTACTTAATTTACGAGATATAGATATGGACAATACATTTGTTAGAAAATATGGCCAAAACTATCATACAAATACAAAATTCCTTGATCATGACGCAAAATTGTATTTGTCTAGTAATGCATTTGGTCGCAAGGAATTATCTCACGATGAACTATCAAAAAAATGGGCTTTATGGAGAAAAAATCATGGACAGAGGCAATTCATCATATGCACAAATAATGAAATTCCTGAAAAAATTCTTACTAAACTAAGGAAGCAAAAATCATGGACTAGAAAAAAAGAATTAAAACACCCAGAAGGAATATGTAAAAAAATAACATATCCAAGAATGATAGGCATTTCAAAAGGATACGGGTGGAACGAATCTCAAGCGAGAAAACTTGTCCATCCAATAAGCTCTCAAGGAGATATACTGCCATATGAAAAATCACTCACGGATAAAATTCCAAAAATCCCATTTAGAATGAAATATTTCAAGACAGATTTCATAGAGTCTAAACGAACTGATTCAAACAGACGCAAAATAATGAAATGTATAACTGAGACATTATGCATAAAGGAAGATTGTTTCAAACTAATTCATAACCAATATCCAAAATATCATGTGTTTGCCAACAACTCACAGAGTAGATACCTGGGTATCTTATATGATAACAAAGGCGATACTATTTCTGAATTTACAAAATATGTGAAAAAAAACACCAGTCTCAAAAAAATATGCACATATGTAATGTCCTATTCTTCATACATAGACCCTGATGATTTTCAATCCATAAACAAACGTGTGGAATTACATCCAGTTCCAGACGCATTATTGGATGCATATATGAAACAACGTGGTAAGCTATGATCCTGTTTGAACTAAAAGACTATCAAAAAAGAGCAGCAGAAGAATTGTTGAATGAAACATCCACTGTATTATCCAAGCCCAAAAATGATGTCAGGAAGTTTGTGTTAGAGTCACCAACAGGTTCGGGTAAAACAGTCATGATGGCAGCATACATGCGAGATCTTGTTGATAAATTCACCAATATTGCGTTTATTTGGTTTGCACCACATACTCTCCATATACAGAGTAAGGAAAGCCTTGAAGAAAAACTTGCAGATATTAGACAGATATCCTGTAGGTACTGGGATGATCTCAATGATAACATGCTGAATTCTGGAGATATTTTGTTCATAAATTGGGCCAACCTGAATAAAGACATCAATAGAATAATTCGAGAAAATGAACAGGGTAAAAACTTTGAAAATGTAATGTCAAACACCCGTGAGAATGGTCGAAAAATTGTACTTGTTATAGATGAATCTCATTTTGGTGCAGGAACAAATATCGCAGAACAAATCTATGACACTATAAAACCAAATATAATCATCAATGTCTCTGCGACACCAAAGACCATTGGTGTAGGAATTAAGCGTGTTTCGGTTGAACAGCAAGAAGTTGCAGATGAAGGAATGATAAAAAAAGACATACAATATAACATGGATCTAGATGATAAAAAACCTGAAAAATTTGGAATAAGTGATGTTATAGAAAAGGCACTAAACAAGCGAAAAGAATTAAAGGAAATATTTGAGCAATTAGACGATGTTGACTCATCCAAGATTAATCCTCTGGTATTAATTCAATCACCTACTAAATCTAATCTAATAAAGGAAGATTATGTGACAGAAATTACACGCATATTAAAAATAGATCATGGCATAACAACAGACAATCAAAGATTTGCAATATGGTTATCAGATAAGAAGATCAACACTGATAAGGATTTATTAATAGATAATGACGGTCCTGTGGAAGTATTGTTGTTCAAACAAGCAATTGCATTGGGCTGGGATTGTCCACGAGCGCAAATACTTGCATCATTTAGAGAATGGCACGATAAGACCACACTTCCCATACAAACATTGGGCAGAATAATGCGTATGCCTGAAAGAAAACATTATGAAAATGATGAACTCAATAGAGCCTATGTGTATTCAAATGTTAATGATATTCAAAAGGAAAAACCTGCTTATAGTGAACGTTTTTTCACTAAGACGATAAAAAGAAAGAAACAATTTGAGACTGTAAACCTTGTTCTGCCTGCGCATTACAAGAAACCTGATCGTCATAAAGAAATACTTGATCAGAAAAAATATTACGAATATTTCATAAATCAAATAGAAAAAAATGGCATTAAAGATATCATATCAAAAGGAGAAAGTAATCCCAGTAATCCTAAAAAGGAGGTAATCAAAGGCAAAATTGAAAAACTAGATCAGGGAAATATGAGCAACGCTGTGGGAATAGATGTTCTTGTAGATGATGAAGATATAACAAAGGAATTTGATTCTGAACTAGAAAAAATTGCTGTTAAATTTGATACGCACAGCGTAATTGCAAAAATAAAACAATCCCTATACCAATATGCACATGATATCGGTTATGATAAAAATGATGATTATGAAGACAAGTTACAAAAAATATTATTGGATGATAAAAATAAGCCTACATTTCAAGCCACAATTCAGGAGTCGTTGGAGGATTACCTAGATGAACATAGTCAAGCACAGGTGAATAAGCCGATATCATTTGATTGGAACTTCCCTTCAAAAATTAGAGTGACATTAGATAGTAAGGCCATTCCTGTAAGTTTAGATAAATATTTGATGGAAAAATTGGAAGAATCAAGTAAACCTCCCAGTACAGAGATTGGATTCATGAATTATCTGAACAACCAATGTTCAGGTGTAAAATGGTGGTACAAGAATGGTAGTGCAAATTCTAGGGAAAATTTTGCTGTAAAATATACTGAACCACTAGAGGATGATTCAAAAGGTGTCAAAGAAAATTGTTTCTATGTGGACTTTATAGTCTGTTGTAAAGACGGTTCAATTGGACTCTTTGATACCAAGGGTGGAATACACATCGAAGTGGGTAATACAAAACACAAATCTGACGGTCTTCAAAAATACATACAAGAGATGAATAAATCATACAAAGATAATGATCTGTTATCTGGTGGTAAAAGAGTTAGATTTTGGGGCGGCATTGTTAAAAAAGAGGGCGAAATATGGAAGTACAATCCTAGTAAAAAATATCATTACGAAAAGGGCTGGGAATCATTGCTGATATGTGAAAAACCAAGTTAACCTGATTTAGCTCTCGTGCCTATCCCTCGTGAACGCAACAGTACCGACTGTTAAGATAGGCACGTAAAGTATCAAGTTAGGGAGATTTGTTTATACAACATTGAGCACGTTTTACACCCAATGTACCATATTTTCTATAAAGTTCATTTGCTCTAATTTTGGCAGATTCTAAATCAGACACAATTTCCCATCGTGTGTTCTGTGTCACTCTAGTAAGATGCCTTTGATAGTGTCCACAGGATGTAACATGTATGTTTGTGGTATTGCATCTTGGCACTCTCCAATCTACAAAAACAACATAGGGACACACATAGATAACATACAGGTATTCCTCGAAAACTTTATGACATATTTAGTCAAATACTGAGTATGAATTTGCCTGAACCCATGAATAAGCAATTTTCAAGCTTGATGGATGATGTGTCTTCGGGCAGATTAAAAATACCACAGTTTCAGCGGGATTTTGTTTGGGACATAAAAAAATCAGCAAGTTTGTTAGACAGTATCATAAAAGGATATCCGGTTGGAACTTTTATTTTCTGGAAGACAAGAGAACGACTTCGATCTGTAAAAGACATAGGGAATTTGAATTTGCCTGAACCTGAGAAAGGGGATTATGTGAATTTTGTACTTGATGGCCAACAAAGAATAACAAGTCTATTTGCAGCACTAAAAGGTGAAACCATCAGACGAAGCAATGGAAAGGAGGAAGATTTTTCAAAAATCTTCATCGATCTAGAAGCCAAAGAAGATGAGAAGATCATAACAACAGAAATACACAATAAAAATGAGGGGCAAATAATCAAGTTAGAAACTCTTCTGTATGGAGGCCTGACAGTATTGTCAGATTATGATTCCAGATATCATCAAAGGTTAGACGAATACAAAAAGAGAATACAGTCATACAACTATTCAGTTATTCAAGTAAATAATGTGCCTATTGATGTAGCTACAGAGATTTTTACGAGGATAAACGTAGGAGGTAGACCCCTTTCATTATTTGAGATAATGGTAGCCAAGACCTATGATTATGATAAGAATTTTGATTTATCAGAGAAATTCGATGCCATGATAGAAAAGCTAGATGATGTAAATTATGAAACGTTATCAGATGCAACCATACTGCAGGTCATTTCTCTCATACTAACAAAGGAATGTAAGCGTAAAGTCATTTTATCACTAAAAAAAGAGGACATAATTGAAATCTGGGAGGAGGTCATGGATGCTATAGAAAGAACAGTAGATTATTTTAGAAATTATTACCGAATTCCTGTTTCTAATTTGTTACCCTATAACGCTCTGATAGTGCCTTTTGCTTATTTCTTCTACAACCATAAAGACAAACCAATAGGAAATATGCAGAAATATCTAGAAGACTTTTTCTGGAGAATTTCATTATCTGGCAGATATTCTTCTGCTGTAGAAAGCAAGCTTGCCCAAGACACAAAGCGAATTGATAAAATTCTAAATGCAGAATTGCCTGAATATGATTGGGCAATAGATAGATCTGCAGAATACATCAAACATAATGGATGGTTCAGTGCCGGAAGAAGCTACATCAAAGCGATTCTTTGCATTTATACATATTATCAACCCAAGTCTTTTGTTGACAATTCTCTTGTTAACATAAACAATGATTGGCTCAAACAAGCAAATAGCAAAAATTATCATCATTTTTTCCCAAAAGCATATTTAAAGAAATTAAATGAAAGTGAAGAAAAGATCAACCACATTTTGAACATTACTATTGTGGACGACTTTCTAAATAAGAGAAAAATCAAGCAGAATCCTCCTTCAACATATATGGAGGATTTCAGAAAAAACAATCCTCAGCTTTCTGAAACTATGAAGACACATCTAATAGACGACTTGGATAATTTTGGAATATGGATAAATGATTATCAAAGGTTCATAGACAAACGAGCAAGAAGAATATCCGAAGAAATTGAAAAAAGAATCATCAGGCAGGAGATCGATAAACAGCCTCAACCAGAATTGTTGGAAGATTATTCAGAAGTAATAGAAATAGAATGATCTAATCTCAGGCAAATACAATTCCAAGGTACGTACATTAGATCATTTCAAGTTAGTCATGATGATAATTAAATTATATTTTCAGAAATCCAGTTAACGATGTGGAGAAGACCTGAATCATATCAATAATGAATTACGTAGAAAAAATATTATGATAAAGATAATTTTTGATAGCATTTTATCTATGAGCAAATATTCCAAGAGGAATTTCGTATTGTCCATTCTATGCTAACTGTCTCAATAGTTATTGCAGAACAAATAATTTACAATATGTTCTATCCTTGAATTATTTTTATCAAAGATTTAGTTTTATTGCTGAATGGATAAATTTCTCATAAATAGATTTTTTGAGATATACTTGTAGGTCTAGTGTGATGAATATGAAAGATAAATTAGAATTGAAAAATCAATATTTTCAATTAATGTTTTATTTCTTTGGAGGATTATTTCCTCTGCCGCCACCAGATGGTTTGCCTGTTTGACTGGGTCCATTTGATGGTCCTTTGCTTTTGCCCATGTATTCTAATTGGTATGAAACGATTTAAGTGTTCAGTACAAATGGTCTAGAATCATGCCATAAAGCATACAAAAAAAGTCAATTATTATTTTTGCTCATGCAACCAACTCTCCAATTCATTTACGGTTTCAAAACGTACAGGTGTGAGGGTCACATACTTGACCTTCAAAATGGGTAACTAGCATCTAGATTTTGTTCCTAGGTTCAAATAGCAATCATGAGTAAAATTATTACGCCGCTGAATCTTGGGATGGTTTGCCAATTTTTATTTCTAAAAAGCCAAGCCACCTAAAATTCAAGTGTAAAAAGAGATGTTGGGAGAGATAGGGCATATGCTTCTCCTCGCCCAAAGTAGAAGAGAACTAGCCTCAGTTTGTATATTTTATGTAATTAATCCCTCTTTAGAAGAAAGAACACATACATAAATTATGTATATTTTATGTAACTAATCTCTCTTTAGAGGAGAGAAAGGTGACACAAAATATACGATTAGGATCACAAGAAAATAAGCTACTATTCAGCTTGGAAACGAAGAAAATAAGCGTCTTTACCTTCAGTGATGCCCGAAATATTCTTCAAGGAACCGATTCTGCAACATGGAATGTAATTGGAAGGCTGAAAAAAAAGAAGAGATTACAAGAGATAGAAGGCGGAAAATATCTTCTAGTACCAGCTAGAGCTGGTCTTGAAGGATATTGGTCTGAGGATCCTTGGCTAATCGTACCTCAGCTAATTGATGAATATTATGTAGCATTTTGGACTGCAATGAACTTTTGGGGCATGACAGAGCAGATACCATACACTGTTTTTGTTGCAACTCCAAAAAGAAAGAAAAAACGAATCTTAGAATTTGGAAATCAAAAATTCCAATTTGTAACTATATCAAAAAAGAAATTTTTTGGGCATGTTGAACAAAAAATAGGAAAAAATAATCATTTTTACATTTCCTCTAGAGAAAAAACAATTGTGGATGGATTAACTCATCCAGAATATTGTAGTGGAATAGTGGAGGTAACAAAAGCAATGTGGAATTCACGAAGAGAAGCTGATTGGAAAACCATTCTTGCAATGGCAAAGAAAGTAGAGATTAACGTGGTTTTACGCAGATTGGGATACCTATTAACGGTTCTTAACATAGAGAAAAATATCTCCTCAAAAATTAAAAAAGAGATAGTTTGTTATCCTTATAATTTTCTTGATCCTACAACGGCCAAAATCAGAATTTCGTATTCAAAGGATTTTGGATTAATATTGAATAGAACTAGAGACGAACTAACAAGCTGGATGGAGTATTAGATATGGATGTTGATGAAATGAAATTATTAGCTCTTTGCAAGTTTGCATGGATGTCTATTGGAAAAGATATCTGTTGGCTCAAGCTGATTAATTCATAGTTTTTTGCAAATAATATCTATCATAATTTTTTCCACTAGAAAGTACTTCATGACACTCATTACACCAATCTTGTTCTCTTTTTTTGGATGATCCGCATAAACATTTTTTCCGGTCCTTATTTATCACATCATCCATATTCGTAATTTATCATACTAGTATCTAAATTATATTAGATTCCGGTTTTGTTAACTTATTGGTATCTACCTGAAAAATTTTCTTCGTATTAACTGTCGGGACCTAGAAATAAAAAACTGGTTTTTACACCAGAACTAAAATAATCTGTCTATTACTTTGCTGATTACTAGTAAGATTATTCTAGCTATTACTGCATATGTTATTGCATTCATTCTTTAAACCTCCTTTTTTACAACATTTGCCATTTAGACAATTTTTTAACAGTCAAACTACAAAAAGTAGTTTGAATCACACATAATTTATTGCTCTATCATTTTTTCATAATTAACTACCACTTAGACGCATTTTCTATTAAAGTTATCCATTTGTTATTTCCAGTAATTTTAATTCCAGCTCGATCAGCTGGGGTATCGCCATCTAAACTCATGTGTTCTTTAATGTAATTATGGTAAATTGAATACCTGTAATTGCTGGGGAATCATCTTTTTTTAAAAAATCTCTAACAATACATTCAACTTCAATTTCACGTAATAAAACCATGATGTGCACAGAGAATTAACGTGGTATTGGATAAAGATTTCAATGATGCCTAAATGCAGTTACAATTATCCTAAACCATTCAAGAGAAAAACCATCGAGTCATGTAAAGACGGATTGCCAGTCTTTCTAATGAGCGGCCTCATATTGCAACAAGTCCTCCTGAACTTTTAGTATGGTGTCACCTGCAAACCGGACTCTGGTTTTTACCATGTCCCTGTGGGTCAGCATGATTGCTGCAGCATCCAGAAAACTTCTGCCGCCGTTTGCCACACAGTCAAGGAAGACCCTCTCAACGGGATTTTCAAAAGAGCCAATCTTTGGAAGAAGTACAATGTTTCCTCTTTTTCCCTCCCTAAACCCGTGGCTTTTCAAAAGCTGAGATACATTTTCTGCATTATCAACATACACATACAAGCTAAGAGGAATCTGAAACTTTGTTAGCTCATGAGCTTTGTGATCAAGTGTTATGATTGAGTCTTTTGGGAGATGTTTTTTCATAAAGTTAACATCAGTTGGTTTGTAATGCCGTCCAAACCTTCTGGCTTTTTTGAGTGCAATTAGTGAAGGAATGATATTTTGCAAGACAGTATAGGGTTGGGAAATCACTTCTCTTTTTATTGTAAATTTTCCACGATTGTAATCTGCCAGCCCCAACTCTTCTAGGCAAACCAGCCTTCTTTTGATGGTCTTGGCCGATACGCTGAGGGTATCTCCCAGGTTCTTTAGATCATAGATTGGACTGGGGGGCAGCTCCTGTGCAAATCTGATTGCATCCTTTGCCTTTTCAAGTATGGGTGTGTATTGCTGCATATTCATACAGTAATAATAACATGTGCAATATATTTATACTTTGGACAAATCTGTCTCTTTGTATATATACTCACACATAAAAAATATCTCTTATGAATATGATGTAAAATACACAACAAGCATGATGAATAGTCTGAAACACCTCTTCATTACAAATATTTCTTGAATCTTTCTAGTTGGAATTGCATTTACTGAACGTCTCTTTTCTCTAGACTGAGATTGAATTATCCATTTCTTTTGGATTGAGAATACTAGTTGATCTAGTGCTATGAGGAATTGCAATGATTATGAAATGAATAAAAAATCAAAACAAGTCAAAAAACTTCCTAAAGTAACTAACAATGCAAGAACTGCTAGAAAAAGGGGTTAGGATGAGGAGAAGATTTTTCATTCAATCTTGTCCTCAAAAGAATTGCTGGTGGATGATTCAAACAAAGACAAATGAAAACTAGATTGTTGAGAATTATTGTACAGAGATTTCTTTGATCATATTTTTGGTTAATCTAAGTTCCTCACTGAGAAGTTTTTTTCTAGCATTTAGTGCTTTTGCGTTTGGTTGTGCTTTGATTGATAATGTGATGTCTTTTTGTGTAGTTTGTCT
Source organism: Candidatus Nitrosopumilus sp. (assembly GCA_965204345.1). Lineage (GTDB taxonomy): Archaea > Thermoproteota > Nitrososphaeria > Nitrososphaerales > Nitrosopumilaceae > Nitrosopumilus. The sequence continues at coordinate 1,039,414 of OZ241981.1, forward strand.
GCCTGCAATCTGTTCACTTTGATAACTTACAGACTTTTGCATTACTTTGATCAATGGATTTTTCAGGTCAATTTTGTAAGTGAGAGATTTTCCAACTTTGCCTGATTGTACAATCATGCCATTATCCAACAATTTTGATATTTCCCTAAATGCAGTCGTACGACTCATACCTACTGCTTGTACTATCTCTCCGACTGTAAACTCGTTTTTTGGAAAAACCATAAAGTACTCTAGTACCCTCATGCGTGGAGAGTTCCCATAAAGTGCAACAAGTCCTGATTCTGCTTCTTTCACAACTAATAATTATGAATAATCGACTTAAAGACTATGTCAAAACAGTATCATTTGAGTACTATGGGTGAAAAGCACCTTGGGGAATCTGCAATATTGGTAATCAGTCAACATTAGGCACCTTTCATTCCCGATGAAATCGTGAGAGGGGGAGTTTGGTAAATTTTAATGATCTGATCACTGGAATTTAACAGCAAGATTGCAAGGGATGATTTTCTTAAAAATTACCTAGTTCTAATCATCAAAAAATCTCATAGTGCAATTCAAAAATTACTAAATCTGTGAATTTATGGCATAGATCATCAAAATTTACCGTAACCTGCAAGAACAAGTGGAAAGCCATAATCCAAAACGTCTTACTGCACAAGACTACAGAATGAAGTCTCAAAGATGTTACATAACCCGATGTCTTTAGATCTTGAAGTTATAAAATGGATTGAGGATCAAGTAAAAAATCGCAAGTTTAGAAATAGATCATATGGTTTTGAATATTGTACAAGAATTGTAAGAGAACAAAAATTAATTTTCTAATTTATCTACTCTTTTGCTTAATTCTTCATGGTTATTACCATTAGCTTGAACCAACTCAAGAATTTGTGGTAATAACTGGGTATCTTCCTTTATGCTTTTTACATCAACTGTCAAATCATTAATTTTGGTACAGTTTTGACTAACCTGATCCTTTAGCCCTTTTATTTCACCTATCAACATATCTAGTTTGTCTGTCATAGTGTATACAATTCTGTAACACCTTATTTAAAAATTCTGTAATAGCCAGACCTTTCCTCAATAGCCTTTATTCGTGCCTTTTTCCAAATCTTTATCCATTCTGATTGATGATATGAAATCTTGTTATAATTATACCAAAAAACACGCTGGACTAAATGTAAAGGATAGTTGTTGGTTAAAATTACCTTGCTGATTAATTTGTGTCAGATTCTCCGTACAACTTGAATTGTTTGTATCTGTTTTCTATTTCTCGTGTTGCGTGGCCTTGTTCTTAACACATAACTACAACATGGACAGTGCTTGCCATCTCACCATACAAAAATATCACATACTGAGCATATCTTTTGACCTTGGATGTATCGATTAATTCCGTTAACTCTTTTTGCCTTGTGTTGGGTACAGATTCCTTTGCATGTCATAATGGAATTATTCAAAAAAATGAAATTCTTGATTCTGTATATTTTTCGTATTATAGAGCTCTGAAAAGAAAAAGAAGAGAACTTGTAAGATTAGGATTATTTGAAGAAGAGAAAAAACGTCTCAATAGACTAGGAAAGCAGAAAAAACTTCCTAGACGAGAAAAATACAAAAAAGAACTGATCAATATAATTAAAAAAAAGATCTCAGTAGATTGTTCAGTAAGTTAGCCTATTTTTTACTCTTTAATTCAAAAGGCATTCAATTAATTGCAACTACTTCAAAAAAGTTTATGTTATTGAACTGCCTCTCATAATTGTGTCAAAAGCAATTCTATCAGTATCCCTCAAGTGTTATGAGCCTAAAACTTGTGCTAACAGTGATCTAGAACGGAAAAAAGAACTCCGTGACTTAATTTTGTTAAAAATAGACAATGTTTCTGAAATCCAGAAAAGATGCAGGGGAAAACTACTTTCATTTGATGTTTGTTTCAATCTCTATTCAAATACTGATGTTGAGGGCAGAAAAACCAAAGATCTTGATAATATGTTGAAAATATTCTGCGATGTCTTTCCAGATTTTATAGATCGTGCCAAAACAGTGAAGGGTTTAGGATTGATTGAGGATGATAGGGATGATTTGATTTTTGAAATTAATTGTAAGAAGAGGCTTGTAAAATTTGAATCAGACGAAGGAATTGATTTTAGTATTTACGAATATCCAAAACTATAATGCTTTCTGGTTTGTCTTGATTATCACATTATTAGCAATTTGTTTATCATAATTTTCAACTATGATTGCTGACTATATCAAAAACATACAAACTCGATAATCTCATACTGAAAAATAAAAAATAGAAGAGGAAGTATCTATTAGACAAAAAACAATCTTGGAATACAGAGGACAAATTTTTGAAAAATATCGTATCAGGGATTGTTGAAAGTCTTGATAATGATACAGAATGGATAAAAGCAACTTCCTCCTCTGTCAAAATACAAACATCCAAAACAAATGCGCAACAAATGCGATGGCCAGTTATATTGTATGGATTGTAATGAAGATCTTTAACTAATATAGAAATGAGTGTTGGTAGTGAAAATCAAATAATTAAACCCCAATTATTTTTGAAATATGTTGCATCGTTTTTGAGATTTCCAAGATATATGTTGCCATCTCTCAGTGTAAAGTTGACTCTGTATCTTTTGCCATGATCAATAACTCGAATATTTTTTTGATCGATGTTTTTCTGTACTTCCACGTAAGGCAGAATCAAAAAATTTTCTTCCTTGCCCCTAAGGACAAAGATGTAAAATGTGTTCGAAGAGTTGTGTTTTTGATAGGAGCTTATATTGATATCAGCTACATACTTTTCATATTTTTCGTTTGCAGTTTTAACTTGAATGTTGTATAGTCTGTCTTTCCTTGTGGCAACGATGTCTATTCCTTCGTCAACACTCATGACATTTGCATTGAATTCTTGGAAGAGTAGTTTGCTCACCACAAGATGTTCACCTGCTTTTCCAATGAATCGAGAATGTTTGGTTTCAATTTCTTTTTCTTCAATTTCTCTGATTTCTTGTTTCTCTTTTTGCTTTTGCTCTTCTTTAGAATATTTTGGATTTAATTGAAATATGCCTGGTTTTATTCGGATAAAAGCAGATTTGTCTTTTTCGTGCTTAATACTGATGTAATCCGTGAGTTCATAGTGGCATCAGGTGTTGCACCGGACGTCACAATAAGATCTTGCTCTATTGCACGTTTTGTGATTTCGTCATAGTGTAGCGGTTCTTTTGATTTTCTTAAGACTTTGATTGCAGCAATCTTAAAAGAACACATATTGGTTATCCATAGTCCAGTATTATAATAATAATATTAGCAAGTAATCTATCAAGATTCTTTTAATATAATGCACCATTCTTGAGCTTACAGAATGCAAAATACGATTGCTATAATATGTGACTGTGATGAGACACTTGCGCCAGATACAACAAATTTCTTACTAGAACAAAATGATATCAAAGTAAAACAATTTTGGAAAAATATTACTAAAATGGTCTCTCAAGGCTGGGATCCTCCTATTGCATGGATGACTGAAATATACAAAATGATGCAATCCGGAGAAATACAGCAAGACACTAACAAAAAACTTGCACAGCTAGGAAAGAAAATAGTCCCATACGATGGCGTACCAGATTTCATTCCACAACTAAACTCACTTCTAAATAGAGACAAAGATTTTGTGGAGGCAGGTGTCAGCATAGAGTTTTACATAATCTCTTCAGGCTTTGAAGATTTGATTAAAGGAAGCGTCTTATCAGAACATTTCACAGATATTTTTGCAGGAAGGTTCAATGAGGATCTTAAAACTAAAAAGATCAACGGAATAAAATCGGCAGTTACATTCACAGAGAAAACAAAATTCCTTTATGCAATCAACAAGGGAATTACAGGAAAAGAACTCAGACGGTGTCCATTCAGTGTCAATGATTCAATAAAAAATGAAGATAGGCGTATTCCTTTTGAGTACATGGTTTACTTGGGAGACAGTCCAGGAGACATTCCCTGCTTTTCTACTGTAAAAGGATACGGTGGAAATTGTATTGGAATAGTAGGAAAAGATTCAGTCAGCAAAGGATATCAGCTTGCTCGTGGAAAAAGAACCACAGTAGGTCCGTATTCTGGAAACTATAGAAAAGGAAGTGATCTACGAAATGTGCTAGATGCTATTGTGAAAAAAATAGGCTACGACATGGTAGATAAAAAGAAGAGACACCTATAACAAATAGGTTAAAATGTAATTTTTTACATTTTAGAAAACTCTCAAAGTGCAACAGATGCTATTCCCTCTGTTTCTATTTTCACCATGTTCTCAGAATTTTCTTTTACTGTTAGCACATATGGCAGGGCCTCCTTTACATCCCCCACATGGGTATTGATTAGAATTTGTTTGAAATGTCTCATTTATTATTTTTTAAAAAATAAAATGTTTCTAACCATTACAATCCTATGTATCTGTGACTTGTAAGAGATGTACACTGGTAATCAAACTTGTGTGATTCAGATTATTTTTTTGTAAAAAAATAGAATAATTTTTGATTATCTAGGTTCAAACAAAGACAAATGAAAACTAGGTTGTTGAGAATTATTGTACAGAGATTTCTTTGATCATATTTTTGGTTAATCTGAGTTCCTCACTGAGAAGTTTTTTTCTAGCATTTAGTGCTTTTGCGTTTGGTTGTGCTTTGATTGATAATGAGATGTCTTTTTGCAATCTGTTCACTCCGATAACTTACAGACTTTTGCATTACTTTGATCAGTGGGTTTTTCAGGTCAATTTTGCAAGTGGGAGATTTTCCAACTTTACCTGATTGTATAATCATGCCATTATCCAACAATTTTGATATTTCCCTAAATGCAGTTGGACGGCTCATACTTACTCCTTCTACTATCTCTCCGACTGTAAACTCGTTTTTTGGGAAAACCATAAAGTATTCTAGTACCCTCATGCGTGGAGAGTTCCCATAAAGTGCAATAATTCCGGATTCTGCTTCTTTCATAACTAATAATTATGAATAATCTACTTAAAGACTTGGCTTGTCTTTCATGAATTACATAAACCAGATACAAAATATCTATTTATGCTATTAAACCAATATAGGGTCTTACAAGATCCCAAAATTCGAATGGTCTTATCAAAGTTATGCCCGTAAAATTCTTGACTTGGTTCTTGTTCTTCATTAGTTTTTCATCCATAGTCATAAAATAATTACATTGAAACCTTATTGCATCAAATATCAATTTCTTATCATCATTACTTAGAAATCCAATTTTTGAATTAAATTGTTCTAGTATTTGCTGGTTTTTATCATGGAATGTTGCGAGAGTACCATCATATTCGTTTATCATATCACAATAATCTTTCAAGTCATAGACATATTGCTCATAACGAACGTTATCTTTTTCTGTTACCTCTTTGATTACATTTGGAGAAATTACCAGTCGAAAATTGCTTCGCGAAAATCCGAATAAATTCCTTAGCGATTCAACATTTTGTGTTCCATCCTTATTTCTAGATAGTGTATCACATAGAAGAACATCCTGATTATCAAATATCTCTTCACCATATCGTACCAAGCAATGAACTATGTTTGTATCTAGAAAAACCCTCTGGGAAATTCTTTCATAGTCTGATAATGATGAATTTGACAATATTCTACTTTGGAATAATGCTATATAAAAAAAATTATTTAAATGCAATTTTGTTTGTTTTGAAGATATTTCAGATGATTTTATGAATTTTGTAAAAGGTAACATCAAAGATCTTGATGTAGAATTCACAGAAATATTGTATATGGAAAAGAAGAAAAGAAATTTCAAATTCAAAGTAAAGTACAACCAATCCACTGAATGTGCTATTCTCTTGTACGAAAATTATGTCCGCCTAAGCTCAGGCTTCAGGTAAGGGATTATTACCGCATATACCGATCATGAATAATGAAGAGGACTAGACTAAAGGAGGACCAGATCAGATACATCATACGGCAACGTCAGAAGGGCACAGGTGCAGCAATTCTGGCCTGGACCATGCAGATCAGCGCAAGACACGTCAGATACATATGGGCAGCTTACCACAAGACCAGAACAATACGCCCCCACAGAAGATCAGGAAGATCCAGAAATACAATATTGTGGTTGAATATCTTTACTATTGCATCCTCCCACGCCCACAGAAGATCAGGAAGATCCAGAAATACAATATTGCCTGAGGATGTATGTCGTGTTCTTAAGACACCTGATGGCTCTGGGCCAAAAAGGTTCCTGATGCGATCAGGAAAAGCAATCAAAAATGGATGGAGGCGGACATAAATGACTAGCGGATATGATTTTCATATAATACAACAGTGTCGATAAATGAAAGGCTATAATAAAGAACGTAAGTAAATTGTACTGTACTGTACTGTAATGTTATTTACTCCGTACCGTACTATAGCTCAGGCGAGAAGGAAATTATTATATTATCATTTTGTAAGTTATAAATTATGAATAAAACATCCCCAAAAGATTGGACAGATGACCAAATTAAAAAAGCATCAGAGATTAAAAAGAAATTCCAAGAAGGAAAAGTCAAAGTATTAGCAAAATAATTGTACTAAGGATATGCCTGACGACTACGATATATTTGATACATGTATTATTGATGATCCTTCTAAAGATATTAAAGTAATTATCAAAAAATATGTTGAAAATGAATTTAATTATGCTGATCCCAATATTTGCAAAAATGAGCATGAAATTGGTAAAAATTACATCCCTGAGGAGAACATAACTTTATTTTGGATTAATTTGGACAAAAGATATTTCTTTGATGTTCAAAAAGGTAATCAATAATTCACGACTATAACCCGACTGAAAACACTAAGAATTTTGTTCCCATAAACTACATAGAATCGTTTGAATTATGAGCAAGGTTTTTAGTGATTTTAGAGATAACATTTTTGTGAATAGCAGGATTGTGATTCTGGTTTTGGTTGGAATTGCAGTAGCAACATCAGTAGCAATAGCAGCAACAACAAGCACAACCACTAAAGAGCCTCCAGCAGAGAATCCAGATGACAAGTCAGTGCCAGAACAGCCCGTACCGCCAGATATCCAAAAAAAGCTAGACGATGTGACAAAAACAAAGTTGGAAAACAAGTATTCCCCAAAACAGAGGGACTGGCCCACATCCGGACCGTTTCAGATTGACAGAAGTGAGTATATTCTAGGTGAGAAAATTTTTCTCATAATCGGCCAGTTAGACCCTAATGAAAAGGGAGAAGTTGTGTTTCTTAGGCCATCAAACAGCACACACTATGCAGTTTATTGGAAGATCCCTTTTGATGGTGCAGATAATGCAGTATTCAACAATTATTTACAGCCACAACTCTCAAAATCCCAAGGGTACTGTACAGCAGATGCCTTCATCGGGGATTGGAGGGTTGTGTTTTCACAAACAAACTATGCCAATCTAGAATTCAAAATTACCGGAGACATTCTTCCCGGAGATGAGGAAAACTATGAGCCAGTCTGCTAGTTATCTCAAAGAGTTGTGAAAGCAGACTTTATTGCCCAGATGGCAGGCAGGACCGGAGGGTTCAACAAGGTAGATAACTGCATCTGAATCACAGTCAACTAGGATTTCCCTGATTTTTTGAGTGTTGCCAGACTCTTCACCCTTCATCCAGAGTTTGTTTCTAGAGCGACTCCAAAACCAAGAGTTTCCAGTCTTTTTTGCAAGTTCCAGTGATTCCTTGTTTGTGTAGGCTAGGGTCAGAACGTCTTTTGTGTTTGCATCCTGAACAATCACAGGTACAAGGCCCCCACTCTTTTCAAAGTCTATATCGCCAACTGATTTGTCCACAAGAAAAATCTGTAAAATAGCTATTATAACCTTACAGGGATTTGTCGGTTTTTCAGATATGACTTTACGCTGTTTACCCCGTGGGTTTCATAGTGAAAGATTGAGGCGGCAAGTGCGGCATCAACGTCTGATTCTGTAAAAACGTCAACCATGTCATCAGGCCTCCCACAGCCTCCTGAGGCAATAACAGGTATGGAGAGTGACTCAACAACCTTTTGTGTCAGCAAGATATCATACCCGTCTTTTGTTCCATCATTGTCAATGCTGGTAAGAAGAATTTCCCCGGCTCCCAGTCTTTCGGCATTCTGAACCCAGTCAATCACGTCAATTCCGGTACCCTCTTTGCCGCCATAAATGAAGACCTCAAACCAGAATTGCCTGTTGTTTTCAGCAAAGACATTTTTTTTCTCTGCAATGTCGTAATTGCGTTTTGCATCTACTGCCACCACAACGCATTGGCGTCCAAACAACTCCATTAGTTCCGTGATAACCCCGGGATTTTTTATCGCACCGGTATTAATTCCGACCTTGTCTGCGCCGTTTAGCAAGATGTTTCTTGCATCATCCAAAGAGTTTACCCCGCCGCCTACCGTAAACGGTATGTCAATTACAGAGGCCACCCTTCTAACCAAATCCTGAATCGTCTTTCGCCGCTCATCAGATGCAGTAATATCAAGAAAAACCAGCTCGTCTGCACCCTCGTTGCTGTACCTTTCTGCCAGTTCCACGGGATCCCCTGCATCCCTGATGGACTCAAAGTGCAGTCCCTTAACCACCCTGCCGTTTTTTACATCCAAGCATGGAATGATTCGCTTAGTCAGAGTCATGATAACCCTTTTGCGCCTTTTATTGAAATTCTGTTCTCATAGAGTGCCTTTCCAAGTATTACGCCAAACGCGTTTTTTTCCTTTACAGACTTGACATCATTACTATTAGAGATCCCCCCGCTTGCAATTACATTGGCATTTGGCAGTGCACATGCCTGCCCCAGAAATTCCAAGTCAGGTCCCTCAAGTGTTCCATCACGGCCAACATCAGTTAGTAAAAATTCAGTAAATCCCATATCAAGGAATTCCCTGATTGCAGGTATTAACTTAATTCCGGTGCCGGCCTGCCAGCCATGTATTACAATCTCATTATCCTTATGATCAACTGATATTACAATTTTTTGCGGCCCAAGTTCTGACAAGAGTGCCTGCAGGAGGGGCCTGTCCTTAAATGCCAGGGTCCCAAGTACAATCCGCTCTGAAAGACGGGCCATCTCAAGGGCAAGTGATCTGCTTCGTAGTCCTCCTGCCACCTGCACAGGTATGGATATGACTCTGAGAATTTTTTTAATCATGTCTAGGTTAGAGCCTATGCCAAGAGTCGCATCCAAGTCCACCAGGTGAAGAATGTCAGCCCCTGCTGATTCCCACCGTTTTGCCATCTCTACAGGATTGTCACTGTACACTGTCTTTTGGGCGGGATCGCCCTTGTACAGTCTGACTACTTGGCCACCCATTAAATCAATAGCAGGTATGACTTTCATTTCTTACACTCTTTTAGGAAATTATTTAGCATTATCTTCCCTGCCGCACTTGACTTTTCAGGATGAAACTGCGTGCCAAAAAAATTCCCATGCTCAACAACTGCCGGAACTTTGATTCCGTAATCAGATTCGGCAGTAATCACATCAGGGGAGTCAGGCTTGACTCTGTATGAGTGGACAAAATAGGCCCAAGAGCCATCTTTTACTCCCTCAAGGATTTTGCCGGGTTTTTTGATTTCAAGGCTGTTCCATCCCATGTGGGGCACTTTCATAGAGGCAGGCAGCACTATGACTTGGCCGTCAATTACATTGAGGCCCTCCTGTACACCTTCCTCACTCTTTGCAAAAAACATCTCCATCCCAAGACAGATTCCAAGAACGGGCATGTCTCCCACGTAATCTTGGAACTGTGTTTTGGAAAAATTCCTGATGCTGTTCATGGCAGGATCAAAGTTTCCCACGCCCGGAAGCAACAGGCCAGAGTATACGTTTGCACTATCAAAATTAGTTATCACATCAACTGTGGCACCAACTTTTTGAAGGGAATTTTTCAGGCTAAAGATATTTCCGGCACCATAGTCAAAAATTGCAACGCTGACCATTACATCGAGCCCTTTGTGCTTGGAATCCCCTTTTGTTTTTTGTCTATGGCAGATGCATGTCTTAGTGCGACTGCAAGTGATTTTATTGCAGCTTCGACCTTGTGGTGATCATTGTCCCCATACTTTACGGTAAGGTGGATGCAGCTGTTGAGATTCTGCAGCAGCGACTGGAAAAAATGCTCGAGATCCTCTTTTGATACGCCCTCAATCTTGTTACGCTTGACATGCAGGCTCAGCTTTGAGAATGGCCGCTTTACCAGATCAATGGAGGCCTCAGCAAGGGATTCGTCCATCGGGACAGAGGCATAACTGAATCTTGCAATTCCACCCCTAGAGCCCAGTGCCTTGTCAATGGTTTGGCCCAGTGCAATTGCAGTGTCCTCAATTAGATGGTGCTCAATGCCGTCATTTGACTTTGCCTCGACCCTGAGATCCATCATGGCATGCTTGCCAAAAGACACAATCAGGTGATCCAGGAAGTTTATTCCGGTCTTAATTGATGTCTTTCCAGTTCCGTCCAGGTTTGCAGACACGCAAATGCTGGTTTCCTTGGTGTCCCGTTTAGTTGATGCCTTTCTTGGTGTTGCCATGTTATCACAGATATGATGTATTATGCATCACTCTAAATTTAATACCTTTGGCAGCAGGTGGATTGAATCCAATGCCAGGATGGCACCGTTTTGCTCAAATAGCTGTAATTTTTCTTGTGGATTTGTGCTAGTACCCACAATGCCACAAAAGACAGTCTTGTGACCCAATTCAGTGGCCTTTTTTGCCATGATAAAGTCCTCCATAGAATCACCAACATACAAAGTGAACTTGCCATCCATTCCACAGATTGAATCCACAAGAGGCTGTGGGTTGGGCTTTGCAAGCTCGCGCGGTTCATCCTCAAGAAACACAGAGTTGCCAAGATTGAACTTGTTGAGCAGGGATTTTAGGGAATATCTGACTGATTCCTGGCCTCTGCCTGTAACCATGGATATCCTTGAGGGAAATTTTTTTAATAGCCGATCAAGTAATGCGTCATTTAGAATTACGTCGTCCTGCTCGATTAGGCCGGGTTTGGAAAAAACTAAAGGTTTTTTTTGAAATAATTTTTCATACAGTGCAGGGCCGTAAAAAATCTGATCAAAGATCTGATACAGTATACTTTGATGATGCGCTATTCCAGGATAAGACAGTTGTCTTTTGATCTCACTGATATCAACTAGACTCTCAACATATCTTTGTGCAGAAACAATGCCGTCAGAGTCAGAGTTCTCAATTACATCACAGATAAAGCTGGCCTGATCTTTTTCTAGTTTTGCTGCACCGACAATAGAAATTATTGCAGCATATGTCAGATCAACCTCGTCATTAAAGCCGCCCGTAGACTTGAACCCGTCAATAATTTTAAAAAAATCAAAGTCAACTGCATCATCAATTTTTGCAAGGTTCTTTAAGACATATCGAGTCGTTTTGATAATTGTCAGATCATAGGATTTTGTAATATCAATTAGTACCCCATCGCAGTCAAAGACCACAGTATCTATCTGGTGCAGTGCCGCATCAATTTTGGAGGAGTTCACATAGATTCCGTCAGATTTTTTGCTCAGAGTCATCCCAACAAGTCACGAATTGCCAATAAGAATTTTGAGTTCATCTCTTTTGTTCCAACAGTTACTCTAAGACAGCCATTGTGATTGCCGATTTTGCCCAGCTTGCGAATCGAGATTCCCTGTTCTACAAGTGCCGAATAGACGCGCTTGTAGGCACCGTGGGCATCAAAAAGGACAAAGTTGGCCTCAGAGTCAAACACCTCAAAGGCATCATATCTTTGCAAGGTTTCAATGATTCTGGTCCTTTCAGTTCTGACATTACTGATGGCCTCCCTTACGATATGAGATTTCTCCAAGGATTCAATTCCGGATTCAATTGTAATAGTGCCAAGGGGATACGGATACTGCAAGACATTCATGAAGGCCTCGGTGAATTTTTTATTGGCAACAAAGTAACCCAGTCTCAGTCCTGCCAGGCCAAATGACTTTGAGAGCGTATGTACAACAACCAGGTTGTTTTGGGTCTTGGCCATGCTTGAAAGGGAATACCTGCCAAATTCCCCGTATGCCTCATCAATTATTACAAGGCCGGCAAAGGATCTCACAAGCTTTTGTAGCTCGCTTTTTGGGAATTGAAATCCCGTAGGATTGTTGGGAGAATCAAGATAAAGGATGCTGGCCTTTCTGGATTGTCTTATGAAATCCTCAATATCCAACTTCATATCATCAGAAAAGGGGATTGCAAGTAACGGAATGCCATATAGCTTGCAGCGTTCCTCAAAAAATCCAAACGTAGGATTGGAGGTCAAGACCTTGGTCTTTTTGGATGCAAAGTTAGAAAGAATCAGATCCAAAATTTGATCCGAACCGTTGCCTACGCCAATCATTGAGGCAGGCATCTTGGCAAGCTTTGATATGGCAAGTACCAGTCTCTCAACGCCGCCAAGGGGGTACTCTCGTATGTCAGAATTTTTTCTTGCAGATGAGATTACATCGTTTTGAAATTGTTTTGGCACAACGTAATTTTCATTTGAATCAAGCTTTACTGAATCCTGGATGAGATCAGGCTTTTGGTATCCGCCTATGGAGTCAAGCCTCTTGATCCTATCCTCAAGCCAATTCTTTTTCAATCCAGTCTACCTCTTACTGCCTCATAGTGGTTGGGTAAGCCCTCGGCATCTGTTAGGGCTTTGAGATGTCTTGATATTTTTGATAGTGACTTTTTTGACGAGGTAACGCAGGTGTTTACCTTGACAAAGTCCAAAACGGAGAGCGGACCTCGGATTCTTCCAAATCCGTTTGTGGGAAGAATGTGATTTGAGCCTAAAACATAGTCACTGGCAGATGAGGGCGTGTTATTTCCAATTAGGATCAGTCCAGGAGAGGTAATTTTTGCAGACATGGATTGCGCATTTTTGGTCATTACTTGCAGGTGTTCTGGTGCCAAGATATTTGCAAGTTTTATCATATCAGAATTGGTTTTACAGATTCCAATAAATCCATTATTTTTGAGGCTGGAGGAGGCGATGTCTCTGCGTTGGACCGTAGAAATCAGTTCTGAGATTATACTCTCAACTGATCGTGCAAGTTTTAACGAGGTGGTAAGCAGATAGCAAAAGGTATCACTGCTGTGTTCTGCCTGAGAGATTAGATCCAATGCGACAAACTTTGGATTTGCAGACGCATCTGCAATGATTCCCAACTCGGTGGGACCTGCAAGCATGTCAATTCCTGTCTGGTTGCTGACCAGGGATTTTGCAGCAGTAACAAACGCGTTACCTGGGCCGACTATCTTATCAACCCTCAAGATAGATTTTGTCCCATAAGCTAGTGCGGCAATGGATTGCACGCCGCCTGTCTTGTAGATTTCATTGGCGCCGCAGATATCGGCAGCAACAACTGTCAGGGGGTCAATCTTTCCATCAGGGTCTGGTGGGGATACAACAACTATCCTCTTGACACCTGCAATTTTAGCCGGGGTTACAGACATGACTACGGAGCTGGGATATCTTGCCAGCCCGCCGGGAATATAGCATCCCACGCTCTGAATGGGGGTAAAGGTCTTTGAAATTTTTACTCCGTCATGGCTAATCGTCTTGCCCCCTAGAAGCGATTTAACAGCAGATTCCTCCGTCTTGGCAAGCCTGGCTTTTGCCAGTCTTAATGCAACAAGTTGAGTCTTTGAAACTTTAGAGTATGCACCTCTGATCTCGTTTTGGGATACGCGCAAAGACGAGATGACTGCCTTGCTGAACTTTTTCTCATACCTTTTAACGGCATCATCGCCATTTTTTTTGACGTTCCTTAGGATGGATTCAACTATCGCCTTGTTGTCTTGGGGCTGTCTTGGCGTGATTTTTTCTGCAAACTTTTCAACATTGGATACTTTGATTATTCTCATCAATTTTCTTCGTCACGCTTTATCTCCTCAAGTTCAAGTATTTGTCTTGGTTCATGAACCACAAGACCCTGAGCAATCTTCCTTAGCTTGGGAATGAGTTTATGGAACTCTTCTTTTTTAATCACCGTGTTTACGCCAAACCACCCTTCCTCGCTTAGCGGGCTGATGGTGGGCTTTTTTAAAGACGGCATCTGTGTCAAGAGCTTTTTTAGGTTCTTCTCCTCCACATTCAGATAGATGTGCAGGAATTTTCTGCCATAGACTGCACCCCTCATCAACGTAATGATATCAAATATTTTTTCCCTCTTTTTGGAATCCTTTAACGACTTTTTGTTTGCAATCAGGTGTGCAGTGGAGGTCAGCACTTGATCAACAATCTTGAGTTTGTTTTGTTTAAGGGTGGTTCCAGTCTCAGTGACGTCCATAATTGCATCAACGTCTTCGGGGGGTTTTGCCTCAGTTGCGCCAAATGATAAGTGAATCTGGACGCTTTTGTTATCTCCCAATCTGACCCAGGGAGTGACAATTAGCGGATCTTGGGATCCATAATATTTTTTGTAAGACTGAGACTGCTTTAGAAATTTGGAAGCAGTGGTAAGATACTCTGATGAGATTCGAAGCGTCTTTTTCTTTTTGCCATAGTCTGCAATCATTTCATCAAGATTTTTGTAACGATACTTGTCAGGAAAGGCAATCACTAGCTTGATTTTTCCATATTCCAAATCCAAGACAGGCTCAACATCAGAGTTTGTCTCCTTTACCCAGTCCTTGCCTGTAATTCCCACATCATACAGTCCCTCTGCAACCAGCGTGGGGATTTCTTGGGGGCGCAGCATCTTTACAATAATGCTGGGATCATCCAGATAAACCCGATATGTTCTGCTTTTTCTGTTTACCCTAGTCCAAGACTTTTCTAGCAATTTGAAAGTGGCATCCTCAAGACTGCCCTTTGGAATAGCAAATTTTACTTCAGACATTCTCAATTTTTTGACTTTTTAGGTATATAATCGCATGTTTAGATTTGCTCAAGCAGCTCTTTGGCCCTCTCAAGTGAGATGTTCTTTTCTTCAATCATTTTTTGAACGATTTGATCTATTTGATCAGGTGTGGCACCATCACCGGCAGCTGCTGCGGCCAGGTTTCTTGCATGAAGGCGCATGTGTCCTTTTTGTATTCCTTCAGTTGAAAGGGCCCTGATTGCACTGTAGTTTTGGGCCAGCCCGGTGGCTGCCATGACACATGCAAGTTCTTGTGCAGAACCGACCCCCAAAATTTTGGCACATACCTTTGCCACAGGATGGACGTTTGCAATCCCGCCAACAATGCCAACAGAAAGAGGAATCTCCAAGGTTCCAACCAGATCTCCATTACCATCCTTGCTCCATCTGCTTAGGGAACGGTATCTTCCGGATTGTGCAGCATATGCATTTGCTGCAGCCTCAATAGCCCTGCTGTCCTGACCGACGGCATTTGCAACAGCTATGGTTCCATTCATGATACCCTTGTTATGAGTCACTGCCCTGTACACGTCATTGTCTGCAAATTCAAACGCAGAGACAATATTATCAACTACATCCTCACCCCCCACGGCCTCTTTTTCAAACACAGCTCTTGCCTTTGCCATTCTTCTGGTGGAATAGTTTGAGAGTATGCGCAGCAGTGCTCGCCCGCCGGTAATCTTTTCAATTAGCGGAGAGACTGCCTCACACATGGTATTAGTTACGTTTGCACCCATTGCATCGCCTACATCAATTAGCAGTTCGACAATCAGCATTGTCCCGGACGGGGCATTGATTTCTTTGCAGGAAACTTTTTTGGCGCCCTTGCCCATCTTTGATAGTGTGTTGCTTTTGGAATTTGCCAGCTGTAGAATGTCATTTGCGGAATTTTTTATCTGTGAAATTGCCAAGGATGAGTCAGCGTCTAGAATCTGTATTTGGCCAATGCTAAAGGACTCATCGGCTGTTGCCTCAAAGCCGCCCTTGATTCGTGCTATCTTTGCTCCCTTGGATGCAGCAGCTATTACAGAGGGCTCCTCAATTACCATCGGAACCACATAGTCCTTTCCGTTGATTCTAAAGTTGGTGGCAACTCCCAGTGGAAGTGAAAATGTTCCAATGGCATTCTCTACCATCCTGTCAGCTTTTTCAAAGGAGATTCCGCCATTATCGCCCTGTAAAATCTTTAGTTCTTCAGGCGTAAGGCTTGCAAAGTCTGCGACAATGTCTAGCCTCTCCTTTCTGGACTTTTCAAAAAACTTTGAAACTGATGAATCAGGCATTTTATTTTAATATCCTCAACAGTTTATCATCCATGCTGTCTGGAAAACCTTTTCCATCCGTATTTGAAGTAATTACATAAAGGCTGCCGTCCTGGCCTTCTGCCACATCCCTGACCCTGCCTATGCCACTGAGTATTGACTTTTGGGAGCTTAGGCCCTCATCAAAGTCTAATTGGTATAGGTTGGCAGCCCGCAGAGAGGCCATAATAAATGAGGACTCAAAATCCAGAGAGTCCCCCGAGTAGTGTAGGATACCGCCAGGTTCAATACTTGGATCATAGCAAAGAATGGCCCCTTCAAAATTCTCATCTCCGGAACATTGCTGTTCAGGCCATCCATAGTTCTTACCTGCTTGAACTAGGTTGATCTCATCGTTTTTTTCTGGTCCAAACTCTGCCACAAACATGTTTTGATTGGCATCCCAAGTCATTCCCTGAGGGTTTCGGTGTCCTAGCGAATAAACCGGGGAATCAGAAAAAGGATTGTCCTCAGGGATGGTGCCATCATCGTTTAGTCTTAAGATTTTTCCTGACAGGGACTCAAGATCCTGTGGAAGATGAGATGCATCAGAAACAGTTCCTGTTCCCACGTACAGCTTGTTATCAGGTCCAAACTTCATAAAGCCTCCATTTGTAAACGAAGATCCGGGGATTTTATCCAAGATTGTCTTGGCATTAACAAGTTTATTATCAGATTCGGTAATTTGGAGAATTTTGTTCCACAGCTTGTCATCTTCCTCATAGGTCAAAAACACATACAGTTTATGATTGGCAGAAAAGTTTGGATGCAACGCTATTCCCAACAATCCGCCATCAAAGACATCAGCAGTACGTAATGTGGTCAAAGGCGATTCTAACAGTGTGCTGTTTTGTATGACCCTGATTTTTCCATCTTTTTCAGTTACAAAGATTCGATCATCGGATATGGCAATGGCACGAGGCTTGTTGAGATTCTCAGCCAGTACAGTTACAAAAGCATTCTCAGGAGTCGAGTTTGGTTCAGGCAAGGGTATGGGATCATCAGGAGACGTCAAGACCAATACAGAAAATGCAATGGCGACAACAATTGCGCCAATCTGGATTCTTTTATCCATGAAGAGAAATCTTTTGAAATCCTATTAATTACTTTCAAAGATTAGATAAAGCGTATATACCGCACAACTTCATTTATCTTCAGCGGGGTGGGGAAGCCAGGTCATCCCGGCGGGCTCATAACCCGCAGTTCAGTAGTTCAAATCTACTCCCCGCTACTACCAGTTAATTTCTGTAAACGCAAAACCATGAAAGCGACGCATCAAATTTTGAGGAGTCGTTTTTTGCACCAATTCGTTGCAAGGGTCTTGTAAGATGCCTGTGTGCGGAGATTTTTGGAAGATAAAGCTGCCTTTTGATCTTTCTTGAAATTTCAACAGGTATTTTTTTGGAGGCCTTTTTTCCACATCGAATACACTCAAATCCCTGATTGAGGCCTTTTGATTTCATTTTTTTGCTACATTTTTTGCATGCAGGATTGGATGCAGTAATGTCCTTTGCAAGAGAAACAACGTCAATAAATTCCAGATTGATAGTCCTAGGATAATTTTTGGAGGCCTTTCGAACTCCGCCGCCCACGGATATCTTATCTCCCCTTAGCAGATTTGAGGCGATGTGAGTCATTCCGGTAGGTTTGTAGACAGCACACCAGAATTCATGATTGTTTGAAATGATTTTAAAGGATACATGCCCTCCCTTTGTGATTTTTGGGACGTTGCATACAACACCAGCAAGTCTTCCAGAAGCATAAGGCTTGATATTTTCAAAAGTTAGCTCGTTTTTCAAATGATCACCGGTTCCTTGATTTGATTTGAAGATCATATAACCATCAAGTTTTTCAGGAGTCTTTAGGATTTTAGTGGCATGAACTAGCGAGTCTACGTTTTCGCCCCTAACTCCATAGAAGACAGGATCAGGTCCATGAGGAGTAATCAAAACTCGGCCTTTTTTGGTATCAAAGCTATTAAAGGTATCAGGAAAAGTTTTCTCTTGCATATCTTTTACGCTTTGAGCAGAAATTTTTCTTTCCTTTCCAAATTTTGGCTTTTTGCGATAGCTCAAAAGCTCCAAAGTATGATCATTAAAATCATAACCCATAGCGCCGATTGCGCCAACTAGTCCTTGTCCATTTCCTTGATAGTAAACTTCGAGATTATTTTTTTTGGCAAACTTTTTTGCTGTGTTACGACTGATTAGTTGCCATAAGGCTAGTTTGCTAAAACTAGTAAAGTCTGGCGGAATCAAGCTGCTTTGAAAGAATACTAGCCCGGGGTTTGCGCCATTTTTAGTATCAGAATATTTTGAAACATAGTCTTTGATTTGGCTTTTTATTTTTGTGGGATTTTTTGTTTTGATTTTCATGGAAACGGCCCCGTTTCCTCTGGTTTTCCACGGAATGTTAGGATTAAATCGGATTAGCCTGGGAAAATCTAAAAATTCTGCATGTTGCTTTTGTAGTAAATCGACTATTTTGTAAGCCAGAAAAGTCGTACACATTCCCTTAGGCGAATCAGTATCATCAAAGCCAACATGAAGAACAGTCTCTTTTTCCACAGATTTCCTCACCAGCTAAGACATTTTTAGTTGTTGAGGCTACAGTTGGTTTAAATTAATAATATGATATTCCAAGCTGAATTGATCATAGTAGACAATGAAAGGATTTTCAAGGAAATCGAGGAAAAAAACCCTGCATCAGTTTCATTAAACGGACCTGACGGGATACTGCCGCAAGTTCAAGAGACTGCAATGAAGATTACAAAAAAGTTTGGAATTCCCGCATATGTTCTAGCCGATACAACTTGGGGAACATGCGATCTCAATGTCAACGGTGCAAAGGTTTTGGGCTCTGAAATTCAATTTAACATCGGACACACAATCAATACAGAATCACTAGAAAAAAATTTGGTGTTAATTGATGCATTTGATGATGTTGAGTTTGATAGTGTTGCAAAAAAATGCACAGAGATCCTAAGGGGAAAAATCATCTCATTGGTTACAGACAGCCAGCATTTGCATCAAGTCGACAAAGTAGAAAAGATACTAGCCCAAGGCGGAATTAAAGTCAGAATCGGAAAAGGCAGGGGGCAGCTAAATGACGGACAGGTTTTTGGTTGTGAGTTTTACCCTGCATCGGAATTAAAAAAAGAGGTTGACGCGTATGTCTTTTTGGGACAGAGTAACTTTCATGCAGCAGGAATTGCACTGTCAACTAATTTGCCAACATATGTTTTGGATCCATACTTTAACGAAGTCAGGGAAGTTACAGAATTTGCCCAGAAACTAAAAAAGAAAGCCACTCTTGCAATATACAAGGCAGCTGAGGCACAGTCGTTTGGCGTAATTGTGGGGTTAAAAGAAGGTCAGCTATCCAAAGTCTTTGCATTAAAGATCAAAAAAGAGTTGGAATCAGAAGGCAAGGATGTTCAGTTGTTTGCATTAACTGACATTACAAATGACAGACTGAGAAATTTGAAAGGGATAGATGCGTTTATCCAAGTGGCATGCCCAAGAATTTCTACAGACAACCAGTTTGACAAGCCTGTTTTGTCCACTCCACAAGCAAATGCCCTCTTGAAAATTTTAAGAAAAGAGAGTATTGATGAATACTTGGAAATTCCGCACTGGTTATAGCGTTACAGCACTAGATTTTGAAATCTAGAGTTGTTGGAGAATTTTTCAAATAGTTTTGATTTTTTTGCCTTAGTTTTGTATTGCATGCCCTGAGAAATGGCATGCTCCAACAAATCCAGAGCCTCATCGTACTGGGATAGCATTACAAGGCAGCAGGATTTGTCAAACAACACATCTCCATTATCAGGATAATCATTCAATATTTCATTGCAGCATAAAACGGATTCTTTAAAACTGCCCATAGAAAACAAAATTCTTTCCTTATGATATAGGGCAATATTGTATCTTGGGTTATCACTTAGAATCGCATCACAAATAGATAGTGCCTCCTCGTTGAGTGTGCCCCGCTTACGAAATGACGAGATTTTATTAACTAGTACAGATGTGTCGCCTGGAGAAATAGCCAATGCCGCATCATAGCACTTTATCGCGCCATCAAAATCTTTTAGTTTGCTCAGCGCATATCCCTTGTTGTTAAGGGAGCTAAGATGTTTAGGGTTTTCATTTAAGATCTTATCATAATAACGGACTGCTTGCTGGAATTTTCCCTGTAGGAACAGCCTGTTTGCCTCATCCAAAATAGAATTTGTTTTAGAATGAACGTCATTATCAGGATTCATATCAGTCAAGACCTGGTTTGATCAGGATTTTTCCAAACATGCCCTTTCCAGTCAACATCTTCGTATGAGCCTTGGGGGCATCTTCCAAGGAATATACAGAATCAATGACTGACCTTATTTTTCCCTTTGACATCCAATACAGGCCTTCTTCTAATTCAGCCCTTGTGCCCTGCGTGGAACCCAGAATGTTTATGCCCTTAAAGAAAATATGGCGCAGATCAGTTTTAGCATCATAACCTGTTGTTGCACCGGTTGTAATAATAGTCCCACCATAATTTAGCAGAGTCAATTCCTTGTTCCAATGAGAACCTCCAATATGTTCAAAAATCACATTTACGCCGGTGGCATCACCAAACGGTCTTGGGATTTTCTTTGCAATTGATCTTACTTTTTTGTGCCAATCTTCCCTTCTGTGATCTACTGCAAAATCAGCCCCAAGGTCTAATAATTTGTCTAGTTTGTCAGGACTTGCAGTTGCTATAACGGTACATCCAAAAAGCTTGGCAATTTGAATTCCATAGTTTCCTACTCCAGAACTGCCACCCATGATCAAGACTATTTGACCGGGCTGAATTTTTGCCCTGCCAACTAACATATGCCAGGAAGTCAGCAGAGTCATTGATGCTGCCGCAGCCTGATCATATGAGAGGCCCTCTGGAATTTTTACAACGTTAACTTCTGGAAGATGTGTAAATTCACAATAGCCTCCCCATAGCGGACCGGTTTGAAAACCCCAAATGGTTCGCCTCCTACAATCAAATTCCCTTCCATCAGTGCACGCTTTGCAAACCCTGCAAGACATGTTTCCATGTGAAACCACTCTGTCTCCAACCTTGATATTTTTGACATCGCTGCCAACTGCAGTTACTACACCTGCAGCGTCCGTTCCAGAAATATGTGGCAGGGGGATTGCCAAGGGTTTTCCTCGCATTCCCCAAATATCATCATAATTCAGAGCAGCTGCCTTTACTTTGAATACAACTTCGTTTGATTTTGGCTGGGGGATTGGGATATCCTTGACCTGTAGGATTTTAGAAAAATTATCATCTGTGGTATATTCGTCATAGACTAGTGCCCTCATGATTTTTATCAAATTTTTAAAGATATATGATTTGTTGGGCTCTTAGGGTATACACAGAAAGATGGAGTATTATTAGCATATTTGGAACATGTCCAATCAAGGCTCCTTTTTGAGCTGTATTTACCATATATCCATTGTCTCAAAATATGTCACAATTTCACAAATAACTTACAGGTATTTTTTGTTAGATTTGATATAATATTTCATAAGCCATTTTAGGAAATGAATTTCATCGTTGTTGTTTAAGTGAGATTTTTCGATTCTGTTGCGTTCATGAGGGATAGACACTAGAGCTAAATTTGGTTTAGCCTGGTTTTTCACATATCAGTAATGATTCCCGGCAGTAATAGATTTACACAATCTTAAACATTAACGTACCCTTTCTTTGTTCCAGTAAGGCAAGACTGTAAATCATTCTACGATATATCGCTGGCTGGTCAAATATACTGATATGATATCCAAACACACAGACGCCATAACCCCAATGGTGTCTAACAGATGGAGAACTGATGAACTGCATGCCAAGTTTAGCGGTATGCTAAAATGGGTCTATACCATGATGGATGATGAAACAAGATTCATGATTGCACAGCAAATATCCGATAAGAAATATACTGAAAACATAAGACCAATATTTAGGATGTCAGAAAGGCAGGCAGGCATGATTCCTCATACTTTGATCTCAGATTCAGCCCCAAACTTCCATGATGCATGGAAGGCAGAATGGAGGCAAAGAAATTCAGACAGAAAATTGACTTCCCATGTTCGTCATACCCACATAGCAAGAGACATGAACAATAACAAGATGGAGCGTCTTAACGGAACCATGAGGGATTGGGAGACGGTTAGACGTGGACTGAAAAAAGAGGACGGTTCAATGTTCAGGCAATTTAGAATATACTATAACTTTATCAAAAATCACAGTGGCATAAATGGCAAGATGTCTGCTGAAGAATCCCTGATTTTCGTATCCGGTAATAACAAGCAGCTCACACTAATGCAAAACGCAAGTTTGGAGAGGAGTAGAAATGTCGGGCTTTAGATGCAGAGTCTGTTTTTTGAACTATGATGATGATGATCAAAAGGCAGATAGTGTGCTGTTCATGGGCATTTTGACTCACATGTGCAAGGAATGTAAAAGAACAGGCAATACAAAGAGAAACACCATCTGCTGTGAATTTTGTGATGAAAAGCGTGATGATCTCAAAGAGTATGTGGAAGATGATCTCAAAATATTGCTCTGTGATAGATGCAGAAAAGAAGCCGAGGAACAGAGAAACGATCCCAGGTACTTGTAAGCTGGTGTGTTTGCAGGTCTTGATTAAAACTTGTTCTACCAGACAGATTCGCGCCTATACCTCATGAACGCAACAGAACCTGCAATACCGAACCTTTAAAAAATAGTAATTGATAGTGTTATTACGGTTCCGTTGGTGTAATGCTAACTATGAGACTTGGAAACAAGAGCTCAGGAATCGCCTTTAGATTTCAACATTCTCTACTTTGTACGACCCATAATCTAATCGATAATACTTGTCTTTGATTGACAACCATCTAGTTTGAGAGGAATTAGAAGTGGTTTGCTTTATCCATACAGCATATGCAAAAAAATCTGCAAGTTGCAGTATTGGTGATGTTTTGGGATCTCCATTTTCTACATGACCTCGTATATTATCAAGCTTCTTGTAATGCCTAAACTGCAAAATTTCTTTTAATCCTTTGATGGTTCGTTCTGTCTTTTTTCTAGCCTTTTTGTTAAATTTCTCATAAATTGCCCTGCCTTCAGCATCATGCTCTTCAAGAAAATCTTGGAATCTCTCCAGCAGTATCAAGATAGCATATGCTTTGGGGTCTGCTGACATACCATATTTTGTACAGTGACTGTCTAGATTTATTGTAACTGACAAAAGATGACAGTTTGATTTTTTGATAAGTTCAAACATATCATTGGCTAGCTGAAATCTTTGAGTGTCTAATAATTTATCATATGGAGGGCGTTTGTTTCTTAATGGATGATAATGAATCTTGAAATTTTCAGGTAGTATTGTCTTTGAAAAATATCTGTTACTTATGGAGTTAATTTCATTATTGAGTTTTATTTTTAATATATCATCTACTATGATCCCAGCTAGAGTGAAAAATTTAGAACTTCCATCTATTACTTTATTATGTTTGTCTAAATAATCCCCTGCATCTCCACTTTCATCAATATACAAGTAATACACAGTTTCAAAATATAGTATATGTGATAAAAAAATTGAATGTGTTTACTGTTAACTTGAAGATTTATTATTTTGACAACAAGATTTAATTTTTAAAATTTTGATTTTAACATTAACTATTGACTGTGGCGATCAGTCTACTATCAGACACTAGAGAATATTTCATATAACTCCCACATCACTTTTCTCACAATGGTCAGCCATGATTTTGTAATTCTAGATTATTCTCATATGAGATAATATAGAAATCATACATGTGTAAAGTGTGAGAAATCAGTTATAATTGGTGGCTCTAGTCACTCTCAAAGAACAAAACGTTCGAAAAAATCACACCATAAAACATGTTGGGAAGCAATGTACCATTAGTATGAAAAGCCTCTACTGCAAAGCGGTTTTACATGTGTTTTATTGCCTGTATTTTGTATTTGAAAACTCAAAAAATGAAATTCTGAAATCTCTTATCATACATCAATTCGAAATTTCTAAATTATGCTAAATATAATGATACAAAATGGATTTAGATAAAATACAAAAGGTACAAGATCTGATTGACTCAGGCAGGGGAGACATGGGAAGAAATGAATTTATTTTAAATTCACTTCAAAATGGAAAGAAACTATACAATACAGATATACTGTATCTCAAGATTCAGACTCAAAAGCTAGATGAGAAGATAGTATCACTGCAACCCTCCAAAAAGAAGCCAAAAAGAGAGCCTGCATTAAGCGATGATGAGATTGACAAAATTTTAGCAGAACATGACAAAAAATATGCACAAAAGAAGAAAATCCCCCAAGAACCAATGCCTAAAAATACAGTTAGAGCCAAAATAAAGAATTTCTTTTCAAGAAACTAGATGTAATGTAATATCAATTTCTTTTTTCTTGTTGTACCCAAACAGTATCATCTCGTACCGGTGCCGCCACGTAGTAATGTAATATCAATTTCTTTTTTCTTGTTGTACCAGCAATAATCTCTGCCTTGCTTGGTTACCCCTTGGCTTTGTTCTAAGAGCCATTCCACAACAGGGACAGTTGGTGCCATCCCAATGTATGAAAATTTCACAAGAGGTGCAACGCTTTTGGCCAGATCTGTACCTTGTCTCTCCAACCTTTTTTAGTGCTCTATATCTTGTGCAGATTCCACGACAGGGCATGTTTTGAATATATGAAAATGATTATTTCTAGTCTTGGAATTATCTTTTTTTGAGCCAGTCAGACAAAATCTTGTTTGCCATCTGATCAGGATTCACATTGTTTTTGCTTGCATGTTTTTTTAATTTTCTTGCAGCACCCTTTGTCAACTCAAGTTTGATTTTTTGTTGCAGCATGCGGGATTTTGCAATTTTTAATAATTTTTTATGGGATGACTTTGGACTGCGAGCCAATACACGCAGGTATTCTTTTCGGAGCTTTATGTCCAATGGGGCTATTTTTTGTATAATGTTTTCAATTTTTTGGATGTTGGAGACTATTTGGTATAGTTTGGTGATATCATCACGAGAAATTTCTTGTGGGACATACTGTCTTAATCTATCTGGAACCGCTGCAAATCCAAGGTATTTCTTTAGGGTCTGGGATGAAATTCCAAGGGATTGTGCGGCCTTTGACTTGCCAGTTTTTTCAGTCAAGAAGACACATGCAGCAGTCATATCTCTGGTATTCATCTTGTTTCTGTGCAGGTTTTCGACTACCGATGCTGCCTTTGCATCCTCAAGATCATACTTTGAGGAGTTAGTTAATAGCAATACGGGAATTTTCTTTGCCCTCAGCCTCTTGAGAGCTGCCAGCCTTCTTTGGCCGGACATCAGGAGATAGGAATTTTTTGCTTCCTTTTGGACCATTGGAGGATTTTGCAATCCCTCATTTTTGATAGAGCGTGCAAGCTCGGCAATCCCTTCTTTGTCTAGTTTTCTGGCCTGAGCCTGCCTCCATACTTTGATGTATTTGATTGGAATCTCAGTTAGCCTGTAATTGATCTTAGAATTGTAACGTTTAGCCACGCTAACTTGCGGGATTGATTTTTGATAAAACATGCTAGCTGTAATTAGTTGACAAAAAACAGACATTCATTAAAGTATTTTTTCATATTTTACGATTAAAAACAAATGCAGAAAAGAGAAAAATGGTTTTATAATCTCTAGTGTGAAGGAACAGTTGGATTTTCAGTATCAGGTGTTTCTTGCAATGCGATGTTTTTCTCTGCAATGAATCCGTGTTATCATTGTAACCCAGCCTCCATATGATTTCCAGTCAGAGAGACACCTTCTTCTTTGAACATAAATTAGATGCAGATTAATTTCAAAATGCATGGGTTTGAGCCTGGTCAAAATAGATCGACTATCAGTTGATTACCACAGGGTTTCGTGGGTTCAAATCCCACTCCATACATCATTGATGTGCCTGAAAAAATAACAACTGTTAATTATAATTATTGTGGTTAGATTAATGATAGTCGATTACCTGATGGTAATTATGATTGAGCTTGAAAATGGTTCCTAGTCTTTTTTAATTTAAAACTTTAATTCAATTTATCCCATAAAATTATCTTGCTTTTGCATTCTCATTTAACCAAACATATACCACTCAAAGAAGTCGATTCTGTTAAGTAACCAAACCTACACTGTATCTTCTTTGCGTTAAGCATAAAGACCTAAAGTTCATTCTCATATTTTCTTAAAAATTATAAAATATTATTGATTATTTGGATGGATCTCTTTTAAATAAGAACGGTTTATTCTGGTGAGAATTTCCTTTATGGCATTATGTAAAATATCTACAATTTCCTCTTCGTTATACCAATCCGATAAAAAAGAAAAGAAAGAGGTGGCTTAACAGAACCTCAGACCACAAACAATTATAATCATAAAAACAAAAACCCCAGCATGTCTGAAAATACCGTACTCCCAGGTGAGAAAATAGCGGCAATTGAAGAATATGAGGCAGGAGACAACGCCTTTGATGATGGAGATATGGTCAGAGCGGCAACAGTTGGAGAGAAAGATATTGACAAGGCATCACGAACAGCCAACATAAAAAATCCAAAACTTTTGTCAATTCCCAAAGTTGGGGACATCATAATTGGAACAGTTGCAGCAGTAATGTCATCAATGATTGCAGTTTCAATAGACTACATTAACGGCAAGCCAACCACCTCAAAAGTTGAATGCGTATGCGCAACAAGAAATTTACGAATAAGAAATATAGCTCTAGTCAATGACATAGTAACACTGAAAATTCTTAATCATCTTAACGGCACAATCCATGCTGGAATTAGCGAGCCGAATCTGGGAATTTTGTTCACTAAATGTAGAAAGTGCGGGGGCAAGGTTGTCCCAATGCGTGATGCAATAAAGTGCACGGACTGTGCATGGATTGATGAAAGAAAACTTTCCTCAAATTTTGGAAACAGTGATTTCGTAAATCTAAGAGGCTAAGAGATGATACGCGTATCGTTCCAGGGTGAACGAGGTGCATATAGTGAGGCAGCAGCAAAATCATTTTTTACCGAAAAGGTTCAGACTGTTCCCCTTTCTACGTTTGCCGAAGCGTTACAAAGCACATCTGAGAATAAAACCCAGTATGCGGTTTTACCAGTAGAGAATTCACTGGAAGGCAGTGTCGGGGAAAGCTATGATTTGCTGTATTTGACATCACTAAATGCAGTAGGTGAGATCTATCACAGAATTGAGCACTGCCTAATTGGAAGGGGTAAAAAAGACGAGATTGATACTGTATATTCACATCCACAGGCATTGGGTCAGTGCAGAAAATTTATTGAGGAAAACAATATGAAAACGATTCCTGCATACGATACAGCAGGTAGTGTAAAAATTGTCAAAGAATTAAACAATGATAACTGCGCAGGCATTGCAAGTAAGGACGCGGCAGAAATTTATGATATGCCAATAATTTTAAGCAACATTGCAAATAATCTAAATAATTACACAAGATTTTTGATTTTATCAAAAGAATACAGTCCAAAGACAGATAACGACAAGACATCAATCATATTCTCAATAAAGCACGAGCCTGGCTCACTATATAGGATCATAGAGAGCTTTCACAAGAACAATGTCAATCTTACAAAAATCGAATCAAGGCCAACCAAAGAAAATACGTGGGAGTATAATTTCTATGTGGATTTTGAGGGGCACAGGGATGATTCCAAGATTTCAGAGATGCTAGATAAGATAAAACAAGAGGCACTTTTCATCAAAGTTTTGGGGTCATATCCGTCTGCAAGACTAAATTAAGTTAAAATCCCTTAGGCTTTCTTAAGGTAAAGCCCATGCTAAATCCCATAATGATGATTCCAGAGGTCATGACCATTAGATCATATGTGAACCAGATGGGATCAGAGCTTCTAATTAGTTGACCAGTAATTGTTAGTTCTGCATCACCGGTATTTTGAATCAAAATTTTTGTTTCGCCATCCTCGACATGAGTCCAATCAAGAACTAGTTCCTCCTTGTATGACGTATTTGGAATCTGCCTTCCCTCTCCCGGGCTTTGAAGCTTTAGATCAAAAGAGTCGCCTGTGATCACCATGTGTTGCGGGGTGTCAGCCGGTGCAGGGATTGTGTAGGGTATTGAGTCACCTACTGACAAGATGTAATTCTCATTTATAGTAATTGGACCCACATGTGATATTAGAGAATAGCCTCCAATTGCAATGATTATACTGCCAACTGCCAATCCAATAATGGTTCTTTTAGATAGCACAATTCAATGATTCTAGGTGCTGGTTAAAAAATTATCTACATTAAAGAAACATCATGTGGCTGGCTTTCTGCAAATCCGGCTCTTGACATCTTGATAAATTCCGCATTTTCTTGCATTTGAGGTATTGTATGAGCACCGCAATAGCTCAGGCCGGAACGTACCCCGCCTGTGAGCTGCTTTAGAATATCAGTAACGGTGCCCTTGTAAGGAACCATTGCCTCAACACCCTCTGCAACATAGTCATTAAGATCATCATCAAGGGACAGTGAGCCTGTTTCCTTGGATTTTCTTCCAATGGATGCGGCCAATGATGCCATTCCTCGATAAACCTTGAATCGTTTTCCATTTTTGGTCAGAACCGTACCGGGGGATTCATCAGTTCCGCCCAGCATGCTGCCAACCATTACTGAGCAAGCACCGGAGGCCAATGCCTTTGTTGCATCGCCAGAAGTCCTAGTCCCGCCATCAGATATGATTGGAATCCCATGGTCCTTTCCAACTTTGGCACAATCCATTACTGCTGTTAGCTGGGGTACGCCTGAACCGGTAATTACTCTGGTAATACAAATCGAGCCAGAACCTACGCCAACTTTTACTGCATCAACTCCTGCCCTAATCAAGTCTTCAACGCCTTGAGCAGTCGCAATATTTCCTGCAATCAGTTCACAGTCAGGAAATGCCTTTTTGATGTTGCGAATTGTACTTAGGGCATTCTCACTGTGTCCGTGAGCTATATCAACTACAAGTACATCAGCGCCTGCCTCTAAAAGGGATTCACTTCTTTCCAGAAAATCACCCCTCACCCCAACTGCAGCCCCGACTAGGGGTCTGCCTTTCTTGTCCTTAGACGCATTTGGAAAATCGGCATTATTTGTAATGTCTTTGCTTGTAATCAAGCCCCTTGCGATTCCAGAATCATCAACTATTGGCAGTTTTTCAATCCTGTGCTGATGTAAGAGTTTTTTGGATTCATCTAGTGTGACGCCAACCTTTGCAGTTACCACATCCCTGGTCATAACATCCTGAATTGTGGCAGTCTTGCTAGCAAACAGCAGGTCCCGCTCAGTTACAATCCCAATCAATTTGGAATCAGAATCAACAACCAACAAGCCTGATACCTCCTTGTCTTCTGCATAGTCTAGGGCATCTTGGATTGATTTTTCAACAGAGATAGAGTATGGATTTTCTATCATTATGCTGCCTGAACGTTTTACCTTAAGGACCTCATTTGCCTGTTCTTTAATTGTCAAAAATCTGTGAATGATTCCTATGCCCCCGGCACGAGCCATGGCACCTGCCATGGACGACTCGGTGACAGTGTCCATATTTGCA
This sequence comes from Candidatus Nitrosopumilus sp., assembly GCA_965204345.1. Classification (GTDB taxonomy): domain Archaea; phylum Thermoproteota; class Nitrososphaeria; order Nitrososphaerales; family Nitrosopumilaceae; genus Nitrosopumilus. Next base: position 1,069,248 of record OZ241981.1, read on the forward strand.
CTCACAAACGGAATGCTAATTGAGATATTTCTAGATAGTTTGGTAGTTAGATCAGTCTGACTCCTGCTTGTAATATCAGAATATTTGGGTACAAGAAGAACATCGTCAAAAGTTAATCCTTCTTTAAATTCCAATGAGACCTTGTTAAGAAGGTAAAATATCGATTATAAGCCTTTGTGTTATTTGGATAGTTGAGAGGCGATCAGTATTGCATCCCTGGCTGCCTCCACATTATGAGTACGAACGATATTAGCACCGTTCATCACAGAAACAGTTTCTGCTGCAATTGTGCCAAATAGTCGATCAGATGGATTTTCTTTTCCTAGGATTTTTCCTAGAAAGGATTTGTTGGAAACGGAGATCAGAAGAGGGTGGTTTTGTTTTAAGGAATTCAGATTCTTAATTATTGATAAATCCCGTTTTAGCCAGTCAGAATTAATTTTTGTAAAAAACTGGCCCCTGCCAACTCTTCTAAAAAATCCAATAGCAGGATCCAACACAATTTTGTCAGAGGAGATATCGGATTTTTTTGCCAATTCAAGGCTCTCTTTAAGAAGTCTTCTAGTAGCAACCAGAGAAGAATTTTCAGGAGATGCTTTTGGACCATATGCGCATAAGATCAAAGAAGGGGAAAACTTTGAAACAACATCAGACATCCTTTTGTCATATTTTAGTCCGGAAATATCATTGACTATTTCAACGCCGAGTTCCAAGGCATCTTTGGCGACTCTTGCCCTACAGGTATCAACGGATATTGGAAGATTGGTAAAGTTTTGTATTATTTTAATTGCACTGAGAATCCTTTCTGATTCAACTTGTTCTGAAACCACAGTGGACAGATACGGTGCAGTGGACATGCCGCCAACATCAATAAAATCTGCCCCCTGATCTTCCATCAGTTTTACACGGTTTTTTATGCTGGATTTGCCGGTACTCACAGATTTTTTGTAAAATGATTCGGGACTGGTGTTTAGAATCCCCATAACACGTACAGGGCTGTCTTTACCTACTCGGAGATTGCCAATTTTTGCCACATGGTTTATCAAAAACTAATGTAATTTGAGTTATATTATGATTTTAGGTTGGAAAAAGAGATACTCAAAAATTTTAAAAGATTTCAAGTATGATCAAAAAGCTGACAAGGAATCGGCAATTCGCTTAAATTCAGTCTTAAAAAAATCTGACATTCATAAAAAAATCGCCGGTCTAATTGAAGGCCAGACGGTCCTAGTTATTGGCTCAGGGCCATCACTGTCATCTGCGATTCCAAGATTAAAAAAATACAAAAAGACGCTAAAAATTGCCGCAGACAGTTCAGTAAAACCGCTTGTAGAGAACGGAATCATGCCAGACATTATTACTACTGACCTGGATGGAGACGAAAAGACGCTAAGAAAAGTCGGAAGAACAAAGTGCATTTTTGTCGTACATGCACATGGCGACAACATAGAAAAGTTGGAACTTGCCAGAAAATTTAAAAATTGTATTGGAACAACACAATCTGTTCCCTTTGGTAAAATTGAGAACTTTGGAGGATTTACAGATGGCGACAGAGGGGTATTTCTAGCAAATTATTTTCACGCAAAAAGGATCATCCTCTTTGGAATGGATTTTGACAAGCAGATAGGAAAATTCTCAAATACAAAAAAATCAGACCGAAAAACAAAGTTGAAGAAATTGAAAACAGGGGAGATTCTTTTAGAGTGGCTATCAACCATTACAAAATCAGAATTATTTACCACGTCAAGATCAATTAAGGGATTTGAAAAAATATCATACAGGGATCTGGATATCATAATTACCTAGAATGTATTTAATACCCATAAACCATTTATCAAATCATGAAATTCTCAGAGGAGCAAGTAAAGGAAATTGTTGCACTAAAGGAAAGCTTGATCGAGCAAATAGATAAGCACCAAGAGGGAATAGAGATGTTAGAAAAAAATATCACGGTCCTAGACTTGTTCCTAAAAGATTCCAGTTTTACAAAGGCTTCTCAATTAGAAATAAAGACAAAAGAGAAAGGAGAAACGCAAGAAGAAAAACCAATTGAAAATTCGATTCCAATCAAGAGGAGCAGCGATGGCAAGATAATTGCAAATGCGTTTGTTACACCGGATCAGGTTTCCATAGTTGTGGATAATGAGATTGCAATTGATGCAGATACGCCGCCCTTCAAATCATTCTTCCTGGATAGAATAATCGGGGAGATGAAAAAGAAAGACGCCATTGAGGCAGAAAACGGAAAAATCCAAAAGGAATCAATGATTGACTATATCATAAGCAAAAATGGTGCAGACATTAGAGAGATCATAATCAAAAACTATAGGCAAAAGGAAAGAATAAACGAGCTGATCAGTACGGCAGGATGGTCACTAAGCAGGATGCTTGAGAATATCAACAAGTGATAGCATGGATAAAATCGTTGTTTTAGATTTTGGATCACAGTATAGTCACTTAATTTGTAGAAGAATCAGAGAGTTCTCAGTTTATGCAGAATTGGTTCCATATGACATTGGCTATGACGAGTTGCAAAAACTAAATCCTGCAGGAATAATTTTTTCAGGGGGTCCATCAAGCGTGTATAATTCAGACGCCCCGGTTCCAGAAAATAGGATTTTTGATATGAATTTGCCCCTGCTTGGAATTTGTTACGGACATCAGCTGATTGTTGACAGATATGGCGGAAAGGTAAAGAGGGCAAATAAAGAATATGGATCATCATTGCTAACTATTGATAGCGACAAAGATCTTCTAAACGGTCTGGGTGAATCAGTAAGGGCATGGATGAGTCATGGTGATGAGGCAGAACAGATTCCAGAAGGGTTCAAAGTGATTGGGCATACTAAGAGCGCAAAAGCGGCGGCAATTGCATCAGAGGAAAAGTCAATCTACGGTATTCAGTTTCATCCCGAGGTAGTACATACAGAACAAGGCACGGAGATTCTCAAGAACTTTGTCTTGAAAGTCTGTGGGGCAAAGCAAGAGTGGACAATGGAAGGCTTTGTAGATGCTGCTGTTGAAAAAATTTCAAAAATTCAGGGAAATGTGCTTTGTGGGGTAAGTGGAGGAATAGATTCCACAGTAGTGGCATTGCTAATTCACAAAGCAATTGGAGACAGACTAAAGTGTGTTTTTGTGAATAATGGCGTGTTACGACTAGATGAAGAAAAAGAGGTTGAGGAGATGTTCAGGGATAATTTCAAAGTGAATTTCACGTCAGTTGATGCGGCAAAAATATTTCTTGAGAAGCTAAGGGGAGTAGAGGATCCTGAAAAGAAAAGAAAGGTTGTAGGAGAAGAGTTTGTTCGTGTTTTCACCGAATTTGCCAAAGAAAACGGTCCGTTCAAATGGTTAGCTCAAGGTACGTTATATCCGGACGTAATTGAAAGTGGCGTATCAAAAGGACCTGCCGCGGTAATAAAGTCCCATCACAATGTTGGAGGGTTGCCAGAATGGCTCAATTTAGAAATTTTGGAGCCTTTGAGGGACTTGTATAAGGATGAAGTAAGAAAGATTGCAAGAATTCTTCAAGTTCCTCAAAAACTTTTCATGAGACATCCATTTCCAGGTCCAGGCTTGTCAGTCAGAATTATTGGGCAAGTTACCCCAAAGAAGCTGGAGATTTGTAAGGTGGCAAGTAAAATTGTGGAGGAAGAATTGATCGAGGCAGGTTGGTACGAAAAAGTATGGCAGGCATATGCAGCCGTAGGCGATGACAGGGCCGTAGGCGTTGTAGGAGATGAAAGAAGATACGGAAATATTGTAATGATTAGGGTAGTAGATTCAATTGATGCAATGACTGCAGATTGGACAAGACTCCCACATGGTTTATTAGAAAAAATGAGCAACAGGATAACAAATGAAATCGAGGATGTTACATGGGTTACCTATGCAATTTCAAGCAAACCGCCAGCCACGATTGAGCCGCAATAGTGATGCATATGGAATATGAGAAAATTTGTGATCAGATTTTAGAATGTGATGAATATATTCGGTATGTGGGGATTTACGACTATGGGGAACTTTATGAGAAGATGAGAGCCGGATTAAAAAGCTATTTAACAAGAGAGGAGACTGAGATGTCTTTATCTCAGGCAGTTTATCGTTGGTCTACACGCAAAAAGACAGCAGACAAGATTGGGAATCCGTTATTTGCATTAGCAAAATATGAGAAGGTTTATCGGATAACTGTCCCAATTGGGGGCGCAGGGCTGATTCTAGTAAATACAGAGCTAGACATTGATGTAAATACGATTGTAGAAAAAATTATAACAATTAAAAATCAACATTCCACATAGTTGTAATTGATATGGATTTTCATGTTTTTGATACATACGTAAAGGCAAGAGACGGGCATACAATGCATTTTGATGTCATAACAGATGCAAATGAAACAGAAAAAGCAATCTCTTTTGCTAAAAGATGGCTAAAATCTATTGGAGAAGAATCATCTGCAGTAACTACAAATGAATGTAAGTTTTGCCATACTCAATCCGTTCCAGAAGATATGGAGATTCAAATAATGACAGATGGCTATTTTATTTCCAAGATGGAAGGATGTCCAGATTAATCAGAAGGAATGCCAGGAATAATCAGATATCTGATTGCAGTTGCGTATAATTGAGAATTTTTTGATAATTAATTCCAAAATGGTGTAAATCAGTCAAGCATGCACGCACCAAAGACGCCTGCAGAATCGCCCAGTTTGTTTTTCAATATTGGCGTATCAACAATATCTGAGAAGACCTTGGCATGAACCGATTCCTTTCCTTCAGTATACAAAAAATCAATGTTTGACAGGCCTCCGCCCAAAACAATTGCATCCGGATCCAAAATGTCAATTACATTTGCAAGACCGTGCCCAAAATTTTCTAAAAATTCATGCTTCCACTGCTTACCTGCTGCTGCACTATCAACATTACAAAGAATCTCCGGCATGGTTTTAGACTCACCAGTTAATTTGGTCCATCTGCTTTCAAGTGCACGACCGCTAATGTAGGTCTCAACACATCCGGTTTTACCACAGTAGCAGGGATTTCCATTATGATGTAATGTATGATGGCCCCACTCTCCCCCAATGTTGGTCCTTCCAGGATAGAGTTTCTTATCAATGACGATTCCGCCGCCCACTCCAGTTCCAATAATAACACCAAAAACTAAATCATAGTCAGCTGCCACACCTAGCGTTGTTTCAGCCATTGTAAAACAGTTAGCGTCATTTTCCATGGAAATTTTTTTTCCAAGCTTATTTTCCAGATCCTTTTTGAATGGCTTTCCAATCAAGCATTGCGTGTTGCTATTTTTGATCAGTCCGCTCTGCTTAGAAACTGCGCCAGGCGTACAAACACCTAATGAAAAATCAGAGATGTTCTGTGATAGATCTAAGACAAGTGAGGAGATTGAATCAAGAATTTGATCATAGTCACTTTGGGGTGTTGGAATTCTTTTTCGTTTGATAACGCCATAATTCTCATCTAATAAAACTGCCTCTATCTTAGTTCCACCTAGATCTACGCCAAGTTTGTACCGCAATTATTTACAAGAATTAAAGTGCCTGAGCTTTAATTAAAATTTTATCCCATTGGAGGCATGCCGCCACCGCCTGGTGCTCCGCCGCCAGGAGCTCCTGATATGGAAATGACATCGTCAATTCTAAGTACCATGCATGATGCCTCAGTAGCAGATTTTATAATTTGCTCCTTTACTGCAATTGGTTCTACTACAGCAATTCCCATCATGTCAGATATCTTCATATTTCTGGCATCAATTCCGGTCCATTTTTGGCCCTGATTGTGTTTTGCTATAAGATTGGCCATCGTATCAATAGGATCCATTCCTGCATTTTCAGCAATAGTCAACGGAATTGTTTCTAATGCTTCGGCATATTTTTTAATTGCAAGCTGTTCCCTGCCATCGAAATTATCTGCCCAATCCTTGAGTACCGAGGCTGCAAATGCTTCTGGGGCACCTCCTCCTGCCACTATAGCTGGTTTTTCAATTACGTCTTTTACGACCATCAAGGAATCATGAATGGAACGATCAACCTCATCAATTACCCTTTGAGTCCCACCCCGAATTAACAGTGTAACTGACTGGGGATGTTTGCATCCTTCAATGAAAACCCATTTGTCAGATTCAATTTTCTTTTGCTGTGCCAGGTCAGCAGAGCCAAGATCATTTTCTGAGAGATCATCAAGATTGCTAATTACACGCCCTCCGGTGGCTTTGGAGAGTTTAATCATATCACTTTCTTTGACACGGCGCACTGCCATAATGCCATATTTTGCCAGATAATGCTGCGAGATATCATCAATTCCTTTCTGACAAATTAATACATTGACGCCTACGTCATGCAGCTTATCAACCATCGTTTTTAGCATCCTGTTTTCCTCCTCTAGGAACATCTGCATTTGTGTTGGATCAGTAATTTTAATTTCTGAACTAAGTTCGGTTTTTTCAATTTCTAATGCCGAATTAATTAATGCAATTTTTGCCCTTTCAATTTTTGTTGGCATTCCACTATGAACAATCTCTTTGTCTAAAACAATTCCTTTTACAACCTGTGTATCATCAATTGAGCCGCCAGCCTTTTTTTCTACTTTAATATTCTCAAGGTCAACAGAGTAGGCATCATCCTTTTTTGTTGCAATGCTTAGCACTGCATCGACAATAATTTTTGAAAGTAACGAGCTATCTTCAGAAATCAGTTTTGATTGCATGCTAGTAGTTGCAATTTTGATAAGAGATTCTCGGTCATCAGGTTGGATTTTCTTTGCTAATTCAGAGTAGATTTCAAGGACCTTATCTGATGCTGCCTGATATCCATCAATAATAGTTGATGCGTGAACATCCTTTTTGAGAAGATCCTCTGCTCTTGCTAGCAATGCACCGCCAAAGATAACAGATGATGTTGTACCGTCACCTACCTCATTGTCTACAGTTTTAGAAACCTCAACCATCATTTTTGCTGCCGGATGCTGAACGTCAATTTCTTTTAGGATGGTTGCACCGTCATTTGTAATTGTAACATCACCTAATGAGTCAACCAGCATTTTATCAAGGCCCCTAGGTCCAAGGCTGCTTCTAACTAATTGTGCAACTAGCTTGGCTGCTGCGATGTTATTTTGTTGAGCATCCTTGCCTTTTTGTTGTAACGCACTTTCTTTAAGAACTAAGACAGGTCCATTTGGTCCTTGCTGAATTGATGCCATTTAGATTCAGTTTCAATCCGCTAAATCCCCCTTTTTAACATTACTTAGTTGATCGGTGAAATGTAGCTCCGTTTTTTCACATCAACGATACCGCCAGAAAGAATTCGAACTGAGGGCAAGGCCAAAAAAGGCAGAAACAAAGGAATGAGGTGAGGCTTGGAAAATTTAGAGCCAGAATCAACAATGACATCATTGATTTTTTGGAAGTTGGATGAAACCCTTTCAAAGGGTTCAGTTGAAACAATTCCTCCAAACTGCAGTGGCAATGAGGCAATAATTTTTCCGGATTTAACAACTACAAGTCCGCCTTGATTTCTGATAAGATGGTTAGATGCAACTGCCATATCAGAATCATTTGAACCAATGACAATCATATCGTTTTCGTGGAAACTCCAAGTTGAAGCAAATGCCCCTATATCTGCGCCAAAATTTTCAAGAAAGCCAATGGCATGCTTATTGGTCCGGTGAATTCTGTCAAATGCTGCAACCTTCCAGATATCAGAATCCGGCGAGGATGATACGCAGCCATCTTTTGGGTGAAGCTCAGCGGAGCCTATCTTTGTAATAATCTCTGTCTGCATGGAAATGGTATTTGCAACGACATCTCTCTTCTTTGATTTTACAAGAAAATCATTTTTAGAGAAATTTTTTAGCCTTACGGTATTTTTGGCCCAGGAAGAGATTATTTTCTTTCTAATAGGAGTGACAATTCGCCCATTAGATACTACAAGTTTCCCTCCAACAAAGACCTTGTTTGGCCTGAATGATTTCAAGTCATCAAGGATTAAAATGTCTGCTAATTTTCCAGGCGCTATTCCACCAAGATCTTTTCCCATGTTATAATAATCAAAATTATTCTTTGATGCCATTGTAATTGCATCTATGGGTTTCAGTCCAAGTCTGACAGACTCGCGTATGCAGTGATCTATGTGTCCAAATCTGGAAATATCAAGAGGATCAAGTCCGTCAGAGCAGAACATTAAGCGATCAATATATGTCCCATGAGATAAGACACGGGGAATTATTTCTTTTAAATCACGTCGAATTGATCCCTCCCTGATCATTATCCACATTCCAAGACGTAGTCTTTCTAAAACCTGATCAAAGTTAATTGGTTCATGACAAGACAGTACGCCAGAAGAGATGTAAGCATTAAGCTTTTTTTCACTTGCACCAGCAGTGTGTCCATTAATTATGCAATCACATTCTAGCATTGCTGAGAGTGATTTCATGGTTTTTGGTTCACGTAGAGTGACTTTGGTCCATGAAAAGACCTCGCCCATTCCAAGTACGTGCGGATGTTTGACTGCAGATTTTTCTTGTGATACAGTTAGTGACTTGCTATTACTGAATTTTTCATCCACAGGCAATCCTCCCGGAACCACCTGAAAGATCCTGATTGGGAGATCTTCCCCAAGTTTAAGAAATTCTTTAAAGCCCTGATTTCCTCCCACACAGACAATGTCAATTGGATCAGAAAAAAGGGAAGTAACGCCACAAAGCAAGGCCTGTTTTGCAAATTCAGATGGCAAAACAAATTGATCAATATGCAAATGGGGATCTGCAAAGCCAGGACTGACATATTTTTCTTTTACATCAATTACAATAGTCTTTGGTCCAGCTGTATGTGTTGCATCCGGGCCAACATATGCAATTCTTTGATTTACAATGGCAATCTGAATTTTTGGAATAATCTCTCTGGTGTAAACAGACAGTAATCTACAATTTTTTAAAATCAGATCGGCTTTCTTATCACCCATTGCCACTGAGTTAAGAACAGAGATCGAATTTGCTAGGCTCAAAGTCACATCTTTTTGTTGGATTTTGTGCCTATTATAGATTCAATGCTTAAATTACGGATGAAGAGGTTTTGTTGATATGAACATTCCTAAGGTGATCCGAAAGTATTGTGCAAAATGTAAGACACATACTGAGCAAAAGGTCTCCATTTACAAGGCTGGAAAAAGGCGTGGCTCTGCAAGGGGTGAGCGCAGGCATGCAGAACGTAAAGAGGGATATGGTGGGCAAAAATTCCCAAAACTGGCAAAGCCGGCCAAGGTTACAAAGAAGGTAACTCCTCTTATGACATGTACTGTTTGTAAAAAGAAATACAATAAAAAAGGCGTTAGAATTAAGAAATTTGAGTTGGTAGCAGCATGAAAAAAGATCACGTTGAAATCCCAAAGCCCTCAAGTAATTTTCAAAGGGTCAATTGTAATGAATGTGGGGAGCTGCAAGTAATTTATTCACATGCATCAACGCAAATTGCATGCAATTCCTGTGGCAATACTATTTCAGAGCCAACAGGCTCAAAAGCTATGATAAATGGCAAGATCTTAGGCAGTGCCTAGTAAATCATAATCCTGCTTGGAGTTTAGATTAAAGGCGATTCTCTTATCGTCGATTATGACATAATTTTCTTCTAAATGTTCCAATGAAGAAATATCCTCTGAATTAACCAAAGAAATTCCAGCATAATGACATTTTTGTCCATTGTAATTTACAGATAAATCCGATTCAAGCCCAAGAGAAGTTAAAAACTTGTTTGTAACAAGGATGCTAGTCCAAGTTTTTGTAGCATCAAAGTAAGTAAGAATATTTTGTATTATCTCCACATCCAAAAGGGGCAAGTCTCCGGATGTAACTAGAACCTTGTCACGAATGGTCTTTAGTACAGAATTTAGATCTTTGGCATAACCAATTCCAAAAGTATCAAAAGTTTCAACATTATTTTCCTCAAGAAATTTTTTTGTTTTTGGAGAATTGGAGCTAGTTATTGCCAATATTTTTGAAAAGGAATTTGAGTCATGTAATGAATCAATTACGTGAAGAATTACTGGTTTTTTATATTTAAGCAGTAATTTTTCTTGATCTAGATTCATCCTGGTTCCCTTGCCGCCTGCCATTACAAGCCCAATCATACTGAAACAAACACCATCAAAGAGGCTAACCGTGTGAATTCATTGGTAGCACCAAGTACGTCGCCGGTTATCCCGCCAAAACTGCGAGCAGATAAGGCCAGCAGAAACAATGTCAGAATAATAGTTGCTCCAAGCATTACAAGTCCGGTAGTTTCACCAATTAATACTACTGGAACTAGCATTATGAGAAAAGCGGCTGATATCTTTTTCTTGTCTTTCATAAATGCAACAAAGGGCGAATTTGACCCTAGCGAAGCGGATTTGCCCATACTGGCCATCAGCACCATGGAGAATTTTGCTAGAATCTCGCTAATCAAGACAGCCTTGAACAAATCAAGCCCACTTGTCATGGAAATGGTAATTATCAAGCCGACAAGATACAAGACAATTGCAACAATTCCTGCCGAACCAGTGGAAAGATCCTTCATGGCTTGAAGTTTTTTATCCTTGGTACCTTTTGCCATAAGGCCGTCTGCAAAATCTGCTAGGCCATCTGCATGATGTATGCCAGTTACAATTGCAATAGAGGCAACAACCAATAAGCTGACTAGCAAGGGTTCGAGGATCAAGGATAGCCCAAATCCCAATGAACCAATTAACAGTCCAATTGCAATTCCTACCAGGGGGAAAACAAACATGTACTTTGCAATATTTTCCAATGTTGCATTTGGTGATGGAAAGATTGTTAAGAACGAAAAAACAGAGCCGATTTCTTTAAGCATGTATCCACCATCCAGTTATTGACAAGATAGTAATTATTGGAACAGTTACGATTCCAAAAAACAGTATAGAAGTGAGTTTCATAATTGAAATTGCAGAATGTACGTGTTCTTTTGTAAGAATTGTTTGGCCATCACCTAGTTGGTAGTGATTAATTTTTTCAAATCTTGTTTCCAGGGCTCCGGCCAAGGCAGCCATGGGGTATCCTGCATTTGGACTTTGAGTTTTTTTGCCATCACTAATCATTACTTTGTAAGATTTTCTCCAATTATTTTGCAAAATTGCAGCCGAAATGATCATGACTAGTCCTGTAAGTCTGGATGGAATATAGTTTAAGATGCTATCACAGTTTGCTGCAAACCAACCAATATTCTTGAAGATGTCTGTCTTGTAGCCAATCATTGAATCTGCTGTATTTACTACGCGATAAACAAATGCGCCAGGCAAGCCCAACAAAGCATAGTAAAATAATGGGCCGGTAATTCCATCAACTGTGTTTTCACTGATACTCTCAAGCACGCCTGAGATAATGTGATTCTTGTCCAAATTCTTGGTATTTCTCTTTACAATCATAGATAAATGGGCTCTAGCTGCATCAAGATTTTCCTCGTCAATAGATTCCAATACAGAAATGGCATGTTTTTCCATTCCACGAATGGCAATTGTGGTTTTTAGCAGGATGCTGCCAGCAATCACCGAACCAGCTAATAAAACCAGTTCAATGGTAATCAGGGATGATATTCCAGCATCCAGTGCGAAAAGCAGCAAGACAACTGCACCACAAGTAATTCCCACAACACACATGCCGCCAAGTTTTTCTATAATTGCATGATCATTTTTTGCCATGGGAGCAAGTTTGGCAATCAAAGAACCAATCCAAGCTGTCGGATGATACTTGTTTTTGGGATCTCCAAATTTCAAATCAAGTAAAACTGCAAGACCAACAACAAGTAAGGATTCTACAACAGTCATTGTAACATTCTCTCAATGGATTTTATGTCAATGCTAGATTTTACAGTTTTTGCCAGCATGCCTAATTGATGATCAATCTTTGAAAGATTTTTCCTAGTCCATTTAATCTCTTTGGGATTGGCATGGAGTGAATCCTCTTCTGGTAGATCCAAATTCATTAACGGAATAGTTCCCATTACAGGAATCTTTGTAATGTTTTCAAGTCTCTTAAATCCAGGTTTTAAAACTTTTAAATCTCCTCTGAATTTGTTTAATACAAAACCTTTTACAAATTGTTGGTATTTTTTTTCGATTAGAGCCATCGTTCCAACAAGGCTGGCAAAAGATCCTCCCTTGTCTATATCTGAAACTAGTAGTACAGAGGCACCAGCCTTTTGGGCAATTTTCATGTTTGCAATGTCATATTTTTGTAAATTGATTTCTGCAGGAGAGCCAGCACCTTCTAAAATTACCAAGTCATTGTTCTTTTGTAGTGTTCTTAGGGATTTTGTTGCAATTTTAATTCCTTCATGGTTTACAAATTTTTCATAGTATTCCTTTGCATGCATTCTCTTGTAGCGCTTCCCATTGAGATAGAGGACACTGCTGTAATTGCCAATAGGCTTGAGTAAAATTGGATTAAGGTCGGCAGTAATTTCGCACCTTGAGCCCATAGCTTGGATAGCTTGAGCACGAGATATCTCAAGTTCAGGCGTAGCATATGCAAAATTAGACATGTTTTGAGATTTGAATGGCGCTACACGATAGCCTTTATCAGAGAAAATTCTGCATAGTGCAGCCACCAGTGTTGTTTTGCCTGCACCAGACGATGTGCCCTGAATCATCAAAGATTTCAATTGACATTCTCCAATGCTTTTACTAGTTTTAGATTCTCTTTATGAGATTTGACGGCGATACGAATATGGTGATTGCTTAGACCCCTAAAATTTTTACAGTCACGTACTAGAATCTTCTGTCCGAGTAATTTTTTTTGCAAGCTCGTTGAATTTTTTTTTGTTTTAATCAGAATAAAATTTGTGGATGATTTGCTGCAATCAAAACCATCCAACCGGCTGATTTTGTTTGTCAAATAGTCTAATTCTTTTTTTATTACCAAGTTAGATTTTGTAATATGTGATTTATTTTTGAGGGCAGTGTTAGCTGCGTCTTGGGCTAAAGAATTCACGCTCCATGGAATTTTAATTTTCTGCAGTATTTTTATCATGTGTTCTGATGATGCAGCATACCCAATTCTTATTCCTGGCAATGCAAAAGATTTAGTCAATGAACGTAAAACAAAAAGATTATCATGTTTTTTAACATATGAGATTACAGATTCGTTTGATTCTGGAACCATTTCGATAAAACACTCATCAACAAACACAATTGTGGAAAGTTTCTTTGCTTTTTTAATAATTTGGAGTATTTGGCGTTTTTCTAATAGTTTTCCTGTGGGATTGTTGGGATTACAGATGAAGATACAGCCATTTTTTGGAATCTTTGAGATAAGTTGATCAAGGTTTTCTGACAGATTCATTGTTTTAAAATATGAAATATGGCAATTGTTTAGTTTAGCTGCTGTCTCATATTCTTGAAAAGTTGGGATCGGAATCAAAACCTTAGTTTTTTCAGATAAAAATGCAAAACAGAAATTGTAGATTATTTCAATTGCGCCATTGCCGACTAAAAGATTTGGCTTCTCTAACTGCGTGTATTTTTTTAGGCTCAAAACAACAGCAGATGAACTAAAATCAGGATAGTTCTCGATATTTTTGATATTTTTTTTAAGGATTTTTTTTACTGACGTTGGGGTTCCGATAGGGGAAATATTTGAGCTAAAATCAATAATACCTGAATCAGTGCTTTGAAGGGTATTTTTTCCACCATGAACTACAGGTATATGTCTGGTGATGGAGGGTTTTGTCCGTATTTTCACAGTTCCAAATAGAATTTGCCGATTTAGTATGTTGTGGTAATCCAGAAAACGATTACTGTGGGGCAAAAGGATTCGGTGTAATATTTGGGATCAAATATGATTAAGACTTGGCAAATTGCTCTGACAATATGAAAATTTAGTTGAATGGATGGTATGGGGAGGAGGAAAATTAAAGCCAGCAGGACATCTGCATATCTTGCGGGAAGAAGCGCCGTATGCCTGCTGAGAAGAGTCATGAATTTATCTTGGATGTTTTTAGCAAACAAGCTAAAAGCATCATTTGTCTGGGATATTTCTGATAACTGATACAGAACATGAATAAAAATACCCATAATAACGATTATAATTGAAGACGAACATTATCGTATATGGACAAGAAGAGAGTGGCAATTATTGGGGTTACAGGTTCTGTAGGTCAGGAATTTGTGCAGTCATTAAATAACCACCCATGGTTTGAAGTGACTCAAATTGCTGCATCTGAGCGTTCGGCAGGAAAAAACTATCTTGATGCAATAAAGGATGCAAGTGGGATAGTAGCATGGGATGTAGGTGGTGAAATTCCAGAATATATCAAAAAAATGACAGTAAAGAAAATTGATGAATTAGATGTTTCCCAATTGGACTTGGTATTTTCAGCAGTTGAATCAGTAGCTGCCAGAGACATAGAGACCAAGATGGCAGCAGATTTACCAGTAATTTCAACTAGTTCAGCATATAGATATGAAGAGGATGTGCCGATTCTAATTCCAGGTATTAACGATGAACAAACAGAGTTACTTGAAACGCAAAAGAGGAACAGGAATTGGAAAGGGTGGGTAGCACCATTGCCAAATTGCACTACAACAGGTTTAGTAATCACATTAAAACCATTGCTGGAAAAATATGGAGCAACAAAAGTTATGATGACTTCCATGCAAGCAATATCTGGAGGAGGCAAGTCAGGAGTGTCAGCTATGGGAATTACAGATAATATCATTCCTTTCATTCCAAATGAAGAAAGAAAAGTTAGATTAGAAACAAGGAAAATTTTAGGCAGGCTAAAAGACGGAAAAATTGAAGATGCAGATATCAGAATCAGTTGTACCTGTACAAGAGTTCCAGTAATTGACGGACATACAGAATCAGTCTTTGTTGAGACAAAGGAGAAAATTGATCCTTTAAAGGCCAAAGAGACCTACAGTGAGTATAACAGAAATATTTCAGTAACAGGACTGCCATCGGCTCCAGAAAAATACTATGCATTTCATGAAGATCCAACCAGACCTCAACCAAGAATGGAGAGAACCGTCGGTGATGGAATGACTACAACAATTGGAAGAGTAGAAAAAGAAGAATTATTTGATAATGGTCTCAAATACATGTTGTTCTCACATAACAAAAAAATGGGTTCGGCAAAAGGCGCAGTTTTGTTAGCAGAAATGTTATACAAAAAAGGCAAGATTTAGAGAATTTTTTGCAATTTTTACAATAATAACTTTATAAGATCCAGAAATCTAGATCGACTCAGATGTTTTAGATGGCAAAAGTAGATGACCTAGATTTACAAATTTTATCAGAATTATCCAATGATGCATCAATTTCTGTTCCTCGCCTATCAAAAAAAATCAATGTTAATTCCTCTGTCGTATATTCAAGAATCAAGAGATTAGTGAAAAGAAAACTAATTGAACGTTTTACAATCGTTGTCAATGATGCTGAGCTTGGGTATAATGTCAAAGCATTAACTGGCATTAATATGGATACAAAAAAGCGGGATCATATCATTGAAGAATTATTCAAAATTGACGGAGTTAGAGAGGTTGCAGAAGTTACAGGCAGATTTGATATTTTAGTAACAATGTACTCCAAATCTTTAGATCAGATGCATAAGATGGTATCAGAAAGGATTGGCAGGATTGAGGGAATTCAATCATCTGAATCGTTTATTGAAATGAAGTCAAGAATGAAAGCAATGCCATATATGCCATCAAAGGACAGTGACTAACAATGCAAAAGCAAAAATCAGAATCCAGAGTCGCTGTATATTATGAATTAACAAAACCAAAGATTTGGTATTTGTTGGTATTTACTGCATTTGGAACTGCATTAACAGCATCTAATGTTTATGATATTGAAATTTCCCCTGCAACATGGGTTTTAATGCTGTTTTCAGTGGCTGCAGGATCAGCCGCTGCAAATACGCTAACAAATTATCATGACAGAGACATTGATGCAATTATGGAGAGAACAAAGGATAGGCCTTTGCCATCAAAAAGAATCCATCCTGCAGTTAAAGCAAGGAACTTTGGATTAGCATTAGCTGGAATATCACTAGTTTTGGCATTTGGAATTTCCTTTACTACCACACTAGAACAAGGTGCATGGGCAACTGCTTTCATTGCGTTTGGACTGGTTAACAATATTCTGATTTATTCATATGTGTTAAAACGGAACTCAAGAAGTAACATAATTTTAGGTGGATTATGTGGTGGTTCACCCCCAATGATTGGATGGGTATCTGTAAGCATGTCAGATTTATGGACTATGGGTCTTGCAATGGCAGGTTTAGTGTTTATCTGGATTCCAATGCATATTTGGGCATTGACATTGCATTTCAAAGATGACTATAACAAAGTAAATGTTCCAATGTTAACTGCTGTACAATCAGAAAAAACTTCTGCTAGAGCCATTGCATTATCCACAGTTGTGATGGTAGCATTTTCAATAGCCCCATTCTTTATCACAACGCAGGATGGTGAAGAGATGGTTGATGCAGTATATCTTTGGACGGCAGTTGCATCAGGCGCATTAATGCTTGGATTATCAGTGTGGGTAATTATCAAGCCTATGGAAAAAGCTGCGTGGACACTGTTTAAATTTTCTAGTCCATATTTGGCAGTATTGTTCATTGCATTAATGGTTGACTCTGCTCTATAACATACTGGCCTTATCATCCAAGCTGTTAATCTCTTTTGTAATTTCAGAATGATTGTCAACTAGAGTCTTGAGTTCATTTTTTAATTCTTCAGAATTCCATTCAGTAGAAATTAGATATGTCAGTTTTGCAACAATTCTCCATTGAATATTGGTTTGATCATCAATTAATTTTAAAAATCTTTTTCCTTTCTCATCATCATTCATAATCTTTTAGGATAGCAGTCATTAAAGAAAGTTAGCATTGGCAATTACAGTAACTGTAGAGTTTTTAAAAAATTTCGATTATTAATAATTTTTATATTTACTGAATTTAATCAGTACATTCTAGTAGATATGGATACATCCAATAATAATAATAATTGTTAAATTGAGTTTTTTTTTTTGAATTAACAGTGGCTCAAACCAGAATTCTCTTAAAAGCTGAAAAAATAAAAAAGAAAAGGCTAGTGTAAATTAGCATGTTCCCCTATGCTAAGAACACGAATAAAACAGAATACACAATTCTTTTCTTGGCAATGATTTTACTAATACCTGTTGATATGAATAATTCATTTGTGCAGTAAATGCCAGGAGAAGAAGAGTTTGAAGAACAGGACCCCCCATCTAATCCTGGAGGTCATTATCTCGAATTGCTGGTGCAATTACATTTTAGAATCTTGGCTACCAATTTACTTCACTGCTAGAACGCCACATCATGGATCAACTAATGCATATGTTGCTGCTAGAATATCTGATTAAATGCTACACTGTTCAATCTTAGTGTCATTTGCCTGTTTTAAACAGACTGTTCAATTCGAGTGTACACTGTTCAATCTTAAACATTAACGTACCCTTTCTTTGTTCCAGTATGGAGAATTGCATTTTTTATTATTGCAGTTTTTGGGAGATTCATTTCGACTATACCAAATCTCATTACATCTATTGCATTCATGTCTCCAATATGCACCATCTACTTTCACACTCATATTCAAACGATAAATTTAGCATTATATAATAATTTACTATATGTAGTTAAAAAGTATAGTATATATGTAGGTGAAAAGTATAGTATGATGTGAGAGATATGATGATGATAAAAAATATCAAAGGCTCTGGAAAGCCGATGATGTGTTTAATAGGCTCTGAATATTTCTCACATTCCCACTTTATAATTTTTGAGGTTGAATCCAAATGAACTTAAATTCTAATCTTGATGCAGTTTGCTGTGATACTTTTGCAATTGTAATTTGCCGACTTTGATTTTACAACAACGCATAGGGATAACACGCAAAATTTCCGTTTTAAATACAAACTGTATTCTGATGTGTAATGGTACAGCTAACAACTGAAAACATCAAATGGCTGGCACTAACTGCTGTCATTGCAGTAGCTGCAATCGCCGTGATAGGTACAGGTGTGCTTACCGGACTGTCTTCTGATTCCATAGAGATAACAGAGGCTTAAATGCAATAAATATAAAAATTATAAGTAATCAAAATTTTATTAGGAAATAATTGTGATTTTATCATATTGCAATGTAGTATTTCAGAATGTAAAGAAAAAGCTGTTCAGACGGTGAAAATTAGTTATAGAGAGACTAGAAATCTATGTGATAAGCACTACAAGTTGTTCAAAAATAAAGATAGAAAGCATTTTCCAAGATTTTCAAAAGCATCAGACTATTAGTGAAAGCAAAAGGAATATCAAAAACAGAAATGATTGAAAGATTTAACATCTACTATTTATAGATCAGAGTATGGTAGGCAGGAAAAAAAGCACTTCAAAGAAAACAGTGAAAAAGACTGCTTCAAAACCAAAACAACGAGTTAAAACTTCATCAAAGAAACCTGAATTTGAAAAAGCATGGAAAGATTACAATTCTGCCCTGAACGGATGGAAAGAATCTCTTGCGCAATGGCAAAAGGCTACAAATGAAACTTTGATAACATATCATGATGCATGCCAAAAGGCATTAGAATCAGATGCTGAAATGTTAAAAAAAGTAAGTACTAGTTGGGAAAACACATGGCAAGAAATTGGACCAGAATATATCAAACAGCAAACAAAGATGATGGAAAATATATTTAAAGAAACAAACATTGAATCAATAAAAAAATTCAATGTTCAATGGGAAAAATTCCTGAAAACTTCTGGGGACGATTCAATTATAGCATATCAAGAAGCCATCAAAAAGTTCAACCAGGCATGGCAATCAGGGCAAATGTGATTCTGTTGGTGTTATATTAGAAAGATTTTATTTTTTCATTTTTCCAATTCTAAAAACTTTACATTCACATACGGAACAAGTTCCTCTTATAGCTGGTCTTCCATTTTTCATGAGAGTTTCTTGTGGATTTTCAATAATTCTTTTTGTTTTGCATCTAACACAGTATGCTTCTTGTGAAATAGATTTTGAAGATTTGGTTGAAGAAATATCTGAATGATCAAGTTGATTTTCAGTATTATCAAGTTTTTTGTTTTGTTTTTGTAATGTTTGTATAACTTCATATTCTATATAAGCAGATTCAAGTTTCTTGATCTCTTTTTCTAGTTTTTTAACTTTAGAAAATTGCTCATGGGTAGCTTCTTCTTCTTCCTCTTCTTCCTTTGGTTCTGAATCAGGGAAATTATGAGATAACATAATATTTTCTAGATCATCAATTTGTTGTTGTAGAGTGTTTACCTGTTTCAATTGTTCAGGTGTAGCTTCCTCTTCTTCTTCTTCCTTTGGTTCTGCAACAGGTTCTGGTGCAAGGTCTAGTTCTTGAGGAAGTTCTTCTGTGGATTCCTTTGGTAGTGAACCTCTAGGACTAGAAGGTGGTTCTGGTTCTGCAACAGGTTCTGGTGCAAGGTCTAGTTCTTGAGGAAGTTCTTCTGTGGATTCCTTTGGTAGTGAACCTCTAGGACTAGAAGGTGGTTCTGGTTCTGCAACAGGTTCTGGTGCAAGGTCTAGTTCTTGAGGAAGTTCTTCTGTGGATTCCTTTGGTAGTGAACCTCTAGGACTAGAAGGTGGTTCTGGTTCTGCAACAGGTTCTGGTGCAAGGTCTAGTTCTTGAGGAAGTTCTTCTGTGGATTCCTTTGGTAGTGAACCTCTAGGACTAGAAGGTGGTTCTGGTTCTGCAACAGGTTCTGGTGCAAGGTCTAGTTCTTGAGGAAGTTCTTCTGTGGATTCCTTTGGTAGTGAACCTCTAGGACTAGAAGGTGGTTCTGGTTCTGCAACAGGTTCTGGTGCAAGGTCTAGTTCTTGAGGAAGTTCTTCTGTGGATTCCTTTGGTAGTGAACCTCTAGGACTAGAAGGTGGTTCTGGTTCTGCAACAGGTTCTGGTGCAAGGTCTAGTTCTTGAGGAAGTTCTTCTGTGGATTCCTTTGGTAGTGAACCTCTAGGACTAGAAGGTGGTTCTGGTTCTGCAACAGGTTCTGGTTCTGCAACAGGTTCTGGTTCTGCAACAGGTTCTGGTGCAAGGTCTAGTTCTTGAGGAAGTTCTTCTGTGGATTCCTTTGGTAGTGAACCTCTAGGACTAGAAGGTGGTTCTGGTTCTGCAACAGGTTCTGGTGCAAGGTCTAGTTCTTGAGGAAGTTCTTCTGTGGATTCCTTTGGTAGTGAACCTCTAGGACTAGAAGGTGGTTCTGGTTCTGCAACAGGTTCTGGTTCTGCAACAGGTTCTGGTTCTGCAACAGGTTCTGGTGCAAGGTCTAGTTCTTGAGGAAGTTCTTCTGTGGATTCCTTTGGTAGTGAACCTCTAGGACTAGAAGGTGGTTCTGGTTCTGCAACAGGTTCTGGTTCTGCAACAGGTTCTGGTTCTGCAACAGGTTCTGGTTCTGCAACAGGTTCTGGTTCTGCAACAGGTTCTGGTTGTGATTCTAATCCTGGAATTGGGAAATTTTTTTCAAATGAAGAACTAGGTAAATCTCCCAAATAATCTAATTTTACTTTATTTCCATCAATACGGAGATAAGGATTACCGTCAATTGAGAAGGTTTGAATTTTATGCCCTTTTTTCCATGAATTTTTTCCACTGTAGACTGTAATGTACAATAATCCATTTTTGATATCAGATGCAATTGTTAAGCGATCTATAGGTTGACCCTTAGTAAGTCCTTCATCAATATCTTGATGTCTAGTAGCTACTGAGATCAAATGCTCAGAATCATAACTTGTTTCAGAAATTATGTAGTCGGCCCATTTTTTCATTATAAAAAATATTGGTTATTTTCTACTAATTAATCAATGATTCTGAATTAGCATATTGTCAAAAAAACAAAATTATAGCTTCTTCAAGTATGTTAAAAAATAAGAATTTTGAAGAAATAGGCTCAAAAAAAATAGGATTATTACTAGTATAATTTTACCATAAATAGATGGAAATTTCTGTTGAGCCTTGGAAAAAATTAGTTATTCATGAAGTAATTGAGTACAAATTTGAAGATTGGGTCAAGCAAATAGCATTCAGTACGCGATCATCAGGAGGTGGAATTCCTACCATGCAGTGGACAAACGGTATTGTTTTTTCTCCAGCAAAGTTTCCAACGACTAATTCTACAGTTGATGAGCAATTGAAAGGTACTTTACATTGGTCTTCAGTATCATTTGCAATTAAAGAGAAGTTTGAAAAACAAATTGTGAAAGAAAATGCTACAATTAATTTAGTTGATGTTAGTGTAAATCAAATTTTTAAGGAATTGGCAACTAGACTAAAAGCACAATCAAAATATTCTTCCTTAGAATCTGACAAAACCCAATGAACATGGACGAAGCAATTAATGAATGTGAGATTCTCTTAAAACAGATTAAACAATATGAGCCAGATCCATTTTACGTAAATTATTTTTTTGATCAATTTATTGATAAAACTGATTATATTATTTCAGGTATTTTTGAAGAGGCAAATAATGATTTTGGATTATTTCTAACAGAGCAGTTTTCTGAAAAAAGCTTTTATGAAAAAGCAAAGGTAAAAAATGATAAAAATGCGATAAAATTTTCTGAATGGTTTGCAATGAAATACAGCGAAGAACATGAAAATTTATATCCAAATTTTATAAGTAAAATATTTGATTTTAAGAAAAAATTTGGAAAACTACCACAAATTAAAATTATGATCAGGGCAAAAGATAGATACAAAGATGATGTAAATCAACAAATCAAAATCAATTTGAGTAATGAGAAGTTGCGATCAAAAAAGGAATTACAAATTGAAATTAAGAGACAAATGCCAATATTTCTAGAAATTATTAACAGCAAGAGACAAATCAAAAATGAGCCCAAAGTAAAAGAAAATCAAATTGTTGCATCGACTTTTTTAGGTATTGAAAATCAGGGTGAGATTGAAATTGTGTATGCAACACAAATTTACATTCCAGTATTAAGAAGGTTGGTTGGAGAATCTAGAAAAAAAATTAGAGAGTTAACCAGTAAGACTTGTTAGCCAAATGGAAGAGCTTGGCCTAAAACATTATTGGGGTTTTGGCCACATCGATGCCCATGTTTCAGAAAATTTTTTCATCATTTCACCATAAGCATTCATCTGTTCTAGGCCAGATGAACTAAGAGACTTTTGCCAATTTTCAGCAAATTGTTTGAATGATGCTACATTAGTGTCGTTGGGAGGCATTTGCCAATTTTCAGCAAGTTCCTTAAGAGAATTCACGCCTGCATTGCTGAGAGCTTTTTGCCAATTTTCAGTAAATAATTTTATGATTTCAGTACTTGACTCTACAGTTGCTTTATCCCAAACATCGTTGAATTTTGATTGCATGTCTTTACTTGCATTTTGAATTTGTTCAAAAAGCGTTTTCCAATTTTCAAGTGACTTTGTATATTCCTGCCACAGCGAGTCCCATTCCACGTTCTTTTGGTCTTCAGACATAACATGACATGAATTCCCTGACTCTTAAATGGATCCCCTGATGTTAGGCGTTGCATTGCACAAAAATTAGTCTGCCCATTCAAGTTTGGACATTGAGAAAGTGTATAATTCTATGTTAGGATATCTTTCAGTTAAAGCATCTTTAACATTAGATAATTCCTCATAATATACTTCATCATTAATTTCTACCCATAATCCATCCTGATCTGGATCATTTGGCATGGATGGTATACCCATCAAATTGATTGGAGCTCGATCAAAAACATTTACCAAGTCATCATCTGAAGTCAGAGTACCACTCATAATTTCACGTAATGTTGACTCGGCTAGTTCTAATTCATTAGTTATGCTAGCTGGTTCTAGTTCATCAGGAAAATTTTCTTGTCCTGGTACCGTTTGTGTCATTGCCACTGCTGGTATCAGCATAAGCATAGCTATTGAAGTCATTATTATCGTTTTTCTAATCACTGAAGGATTCATTATAATTATAGGCCGTATATCTGCATGTAAATCAGCGTAACGGTTTAGGTTAGGCATGAGTCCTAGATTGGTTCAAGCATAGATTTTGATCTCTGAGAATGGTGAACCTAACCTCATACAAATTGGCAGTATTTGTCTTATCCAAAGACTAGTTTGCTAATTCATGGGACATCTTTATCCATTTTGGGTTGTTTTTTTTTGGGTTGCAGAAGAGGATCTCTTTGTTCCTAAATGCCTTGATGATTTCCAGTCAAATCTTGGACTTGAAATAATCCCCAGCCCAACCCTGAACTTGTCAATCTTTAGTGTGGCAGAATTTCTGCATATTGGCATGCTGCACGCTACTTTGCACGGTTCTTTATCCGCCTTTCCATTCTGACTTTGCCCTCCTCGAACTTTGCCCTGTCCTCGTCTGTCTTGAGGGACATCTTGGGGACATGAAGCGGCTTTCCCTCTCCGTCTAGCGCTACAAAGGTCACAAACGCTGTGCCGGTCTTGGTTTTTATTCCAGTTACAATGTCTTCTGCCTCTGCCCCTACCTCGATCTCCATTGACGAGTTGTGGACATAGTTTATCCTGGCATCAAGTCTCAGGACGTTGCCGACAAATACCGGCTTGAGAAAGTTCACACTGTCCATGCAAACGGTGACAGCGTTTGACTGCGAGTGTCGCTGGGCGACAATCCCGGCAACCATGTCTATATGCTTGAGTATTTCGCCTCCAAACACGTTTCCAGCAGGGTTTGCATCGGAGGGAAACATTCTTACAATTACCTCGGCATGCGATTCTGAGGGACTCTTTTCAAGGCTATTCGTAACCATGATACACCCAAATGTATCCCATCCAATTTAATCTAAACATTTGCCGCTATTTCCCGATGTACTTGTTCAAGTCAATCCTGTCCATTTTAGGAATCCTTGCGAGCTCAAACCCCTCGGGTCTCTTTGAGAGAGGCCGCGTCGCATCAATGCCCATCTTTGCAGTTTGTAATTTCTGCTGGTTGCTAGAAGGATCCAGACTAGAACCGCGAACGTTTTTGATAATAACAAGATCCTTATCAGCTTGAAATCGTGTAGCCATAGCATATTCTACAGATTCTGCATTATTGGGATCTATATCTTCATCAACTACAGTTACCTGTTTTAGTGAACGGTGTGATTCAAAGGTTTTTTTAATAATTTTTTTAGGATCAGAATTGTTTTTCTTTTTGATTTGTACAACAGCATGTAGCCAATTACACCCACCATTAGTCATTGAAACCTGTATTGTTTGCGAAAACGATTTTTTTAATTCCCCATTTAGTTTGGATTCAATTGGCATTCCCATTAGTAGTCGATGTTCTGAGAATCCTGAGAGAACATCATGGAAAATTGGATCATTTCTAAAATATAGATTATCAAGTTCAAAGACAGGTTGAGACCTTTTGTGATCATATGTTTGAAGCATTTCTACCATCCATTCAGGATGAGTTTTATCCTGGAGTATTCTGCCCTCCATTACAATCTCAGAACCAGATGGAACATTTAATCCTGTAAATGGTAATTTTGCTAAAGTTAATTTTCCACCCAAAAGGGAATTTGCTATATCGATTTCATCCTTTCCCCAATCAGCTTGATATGCACCAGCAATGGATATGGCTGGATGTACACCAACAGTAATAGCAATTTTTAGATCTTGACCATGTTCTTTGGCATCAGTAAAACATCTGTGCAAATGACGACCTTCAACCATTCTTATGGAAAAATGAGTTTTGTCAATTGGCATCATTCTATGAAAGGATGAATTTTGTTTTCCTGTTTCTGGGTTTTTTGCATATGCAATAGATGATGTGATGAATGGACCAGATTCTTTTTCAAAATGAGTTACTATAGGCATGGAAAATATGTCTTTTGACTGATTTTCCATAAATTTTCCTGATGATATGATCTTGGGTTTTTTGGCCTGTTTAATTGCAGAAATGACTTTTTTGTGAATATTGAATTCTGAGCCTCCAACTGCAATACCAAATCGCTTTCTAGTTCCAACAAGATTGGCAATTAATTTAAAATTACTTTCTTTGATATTTTCAAATAATACAGCATTAGAGCCGTCAACTTTTGCAGTGATCCCGGCAATTTCATATTTGGTTGAAACCCTAGTTCTTACAGTTTTAAGTTCGTGAATTTTTTTAATTTGGGAAATGTAGCTCCTTAAATCACTCATTCTCAATCATCTCCATAATCTCAGACATTAAGGCTTTTGCAGTATTAGGCTCTAAAGGCTTTTGAATAAAAGTGGAAACTAATGAAATGCCTTTCATTCTGGTACTAATTCGTTCAGCTGTAAGTTTTAAAAAAAGGGCTTCGGATCTAGAGGGAATAATGGTAGTAGTAATAGGTGTAGGTCCAGTAGCTAAAGATACAACCATGGATCCTAACTTGTTAGAACCTTCAGTAACAGAAACAAAATATCCATTTTCAAATTTTTGAATTTGTAAAGAAAAACTGCGACTCTCCAAACTTACCATTTTCTGGAAAAATCCATTTGGAGAGGTCAACAAGCTATGAACAAATCTTATGCTTTTATTGCTATTGATTCACTAGTCTGGGAAGATACAACTTCAGTATTCTTCTTGCAATTCTTTGCATGTTTATCTGGATAAACAAAGAGTTTTTCACAATATTTGCATGGAGATTTTTCTTTAGTTTTTGCTTTGGATTTTATTGTTTTAGATTTAGCAGTTTTAGCTTTGGATTTAGCTTTGGATTTAGCTTTTGATCTGACTGCTATTTCTTCAACTTTTGATTCAATTCCAGTAGCTGCTGCAGCTTCCATAGAATCAGCTTCAACTCTAGCGCGTAATTTTGCTTTGTATTTCAAATTACGTGGTTTTGTTCTTAATCTATACCCACAACATGGACACCAAAGTCCTTCCCATTTGATGAATATTTCACAAATTTGGCATCGACGTTGTCCAGAAGCGTATCTTCCAGTGCCAACAGGCTTTTGAGCCTTATATCTAACACAAATTCCTTTACAAGTCATCTTGGTACCATATTATAGAATTCATAACTATATAAGCATGGATCGATAAAATCTATATAAAATTGTAAGAAAAGTTGAAAAAAATAGATCATATATGCCGATTAAAATTATTATTTTCAAATAAAACCATAAAATCATCAATAAATATGTATAGCTTATTTCAAAACAATATTTTATGAAAAATTAACAGGTAGTAATATAGTTGTTTGATAAATTATTTCATTTTTTTAAAAGAAAATAATGAAAAATTAGAATATTCTCATACTTTTACTATTATTAGCCGAATACAAAATTAGAAAGTTTCTAAAATAGACTTAGGTTTAATCATTTTTTGTCATAATAAACAAAATTCATCCCGTAATTGACAAAGGAAGAATTGAATGTCTGTATCCATCCCGCTGAGAAATATATTTTGCAGAGAGCATATCACGTTTGCCTCCTTGATTAAAATTTTTAATCTTTAAACTAGTTTTTCTTTCATCTACAAATTCTAGTTGAAATGATGAACAAAATTTTAGATTAAGCATTGTTACAATTTGTTTTGCAATAGCCATATTTCCATTTCCAATTTTTAGAATTCTTCTTTTAGCTCTGAGTCCGCCTAAAATTTGGATTATATGTAAAACTAATTTTTCAATTGAGGTGTGAACTGAGCTTTCAATTTCTGCTCCATAGTAAAATATTGATAAACCCATTCTTTGCCCAGGATCAATGCCCAAAATCAAATCTTCTTCTTCAAAATCTAGACCAATTTTTTGCAATATTATTCCTCTAATTACAGTGGGATGATATTGAAGAATATCATCATGAAATAAAATTTTCTTACATTTTTGAGGTGATTCTTTTTTGGTAGTAAATACTAGATGTCCGGAATAATCATGAATTTCTTCAGGTAGAATAGTATCAAAAGATAGATTAAGAGACTTGAGATATGTTGAAAATTTATAGTATGGCTTACCATAAGCTGTAGCAAGTCCAATACGGAAATTTTGTAGGGGATCCATAACTAATAAAATGAAATATGGGATTTAGGTTTATGCTTTCAAAACAATTGACACCACATGTTTGACTGCCTCATCAAAATTAGTATCAATTCTAGATTGGATTTCAGATAGTTTTGCATCGCCTTCTTGAGCTATTTTTGCAGATTCAGCAGTTGCTTTATCTTTTGATGCATTGATAGCCACTTCAGCTTCTCTAGTAGCCATTTCTCTGGTTTTCTCCAACAAAATATCAATTTCTGATTGAGTCTTTACAGATAGTTGTTTTTTTATATCCCCAACTTTACTGTTTAGGGAATCTAGATCATCCTCCAAAGCATTCAAGGATTTGATGATTCCCGTAACTTTGGATTCGGCAACACTGCTCATTATACTCCAAATCTAATAATCCCATTACTTAAATCATTCATTTTTAGGCACAAAAATGAGATATTTGTGGATTTTATCCTGAGGTTAAGAGCAAAATGGCTCTTGCCAGATCGCCTTTAGTTTCTTCTAAAGCACCTTTTGCCTTTTCTTCATCAACACCTGCCTGTTGACTGACTAGCTGAATATCTTCTTCTGAGAAGATTGGAACTTCTAGCTCTTTTTCTTCATAACCATCTGCTGTTACTGTAAAAATGGAATTGTCTTTTGCCTTCATCTCAGTCACAGAAGGCTTGGAGATAATAATTTCTTTTTTGTCGGTTTTAATTATTACTTCTTGAACATTGGATAATTCATTCATATCCAGACCCATCTTATCCATCATTCTTCGCATTTCGCGATTGCCTCCTCCCCGCATCATGATTTTATTTCCTCATTACGACTTTTTAAACTATCCCTGACTTTGATGGCCACGCCTCTATTAAGATCAGATATCATTGCCGAGGATAAGATTGCCCTGCCAACAGCGATGACTTGATTTTTAAATAAAACGGGAGTATCTGCGGCAACCTGAATGTTTTTTCCACAGGATACCACATGTTTACAAAATACTGATCTGCCTTGCTCAACAAAAGGGGCAGCATCTGCATTGATTTCCACGCAATTTTCTTTGAATTTCTTATTTTTCAGTAACATCTGAGCAAAATGAGTACTAATGGCCAAACTTCCATCAATGCGTAAAGTGCATAGTAATTTTTCTTCATGTGAAACTGTTCGTATTCTACCAGTCTTTCGTGAAAACGTCATTTCAATATCTTTTGGCAATAGTTTTGATGTGCCATTTCCAAACAATGCATCAAGGGAACACCGAAGTTTTAGAACATGATCCATAGGCATAGTAAAATTTTATCTAAATATTAGTTGAATGTTAAACCATATTAGAAGAGCTAAACTATATAGAATAATAAATATCATTTAGATTATGGAGGATGGAGAGGAAACACGAAAAATCCAATTTACTGGAAAATCATCATACATAGTATCATTGCCAAAACAATGGGTTATGGAGTTGGGTCTTAAACAGGGAGATCAGGTTAGAATGGTTAGAAAAGACTCATCAACATTAGAATTGTATCCGCCAAAATTTGAATCTAGAATACAGAAGAAAGAAGATGCGGTAATAGAAATCAAAGATGGTGAAGAAGCATCCTCAATTGTTAGAAAATTGATTTCGTTGTATTTTTTAGGATTTAAGACAATTAACGTAAAGCCAAAAAATGGTAGATTAAGTGCATCCCAAAGAAATACAGTGAAAGGAGCTGTAAAGCGAATGCTAATGGGCTCTGAAATCATCGCAGATTCAAGCGGAGGAATCACAGTCCAGGTTCTCGTTAATCTATTAGAACTATCAGTAGATGGGGCATTCAAAAGAATGATTCATTTGGCAAAATCAATGTCAAGTGATGCAATTCTAGCAGTTAAGGAAAATAATGAGGAACTAGCACAAGAAGTAATCAATACGGATGATGAAGTAGACAGGTTTGGATTTTATATTATTCGTCAATTAAAGATAGCAATACAAAACGAGCACATGTTAAAAGAGATGGGATTTAGAAATGCCAGAAATTGTCTTGGATACAGGCTTGTCGTGAAAAATATTGAAAGAACAGGTGATCATGCCGCATTTATTGCAAAAGATCTTTTAGAATTTAAAAAGCCTGTAAAAAAAGAAATTTTGCAAAAATTACAAGATATGAATGAATTTTGCCTGTCTGTTTTAGATGAATCATGTTTGGCATTATTCAAAGAGGATTATAATCAGGCTGAGAAAAATATTGCAAAAATTAATGAAGTTAGCAAGTATGAGAAAAAAGTAACAGATGCGGCAAAATCACTAAAAGATGACGAAGAGATTTACAGAGTCAGAAGAATGACTGAAAACATTAGAAGAATTTCTGAATATGCCAGTGATATAGCAGAAATAGTTTTGAATATGAATATTGAAAAAACACTCAAAAAAACAGAATAATTGGGCAAAAACAGGTGCAATGAAATTTATTCATATTCCAGGAATGAAATTAAATGAATTCTGCAATTTTAATCACATATGATAAAAAAGACTCAGTAAATGAGGCTAAAGGATTGTGCGATGCGGCTGGATACGAAATTATGCATGTTATCAGAGAGAATTTTTTACAGAAGCCAAAATACGGAATTAGCGGGGGGGTATTAGAGAAATTAGAGGAAATATCAGAGAGATTAAGACCGGATGTAATCATATATGATGAAATTCTAAAACCTAGTCAAAATTATAATCTTGCAACAGTCCTTCACAGAGAGGTCTTAGATAGGGAAGCATTAATTCTGGAAATCTTTGAGAGTAGGGCATCAAGTGCAGAATCAAAATTACAGGTAAAATTGGCACAGTTAAGATATGAGATGGCTAGGGCAAAAGAGAAGGTCCGACTTGCAAATATGGGCGAACAGCCAGGATTTATGGGAATAGGAAAATTTGAGGTTGATGTGTACTATAATGACATCAAGCATCGAATGCAAACAATAAGAGCTAAACTTGACAAAGCTGGAAAACAAAGAGAATTGCATAGACAGGGAAGAAAGAGAATGGGATTTAAGACAATATCACTTGCAGGATATACCTCTGCAGGGAAAACCACATTGTTTAACAAAACAACTGGAGAAACAAGAACACAAAGTAAAAAATTGTTTACAACTCTTACTACAACTACTAGAAGAGTAATGATTAATCAGGAGCCATTTTTAATTGCAGATACAGTTGGATTTATCAGCAAATTGCCTGCATATATGATTGATGCATTCAAATCAACATTGGAAGAGTTAGTACATACGGATCTAATCATTGTAGTAATTGATATTAATGATTCAATTTCGGAATTAAAAAAGAAATTTTCAAGTTGTATGAGAACATTAAGTGAGTTGGGAGTTAAAAAGGACAAAATCTTTTACGCTCTAAATAAATCGGATTTATTAGAAAAAGGGCAAATTGAGGAGAAAATTGATATCTTAAACCTGACTGAAAATAAGAAATTAATTTCAGTTTCTGCAAAAACAGGAAAAAATGTACAAGAGTTAAAACAGCTAGTCAAAGAAATAATAGACAGTCAGAGTTTTCATAGGCCTAAAAGTTCGTGGGAAGAGGTTGAGGAGAAATTTGGTAATTGAGGTAGTTAGAATTGGACAGCGTGTAGTAAGGGATGATAGGGTAACAACACATGTTGCGCTTGTCTCAAGGGGGTTTGGTGCAGAGAGAATTTACATGACAGAAGTTAATCCAGAAATCAAAGATACCATTGGAAAGATCAATAAAACATGGGGAGGAGATTTTAAAGTGGAATTTATCGATAGTTGGAAAAGTACCGTAAAAAAGAAGAGGGAGGAAAAATTTAAGATTGTTCATCTCTCAATGTATGGTGAAAATATCAATACAATGCAAAAGGAACTGCAAGGGGAGGAAAATTTGCTAGTTGTTGTAGGCGCAGAAAAAGTTCCACGTGAAATTTATGAGTTGGCCGACTATAACATAGGGGTCGGAAGTCAGCCACATTCAGAAATTAGTGCCTTGGCAGTTATTTTAGACCGTATACAAGGCGGTCAACAGTTTGAAAAAGAATTTCCAAACGCAAAAAGGAAGATCATTCCTACCAAAAATGGTAAAAACGTGCAGGTAAAAGAAACAAGGGATTAATAGTAGAAAATCAGGAGTGATTAGAGTTGGTAGATAAATACGAAGATCCTTTTGTCAGGATTGCTTCAATGATTGGCGGGGATGAATATCTCAAGGTAGCAAGATCCCTGCTAAAAGCTGAGGATGCTACAGATGAAGAAATTGCAAGCTCAACAGGTCTCAGAATTAACATGGTGAGAAAAGTATTGTATGATCTATTTGGAAAATCACTCATTACCGGAATCAGAGTCAAAGATGAAAGAAAAGGTTGGTTTGTCTACAGATGGAGGACCAGAAGGGAAGAAGTTGAACATTTTATTGAAAGTCAAAAGAAGAAGATTGATGAAAGGTTACAGCAACGATTGGATTATGAAAACGCTTCAGATTTTTATCATTGTGGAAATGAGGATTGCCCAAGAGTGACATTTGAAAATGCCCTTGATGGCATGTTCAAATGCCCATCATGTCAAAATGTACTTAATCTGAAAAAGAATGACAAATCAAAAAAGGCATATCAGAAGAAGATTGATGAAATCAAAAAAGATATGCAGCAAACATTTTAGGCAGATTCAAAACATGTTACTAAAATAAATAGACCGAATTTATAGAAATATTCTTGAATCAAATATCCACTGTAAATCCATCTACAGGCGAAGAAATTAAAACATTTTCAGCTATGGATAAAAATCAAGTATTTGACTTGGTGAGAAAAGCAAAAAGAGCATATCCGGAATGGAAGAAAGATTATGAAAAACGAAGAAGCTATATCTACAATTTAGTAGAGTATCTAAAGAAGAATAAGACAGAGCTTGCAAAAGTTGCTACAACTGAAATGGGTAAACCACTCAAGGAATCAATCGGAGAGGTTGAAAAATGTGCGTGGGCATTAGAATTTTATGCAGATCATGGGGATAGTTTTCTGTCTGATGAAGTATTAAACACAGATGCAAGGAAAAGTTTTCTAACTTTTGAGCCACTTGGGGTTATTGGCTCTATCATGCCATGGAATTTTCCATACTGGCAGGCACTAAGATTTGCAGCTCCCTGCCTAATGGCAGGAAACGTAATTGTCATGAAACCCTCAAGAGTCACGATGCAGTCAGGCATTGAAATAGAAAAAGCGTTTACTGAATCAGGAATGCCAGATGGGATTTTTCAGACCGTAGTAGGAAGTGTTGATTCAGCCAATCACTTGATTGATTCAGACGTTAACGCTGTGACATTTACCGGCAGTACCAATGCAGGGGCAAAAGTAGGACAAAGAGCTGCCAGCAATTTAAAAAAATGTGTTTTAGAATTAGGCGGAAGTGATCCTTTCATAGTATTAGATGATGCAATTATAGAAAAAGCAGCAGAAGGAGCTGCCAAAGGAAGATTCATCAATTGTGGTCAAAGCTGTGTAGCATCAAAAAGATTTTTTGTTGGTAAAAATATTGCAGAAGAGTTTATTGAGGTATTTATTAAAAAAACATCAGAACTCAAGGTAGGAGATCCTTTGTCTATGGATACAGACATAGGACCAATTTCAAGTGAGGATGGATTAGAAACAATATCGGATATCGTCGAAGATGCAAAACAAAAAGGTGCTGAAATTCTTTTGGGCGGTTCTAAAATAGATGGAAAAGGATTTTTCTACAAGCCTACAATTCTTACAAACATCAAGCCAGACATGAGAATTGCAAAAGAAGAGACATTTGGTCCGGTGGCACCAATTACAATAGTTGAAAATGAAAGTGAGGCAGTAAAGTTAGCTAATCAAAGTGAATTTGGTTTGGGTGCCAGTATCTGGACAAAAGATCTTGCCAAAGCAGATAAAATGTCAAGAAGAATTGAATCGGGAATAGTCAGCGTAAATAATGTCGTAATTTCTGATCCAAGAATTCCGTTTGGTGGAATCAAACACAGCGGGTTTGGAAGAGAATTGTCAAGATATGGAATGTTGGAATTTGTGAATCTAAAATCAGTTAGATTTTATGATAATTTGATACATCACCACTATGTAGAATAAGAAAATTTGAAAATATCATTCTTCTAATTCATCTTCTTCTAGTTCGTCATCATCGCATTCCTCTAGCTCAACATGGGTCGGATTACCATCATCTCCAAAGAAAATTTCAATACAAATGCCAGTAGCTAAAGTTGAGACCAGAATATCGATTAGTTCCTTGGGAAAACCGCCCAGTCTGCTTGGATTAGAAGAATATCGATATGTGGTTAATTCCTCATCATGATAAAAATCAACTTCAATGTCTCCGGTAGTAAATTTTCTTACAGTTTCTACCTGACCAAACGTGCTGTGTGACAAAGTTAATTTCCCTGCTCAGAAACATCCTTGATGAGATTTTCAGCTAGTTGTTCATAATATCCTCGGGTTTTTCCAAGCTCTCCAAGTTTAGATTTTTCAATTTCTCCAAGTTCTTTGTCAACTTTTCCTGAAACATGTTGTAACCTCGCCTCGGCCATCATAAACAGTCTGTTATTCTCTTTCCACAAATGTTCAGTAATGTGTTCAACATATTGCTGCATATCACTGATCAGTTTTGCTGAATCTCCAGATGAAAGATATTCCTTTGCAGAGGCCTCCATTGCAGTGCCAATTTCTCGCGAACGTTGATGATCAATTAACATCATTGCAATAGGACCCATGTTGGGAGGCAAACCGGCTTGTTCTAAGGCAGGAAATAATGATTTTTCTTCTTTGCTATGATGACATACATCAGTAAAGTTTTTTGAAAAATCAATTACAGGCAGCAGTATGGATTCGGGAATTTGTTTGCCATCACTTAACAATTCAATAGTAGACTGCATGGCTTTGATTACTTTTTCTATTAATTCATGATCACGTCTTAATGATATAGTGGACATGTAAATTTTACAGTAAATCCAATATCTATATCTTGTTCATTCTAAGAAAAATAATTAAAAGATAGAAATTAGTTAACGATATTTCGTTAACAATGGATCTAACGATTGGAAAGGCTTTTTGATTTTACAAATGCCCAAATCTTTTTAGTCATTTCACTTGGTGGAATAGGTTTCTTGCCAAATACCTGTTCGACAGTTTCAGTACGCCCTGCAAAACTAATTGCATATCCGCCAAATGCTGGTTTTTTAGATTTTGATTTGGTTGCCTTCTTTTTTGGTGCAGATTTACTTTTTGGTGCAGCTTTCTTTTTTATTGCCAATTTCTTGTAATTTTATTTCAAAGAAAGTATAATAACTTACACCTTGAGATAATTCAAAACCAGATGATTTTTGAGCCTCTTGATTGATTTGAGTCGCAGATTGGGGGATTCTGAAATTTTATCAAATCCTGCACCCTGAATAAAGGATATTGCATCATTTCCACCAATAAGAAACGGTGAAAGAGTGACAATCATTTCATCAAAAAGGTCTTGTCTTACAAATTCCCAATTTACGGTTCCTCCGCCTTCAACAATGACGGATTTAAAATTTTTCTTTGATAATTTTTTTAAAAGGGACTTGATGTTTACGGTATTTTTTCCAACAGTAATTATCTCAACAGGGAACCGGTTTAATGTTTGAAGATTTTTTTTAGTAATGGCTTGGGATACAGCTATAATTGTAGGAACTTTATTTGAAGTTTGTAACAATTTTGAATTTATGGAAATTTCACCTTTGGAATCCAGTATTATCCTAACAGGGTTTTTTCCTTTGGTATGACGTACAGTCAACAAAGGATTATCCTTGATTACAGTATTTTTTCCAACAATAATTCCGTCTGCCTTACTTCGTAGTTTGTGCAACCTAGCAAGATCTTTAGCAGAAGATAGTTTTGAATTTCCTATTCTGGTAGCAATCTTGCCATCAATAGATATTGCTGCACTCAGAATTACATAAGGCCTAGAGTTTTCCATAAACTAACTTTCCTCCAATCATTACGGC
Source organism: Candidatus Nitrosopumilus sp. (assembly GCA_965204345.1). Lineage (GTDB taxonomy): Archaea > Thermoproteota > Nitrososphaeria > Nitrososphaerales > Nitrosopumilaceae > Nitrosopumilus. The sequence goes on from OZ241981.1 coordinate 1,104,232, forward strand.
TTTAATTGCAGATTCAGATGCTCTATGGACAATTGATGCGTGTGGATTATGCATGGGTTCTAAATCTAATGCATGTTTATCTAGAAAAATACAATCTGCAAGCTTGCCGGACTGAATTAGTCCAATTTTTTTATTCAAAATCTTCCCGCCATTTACAGTAGCCATCTTAAGAATTTCTTTTGCATCGATTCGTTTTCTATGAATGCCCATTGTAACTTTCCAAATAAAATCCATTTCTCTAAACATGTCAGGGGAGTTAATCATCACGTTATCTGTGCCTAGAGCTAGGGTACAGCCGGATTTCTGCATTAGTTCAATATCAGGAATGCCTTCAGCAAGTGACGAATTAGCTCTAGGACAGACCACCAGTCCCCTGGTTTTTTTGGATGCCATTTGCAGATCAGATTTGGAGGCATAAGTCATGTGAACCAAAAAGTCGGGTCTTAGGGATAACGCTCTTGCAGTTTCAGATTTTCCTGTAATTTTTTTGGATTTTGTAGTGCTCTGTTTGGTTTCAGCTGAATGTATCGCTTTTAATTTTGATATTTTTGAATAGTGATTTAGTACTGAAATGCTGTTTTCGTTTGCACCGCTAACGCCAATTCCATCACATTTTTTTAATAATGACAAGAATTCGCTAGATTTTGTTCTTGGAAAAGACGAATTTTTTTGGATTTCTTTGGTATTTTGATAGAATTCCATACGTCCTAAAATAATACAGCGTATTGGAATGTCAGATAATGCTTTTTTTAGTAGAATCACGCCATCTAATCCACCCTCCCGAAAATCAACAAAAGTAGTGATGCCTTTTCTAATCATTGAATAACACGTATTTTTCATAAAATTTCCTAGGTTTTCTTCAGAAGTATGTTTGAGAATTTTTGATTTAACGCCAAAAACCGGGTGAATTTTTTCATCAACCGTATTGTTTAAAGAAATATCTTTTCCAATTGAATCTCCCACATGTGTATGAGCATTGATAAAACCGGGAATCATCAATAGTCCTTCACAGTCTAAGGAATCCTCTTTTGGAGTTGATTTGATTTTGGAATTAATTTTCTGAAATTTGTTTTTATGAATTCTTACATCAGTACTTGAAACAAAATCTAAATCCTGTCCCAATAACGCACTGATGTTTTTGATTAGCATGATAATTCATAAATTTCAGGTTTTGCTTTTCCCGAATCCCGAATTTCCCTAATTGTATCAAGTGATTTTGTGGCCAATTTTACAGCCTCTCTGCCGGTATTAGCATTACCAATTCCACAATTCAGAGAAATTTTGTTGTCATTCCTTACAACATTAATAAAATCTTGTACGGATTTTTTTGCCTCTTCGTTTGCAACAACCATAAAATTATCGCCTCCCATAAAAAATGTGAGAGAGTTTTTTTCTAGAAAATATTTAGACATTTGGGAATACAATTCAAAAATAATTGATGAAATTTCATAAGGAGAGTCAGTTGCTCTTCTTGAGGTTAGATCATCAACATCCAAATGCATTATTGTAACATTTGAATCAGAATTTTTGTCAACAAAACCAAAAATATTGTGCTCTTTGTTCAAAATAATTTTATTTTTTTTGCCTTCATATGCCTTTAAATTTGCTTCAAATGGAGAGACGCCATATCCAATGGATATTGTTAGTCCAACATCAAATGACTGTTCAAGTATCTTTTGAATTTGGATATGATCATCTAGTACCAAGCCATTAGAAATTACAAAGAATTCATCTGCCCGGTTAAGAAAAACGGTACAATTTTTTTCAGAAAATAATTTCTGTATTTTTTTGTATAATGAGGCTTGAAGCATTTGGAGTTCATGTTCTCTGTCACTGCCTAAAGTTAATGTCCAAGGACCGTATTCTGTTATTTTTAGGATGCTTAGTTGAATCATGTTTGAATCCTTTTTAGTTCAGCAGATATCTTCACAACAGCCTCTACTGCACGCTCAGCAACAGGCCTGATTCTAGCATAGGCATGCCTTTCTTGCATTCCAGGGCCGGAGATCCCTAAGGAAACCGGTTTTTTGTGTTTCAGTGATAAATCAGTCAAAGATTGTGCTGCAGCATGAGAAATTACTTCATCATGTTTTGTCTGTCCCTTTATGATAGCACCCAAGGTCACTACGGCATCCACATCTTTTTTGTTCAATAATGAATCCACAATTATAGGCATATCATAGGCTCCTGGAACCATGCAGATATGAGATACCTTTAATTTCATAAGATCTGCCTTTTCTTTAGCAATAGCAAGCATCCTAGATGTCACTTCCTCATTGAATTCCGAAACTACTATTGCAATATTCAAAACTAGTTCACCTTGGCGTATTCTAAAAGATCTTTTCCATCAACTAATGGAATGCCATTTTGTTTTGCAAATTTTTCAGCTTTTTCGATAGATAATGCAGCATAAGTCTCTGCATCCATCATTTCACATATTGCAGTTATAGGGGTCAGTCCTGCAGCTTGTGCTAAATAAACAGACATTTCTGTATGTCCTTGCCGTGCAGCTAACAAGCCTTTAGAGGCAATTAACAGCGGAACATGTCCCGGAGTTTTAAAAGAGGATACAAATTTTTTCTGTTTGTGTTCAACATTATAGATTTTGGCCATTTCATTGATTGTAAGTGCCCTATCTTTATCAGTAATTCCAGTATATGTTTGATAGTGATTAACAGATAGTGAAAATGTTGGATAGTCACCATAAGGAGCTAATCCCATTATCATTTCCTTATTTGAAATTGATGATTCAGAAAGAATTTCATGCATATATTGTAAATCTAGAGATGTTGCAAAATTATTGTCAATTGCCATACATAGCAATCCGCCGGCATTTTGACGCATTCTTGCAATATGTTCAGGAGTAACAAATTCGGCTGCAACTACCATATCAATTTCATTTTCTCGTCCAGCAGAATCAAAGAGTAGAACAAATTCGCCACGTTTTAGAGATTGTAGCGCAGATTCTAGCAGCATTTAAGGAAAAACTTCAAAAATCTAATTATAAAGTTTACTAAAAAATTGGTAATTACCACTAAATTTGTACATATTTGCCTTTATCTTAAAATGTATTTTCCAAGAATGTCAGTTTCAATATTAACTTTATCGCCTACTTTCTTGGTATGAAAATTTGTAACATCAATAGTATGAGGAATTAATGACACAGATGCAAGCGAATTTTTTATGTCAACAACAGTCAAGCTGATTCCATCTAATGCGATGGAACCTTTTTTCACGACAAATTTTGATAGTTTTTTGGGAATCTCAAACCAGATCTGAACCTCCTTGGGTTTTTTTAGAATTTTTTTGATTGTTGCTATTCCATCAACATGTCCTAGAACAAAATGGCCTTCTAGACGATCGCCTACCCTTAAACTACGTTCAATGTTTACAACTCCGCCGGTTTTTAGGTTGCCAAGATCTGTTTTCTTTGTAGTCTCTTCAATCATTTCAAAAATACAACTAGATTTTGAGAGTTTGGTGGCCGTAAGACATACGCCATTTAGAGCAACACTTTGGCCAATTTTTAATCCCTTTGCATGTTTTCCTAAGTTTATGGTGATCTGGATGGCACTCCTGTTTTTTGTGTTCTTTGAAATTTTTTCTACTTTTCCAATCCCTTCGACAATTCCAGTAAACACAACATTTCAACATTGTTTATGTATAAAATTCATTGTATAATGTAGTAGTCATACTGGTTATCAGATAAAATGTTATTTCTTTGATTTTGTAAATTCATCGTCACAGAATTGATGAAAGACGGAGCATTTATTTTCATTGGCATCATATTTTATCTTCGCCATATCCTTATTGAGAACTCCCTGTGCTGCCAGGAAAGCATCATCAGACATTCCTAACTTTTCAAACAAGCGTGATTTAGCAAGAGGTATTTCTTTTAATTCCGAATCAATTATTTGCGCTCTATCATAGAAATCTATGGCATCCTGATAGTTCCCAATGTGGCTAAGTGAAATAGCTTTATTCATTAAAGCAGTGACATCGTCGGGGTCTATTAGTAAAGAGGCATCATAGCATTCTAAAGCTTCATGATGGCGGTTTAGCTCATTTAGAGATATCCCCATGCTATTCAAAGCCCAGATATCTTTGGAGTTAGATGAAAGAATTTTTTTGCATAATTTTAAAACTTCTTCATATTGCTTGAGGTTTTCCAGCGCATAGATTTTATTTTTTAGGGCATAAGTATCAAAAGCTCTTATTTCTAGAACCTTGTTGCAATAAACTATAGCCTCATCATATTTTTTCAAATAAATCAGTGATAATGAGATATTTTGTAATGCAACCATGTCGTTGGGGATTTTTTCTAATAGTTCTTTACAATATGCATACATTTGATCATATTTTTTTGCATTAAACATCCTGGTGATTACATTTGAAGGATCAAGCAGATCAACCATCTTTACCAGATTTGACTAAAAATCCATTATCTTTAACCTATTCTAATAAAGTTAGAAATGGGAACAATTATTTTAAAATTTTACGAAGTGTTTCGTTTAAAACCCTAGAATAACTATAAGACGATTGTTCTTGTTGAATTAATTTCGCTTGACGTAATCTAAGCTTTTTATCAATATCTTCGTCAATCATAATTGTAACACGTTTACTCATCATTATTATCATCTAGATAACGCAGTTTCTTCAATATAACACTATATGAAAAATTCCAAAAATGAGAATGCAGTAATTTTGTATAATAGAAATGACTTGACTCATTTTGGATGGTTTTTGAATAGGATATGGAAAAATAAAAAAAATTGGTTCTTAATGGATTGCTAATTGAATCAGGCAAACATTAGGCAAAAGTAAAAAAAAATATCCAAATTACAATGTGTTTTTCAAGAAATAAAATCAGATATCAAAAAGGATAAAATTACAATAGCATGCATGCTAATAATAAGATGTTTGAAAAAAGTACCAGTATGAAATCAATTATAGAAATACACGAATAGCCGAATTAAAAAATAATCATTTTACAAGATTTAGAAGGGCTTTTGCCTGCTTGAAATGTACTTCGTCTATCATTTTTCCGTCTACGGTAGTAGCTCCCTTGCCTTTTTTAGTTGATTTAAGATATATTTTGCATACTTTTTCAGCCCAGGATATTTCACTTTCATTTGGATAAAATAATTTATGGACTGTTGGAATTTGATCCGGATGTATGATGCTTTTTCCCGTATAGCCCAAACTTTTTCCTAGCTTGCAGTCTTTTTCCAAGCCCTTGGGATCTTTTAGGTCCTGCCAAATAGAATCAATCACTGCTATTCCGGCTGCATGGGCATCTACAGGTATTTTTCTTCTAGAGTATCTCTCTCCCTCGGAATATTTTGTATATTCAATGCCCAAGTCATTTAACAGGTCAAATACGCCAAAAACTATGGCAGAAACCCTTTTGCTAAAAGATGCAATATCAAATGTGTTTACGACTCCCTCTGCAGATTCAATTGAAGGAATGATTTGGAGCGGTCTTAATTTTCGGGTTTTTTCTAGACTAGACAGGATTTTCTCGATTTTTTTTAGATCCCTGATATTGTTTACTTTGGGAATCACAATTCCATCAATGCCTTTTTGAAGTATTTCTTTAAGATCAGATGAAATCCTGCCTGAACTGGGGGAATTTGTTCTCACAAAAATTGAAGATTTGTACGACTTTCTAGATTTCAGCGCAGACTTGATTAATTTCCTTGCTTTAGTTTTCTCATTGTCAGGAACAGAGTCTTCTAAATCAAAACAGACAATGTCAGCCTGGATGCTCTTTGCCTTTTCAAGAAACCTAGAATTGTTTCCAGGGACAAAAATGAGGCTGCGGAAGAGCTGGGTCATTAAATGATTAAGCGTTCTCTGGCTTCATTAAGATTTTGCCAAAGAGACCCTTGCCAGTTAACATCTTTGTATGAGCCTCAGCTGCCTGCTCAAATGTGTATGTTGAGTCAATAGCCGCCTTAATTTTTCCTTGACCCATCCAATACAACCCCTGATCAAGTTCAGCTTTAGTTCCTTGTGTTGAACCCAAGATGTTAGTTCCCTTAAAGAAGATGTGTCTTAGATCTATCTGTGCATCATATCCGGTGGTTGCACCACATGAGACCAGTGTTGCACCATACTTGAGTAGAGTGAGCTGTTTGTTGAAATGGGTTTGGCCAATATGATCAAATGTTAGATCAATTCCCGGAGCTTCGCCTTTTGTTTTTGCAATCTCTTTTGAGATCTTAAAGACTTCTTTTTGCCAATCGTCTTTTCTATGGTCAACTGCATAATCGGCACCGAGTGCCCTGCATTTGTCTAGTTTGTCTGGACTTGCAGTTGCGATAACATCGCAATTGTATAATTTTGCAATTTGAATCCCAAAGCTTCCAACTCCAGAGCCGCCTCCCATAATGAGTACTGTTTGACCCGGAGTAATTTTTGCTCTTCCTACCAACATGTGCCAGGAAGTAAGAAGTGTCATGGATGCAGCAGCAGCTTCATCATATGAAACTCCCTCGGGAATTTTTGATACGTTGACTTCGGGTAAATGGATTTGTTCAGAATAGGCTCCCCATAGGGGTCCTGTTTGAAAGCCCCAAACTTGTCTTTTGGTACAGTCAAATTCCCTTCCATCAGTGCATGCTTTACAAACTCTGCATGCAAGGTTAGAATGAGAGACTACTTTGTCTCCAACTTTGAAATTTGTTACATCCTCACCTACTGCTATCACATCTCCAGCTACATCAGAGCCAGAAACATGTGGAAGAGGGACAGCGACTGGAACTCCTCTCATTCCCCAAATATCATTATAGTTTAGGGCAGATGCTTTATTGGTAAAAATAACCTCATCTGGTTTTGGTTTTGGCTCATCTATATCCTGGACTTTAAGGATCTTAGAATAATTATCATCTGGTGCGTATTCGTTGTATACTACAGCTTTCATAGTTTATTGAAAATTTTTCCCATAATTATATTTTGTTGGGATTAGACCCGATTTATCTTAAAATCACGTTTAGGCTGTTGCGTAGAGAGCAAAATTTGCTTTAACTGATCGTCATTAATTTGGCCAGGGATCTTGCCTTGTGTTGCCATGCCGATCAAATACTGCTCTACCATATCAGATAGTTCAGGTTTGACCATTTTGATGTTGTTGAGTCTGCTCCTAGCTTCAGGGGTCAGAACTTGTTTTAGAATTTGTTCTTTTTGTGCAGCTAATTCATTACTGGTATTATCAGCAACAGGAGGCTCGTTAGAATCTGGAAAATCCATTTTAAATCTATGAATATACTTTTAATTGTGGATTTTCAACGATTAGTTCCTTAAGAATTTCTGTTGATAGCCTATCAAGTTTTCGCATTCCGTGTTTAGAGACTATACGACCTTTCTTTTCGACTTTTTCTAGATAGCCAAGTTTTTCTAGGCCTTGAATTGCATTTCTAATAATTGCACCACTAGCATCCTTGTGATGGGCAGCACCATATCCAGAAGGTTTGCCACCGCCATAATCGTTTCTTAAAGCATTAATTCCAATTGGACCATTAAGGTAAATTTTTCTCATAATTGAAGCACATCTTGTATGCCACCATTCTCTATTTTGTGGAGGTTTATCTGCATGAGCTCCAGTTTTAACAAATGGAGCCCAAGAAGGTGCAGGAATATCTTCATTTTTTAGAGCTGTAGACAATCTTTCTATCAATACATCAGCAGGTACGTCATACACTTTTGCCATAAAGTCAAAAACTTGATAATCGTCTTATAAATCATTGAGATATAATTTTACGATAAGTATGCCCACACAGGTTACAAGAAATTCTGATCGACTTGGCAGATGTCCGTCCTAAACGAATCCTAGAATTAATTCCAGGCGCAATAAAGGATTTGCATTTTTTACAAAAAACCATTCTTAGATTATAGGGCATTCTAATTTTATGTCTAGTACTAATTCTTCTAGCAAGGAATGCCTGTCTTTGAGAAAGACTGGGATTTATTTTGGCGTTTTTAATTGCATTTTCAATAAGAATTTGCATTCTCTCCATTGCAATTTGTCTTGCAGCAGGTTTCACAATTATCTCTAAAACTAGATCTAAAAATTAGTTCTGATAATAATTAGAATGCAGTCAGCGGGATTCGAACCCGCGTCACAGGGTTGGAAACCCCGAATACTAACCAGGCTATACTATGACTGCAACAAAATGCAGATTTTATTTCCTACATAAAAATGGTTTTTTCATATTCATATAGAATTCTAGCAACTACAACATGCCCCTCAAGTGACTCATCACCAACCGAATAATGATCTGTAAACCTGTTTTGAATTGAAGCTGAAAAATGTCCCTTTTGAAATCCTCCCAATACAAGACATGCATTATCTGTAATCTCTGTTGCAATTTTTTCAAAAGTATTTTTACTGCCTTTGGTAGAAAAACCGATTACTTTGGAAGGCTTGATCTCACCAAGTATCTCTGAAAAAGTTTTCTTTCCAATCCTTAATAAAATATCACCATTTGACACAATCTGTTTTTCCTGATATAATTTTTCTATTAGGCCTGCAAATCTATGATATGATTTAGGAATGTGAACGTTACTGCCAAAAGATATCACATGATCATCAAGAGTATGAACAAACAGTCTCATTTTGTTTTGAAGGTACAATGGAATAGTTGTGGCTTCAAGAATTGAAAAATGGACTAAATCTGGCCGTCCTCTTTTCAGTTCATTTTCAATTCCCTTCATAGCTGCAAAGTGCCAAGAATTATCCAGTAAAATTTTTGATGTATGTTTTCCAAGCTTTCTTGCATGTGAAACAACAGATGGATGACGTTGTAATTTAGGTGGAACAAGCTCTAATGAAGATTCAGATAAAATTAAAGAAATCATTTTAATTTACCATCTCAATTTGATTTTTAAATTCACTCCAACCAGATTTTGGATTACCGTTATTATTGATTAGACCAGCATTACAAATGTAGTTGCTTACTCTTTCAATTACATGCTCACTGCTTCCAAAACCAGAGCCCCCCACCGTAAGAGTATCCTCGCCAATTTTGGGCGCTTCAACCATACAGGTTCCCTCAGGTCGATCGTACTGTCTATACCAAGTGAAAAATTCTATTTCAGACTCATTTTCGGCATAAAATTCAAAGGAATTTTCTAAAAACTCTGTTTGTTGAGATTCGCTTCCTTGAACAAAATCAGACGTGCTCCAACTAATCTCAAAAAGTCCAATTTTTTTATCGCCTGCTAAAGCAAACATCTGTTGTAGATCCTCTTTTGCCTGTTCTGGAGTTTTGACAATTTCATTAAGACTGTCAACTGGAGAATAAGAAAATGCTATAAAATCACCCACAGATAACTCAGCAACAATATCTTGAAGATTTTTATTTAAAACTTGATCCAATGCAAAAGCATTTCCTATTTTTACAGCAGGATGTTTTTCTTTTATTTTATCATAGACTCTATTGAAAAGTTCCTTGTATACAGGAATATTTTGCTCATAAAATCTGAATTGTGATTCTGTTTGACCTGCAAGAATTACAGTATCAACAATGTCATACCTTGATAATATCTCATCAAGTACAGTAACAATTCTATCCTCACCTATAGAATTAAGAGAAGGCTTGCCAATCCAATTGGGAAAGGGACCAAGTGTTTCACCGTTAATTATAGAAAAGTACAAAGTGACTTTGAGGTTATTTTTTTTATTAAAGCTCATTAATGCGTCTGATTGCTGCCAATCATATTCTCCGCGTACTGGTTCAACCAAATTCCAAAAGAGATAGACGTTGCTTCTTCCAATTCCCGCATCTGATGCTTGAGAATAAACTTGATCTAATTCTTGCAATGTAATAGATTGATTTGGAGAATTGATTACAAGGCCAATTTTTTCATTAGGATATGAATTTGTAATAATGCCAGGATCAGATGGAATCATGACCAAATAAGATATTCCAATAATGACTGCTACGCATAAAATTATGCCTATTAGTTTTTTGTTCATATATGAATTGGAAAAAAAAAGAAAGTAAAAAAGTTGTGATTCTGTTATTTAACCAGAGGTACAACCGCTGTATCCACATTCAATGCACATGCTGCAGCCCTCAACAAAGACAAGATTGTTTTTGCATGTCGGGCATAGACGATCTTCGGAAACCTCTTCAATTTTTGGAGGTTCTAATTGAATTTCTTCATCGTGTACTTTTAATGCTAATGCAGCATCAACTTGAGATTTGATGTATGGATTTGTAATGTTTTTAGTTACAAATTCAGTCATATAGTCGCTTGGAGATACTTCAAATGTTTTTGTTGCACTCTCGCTGGTCATGTGAAGAACTTGCTTGTGTCTTGAACCGTCACGATAAACAGTCATTCCCTTTAGACCGATTTCATGTGCAAGCAGATATGCAGACTTTACGTCTTCTACTGTTACATCATATGGCATATTGATTGTTTTTGCAATTGCATTTCCAATCCAGTCTTGCCACACACCCTGAGCCATTAAATGGTCAGCCCAGTGAATATCCATTGCCGTAACAAAGACATCTTGCATTTCTTGTGGAATTTCATCAATTCCTTTCAAGGAACCATAATTATCTGCAATCTTTTCAAGAATTTCATCTGTGTAAAGATCTTTTTCTTTTAATGCTTCCTCAAGAATCTTGTTTGTGTAGAAGAATCTTCCAACAGTAACTCTCTTTTCAAATACCAGAGCAAAGGCAGGTTCCATTCCGTTTGAACAGTCTGCAATCATAGAAAGTGTTCCAGTTGGAGCTACAGTAGTGGTTAGGACATTTCTAATTCCATGTTTTTGGATTTTGTCAATGAGCGGATCCCATTCATAAGAATGAGAGTCTTTTGATTTCTCATAATATCCAGATACGGGAATCTTGCCTTCAGGATACTCTGTCTTTGAGCAAAGTGGGAATTCCCCACGGGCACTGGCTAGTGCAACACTTTCTTCCATTGAATAGTATGTCAAGGCTTCAGATAGTTTTGATTGGAGTTCATAGCCTTCCTTGGAATTGTATGGAATTTTTAGTCTATACAATAGATCAGCTACTCCCATGACGCCAAGCCCAATTCGTCTAGATTCTTTTGAGGCCATATTGATTTCTTGTACCGGATAATTATTTACGTCAATGATATTATCCAAGAATCTGGTGGTTTTTCTAATAATTTCTTCATACCCTTGCCAATCAAATTCATAAGATCCATCTGCCTGTCTCTTTGCAAGATTTACCAGGTTGATAGAACCCAAATTGCAGGATTCGTATGGGTAAAGGCTTTGTTCGCCGCATGGATTGGTAGCTCTAAGCGGGGCTTGTCTTGCTTTGGCAAACACATTGTATTTGTTAATCTGATCAAAGAAGATCAACCCGGGTTCTGCACTCTTCCATGCAGACAATGCAATTAGATCAATTAGCTGGTGTGCGTTGATCTCTTTTACCGGTTTTTTATCACGTGGACTGCGTAAAATATAGTTGCCATCAGTTGTGTTGACAAGTGCATGCCAAAAATCCTCCCAAATGCCGACACTTATGTTGAAATTTTCTAAAACTCCAGCTTCTGTTTTGTTGGTGATGAATTTTTCCACATCGGGATGCCAAGCTTCTATAATTCCCATATTTGCACCACGTCTTTTACCGCCCTGTTTGACAACTTCAGTAACAGTATTGATGATGTTCATGAAAGATACAGGTCCGGATGCAACACCGGATGTAGATGCTACAATGTCGCCTTCTTCACGAAGATCAGAATAGTTAATTCCAACCCCGCCGCCGGATTTGAAGATTAGCGCTGCATCAGAAGTAGATTTCATGATTTCTTCCATGCCATCGTTCATGCCAAGTACAAAGCATGCTGAAAGCTGTCCTAATCTTCCGCCTGCATTCATCATTGTTGGTGAGTTTGGTAGAAAGTCCTGGGCTGTCATCATTTCAAAGTATTCGGTTATTTTATCTGAGTAACTTTCTAATTTCTTTGCGGCCAGTAATGTCAAGAGACCTTTGAAACTTACTTTCATCTGACCTTTATTTGCAAGAGCTGCATAGTGGTTGATCAAAGCTCTAAAATGCCATTTGTTGAAGAAGTAATCTCCTACTTTGAATTTATAATCAAAGGCATCAAGTTTTTCAAGATAAGAATTTGCCTCATCTACATCTTGCTTGTTGTTCCCAGACTTGTCAAAAATTTGAGAGTCATATAACATATCGCCGATTCCAACTAGGATTGCAACCCTTTCAAACATTTGAGTTGGAGACTCTGTAATCTCACTTTTGCTATTTCTGAAAAGATATCGTGATGCTAGAACTCTCAAACAGTTCAAATCAAATTTTTTAGAGACTGGATCAAGGACCTTGAGATTCAAGACCCTCATTTTTTCGTCTCTTAATTTTCTTCTTTCATGCCTGTAAACGATGTATGCCTTTGCAATATCACTATTGCCGCTATCGATTAAAGTTGACTCTACAATGTCTTGAATATCTTCTACCGTAGGTGATCTAGAGCTTGTAAATCCTTGCTCCACCAACTTGTTAACTACATCGTCTGCTAGTTTGTCGGCAACGCCACGATCGGCTTTGGAGGTGGCTGCCAGTGCCTGATAAATGGCATTTGAAATCTTATCTTTATTGAAAGCCGCTACTGCGCCACTGCGCTTGCGGATCTCATTGATCGTATTCTCTATTTGTGAATTGTCCATAATAATCTCCCCGCAAGGGTTAGAATCAATGATGATAAAAACTATTTGCCCGTTTTTCACAAAACTTCGGTAGAAAAAAATTGACAACGCTACTATGAAGTTAATATTGCAATAACATTAATCGTATTGGAATGATCGCAGTGTTCGAAACAGATCAGAAATAATTGAAAAATGATCGTAACTAGTTTTTCATTTATGAATTTCAGACAATGTAAGGTGACTTACATTTTGGGCACTTGTCTTCAAACGGTTCATCCTTAAAACCACATTCGCCACAAATTGTGGTATTTCTCATAGGCTTGAAGGAAGGCGTAAGTTCTGATGCTTTTTCGATAGATTTTTTGATTTCCTCTACCTTTGCTGCTTTATCAATCTCCAAAGTTACTAGTAATCCACCATTAAGCAGTTTTGATAGTTTGTTACATTCAGAGATAGGCTCGGTTTTGTTGGTATAATTGGAGATTTCAGATGCATTTACAGATATGCCTTGAGAATAAAAATCAGCATCCATTGAATTTAGGGTGGAATTTTTGCCATATTTCTCTCCATCAAGGGTTGCAAAACGAGTAGAGCCTTCAGTTTCAGTCATAGAAATAGCCACCGTCTCGGATAATTCTTTACCTTTTTTGGCACCTACATCAACTGCTGTCTCAATGACTTTGTGTAAAATATCACGTCCCTCTTTGTTATCTTGAAATCCAAGTATGTTAAACACTGCCTCTTTTAGTCCAACCAGATTAACAACGAGAGAGACTGAACTTTTTTGCATGTATTGAGTATTTTTTGCAAGAATTGGATTTAGTCCTCTTCTGGTTAGATCCGAAATCTCTTTTTTTCTTAATGCCATTGAAGCTAAAGCCGGTTTCATTAACAATGCAAGTCTTGCTCTAAAATAAGTCTCATCCTTATTGGATTCAAAAGCCAATCTTGGAAGATTGATCGAAACAGATTGTAATGCAATTGAGAGTGGGCCCGATGCTTTAGTAGTGCCATTAGTAATACCATGGCTAGAAGTCTGTCCTTTAGCAAACATGACTTTTCCACCAAGGGAAATTATTTCAGATACTGCCTGGGATACATCAGTTATTTTTCCTTTAGAAGTATCAATTATCAAACCAATCTTTGGTATTGGCGTAATCTTTGTATAATTTTTGTATGCAGCAATAATCGAATTAATAATTTTTGTATCAGTTCCTAATTGCAAGTGAATTGAAATATTCGTACTAGTTTTGTTATATTTAGAAGTGGTTGATGCAGTTGCAAAAGCATTGGTTAATTTTTGTTCAAGATCCAGAAGAGATTTTGAATGTTTTGTAAATAATGAGACTAGTCCATTAAGTACAACTTCTTGTGAGGCTTCTTTTGAAAGAAGTGAGATAACCACAGATAGTGAACTTGTAATCTCGTCTAGTTGTTTTGATGCGGGAATTCTTGATACATCAAGGTATTTTCCACCAAGATCAATTCCATTATCAATTAATTCTTTAATGTTAACAAATATTGTATCAGGAATCATGGACCAAATTCCAGGATTGGTAATATGTAGATCTCCAGAAAGATGAGAGTCTGCTACGTCTTTAGGTAAAATATTTGTAAGAAGATGCTCAGCGAATACTTTTTGTCCTGTATTAAACAAAAGACCTTCAGCACCATTATCCACATTGTCTAAATTAGAAATCATCTCCTGAACATCATACACAGGCAGGCCTAGGCGTGCAAGTTTATTCCTATATTCTTCATGACCGTGTTCTAGCAGTACAGAATTGACCATTTCGCGGATTAATGCGCCTGTAAGGTATGTAGTCTGGTATTTGTAAATTCTGTTTTCTACTTCTTCAGTAATTTTTTGTGCCAATTCTAGAGGGAGGCTTCCTTCTCTTACTAGAGATTGAATAATTTTATGTGAATTAAACTCCTCAATTGATTCAGAAGATGTTCTAACATACATTTTTCCACTTTCAATAATTGATCGTTCTTCAATTTGTCTTGCTAAACTTAGGACGAGTTTTCCAAGATTTGTAATTGTGTATCGTCTTTCAGATTTATTGAGTGCAACAAGCGATTGTCTAAGTAGTTTCCTCAAGTGATATGCAAATTTGCCACTTTCTTTTTTTGATTTAAAGCCAGCCAGAGACTTTAGTTCAGAATAAGTCAATGGGCCTTTGGAATTTAAAATTCTCAAAATATCAATTCTGTTGGGGCTTGCCATAACAGAAAAGATCATTCTAACACGTTTTGATGTAGATTGTAAAATGCCACCTCTTTGAGATTCTGAATCAGAATCCAAATCCTCGTCTATATCTTCATCCAAGTCAGAGTCTATATCTGCATCCATATCTAGTTCTAACTCCTCTTTACTTAGTTTCATTGTTGTCTCTAAAATTAAGGAGTAAATAAGACTTATGACTAGATCAAATTTGATAGTTTTCAATCAAAATATTCTTGAAAATGTAAAAATGATCTTTGAACATGATCATTTTCTTAGATTAGTTTTCTTGGACATCTAATGAAAACTCTGATGTTGAAAGTTTTTGTCCACATGATGGACATTTTCCATTTGATGGATTAAGAACATCCTTTAGAGATTTTAACATTTTCATGTTTGTGATCTTTTCTCCACATTTACCACATGTAATTTCTACTGACATAAAGATGATCAGGCATACAAAATAATTAAGAAGGGATTTTGAATTTATTTAATAATTCAAACAAATTATTTTACTGTTTTTCAATGATTATGCCACGTTCATCAAAATCAGTAATTTTTGCTCGGGTTCCAATAGGCAAGTCTGCAGGAGTGGCAATTTCTCCCATGAATCCAGAAATTCTCAAATCAGTATTATCTAGTTGAAGCACAACAAAGGCATATGGAGTGTATTTTTCAAAACCGGCAGGAGCAACAGTAATTATGGTATAAGTAGCAATTGAGCCTACACCGTCTAAAATAGCATCCTCAAACTCCTTGCTGCCACATTTTTGACAGTAATACACAGTCGACAGATGCAGTAAGCCGCAACTAGAGCACTTGTGAGCAAAAACCTTGCCGTTTTTTGCATTCTCTATAAGTTGTTCTTCGATCGTCATTTTACACACTTTGGAATACATGAACAGCGCAACTTGCACCTGTTGCACCAAAGTTATGAGTTAAACCAATTTTTGCATCTTTAACGGCTCTATCACCGGCATTTCCAGTCAATTGATCAAATACTTCTACCACTTGCCCAACTCCTGTTGCTCCAATTGGATGTCCTTTTGATTTAAGACCACCTGATGGATTAATTGAAATGTCAGAATTTAATTTTGTTCTACCTTCACGAACAGCCTGGATACCTTGTCCCTTATCAAAGAATCCTAAATCTTCAGTGTCAACTATTTCCGCAATTGTGAAACAATCATGGACTTCTGCAAAATCAATATCTTTTGCAGTAACTCCGGCCATTTTGTAGGCGTCTGCTGCAGCAAGTTTTGTACTAGGAATTGTTGTCATGTGTTCACGTCCCTGTAATGCAGCTGGCGAACCACCCCTTCCTGATCCAATTACGTCAATGTAATCACCGCCATGTTCTTTGGCAAACTTTTCAGAACAAAGAATAACAGAACTTGCACCATCAGAGAACGGGCAGCAATCATAAAGTTTTAGCGGACTTGCAACAACTGGGGAATTCATCACATCATCAACTGTAATTTTCTTTTGCATGTGCGCTTTAGGATTAAGATATCCATTGTCATGGTTTTTTACCGCAACACTTGCAAAATCTTCTTCGGTTGCATCAAACTCTGTCAAATATGCCCTTGCCATCGATGCAAACAAACCGGGAAATGATGCTCCTGCTTGGCCTTCATAGAAAAAGTCAGAACAGTATGCAAAGTAGGTTGTCGTCCATTCAGTTCCGGTATGAGTTACTTTTTCAACACCGGTTACAACCAGACAGTCATAGAATCCTGCCGCAACATTTGCATATGCTTCCCTAAAAGATACAGAACCGCTACCGCATGCGGATTCTATTGTCAATGATGGCTTGTCAGGAATTCCCAATCTGCTCATTAAAACAGGGCCGATATGGACCTGTTTGTCAGCTACTCCAAAAACATTTGAAATGTAAGATGCCTTGATCTCTTTTGGATCAATTCCTGCACTTTCTATGGCTGAAACTGACGCCTGAGTGGTAATATCAGCAATACTTTCGTTTAATTTTCCATATTTGGTGCTACCAGCACCAAGAACACAAACCTTTTCCACAAATGTCACTGACCAATTTCCCTATAAAAATTGTTTTAGTAAATTCATCACAGAAAGATGCCAAGACGAAAATCAAGTGTAAAAACAATTCAGATTAAAAAACCGACAATGAGACATGTGGTTAAGACTACAAAATCAAGAACCAATATTTTCAAAAAGGAAATAATTCAGTATTTTGACAGTAATGGATTTCTCTCCTGGTCATCAAAAGATAAAAAATACATTATTCTTGGAACAAATTCTCCTAAAAATGGCCTGGTTCCATGTCCTGAATGTAAATTAGGAGAATTGATGGTTATTAGGTCTAAAGTTACGAGAAAAAGATTCATGGGTTGTTCAAACTTTTATGGTGGATGTAAAGCATCATCTCCATTATTACAAAAAGCACGGATGAGGGCAACGAAAACGCCATGTGATGTATGCAAATGGCCAATGATAATTTTTCGTTATTCACGAAATCAAAAATGGACTAAACAATGTGGGAATTTTAATTGTAAAAGTAGGAAGGCTAAAAAATCTTCAAAGTAGGATAAATATCAGTCCTTCTGCTTTTTAATAATGGCAAAATTTTACGTGTTTGCTTTACTTTGTTCAAATCAATGCTGACAAAGCTTATTCCTTGTTTCTTTTTCATGTCAAGTAAAATTTTTCCATACGGATCAATTACTAAACTTCTTCCACAATAAATATTCCCGACTTGATCTGGTGCAATAACATAACATCCATTTTCAATTGCACGTGTCTTGTTAATTGCAATCCAATGTTCTTCCTTCATTTTTCCTTTGACCCAAGCAGAGGGAGCAACCAGAATTTCTGAGCCAGCAGCTGCAAGTGATCTTGACATTTCAGGAAATCTCAAATCATAGCAAATCATCATGCCGATTTTTCCAATAGATGTTTTTACAGGCTTGGAAATTTTTGATCCGGATATCATCTTATCAGACTCTCGAAATCCAAGTGCATCATAAAGATGGATTTTTCTATAGGTAGAAATTACTTTGCCAGATTTGTCAATTACAAAAGCAGTGTCATAAACACGATTATTTTTTCTGCTTTTCTCATAAAATGAGCCTATAACTTGGATTTTATTTTCTTTGGCAGTCTTTGCTATGGTACTAACAAAATTTCCATGGATTGTTTCGGCTAGACTTGCTAGTTGCTTTGGAGTTTGAGATGAATTTGTGTAAAACATCATAAATTCAGGAAAGGCACACAAGGTTGCGTTTTTAGAAGACGATTTTGAAATCAATGAGATAATTTTTTTTAAATTGATCTCTTTCTTAGTTGATGCCTTGAATTGAATTACTGCAACTTTCATAAAATCAATTGATCAGATGACAATAAAAGGATAAACTATTGGTACATCTGACAAATGTACCATTCTTCTTATTATGTAAATTCACTAAAAGAAATGTAAATCGATTCATAGTGTGTATGTTATTCCTTGACTGGAAGATATCTTCCAGTCAAATATTTTTAAAAATAATTAAAGATGGTTTCCTGCTAGAAACCAATTTTCTTTAGGATTGTCTTCAAAAACAACAATAACATGACTTTCTTTTGTTTTTAGAATTTTGACTGCTGATTTTGTGATTGCTTTTGCATACTCATCTTTTTGTTCCTGAGTCCTACCAGGATACATTGATACTGTAATCAAAGGCATGTAAATTTCAAATAAAATCAGTGATTTATGTTTTCAATAATCGGATCTGTAGCCATACCTTGTTCCATATGTAAAATCAGAACTATGCATTTTTTTATAGATATACCCTGTTCCCAAGCCAACTACAAATCCGCCAATGTGTGCCAAATATGCTACGCCGCCTCCTGCAATACCAAATCCCCCAATAAAAAACGGAAGTAAATTTTGAAAAATCAGCCAGAATGGCAAGAACCAGCGTGCTTGAATATGCATCATTCTCCAAAAGAATCCCATCATTAGAAATGTCTGAATCCGTGCTCGCGGGAAGATTACAAGATATGCACCCAAGATGCCAGAAATTGCACCGGATGCTCCAACTGCAGGAGTTATACTGTTAATGTCACCAAGTATGTGAATTAATCCTGCGGCTATTCCCCACATTAAATAAATGCCAAGATATTTAATTTTTCCAAATTTTTGTTCGATATTATCACCAAATATCCACAAAAACAAAAGATTGCCACCAAGATGAACCAATCCACCATGCATGAAAGTTGATGTCAATAATGTAATTTCCGAAAATGCAGGGCATTGTTGAATGCCATTGCCAGTATCAATTCCACTAAATTCCCCAGTAATGCAGATAGGTACTGCACCCCAGTTGTAAAACATTACAAATGCGTTTTGATTTGAAAAATCAAAAAATTGTCCTGTATATGCAACTTCCATAAAAAATACAATTACATTTACAATGATTAACGCATAAGTCACCTTTGGTTTGAATCCTGGTGGATGTGGGTTTTCATCTCTTAATGGAAACATCAGATATTTACATTCAGAAAAAATCGTATAATAAGATTATTCAATTTTAAATTCTAATTATTCCTTTAGATACCATCCATTCAATTCCCTGCAGAAAATCATCATCGGTAATTTTTTCATCATACCATAACTGTGAATAAATTTTTACCCAAGAAGGAATAAACTGTTCTGATTCGGCAATTTTATCTCTATTAGAAACAGATGCAATTTGTTTTTCAAATAAAAAATCTATTCCTTTAAGAAATTCAGAATCAGAAATTTGGTTTGAATTCCACCATTCTACGTTAGTTTTGAACCATTGTGGAATTTTGGGCAAATCTGGAGGTAATCCCTTATCAAATCCAGAAATCTTCAAGACATTTTGAGATACTGGATCAACTTTAAACGCAACGTGCCAAAAACCCATTTCATCTATGCTTTGAATAAATTCTATGGGCTCATCATCAAGGGTAACTGTAAATTTTTCATTTCCTGAAATTGGAGGAAATTCAAAATTTGCATATGTCTCTAATGGATAACTGTTGTATCCTTTTACACTTAGAGTAGTTCCTTGCTCATTAAACTGTGCATCAGAATACCAGGCTCCTGAATCATATCTAAAATCAAAAGTACCTCCATTTTTCTTTACAGTGATTGGAATTACTGTTGTGTCTACTGGTGCAAAACAGCTATAGTAAAAAACTTCATCTGTGATTGAGGGATCCGGATACATTGTAAAGTCTAGAATTTCGTTTGGTTCAATTTTTTCAATAAATTCCATGTTTTGACCAATATCTAAAACTTGCTCATATCCATGTATCACGGCAAATATTTTTGGATTATAGATTGTTTTTTCTCCTACATTTTGAATTCTCCCTGAAAGGTGGCCATCATCGTATTGTATCAGAGTTTCATCATAAAGGACTACGATTGGAATTACATTCTGATGGGTTTTTTTAAATGACAATTCTACAGGAGTTAAAATAGGAAATTGGCTTGACACGTCAGGAAACTTGATTTTAAAAGGAATTTCAGCCTCAGAAGCTAATGGCACATGAATAAATGTTTTAGAAGTTATTTTAGAATCATGTAATACTGAAACTGAGATAGTGGGTATTACTGCATAGTCAAGATCATTTTTTACATTTCCTACTACCGTGTAAATTCCATTTGAGTCAAAATATCCAACATATTCATCAGTTGGAACAAAAACTTCTGCAAAAGAACTTTGAGATGTTAATATAAATAAAATTAAAAATCCTAATAATAACAATAAATGATAGGAATTTTTAGATGGAATTGAAAATATCCTCGAATCCTGATATTGGTTTTTCAAGTAAGCTTGGCCTATAGTCTTCAATCAATCTATCTACAAGATCACGCACTTTAATATGATATCTTTTTTTGAGTTCGTTAAATCTTACTTCAACCAATCCGTCTTCCACGATTTGTGACATATAAAATGAAACAGTAGAAGGTGATTTTTTAACCTCTTTTACTAGTTGGGAGAATTCTAAACCGTCTTCTTTGATTAATGCAAGTAACAGGTCTCTGGGAGTTTGTTTACGCAAGGCTTTGATAACTATAGACTCCTTTTCAGTTATCTGTGGAGAATAAAACCTTACTTGACGCGGACCACGAATTACTTTAATGATTCCATTTTTTTCTAATTTTCCTAAATAATGGCTTAGAACTCCGTTTTTTAATCCAGATGAACGCATTATTTCTCGAAATTGAATTCCAGGATTTTGTTCGATGATTTGTTGTAATTGTGAGTCCCTATCAGTCATTTCTAAACACTCCTAATGCCAATAATCCCAATGTAATAAATGTCAACAGATGACCCACTTCAGGAAGAGTCATCTCACCCAGGTCATAGATAGAAGGCCATGTTGCATCAACAAGTAACACAATTTCAGCCACGATAAAAGTTGTAAATGCAATTGCACTAAGTAAAAGTCGCTTTGTTCTTAACCTGAAATATGCAAAACTTGCAAGTACTGATATGAAAACTGCAAGTGTAATTCCTCCTACATGTAAGAAGATATGTACTAAATGATATCCATGTAGCAAATGTGGAATAATTATCGGTAATGCCAAAATTGCAACAACACCGGTTACCACAACTGAAAATAAAGCTGATTTTCGCTCAACTATTCTTTCTGGTCTAAACAAAGTATTGAAACTGAGTAAATTTCCAATTTAAAGCGACTGGTTCATTGATCGAACAAATGCCGATCAGAGATGTAAAATTCCATTTTTAATTAAAAATTCCAAAGCCTGAACAAATGTCTTATCATCTATTTGTCCTGCTGCCCACCATTGTGCATTATTTCTAATCCACTCAGGAATTTCTTTAGATTCTGAAGTCTCTTGTTGAGTTTGAGTAATCACGATTATGTTATTTTTAATTAAATATTCAATACCTTGAACAAACGTATTATCATCTATTTGTTCTTGAGACCACCACAATGCATTATTTCTAATCCATTCAGGAATTACAATGTCTTCATTTTCAACTGAGGCTCTATCTATTACAATAGGAAGTGTGGATGTTGCAAGATTATTGTTATCCAAGTTTTTAAAATTTAGCTCAACAATGCCTGAAATATTTTCAGGTATTAGAAATTCTACAACATTGTGTTCGTCTTTTAAATCAGTGCTAATGCCATTTTGTTCAAAAATAATTTTCTCATTTTGAGTCATTGAAAATTCATAATATGTTGCAACAGGCTTATTTTTTAAAAAAATATCAGTAATATCAAACAGTATTTTTGCATTTGCATTGGATTGTAAATTTTCAGGCTCCCAGGAAGCTAAAATTTGAAATTGCCCATTATCAGTTACAGAACTCAAATGAGTGTAATCACGATCTGGTTTAATAACAAAATTCATGCCTTTTTGGTTTGAATTATTATCAAAAATATTTTGTAACTCTTTTTGATATATTATAAAATGAACAACTCTCTCATCGGCAAAAAAATCATCAATATTTACAATGTCTTCAGATAATTTTATTCCATTGACATACATTGTAAAACCAGATACGAGTAAGTCGCCAAATTTCTTTGGAATTACAAGCTCTTCATGAACGACTGAAGTTTGATCTATGTTTGATTGAGTCCAATCAAAAGGCATGAAAAAACTAATCTCTTTTGAATTGGAATCATACTTAAAATTTGAAATTTCATCATAGTAGGTTATAACATGAATATTTTGTTTGCCAAAGTTTGGATCAATAAAATCATGCTTGGATGTTTGAGCAATAGAAATACCAGCGTTGAAAACCAAAGGAATGTCCAATGTTTTAGAATACCCATCAGCTGCTAACACGCTAACATCTAACTTGTATAACCCGCCTTCACTAAGTTTAGGCCCTTTAACATGAACCATTCTGCTCTCAAATCCCAATAAAGAACTGAAAATATCAGTACTATTTTCTTCTTCTACAATTATAGAATCAGTCTCTTCAGATACAAAATTAAAAACTATGAATCCATTATCAGCCTTAAACTCTTGTTTGAATAGAAATTGTTCGCCTCTTTCTGATTTGATTAAAAATATAACATCACGTAAAGTAATTTGGGAATCAAAATCAATTAATGAAATTGAGATTTGTTGATCATCGCTGGTATCAGGATCGCTTTTAGATGATGAAACTTCTAATGTTACAAGTTTTCCATCAAAAGTTACAGGAGGAAAGGTCTCACTCCCTACACCGTGACCATATGCATTATCAAATCCAACTAGTAACATACAAGAAAATATTAAAAGTGAATATAATGATAAATTTTTCAATCTATGTCCACTTGCGAGGATCTTTTTTTTGAATTTCTTTTCCATCAATTGTAATGTGATCTTTTTCTTCAAAAACTGTATGCCATTTACCATTACTAGGAAAAATCTTGTTCATTTTTTCAACTTGATCATTAGTTGGTGCTTTATTCATTAAAGCTCCCCATCTCATATTTGGTATCTTTGGCATTATGTCATTGATGTCTTTCATTATGATATCACTTTACAGAATTTGTTTAAAAACCTATGATTGTACTCTCAGAATTCCTTTTTGAATCAAATATTGGATTCCCTGGACAAAAGAATCATCATCAATTTGTCCTGCTGCCCACCATTCTGCGTTATTTTTAATCCAAGATGGAATATCATTTGAACCAGAACTAGTACCTGGAGTAGTTGAAGGAATCTTTAGAATATCGTTTTGAATCAAATATTGGATTCCCTGGACAAAAGAATCATCATCAATTTGTCCTGCTGCCCACCATTCTGCGTTATTTTTAATCCAAGATGGAATGGCTGTTTTTTCAGGCACTAAAGGTGTTGTAGTTGTAGAACCGGGGCCAATTTCAATGATGGTAGAGCCAATTCCAGAATAGGTTGGATCATAGTCTAATCCAGTGCCATAAACTAGAACATCTATACGAATTTGGCCTGCAGATGGAATATAGATTTCTTGAATATCCAATCCTTCAATTGACGCAATTCCTGGATTTGCAGAATCAACATCATCATTACGTGCTAGCTCATTATGAAATTCATCAAAAACAATATAAGCATATTTTATATCCTTGATTAGTTCCATATCATCATTAAAGAAAGCAAACTCAAATGGAATTTCTTGATTGGCACCATATTTTCCATCCCATGAAATGTTTACAGTTGTTGGAACTTGTTTTTCAAAGTTTGTAGTGTCTACTAGATAAAATTCAGTAGAACTTTTTGTTACTTCATCTAAGGGTACTAATTTTAAATTCATATTTTTATTATCATAATTATCAGGACCTAAAGTTTCATTGATTTTTTCCAAGTCGCTTTTAGATACAAGAAAATGAATGACATTAGTATCGTCATAAGAATATGGATCATTTAACAAAGCCTTTTGACCAACTTCTACACCATTGACATAACCTTTGAATTGTTTTCCTTCAGCATATGGTACAAAGGATTTTGGAACCCTCACTTCTTCGTGAACAACTTGAACCAGACTTACATAATCAGGACTCCAATCAAAAGCCATATCAAAATTGATTGAGTTATCAGATGTGTCAAATTCAAAGTTTTCAACATCGTCATAATATGTTTTGACAACTATGGGAACCTCTGCATTTGCTGTCTGAATGAAAAAGTCTTGTTCTTGAGCAACGCTAACAAAGGTATCATATGTTAATCTATCAGCAAGAACAGTTTTTGGACTGGTTGCCGCTTCAATATCGATTTTAATGTTATACAATCCACCTTTATCAAAAATTGGGCCTGTGATTGTCGGTCTTGCACAAATATCCAAATTTTCATCAGTACATGATTGACCCTGAACAAATAATGCACCAGGTGCACTCACATGCTCAGAACCGCCATAAGTTGTACATTTCCAAAGTTCAGACTCATCACAATCAAGTTCTGGACGAATTTCTACATCTAAACGTCCATCTAGATCATAAAAGAGATTTCTTGCAAGCAGATCTCCACTTCGCCAAACCTCAACTCTGTATGTGACTTTTTCTAAACTAATATCAGTCAAAGTATCAAAAAATCTAATTTTCATATTAATATCATCAATGTCTCCAATGGTAATATCAGATGGATCTAAATCGGTACGAACTGTTACCTCCATATCACCAAAACTAATGGGTTCGGCTTGGTCTCCTCCAAGTCCATGTGCAAATGCATTTGGAAGAATTGCAGGAATGGTAAAAATACCAGCAATTACAATTAGCAATGCAAACTTGTTATTCAATACAAAAGTTGTATTAATTCCATATTTAAAGATGGTATTGTATTTCTATGCGTGATAATTTTTTTAGGAATAGAGAGTACAATTTTTATTTATGAATTTTAGAATTGGAATATGAAAATGTTATTGGCGGTATTATTAATTCCACTGTTAATTATTCCAGCATTTGCTGAATCTCAGACTTTATCTACAGATAAGGGAACGCTCGATGTTAAACTCACATATGATGCAATTGAGCCAAACACTCAAACTAAAATAAATATTGATTTTATCAATCCTCAAACACAAAAAATTCAAGAGCATATTGATTATACAATATCTGTTTCAAAAGAGAATGAAAGGGTTTTTGGTCCCATACCATTAACCCATACATCTGTGGGTTCTGTTAAAATTCCAATTGAATTTAATCTTGGAGAAGGGATTTATACAATGGACTTTGAGATTGAAGGAATTTTATTTCAACCACTTCCAACTGAAACGGTTTCATTTGATATTACAGTAGGAGATGCCTTTGCCCAACTGCCAGCTAATCAAAATCCAACAGATAATGATAATGGAGGATGTTTGATTGCAACGGCTGCATATGGTTCTGAAATGGCACCACAGGTTCAGCAATTAAGAGAAATTAGAGACAATACAATTCTAAAAACAAATTCAGGAACAGCATTTATGACGTCATTTAATCAGTTTTATTATTCATTTTCTCCAGTGATTGCGGATTTTCAGAGAGAGCAGCCAATTTTTAAAGAATTTATGAAAATAATATTAATTCCAATGTTATCATCACTGTCTTTGTTAAACTATGTAGATATTGATTCAGAAAGGGAAATGCTTGGATATGGTATTTCTATCGTTTTGCTCAATATAGGAATGTATATTGGAATTCCAGTATTTGGCATTCTAAAATTGCACCAACACAGAAGAAACTGATTCTGTCTCTAGAAACCACAGTGGGGTTTTTATGTATCTTAACAGGTAATTTCTCTAATGAAGACTAAAGCACTTAGCTCTTTCTTCGTACTATTTGCTATTGCAGCAGGTATTGTCACAATGACAGCACCAACTGCTGTTTTTGCAGATCACTCAGAGGTAACAGTTGAAGCCGCAGCAGGTTCTGGCTTTTCTGGTTGTCAAGACACCCCAGAAGGATGTTACATACCAAGTACAGCAACAGTTGATGTAGGTGGTGTTGTGATATTTTCAAACACTGATAGCGCAGCACATACATTCACATCAGGTGTTGCAGAAGATGCTGATTCAGTAGGTGCCATATTTGACTCTGGTCTAGTAATAACTGGAAATTCATTTGAATGGAATCCAACTGAAGTAGGTGAAGTACCTTATTTTTGCATAGTTCATCCTTGGATGGAAGCTATGATTATAGTACAAGAAGTAGGAGATGGAGACAAAGCAGCAGACGATCATGGTGACGATCATGGTGACGATCATGGTGACGATCATGGTGACGATAACGGTAAAATGATGCAGGGCATGGAAAAAGATGATGCAGCTGCAACCGGAATGTTATCTGATGGTACAGTGGTTTCAATATGGACTTCTACACCAACAGCAGATGAAATGATGGAAATCTCCATCGAATTTGCCGATGCAGAGCATGTGAATTATGATATTAGGGCAACCCAAGATGGTCAGGAACTATTGACTGATATTGGAGCACATAATCATAATGGCGTAGCTAAACATACAACAGATCGAATGTTGAGTTCTGATCCAGTAGACATCACTGTTACCTTCCAAGGTTATGGTGTTGATGATCCTAAAATAGGACCAATCGGTGAAGAAGTTGTATTCTCAAACGTTGTTCCAGAATTTGGTACAATCGCAATGATGATACTAGCTGTTGCAATCATAAGCATCGTAGCAGTAACTGCAAAATCTAGAGTCGTTCCAAGATTTTAGGAATTCCTCTTTTTCTATTTTCTTTTT
Source organism: Candidatus Nitrosopumilus sp. (assembly GCA_965204345.1). Taxonomy (GTDB): domain Archaea; phylum Thermoproteota; class Nitrososphaeria; order Nitrososphaerales; family Nitrosopumilaceae; genus Nitrosopumilus. The sequence goes on from OZ241981.1 coordinate 1,131,287, forward strand.
ACTAGAGATATTATTGCTAGAATAATAGCTGCTGCTGCAATGGACAGTCCAAGTATTGCAAAGTCATAAGATGCGCCATCATTAGAGGTAACTTTGGTTTCTCCAGATTCTAAGCTGGATACATCTTGTTGTAAGGAAGCGATTGCATTTTTTAGTGCTCCAATATCAGCATTACCACTACCCGTGGTTGGTGGAAAGTCTAAAACTGCTGTAGGCTCTACATCCTCAACGGGTATTTTTACATCAATAGAGACATCATCGAGTTCGCCCTTGAGTTCTACAGTATAACTTCCGGTTCTTGTTGGAATTATTGACGAAAAATAATATCCAGGTCTAGGATCAGAATTGACATCAATTTTTTTAGCGGCGCCGCCAAACATCACAGTGGCATCTACATTTTTAAAAACGCTAGTAACTCCTTTATGAGTTCCTTCGGTTGGTCCAGGCTCTATAATTTTGAAAACAAGATCATTTCGTATTCCTACTACAGGAGGCTCAATTGCCCATCCTACTTCAATTTCATACTGCTCAACATGTACAGTGGTATGCGCAAATGATGGAGCAATCATGCCAACTGAAAACAATAAAACAACAAGGCCCAAAAATGCTATCTTCACGACCATGATTGGAGAATTGCAGGTTATTATCTTTATGTAAATTGGTACAAATTTAGAAAAATGTAAACTGTTTAAATTGTCATAAATGATCTTATCAACAAATGAGAAAATTTCTAATGATTGTACTAGTTTTATCATTTATTTCAATTCCAGTTGCAGCAGCACATCCATTTACAGAAGAAACAATTCCAAATTCATCATCTAATGCACCAATAGGCACATCAGAAATAATGGTATATTTTTCAGAACCGGTGGATATCAACTTCAGTGAAATCAAAGTTTTTGATAATAATGGCAATCAGATAGATAACAAAGATACAAACTATCATGAAGGAGAATTATCATTAATAGTTACTACGGCTCCATTAGATGAAGGAGTTTATACTGTAGCTGTAAAAGTTCTCTCAAAAGTTGATGGTCATCTAGTCCCAAGTGCATTCGTGTTTGGGGTAGGCGATGTTATCGTTAAGAATATTGAATCGCCAAAAATTGAGCAAGAAATTATATTCTTGCCAGAAGCAGGTGCAAGATTTCCGGGAATTTTAGGTCAAACTATTGTTTTAGGGGCAGTAATTGCATCATTAATTATTTGGGGAACACAAAACAAGCATCTGATCAGAGAGGAACTAGATAAAGTGGAGAATTTCCATCATGGGAAGTTCATGTCAATTACCGGTGTTGGATTAATGCTTGTATTTATTTCAGATATTCTAATGATTGTAGTTCAAACAGTAAGATTGGAAGCATTTCCGCTTGAGATAATTCAGACGTACTTTGGAACAGTTTGGCTTGCTAGGATGATTATTACAATAATTCTACTTGGAATTTGGTTTGGTATGGATAGGAAAAAAATTCTATCAAAGAGAAACCAAATTCCAATGCTTGTTGTGTCTCTAGTGTTAATTGCAACTTCTACTTTGATAGGTCACGGGGCAGCAAGCGAACAGATTGGTGCAGTAATACTAGACTATATTCATAATTTGGTTGCGGCAGTTTGGATTGGTGGAATCATATACTTTGTTTTCACATTACTTCCAACATTTTCACAGCTAAAAGATGCAGATAAAGAAAAAATGAGTTTGGTAATGATTCCAAGATTTTCCATTGCGTTTATTATCTCAGTTGGTATTGTAATTATTACAGGACCAACATTAATGTGGTTCTTAGAGACAGATATACGGTTGATCACCGAGTCTGTATTTGGTCAGTTAATTATTCTGAAAATTGCAATTGCGACAATCATGGTAGGTTTGGGGGGATATTTTCAGCTCAAAGTGCAGAAAAATGCAGAAAAAAGCTTTTCATCAGGTAAAATTTCAATTCACAAAAAACTACGCAAATCTCTCAAGGCGGATGCAATATTGGGAATTATTCTTCTAGGGGTTGTGGCATTGCTAACTAATGGTACATTGCCTGCAGGAGAAATCCAAAAAGTCGATGCGCAAGAAATAGTATATGGATTCAAGACTATTGAATTCTCAGAAAATGCAAAATTCGATATTGACATATCTCCATTTTCTAGTGGAACAAATACAATTCTAGTTAAAGTGAGGGATTTTGAAGGAAATCAGCTTTATGATTCAGAACAGATTCAAGTAAAGATATCTAATCCATCAAAGAATATCTCTCCGATTGAAATTCCAGTGTCAATAAAGAATCCCTCAGATCCTATTGAATTCCAAGGTGAATTAACATTTGGGTTTTCAGGAGAGTGGTTAGTAGAAATCGAAGCTCAGAGGACTGAGAATGCTAATGAATCAATAGTTTTGAATTTATTTGTAAAACCTAGATTAAATGATATAAAAACTCAAATTATTGAATACGAATTGCCCGAAGATGCAAAGCCATTATTCTCCGTATATGATGGAAGTGATTCCTTGTGGATTAGTGATGCGTCTGCACCACGCATTTGGCAATTCTCTCTTCAAACAAATGAATTTTCTTCATATTCATTTGATGGATTAGCAACTACATTTTTGACACAAGATAGTAATGGAAGAATTTGGTTTACTGACACACCAAGAAATCAAATTGGATTTATAGACATTAAAACAAAAGAAGTTACAACTAAGACTATTCCAAAACTAGATCCAGTAATTTCAGAGAATTCGCCTCTATTTATCAAGGCAGACTTTGAGAACAACATATGGATTACAATTGTCAATAAAGACAGAATTGTAAAATATGTGCCAGAACAAGATACGTTTGAAGAGATAATTCTTCCAGATAAGCAGTCATTGCCATTTGCATTAGCCCTTGATGAAGATGGTAAGGTCTGGTATTCAGCAACAGGAGTTGGCAAGATTGGATATATTGATCCTAAAAATAATCATCTGACACAAATTTCTACTGAGACAGTATTGGAGGCACCAGAGGCTCTCCTATTTGATGATGATGGAAACCTATGGATTGCCGAACATTCGGGCTTGGCAATCACTAGATTTAATCCAGTTTTAGAGACGTTTGAAAAAGTATCGGTACCTGATAGTGAGGCATTACCATTTGGTATGACATTTGACAGATATGGAAATGTTTGGTTTGCACAACATACGGTAGATAGTTTAGGAGTTTATGATCCAGATAACAATGATTTATTAGAAATTCCAATTCCAACTGAAACATCATTTGTTCAATTTATGACATCTGATGGAAACAACAACGTATGGTTTGTTGAACAGCAATCAAATAAAATTGGAACAGTAAAGATGACCGAAATTCCAGTAAGTATTTCACAAATAGAGACGTCAAGTAAGGTAAAGATCAAATATACCGAACTTGCATCACCACTAATTGCGTTAGGGATTATTGCAACATCTCTATTTTATGTGAAAAGTATTCAGGATAAAAGAAGATTGAATTCACTGATTAATTCTTAGATAGCAATCCTGCCGACTTTATTCCCATAGTTCCTGCAAGTAAAGCAATTGATAATAAAACAATAGTTCCTGCAGGAGTAATATCAAATATGTAAGAAATCAAAATTCCCACTATGACTGAAAATATTGAAAAACTCATTGAAATTATTGCAGTTTGCTTGAATCCTTTACCATACATTATTGCAGTAACATTAGGAATTACAAACAGGGCTGAAATTAATAATACGCCTACAAGTTGAATTGAGGTTACTACGGTAAGTCCTGCCATAAACACTAACAAATAATTTATTTTTTCTACTGGGATCCCACTAACCTTAGCTTGCTCTTCATTAAACGTAGAGTAAAGAATTTGCCTGTACAGAATCAAGATTATAATTAGAATAGATCCAGTTAATGCTAAAATTAAGACAGTATCATTTACACTAACAAGTAGAATACTCCCAAAAAGAAAACTGAAAATATCAATAGTGAAACCACCTGACAAACCAATGATTACGAGCCCGATTGCTATGCCTGAAGACAGTAACACTGCAATGGAAGCATCTCCGGATATGTTGTATCTATCCTTGACTTTTGTGATAATTAAGGCACTGGCTATTGAAACTCCATATGCTGTCCATAATGGATAAACGCCAGCTAGTAATCCCAATGCAATTCCACCAAAAGATGAATGGGCAATTGCATCACCAAATAACGAATAACGCCTTAATACCAAAAATAATCCAACAACAGAGCATAAAATTGCAATTGTAATTCCAGAAATTAGTGCCCTATGCATAAAACCAAATGATAGAATTTCAAGAGACATGATTAATGATGGTGCATGTGTTCCTGCATGGATGCTTCAGAATATTGTTTTACTAATTCATCATCAGAAAAGAATTTTTCAGATTCGCCATGAAAAAATAAAGTTCTGTTTAAACATGCGACATGGTTTGCTAGTTGCTTGACTGCATCTAAATCATGAGAAGACCAAATGATGGTAATTTTTTGTTTAGAATTTAGTTCACGTAAGATACTATAAAATAATTCTATACTTTGTTGATCAATACCGGTAACGGGTTCATCTAAAATCAAAATTTTTGGATTATTTACTAAAGCTTTTGCAATAAAGACACGTTGCTGTTGTCCTCCGGAAAGTTCGCCTATTCGTCTATTACGAAGTTCGTGAATCCATAATTGCTGTAAAATTTCATCAATTTTGTTTTCATCAGATTCTTTTCTTAATCCCATTCTCACAACATCGCTAACTGTCACCGGAAAATTTTTCTCAAAGATTGGTTTTTGTGGCACATATCCAAGATCCTTAAGGTAGCTTTTTGAATTTTTTATATCCTCATCAAAAAATTTGATAGTACCTTTGTATTTTGTATATAGTCCAAGCATAGAAGCAAAAAGTGTGGATTTTCCTGCACCGTTAGGACCAATTATGCCTAAAAAATCACCTAGATTAACTGTCAAGTTGACATTATCTAGAGCCTTAACATCAGGATATTGTACTGTCAAGTTGGTAATTTCAAGAGCATTCAACACAAAGCCTCTTTAAGATGTTCAAGATTTTGACTCATCTTTGAAATGTAATCATCTTTGGAAACAATTTCAAGTGGGGATAAAACTAGAACTTTTCCACCAATCTCATCAGCAATAACTTGTGAGATTTTTGTATTCACAGTTTCTTCACTAAAAATCACCTTGAGATTTAATTCTCTAGCTTTTGAAATAATATTTTCTAATGTTTTTGCAGTAACTTCGCCATGAGGATCATTTGATGAAACAATAGTATGTTGTGTCAAGTCGTATTCATCAGCAAAATATGAAAATGCGTCATGAAATGCAATAAAATCACTATTGCAATTTGATAATTGGTTTTGAATCTTTAAATCTAGCAAATCTAATTTTTTATTATATTCTTCTGCATTTGATTGATAAAAATCATTGTTTTTAGGATCAGAATTTGAAAAAGCATTTGCAATATTTTGTACTTGTATTTTTGCATATACAGGATTTAGCCAAATATGTGGATCTCCTGCAAGATGTTCATGTTCATCGTGTTGTTCCTCATTGTGTTGTTCCTCATTGTGTTGTTCCTCATCGTGTTGTTCCTCATCGTGTTGTTCCTCATCGTGTTGTTCCTCAGTTTGATTTGTTTTAATTCCATCGCTTGTATCAACTATTTTTCCGGGATAATTATTTTCTACTAAATCATCAATCCAGTTTTCGAAACCTATGCCATTTATAACAATTAAATCAGATTTTTGCATTTGTTGTACATCCTTAATTGTTGGTTCCCAGCCATGAGGTTCAACTCCAACTGGAATTAGTAAAGTAGCATCAACTTTTTCTCCTCCAACTACCTGTGAGAATTCATGAAGTGGGTTAAAAGAGGAAATAACATGAAGTTTTGAATTATCAATAGAAGCAATCTTTTGAGTCTGATTTGTTCCATAGATTGCAATTGATGTTAATGGAATCACTATTGCAATTGCAATTATTGCAAATTTTATCTGAATATTCACGCAAGCAGCTCAATTCAGATTATTAATAAATGTATAAAATCTTAATAAGATTAATTGCTAAACTTATAAGATAATTAATAACATTAATCATATGCCAATAGTCTCAATCTCATTAAATGATGAAATATTATCTGAATTAGACAAGCTACAGACGTCAATGGGTTTTTCAGGAAGATCTGAGGCCATCAGAGCAGGAATTAGATCATTTGTTTCTGAAGAAAAACAAAAAGCCGATTTAGCAGGAAATATTCACGCGATTTTGTTGGTTGTGCACAATGATGAGTTTGATCATGTGGTATCAGGAATTACACATAATTTTGAAGATCTGATTACAACACATCTTCACAGTAAGATTGAAAAAGAAAAATGTATGGAACTTTTTGTAATTGATGGAGATGCTGAAAAAGTCTCTACAATGACAAAAGACTTTCAAACAAACAAAAACATGGATACTGTAAAATTAGTAGCACTTTAAATGTAAAGTAAGTTCTTTCTTGTTACAAAAATGATACCTGTAATGGAAATTATCAATACAAGTATTGCAATACTGCCAAATTCTGGAACAACAACCAATGCAAATTCGGTTTCTTGTCCTGTATTTCTAATATTTTCAAATTTGATTATTGTTGGACCGGTTTGATCTTCTGAGAATGTAAATTTTTCAAACTCCCCGCCAATTTGAGTACTTCCAGATACACGATGAATTTCCTGTCCATTTTGAAGTATTACAAATGTATAATCAGAATTTCTTAGAGGATCATTTGTTAATCCATCTCTTATAGTAAAAACAAAATTTGTATCAACTCCTGGTTCAATTTCTAAAGGATCCCATGAAAGATTTATTTTGAAATCCTCACTTTTTGTATATGCTTCCAAAGGAAATACAATAGTTTCACTTGTAGATAATCTAAATTTCATATTATCGGGTAATGGGTCACCAGATTTTTTCATTTCATTTTTCATGAATCGTAAGTGATCTTGTAATAAAACAAAATGAATTATTCTCTCATCATCATCAGTATAGTCATCAACGGATATTGAAGATTTGAATAGTTCTATATCATTTGCAAAAGCAGAATAACTAGGAGATAAAAATTCTGTAAAATCTTTTGGAAAGTGAGTTTCTATATGAACAACAGAGACGTGAGACATTTGTTTTTCACTCCAGTCAAAAGGCATCTCAAATGTAACTTCTTTAGCCTCAGGATTATACTCAAAATTTGAAATTGTATCAAAATAAGATTTTGAGCGAAATTCAACATCATGATTTTCTGCATCTTGTTCAATAAAGGATACAGTCTCAATCAGGCTCAAATCCGCATTGTATACTCCAGAATCCTCTATGATGTTTGTAGGTTCATCAATTGTTCTAATTTCAATCTCAAAATTATACAAGCCACTCGAAGTAAAAAGAGGCCCAACTATTTCAATCGGATTAGATTCTGTTCCATACCAAGCACCTAGTAGAGAATCTTGTTCTCCATTAATTACAAGATTATCGACTCCAGGCTGTGGTGATATTTTAATAGGCAATACGCCATTTTCTGCAAAGAAATAATTTCTAAAAATCATTTCATCTTTATGAAATAAACCAATAAGAAAGGTTACATTTTTTGCATTTTCTTTTGTATCATCTTCAGTGGCAGTAATTATGATTTGATCGGACTGGTTTTCAAAATACATTGGCATTTCTACTGAAATGGACAATTCCTTTCCTTGAACATCTACAGATGAAATTGTGTCAATACCAAACCCATGGCCATAAACACTGCTTGCAGGAAACAGTAAAGAGATCATTATTGTACAAATTCCAAACTTGTTTAAAATCTTCATATTTTTCATTAAATCACCATTATTTTACTGTCAATAATTCTGTTACTTGCTGTATTAATTCATCCATAGTTGTCGCCTCTAAAATTGGCTGAAGCTCACTTGGAGCCTTAACGCCAATTGCAGATAAAGAGTATATGTAATCAATAGTTGGCGTCTCAGTATTCAGATAGTATTGCTCTAAAACATGATCCAAGGAATGTGAATCAACAATTTGCGGTAAAGCTTGTTTGATGATTTTCTTTTTCCATAACTCAACTAACATTTTCCATTTCTCAAGTGAAATGCTTTCATCAATTTCAGGAATCATTTCAACTTCAGCTTGAATATACATTTTTTCCTCTGTTCCGATTTTTTCATGCATTTTAGAAATTTCTTGATGTCCTTCGACTGAAAGTGGATCATAATTTTCAGGCTGAGTAATGGATGGAGGAATAATCCGTTTTATGTTGAATGAATTTCTTCCAAGGGTTTCAATATGGAGCTGTAATCCATCAAGTTCAACATCTTCACATTTTGAAATTTTGGTAATGGTACCTACAAGTTTAGGAGAATTCCAACCGTTAATCAAATTAGTTTCATCAATAAGACATACACCAAATTGACCATCTCCAATCATGCAATCATCAACTAACTGCTTGTAGCGAGGCTCAAAAATTCGAAGTGGAAGTTCTTGTCTTGGAAATAAAACCAAGTCTAGTGGAAAAATTGGTATGATTTTTGTTTCAGTCAACTACTCATATTGAAATGCCTCTAGATATATGGAATACGGATTCTAAAACCCATTTTCATTTAGAGTCATACCTAGTAAAGCAGCACGTGTGTATTTTCCATATTCTGCTTGCTGAAAATATTTGGCATTCTTAGTATTGTCAACATCAGCAGAGATTTCATCTATTCTTGGTAACGGATGTAAAATTATCGAATCGTCTTTCATTCTTTGTAACATATCTAATCCAACAACATAGCTTCCTTTCACTTTGAGATATTCTTCCTCATCAGGGAATCTTTCTTTTTGAATTCGTGTCACATAAAGAACATCAAGATCATCTAGATGTTCTTCGATATCAGTAGTTTCTGTAAAATCTAATCTTTTTTTAATTTCATAAGTTGAGTCAGATCTGATTCGTAATGATTCAGGAGAAATTAGTTTAACATCGACATCATAGTTACCAAGTCCATAAAGCAGAGAATATACTGTTCGTCCATACTTTATATCACCGACTATGCCAATTTTAAGGCCATCAATCTTTTTCTTTTCTTTTTTAATTGTAAACAAATCTTGAATCGCCTGAGTTGGATGTTCTTCGGTTCCACTTCCTGCATTGATGACAGGTTTATCAGAAATTTCTGCTGCAAATCTGCTTGAACCATCCAAGGTATGACGTAATACTAGCACATCAGAATAAATTGACATTATTCTAACAGTGTCTGCAAGACTCTCACCCTTTTGAGTAGAAGAAGACGAGATATCAGAAATTCCTAGAGAATTACCACCAATAGAGGCCATGGCAGAATCAAAACTTAGGCGAGTCCTAGTACTTGGCTCATAAAACAGATATCCCAAAGTCTTTCCTTTGCAGATATCTCTTCTATCAGCAGAGTTTAGCTGCATAATTTTGTCAGTAGAGCTGAAGATTGTTTCTAACTGGTCTTTGGTATAGTCTTTAATTGATATGATATCCTTTTGGTAAAACTCGTTCATTCTTTCAATAATATATACAGGTGCTATACAAAGTATTCTGATGGAGCAGTCCGACCTTATGGTTCGACGAATTAAGGAAGGTACTGTAATTGACCATATTGATGAAGGAAAAGGTCTTCAGGTACTTGGTGCATTAAGAATCAATGGTGATGACGGAAGTTTAATCACAATAGCCTTGAATGTTCCAAGTGGAAAATTTAAGAAAAAAGACATTATCAAAGTGGAAAACAAGTTTCTAAAAGATGATGATACAAACAAGCTTGCAGTCATTGCGCCAAAGGCAACAATCAACATGATTAAAGAATACAAGTTAGTAGAAAAGAGGAGAGTTTCATTACCTAATGAAATTGATAGAATTTTTAGATGTTCAAATCCAGACTGCATTACAAACAGTACAGAACACATTGAATCAGTAATGGATGTTATTGATAAGGAAGGACGGGTGTTAAAATGCAGATATTGTGGAAGGGTTTTAGATGTAAACCAACTAAAATATAATTAAATAAAAAATCTAAAAATTTGAAAAATTTGTAGTTTGGACTATTGTCCTAAGATGATAAACATCATAACTATGCCGTAGATTGCGATTGATTCAACCATACCTACGAAGATGAATACCTTTGACTGTAAAGCTGGGTTCTCACTAATGACTGCAAGACCTGCTGCACCGACTTGACCAAGACCTATTCCTGCTCCACCGGCTGCAATACCAAATGCTAAACCAGCACCTAAGAGTTTCATAGAGTCGCCATTAGATACACCATCTTCTGCTGCAAATGCAACTCCAGTCGAACCTAGAATTGAAATTGCTGATGCTGCCAAAAGTAACATGACGATAGATTTCATTTACGATCAGGCTCCATGATATCCATATTTAAATCATGATGAGATGAAAAGTTTAGATTCGATCTAAAGTTTTCTTTTTGAATGATGATAGATCGTCTTTTATGGAATTTATGAAATTGTCATAATCTCCATCTAATTCCTTCTTTGAACTATCAAGTAATTTTTTTATTTCTTCTTTTGGCATTATTTTCCACTTTCCATCTTTTCTTTCACTTTTTTTAACTTTGCGAATTCTTCTCTTTCCCTCTCTTCAAGAGTAGAGAGAATAAATCGAATATTGTCTTTGTATTGTGGAATAATTACATTTTCTAGTGCATTTAGCAATTTTTGTGTTTTTTCTAATGCTTTTGCAAGACTAAAAATAGAATTTTCATATTCTGCTGCTTTACAAATTTTTGGCATTAATTCCTTGATTTGTTTTGCTGCCCTATCAATGGAAGAGTTTGTGTCTGCAAATCCATAAGGCATTGATTTTGTATCTTTTTCAGTTACAGCTAGTGCCGGGATTTTGACATCAACTACTCTTCTAACGTGAACGTCTACTTCCATTACAGGCGGGGTAGATTCGGCTACTGAATCAACTGTGTTGGTTCCTAGTGCCAGATAAGACTCGTTAATTGATTTGTAAATATCTTGTAAGGGATCCCAAACTCCACCTCTTGCTTTGGATGCCTCTTGAATCATCTCTTCAATATTTTTTAGGAGAACTTTGCGTTTATCATCTAAAATTTGCTGCACCATTACGGCTATTTGGCTTGATTTTTTATATTTAAAAAGTTCAATTTTTGTTGCTGCAACGTTTTGTCCAAATGACATTTAGTTACTCTTCCTTGTAATACTGCTCAACGTACTTGTCTTTGATTTTGGTAATCTCACTCTTTGGTAATTTTGACACGATCTTCCACATCAAGGCAAGTGTTTCTTCAATAGTTCTGTTCTCATCAATTGCCTGTGTAAGGAATTCTTTTTCAAAGGTATCACCTAGCTCCAGATATTTGAGATCAATTTCAGTAAGCCCTGCTTTGCCTACAATACCTGCCAGTGCTCTTACTTCTTGTGATCTAGAATACGCATCATAAACCTGATTGGAAATCTCGCTGTGATCATCTCTGGTACTTCCTTCACCAATTCCATCTTTCATCAATCTGCTAAGACTCATCAAAATATTGATTGGTGGATAAACGCCTTGTCTGAACAAATCTCTGCCAACCACTATCTGTCCCTCAGTAATGTAACCAGTAAGATCAGGTATTGGGTGAGTGATATCATCAGATGGCATTGATAGAATTGGAACTTGTGTAACACTTCCTTTTCTTCCATTAAGTTTTCCTGCTCTTTCATAAAGTGTTGAGAGGTCAGTGTATAGATAACCTGGATATCCTTTTCTTCCAGGAACTTCTTCTCTTGCTGCACTAATCTCTCTTAATGCCTCTGCATAGTTTGTCATATCAGTAATTACAACTAGAACATGCATTCCTAGTTCAAATGCCAAATATTCTGCTACAGTTAGTGCGACACGGGGAGTAATGATTCTTTCAATCGCAGGATCATCTGCAGTGTTAAGGAACAAAACACTTCTTTTGAATGCGCCGGATTCCTCAAGACTTCGTCTGAAATATTCTGCTTCACTGTATTGCACGCCAATTGCTGCAAAGACTACGGCAAAGTCATCTTGGGTTCCAACAACACTTGCCTGTCTTGCAATTTGTGCTGCTAAAAGATTGTGAGACATGCCAGAACCTGAAAAGATTGGGAGTTTTTGTCCTCTAACTAGGGTCATTAATCCATCGATTACAGATACTCCGGTTTGAATGAAATCCTTTGGATATTCACGTTGTTCTGGATTCATTGGTTCTCCGTTAATGTCTACAAATTTATCAGCAATTGGATCTGGGAGTCCATCTTTTGGGCGTCCTAGCCCATCAAATACCCTACCAAGTACTTCTTTGGATACTGGCATTTCCATGACTTTGCCTACAAATTTTGCGTTGGTTCCAGAGATTGATAATCCGATTGTGCCTTCAAAGACTTGGACAATTGCTTTTCCATTTCCTACTTCGAGAACTTTGCCTAATCTTCTTTCGCCTTCTGTGGTTTCAATTTCAACAAGTTCATCAAATGCTGCATTTTCAACATCGTCTATAATAACTAGAGGGCCTTTGATTTCTGCAATCTTACTGTATTGAACTCCACCTTCTACTGTCAATTTGATACACTTACTCCTGAAATTGATTTGAATTGTTCTTGCATATCTTTATCTAACTGATCAAGTTTTGGCATCTCATCATCTTTGACATCCATTCTTGCCTTAAGTAAGCTGCTCACTACCTCTAATTCACGAATGTCAGATAGTGTCGCGCCTTCTTTGAGTGCTTGTTGCCCGTTTTTGTAAAAATCAACACATAATTTCATTAGTTTGAATTGTTTTTCTGGACTGCAATAGGTATCAACATCATCAAATGAGTTTTGTTGTAACAAAGCAATCTTTACCATTCGTGCAACTTCAAGAATTAGTTTTTCTTCATCAGGCAATGCTTCTGGACCTAAGAGTCTGACAATTTCTTTTAGCGTATCTTCTCTTTGTAGGACGCCATAAGTTTCACTTCTGATGTTAAACCAGTCTTCGCTAATGTTTTCACTCCACCATTTTGCAATATCTGCAAGATAACCAGAATAGCTATTCATCCAATTAATTGATGGGTAATGTCTAGAATATGCAAGTTTTGCATCCAAGGCCCAGAACGTTTTGATGAATCTCATTGTGTGAGTTGTAACTGGTTCTGTAAAGTCGCCACCAGATGGAGATACAGCGCCAATTAGGGTAACTGAGCCGTCACGGTCTGGACTTCCTTCTGCTTTAACACGGCCTGCTCTTTCATAAAATTCTGCCAATCTTGATGCAAGATATGATGGATATCCTTCTTCTGCAGGCATCTCTTCTAATCTGCCACTCATTTCTCTTAGTGATTCAGCCCATCTGCTTGTTGAATCTGCTACAAGTACAACATCCTTGCCCATATCCCTGTAATATTCTGCAATTGTGACACCAGTGTAGATACTTGCCTCTCTTGCTGCCACTGGCATGTTACTAGTATTTGCTACAAGAACAGTTCTATCCATTAACGGTTTTCCACTACGCGGATCTTTAAGATGTGGGAATTCAACTAATACTTCGGTCATTTCATTTCCTCTTTCACCACAACCAATGTAGACAACAACCTGAGAATCAGCCCATTTTGCAATTTGGTGCAATGTTACAGTCTTTCCTGTTCCAAACGCTCCAGGAATTGAACCGGTTCCTCCTTTTGCAATTGGGAAGAATGTGTCAATAATACGTTGTCCAGTTAGGAGTGGAACAGTTGGATCATATCTTTTATTGTAAGGACGTGGTTTTCGTACAGGCCATTTGTGATACATTTTGATATCAACGGATTGTCCATCTTTCTCAGTAGTAGCTATTACAGTTTCTAAATCATAATCCCCTTCAGACACAAGGTTTGAAAGTTTTCCACCCACATGATCTGGTGGTAACATAATAGAGTGTTCGATAAGATCAGTTTCTTGAACGGTTCCGATAATATTTCCTGCAGCGACATCATCTCCGTTACTTGCAGTTGGAACAAAATGATATTTTTTTGCCATATCTACAGCAGATGTTGTGATGCCTCTTCCGATGAAGGAACCAGATGCTTTGGATAATTCCCTTAGTGGTCTTTGAATTCCATCATAAAGTTGTCCAATAATTCCTGGACCTAATAATACACTAAGTGGATTTCCAGTGCCAATTACAGGCTCGCCAGGTTTTAATCCACTTGTTGATTCGTATACCTGAATAAATGCTACATCTCCAGTAAGTCGAATAACTTCGCCTACTAATTTTGAATTTCCTACAGTTACAGTTTCATACATTTTTGCATCAGACATACCATCTGCTCTTACAGCTGGGCCACTTACCCAGACAATTCTACCTTGAGCTACCATTTTCTAATTTCCCACTCCGAATTTTGCTGCAATTTCTTTCCTTATTAAAGGCTTCAGACGTTCAATTCTCGCATCGATCGTATTATCAAATGTCATTGCGCCATCTTTAGATTTTACTTTAATTCCTCCAATACAATCAATTGTCTCAGAAGATAATTCTGCTCCTGAAAATTGGGATAATGCAGACTGGACTACGTCTTTATCTTTTGCATTTGTAGAAATACTAATCTCTGGGGTATCCAGAATTTTGATTGCTTCTTCAATCAGAGTTTTAATAAGATTTGAATAATCGCCACTGCGATCAGCATTTGCAATTTGCTCCAATGCAGTTGAAAATACCTTGTCAACTGCTTCTTCTAATGCCATAAGTTGTTTATTTCTGGCCTCCGTATCTGCACTTCCTGTGATCTGTTTTTCGATCTTGTCAGCCTCTTTCTTTCCATCTGAAATAATTTTATCATATTCGTTCTCTAATTTTGGAAGAGAATCATCCAGATTTTGTTGGGAGGCATCCAACCCGGATCTTAGATTGGCCAAAATATCTTCCTCAGAGTTTTTTAGAATTTTGTCAATTGTGCTTTCTAATGCAGAATTAGATGTCAATGGGTGCCGTTTATCCATAATGGATTTTAATGTTTGGGATGTTAATCAGAAAGATATTAAACTAAATGAAAATACCCAAAATTTGTCTTGGGAACAGCCGATCTAAAACTAGGAACCATAATTTTACCAAGAAGTGAGTCTCCTAAAGCAATTTCACGATTGACAGAGTTTGAATGGTATCACAAAATTGATTCTGCTGGCGACTTGGTGACGCCTGAAATCGATGATTTGTTACTAAGAGCGCAGCAGACTTTCCAATCAATTGATGATGTCATCAAAGGGATGGGAATTCCTCTAGAAGTGGGAATTATGGAAATTTTGTTCAAAGGAACTGTAATCAAGAAAAAAGATTATGAAATTAATGAAATTGAAGATATGGTTGAACAGCTAGACAAAGAGGCCCCATCAATTATTGACAAACCAGCACAATTGCTAGAAGATGCAGCAGCTGCTAGGACATCCATTGAAGAATACAAGTCGCTCAAAGATACCTTAGAAGTAATCAAAAAATTGAAAATAAATATCTCAGGATTTGGATTAATGAGGCACTTTTTTACGAATCTCTTTGTAATTAATTCTGCAGATTTTGATGAGATAAGCCGCTCTCTTGAGGATATTACAATTTACAAATACGATTTAGAGAACAAAGAAAAATCAGCAATATTAGTAATTTCTGATACAGCAGATTCTGAAAAAGTTCTCAAAGTTCTAAGAAGTTTCAATTCTAACACATTTAAAATTCCAGAGGGCTTTCCTCAGATTCCTAGTGAGGCTTATGCACTAGCAGAATCGAAAATCAAAGAACTAGTTGCAAAACAAGCCTCAATTAAAAAAGAGTTGAGAGCAATAACAAAGAAAATTAGACGCGATATTTTATCATTGCATGAAAAAGCACAAGTTGCAAAAGATGTCCTTGAGACCTTGAGAAAGCCTGGAGGAACCAAACACTTTGCAGTGATTCAGGGTTTTATTCCAAAGAAAATGGAAGCAAAGTTTGCCGATTCAACAAAACAATGGATGTCAGTTGTAGAAGATATTACTGATCCTAAAATAAAAGAAGAGATTCCAACTTTATTTGACAACAAGCGATTTGTTAGAACTTTTGAAGTGATTACAAAGAGTCAAGGAATTCCAAAGACGGGAGAACCGGATCCAACTCCCATGATTGCTCTAATGTGGCCAATTTTCTATGGATTGATGTTTGCAGATATGGGTCATGGATTGTTACTCATGGGATTAGGTTTACTCTTCAAGTTTAAGGGACAGGGAGAACTGTCCAGATGGGGAATGCTCATTGCAATCTCTGGTGCATCAGCAGCTATAGCGGGCGTAGCAGCAGGTGAAGCGTTTGGTTTCCACCTTGATCATATGGGTCCATTTGAGGGACTGCTAAAGGAAGGCGGGGCACTACATTCAGTGAGTTGGATAGTCGGTATTCTCAGTGTTGCCGAATTGACGTTTGAACAGGTAATCAACATCCTCAAAGTTTCATTATTCATTGGAATTGTTCACTTGGTTTGGGCAATGTCTCTACGCGTAATTAGGTTACTAAAGGAAGGACACAAAATGGTAGTCTTTACTGAGGCAATTCCAAATATTACACTCTATGGCGGAATTGTTGTAATCATGATGTGTGCAATTGGCTCACAATATGACGTGATGAACATGTATTCCAAGGTTCACACAGAATCTGTTCCTTGGGTTACAATGTTCCTTGGAGACTGGGCAGAGGTTTGGATAATCACAAGAATTTCAGTTGTTATCATAATTGCATCAATGATCATTATGATGATTGGCGGTGTTATGCATGCAAAGAAACATCCCGAAGATGGAGCAGATCCTGCCAGTGTAATTATGGAGGTTCTCCTGGGTAAAACAGTTGAGAGTTTGGCTCACACAATTAGTTATGCCCGACTTGGAATTATGTTACTTGTGCATGCGGCTTTGTTATTGACGGTAAATAATGCGTTTACATCTCTAGGTGGTGTTGAATCAGGTGCTGCAATGGCTATGATTATTGGAGGAAACTTGGGAATCATGATGATCGAGGGACTAATTGTGTATATTCAGTCTCTCAGGTTGCATTTGTACGAATTCTTTACAAAATGGTATGTAGGCGGTTCACAGCCATTTAGACAGATTAGGCCAGAATTGATTTACAATCAATTCATTTGGAAGAAGAAATAATTCCAAACTAATTTTTGTTGTGATAAAATTTCAGATTTTATTCCAATCCTTTTTCTAGTCTGATTTTTTTGATAACATCTCTAACTAATTCCTCATCTTTTGTGACTAGTTCTTGCAGTTTTTTCTTGTATTGGTCATCACCCCATTTTTCTAGAGCAAACATTTCTTTTACTAGTTTTACAATTTCAGACTTGTTTCTTTGATGGTCACGTTTAGCTATTTCTGAGCCATCCATAGTTTCTCTGAAAAAATAACGAACTTAAGCATATTGGCATCTAAAATTAGCTATTTTCATAAAGATTTACTGTAACTTTTGTAGTCAGTGGTTTTAGATTATCAGGAAACACAAGTAATAAACCGCCATCCTTTTTGATATTGCTACAGGTACCACTATAGCTTAGTTTGTTTTGGGCATAACATCCTGATTCTTTGTAATAATCAAATTCAGGACTTGTAAATTGTTCTCGCTGCACGTGAGATGAAACAAAGTAAACATCAAAACCCAGATCTTTGTTATCTGTTTTTACGCTATAATCATATGATGTGATGTCTTGGGATGTACATATAGGAAAAAATTGGACATAGCCATTTTTGATTTTTGATTGTTGCTCTGAATTATCATAATTTTTATTTTCAATGTCAGGATATACAGAAACGTTTGGATCTGTACTGAGTTGTTGTCCTTGTACATATTCAATTTCATGCCTTACAGCATCCACTGCTTTTCTGTACAGCATTGGCGTCCATTCCTCTTGGCAATCACTAAATTCATGCTTTAATTCAACATAGGATTTGCCATTAATTTCGTGAATTTGATTAGTATTGTATTCTTTAGACTTTGCATCAAATACATGATTTACGTTGTTAGTTTTATCTGATTTATGCCAAGTGTTAGTTACATCAAAAATAATATTTTTTGAGTCACTTTGCCACTCAGGTAGCAAGTGAACATATACGGAATATTTGTTTATCACTTGCTGAGTTTCAGAAACAAAAATCAAATGACCATAAAATGCATTTACAAAAATTATTGAAAAGGCAATAATTGGAATTATCGCATAGAGAATTTTGTTCATTTCTTATCTACAAAACCACTAAAAGATAAACATCGTCATTTTGGGGATTAAGAAGATCATTTTATGCCTAAACATGCCTAAGAGAGTCATTTTTCCACAGGCAGATCTAGCTTATTTCCCCATTCACCCCAAGAACCCAGATAGACACGGACATTTTCAAATCCCAATTTTTTCAAAACCAGAAAGGAATTGGCAGCCCTATAGGCCCCCTGACAGTATGTTACAATTTCAGAGACTTTTGGATAATCATACATCTGAGACAGTTCGTCATCATTTTTGAGAGTGCCATCCTCATTGAGATTTTGATTCCAATCAATATTGATAGAATTTGGTATATGACCGGATTGCGCTGCACGAACTATACTTCCATCATATTCTCCAGCAGAACGGGCATCAAAGATTTTCAAATTATCTAGATTGTCTCTAATATTCTCAAATCCTGAAATAATATCAGGATTAACTTTTCCTAAAAATTTAGATGGTTTGAACCCATTTGGTTTTGTTTCAGTGGGAAGGTTTTCTTTTTTCCATTTTGTAATTCCACCATCTAACATGAAGACATTTTGATGTGAAAAATACATCAGCATCCAAACACCTCTAGCTGCCAGCATTCCTGAAATCGAATCATAGAAAATAACTTTCTTCTCTGAGGTTACCCCAAGAAACGAAAGTAAATTTTGGGATTGATTATTGAAATTTTTGATTCCTTCTTGAGTTGTGTCAATCCAATGAAATGCAAACAGATCCAAATGAACAGCACCCGGAATATGACCATCAGAATATTCTTTGAAAGAACGGGTATCAGCTATTATCACATTAGGATCATTTAGAATAAGATTTAGTTCATTTGTAGATATTATCATAGTTTACACAAGATGATCAACTCTAAATTGATTTGGATTAAATAAAAAGAAGAAAAGAAGGGGTTTTTCTATTCGTTAACGTATGCTCTTTCGCCATGCTGTGCCAAATCAAGACCAATCTCCTCTTCTTTAGGAGTGACCCTGATTCCACCAGGCCATACGGCATCCATTACTTTGAGGATTACAATTGTAACACCAAAGGCATAGCCTACTGCCATTGCGGCAGCAATGATGCTGATTGCTTGCTGTTCCATTCCTTCTGCTGTACCAGTCCATGCTCCGATACCGTCTCCAGTATCCCAAACGTGTGGGCTAGCTAATGTACCAGTCAAAATTGCACCTGTAAGACCACCCATTCCGTGTACTCCCCATACATCTAATGCGTCATCCCATTTGCGTGCACTCTTGAAAGCGATACTTGCATAACAAATTGTACCAGCTGCAATACCGATTATAATCGCAGCCATTGGACCTACCCAACCAGAGGCTGGTGTGATTGCTACCAATCCTGCTACTGCTCCTGTTGCAGCTCCTACGACACTTGGTTTTCCTGTATGTGCCCAAGACATGAGCACCCAAGTGACTGCAGCCATACCAGTTGCTGTATTTGTAACAGTCCATGCGCTGACGGTAATGCCGTCTACCATAACTTCACTTCCTGCATTGAAACCAAACCATCCAAACCAGAGTAATCCTGCTCCGAGAACTACCATTGGGATATTATGTGGTTCCATTGGCACTTTGCCGTATCCAAGACGTCTGCCAAGGACCAAGGCTCCAGCCAATGCTGCAAATCCTGAAGATATGTGTACTACAGTACCACCTGCAAAGTCCAATGCATAAGATGGCGACAAGTCTGGATCGAGGTCAAGTGCACCTCCTCCTATGTAGCCTCCTCCCCAGACCCAGTGTGCGATTGGATCATAAACGAAGGTTCCCCACAAGAGTACGAATATGATGATTGCGCTGAATTTGATTCTGTCAATCAAACCACCAATAATTAGAACTGGTGTAATGATTGCGAAGGTTGCTTGGAACATAGCAAAGAGTTGGTGAGGTACTGTACCTGGCCAATCTTGACTACACATATCGCCTTCCTTAAATTCATTCATCTGATAAGCTGCAGACCATGTATCGTGACACGGACCAACTTCACCTAACGGTGCCCAAGCTGATACCATGTTAAATCCAACATAATCCAGGTTACCCATGAATAAGTTTGCATCAGAATCCACTCCACCAAATGCTAGTGAGTATCCCCATAGAACCCATTGTACTGACATTAGACCCATTACAATAAGGGTCATACCAAGTACGTTGACGATGTTCTTTGATCTGGCTAATCCGCCATAAAAGAAACCGACACCGGGGGACATGAGTAGTACCATTGATGTTGCTGTAAGCATCCATGCTGTATCACCTGTGTCTATAAGACAAGGGAGCATGCCGCCATCGCCATCATCATACCAACATTCGCTAGGATTACCAGTGTAAATTCCACTGGTTCCTTTTACATATCCGTCCATACCGTCATCAACACTTTGTGCATATGCCTGAGACATAGCGCCAGTTGCTGTGATAGATACTGCGGCTACAAGTAATAGAGCATACTTGTAGTTCCTAGAATTCATTAAATTTATCGAAATTGAAAATTATTTAAGCATTCGAGACCCGAAAGCATGTCAAAAAGTAAATTGTTATATTTTAGTATATTTTGATAGTAACATAAAAGATGAATATTATGATAAGGGTGATTAGATGAAGGTAAAATCAAATACAAAATTAGCAATTTTTGATACATTCAAAACAAAAGACAATCATCTAACCGGAGAAGCAAATAGGCAAAGAGCGATCATCGCCATACTTGGAAGTAATGCAAATCCGGCAGAAAGAACAAGGACCGGAATATCCCAAAGAATAGCAAAAAAGGCAGATATTACATGGAAGAATATCTACTCAGGAATATTTCGCGATCTAGATGAGATCTTACTTCCTATTGGAATTGCAGAAGAGGATGGCAGATTACCTTTGAAAAGAGGTCCAAAAGCCTTACAGGAAAAAGGCATCCCATATTATCATTTAACTAAAAAAGGGATTTTGGTAGCTATATCAATCGATGAGTGTAAAAACAGAGAAGATCTTCTAAGCAGGTTTTTTGCCAAGGCAGAACCAAAAGAGAAAGAATTTGAGAAGGTTCTCTCCAGTCTTTTAAAGACCAGTCCTATTTTCACATATTCAATTTTTCAGAAATATGTAAAGGCTTTTTGTGAAAATAAAATCAAGGAATTACTTCCATTTGATCTCTCAAAATTACAGGATATTTCAGATGAATCATTGGTTATTCAGAAAGAAATTCTTTCTGCTTTTGCCAAGCTATCAAAGCAGGAAAAAGACGAAGCTATCATATTTTTGGATAAAATTACTTAGAATTTGCTCCTAGGAACAGATCGCCAAACATTAAAATCAGTTGTCTAAAGAGATTGATCGAAATGGGCGGCTCAAAGAATGTCTATGCTTCTGTAAAAGCATACAGCAAACGGGGCAAATTACTTACACGTGCTGATTTCCAAACCCTTGCAGAATCTAGAGATTTGGAGGAATTGATGACTAGAATCAAAAACACAGTATATGGAGAAGCTGTAGCAGATGTCCAAAAACCATACACATCACAAAATATTGAATCAGCACTTAGAAGTAAATTGGCAGATATTCATTATTCCATTGCAAAGACATCCGGAAATTCAGGTGTTTTGGATGCGTATTATATGAAATTTATCGTTTCAAATTTAAAATTAATTTTAAAAGGCAAAATATTAGGAAAATCTCAAGAGGAGATTGAATCTCATGTTAATCTTCACGCTGAAGAATTAATCAAACAAAGGGACATAATTGTTAAAGCACTAGTTGCAAAGGACTTTGAGGAAGCAGTTGCAAGTTTGAATTCAGTTCAGTTTGCAGATGAGATTGCAAAGGCTGCCGCACTATACAATGAAAAGAAGAACCTTCAAATTTTTGATACATATTTTGATAAAATATTATTCCAACATCTAGATGGCGCAATGAAAAACTATGCGGATAAAGAGGCGACAAAAGTAGTTTCAATGGATATTGACTTTTACAACATTCTAAGTGTAGTTAGAGGCAAGTTCTGGGGATTACAAGAAGAACAAATTCAAGATTTGATAATTGGTACTAGCCCACCGGCTAAAGAGCTGCTTGGAAGAATGATGGCAGCAGCTACGGTAAGAGATGCATTTAATGAATTGTCAAGTACAAAATACAAGGATTTAGTCCCACAAGTAGAAGATGAACTAGATGCAATTGCTAAATTTGAAAGGGCTTTTGAATTATCAATATACAGTTCATCATTAAGATCGTTTACAAAGATGTTTAGTTTTGCAACAATTGTTGGAATTACAAAATTAACTTCATTTGAGATTAGAAATCTAGCAGCAATTGCTTTTGCAGTAGAACAAAAAATTGCGACTGAAACTACAATGTCAAAGTTAATTCTAGAAGAAGAATAGGATTTTAGGATATGTTCAATTTTCCAAAGAAAAATGAGGTTTCTATAGAAATATTAGTCAAACTTGTATGGGTTAGTTCATTTTTAGCCATGATTTTTGCACTTCCCCCACTAGCGGTATTTTTAGGAATTTATTTCATGACAGGAGAACTCATTATCGGGGCAGTTATTGGTTTTGGCCTTCATTTTGTAATACTAGCCTTTTCTGGTAAGATTTCAAGAGCCGTAACCAAAATTGTGAGCTAAGTATAAGAACTCAAAAAAGTAGAAGAAGTATCATGATGGGTGATAGGGATTTCCGAAATATTGTTGAAAATGCATTAGACTCTATTGGAAAAGAGTTGGAGATGGACATTGATTCGGCAGATATTCAGACCATACATCTGCATGAGGTAGTTCAATGCCTCAGACGCTCATATTATGATAGAATTGATCCTCGAGAAATTCAAAGAAGAGGATTCAATGAACTCCTGTCAGGGTTACTTAGAAAGTTACAATACGGAAGTGACCCAAAAGAATTTGCCATTGATGATATCCGACTAAGGGGTCAGATAGATATGCTTGTTGATGATTATATCTTCTTATTTAGAGGGACAGCAGATGAACTAGAAAACCCTCAAGCAAATGACGTTCTTTATCTTAATGCTTGCATGTGGATTTATGATAAACCAGATGGAATTATTGTATACATTACTGGAGATAGAAAGGAAACAACATTTTCAATTTCACGAAATAAAAAAATGTTTGAAGAAGTAGTCAGACGGGTAAGAGTTCTAAGCGATCTTCTAAAAGAACAAAAAACTCCTATTTTAGAGCCATCGGCTGAATGCTCTGAATGTCAATATTATGAAAGATGTTTTATGAAAAAGAAGAATGCCAAACAGCTAGACCTATCAGAAATGTTAGGGTTTGGCAAAAAGAACGACTAGTAAAAAATTAGAAAAATGTTGTGAAGGAAAAATTCCTTTGTTTAATCTAGTGGTTCTGGATGTCCTTTACCACGAAGAGCGAAACACACTACTGCAAGTGCAATTGCGACTCCTGCTGCTGCGCCAAATGCGGCCATACTTGCTTCTGCCATTTGATAAAAAACAATAAAACGGGCTTTTATAACTTTGCCAATATTTCTTGTCTAAAAACATATTATCACAATTTCAAGATTTTGTGATACTGTCTAATTTATTTTGTAAATTCAAAATGAAGTTGATTTTCTTGACCACTAGTCATTGAGCTTAGATTGTAAAAGACATCACCAGATACCCTCCATGATGCGGTGTCATCCTCAAATGCCTTCCACAAATCTGCTGTGTTTCCAGAATTTTTTATTGTCTTAGAATCTCTGAGAATAATTGAATTTTCGCCCAGTAATGTATAGTAGTTTGATCCAAATTCTACCATTCCTTCTGGCCTACTGCCTATTTCACCACCCGTAATTTGCTCAGTTTCAGAGTAATTTGTTTCAAACAACTGATAATCCATTGTTTGAACAATCATTGCACGTGGGTTTGGATTAGATAATTTAAATGCCAAATCAATAGTCACTGAACGCTCTGATATTTTGGCAATTGAAATGTCTTCTAATTCAATTTGAACAGACTGTGTTTGGGGAATGCCCTGAATTTGAGGTGTATTATCTTGTGTAGGAATAACAACTGTGGGTCCTGTTAAAAGAATGCCTCCTAAAATGACTACCAATACTGCAACTGCTGCTGCAACGAAAATTTTGGGATTCATGATTTTGTATTTCCTCTTGATATCTTAAATGTTGAGATAGTTATTATACCATTGCAAGAAGAAAAAATTATGCAGTATTTTCAAGCAGTACAACAAGGAAAACAAAGAGCAAGCAAATCACAAATGAAGATGTTTGATGTGGCAGGATTTGGTATGTTAACTTTGACTACTAAGAAAATTGATGGAAAATTTTATCCTGTTGGGGAGGAAGAATTTACCGCTGTTATAGATTCAGCAGATGGACATGTTGCAGTTATAGTAGATAAAGATGGGTTTACAAAGGCTCAATCAAAGGCTGTGGAAAAGGAAGAAGCCATCTCAATTTACAAAAAGCTCAGAGAAACAGGGATTTTAGAATACCCTGAAAAAGAGATTCAGATTTGGTCTGAAACTAGACGGACAATTCAAAACAATACCTCTGAATAATTATTTTGAATTAAGAATAATTTTGGTACCAACATTTCCGCCTTTGACTGCTTTTTCAATGATTTTCGGGTTTGCTTTTAAAATTCGCGTTTTGATTTTTGATCGTTCGATAATTTTTAAAGCAACAATATCCATCAAATCATAGCCTCCTGCAACAGAGTCTTCATGGATTAGCATGTTTTTCAAATTCTTCATATCAATTTCTTTGAATTTTTTGGCTTTTTTGAATTTGTTTGGATCCATATCATAAACACCATCAACGTCAGTTGCATTCAAAAATTGTTCAGCTTGAATTTTTTCTGCAATTAGTGCAGCAGTACCATTAGTACTTTGACCAGGATGAAGTCCTCCTGCTATCACAATTAATCCAGTATCAACTGCATGTCTAACCTCTTGTAGTGTAGTTGGAGGATGGGAATATGCCTTATTCTTCAAAGCATAAATGAGAAGTTTGGCATTTAATCTTGAGATCTCAATTCCTAACTCATCAAGAGTGGATTCATCAGCACCAGAAGATCTTGCATGAGAAATATAATGTCGTGCAATAGTACCGCCACCTGCAATCACAATAGGTTGACAAACTTTACTTATTTTCACTAGGAATGCAGCATAATCTTTTAGAATTATGACGTTATCCATTCCAAAAACACGTCCAGACAGTTTGATTACAATTCGTTTTTTCATTTTATACTACCAATGATTGATTTTGCGGCAATTTCAACTTTTTTTCTGTTCTTTTGATGAGTATATACTCTTAATATGTTCATAAACCCAGAAATAGCCGAAACCACGGGTATTTCAGAAATAGGCATCTCTTTTGCAGATAATTTTCCATTTTCATTAGAGGTTAAGATTATCGATTTTGATTCATTTTTTGATGGTGCAAGAGGGATAGAGGGAGTAACAGAACTGTCTATAAAAATCTCATTTTCGTCAATTTTAGACTTTTTTGAAAGATCAGATCTAAGTTCGTTTGTTTTAATATTTTTTAAATTCGTTTGATTTGTGATTATTCTTTCAAACACGCATTTTAGTAATCTTCTATTTTGATAATCCTCTACAAACTGTCTTGCACGTTTTAATTTGGGGGACTTTGATGAGATTAAAGTTGATAGGACATATTCATCTGTAAGATTAACAAACTCGTTTGTGTCAAATGTAGTAAATCCAAATTCATCATCAGACAGTCTTAATGCTTCAATGAGCATTACTTCAGATGCACGTACAGTCTTATGAAAATAGACTGCTTTGAACATTTGATATCTAGAATGCATCATGGATTCAAAAGAATATAGTGCAGATCTTTCTAAAGCTAATTTTTTCTTATGTATGTTAAATGATTGTGTAATTCTCTTATGATCTACTTTTGCATGTTCTGCTCCGGTGAAATAGCCGTCTCTAAGTAAATAATCCATCATATCTGCACTCAGAGCTCCTGAAACAATCTCATTTAGATATTGGAATTTTGATTCTCCAAATGCAATTTTTGCCACTAGCTTCTTATCAAATCCGGTTTTAGATAGTGTATCACCAATTTCAGAATTTAAGATTATTTTTTTGCCATAATCTTCATGTGAAATTTTTTTCTCTTGTATTATTTCTTCAAACAGATGAGAGAATGGTCCATGGCCAATATCATGCAATAATCCTGCCAAGCGTAAAATTTGAACGTCATCAGAATTTAAAAATTCTTTTTCATTTAATGCAAAACCAGCTTGACTAGCAATATGCAATACTCCTAGAGAATGTTCAAATCTGCTATGTTGGGCCGCAGGATAAGTCAAATGAGCACCGGAAAGTTGTTTTATTCTTCTCAGTCTTTGAAAAAGGGGATTATCTATTATTGGAAGTTCGTAATCATATACACGAATAAAATCATGAATTGGATCAATGATATCTAGATAATTTTTTTTCATAGGCCAAGTTTTTTTGTAAATATCTTTAAAATTTTTTTGTGAACCTCATCTTTAGATTTTGATGCATCTACTATCTTCCAGTGTTTTTTCTTTGCAGTAATACGATAAATTTTAGATATTTTTCTTAGAAATTCTTCATTCTTCTCAAATTTATCCCTGTTTGTTTTTTGTCTACGAAATGATTCTTTTTGTGTGATATCAAGTAAAATTACAAGATCAGCCTTTGGAAGACCCTCATCAAGACTTTCAAGCCATTTTTGTTTCAAACCATTAGCTAATCCGTAGATCAAATTCGAATGATAGTACCTATTCATGATTAAAATAGAATTTTTTTCTTCAGCCTTTTTAATTTCGGATAATTTTTCCCAACGATTAGCTGCCAAAAGACAATGAATTACTTGGGGAGGAAATTTTCTTTTTCCATCCAAGTATTTTCGAATTTCTTTGCCAATGGGGGTTTTGTAGTCAGGAAAATGAAATAGTTTGGTTTTGATTTTTTGTTTTTTTAAGGCCTGTTCTAATAATGTTGATTGGGTTAGTTTACCCGCTTGATCTCCACCTTCAATTACAATGATCATAAGTTATCAAAACAGAGAAGTTAATTGATTAAAAATCTATCATTTTTTCTAAATTGATTTGAATTAATTTGTTTTTTCTTAATCACATTGTTCACATATGCCATTTTGTTGTCCAAAGAATATGTCTCCAGCTTTATCTATAACATGAACTCACATAATTCCTCTATATTTCTCCAGTTTCATCTTCATGATGATAATTTTAAAAAAATGTTAGGATATCTGTTGTATTTATTAATTTTTTAAATGATTTTTTGTGAATATCACAAAACTAATGGAAAATGCGACTAGCATTAAAATTCCAGGAATGTATGCATAATTGAACCCAATTCCAATATGTGTTTCTTCATGATAATAATTTATCAAAAAAGTTACAACCAACAAGATAGCTCCTGCAAATGTTAATTTTCTGTGTATTTCCAATAAACATAAAATTCCAAGTTACTATATGAATTTAGAAAGATTTGCAGGATTCTATAATGCGATGTTGTGATAAAACCCACTTACTAGCACAGTCAGAAACAAAAATACGTCATTTGTCATACCCAATGTTATTCATTTAAGATATGATATAACAATGATGTAAATTTCTCAAGAATGAAAACTAGCCTAGATTATGGATCAGATTTCATTTTAGACAGTTTTGTAATCACTTGTTCTAGTTCCACTTTATTTTCTTCAATTACTTGCTTTATTACTTTGATTTCTTCATTAATTTGATCCAGATGTACATCATCAGAATTTCGGATTTTATTTTCTAAATCTTCTAAAATGTGTTGATTATTTTGATTGAGTTTTTGTAATTCATTTTTGTATTTTTCAAGCTTTTGATATTGATCAGAAATTTCAGGAACGTCAATATATTCTTGGGATGTTAGAAAACCTAAAGATATTATTGCGCCTCCTGTAATCAAGACAACAATAAGAATAACAGCAGTCAGTTTCAATTTAACATCTTTGTATTATTGTTTTAGATTTTAAATTATATATTCAGTTAAGTTTGAGTCAGAGCCTTTTTACGCCTACGAATAACGTAAAGTGCAACAGCAATTGCTAATATGACAGGGATAATTATCATTGTTGGATCACCATCTTCTTCTTCATTTGGTGGTTCAGTGACAAAGATGGTACTATCATGAGATAAAAAGATCTCATCTCTTGTGCTGTCTTTGTATCTAACAGTTATTGTAATATCATGTTCACCATATTTTGGTTCACCATCAAACTCAATTGGAACATTAAATGGCACAGGTGCATCTACTTCAATTTCATCAATAAATTGATTTGTTGGCTTTATGTTAGAATCACCTTTAGGTTCGATAGAAACAAAACCAAATAACCCATCTTCATTTCCTTCATTAAGTATTTCACCAATTACCATTTGTGTGCCGGATAATTCAATTACATCTACATTGAATATGATTAGATCAATTAGTCCTTTAATGTAAAAATCAACAATTTTTGAAACTTCATGCAAGTCTCCATGTGCATTATAATACGAAATAGCCAAAGGAATTCTTAATGTATCGCCTTTAAGGGATTCAGGAACATATACTGTTGCAGTAAGATATTGTGCTGATTTTGGATTAATATTTCCAACATCCCAGCTGGATTCTGAAATTACAACATTTTCAACATTGGTAATTGATGATGTTGTTGAGGCAAGTTCAGTTTGGGTGTTTGTTGCAGTAATATCCACACCAGAAATTGGAGCAGTTCCATCATTGGCAATCTCAATTGTTACATTGTTAGAGGTTAGAGAAGTAAGAAATGGTTCTAATGCTTTGACATTGATTACACTATCTCCTGTAACTTTGAAATCAAAATCAGCAAAAGTTGTCCTCACTCCAGACTCTCGTAATCTGGAATAATCTACTTTTACAGTTCCAGGATATTGTTGAATTTGAACATTGTTGCCAATATTGACAAAAAATGTCAAGTGGAAATTCTCTCCTGCTAACGAGTTAGAATCACTATCTGCATAAATGATTGATCCCGGACCATCAGAAGCTGAAAAACCAAGAGGCAAAGATAGCTGTCCTCTAATTCCGGTAATATCTTGAGTTCCTACATTTGCCAATACAACTGTGAATGGAACGTTATTATCGCCGGATTCAACTTCAATTTTATCATCAAGTATGCCAAAATATGCATCTAAAAATTTAACATCCCCATAGTCTCTTTCAAATGGAGATTGGCCAGATCCTCCAGATGTTATTTGTGCATAAGAATTTTGAAAAATAATTGGTGTTAAACCAACTACAAACAAAAGTAGAATAATTTTAAATTTCATTATACAACAATCTCCATTTCAGATGACTGATCACTTTCAAATGCCTTACCATCCTTTATTGTAATTATTCTATCAACATCGCCAAAATGTTGTCTATCATGCGTAACAATGATGAATGTTTGATTGAGTTTTTTTGCCATTGATTTCATTAATTGGACTATGTTTTCAGAAGTTATAGAGTCAAGGTTGCCAGTTGGCTCGTCTGCCAATACAATCGAAGGTTTGTTGATTAATCCTCTGGCGATAGCAACTCTTTGTGCTTGACCGCCAGATATTTTATTTGCACGTTTATGGATTTGTGATTCAAGACCTACAACTTTTAATAAATCCATGACATCTTTTTTTGTAGTCACATTCTTACCTGAGATTTGTGCAGGTAACAACACATTCTCTAAAACTGAAAGATCACTTAGTAAATTAGAAAATTGGAAAATAAATCCTAGTTTGTTATTTCTAAATGATGAAATTTTGTCATCGTTTAGAGACGTAGTATTTACACCATCAATTGAAATTTCTCCATTAGTTGGCCTGTCTAACAATCCGATCATATTTAGCAACGTGGATTTACCAGAGCCGGAACTTCCCACGATTAAAACAAATTCTCCCTGTTTAATTGAAAATGAAACATTATCAAGAGCTTTTACTTGACTAGAACCTTCTCCATAGACTTTGTTGAGATTATTAATCTCAAGCACGTTAGACAGTTCGCATAGCCTCCACAGGTAATAGCTTTGTAGCTCTATACGACGGGTATAGGGATGCGATAATTGCTAGCGTAAAAGAAGTGAGTGCTGTTTGGAAAATTTTTTCCCAGTTATATGTTACTTCTAATTCAAGACTACCGTTAAATGACATTTTTGTTTCTTTAGCGTAAAAAGTATAACCTAACCCGGCTGCTGTTCCTACACCAGCTCCTATAGCTCCAATTATCATTCCTTGAAAGATAAAAATTAATAGGATATCTTTTCGTTTAGCTCCTATGGATCTCATTACGCCTATTTCTCTAGTTTTTCCATTTACCAACATCATTTGAATTGTGACAACTGCAAATGCAGAAGACATCATTCCAAAATAACCAACCATGTTAATCATAGCAATACCAGATCTGAAACCTTGTAGTTGGGCTTCAGATGCTTCTTCGGTAGTTTCAGCAATAAAATCATCGTTAGGAAATGAACGTAAAAAGAATTCTTTAACTTCTGTTGCAGCAGAATCATCATGTAGTTTTACCATAAATGAACCTGTATCTCCATGCCTGCTCATCATATCACGTAAAGTATCAATATGAATAACACCAGAATAATCAAATCCTTGTCCTCCAGGTGAGCTTGCTATTCCAGTAACCATAAATCTTCTAATTTGATCTTGCCCCCATCTATCAACCACAAGAACTTTTACACTATCGCCAACTTGAGCTCCTCCTAAATCTCTTGCTACATTAGATCCCAATACAATAGAATTTCTTGAAAAGACATAGCTTCCATCAGAAATAGTTGTGTATACTGTAGAAGCCCTAATGTCATTAAATGGATCAACTCCTACCAAGGGAATTCTGGTTTCTTGAACTAGGTTTCCATTTTTTGTCATATTCATTTCAGCTGTTGCAGAAAGCCGCGGGGTTGCGGCTTTAACATCTGGTATGCGTTCAAACCATCGAATAAGGGATTGATCAGACTTGTCTATAAAATCAAATTCATCAGTTACAATGACATCACCTGTACTGTAATCACTGATATCTCTGACAATGGCATCATACAGACCTTGAAAAATTACAAAGTTTACATGAATAACTAAAATTCCAACAGTTACAGCTAAAATAGCACCGATTAGACTGCCTTTTTTATTGAAAAGCATTCGTTTTGCTAGTTTTATCTTGTAATCCATAAGACAACTAAAATAGTCTAATATTTAATGTATATGATACATAGTGCTAACAATATAGACAATTTTATATGATATTAGTTGTTTCTATAATTTATGAAGTCAATTGAGGTTACATAATGGACAATTTAGATATGAAAATTCTAAGTAGACTGTTGAATAATTGCAGAGAATCTGACAGACAAATAGGCATAGAATTAGGCATGTCAGGTGGTGCAGTCAGAGCTAGAATCCGAAAAATGCAAGAAAATGAGATTATTGAAAAGTTTATTGTCAAAGTTGAACCTCCTGTGTTAGGCTATGGTGCATTGTACTTTGTGGTATCTGGAGAAAATATTTCAGAGATTTTAGAACAGGCAAATCTTGTAGGTGAACCATATTTTATGGTTCCATGTGTAGGTGGAATTACTGTTTGTGGTATTTCTATAAAAGACAATATGAATCAAAAAATTGAACTTGCAAAAAAATTGATGAAAGATGTCAGCGTTTTAACTATTTTTGAGGCAGAAAATCCGGGATTTGATTCAAATCTTACAAAAACAGACTTAGAAATTTTAAATGAGTTAATAAAAGATCCAAGACAAAAAATTGAGCAAATTGCAAGGAATGCAAAAATATCAACAAAAACAACAACCAGATGTATAGAAAAACTACATGAAAATGACGGAATTCAGTTTACATTAGTATATGATCCAAAAAAAATTAAGAGTTTCATCCCACATGCAATATTAACGTGGATAGAAGGAGATCTAAAAGAAACGTTAGAAGATTTAAATAAATTATTCTCTGAATCGTATTTGCAAATTCCATTCATAGCAAAAAATCAAATTGTTTTATTCATGTATAGTGATGATATTTTCAAAATGGATGAATCAACGCAGAAAGTTAGAAATGTTAAAAATATAAAATCAGCTGATTTATTCATTCCAAAAAAGATTTCATTTTATGGAAAATGGATAGAAAAAGCTATTATTGATTTTAAAAAATCTCCTAGATTACATTTATCATATCAAACAAATTAAATAATAAAAAATTTTTGTATCTTATATGAAGGAAACAAAGATCTATGAAGGAAAAATTTTAAGTTTTAGTGTTTATGATGGAAAAATTAAGGGAAGAAAAATCAAAAGGGAGTATATCAAACATGGAGGGGCAGCGGCAATGCTTGCTTTTGATGAAAATAAAAAAGTGATTCTAGTTAAACAGTACAGATATCCACACGGATATGTTTTAGAAATTCCGGCCGGAACACTAGAAAAAAAAGAGAAACCGATAAAATGTGCATTTAGAGAATTGGAAGAGGAAACAGGGTATAGGGCAAAAAAGATGACACCTTTGATAACTTATTATCCTTCAATTGGGTATAATGCAGAGATAATTCATTGTTTTTTAGCCTCAGGATTGAAGAAAGTTGCAGATTTGAAGCTGGATGAAGATGAAATTCTGTCTGTAGTAAAAATAGATTTCAAAAAAGTTCTATCTATGATAAAAACGGGTAAAATTCAAGATTCAAAAACAATTTGCGCCATTATGACATATGCCATAAAGAAAAAACTGTATTAGTTATTCATATTGTAAATAGGCTGTACAAGGTCTGCAAGATCGGCCCAAGATTGTGCAATTCTTTCAAACATGTATACTAGATCAAGAAAATCTAATGGGATTTGTTTTTTAGTACCTAATTTAGTTCTGAGTAAACTGAGTTTATTTTCATATTGTTTATGCATGGATATAGCTTCAATTGCTAAAAATCTATCAGGTTTTGTAAATGCATCAATAGATTTTTCTGCAACTTTATTAAAATCTCTAACTACATCATAGATTTTCTTTGAATATTCTTTTGACAAAGAAAAATTAAGAATGAAATTTGATAATTCTACAATTGAGTCTCCTGCATTTTCAAGAACACTGGCTGCTACTCTATAATCTAAGATATCTATATTTTCTAGGTTAAATGCACTGGCTAGCCTCCTATCAACAAGGGTACTTCTGATTAAACGGACAAGCAAGAAATATTGTCTATTAACTTCAACATCACGTTTTGATAGAGTTTGTAGATTAGATTTGTCATCAGAGAGTAATCCAGTTAATACATCATCATACATGCCAAGTGCAATAGAGCTCATTCGTTTGAGAATTTTTGCAGGGTTAAGAGTCGTAGCATCTAAAAGAAATTGCATGTTGATATGAGAAGCATCCTCTTCAATTATTTCCATTCCAACTAATCGTCTCATAGAATTACGGATTTTTTCTCTATCCTTACCGGGAATAATAGATTTGGAATTAATTACAATAACATCATATCCTAAAAGATATGCGCCTGTGATGTTTGCAACAATATTTTCTTCTTTAGGTAACGGATAAGAGATTACAAGCTCTTTGGTAGGTCTAGTTTCTTTATTTGCAGAAATAGAAATATTATCCTGGCCGGTTTCAATTTCCACCTGACTGCTTTTATCAAGATTATTTGCGTCAACCCACTCTTTAGGCAAAGATACTAGAATGCTGCTTCCAATTCTCTGTAGGCGTCGAACAAATTTAGTCAATTTATACTAATTTAATTAATTTAATCCATATTCTTATATTTTGTGTAAAATTTAAACTCAGATTAATGGAGGCAAAAGCATTTTGTCCAGCACATATCACCGGATTCTTCAAAGCATGCTTGTACGACAATCAAAATAATTTAGAAAATTTGGGCTCTATGGGAGCAGGCTTTTCAATTAAACAGGGAGTTACTACGAGAGTAAAAATTCAAAGTAAAAAAGATCAAACATCTAATTTCAGAATTACAACACATGGATATCAATCAGATAAAACTGATGTTTCTGAATTTGTTCTAAGTGAATTCTTAAAACTAGGAGAATTTTCAAATCATTTTTTTGAAATAGAGCACAACATATCAATTCCAGTGGGATACGGCTTGGGTTCTAGTGGTGCTGTGGCATTATCACTATCATATGCGCTAAACCAAGCTCTTCAAACCAAATTAGAAAAAACAGCAATTGGCAAAATTGCACATAATGCAGAAGTCAGTTGCAAAACAGGCTTAGGGGATGTTTTAGCGTCATATCATGGAGGATTTGAAATTCGTGTCAAACCTGGAGCGCCAGGTGTTGGTCATGTTGAAAAGATATCAACAGAAAAAATATCAATCATTATGATTTGTTTTTCTCCAATTTCTACAAACAGATTCATCAAAGAACAATTATCTCAAATTAACGGATTAGGTGGAAAAATGGTAAATCGATTGTTAGAATCAAAAAATTATGAGAATTTTCAAGATATGTCATTAGAATTTGCAGAATATGCCAACGTGATGACCCCAAGAATGCAAAAAGTGATAGAAAAATTATCAAAAAACAATATCAAATGTGGAATAGCCCTTTTTGGCGAAACAATTTTTTCAATGGTACCACAAAGAGAGGAATCCAAAGTTGTGGAAATTTTACAAAAATATTCCGATGGAATAATAATCCAATCAGAACTAGACGACAACGGAGCAAGAGTCCTTGTTAATTAATTAGAAATCATGCCATTAATTCCCAAATCTCATCCAAGAGCAAAATCCTTGTTAATTCGTGAAAAATTAGTTGACGGATTTGACAAGGGATTGGTAGCTAAGGAAGGACTCTTGGCTCAAGGTAGAGGTGAAGCGTTTGATTACCTTCTAGGAGAAAAAACAGGCAAAGCCGCATTGCGTGCAATCAAGGTGGCAGCAGCACAGTTACTTTTAGCAGAAATGCCTGTAATTTCAGTCAATGGAAATATTGCAGCGTTATGTCCAAAACAAATTGTCAGACTAGCAAATCAAATTAAAGCAAAACTAGAGGTGAACCTATTTTATACCAATGAAAAAAGAAAACAGGCGATTGTAAAAATTCTCAAAAAAAATGGCGCAGGCAGAGTTTTAGGTACAAAAAGTACCTCGTCTAAAAAACTAGCAGAGGTGGATTCGGCAAGACGAATTGTAGATAAAGACGGAATTTTTGTGGCAGACGTTGTTGTGGTTCCATTAGAAGACGGTGATAGGACTATGGCACTTAGAAAAGCTGGTAAGATAGTTATCACGTTTGATCTAAATCCACTTTCAAGAACCTCACAGACGGCAAATATTACAATTGTGGATAACGTGACAAGGGCAATTGACTTGTTAATTAACGAATCAAAAAAACTCTCAAGAAAGAATCAAAAAAGCCTTTTAAAAATTATTGATGAATTTGATAATAAAAAAAATCTAAGAGAGAATGTTATTCAAATAAAAAATAATTTAACAAGGAGAGCAAGAATTGCATAAAACCGTTGAAGATATAATTAAGATGAAAAAAGAAAAGAAGAGGATTTCAGTTATAACAAGTTACGATTACACTTTAGCCTCACTGTGTGATAAAGCTGGAATTGATGTCATGTTGGTAGGTGATAGTGCAGGAATGGTAATGTTGGGATATGAAAATACAATTCCCGTAACCATGGATCAAATGTGCATGTTTACAGAATCTGTTAGCAGGGCAAGAAAAGATTCCCTACTTGTTTCAGACTTGCCTTTCATGTCATATCAAGCTAGTATTGAAGATGCCATAAATAATTCTGGCAGGTTAATCAAAGCTGGGGCAGATGCAGTAAAGCTTGAGGGCGGATCAATGATGGCCGAAACAATTAGTGCCATTGTAGATGTGGGAATTCCAGTCATGGGACATATTGGATTACAGCCTCAAACCACAATGCTGTCAGAAGGCTACAAGGTTCAAGGCAAAACAAAAGATTCTGCAATGAAGTTAATCGGGGATGCAAAAGAGCTTGAAGACGCAGGAGTTTTCAGCATTGCTTTAGAGATGGTTAGCCGTGAAGTTGCTCAGATAATTTCTGAAACAGTTAGTGTGCCTGTTATAGGAATTGGTTCGGGAGTAGGCTGTGACGGTCAGGTACTTGTCGTTCAGGATTTACTGGGCATGTATGATAAGATAAAACCGAAATTTGCAAAAAGATACATGAATCTATCCGAAGATATTGTAAAATCGCTTGAAAGTTATAAAAACGATGTAAAGTCTGGGGAATTTCCGGCCAAAGAAAATTCATTTGCAATGAACGAGAAAGAATTGGAAAAATTACGTGAACATCTTGGTAGCTAAAAGGAAGATAAAGAAAAAAGATCATCCATCCTTGGATATAGTGGGCTCATATGGAATTGAATTGTCTGGGAAAAAGATTGTGCTTTGTGTTACAGGTAGTGTTGCAGCATACAAAGCAATAGAACTTGCAAGATTGCTAATGAGACATGGTGCAGATGTTAAATGTGTAACAAGTAATGCAGTTACAAAATTAATTCAGCCAGAATATTTCAAATGGGCTACAGGAAACAAAGTAATAACAAAACTTACTGGTGAGTTAGAACATATCATGTTGGCAGACTATAACCAATCAGATCTAATAATAGTATATCCTGCAACTGCAAATACGTTAGGAAAATTGGCAAATGGGATTGATGATACGCCTGTATCAACAGTACTTACAGTAGGCTTTGGATCAAAAATTCCAATTTTGATGTGTCTTGCTATGCACGCATCAATGTATGAAAATTCGGCGGTTAAAAAAAATATTGGATTTTTGAAAAATAAAATTGAGTTTGTTTCTCCTCAAATTATTGAAGGCAAAGCAAAGTCTCCTGAACCTGAGGATGTCCTGGAAAATGTATTAAGAAGGTTTGGATTTTCATCTGCATTAAAAAATAAAAAAGTACTAATGACTGCCGGACCTACAATTGAACACATAGATCCGATACGAGTAATTACAAACCAAAGTTCTGGAAAAACAGGAATTAGTTTGGCATCAGAATTAATTTCTGCAGGAGCAAAAGTGACTTTGATTTATGGACCAGGGGAAGAAAAACCGCCAAAAGGTGCCAAAATTATCAATGTTTTATCTAGCAAAGAAATGCATGTGGCAGTAAAAACAGAATTAAGGAAAAAATTTGACATTGTAATTATGGCTGCTGCAGTTTCAGATTACGTTCCTTCTGTTCGGAGTAAAAAGAAAATCAAGAGCTCAAGCTCCAGCATGAGTATTAGGCTTGAAAAAACTCCTAAAATCATAGATCAAATAAAAAAATATCAAAAAGATCTCTTTTTAGTAGGATTTAAAGCTGAAACAAATTTAACAAAAACTCAACTAATCAAATCAGCAGAAAAAAAATTAAAGGAAGCATCTGCTGATATGATAATTGCAAACGATATAGGTGCCTCCAGATACAGGAAAAATCCTCAAAATAATCAGATTATTATTATTAGTTCAGGAAAAAACATTGTCTCAAAATGGACAAATAAAGAAAAAATTTCTAAACTTATTAAAAAAGAAATTGAAAATAAAATCAAATGAAAAAATCTGAACTAAGAAGATTGGTTGCAGAATATAAAGAAAATAACTTAAAATTTCTTAAATCAAATGACATCAAATTAAAAGAAAAAATTAGTGAAATTGAACATAGATACTATCATGAAACTGGTAGAAATTTAAAATCAGATTTAGAAGAGATTACATAAAATAGATCAGATATTATACAATTATGTATAAGATGAAATTAGTTCATTCAGAATACAAACAACGAAATATGAAAATTTGGAATGAGGTTGCCCCAAGATATCATAAGAGATGGGCCAGCGTAAATAAAGGGCCATTTCAAAGTACAAAAAAACTAGTGGAGTTGGTAAATATCAGCAAAGATGATGTGGTGTTAGATGTTGCATGTGGTACGGGAGTAGTTACAAATGAAATTCGAAAAAAAATTGGAAAATCAGGATACGTTGTAGGAATAGACACTTCAAGTACGGCAATTAAAATTGCAAAAAAATGGAATGGGAAAAAATCAAATGTAAATTTTGCAAATATAGATGCAGAAAAATTCAATTTTTCTAAGAAATTTGATGTTGTTACCTGTCAATATGCTTTGTTTTTCTTTCCTGATGCACAAAAAGCGTTAAAAAATATGAAGAATAGCCTCAAAAAATCAGGAAGGATAGGGGTTTCTGTTCATGGAAGTAAAGACGCTGTTCCTTTCTTTAGTAGTATTATTGATTCAGTTATCAAGTATATTCCAGATTATGTTCCACCAGGTTCACCAGATCTTGATAGATTTGGAACAAAATCAGCCTTGAGAAGAGAGGCAAAGAAAGCTGGGTTTTCAAAAATCATGGTAAAGGATTATGTTTTTTATTTCAGTCCAGGAAAATTTGAGGATTATTGGAAAAATTATCTAAAATACATTGCAAAGCCGCTAAAAGAAAAGCTAAACGAGTTGGATTATTCAAAAAGAAAAGAGTTGAAACAGCTAGTCAAAGACAAAACATTACAGTACACGAAGGAAAATGGAGAGATTTTATTTCCTTGGCAAGTTTTAATTCTAGGTGCTAAAAATTAGATTGAAGGGATATGGGTAAAGAAAGTAAGAAAAAAGAGGATAAACCAAAAAAGAATGATTTAAAGTCATTTTTGAAAAAGAGAGCTCCAATCTATCTTGCTTTGATCGCAATATTAGTGGTGTTTGTAATTCCTGAGTATACCAAGGGAACACTAGAGAAGAGTTTTCCGGAATTCTCAGTTGAAGAGAAACAAGTGGTTGATATTTTAATGAAATATGACGGTCCAAATAATGATGGATTAACAGTCTTAGAAGCATTAGAGAATAAAATCAGCGAGGAATATCCCAATGAGAAGATCTTTGATCATAAGAAAACAATGGTTGATTTAGTTGTAACAAATATAGATTCTGAAAAATATAAGGTGAATTTTAATTTTAAATCATATAATGGCGAAATGAATTATGATTGGAATGTGGATATAATTTCTGAGGAGATTTCTTCTAACAATCCAGAAGCAAAGCACATAATTGATGTAGTTAATTATTACGACTAGAAATCTAAATTGTGACCAGATCCTTAGTAAATTTATGCATTATAATTGGTTTATCCTTTACAATCAACGAGTCCTCTATTCTTATTCCAAATTTATTTGGAATGTAGATTCCAGGTTCTACAGTAATTGCCATGTTTGTTTTTAATTTTGTACTGCTTCTGTAAGAAACGGTTGGGAGCTCATGTACTTCTAATCCAATTCCATGACCTGTCGAATGAATGAAATATTTGCCATAATTTTTTTCTTCAATGTATTTTCTACATGCAGCATCCACGTCCTTGCAATCAATATTTGGTTTTACCGCTTTTAAACCAAGTCTTTGTGATTCTTTAACAATTTCATATGCCTCATTTTCTCGTGGTGAAATTTTTCCCAATGCAAATGTTCTAGTTGCATCAGAAACATATCCTTTGTATCTTAATGTAAGATCAGTTACAATCAGATCACCTTTTTTGAATTTTCTGTTTGTTACCTGAGCATGTGGAAGTGCACCATTTGGACCGCCCGCAATGATTAACGGGTTAAGGGTTGATTTGTATGCCGTATCAAACATTTCTTGTTGCATTGCATATGTCATTAGAATTGTTTGTAATTCTGATTCTTTTTGACCAACTTTCATCTTTTTTGAACAAATTTGGAACATTTCATCAATGATTTTTGATGCTTTTTTGAGAATTTGAATCTCTTTTTCATCTTTTATGATGCGAGCATTGTAAAATGGTTCAGTTGATGACTTGATTTTTGGGATTGATTTTTTTAGTGACATCATTATAGAGTGGTTTTGGCAATCAGTACAAACCCGATTTTTCTTTGTTTTTTTAATAACTGAAGAAATTAGGCCTTCTCCCCTCTCGGCAGTAACTACGTTACAATCTTCAGATTCTTCTTTTGCTCTTTGAACTTCAAGTTCGGGAGCAATAATGGTAGTTTTTCCATTCTTTTCTAGTAGACCAACTGCCTCACCCCAAAATCCAGTCATGTAAAATAAATTTTCAGGCTCAAATATTACTAGCGTATCGCAATCGATCTTTTGAGCATATTTGAGAAGATTCTTTCTGCGTTGCTTCATACAGAGACACTTGCATTTCTCAATTTATGTATGATGTAAAGTTTGTATATGGAAAATTAAACTTGATCGCTGTGCCTGAAGATAAGGAGAAGAAGAAGAAGGTAGTTGCCCTACTGTCTGGAGGATTAGATAGCCAACTCGCTGTAAGAATGATGCAGGAACAAGGCTTTGATGTTTCAGCTGTTGCAATTAAAACTCCATTTTGTGATTTTGATTGTGGAAGAGGTTGCGGTTTTGAAATTAGAGAAAGAGCAGACGATCTCAATGTAGATTTAAAAACAGTTTATCTCGGTGATGAGTATATTGAGATGTTAAAACATCCAAAGCACGGCATTGGTGCCGGATTTAACCCGTGTGTTGATTGTAGAACAATGATGTTTGATGCTGCAAAAAAACATATGGAAGAAATTGGTGCAGAATTTATTATTTCAGGGGAGGTGCTGGGCCAACGTCCAATGAGTCAACATGCACCATCATTACATATCATAGAGAATGAATCCAACTTAAAGGGAAAAATTGTTAGGCCCTTGTCTGCGGGATTACTGCCGCCCTCAGATGCTGAGAAAGATGGCTTGATCAAAAGAGAAAATCTCGGAATGATTAAGGGAAGACAAAGAAAAATTCAAATGAAAATGGCCAAAGAATACGGAATTGAAAATCCGCCCAATGCAGGTGGCGGTTGTTTGTTAACAGAACCGCAATTCGGAATCAAAGCTAAGGATTTGTTTGATCATATTGAAACCCCCACAATTAACGAAATTGATTTGTTAAAAATTGGAAGACATTTTAGATTGGATGAAGAAACAAAATTTGTCGTTGGAAGAAACAAAGATGAGAATGAAATGATAAAAGCACTGGCATTGCCCGAAGATATTTTGCTTGAAGCTAAAGATTACGTGGGACCAGTTTCAATATTACGTGGCAAGAATGCAAAATTGCATGTAGAATTTGCAGCAACTGTAACACTGAGATATTCAGATGCACCAAAAACTGAACATAGTATTATTTCGGTTAAAAACGGAGATTCAGTTAAAGAAGTTAATGCAAAATGTGCAGAAGAGCAATCTTATATTAAATTTAGAATGTAGGCGTGAAATTTTTTAAAAATTAGTTAAAACTAAGGAAGAGTTTTTGAGGAAGTAGATCT
This sequence comes from Candidatus Nitrosopumilus sp., assembly GCA_965204345.1. Classification (GTDB taxonomy): domain Archaea; phylum Thermoproteota; class Nitrososphaeria; order Nitrososphaerales; family Nitrosopumilaceae; genus Nitrosopumilus. The sequence goes on from OZ241981.1 coordinate 1,172,859, forward strand.
CATTTTCAACAAGGATGCAAAAACAGGAAAATTCCACATATCTAAAGGCTATAACAATTAGGGATGTCAGTGATGTCCATTCTATCAAGGAAGATATCAAAAAAAACATGATTTTGATTCTAAGAGTCACACCGCTGGCACAAAAAGATGTCGAACAGCTTCGTAAAGTAGTGGAAGAGTTGTATTCTATTGCAAAGGCCGAAAATGCTGAAATTGCAAGATTAGGAGAAGAAAGAATTATTGTTGCTCCATCTGGCATTAAAATTTGGAAACCCGAATACGATCTAAAATAATTTTATTGCTTCCTGTACCTGGGGATAGTGTGCAGTAACTTTATACATTCGTCTGATATTCATTGCAAGATTTTCTGATTTCTTACGTTCTCCATGATTGACTAATACGCGACGAAGTTTTGGTCTCAATCTTTGAACAAATGACATTAGTTGATTATAATCGCTATGTCCGCTAAAACCATCCAATTTTTCAACACCACAGTTAATTGAAACAACTTCAACTTTTCCTTCCTTGCCTAACATAGATGCTTGTTTGGAACCATCAAGAACTCGTCTTCCCAATGTTCCATTTACCTGATAAGAAACAAACAATACCTTGTTCTTTTTATCAGGGGCAATATTTTTGAAATATTCCAAAACAGGTCCGCCTTCAAGCATTCCGGATGTCGCTAAAATGATGCATGGGGAATTGTCTCTCATTGGTTCTTCCCTAGCATCTGCATGTTCAATATTAGTAAAGTATTCAGAGTCAAACGGATTATCATCAGTCTCTAGAATTTTTTGTTTTAGCTCCCTTGCTAAATATTCGGGATATGATTCATGTATTGCAGATGCCTCAGAGATCATTCCTTCTGTAAATACTGGTGCTTCAACCATTTCTCCTGATTTCATATAGTGATCAATTACCATCATGATTTCCTGCGCACGTCCAACAGCAGGAATTGGAATCAAGACTTTGCCCCCATCTGCCAAGGTATTGTTAACTGCATTAATGAAGGCAGATTCTACTTCTTGCCTGGTTGGTTGAATATCGTCTTTAAGGCCATACGTACTTTCAATCAATAATGTTTCAACCCGCGGAAAGTTCCAGCTAGCAGCTTCAAACAAAATACTTTTTCCAAATTTAATATCACCAGAATAAACAAAGTTGTGGTCGCCATTTCCAATATGAAAGTGACATAATGCAGAACCAAGAATATGCCCGGCATTGGCTAAAACAAGCTTAATGTCAGGTGAGATATCAGTCACGGTACCATAAGGCAGAGTAATTGCTTGTCTCATGACTTGTTTTACGTCTCGTTCAGAATAAATGGGAGTTCTGCCTTGGGCTGCAGCCACCTTGATTGCATCTAGCTGAATTAGATTCATCATGGGTAATGTTGGTTCAGTACAATAAATTGGTCCTTTATATCCATATTTACATAATGTCGGTAAGAATCCGGTATGATCCAAATGTGCATGTCCAATGACAATGGCATCAAGCTCATCCAATGTTATATTTAGAGAATCTAATCGTGGAAATGCATCCATTGGGGAACGCGCACCAGGATTAATTCCGCAATCAAGTAGAATTTTACTTTCAGGAGTAGACAGCAACATTGAAGAACGGCCTACTTGGCCAAATCCGCCAAGAGTATGAAGAGATACTTCGGTTCTTTGAGATAATCTAGGTCTAAAGATTTCATCCCCAACTTGTTTAAGCTGTTTACTTCTTTCAGCAGAGGCTTGTTTTAAAGTGGCATTAATTGTTTGGATTGTACGTGATGGTATAGTAGTGGATTTTCTAATACGCAATCTCCAACCTATTTTTTCAGTAACTTCAGCATGATTGAATTCTTTTGCGTTTCTTTGTAGCAGCCAAGGTCTTTTTGCCTCAACTGATACTTCACCTGTTGCTGTATCAAAAATAGTTCCTTGCAGGTTTGCTTCCTCAGGAACAGATTCTGCCAAGATTTTTCTAGCTTCAGTTTCAGATTTTCTAATTGATTCATCGGTTCTAACAACAATTCTTTTTTTGATTATGTTTACAAGATTTGAGATGGTGTCATTATTTTCCATTAAGTAGCGAGGAGAATTTGTGTAAAGGGCAATTCTTGGTCCTTCATATTCAATTTTTGTAACACTTGCCTCTTTGGGTATACTTTGCAGTATGGTTGCCATTATATTCTGGCTAGTAGGAGGTGAATCTTTTTCTAATTGTTTTCTTTGCATTAAATCACTAAAGTTCGATGACGGCTTTCTTTTGCTCATCGGTTAAAAGACGGAATCCGTCTTTGTCCATAACAGCGACATTAATTCCGTCGCCTGTACCAATGTTTCTAACTATTGCAGATTTAACAGCTCGTAGGGCTATTTGTTTTGCTTCTTCAACTGTGAGATCTTCTCTATACTCATCTTCAAGTAAACCATAAGCAACCGGTGAGCCACTGCCAGTTGTAACATATGATTTCTCTTCGACTGATCCAAACATATCTACATTAAACAACGAAGGACCGTCATCATCATAACCGCCAAGTAGGATGTCAGCCATGAATGGATAGCCCCTATTTTGATGAAATATCAATGAACAAAGTCGTGCAAGTGAGTGAATAGAAATTGAGCCATGCTTTTGAACTCTATGAAGATTAGAATGATAGCGTAAAATATCAACAATATTTTGTGCGTCTGCAACTCCTCCAGCCAGGGTCAATCCTGCATGTAAATCGATTTGCTGGATTTTCATAGTATTGTTATTTGCAATAAAATAGCCTGCACTAGCTCTCATATCAGCGCATAATACAACACCATCTTTAGCCTTGATACCTACAGTGGTAGTCCCATGCAAAATTTTTTCTTCAACATTATTCGACAAAAAATACACCTGTGATTATAAAATAAGTGGCATCTCACCCTTTTAAATAACTTTTTGATCCTTTGAAATCATAAATAATGACAAAAAATCAAGATCATATGCAGTCACATACTATGGAATTGCCTAGGCTCATTGAAATTGGTGAAAAGAATGTTAATGACTTTGGAAGATTTCTACACTCATTAAATAAACCAAAAAAAGTTTCTTTAATAGCTGGAATTAATGTTCAAAAAATTCTGAAGAAAAAAATAGAAAAATCATTAAAAATTAAAAAAATTCAATTTATTTGGCATACTTCAATAGATAATCAAATAAAATCATTAAATCAAATTCAAAAGGATGTTAGAAAAGATAATTCGGATTTGATTGTGGGTATTGGCGGAGGTCGTTCTGTGGATACTGCTAAGCTAATTTCATACAAGCTGGCAAAACCGTTTGTAAGCTTGCCAACTGCGGCATCTCATGATGGAATGGCCAGTCCATTTGTATCAGTAAAGAGTGATAAGCCGCATTCAATTGTAGCATCAGCGCCAATGGGTGTTTTTGTAGATATTGACATTATCAAAAAAGCTCCAGCAAAATTACTAGCTAGTGGCTGTGGCGATCTTATTGCAAATATTATAGCCGTTAGAGACTGGCAATTAGGTTACAAAAAGAAAAAAGAATACTATGGAAGATATGCTGCAGATTTGGCCATGATGAGCGCCAAAATAGTTATGGAAAACTCATCAGAATTTTCAAAAAAAGGACTAGATGCAAGAGTAATTGTAGAGGGTCTGATTAGTGCAGGAGTTGCATCATGTATTGCAGGAAGTAGTAGACCGTGCTCAGGTGCAGAACATCTTTTCTCACATGCGCTTGATAGGCTTGCCCCGGGAATTGGACTTCATGGAGAGAAATGTGCACTAGGATCTATCATGATGGCAAAATTACAGGGACAAGATTGGAAGAAGATTGTGAAAACTTTGAAAGACATAGGGGCGCCAACTACTGCAAAAGAGATTGGTCTTAAGCCAGAAGTAATCCTTGAAGCTCTAAGAATTGCACAAGATCTAAGACCAGAAAGATATACAATTCTAAAAGAAATTAAAATGACAAAGAAGACCGCATTTAGTCTTGCAAAAAGCGTTAAAGTGATTTAAGCGGTTTTTAATTCGGAAATCTTTTCTTTTGTTTCTGGTTTCTTTTCCTGTGTTTGTTTGTTGATGTGCGTTTCAACAAAACTAATTTTTTCTAATGTTGAAACAAATTTGAAGATATCTAACTGGATCAAGTGTTTCATAATTTGTAAGCCATCAGCACGCAGAATTTCTTCAGGTATCATAATGCTTGCTTCGTTATCCTTCAGGTCAAATGCAATTTTAGTATCTTCTACAGGCAATCTATTTTTTAGAATTCCATCTACTTTGTCATTTGAAGAATCCAGTGATTTAATGACATTGACATCAAACAAAATTGTTTTTCCTGCATACCGATGATTATAGTCGATTTGGACTCTGCCAGAACCAATAAAACGAATAATTCCCCTTTTGTTATCGACTTCAATTGTATCGCCAACTGAAACTTTTTCCGCGTCTTCTCCTAACTTTCTAATAGGAATCATTCTAACCTTGCCAGAATCTCTTTCACCAAAACCTTTGTCCGGCGTTACCTCAACTGTAAGTTTGTCTCCAACAGCAGTTTTTGCAAGAGCCTCATCAAGTCCTTTGAGAACAGGATAAGAGTCTTCTCCGATAGAAACTAGTTTTGGCTGATACTTGACATTTTGTTCATGAATGGAATATTTTTTCGCATCTGCTTCAGTAGTTGTATCAAAAACTTCTTCAGTGTCTTTTACTTTTGCAGTATAATCAACTAGAATTAAGGAACCCTTATCAAATGTCATTGTGATCGGTCTCGAATTTCCTTATATTAATCTAAACCATTTGAAATTGTTCATAATAGAACCGCATAAATCCGTAATTCTGCAAAAGATGTTTTTGTGTAAAATGCATTAGAGATGGCAAGGTAAGATGAGTTTAGGGAAGGTAAGAAATACAGATAGTTTTTTTTGAGAAGATCTCCATAATGCCGAGAAATTCCAAGGAGAATATTCAACAAACAATTAACAATTTTACAAAATTTTCTATGAAAAATATCAAGATACGCCGGATCAGATATGTGAGGAATTAAAAATTATAAGAAAAACTAAGCAGGAAAGATATGAAAAGCGCTTTATGGATTATTCAAAGACTGGATTGATTGTACACATTCAATCTTAGAGAGAGAGGGGGTGTTTTCATCGATTTCAGACATAAAATACGTGTGATGGAGTTTTCACTTAAATTTATGGGATCTGAGTTTTCTCCAAAATTACCTAATTATTTTAGTTGAGGAGTATTTAGAGAGCTCTTAGTTTTTCTTCTGCAGTTTTGAGTCCTGCTTGAGCATCAACATCATATCCCATCATTGATAATGTAGCTGAAATTGCTGAAATGGTTCTCATAACATGGTATGGACTAACTTCTCCCATGCATCCAACTCTGAATACTTTGCCTTTAAGATTACCAAAGCCTCCGGCAACCAGTACTTTAAATTTGTCAGCCAGTGTACTTCTGAAAGTTTTGTCTTCAAGTCCGTCCAGGTAATTTAACGCCACAATGGAGATTGAACGATCTTCTTCTTTTGCAAATGGGGAAAGGCCCATTGCACTTAATCCAGCGTATAATGAATCCGAACAAACTTTATGGCGCCTAAAGACATTTTGTAGTCCTTCTTCTAACATTATAGATAGTGCTTCTCTGTATGCATAAAGTAACGGCAGTGCAGGTGTGAAAGGGGTATGTTTTTCCTCATCATAATACTTGAAGTATCTTGCCAGATTAAAGTAGTATGTTGCTGGAGGATTTTCAATCATGTATTTTTTGGCTTTAGCACTAACAGAAACTGGAGAAATTCCAGGAGGTGCTGCAATTGCTTTTTGGGAGCCGGTTAAACATACGTCAATATTCCATTTGTCTACTTGAAGATCAGCTCCTCCAAGTAATGAAACGGAATCTACAACATAGAATGCGTCATTTCTTGAGGTTAAGTCAGATATTTTGTCAAGATAATTTACCATTGTTCCTGTTGAAGTTTCATTGTGAACAACATAGAATGCTTTGACATCTTTATTGTTATCAAATGCCTCTTTAATCTGATCAAAGGATGCATTTTCTCCAGGGGGGGTTTGAAGTTTTATTACATTTGCGCCCTGGCCTTCAATTAATTGTGATAATCTAGTACTAAACTCTCCGTTAACTGGAACTATTACTTTATCACCTTTTTAACTACATTAACTACTCCTGCTTCAACAGCACCCGTTCCGGATGCAGATAGTGCCACAATGTCATTTTGTGTTTGAAATACTTGCTGAGTTTTTGCAACTACATCAGTGTATAATTCAACAAAATCGTCACTTCGATGATTAATGATAGGTGCAAGCATTGCTCTCATAACCCGATTAGGTACGTTTGTTGGGCCTGGAAGCATTGAAAGATATTCCATATGTTATCTATCAGCAGTAGATTTTGGGTTTATTTATAATTAGAGATTTTTTAAATGATCTTTGGCATTAGTGCGTTTCAAAAAATTTCTAGTGCCATCAGGTACAAGATGATCCCACTTTTGATCGCTAACAATTAGATCACGAATATTTGTTCCAGACAATGATTCTCTATTCAAAAAAGGGATGGCAAGAACTTGAATATCTCTTTTTGAGTAAAGGTGCTTTGTGAGGTCGTCATTTGAAAAAATTATATCAAATTTTGGAACAATGGTATCTATTTTTTCAATCCAGCGAATATGATCATCTAGATCAGGAACAAAATAAATTGAAATTTTTTCTTGCATAGAACCGTCAATGGATGATAGGATCATCTCTTTTCTTTGATCAGCAGTAAAAGGATTATTTTTTTCAACATGCCTGTTGGAGCTTCCTAGACCTACCCATAGTTTATCAACTTTAGATAATGCAAATTGTAATGCTTCAAGATGGCCTAAATGAAAAGGCTGGAATCTGCCTATTAGCAAACCGTTCATACAGACCATAAGAAATTTCTTTTTAAAAAACTATCATAAAGAGTGTGAATTGGTAAAGAATGTGAATTTTTTAAAAATTAATGGCGGTCACGGAGAGGGAGGTGGACAAATTGTTCGCTCAGCAATTACGCTTTCATGTATTACCAAACAACCAATCCATTTAGAAAATATTAGAAAAAATCGGAAGATCCCCGGATTAAGACCGCAACATCTAACTGCAATTAAAATTCTTCAAAGAATTGCAAATGCAAAAGTTATTGGTGCAGAGATAGGATCAACTGAATTAAAATTTATTCCAGGTAATATTGAAAATGCAAAAATAGCTGAGGATGTTGGCACGGCAGGAAGTATATCACTGATTTTGCAAGTTTTGATTCCGGTAGCGGCCTTTTCGCAAAAAAAACTTGGTTTAAAAATTAGAGGCGGGACAGATGTTCTTTGGAGTCCTTCCATAAATTATACACAACATGTACTAAAAGAAGCATATTCTAGAATGGGAATTAAATTTTCATTAGAATTAAGCAAGCGAGGTTACTATCCAAGAGGAGGGGGAGAGGTTCAATTACACGTTTATCCTTCCAAGGTAAATTCAATATCATTTTCAAATCGAAAGACTAGTGATATGAAATTGATTTGTTCTTTTTCAAAGATATCAAGTGATGAAATCAAAAAAGCAGTTGAAAAGATTGAGGAAAGATTGGTTAATGCAGGGTTTAATGTGGATATTGAGATTAAATCTGAAGACACAGTAGATTCAGGGGCAACTTTGTTAGTTTACAGTATTGATGAGGATTCAATAAACGGGTTTGATGCGTTGTATAACAAAAAAATACAAGAATTTGATTTGGATTTTGATGGGTTTGAAGGGAACTATTCGGTGGACAGTAATTTGTCAGACATGATAATAGTTCCAGCCAGCCTGTGTGAAGGAAAGACAATTTTTCAGGTTAAGGAGATTACAGATCATCTTGAAACTAATTTGTTCGTAACGTCAAAAATTACAGGGTGTAAATACGGAATAGGAAAGATAAGGGATGGATATGAAGTGATTATTGAGGGTATTTCAAACTCCGGCATCAAGCAATGATGCAAAGAAAAGAATTGCTATGGATAAAATTACGGTAATTTCACCCAAGATGATAATTTTTTTTCTAAGTTTTTGAATTTCCGGTTCGGGCATTTGGTTTGACATTATTTTTTCTTCAATATCTTTGCGAATGACTCTTACATGAACAGCATACGTAATAACTAATGCAATAACAAGGATTATCTTGATAATTAAGAATGTGCCATAACTAGTAGATAAAACGAGATAAGGTTTCTGCAGTAATGCATGCGAAGTATACAAACCGGTTATCATCAAAATTATTAGTGATGGAACTGCAATCTTGTTAAATCGTCTTCCAACACGAATCATTATTTGCATTCGCTCTTCAACAGAATTGGTCATTGTTTTTAAAAGTGGAGAAAAAACAATTCCGATAAACAGAGAGCCTCCTACCCATATTGCAGCGGCAACCAGGTGTATCCAAGTAACAATTGCTTGCTCAATTGCAGTCATAATTTGTTGTAATTTAGTTCAAATATTATGTATTTGGATCTTGATAACCTTTTTTAGTTGCCCAGAATTCAAATCGTTGATATGGCACTGCAAAGTAAGATGACAGTTTATGTTGCAATAGCTGGAGTTTTTGCTTTAATGGGCGGAATTGTTTTCTATGCTAGTCTAGATAATGTAGAACTAGATCAAGTTGAAATCGAACTAGATACTGTAGAATTAAGAGAAGTCGATCCAATAAGCAATCAGGCCAAATTTGATGTTACATTTTTAGTAAAAAATCCAAGTACAAAAGTGCTGACAGTTTCATTAATTGATTTTAAATTATATGGTGATGGTGAATTATTAGGCTCTGGACAATACTCTACAGTAGATGTCGCATTGCCTGGAAGAGCCCTGTTTTATTCGGGAGCAGAAATTCCTTTAAAAAATACGTTCCTGTTAAGTAAATCCGACATGAATTCTGAAATTTATGAAAAAGCAATAAATGAAAAGATTGTTAGTTTTGCTGCAGAAGGCAGAATCACTACTCAAACCTCATGGAGTGAAGTTGACAAAGATTTCAAAACGGGATTTAATTAAAAAGTGGGCCTGATGAGATTTGAACTCATGATCACCGCCGTGTCGAGGCGGTATCCTAACCAGCTAGACTACAGGCCCATTGAAGATTAAATCAAATAATTGATATTATTAACGTTTAACAAAAGAAAGAATAAGTGAAAACAGATGACAGATGATTTTACAGAAGAAGAGAAAAAAGGATTCTACAAGGCAATTTATTCAAGAAGGGATGTAAGATCTCGTTTTATCTCAAAATCCATAGAGGATGATATTTTATCAAAGATTCTAAATGCTGCACATCATGCCCCTTCAGTAGGATTTTCACAGCCTTGGAATTTTATTTTAATTAAAGACAATCAGACAAAAAGGAAAATTAAGGAATCATTTGAGGAAGAGAAAAAACGATCATCACAACTGGTAGAAGAGCCTAAAAAATCAAAGTATCTTTCTTTCAAATTGGAGGGAATAATGGAATCCCCAGTAAATCTTTGTGTAACATATGACCCGACAAAATTTGGTCCCTTTGTGATTGGCAGATCAAGTATTCCTGAGGCAGGCCTTTACAGTGTTTGCTGTGCAATTCAAAATTTATGGTTATCAGCTAGAACGGAAGGGATAGGTTTAGGATGGGTAAGTATCTTATCAAATGAAACATTAAAAGAGACTTTAGAGCTACCAGAACATGTAATTCCTGTAGCATACTTGTGTCTAGGTTACGTCGATGAATTTGCCAAAAAACCAGATCTGGAAACAAAAGGTTGGTTGCCAAGATTAGAATTAAAAGATGTGGTTTATTTTGAAAAATGGAACAAAAAAGAAAACAAGAATTGGGAAAATATTCAAAATTTACTTAAAGAGAATCTTGATTACGCTTAAATAATTAGAAATGTTTTTTTCGCTGGGCTTGTGGCGCAGAGTCAATTTGACGCGAAATATGGATAGCGTGGTAGCCTCCTAAGTTACAGGTCGAGGGATCGAAGCCCTCCAAGCCCGTTTTAATTTAATTAATAGAAATTTAAATAGAAAGACAAATGGTTTCATGTATGAAAATTGTAGTTATTTCAGGCAGTCCAAGAAAAAATGCAAATACGCAAGTAATTATGAAATATGTCTTTGAATATGCTAAATTAAAAAACCAAGATACAAAACTGATTAATCTTTCTGAGAATCAGATTGAGTACTATAAGGGACCAGACGTAGAATATAATGAGGCTACAAATACAGCTGCAAAGGATATCATGGAGGCAGATGTGTGGTTAATTGGTTCTCCAATTTATAATTCATTTTTTAGTTCAGCATTAAAAAATCTCTTTGAATATGTTAACTACAAAAAAACATCTGGAAAAGTAGCAGGAATTACAATTTTAGCTTCAGGAGATATCGGTTTTATTAATGTCCAGAACTTGATTACACAACTAATGTCATATTTTAGAGTAATCACGAATCCAAAGGCGGTGTTTCTAACTACAAAGTCTGTAATAGACAATCAAGTTGTTGGTGAAGATGCCAAAGACAGACTAAAAGAGATGGTTGATGAGACTTTGGCAATTGCCTCTAAACTACATCAAAACTAAGTTTTGGATTTTGTTTGACTCATAAACAAAATATCATTTAGGCTTCCCTAAAAATTAGATTTGTAAATAACCAAAACAAGACGTCATATTTTTGCAGGTATTTTATGAAAATAAATATTTTACAAGAATCAAAAAAGAGAAGGGAATTTTTAAATGAACTGTATTGTACTAAAAAAATGATTGGTTTTTACAAAAAACCTGAATAGAAAAACAAGTTAAATTTACAAGAATATAATTAAATTCAAAATTAAACACAAAAGTCAAATATTCATATCATGATATAATTATGTCATTGAATTTGGAAAAAGAATCAACTGAATTATGTCTGTGTAAATGTCATTTTGGCGGGGCTATCAGCTGTCCAGGATGTAAAGATAATCACGGTCAAACATGCCGTCACTGTAAAGATTAAGATCTATTTATTCTTGGTTTTTCTTTCAGAAGCTAACATTTTTAGATTTGCCAGTTCTGTTTTTAGTGATTCTAGCTGAACAAGAGTTTGTAAATTAGAAATTTCTTTATTTAGTCGTTCAATTTCACTGTCCTTGAGTTTGACAGATTCTTTTACACTGTTTAATTCTAGAGACAGTTCGTTTTGAATCTGTTTTATTTCTGAGAGGCTTACCTGATTGCTATTAGTGGAAGTTTCAATGGTCTGTGTACTGCTCAAGCTTTTTTTTTCGCTGTGAGCTGGTGCGTGATTATGCATATAGTCAGTACTTTTCTGGGAGATCCAACATGTAAAGGTCATAAACCAAGTAATTGGAACTGCCATTACGAAGATAAAGTTTAGAAGTGGGGCAAAATCAATAAAATAAGGCCAGAGGCCAGTTAGTACAGCAGCAAAAACGCCGGTTACTAATGTAGCTAAGTGGTTACCAAGATATCCCATAACCTTGTGAAAATTTCATTATTTATAACAGTAATGCTGAAAATCAAAAAATAATATAATTAAAAAGAAAAAAGAGCTGAATTTATTCGTCTTCAGCAGAGGTGGTAGTTGTTTTTGGCATATCAGATTGTAAGATTTGGATTTTTTGCAATAATTCGGTTCGTAGATCTCTTGCAACTCTTCTTACAGTTGGCCTTGGAACACCAAGTTCATCAACTACTTTGGTGTAAATATCCTGCTTGTCGGTCACTCCTCTGTCAAGATAAGAATTAATCGCTTCTTTAATTATCGTGCTTTGGTTTGTACGATTCAACGAATTCTAAATTTTAATTGTTCTATATAAGACTATAACTTTTAAAATTCTAAAATTTCCCCATCTAACAAATTTAAATTAGATAGTTTTTTTGAAATAAAAAATTTCCAAAAGACTATAACAATAAATTTACTAACGAAAAACGTACTGATAGTTATAGATTTTTCAATATTGTTAAAGTATCTACAGGTATTTTTCAAACGGTTTTCGCAAAAGACTATTAAGATGTATTTCCAGATTTATTCTAATGACAACAGTTAGTATTGAAACTAATTTAGGAAATATTTCATTCAAATTGTTACCTGAATTAGCCCCAGAAACTGTTAGAAATTTTCAAAAATTAGCCCAAGATGGATTTTATGATGGCACTCTTTTCCACAGAGTCATTCCTGGATTTATGATTCAAGGCGGCGATCCTAATACAAAAACAGATAACAAGGGTTCATGGGGAATGGGAGGCCCAGGATACAATATAAAAGCTGAATTTAGTTCCAGATCTCATTTGCGAGGCATAGTTTCCATGGCTAGATCACAGGATCCAGATAGTGCAGGCTCACAGTTCTTTATTGTTACAGCAGATAGTACATTTTTGGATAGACAATATACGGTATTTGGCGAAGTAACAGAGGGAATGGATGTTGCTGATAAAATTGTAAATCTTAAAAGAGATGGAAATGATTGTCCATTAGAAAAAGCTCAAATGCTTCACGTAGTAGTGGAATAAATGAAGATAATTATTGTATTTACCATCATCTCACTAATTCTAGTTATTCCTCCTGTAAACGCTCAAGGAATTGATATAGGTGAAAAGGCAAAACAAAAGTTAGTGGAAATGACAATTAGTAAAAATGGAGATATCCATGTCAAACATGTTGTAGGATCTTCTAAAATTCCAATACAAGTGGATTTGATTGATGGCACTATTCAAAATTTAACGATAACAGATGAGGATGGCAAAAAGCAATTACCAACAATGGTTGGAGATGGCGATGCAGTATTAATTTTACCATCAAGTAGCGATTCTACTGTTGAATATCAGTTAGAAGATACATTATTGTTAAAAGATAATATTTGGACCTTGGATTTTTTATATTTGGAAACAACTGACTTTATTATGCCTGAAGAAGTTGATTTAGTTTTTGTAAATGATAGCCCGTTATACTTGGATGATAAAAAAGGATTTTCTTGTCATGGCTGTCAGGTAATTTTAGAATACTCATTTGACGAACCAAGGATAATAAAAGAAGTTAATTGGGAAGATAAAAAATTTCTAGTAGAAATTAGAACATTTGCAGATATAGAAAAATTTGGTTTTAGCCAATCTGCAAAGGAAATCAGCATTGAGATAAATGGAAACAATCAATTTGTTACAACAATAGTACCTTTAGAATTATTGTGGGGTCCATATGCAGTATTTCTTGACGATAAAAAAATTGGTTTTCAAGATTACAAAAATAATGGCACTCATGTTTGGATTAATATGAGACCAGATGTGTCAGGTGAAATTACGGTTATAGGAACTACAGTTGTACCTGAATTTCCGATTGTTGCTCCTTTGATTATCGGGTTTTTGATAATTCTTATCATTCCATTAATAAAAAGGATTAATCCCCACCAGATCCACATGAGCAAAAACCATATTCATCAATTCTAACATTACAAATTGCACATTTTTCACCATAGTCTACTTCCCATGGCTCTTTTCCAAAAAGCTTGAAATGATCATCAATTTCTATGGGTATTTCTCTTTTCTTTTCCAATCATTTGTATATACACTGCAACTATACATATCATTATCGGAATAATATCATGAAAATTGAATGCGGTTGTCACTGTATAAAATGCAAAAGTATGGATCTAGAATCAAATAGAATCGGGGAAATTGAAAAAGATGGATACTTTGAGATGCATCATACATGCAAGCAGTGCAATACACATTTTGATCACTTAGATGGAGAGATTTTTTCTAAATGTGGTACGTGTAATTATTATCCTAGTTAGTCACTAGAGATTCTTGAGTAAAATAGTGCGTTCTGTTTTCTTCAGAATTCTTCAAAATTTGTTTGTTAAAAACCATTTTTGCCAATACCTTTGAGACATCCAATGGACTAGCAGCCCAGCCGTATTCTCTAAGCTGCTGTACAGTCTCAGTGACTGTTCTTGGGGAATCAAAAAATCTGCCTGTTTCCAGAATTCCTAGTTTTGATTTAATTTCATGGGATGTGATAGATTTTGGTTCATTAAATTCAGATTCAAATGCTTCAGCATCATCTAAAGTTTCTAAACCAAATTGATTTGAATGTTCAGTCTCAGATGATTGCTGGGAATCATATTCATGCACAACTTTAGCTTGATTTTCAGGCAAACAACGTAAAATATTATCAATTATCTCCCCTAACGTCTGATTATCAACGTAAAAATCTCTAGAATCTACCTCAATCTCATTTTCTCCTATCTTGAGTTTAATTCTAGCCAATGACAAATAATGGGTTAATTTTGATTTATTCTGTTAGCTCTAATGAGGTTTAAGATTAGATCAAAACTTTTACACAATTTATTGGAAATTTTTTCCTTTTTAGTTGAAATATAATTTTGTGATTACTAGTCATGGATACATCAAAGAAGGGAAGTATTATCGTTCTAGTTTTGGTATGTATAGGCATTTTTGGCTACTCACAATATGCCTCAGCCTCTGAAATAGAAGTAAACATTACTCAAAGTGAATTATTTGATAAGAATGAGAACGGGCTTAACTATAATGTAGAATTACAATTTGAAAACCCCTCATTATTATTATTAAATGCAGGTGAGACAGAATTCTTTGTTATTTCTAATGACATAATGGTTGGAAAAGGAGAGTTAGAGCCATTCATGTTACAGCCATTAGATAGCAGTTATGTCAAAGGAACATTTTACACAGATTCTAGCATCAATCAAGAGGTTGGATCAGTAAAAATTACAGGTGTAATGAAATATGATGCGTTTGTCACATCTATTGATATTCCGTTTGTATACTATCCAACAGAAGAACAGGCGAGAGAATTTATACATCAAAATTAATTTTTAATTAAATGTTAACTGTTTTTGGATCTACAGCATTAGACACTATTAGAACTCCAAAAAAAACTCTAAAAAACGTATTGGGAGGAGCAGCTACATTTGCAGCAATTTCTGCAAGTAATTTTGTGGATACAAGGTTAATTGCAGTGGTCGGAACGGATTTTCCAAAACAGCATCATAAAATTTTATCAAAATATGTCGATTTACAGGGATTGACTATCAAAGACGGTAAGACATTTCGTTATGATGGAAAATATGACAATACCTTGAGTACAAGATCAACATTAAAAACTGAATTAAATGTGCTTGGTGACTTCAAGGCCAGAGTTCCTGAAGCCTATAAAAAATCTCAATTTGTATATCTTGCAAATAATGATCCAGAACAAAATACGTCATTGATCAAGGAATTTGACAAAGTCAAGTTTTCTATGTGTGATACGATAGATTTTTGGATTTCTACAAAACGCGAGGCGGTAATTAAGATGATCAAGGCAGTTGATGCAGTCGTAATTAATGACGAAGAGGCTAAACTTCTAACTAAGGAATTCAATCTGATAAAATGTGCAAAGAAGATGATGCGATGGGGTGCAAAATACGTCATAATCAAAAAAGGTGAGCATGGTTCTTTGATGTTTTATGATGATGTTATTTTTCCTACAGCGGGATTTTCATTAGAAGACGTTGTTGATCCTACCGGGGCAGGAGATTCTTTTGCAGGAGCAATGATAGGATATCTGGCAAGTAAAAAATCCACTAAGATTTCAGATATTAAAAAGGCAGTTGTTTATGGAAATGTCTTAGGATCATTTGCAGTTGAGCGGTATGGATTAGATGGTTTGCTAAAAATAAAAAATGGCGACATTGCAAAACGCGTAAAGACATATGAAAAAATGATTCGCTTCTAAAAAAAAAGACTTAAGTTCAATAATTTCCCAAATTAATTTATCATTGGCACAAGAAACATCTCAAAAAGATCGGCTAGACACCATATTCAAACTTCAACAAGGCCTATCAGACATGATGAAATTGGATAGGTATCCAAAAGATGTCGAGGGAAGAGTCTCTGTATTATGTACAGCAATTATGCACGAGGCAGTTGAGCTACAAAGAACAACTAAATGGAAATGGTGGAAGACCCCAGTTGAATTTAACGAATCTGAAGCAAGAGAAGAGTTGATTGATATTTGGCATTTCGTTGTACAGGCATCTTTGGAACTAAAACTTACACCTGATGATATTTTAGATGAGTACAAAAAAAAGAATAAGATAAATCGTGAAAGACAGCTAACTGGATATTAAAAAATCTAAATTTGTTCTGCAATTAACTTAAAATCAGTTTGATTAATTAGATTTACTAGCCTTACATTATCCTGGAAATATTTTATTTCTGATACTGATACTGTAAGATGGGGATCAGGACTGGTGGAATTAATTATTTTATTGTTTTTATCAGTCCCATTTTTATGTAATTCAAATAAAGAATGGCCGGATTTGTGACCCCAAACCTCTTTTCCACAAACAACAATGGAGTCAACTTGGGGATTTTCATTTACATATCTGACAATAGAATCAATTCCCTTATTTTCAGATAAAAGACGTCCTACAATAGATATTTCATTTAGAAATTCAGAATTTGCAAATTTTTTCAGTAAATCTATGCTTGAAAGAGTGCAAACTGCTACGGGGGATTCTGAATTACCAAGGTAAAAATTTTCATTGATGGGCAAAATGACCCTGCATAATTCACCAATAGCCTCGCCTATTGCATTCATAATATCTCATGCATTGTTTTGGCAATAAACTCAATATTTTTTTGAGTTACACCCGGATGAATTGGTAAAGAGAGTACGCGGGCAGATGCCCAATCAGTAACAGAAAGTTTTGTTTTTAATTTGTAAAACGGGGTTTTATGAACCGGTATTGGATAGTATGATACAGCGCCTATTCCTTTCTCATTTAATTTTTTTAATAATTTATTACGTTTATCTGACGAAATCGTATAAAGATACCAATTTACATTTTCATTTTTTCTTTCAACAGGTAATTCCACCTTAAGATCTGAAATTAATTGCGACAAAAGTTTGGCATTACTCCTTCTAGATTTTAAAAATTTGGGAAGTTTTTTCATCTGTACAGTTGCAATTGCTGCACTAATTTCCGGCAATCTCAGATTCAGACCAAATATTCTAGTATCATATCCATGTACCATGCCATGATTTCTAATCATCAATAATTTATCGCGGAGGTTTTTGTCATCAGTTACAACAAAACCTCCCTCACCGGCAGTCATGACTTTAGCAGGATACATACTATAACATCCCATCTCAAAAAAAGTTCCGGTATGTTTTCCCTTGTAAGTTGAACCCAAGGATTGTGCAGAATCTTCAATGATAGGAATATTATATTTTTTAGAAATTTCAGATAATCTTTCAATAATTGCGACATTGCCATAAAGATGAACCGGAATTATTGCACGGGTTTTTTTAGTAATTTTTTTTTCTAGATCACTAGGATCAATGGTAAAATTTTCTTTTAAAATATCAACAAAAACCGGTCTTGCTCCAGTAGAAACAACTGCATTTGCAGTTGCTATAAACGTAAAAGAAGGAACTAGGACTTCATCTCCCTTTTTGATATCCAGTGCATATAGGGCTGCCTGTAAAGCTGCAGTACCAGAATTTACGGCAACAGCATATTTTGAGTTTACAAAAGATGCGGCAGATTTTTCAAAATTTTGGACATATTTTCCTCCCAAATTGGCAGCAGATGTTAGTACGCCATTTTTTAGAATAGATGTGACTGCAAATATCTCTTCCTTGCCTACAAGAGGAATGTTAATTGCAACTTTCAACATTATTCCTGTTTATAACTAGTCTATAAATCTCAGCAAAGAAACATGAATTTTTATATTTCAAGATTTGGCAAACGGCATCATGAAACCGCATCACTTAGAAAAATCAGATCCAAGCTACAGAGTCTATCTATACATTTTCTACATCTGCGGTTTCATAATGGCAGCATCGCTAGTTTTTGGCGTATATGTTACCATGACAGAGTGGTTAAAAAATGGAACTTATATCATGGGTGAGGCAATTCACAATACAACTATTCCATTTGAAAATTTTGCTAGGGTGTCAACTTGGATATTTTTTTCCACAATAATTGGTTGGTATTGTGTTGCAAGAATAGGATGGAGAAGAACAGCTGGTGATAAGATAATTGGTACAAGAATGGCATTACTTCAACTAATGTTGTTAGGATTTTCAATAATTTGTCTCTACGAAGTATTATACAATTTTACAGTGTTAAATGCACAAATGACAGCAGGAATAATAGATGGGATGGTTCCAGATATAGATAAATTATCGGTGGCTTATCCAGATCCGGATAGACCGTGGAATTTGGTTTTTGCAACCAAGGTATTTCTTGCAGCTTTTATCATTAGTACTCATGCATTCTATCTCAGTGTAAAACCAAGAAAAAGGCTAGATGAACAATAAATTTTAAAAACTATTTCTACTTTGCTTGATTTATAGCAATATGGGATTATTTGGGTCTAACAAAAATGAATTAAAATGCAAAAAATGTGGGACCATTCTGCCTGATTCTGACAGATTAAAAAAACACCAACAAAAAGCTCATAACAAGAAAAAGGAAAAATGCAGAGCCTGTGGCGCTGAATTTGATTATTCTGAAGAACTAAGAAAGCATAAAAAGAATTGCAAGTAAATTATTTGGATAGTCCAGATTCGTATTTTGGCTGTCTTCTCAAAGCTTTTTCAATCGAGTCCAAATTTGCAATTTCATTTTTAGAATTCATTGAGAGCACTTTTATCATTTCTGGGCCTAATTGTACTGATTGTTCAGGTAATGTTTCTAGGAATTTTTCAAGAGCCTTCTTGTAATTAGCAATTAACTCTAATCCTTCTTCAAGGGCCATAAATAATCTATAGATATCCAGTATTCAAATCTTCTAATCTCAAAAGAAAATTTTGAATAACTTTATACGTTTACTTCTCAAAAGTTGTTTTGATTTGGATATTGCAGAGAAGGTAGACCTGATTCAGAGACCTCCTACTGAAGAAGTAGTGACTCAAGAAAAACTAATGGAATTATTCAAAACAAACTCATCGCCAAACCATTACATTGGTTTGGAAATTTCCGGATTTCTGCATCTTGGAAGTTTGATTAGTACAGGTTTTAAAATTAATGACTTTGTAAAAGCTGGAGTAAAATGCAAGATATTTCTTGCAGATTGGCATACTCTGATAAATGATAAGCTTGGTGGAGATTGGGAAACAATTGAAAAAGTTTCAAAATACTATCAAGATGCTTTCAGACTAGTCTGTCCTGATGCTGAAATAATTCTTGGCTCAAAATTATATGAAGAAAAAACAGAATACTGGTCCAATCTTGTCAAATTTACAAAACATATGTCGATTGCTAGAACGATGAGAACGTTAACTATAATGGGAAGATCAGAAGATGACAAAAAAATTGATGTTGCAAAATTACTATATCCAGCAATGCAGGCAGTTGATATTCATTCGCTAGATGTTGATATTGCACATGCCGGGATGGATCAGAGAAAGATACACATGCTTGTAAGAGAAATATTTCCCAAAATGAAATGGAAGGTTCCTGTTGCAGTTCATCACAAACTATTGCCAGGACTTTCAAAGCCTGCTGATTGGAATGATGACAAAATAGTAGGAAAAATGAGTAAATCAGATCCAAACTCAGGCGTATTTATTCACAATACTGATGATGAGATTAGGAAGAAAATAAGCAAAGCATGGTGTGAAGAGGCTAATATACAAAACAATCCTCTGCTTGAAATCTCAAGATCTGTAATCTTTCATGAATTTAATGAAATGAAAGTGGAAAGGCCTGAAAAATTTGGTGGAAATGTGTCATACGCTGATTATAGCCAGATAGAAAAAGACTTTGCAGAAAGAAAATTGCATCCGGGAGATTTGAAACAGGCCGTTGGAAATTATTTGGTAGAGATAGTTTCTCCAATCAGAAACAAGCTAAACCTTACTGATGAATTAACTGAGGTCATTGAGAAAAGCTTTTAAATTTTAAGATTAGGATTTGTCTGTTCTTCTAAATTATATTTTGATTTGTATCCTCTTGGGTTAATCATCAAGTCTTTGTAAGTATATGTAGATGAATTTCCAATGATTACAGTACTAATCATGCCTAACTGATCTGAATGATCAGGCAAATTTTCTAAATTAGTCACTACAACGGTTTCAGATTCTCTAAATGCACCTTTGATGATTGCAACAGGCGTAGTTGGTTTTCTATACTTTAAGAGAATTTTTCTTGTATCTTGTAATTGATGAGTTCTTTTCTGGCTTGCAGGATTGTAAATGACGACGACAAAATCGCCTTTTGCCGCAGCCTCAACTCGTTTTGAAATAATTTCCCATGGAACTAGTAAATCACTCATGCTAACTACTGCAAAATCAGACATTAATGGTGAGCCAATTATTGATGCACATGAATTAAGAGCAGAGACGCCGGGAACAATTTCAACTTGTAAATCATCTTTAGGACTCCATCCGGATTCGGCCAGCGTTTCATAGATTAATCCGGCCATCCCATAGATTCCAGGATCTCCACTTGAAACAAGCGAAACAATTTTCCCAGATTTTGCAAGATCAATACACTGATGAGCTCTTTCAACCTCCTGAGTCATGGCATAACGATGAACGGTTTTGCCTGCAATTAGATCCTGAACCAAATTTACATAAGTTTCATAGCCTACAATCGTATCACTTTCACCAATCACTTCTTTTGCTCTAAATGTCATGTGATCATGATGGCCGGGACCGATGCCAACAATGTAGAGTTTGCCAGTCAATTTTTAAAAGAAATTTTTTGCCAAGTAATTTATCCGTTTAGCGGGATCTTATTGGAATGGATCTATGAACGGAGAATTCACTATGTAATCACTGTTTATAGGTCGTGCAATGCTTACTGACAGCATGTCATCTGCTCGAAATGAATCAATATCAGATTTTGTTTCAAGAATTTTTGCAGATTCGGAATTATTCCATTCAACTAGATAAATTCTCCACATCGGACTATAATTTTCATCACCGAGCGCAGCTGCGGCAATTCCTGGCTGAAATCCTAATGATCCAGAACCAAGAATTCCATTTTTGAATTGGAACAAATCAGCTGCTGCCGAACTAGCAATAAGATTGGCAGAGCTTGGAGATGATGCAACTCCCATTGATTCGGCAGTACCTCCAGGAGTTGCGTCTGTAACGATATAGTAAATAGTTCGTCCATCAGGGCCCCAACCTCTGTGAGCCACAAATGTCACAGTCATTTCTTCCTCATTGATCTCAGTTATTTGACCGCCGCTGTAAGACATTTCATCGGTAATTTCTTTATCAGCACGAACTATCATTTGTCCATCTGGCCAACTGATTTGAGGAGCATTTAGTATTACTCCTGTTTCATTGAATTCAATTCTGCCGCCTTCCTCAGCTGCAATTATATCTGCTGCTGATGTAAATTCAATTTCTCTTTGTCCGGCTTTCCACGTAACTTCAATTATGGAACTTAGTGCACTATATTCTGATTCTTGTGAAGGTGTATGGGAAATTACTTCATTTTGAAATCCATAAATTCCATCACCCTTGACTCCATTTTTGAAAATAAATAATTTTTGTAAAATATTTTCAGGAACACTTGCAAGTAATGGGGCAGCTTCCACTTTCCACTCTTGCCTCTCAGAGATTGTTTTTGCATAATCTTCATCACTGCTATCAGTAATGATGTACAGAACTTGATTGCCCTCATAGATTCCTTTATGCATTGGAATTACGGCTGGAACACTTGTTCTTGATAATAATGATGATGGCTCTTCTTTTTCTAGTTCAATTTTTTGCATGATTACTTCTGTTGGCTGTCCCCTAATCCAGCCGTCAACACTTACAGTGGAGGTAAATTCTTTAGAATCAGGAGAATGTAGTCCTAGGGCAGCTCCTGTAAATTCAAATGAGCCTGAATTTTTTTGTAGATCAATTAATGATAAACCATAGATTGTTTTTCCATCCACTGTCCATGTGGGTTGGCCTTTTGATTCCTGAGGACTAATCTCATGTAAAACTATAATTTGTACAGGCTCACTTGAGGTAAATGTCATAGAGCCGTCATATATTGTTCCCTCATTAGGAGATAGGATTAATGCGAGTTGGTGATTTTCATGTCCTTGACCCGGATCTTGTGAAGAAACTATAGTTTCAGTAAAATGGATTTTTTTTCTTGAACCTGCATCAACTAATTGATCAGATGCTGAGGATGCAAAAATTATGCCAATTGTAAAGATCCCAATTATTAGCAGAGCTGAAAGTTTTTTCAATGAGTAATCTTAAGACTGTCCCCTTAAATGATTTTATCTTAATTGATTTTATCTAGTGCAAATTCATTATGTAAAGCACGTACAGCTGCATTGGTATCAGAATTTTTTACAACAAAAGCCAGATTAAGCTCAGAAGAGCCCTGTGTGATCATTGATACATTTACTTTATTTTTCTCAATTGCGCCAAAAACTTTCGAAGCAACGCCTACAGTTCCCCTCATTCCTGATCCAATTAGTGCAATTATGGCGACATTTGTGGTAATATCTAATTTTTTGATAATCTTGCCCAATAGCTCCAGTTCTAACGCACTAACAGCTTTATCAAGATCAGTGTTTTTAACTACAATTGTAATGCTTGATTCAGATGGATTTTGAGAGATCATCATTACGTTGATTCCAGCTTTTGCTAGTGTTGCAAATATTTTTGCTGCAGTTCCAGGAGTTCCTACCATACTGCCTCCTTGAACATCAATTAACCCGTTATTTCGTACATTACTGACACATTTTACCGTATTTTTTACAGATGGGGATGTTGAGGCCGAAACTAGGGTCCCTTCATTTTTGATATTGAAGGAATTTCTAATTTTCATTGGGATTTTCTTTGTGAGCAGAGGTTCAAATGTACGTGGGTGTATTTGCTTTGCACCAAACAGAGCCATTTCAATTGCTTCAATGTATGATACCTCTTTGAGTAATTTTGCATTTTTTACAATTTTTGGATCTGCTGTCATCAGTCCATCTACATCACTCATTAACCAGATCTCATCTGCTTTTATGCAAGAACCTATAATTGTCGCAGAATAATCAGAACCGCCCCTGCCAAACGTGGTTACATGCCCATGCTGATCAGCGCCGACAAATCCTCCTACAACAGGTACTGTTCCCTTTGAAAATAAGGCATCTACAGTTTTTGATACTCGTAATCTGGTTGTATCTATTAGCGGTTTTGACTCACCAAAGTTTGAATCAGTGACAATTCCTACTTCCTTACCGGTAAGAGGAATTGATTTTTTTCCAGAATCCGCGATTGCCGATGAGATTAATTTTATAGATAGTCTTTCTCCGAATGAAAATAGGTAATCCATTGTTCTAGGAGTTACTTCTCCCAACAATACCATTCCGTCAATTAGTGCAACAAGTTCATCAAAATCTTGATCAAACTTTGAAAGTAATTTCTTTCTCAGATCAGATTTTTTGATAGTTTGTTTTGCTAATTGTTTGTGTCTATTGATAATTTTTGATGCAAGCTGTTCGGCTTTGGATTTATTTTCTTTTTTTATGGATTCTGAAATTTCTATTAAATCATCTGTAGTGCCACTTATTGCAGAACATACAACAACAATTTGGTTTTTCTTTGATAATTCATTAAGGTGTGTAGCTACTGCTTGAATATCTTTTGTGGCAGAAATTGATGTCCCACCATATTTTATTACGAGTCTCAATCCAAAATATCTGAACTAGTTAATCTTTAAATGCTTTAACTTTCGACGCGCGGAGCCAAGTAAAAGTGAATTCTGCCGATATTTGCCACCTTGAATTCAATTCTAAGCGGTTTTGAGCTTGAGAATTCACATGTGATTGAGCCTGCATTAGAGCCCACAGCTTTTACTACCGGATTTAGGTATTCAAGACTGTAAGTACCAATACTAGATTCTTTTGAAGATATTTCTTCTATATCCTTATCATCCTTATCTAAATCAATTACAACTTCGCCAGAATCGCCTTTTCCTGAAAAATCTCCTTTTGAATCTGATGTTTGTATTGTAAGATAATCAGATACGACTTGTACATCACCGAGAATTTTATCAAATTTTGAAGAAGCCAAAATGATTTTTGAGTCATATGGG
Organism: Candidatus Nitrosopumilus sp.; assembly: GCA_965204345.1. Taxonomy (GTDB): domain Archaea; phylum Thermoproteota; class Nitrososphaeria; order Nitrososphaerales; family Nitrosopumilaceae; genus Nitrosopumilus. Next base: position 1,196,972 of record OZ241981.1, read on the forward strand.
ATTTTTGGTAGCGGTGTATCAGTTGCCGAACTTTCAATTAAACGCATTTTGTATTTCTTGTTTTTTCCAACTGTAACAAGCAACATGTTTTGTTCTGAAATACTAATCTCTATACTGTCTTTCTTATCTGCTCTTTTGATAAGTTTTGAAAATTCGTCAATTCGTACTCCAAATTTGATGTCACTATCACATTCATATTTTTCAAATGCAGAGTTGGGCCAGGAAATATCAATAAGAGCAACGTGGGACGGATCCATTCCCCTAAAAGTAATTCCTTCTGCTGTCGCAACAAAAGTTGCTTCTTCAACAAGTGTGGATATTGCAGAAATTATAGCTTTTAGATCATCTGAACCGCTTGTCTTTGCGCCAAAAGTCAAATCAATTTTCCTGACTATATGCATTTTTTAAGTTTTATGTATAGTCACGCCAAGTGTATTTACATTTTAGACAACGATAGAATCTAGTTGTAGGTTCGTCTGCACTTCTAGTTTGAAACATCCAACCAACTGCTTCATCATGTCCGCATTTTTCACAATCTATCTTGATTGTCGGTAGAGATTCTTCTCCTTCATTTCCTTCAAAAGCAAGCAGTGAGAAATCAGGTTCTTCTTCAGTAACAGTTTTTTTAGTTTTTTTTGCTTCTTCACCTTCTGTATAACCGCATTTGGAACATTGAAGAGCAGAACCGTTGTTCTTTAATTTGACCTCACATTTGGGGCAAAATTTCAATCTAATTTACCTTAATTTTAGAATTAAACAGTTGCTTGAACTCTTCGGCCATTTTAATTGCTGATTCGGTAGCCTTTTTGATTTCACCTAGTGGTTTTGAACTAGAATTAATTCTCATCCAACATTCATTGGTAAGAGGATGTTTTACAATGACACCTGCAAAATCAATGTTTGATGCTTTTAGTAGCTCATGCTGAATTATGTATAAGATTCCTATATCAGTTTCAGTGATAGAAAGGCTGATTTCTTTAGGCTCAGAATTGATCACTTGTGCGTTCATGTATTCAGAAAAAGCACTTATTGCGGATATAAATCATTATGAGCGTTAAGATGGGAGAAAGCAGAATTTCAGAGATTTCACTAGTAAAAAACAAGGATGAGTACGTATCTGATGAAAATATTGAGATAAATGTCCAATTTTCAGTTGAAGGAGACCTTAGAAAAGCCTTCAACGAGGCTAATTGGACCAAGGCCTACAACAATAATGATGTTTCATTCAAAATGAAATATGGTATAAAATTGACCTCTGGCGGGTTCAGAAAGAAGGAATTGGGAAGGACAATAGACACCTATAGAAAGGCATCAATATTTTGGACAAGAAATCCAAAATTGGTCAATCCAATCAAAGATAGAAGGATTTGGGTGCAAGTCGCTAAAAACTTTGAGCCATTTATCAGATTATCAGAAGAGGAGGTAAGAGAAGAGCTGTTTGACTTTGATGAAAAATTTGTATTCAAGGCATCAGATTTAGGAAAAGGCAGACACAAGATCGGAGCTGAAACCTTTGCATCATGGCAAAAACATGATTTTACAGAAACAGGAAATGTAAAAAACAGTTCAAATGAAATTGAAGTCACAATCAATTAGGTACCCTCAAGATTTACTAAAAATAACGACTAGGAATTTTTAACAGTAATTAAATTGTCTTAATGGCAGTTAGAATGAGTTTTGAAAATTCAGAATAAGCTTTGCAGGAATTTCTTGATTCTTGTTATGCAATGTCACATAGTTCTGCAATTGTTAATGGTTACAAAAATGCAATTATAGGTAAAACTAAGGGATTCAGAATCTTTCTTACAAAAAGATAAGATTTGATGAAATTAAATTAGTGGTTAGAATAAAAAGCAAAAATTTTGGTGTGTGTCAGATTCTAAAAATTATGTGATTTTTTTAGATAAACCTGTACTAATGCCAAATTCTATCAAGCAATTTTTCTATGCTATAAAGGGATATCTTATTCATTTGAGAGTTAACATATATTTAGATAAATGCATATAAGATATCAAACTTCCAGAGATTCTAAGAAAACGTAAAGAAGCAATAACAAAAAATATTTTGGTTAGAACTTTGGGAGTTGTATCATTTAAGCTTTGAGTTGTATTTCTTGTTGTAATATCATCAGGAATGAGAATTGGAGAAATTAGTGATCTCAAACTATCAGATATTGATTTTGCATGTACTCCAACTAAAATTAGAATCAGGGCAGAAACTACAAAGACAAGAGAAGCAAGAAAAATATTTCTTATATCAGAGACAGTAATTGCTCTAAAAGATTATCTCGGAAAATATTTTGATTGAAATGAAATACATGAAAATATTCATCTTAAAAATAGAAATATTTTTAGTAGAGCGTCTATTAGAAAATATATTAGAAAAGAGAATATCAATGAACAGAAAGGCATCAGTAGATCTTTTAGAGAATATACTTATGAGTAATTAAAGAATATTCCATTTTCATGCTCTAAGAGAGTTTTTCTATAGAATTTTAAGTAGTGTTGCAGACTTAAATTTTGCCCATGTTCTGATTAGACGATTCTGTTGTGTTCATGAAGGATATACATGAATCTGTTTGATCGCACAAGTTTTAATCAAGACATACAAACAGTACTGGTAAATTCCAGCGATCAGATCATCAAAATTTATCAGAACTGTCCGTTGCATTTACCGTGTTCATCTTAAAATTATCAGGATTTGCTTTGATGTGGTTGTTTTCTCTAGTTCCTTGATCAATGTCAGAGAAATAATCTCACTACACCAAATGAACATCAGTTTGAAAATCAGGAAACACCTCAAGATTCAACAATGTCTCAGATTTATCTCTCATGCCTATCCCTCATGAACGCAACAGAATCGGCTGTCCATATGCGTCTGATGTGTCTTGCACTGACCTGCATGGTCCGGGCCAGAACTGCTACACCTGTGCCCTTTTGACGCTGCCATATGATGTATCTGATCTGATCTTCTTTTAGTCTGGTTCTCTTCATTATTCGTGATCGATATATGTGGTAATAATCCCTTGCATGAAGCCTGAGCTTAGGCGGACATAATTTTCGTACAATAGAGATTTGTGTCCTCTAACATCAATCATAAATGCTGGAATAGGAAATATAGATGAAGATTAATCTATATTCAATTCTCTCTTCTTTTTTAATATTATTTCATCAATTTTTGAAGTAGAGAGATCTGGTATTATTTTAATAAAAAAACTAAGTAATCATCTTGTGTCTGCAGAAATTAATTGTATAGATAGAATTGGAATTTTATTTTGTAATTTCTCTAGTTGATTTTCCATTTTCTCAAATTCTTTATGTTCTTCACTTTTGAAATCAGGAAACATTTGACAGCTTAGTTTCATTACATGCATGTCAATTTCTTTACTCTTTATTCTAGGTGTATAATCATTAGTTATCAATACATCATTATGTTTTTTCGTTCTATGATAAACCCTAAAAATCTGTCATCGTTAAGATTAGAATCTAAACCAACTTAGTTCTAATCAATATCTGGTTCTGTGATATGTACTGACAGTTTGACATTTTTTCTTAACTCTTTCTTAGTTATATTATAAGATTCTATCACGGATAGATTTTTTGTTGCTCTCTCAGATATTTTTTGATTACCATCAGATTTTTTATTATCTAATTCTTTCAAAACTGTTGAACAAATAATCTCAACTTTATTCGAATCTAATTCTTTGCACCAATCTACACTCAAAATATCATAATGCAAAAAAATATGTGTCTAGAGAGCATATTTTATCATAAAATTACTTATTTTTTATTGGATTATTGCTTTTCTCATGATCGGAAATGCGAGAAAACTGCATATTTTGCCTAATTAGACGAATTTATCACTAACTATGTCTTAGTCAATACAAATCATCATGAAAATATTAAAAAGGCTAGATCTCGTAAGATGGGATATAATGCTTGAGGCAAGGGAGTATTCGTCAATAACTGTCGCACAACTTCTAGGTCGTCTACTAAATGACATTGAATCAAAAGCTGATCCAGGAGAACTTTTTGTAAGAGGCTCTTTAAATATTCCATTAACATATCCAAAAGTATCAATAATTGGTTCCAGAAAAGCATCCACACAAGGAATTGCAAATGCTCAAAAAATTGCAAAGAAATTGATTGAAAATCAAGTAATTATTGTCAGTGGACTTGCTGAAGGTATTGATACTGCAGCACATGTAACAGCATCAAGCATGAATGGGAAAACTATTGCTGTAATAGGTACACCATTAGATAAAGTATATCCAAAAATAAATTATGAACTTCAACAAGAATTAGTGAAAAGTCATCTTGTAGTTTCACAATTTCCAACAGGTTATCCAATTACTGGGAAAAATTTTGTAATACGAAACAGAACAATGGCACTTATTTCTGATGCTTCAGTAATTGTAGAAGCTGGAAAAACAAGTGGGTCAAAACATCAAGGATGGGAAACTCTTAGAATGGGAAGACCGTTATTCATTTGGGAATCTGTTGTGAATGATAAAGAACTAGACTGGCCAACAGAAATGATTGAGCATGGAGCAGTAGAATTATCTGATCCATCAGTCATACTTGAAGTACTACCAACACGTTTTGAAGTGATCGATGTGTTTCAATAATAATTATGGAAATTACTAATATAGAATTTGGGTCTCTTCTTACGTATTCTCCACGTGGAAGTACCGATGAAGAGGCTCGTTCAAGAACTTTCATGGCGACATTGAAGAGTGATGGATGTTTAGAAAAAGAAAAAATCCCAATGACAGAATATATTGCACAGGGAATTAAGAATAATTTAGAAAAACTTCCTTTTGCTCATTTCTTTAAAGTAAATCCTATTCTTATTCCAACTCCAAGTAGTTCTCATACTAAACCAAATACACTTTGGGTTCCACAACGTTTAGCAATTGCTTTAGTGAATAATGGTCTGGGAAAGAAAGTTAGTTCATGTCTTGAACGAACAAAGCCTTTACGTAAATCTCATACAAGCTCTAGTAAAGATAGGCCAAAAGCTCAAGAACATTATGACACAATGGCAGTTCAAAAAGAACTTTCTGAGCCAGATGAGATTTTATTAATAGATGATTTGATAACAAGAGGATCTACATTCGTTGGAGCTGCAATTAGATTGAGAGATGCATTCCCAAATGCCAATATTCGTGCATTTGCAGGGATAAAAACAATAAGTAAGTCGGAAAATTTTAAGAAAATTTATCATCCATGTATAGGAGAAATCAATTTTAACGGTGAAAATTCATTCAATGATTGTATTGAAGAATAAAATTTGATATTGTTCAGTCATAGAATTAGAGAACTAGATTGCAATTCATATAAACCATAGCTTGATGTCTACTTCCAGCAGTAAATCTATCAAAAATATTGCTTTTTGTGTCATCATTAGGCTCAAAAAATCACAAAATAGAAAAAAATAGAACTGGTCAACAAATGCAATCCTGTAATATACTAACATGTGATTGGAAAATCAGTTAATATAAAAAATATTCCAGTCAATTAGGGATATAAGGAACTTTTTTCTGTAATTAACAATGGCAAAATATGACGGTTTGTTAGGACAACCAATACTTGAAGTTGAAGAACCGGATAAAGAAGGCGGAATTACATTTATCTTCAAAGATAACAGGTTTATGTTCATAAAAGCAGTTGATGGTAAGATTGAGACCGTATCAATTCCAGAATAGGTGATAAAAATGGAAAAATTTGACGCAATCAAAATGCTAGAACTTGTAAGAGTAGAAGATCCTGATTCGGATGGCGGATTGACTTTAATTTTTCAGGAAGACAAGACTTTGAAAATCAGGATTGTGGATGGAAGGCTAGTTTCAGAATTTGTGTAAACTAGTTTTTCACATGTTTTTCATAATACCCAATAGCCAATTCTTGTACCTTAGATTGAATTGAGCCAGGTCTTTCATCCCGAATTTTTTCAATTGCATCGTTTGCTGTAAATTTTTTGTATTTTATGAAATAACATGCAAGTATAGTACCAGCTCTTCCCAGTCCAGCTGCACAATGAACCATTACAGACTGATCATTTTTAATTTGTTCATGAATAAAATCTACAGCAGAATCTATCCTATCCATGTCAGGAGCAGTCAAGTCAGGAGTTGGCACGTGCAGATATCCAATATCTTGCACCCATTCATCAGGTAATGCTTGTTCAGTCATGGTGACAATTGATTTTACACCTTGGTTTAGTAACCAATCAAATTCATCAGAGCTGGTAGGAATGCCTGAGCCAGCTAATTTTTCCTCGATTAACCATGAAAAATTTGTTGGTTTTTTGGTAATTTTTCCATGAACCTTTCTCCAGATATTGCCAGGTTTACTCATGACAATATTAGAATAATTCTATATTTTTAGTATTACTAAGCTTGATTTTATCATGATGCCATTGCACGAACAGGAGACCCTGTTGCATCTTTTAATTTTAGAGGAAGAATTGTGAAATTAAATTCATTAGAATTTATTTTATTCATGTTTGCTAAATTCTCAACTATCAAAATATTGTTTTTTGATAAGACATGATGAACACAAAAGGATTCGTCTTTTCCCAAATCAATACTTGGGGAATCAATTCCAACTAGATTGATTTTTTTTGATGAAAGATATTTTGCAGATGACAAGTCTAATCCAGGATTTTCAGTAAAATAATTATGTTTTTTTAGATTTTTTTGCCACCCAGTATGGAAAAAAAGGGACGAGTAATTTGGAATTTTGCCATTCTTTTTTTCAAATGAAACAATATCAGACTTTGTGATAGTATTATTTTTTGATTTTTCAAGTTTTAGAAGAATTCCTCTTCCAATCAACCTGTCAAGGGGAATTTGATTGATTTTTAGGCCGTTTTTCACGAAATGATATGGTGCGTCAATATGAGTGCCTGTATGTGAACTCATGAATAACAATTCAAGATTATATCCGTCGGTTTTGATATTTGACCAATCAATGAATTGTGGTGCAGGAGAACCAGGGAAACTGGGAATTGATTCAGATAATGTAAGTGAAAGATCTATGGGTCTCATATCAGCATAACGTAATGGTAATTAATCAATTTTTGAAAAATCAAAGGTTAAATACTGTCTGATGAAAAAAAATCTTGTGCCTACAGCATATGTTCTATTAAATTCTGACTTGGGATCTGATGAATCAATCATTAATGAAGTAAAACAGATGCTAACTGAAGAAGAAGTCAAATTTGAGGTTCAAGGTGTCTATGGGGTATACGATATTGTATTGAAATTATCCTCAAATGACGCTGAAAAATTACGTGCAATCATTACCAACAAAGTCAGAAAAATTGGCAAAGTTCAATCAACATTAACCATGATGGTAATAGAAGAACAAGAAAACCTATAGTTTCTTTATCGCATCAATTACTTTAAGCATTTGAGATTCAGTGTTGAAGAAGTGAGGGGAAGCACGTACAATTGTTTTGTCCATAATTTCTCTTACTGCTAAAATAATATTTTGTTTTTCAAGTTTGTCAACAACTTGCTGAGAATCAATTCCTTTGATGTTAAAAGAAACAATGCTGGTTCTAAGATTCTGATCGTCAGGTCCGTACAAAACAATATTTTGGATTTTTGATAATTCCTCTCTGAATAGATTTGAAAGATATTGATTTTTTTTATGGATATTGCTCATTCCAAAATTTAGCATATAGTTTGCAGAAGATGCAAGGCCAACTATTCCCACATAATTTCTAAAACCGGTCTGAAATTTATCTGGTAATTCTTTATACGCAAGTTTTGAATCGTCATAAATTATCGCAGATTCGCCGCCAATGGTTTTCGGTTCCAATAGTTTGCTTGAGTGTCTATTACAATAAAACAACCCTGTACCCATCGGGCCACAAAGCCATTTGGATCCATTAAATGACATAAAATCACACTTTATCTTTGAAACATCAACATCTCCAATGCATCCTATAGTTTGTGCACTGTCAATAAAAAATGGAACCTTGTTATCAAGAATTTTTCCTATTTCTTCAACAGGCAAAATTGAACCTGTATTATACAGAGCATGACTAAGTGCGACTAATTTTGTGTCCTGATTTACAAATGATTTCAAATCGCCTAATTGAAAAAATCCATTATTGTCAATAGGCAGATTTTGTATTGAAATCTGTTCTTTTAGTTTTATCCAAGGATAAAAATTTGAATGATGTTCATGAGTCATTCCACGAATAATTATGTTAGAATCATTATCAAAAGTCAATCCATTTGCAACAAAATTAATCCCGTCAGTTGTGCTTTGGGTTAGAATTACTTCATCGGGTTGAGAGGAAATAATTTTTGCAATAGTTTTTCTTACAATTTGTAGTTTTTCAGCAACAAAATATTCAGAATCCTTTGAATCCGGACCGATAGAACTGTATTTGGTCAGAAATTCCTTCATTGCCTCAATACTTTGATTGGGCATCAAGGATACAGATGCATTATTTAGGTAAATTTTGTCAGAGGATGGAAAATCATGTAAAATATCTTTTGATATCAAATTCATTATTATATCTGTAAAATCTCAAAATGGTGTTGGATAAAAATCCTGATCACATTATAAAGAATGATTTAACGCAGATTCAAATCAAGTTTGAACAGAATAATCCAAATATTGTATTATGTTCAAATTCATTCCATAAAATTGAATTTATTAATAGACTAATCAATTCAACTAAAGATCCAATAATTATCATGGACATGGATTTGCTTTATACCGGTTATGTTCAGTCGGGAATGATTCAAAAAAAGGATAATGTAATATTTTTTTATCCAGATAAAACAAATTGGGGGGAGAAATTATCTGAAATTGGTTTCAAAGTATCAAAGGAAAGATTTTTGGTGATAATTGATTCGTTTAATGGAGTATACAATACATTTGATAATTTAGAATCTGCCAGATTCATAAATTCATGTATAATGCTATTGTCTTCGATTGGAAATCATGTAAAATCATCTGTCTTGATTGTGGGCATGGCAAGAAAAAAAGAAGATGATAGTTGGGTACTAGCACCAGGGGGAAAATATATCATCAAATCAGAAAAGACGGGAGTATATTTTCTTAAAAAAACTGCAGGTGATTTGCTCATTAGCACTTTGGATAAATTTGAGGATAATTCAAAATAAAAAGTAATTTTTAGCGTCGTATCTGCGATCAGAATTTTAAACGCCGTTATAAAATATTAAACGCCGTTATACAGCCATATTTTTAGGCAAATTATATTAAGACCAAATCTCAAATTAATTTTGTTATGCCAGTAGGAATTATTCCAGACATCAGCGAACAAATGTGTATAGGATGTGCACTATGTGTAGAGATCTGTACCACACTTGGACCAGATGTCCTTAGAGTAAAACCAGTTGAAGGCTGGAAGAGAGGTAAAGCATTTGTCTTCTACCCAGAAAGATGTATTTCTGATGGTGCATGCATTGGTGTATGCCCAACAAAAGCAATCTTTTGGATGCGACCAATGGACTTTACTGTTGGACAACCAGTTCCACTCTACAAGAACTCAGTCTTCGTCAAAGGTTGGACTGAATTAATCGATTAGGTTAGTTCATCAATTTTTAATTTCTTTTTATTATTTTAGATTCTAACAGTTAGTCCCATCATTTTTGATTTTTTCTTTAAACAACAACAACATATGATACGAAATATAAGAATAAGGAGGTATGTTTAAGACAATATTTTTTAGTTTACAAAAAAAATTATTGTTACTAGTATTATCTGCTACATTAACCTCGATACTTATCACAACCATTCTATTCCTAAATTTTGATCATATTCAAATTTTTGAAATGCAAGAAAATATCATAGGAATTGGAATGGCATTGATGGTCGGACTAAGTGGCATTACATATTTTCTTTCAAAGCGCCTTTCTCAGCCAATAACAAAACTAAGTGATGCAGCTAATAAAATAACACATGGAGACTTTAGTGTTAGAACCAATATAAAATCAAATGATGAAATTGGGCATCTTTCTTCATCCTTTGACTCGATGGCTCAAAAATTACAAGAGTCACTAATCGAGATTAAAGAACAAAAAGATGTCATAAAACAACAAGAAGATATCTTATTGCAGTTTTCTGAACAGAGTGAAAAGTGTTGTGTGGGGCTGATAGATATTATGAATTCAACGAAGATATGTGCAAATTTATCAGATTCACAAATAAGTGAATTTTATAAAATTTTCCTAAATTCTATAGCATCCACAATCAGAAGATTTGAAGGCACCATTGTAAAAAATCTTGGGGACGGATTGCTTTTCTATTTTTCAATAAAGGATACGAAAGATACGGTCACATTAAAAAAATGTCTGAATTGCTGTCTGGCCTTGGGGGAAGAACACGGCAATATTTTAAAAGAATTAGAGAAACAGAATCTTCCATCACTAAACTATAGAACTAGCGCAACATATGGAGGTGTGAGAATAGCTAAAACAACATCATCATCAACAAATGATATTTTTGGGGTTACTGTAAACAGATGTGCTAAAATCAATCGTAGTTCGCCTGCAAACGGAGTAATTATTGGCGAGGGCCTTTATGGTTTAGTAAAAGAATTTGAGGGATATTTTTTCAAAAAAGTTGAAAATGAATCAATTTCTGCAGAATATGGATATACGGGATATGTAGTTTCTAAAAAAAATTATAATGATTAATTTTTAGAAAAACCTAGTCTTGATGCCCATCCTCGCTTTTGTTTTTTAGTTGATTTCATCGATAGATTATCTAACATTTCATATGTGATCGTAAATCCATTGCCAACCATAGTGGCATCTTTTGCATAGTTTTCCTTGTTTGGCACAAATTCATCAGACAAGTCTTTAATTTTTTTAGTCTTCAAATCAAATAGCCGAATTTTTTTATTATTTTCAAGTTTTATGATTGCATCCCCACTTAGTCCTTGAATGGAAAAATTTTCAAAGAAACGTATGAAACCACCCTGTTTTAGTTCAATCACAGAATCATAGGTGAATTTTCCGCCATAAAATAAAATTTCCCGTGCAGACAAAATGACATCATCTTCTACATTAAGGACAATGATTGAATCTGCTTCTAGCAATACGGTATTTATAATATTTTCAGCAATGATCTTTCCGTTTGGAGCTGAAATGTGGGTTCGATGTTCTTGAATTTGAAATATTCCTACCCTGCCCTGAGGATCTTCAACTGTATATTTTCTGCCATAAACGTTCCCAATTACAGCATTGCCATTATCTATAGTTATTTCAGCACCATTTTCAATTTTATATTTATTTTCTAATGGATCAATAAATTTGAAATCTCCATTAGTAAGATGGATGTGTGTTTGGAATTCCTGCGTCCATGATGGACTAGTAATGCTACCTTGCATAATTATCGGGCCATCATAGGTCAGATTTCCTGCCATAAAATTTCCTTTGATTGATAAAGATCCTGTTATTTTTCTTTCTAATTCAATTTCACCGAGGGTTTTAGAACCAAATAATCGTGAGGCAGTTGAGTTTGACCTATTTAATGCTGCAGCCCATTCTTCAGCGATTTTCATTTCTTTGAATAACTCTTGACCTAAAATCTGATTTTTTCTTCTAACATCAGCCTCGGTGTCACCAGAAAATACCCTAGAATTTTTTAATTTTTCATTATCAGTATCAGGATACTTTTTACCAATTTTTAGATCATCGTATGCTTGTTTAATTTTAATAAACTGTTCATTTTCTCCCCCACGATCAGAATGGAATTGAAGTGCCAGTCGTCTAAATGCATCTCGAATTTCCTTTTCAGTGGAACCTTCCATTATTCCTAAAATATCATAATTACTCTCTGCCATTTTTACATCAGCAAAGTTAATTTCTATATTTTCTATACTTTTAGGTTTCTACACGATTATTACTGATTATTAGATTTGATAAGTGCAATAACTGCAATTGTAATTATAATAAATCCAACCGTAATTATAATAAATCTAATGGGGTTTAATTGTATATTTTCAAGATTGTCTATTGATTCTTTCAGATCATTGACATCCTCAATTAACGCAGTATGCCCATCAATCATTTGTGTTATTGTAATATCAGATGGTTCGGGAAATTCTATGTATGAACGCTCATTAACTTTGGGTGGATGCATAGATAAGCTGATTGGAGTATCAACAATGGTTCCTAGAATGTTTGCTTGATAAAAGCCTGAGACAGTTGGGTTTACAAATGCATAATATTTTCCAGGAATGTTATGATCAGGCGATAAAGGAAGAGTGATGCTCTCATCTTTGTAAATTAATTTTATTTTTACTGTTTTTTTTAAATCTGGAACGCCATTTTTAAATACTTGATCTTCAAGCTCCAACCCAGACTCTAAAGGACTCACATAGAATTCAATAGCATTGGTTTCTCCAGATACAACCGGCTCATTCATCCAGCCAATTTCAACTCGATATTCCCCCACAGCATCAACTGTGTGACCATATGCAATCCCAAATAATCCTGGTGCAATCAATAAAGATAAAATCAGATACTTTAATTTCATACTCAAAAAACCAAACATGATTTTAAAAACGTTCTACTAACTTTCCTTAAAGATTGATATTTGTACCAGTCATGCATCCGCATACATTGAAACTTCCCAGGCAGTGGGGGTTTGTGCAAAAGCAGTATATTCTTTGTATTTTAATTCAGCATATTGATCTAAAAAGTCAGTAGTAAAAATTTCTTCTAAGAATTTTGAATCACTTGCTAAAGAATCAAGTGCGCCTTTTAGAGATACAGGCAAAGATCCAATGTTATATTCGCGCTTTTTTTCTGTAGAGAGTTTGTATACATTTTCTTCAATAGGGTCTCCGGGATCAATTTTATTTTTTATTCCGTCTAATCCTGCAAGTAATAATGCAGCCTCTAAAAGATAGATATTTGCAGAAGGGTCAGGCACGCGATATTCAATTCTTTTACTCTTTTCTTGATTTCGGTTATACATTGGAATTCTGATTGCAGTAGAACGGTTTGCTAGTCCCCAACAGACATTGACAGGAGCTTCAAATCCGGGAACAAGACGCTTGTAAGAATTTGTCGTAGGGTTTGATATTGCACACAAAGCCGATGCATGACTCAGAATTCCTCCTACATAATATCTTCCAGTTTGACTCATTTGTGCTACGTCATCATCCCTATCATACATTACATTCGTATTTTCATTCCACAAACTCTGATGCGTGTGCATGGCCGATGCGTTATCACCAAAGATTGGTTTTGGCATAAATGTTGCAACTTTGTTTTTCCTTTTAGCTTTAATTTTAACTAAATTTTTTACTGCAATTACATTGTCTGCCATAGAAATCATTTCATCATAAACCAGATTAATTTCACATTGGCCAGAAGTTGCTACCTCATGGTGTTCAGCTTCAATTTTTATTCCGAAATAATTATACAAATCATCACATACATCCTTTCTGAATCCTTCAAGTGTATCCTTGGGTTGTGATGGATAATATCCTTCTTTGATATCTATAGCAGTACTAACATTTCCTTTAGACCAAGGCGATTCTTTAGATTCTATAGAATAGCCGGATCCTCCTCCAGAATGCGTTGCAGCATAAGGTGATGGATAAACATTGATAGCATCAAATACAAAAAATTCTATCTCAGGACCCCAATTAGTATGGGTAAAACCAAATTCTCCAAGTTTTTCTGTTGCTTTGTGTGCAATTCCTCTAGAATCACGGTTATAGCGTGATTCTTTATTTGTGTTCCCATCATACAGATCACAAAATATTCTTGCATTTTTTCTGTGACCTGGATCATAGTCATTGGGAAGAACTTTAAATGACGTTGGATCAGGCATTAAGATCATATCAGAGTTATTTACCGACTTGAATCCAACAATCGAGCTTGCATCTAATTTTTCAAGACCGTTAACAAAGCTGTTCTTATCAATTGCGTAACTTGGCATGCCAACGTTATGAAGCTCGCCGAAGATATCTACAAACCAGAAATCTATGAAAGATATATTTTCATCTTGAATGGCTTTTAACACTTGATCTGAATTCAATTTTAATATTTTTAACAAATTTCGTTACTAATGTTATCTAGTAAGATAGAATTGTCAAGTTAGTCAGGTAAATTATAAAATTATTGATGTGAGCTGATCTTTGATGCCTTAAGGGCATCAAGTTCGTCTTCAAAGAAGAATTTATCTCCATATGCAGGTTCCAAGTCATCTAACCAAATTGCATTTTCATCATATTTTGCAAAAAATGGTTCATGTACCCAATCAGGGTTCCTTCCCTGTAAGAATCTCAAAACTATCAATTTTTGATCGTTTAATTGAATTGTCCCGGCTACCTGTACTTTTCCAGGCGTGGCAGACATACTGGGTCCACGAACGGTTCTTGCTAATCCGCTTACAGACGAATATGCCTTGCTAAAAATCTCATATGCTTTGATTAAAGGAACGCCAAAGTAATGTTGTGCGCCTGTATCTCTTACAACAAACATGTAGTATGGTATACAACCTAGTTGAACCTGGGTAGTCCACATTTTTGCCCACATGTTGGCATCATCATTGATATGTGCCAATATTGGCGACTGGGTTCTAATTTGTGCACCTGTCTTTCTTATTTCTTTTATTGCGGATTTTACAGCATCTGTTGATAATTCATTTAGATGATTAAAGTGTCCCATGAAAGCTAGATGTAAACCGCTATCAGTAATTCGTCTGAAAACATCTAGCATTTCTTCAGAATCAGAATCAGTCAAAAATTTGTAAGGCCAGTAGGAGAGAGCCTTTGTTCCAATTCGAATTGTTTTAAGATTTGGAATCTTCGATTCAATTAATGCATCAATATACCTAGAGAATATTTTTGCTTTCATGATCATAGGATCACCGCCTGTAAAAAGTACATCACTGATTTCTGGATGTTCTGAGACATATTGGGTTAATTGCTCGCCCTCTTGCATTGCAAATTTCATTTCATCCATTCCAACAAACTGCGGCCATCTAAAACAAAAGCTGCAGTACGCATGACATGTTTGGCTTTGACTGGGGAAAAAAAGACAGGTTTCCTTGTATTTATGTTGCATTCCATACAACTTTGTTCCATCTTTTAATGTAGGAACGTTTAGTTCCATTTGACCTGCCGGGTGGGGATTTAACTGTAAACGAATTTCATTTGCAACATTTGCTATTTCTTTTTTATCGGCATTATTTTTTAAAGCGGTTTCCATTTTTTTGTAATGCTCTGGATTTAACATTCCTTTCTGAGGGAAGGTCAAAACATACATTGGATCATTGGGAATATTATTCCAATCAATTAATTTTTCAACAACATAATTATTTGCTTTAAACGGCAGTACATTTCCAACTACCTCCATTTCAAATTGGGTTTCTTCAGAAAGATTTTGAATGTGCGGAAGTGTGCGAAAATTTGATAATGTATAAGACTTTAGTGATGGAGAACCACTCCATATTGATTCCTGATATGTCATTTTGTAAGTAGGCTATTTGCCCTTGTTAAAGGTTACATGATTTTTACGCACGGAATTTCTTAATTTATAAAAAACTTGATTAAAATTGGAAGTAAAAATGATAATAGTGGCTATCTTTGTATTCTAGAATGGAGAATGTGCTAGTTAATGGCTGAAGACGAAATAATAGGAGCAGTTGCAGGACAGGCAAGTGAATTTCAAAGTGTCTCTGAATTAATAGGGTCATCTGAATCATTACAAATTGCATTTACTGTTTTAGTTATTGGAATTATTGGAATCATACTGGTATATCGTGGTTTTTCAAATTGGGTCAAAACTCAAAAATTTAATTATGTAAGACCCCATCTTTCACGATTTGTTAGAGTGGGTGTCTTGCCATTTTTTGCAATAATTCTCATTACCAGCATGAACATGTACATCCAATCCTTTGATGTATTTGATGAATCCATAATAAAAGCAGAGCAAATTGCATTGGATATTGAAGAAAACCAAGAAGGAAAAAACCCAGCTGAAACTTTTTCCAAGATTCTCAATACGATCAACATACTTGTAATTGGATATTCAGTAGCACACTTAATTCCCATAATGCTTACTAAACGAGAAAAAAGCAATCTTGAGAAAGAAGATTTTGAAATGTGGAAAGATATGAGGGGCTTTTCTGATGATAAAGATGATTTATTTCATAAATTCTTCAAGTGGGTTGCACCTAAAAATACGCCGGAGGATATGTCTGAAGAAAATTTTGAAGAAAATCTCAAAACAGAAGAAGGAATGCGCATACTTGAAGAATACAGGACAACTAAAGGACTGCCAATTGGAAGTTATGAGCAACTGATCAAAGAACCGTTTGAAGAATGGAAAAAGTCTGAAAGAATAAAGTATAATGAATATTTTAAAAAAGCAGTCTCAGGAAACAATCAATCAGGAAAAAAGCTTAGAACAGGACAAGAAACAGAAGAAATCTATCCAATTGACACATGGAGAGAAGAAAAAAGATTGGGCGGATTTGATCCGATAATTCCTGGTACAAAACCGCCCGGATATGCAGTAAGAAAAAGAAAAAATCTCCCTAAATCAATTTCACAAATTTTGCCTTTAGGAATTTTTGCAGTTGTGATTATTGGTGTCGTTAGTTGGTGGGGGATTGATCTTATTGTACTTGCGACTGCAACAGGAGGATTGGCAATAGGTATAGGATTGGCTTTGCAAGAAACGATGCAGAATTATTTTGCATATATTTTGATTAGAAAGGATAAGATATTTGGAGAAGGAGAACGTGTCAAGCTAGATACTGGATATAACGGATATGTACATAAAATTACGCCTAGAGTTACCTATGTTAGAGATGCGCTAAACGAATCATTTGCAGTAATTCCAACAAGACAGTTAGTTAATGCCCAAATAATCAACTATTCTAAAGAGATCAAGATGGTACCTGCAATTGTAGAAGTGGGTGTTTCGTACCTCAATGATCCAAAGCAAGTTTCGGCAATTCTTGTAAAAGTAGGAAATCGTGCAATGAAGGAAGTCATTGATAGGAAAGGAAGGCATCTAGTTAGACAGTTACGTTGTCCATACTTGGAAAAAAACAAGCCTAGTTGTGGATGTGACAACGATATTCATGTTGAAATAAATCAGCCGGTTGTACGATTCAATCAATTTAATGATTCATCATTAGATTTTTCATTGTGGCTTTATGTAAGGGATTATGGGGCACAGTTCAAGACCAAAACAGACATGAGAATGATCATGTATGAAGAATTCAAGAAATATGACATTAGAATTCCATGGCCAATCAGAACTGTGTATCAGGGAGATGAAAAACGTGAGAAAGAAGAGATTGACAAACTCAACGAACAAAGAAACAGTGTTATTGACAAATATGGTATCGGCGATATTGGTCGTGGCAGTGGAGAAGATGAATAATCCTCTCAAAACTTAAGAATCCCATTAAATCACATTTCTTGTTGAGTAAATTAACTGTAATTGCAGGAAAATCATCTGAAGATTTAGCAAGAAAATTATCTAAAGAAATAAAGGCAAATCTTGTTAAGTCAGAAATTAGGGTCTTTGCTGATGGAGAAAGCAAGATAACACTTTCAGGCAATATATCAAAAAGAAAAGCTGTTGTAGTTCAATCAATTTATCCTCCGGTTGATACGAATTTAGTTCAAACACTGTCACTTATTTCAAAAGCTAGGGAAATATCATCAGAAGTGATTGCTATAATTCCATATATGGGGTATGCAAGACAGGACAGAGAATTTTTACCAGGGGAAATTGTGACCATGAAAGTTCTTGGAAAATTATTTAGAAGTGCCGGTGCATCAAAAATTATTGCAGTAGATATTCACAGCATGATGGGTCTCAAATATTTTACCAGTAAAACAAAAAACGTGTCTGCAATACCCGAACTTGTAAAATATTTCAAAAAAATGAGCCTGAAAAATCCTCTTGTCATATCTCCTGATCAAGGAGGAAAAAAGAGGGCAAGAGAATTTGCAAGAGAATTAGGCTCAGAATATATTGCATTGGAGAAAAAAAGAGATAGAAAAACAGGAAAAATTCAGATAAAAACAAAGAATTTAGATGAGGTTGTTAATAGAGATTTGATTTTGGTTGATGATATGATTAGTACAGGAGGAAGTATTGTAAAAGCTACCCAATTTCTTAAAAAACAAAAATGTAAAAAAGTGTACGTTGCATGTACACACGCGTTATTAATGGATAATGCAGAAAAAAGAATTAAAAAAGCTGGAGTTACTAAAATAATCAGCACAAATACAATTCCCAACAAAACATCCGTGGTAGATATTTCCAGCATTATTGCAAAGGCAATTTAGCAATGCCAGAAAGTTTTTTTGTTTTATCTAAAGATCACTTGGAACTTGCTACGGATGAAATTATTGCAATAGCAAAAATGTATGACAGATTTTCTAAAATTAAAGTGATTTCGAATTTGGTAATTGTACAGTCAAAGACAAATTGGAATGAAATTGCTAAAAGGGCAACATTTGTAAAAATTTCAGGACAAATATTACGTAAAATGTCGGGATTGTTTTTGAATGAAGAAAATGTTGGTGTTTTAAAAAATGCAAAAACATTTGTGTGTAGAGTTGTGAATTTGTCCTCAAACCAATTTAATATTCCAGAATTAGAAGGCTCTATGGGAGACATGATCTCAAAATTCTCTCATGCAAAAGTGAAATTAAAAAATCCAGATATCACCGTCTATCTGATTTTTACAAATAATGAGAACTTTTTTGGATTTTCAAAGCGGGTTAAAGAAAAGACTAGGCCCAAAAAAATCAAAAAACATCCTCATGAATTGGATTGGAAGCTAACAAGGGTAATGATTAATTTGATAGGCCTGAAAAAAGGAGAAACGGTGTGTGATCCATTTTGTGGTACTGGTACTACACTTTTAGAGGCCGAATCAATGGGCGTGCATGCCATCGGACTAGATTTTGACGAAAAAATGTGTGAAATCGCAAAAGCGAATCTCAAGGCAAACAAGTATAATTCAAAAGTTCTCAAGTCTGAATTTCAAGGGTTCTCAAAAATATCTAATAGATTTGATGGAATTGTCACTGATTTGCCATATGGCATAGCATCAAAGACATCAGAAAAACCACAAGAAATTCTAAAGAAATTTTTTTCTAGGCTGCCTAAAAGAAAAAAGGTGGCAATAATGTATAAAAAAGAATTGGGTTTTAACTCAAATCTAGACGGATTAAAAAAATATCACATCTATAGGCATAAAAGCTTGACAAGAACAATTCTGATTAAATGAAACTCATATTTTTGGGTACATCAGCTGCCCACCCTACTGAAAACAGAGGATTGTCATGTATTTGCCTAGAAAGGGATGGTGAAATTTTGATGTTTGATGCCGGTGAAGCAGCTCAGATATCTTTTATGAAATCGGGTCTGGGTTGGAATAAAAAAATGAAGTTATTTGTAACTCACATGCATGGTGATCATTGTGTGGGAATTTTGGGACTGTTACAAACAATGTCTATGCAAAATAGAACCGAATCATTAGAAATCTTTGGGCCAAATGGAATTGAAGAGTTTATTGCTGCAAATATTAAAATATTAAATTTTGGATTGTCATTTCCAATTTTGATTACGACCATCAAGGAAGGAAAGATGTTTGAAGATGAAAGGTTTTCAATACATGTTTGTAAAGCAGATCATTCCATTGCAGCATTTTCATATTTGTTTAAAGAAAAAGACAAGCCCGGGAGATTTAATCTTGAAAAGGCAAGACAATTAAGCGTTCCTGAAGGAAAATTATGGAGTGATTTACAAAAGGGTCATGAAATAAGAATTGATGAAAAAATAATAAGACCTGAACAGGTATTAGGAGAAAAACGCCCAGGCAAAAAAATTGGCATTTCTGGCGATACAATGCCTACAGCAGAATTAGAAAAATTTTTTGAGGGCTGTGATTATCTTGTATTTGATTCTACATTTTTAGATGAAGAAAAACAAAGGGCACAAGAAACAGGTCACTCAACTGCAAAGCAAGCTGCAACATTAGGTAAAAATGCCAAAGTTAAGAACTTAATTCTAACACATTTTTCAGCAAGATATAAGGATGAAATTGGGCATTTAAAAGAAGCGCAAGAAATTCATAATTCGGTAATCACTGCTAAAGATCTTTTAGAAGTAGAGATTAAATAAAATGTTTGAAGCAATTAAAGGACAGATTGAGAAATTTAAGAAGATAGTTTTTGTAACAGGAGCTGGAATTTCGCAAGAAAGTGGAATTCCTACATTTAGAGGAAAAGATGGATTATGGAAAAATTATGATGTAATGAAATTGGCTACAATTGATGCATTTTATCATGATCCAAAATTGGTTTGGGAATGGTATAACGAAAGAAGAATGAATATTTTTCAGGCACAGCCAAATTTAGGGCACAAGGCGATTGCTGAACTTGAAAAATATGCAGATGTCGTTGTTTTAACACAAAATATTGACGGATTGCATCAAAAATCAGGTAGTTCAAGGGTATTGGAACTACATGGAAGTATTGTAAAGATCAAATGTTCGATTTGTGATTATAAAGAAGAAATTTTGAGAAACATTTCTGATTTGCCGCCTGTTTGTAAATGTGGTAATTTACTTAGACCAGATGTCGTATGGTTTGGAGAATCATTGCCACAAAATGTGTGGAAAAATGCCATTAACTTTGCAAATAATTGTGATCTAATGATTATTGCAGGTACATCACTTGCCGTGTCTCCGGCAAATACACTGCCACTTTATGCAAAACAGAACAATGATGCTATATTAGTAGAAATTAATCCAGAAAATACAGACATGACAGGAGAAATGGATGTGACAGTTAGAAATACAAGTGCAGAGTCAATACCAAAATTAGTTTCGCTATTTAAAAATAAATTATAATTGAGAAAATATTCCATAAATTTTTGTGCCAGAGGAACCGCCTGGATTATAAACTGACGATGTCACAGTTCCATATTCTTCATGCTCAACAATCATGTCTATATAATATGGAACATCAGATACGTAATTTACACTTGTATCAAACATTGATGAATAGAATGTTCCAGAAAAAAGCTCCGTATCTACGGTTCTAATTACTACATCAACACTTATTGTTTTGCCACTTGTATCAACATACTGAAGAAGAATACTATTATCAGATTGTTGTTTGGTTGACAAGGATAAGGTTTCAAAAAGTATTGGAATAGACTTGTGAGTAGAAACATTGTTTGTTGATTCTGTGCTAGTTGATGATGAACCATCAGATTTTGAATTTGAACCGCCAGTGAATATATTTTGAATTGATTCTATAGTATCAAAATTTGAAATTTTATCTGTTACTTTGTCTCCGGTTTGACTAATTTCTTCTGATATTGATTCGGGTGTCTTATCTACAATTTTATCAATTGATGAATCAATTCTTTGCTCTACAGAATCTGAAGCTTTGGAGCCAAAGTTTGATGCATCATCTTTTAAAGAATCAAAAACTGTAGCAGATGTTGATGGAAAGAAGGTACTAATTTCGTTTGAAAATATCATCCCGCCTAAAATTACAATACCTGCAATTATGGCTAGTTTGATGAGCATTAATGCTGATCTAAAAAAATGAATTTTAGATTCAAACTAAAAAAAATGGTCAAAAATGAGTGAATTTTGTTAGCTAATTCCCTGCTAATTTGCAAAAGCTAGCCAATCAATAACTCCATCAATGTTTGATGAAGTCAAAGTGACCTTGATAGGTCCTAATGGAGATTCATCTGCTTCATCACAGATTGCAATTTTTTCAACAAAAGCAGCTTGCTTGTTTAAAAGAAACCAAGTTCTGTCATCCTCTAGATTATTTTCCAAATTTCGCGTATAGCTTTTTTGAGATTGTGTTGAGATAATTGCTTCATAAATTTTCTCTAAAGATCTTAATTCATTTGATTCGGCCTTTATTGAAAAATTTTCATTTGTGATACAGGAGAATGGAAATATGTTTGAAATGGCTTCTTTAATTTTTTCAGGATGTTCAGATAAATTTATTGGGCAAACCATTTGTATTTTACAGTTAATATTTGGAATTTTCACTCTAACCAACCTTGAATAATTTGAAAAGCTTGATCAACTAATTCGTCTTTTGTCAGACCTATATTTGAAATTGCATAATCAGATAGGGCAATTGAATTGCTAATGCCAACTCCCAATTCACGGTTATCTCTTTCTTCAAAATGTTCTTTTGTTTGAGGATCATCTGTCCTTCCTCTTTTTTGTAAAAAATCAAATCTAGTGTCAGTTGATGCATGAACTGCTAGTAATTTTACAGTGCCAAATTTTTTTAATACTTGAATTTCGTCATTGGATCTTATTCCATCTATTAAAATTACATTTGATGTTGAAGATTCGATTTGTGGTTTAACTAGTTCTGCAACTGCTCCAAGACCATTTTTCTCTCTAAGTTCTAGCATTAGTTTTCCAAGATTCTCTCGTGTTGGTTCCAGATTTCTTTTTTTTGCCTCTTCTCGTACTGCGTTGCCCATATTGATAATTTCATATCCCTTGGGTTTCAGGCCATCAGCAATTGTGGATTTGCCTGCGCCAGGCATTCCTGTTAAGCATACAATTAGTTTAACCAACATATATCAAAAAAAAGGCTTGTCTATGAAGTTACCGGAAATAATTATAAACATAGTTCAAAAAATCTTATGATGCGAGTTTTCATTGCAGTTGAAATCACAAATGAGGCAGTGATTAATTCAATTAGAAAATTTCAAGATAAATTGGAAATTGAAGCAAAGGCCATTGAACCACAAAATTTCCATTTTACATTACAATTTTTAGGAGAAATTTCACAGGATATCTTGCTAAAAATCACAAAAACCCTGGAAAAAATAGAATTTTCAGGTTTTGACATAGTTCTCAAGGGAATAGGGGTTTTTCCCAAGCCTAGTTTTCCTAGAGTGATTTGGGTAGGTGCAGATGAAAAAGGAGGGGATTTACTAATTCAATTATCCAAAAAAGTAGGAAAGGCGCTAGAACCATTAGGATTCCTTCAAGACAAGCCCTTCAAGCCTCATATCACAGTATTTAGAATTAAAAAGAAGATTGGAGATGTATCAAGAGAATTGGAAAATAAGAAAATGATAAATTTTGGAATACAAAAGGTTTCAAACATTAAATTGAAAAAAAGTGAACTTACTTCAAGCGGGCCAATCTATTCAAATTTGATGGAGGTAAAGGCAAAAAAATGAAACAAGTAATTTCTAAAATTTCTAAAACCGTAATTCCCTCAAAAATAATTGCAAAGTCAAAAAAGGATATTGGAGAAATGGCTTTTGGCTTAGTTGAAAAAGAAACTGAAAAATATCCAGAAGTGGTTGGATTAGAATTTGGGGGATCCTTTGCCAAGGATACTTGGCTAACTAAGGATGCAGACGTTGATATTTTTGTCAAATTTAAAAAAAATGTATCAGAGGAAAAATTTGAGGAAATTTCTAAAAAAATTGGATTTGATTCATTGAAAAAATATTCTCCATACATCAGACATTCTCAGCATCCATATGTTGAGGCTGAAATTAAGAACACCAGGATCAATGTTGTTCCATGTTATGACGTGAAGATAGGGGAATGGAAAAGTGCAGCCGATAGATCCCCATTTCATACTGAATTTATGAAAAAATCATTAACGCCAAAAATGAGAGATGAGGTGCGAGTTCTAAAGACATTTTTAAAATCAAATGGGATTTATGGTGCAGAAATTGCAAAACAGGGATTTAGCGGATATATTTCCGAAGTTTTGATTTTAGAGCTTGGAAGTTTTGAAAATCTTATAAAAACAATTTCAAAAATTAAGGAAAATCAGATTATTGGAAAAACGACTAAAAAGTTTGATACATCCATTGTAGTAATTGATCCAATTGACAGTAATAGAAATTTAGCTGCTGCTATTTCTGATGAAAATATTGGAAAATTTATTCTTATTTCAAGAGCATTTAAGAAAAAGCCGGGTTTTGAGTTCTTTAAGACTAAGAAATCAAGAATATCAAACAGGTTTTGGAATAATTTATTGATTGTTAAATTTAATTTCAAAGCTAGGAGTCCAGATATTATTTGGGGGCAGATCAAAAGAGCAACTTCAACATTGTCCATACAGTTAGAATTGGGAGGATTTACTGTATTGAGAAGCAAATCTTACACAGATCAACAAAATAAAGCCTGTCTTTTGTTCTTTTTAGAATCAACAAAGATTAGTAAAATCTATTCTAAAGAAGGGCCCGAATTCTTCAGAGAAGACAGTGCTCATAGTTTCATTGATAAAAATCTCAAAGATGCAGGACTGGTCTGGTTTGGAAATGACAGAAGAATAATTTCTTTAGAAAAAAGAAATCATGTGGATGCAGCACGTTTTATGAAGGAATTTCTGAAGGAAGATCTTCTAGGCATACCAAAAGGTCTGCGGCCGGATTTTAAGCGAGGTTTCAAGGTGTCCATAGGAAACAAAAATCTTAGTAAATCAATTAAAGAGGAAGCAGCTGAATTGATTTCAGTAGATGGCACATTCCTTCATTTCAATTAAGAGATTCTCAGAAGAGCCATATTCAAACATTCTCGGATATCCAAATGCAACTAAGCGTCAACTAAAATCAAGAATTAATGAATTAGAAAAATTGAAGATAAAGGCAATTTCTTTAACAGGCCCTACTACACTTGGAAATTTGGCAATATTAGGAAAAGGGTATGTTGGGGTTGTGGTAATTGCCAAAAAAGGCAACAAAGAGACCGCTCTAAAAATTAGAAGAACTGATTCTCAAAGAAAAGACATGAGAAACGAGGCGGCGTTATTAAAATTAGTTAATTCAGTTAAAGTTGGTCCAAAAATGATTGACGTAAGTAAGAATTTTTTAGTTATGGAATATCTTGAAGGTGAAAAATTCGGGGATTGGATTGAACTATTGAAAGGAAGTGGAAGTGCAAAAAAATTAAAATCTACAATAAAAAGTGTGTTAGAAGACTGTTATAGATTAGATCAGATTGGATTTGATCATGGCGAATTAAGTAACATTTCAAAACACGTTATTGTAGGTAAAACAAAATCTTCACTAATAGATTTTGAAAGTTCTAGCACGAAGAGAAGACCCTCAAATGTTACATCAATTACCCAGGCATTTTTTATCGGATCCGGGATCTCAAAAAAAGCCCAGAAAATTTACAAAAATTCCTCCAAAGAGAAAATTATTGGGGCATTGAAATTATACAAGCAAAAAAAATCAAGAGAAAATTTTGAAAAATTGCTCAAAATTTTGAAATTATAATGGGAACGGCAGGAATTGAACCTGCGACCACTAGTCCCCCAGACTAGTATCATACCAAGCTAGACTACGTTCCCTTGCTTCAGAGACATAAAATGAAATTATTAAATCGTCCTATTCATGACATAATTTATGAAACTTTGCAATATTTGTCATAGGATTTCTGCAACAGACCAAGATCATATTGATTGTGTTCAAAAGAGAAGTATAGAGTTAGAAGCTGAAGATTTTAAAAATAGCATTCCAGAAAAACTCAACCTTTCAAAAGACTCTCAAGAATTAGATGGGAAAATTAAGGCAATTTTAGAGCATCTTTCAAAAAGTAAAGATTTAGATAAATAATCATAACCATTTTGATAGTCTCACTAAAAAAAATTGAATTTGAGGAAGAAAGATTATCCGTTGCTGGTATGGAGATTGGCTGAAGGCTTGTCGGTTCTAAGCATATCAACTTGAATTGTAGAACTGTCTCCAACTGCCAAGACATTTGCAAAAGATGTTTTACAATCTCATTGTAAGGCATGTTCATAACAGAATTGCCATTTTTTAGAACTAATACTCTAAAGTTTTTCATGAATTTCTGAAAGCTGATCGTCATCATAACGATTGCATTCATTTTCTTTTAATCCTGAAATTTTGTGGGGCTAAAACTGTGCCCATTAAAATTATTCGATAGGCAAATGAAATTGATTGTGGTTCTGTTTCTATATTCGTGTTTCCAGGATTAATTGGCGTGGTTTGATCTTTAATGAATTCAGTTTCTTTTTTTATAACTCATTTAATGATCCAATAGAATTTTCAAAGGTGTGAGTTCCATTAATGAATCCATAATTTGGCAGAACCTGCCATAAACCAGTCTTTTTTGCCAATTACAGCAATTGGCTTCATACGATGATAATGTACTTCTTATTCATCAGCAACTGATATGCTCAGTTCGTCTCCTAAAACTACAACTTGGCAATATCTGAGAACTTAACGTTCTTGAGTTGTAGGTCGAATCAGGATCTCATTTACATTAACGTATGACGGCGAATCAACGGCATACAAGATAGCATTTGCAATATCTTCGGCGCGTAAAGATTCCATCTTTTTTGCATTTTCAATGAATCCTTGAAGAGATTCATCAGTGATTGTGTCATTAAGTTCTGTGTCAACAACTCCTGGTTCAATACTAGTCACTCTAATGTTAGAGCGAACACTGAATTCCTGTCTGAGGCCCTCACTAAATGCGGCGACTGCATGCTTTGTTGCACAATAAACACTGCCGGCAGGAAAAACTATTCTTCCAGCTACAGATGAGAGATTAACTATATGACCTGATTTTTTTTCTTTCATGTGAGAAATTACAGCACCTGTAGAATACAAAACGCCTTTGATATTCACATCTATCATTTTGTCCCATTCATCAACTTTGAGGTTTTTGAAGAAACTCAGAGGCATCAAGCCGGCATTATTTACAAGAATATCAATGGAACCCCACTTTTCCAAGACTGCATTAGCAAAATTATCACATTGAGTCCTTTGCGTTACGTCTAATTTTTGATAAAAAACTTCCCCGCCATCTGCAGATATTTTTTTTGCAAGTTCCTCCAAACGGTCAGCTCTTCTAGCGCCAATAGCAACTTTTGCGCCTGCTTTTGATAAAGCCAAGGCAGTAGCAAATCCAATCCCACTGCTTGCTCCGGTAATTATAGCAACCTTATCCTTAATCATATGATCCCCAAATCAGAGTAAAGTCAAACATCGTAAAAACGTTTAGTCGTTAATTTTTCTAAGAAGCAAATACTAGCACCTTTATTAAAAGAAAAATAATAATAGAAATATGAAATCAGAAAAATGTTCATATTGTGGGGATTTGACTGACATGCCATTTCAATGCAATTATTGCAAGGATCCTTTTTGTGCAGAACATAGGCTTCCAGAAGAACACAGATGTGTAAAACTCAGTCAAATCAGAGCAAAAAGATTTGGTGCAAAAAAAGTAATTCGTGACGGTGGACGTAACAAGCCAAATATTTTAAAACGGATTTTTGGAAGAAGTTAAGATCAATATGGGCTTTTTTCTGGAGAAATTTTTGCCCTTCTTCCTTGATAAATCAAGGCAATTGCAAGTGCAAACATAACCATAGCTGTAAACGGAAAGTTTCGAGGTGCAGGAAGAATAAACCAGTAGTAAACCCCAAACCCAATTGAAACAATAGCTTGCGTCCATAATTTTATCCATTTGGGTGCCTTTACTAACCTGCTAACAACTTCTACCAGAAAAATTCCAATTACAGGATAAATTGTGTAAAAAAGAAAATCGATTACATCAACTCCTGTATGAGACATATAATATCATAGTAAGGGGTATAATTTCTATCTAATCTTCTAAACGAACCTTGGTTGCAACATTTTTAGCAATTAAAGCCTGAGCGTTTTCATATGGAATTGTAGCTATATCTTCAGCTTTAAAAGGGCCGTATTTTTCAAGATCAACTCCTACAATTTCATCTACCTGATTAAGAAACCTTACAACAATTTTCTTTGTTTTATGATTTTGAGCTAAGGATTCCAAAAAGTTTGATTTCCCATTAATTATTGCCGAAAGGATCATATCTATTCTTTCCTTTTGATCTTCTTGAGAATCTAGAATGAATTTTTCTTCATCCAAAAGATAACTGATGTCGATTTGATCTGATTCTGAAATTTTATCTAATCTGAGTTGTATTAGCAAGGATGTCAATTCTGTAACCATATCGATCATGGTGTTTTTGATTTTATTTTCTACGCCGTCAAATTCTTGTTTTCGTAAATTCCCTATAAAACTAGAGAGATTTCTGTAAAAATTTGGATCAATTTCCAATATTGAATCACTTTCAGTTTCACGTAAAACTATGTGATGTAAAGAGGCGATATCGATTTGATCTGATTCTGACATTTCTTACCTAATCCTTAAATGGCTGATGTATTTGTGTTTGATTGAAGTATAAAATTGCCCTATAAAGTCAGTCATGGTAAAGCAATCCAGGTAACATATTCACCAGACGAAGTTTTCTCTAGAATTCAACACGAAGGCATCCAATTTATCGATCTTCAATTTACAGGTCTTACAGGTCATTTTCACCATACTACGATTTCAGCAAATACGTTTACCCCAGAACAGATGAGAGATGGATTACCAAAATTAGATGGTTCATCAATCATAGGATTTACCAGTATTGATGATTCAGATTTACTGCTAAAACCTGATCCAAATACATTTGCAATTATTCCTTGGATGACTGAGAATAAGACGGCCAGACTACTATGTGACGTTTACTGGGGGGAAGACCGAGGCAGACTATCAAGAGATCCCAGAGGAATTTCTCAAAAAGCTGAAGAATACATCAAAACACAAGGTTATGATTTTAGTACATGGGGTCCAGAAGTAGAATTTTTTGTGTTTGATAAAGTACACTGGGATGTTCTAACACCATATAAGGGACAGTCATATTCAATTGAATCAAAAGAAGCTCCATGGAATCAGTCAGGTGACGGATACCCTATGGGATTACAAGAAGGATACTATCCATCTACACCCGCAGATACTCTTACACCATACAGAAATGAATGTGTAAATATTCTCAATACAAATTTTGGAATTCTGTGTGATAACCATCATCACGAGGTTGCCACAGCAGGACAATGTGAAATTGATATCAAATATGACTACATGACAAATGCTGCAGATGCTGCACAATCCTACAAGTATGTTATTAGAAATGTTGCACAAAAATATGGCAAAGTTGCAACAATGATGCCAAAACCAATTGCGATGGATTCGGGGTCTGGCATGCATGTTAATGTTAGTTTATGGAAAGGAATAGAAAATGCATTTTATGACCCAGATGATGAGATTGAATTAAGCCAGCTTGGAAGATATTTTTGTGGCGGCATAGTCAACCATGCAAAAGCACTTTCTGCAATTTGTAATCCAACTACTAATTCATACCACAGATTGGTTCCAGGATATGAAGCTCCTGCTTACATTGCTTGGAGTTCAGGAAATCGTTCTGCGATAGTAAGAGTTCCAAAACATCTCAAAGGTAAAAAATATTCAAATCTAAAAAGATTGGAATTTAGGGCGCCGGATCCCTCATCAAACCCATACCTTGTCTTTGCAGCAGTAGCAGCAGCGGGATTAGACGGAGTAAAGAAAAAGATGGATCCCGGAGATGAAGTTCGGGATGATATATTCAAAATGACAAAATCTGATAGAATGAAAAGAGGAATTGGAGTTCTTCCAAAAAGTCTGGGTGAAGCATTGGATGAACTAGAAAGTGATAGAAAATTCCTCAGTCCAATTTACACTAATGATGTAGTAGACAAAATTATCGAGTTAGAAAGAAGAGATCAGCGGGAAATAGCAATCAGGCCGCATCCGCATGAGTTTTATCTGTACTTTGATGTTTAGGTTCTTCCTGTAAACTGAAAAATATAGAACAGAGATATTGACATTAAGGCAAAGCCCCCTGCCAGAAATATTGCCCTTTTATTTTCAGATGTAGCGGCCCTGTATAACAGAACACTGCCTGCAAGACCTACAAATAATATTATGGTACCGGCAATCACACCATCAAAACTTGTGTTAGTAATTAGTGGGTGAAAAAATCCTGCAAGTAATCCAAAAAATGCAATTAGGTAAACATATTTGAATCCAGTTAGTATCTTTGAGGATGTTTTATTCAATGCTATTTTTGTAAGTTAAGTTGGCAATTAAAGTTTTGAAATATTTTTTCAAATAACTACATCATGCCGCCCATATCAGGCATTCCACCCATCCCGCCCATTCCAGGTGGCATTCCACCCATTCCAGGTGGCATTCCGCCTTCTCCACCGGGTGGTCCTCCAGCAGACTTTTGGGTGGCAATAACATCATCAATTCTAAGAATCATAGATGCTGCCTCTGCTGCTGCCGAAACAATCTGAAGTTTAACTGCCAATGGTTCAATGATATCACTGGATTTCATATTAGCAATTTTTGATTTCATTACATCAATGCCAGTCCATTTTTCTCCTTTCTGTTGTTTGGAACGAAGAAGCGTAAGAGTATCAATTGGATCCATTCCTGCATTTTCTGCAAGTGTGATTGGAATTTCTTCTAATGAATCAGCAAACTTTTCTGCTGCAAGTTGATCTCTGCCTTCCAAGGATTTGGCCCAACTTCTGAGTTTTGTTGCAGCAAATGTTTCTGGAGCCCCACCACCTGCAACAATTTCAGGTTTTAAAATTACGTCTTTTACAACCATTAATGCATCATGAACTGAACGTTCAACCTCATCAACTACTCTTTGTGAGCCTGCACGCAAAAGTAATGTGACTGATTTTGGATGTTTGCATCCCTCAACAAATACCCATTTGTCTTCTTCAATTTTTCTTTCTTCTACAAGTTCAGCAGAACCAAGATCTTTTTCAAACAGATCATCCAAGTTTGTAATAATTCGAGCGCCCGTCGCTTTTGCAAGCTTGGTAAGATCACTTTCTTTAATTCTTCTAACAGCAATAATTCCAGCTTTTGCTAGATAATGTTGAGCCATGTCGTCTAGTCCTTTTTGGCATAAAACCACATTTGCACCAGAACCAATGACTTTGTCAACCATTGTTTTGAGCATTCTATTTTCTTCATCCAAAAATGATTTTAGCTGTTGAGGATTTGAAATGTTGATTTTGGCATCAGTTTCTGTTTTACTAATTTCTAATGCAGTGTTAATTAATGCAATTTTGGCATCGGTGATTTTTCTAGGCATGCCTCCATGAACAATTTCTTTGTCAAGAACAACACCCTGAATAACCATAGAATCTTTGATGGAACATCCTGCTTTCTTTTCCACTTTAATATCATCAATATCAACATCAAAACTTTCGCCTGTTTTTTCAGAGACGGCAAGGACTGACTTTACAATAATATCTGCAAGCTGATCAGAATCTTTTCTAACAAGTTTTGTTTGCATTGAAGTTTTGGCAATCTTTTTTAGAATGTTTTTATCGTTTGCAGAGATTGTATCGGCAATAGTTTCTAGATATTCTTTTGCTTTTCTTGCAGCTTTTCTATATCCATCAACAATAATGGTTGGATGCACATCTTGATCAATTAATGATTCAGCCTGTGAAAGTAATGCACCAGCTAGTACAACTGCAGAAGTAGTACCATCTCCAACTTCATTATCTGTAGTTTTAGAGATTTCAACTAGCATCTTTGCTGCAGGATGTTGCACGTCAATTTCTTTTAAGATGGTTGCACCGTCATTTGTAATCGTAACATCGCCCAGTGAGTCAACTAGCATCTTGTCCATGCCTCGTGGACCAAGACTGGTATGAACTATTTCGGCAATAATTTTAGCTGCTGCAATGTTATTTTTTTGAGCTTCCCGCCCTTTGGTTTCAGAACCGCCTTCTTTTAGCAAAACAACGGGCATATTTCCCTTTGAAGTTGCCTGCATTCCCATAAATACAAAAACTCCCTACTCCCCTTTTATATCTTGCAGATCAGGATTGCTGATTTTCAAAAATAATATCGGTGTTTTTAAATTGGGAAAATCAAGATGAAAAATATGGCTAAATCACAAAACCGCCAGTCTTATGATAAAATTTTTACAAAATTAAAAGATCATCACAAATGGTTTGAGAATTCAATTCCGTTAATTGCAAGCGAAAATATTCCCAGCCCTGCAGTAAGAGAAGCAATAATTTCTGATTTTGGAAATAGATATGCTGAAGGATGGCCCGGTGAAAGAGTTTACGCAGGATGCGTGTACATTGATGATGTAGAGTTTGAATGTATGAAATTAGCTAAGAAATTATACAAAGCAAAATTTGCAGATGTACGGCCAATATCAGGAGTAGTTGCAAATTTGGCAGTATACTCTGGATTTACAAATCCTGGAGATATTATGTTAGCACCCTCAATTCCTGCCGGGGGACATATTTCACATGGTAAAAAGGAACATTCAGGTACGGCAGGATTGGTTCATGGATTAGAAATTGAATTTTATCCGTTTGATGCTGAAGAAATGACAATTGATGTTGAAAAAACAAAGCAGAAAATAAAAGATCTTAAAAAAGCAAATCGTCTTCCAAAAATGGCAATGTTTGGCGGTTCGTTGTTTTTGTTTCCGCATCCTGTCAAAGAATTATCAGATTTTTTGAAAAGTTATGACATGCATATCAATTATGATGCTGCACATGTTGCAGGATTAATTGCCGGCAGAAAATTCCAAGACCCGCTTCGAGAAGGTGCAGATACAATGACTATGAGCACTCATAAGACTCTGTTTGGACCCCAGGGGGGACTCGTTTTGGGTTCTAAAGAGCATGAAGAGATTATCAAAAAGGCAACGTTTCCTGGTCTGACTAGCAGTCATCATATTCACCATATGGCTGGAAAAGCAATTGCTTTTGCAGAAGCCTTGGAGTTTGGAAAAGATTATGCTGCCGAAGTAATCAAAAATGCCAAGGCTTTTGCAGAAGCTTTGAGCGATGCAGGCTTTAAGGTGTTAGGAGAAAGCAGGGGATTCACACAATCACATCAGGTTGCAGTTAATGTATTAGATTATTCTGATGGTGGCAAAGTGGAAGCAAGCTTGGAGAAAGCAAACATCATAGTAAACAGGCAGCTGATTCCAGGAGATATCAAAGCTGGAAGAAACTATTTTCATCCTGGTGGAATTAGATTGGGAGTATCTGAAATTACACGGCTTGGGATGAAAAAAGATCAAATACAAGAAATTGCGGCATACATTAAGCAAGTTGTGATTGAAAAGAAGGATCCAAAGAAATTACTGCCAAAGGTTAAGGCATTAAGAAAGGATTATCAAAAAATCAAATTCTGTTTTGACAACAAACTTGGCGGATACGAGTACGTTAAACTAAGATAAATTTACGCGTAATCAGTAAGCAGTGATTGATCACCCTGACTCTTACCAAATACTAATTCAATCTCATCAGATAAAGCATGGATTCTTCCTCGTTGATATTGCCCAACATCATATTTCTCAACTAGTC
Source organism: Candidatus Nitrosopumilus sp. (assembly GCA_965204345.1). Classification (GTDB taxonomy): domain Archaea; phylum Thermoproteota; class Nitrososphaeria; order Nitrososphaerales; family Nitrosopumilaceae; genus Nitrosopumilus. Next base: position 1,230,285 of record OZ241981.1, read on the forward strand.
TTTTTGCAAGCTTTAGATATTTTTCAACAGAGCCCCTTGTGATCGTTGCAATTAATTTATGTCCACAAACACATGATTGAATCAATGGCATGCGGCGAAATAATTTGCCACATGCTGTACATCTGAAATTTTGTCTTGCATATGCCCTAAGATTTCCCATTAAATCAGGAACAAGATGTGTCGAAATTACATTTGAAACAATTTCAGATGTGTCAACTACATTAATTAATTCGGCATTTCTGACTTGCATATCAAATTTATCAAGCATGGAGCCAAGGGTTGAATATGCACTTCTTGATTTGGAAGTAGTCAAAGAGGAGGTTGTATGTGTAAAATGATAATCATAAAATTGTCTTGCAGTATCCAAGCGTGATTTGATTATCTCAACTGATGTTACATCTGAGGATTTGATTTCTTTGAACGTAGATTCAAAAAATTCTAATGGCAATATTTTTGTGACTTCTAAATTATGAGCTTGTGGTTGTGATTCATGCGGCAGCACATGAGGTTGAACAAGTAATGGCGCGTCCATTAATCCGCCTATTCGATCAGAAAGAAATTGTCTTGAAAAATTAAGAAGACCGTCCATTAGAAGTATTATAGAATCTGCATCACCATCAGCATCCCTTCTTTTAGCTGAATGCCAATTTGGGGTTCCAAAACAAACATGTGTTTCGGTATAACCAATTATTCTTCCAACAATTCCCACAGAGGTGTGTGGGGCCAAACCAATTATCAGATGCCCCAAAAGTTCTTCCGAATTTTTTACGTTGTAAAAGGGTGATTTCCCATAAAATTTCTGTAAGAGAACATCAATGTATTTACAAGTTGAAACTAAATAATTTCCACTTTCATACGGAATCACTACGTCTTGCATACGAAGTTCTAGAATCTGATCAGTTGATTCAAGTGGGTTTCCTTCAATGTCATGAGAATACCCAAGTTCTTTTAGTTTTGCAACGGATGTTCCTATCCAGGAGGGCTTGAATTGTGTCAATGGAGAATTTGTCGCATCAAATCTTACTGTTCCATCTTTGAAAGTGGTCAGCCCAAAGTTTTGTCTAACAAGACCCTTTTCAAGCGGCTCTGCAATTTTGTCTTGATTGATTAGTTCTTTGACTCCTTTGAATGGTTCCTTTACACGAATGCCCATCTTTTCTTGAGCCAAAAGTAATCTCTTCTTTAACGGGAAATCCTTATGAGAATGGGAAAAAGCTTTGCGTTTGCATTTTTCACAAAACGGTTCCTCAAGCGTATCTCTACAGTTAGAACATCTGTATGTGACTGATGTCTTTGTACCACAAATGGAACATTTTATTCCAATGGATGGCTGTTCGCATTTAGTACAGTGCCTATTGTAAATACTTGTAAAAAAATGCTCAGTTCTAGAGGCTCTAAGAATATCTCTTGTAGGTCCGCCCTTATCACTAATTGGAAATAATACGTGTGTGGGAGGCTTCATTTGTCTAGGTGCAGCTTTTTCAGGTCTTCCTATTCTAACCCCAATACTTGTTGAAAATTTATTATTAATCTGAATTCCAGATGCTTTTGTCAAGATCTTTGGGACGGACAAATCACCAATGACAGGTCTGTGCCTGAACAGAAGATTAAAGAAAATTTTTGCTTCTTGGTGCTCAAGTATTACTGAATTATTTTGAATTTTGTGGGGGGTTCCAAGATTTTCAAGAATTTGTTTTGCTTTAATTGAGTACTCAACAGAAGTTTCTGTAACACTGTTTGGCTCTAATAATACGGTTAATTCTTTAGAAGATATTCTATCCCAGAAATACAAGTAGTGAGGATGTAATGGAATTTTAAAATCAAGTGATATTTTTAATGCTTCATCTATTGTGGGGATTCTATTCAAAAATTGGTTTAGGTATTGATCATCAGGTTCGTATTTTTGAATTTTTTGTTTTAGTTCTTCGACCCAAAATTCTTCAACATATCCTGATGGTACTAGCTGAGCATTATTTTCAAGAAAGTCTCCAAATGAAATCAGTATATCGCCAAGATGAAGAATTTTTTCAATGTTATTTTTGATTTCTAATCCATGTTTTACATCTCTAATTTTTACGACACTTCCGTTATTGAGACGTACAGTGGGTGTATCAATGGAATCAACAAAAGCTATAGTTGCGCCCTTACCAGGAATGTCTATTTTGATTTGAGTTCCTACGGCAATGGTGTGATCTAAAATCTCAGCAATGACAGGATGAATGCCAACAGCTGCAAATCCGGTATTGCATGCTCTTCCATACCTCAGACGGAAGCCGCCTAGTTTGTTAGGCATGGATAATACGGATCTGCCAGTAATCACTTCACGCATTCGTTTTGCGGCTGCTGCTTCTTGATCGTCTCCGGTTTGAACGGCACCCTTTAGGTCATTAAGCCATTCCCAACCATCCAGATTATACAATTCAATTCTTTTGAGGAGCTTTTTTGATCTTCCAATTAATCCGTCATTTAATACACGCAAAGCCCCGCCTCTGACCCGATCTGTCTGAATTCGTGCCATCGATTTATGGTTGACAACTTCATAAGGATCAGTATCTACGCCGGCTAGCTCAACTGGCAGATTGGAAATGACATGTTCAATATCTTCATCTAAGATATGAAATTGAAAACTGCCAGCCTCCCTTTCATAGATTCTTAATTCTTCAATAAATCTTCCTGTTTCATCATCAAATGAATTGGCTTGAAATTTTGACAATCCCGCTATTTTTCTAACATGATCTGCAATAAGCAGAGTTACTGCAGATTCTGTTCCCCCAGCAGAACGCATTGGCCCGGCAATTGATACTGAGAGATATTCTGTTCCATCTTTATTTTTCTTAATTTTTACTTCACTAATGCCTTGTAATGGTGCAATAGTGACACCTTCAGTAATTATTGCTAATCCTACACGAACTGCAAGATCTAGTTTGTCTTCTAAAGTGGCATCTGGTAAACAATATCGGCCTGAAGCAATTTCTTTTGCTAAAATTAATGCAGAAAGCTCTTTTCCGTTAGTTCTTAGAGTTTCTCTTAAAGGATCTGCAATGTCAATTTCGTGCATTTTTGCAACCCTATCAGCCAAATCAAAAGCAATTCTTGGCTCTATAATTCCAGAAGAATCTATCAAACTAGACTTTGCAGCAGCTGCATGCTCAAATATTGAGGAGGTTTCAGTGGAAAGATTAGAATAATAAGTAAGATAGTAATCTGGCATTTCAATATCGCTAATTCGGGATATTGCATCATTTTCAGACATAATATTTCCCTACTACTTACTTCTTTGAATTGCTTTTGTTATTTTTTCGAGTTTTGTAAGGCTGCCGCCTTTTTCAAGGAAGGTTCCTATAACTAGAGCATCTGCTCCTGCTTTAACTAGACTGGCAGCAGTTTTTTCATCTTTAATTCCTCCACCAACAATCAAAAATCCGTCAAAAGCATGCCTAACTGTCTTTACCATTTCTGGTGTAACGTTGGTTTTAGCACCAGAGCCTGCTTCAAGATATACAAATCTCATTCCAAGGAATTGAGCCGCCAGTGAGTATGCGGCTGCAATTTTTGGTTTTTCAAATGGTATTCCCCTTGCAGAGCCAACAAACCAAGCTGATGTTCCATCTCCAATTACTAAATATGCCGTTGGAAGGGGTTCCAGACCGAATTTGAGAACGCTTGTAGCGCCCAAAGCTTGAGCTTGAGTGATAAAATAGGGATTTTCAGAGTTCATTAGAGAACTAAACAGTATGGCATCAGCGTCAGGAACAATTCCAGTAACATTACCGGGAAATAGTATGATTGGAATTTTCAGGCCTATTTTAATACCTTTGACAATTTGGGCCATCTCTATTTGATCAGTAGTAGAGGAGCCTCCCACTAGAATTGCAGATGCTCCAATCTTTTCAACATCCTTAGCAAGTTTGCTTGATGCCTCTAAATTTGACACTTCTGAATCAATTAATACAAAAAGTAATGCATTTTTCTTTTTTAATTCTGATTTTAAGAACGATTCAACCCTGTCTCCAGCCATAAAGGTGGTCTGTGTATGTCTCTTTAAAGTTTAATTGGAATGCTGTATACAGATTTGTATAGCTATGGACAAGTTAGAAGAATCTAATTTTAACAATATTATGCGTAAAATTATCAAAAAATCACTGTTTACAGAGCGACAAGTTGAAATTATTTTAAATCAGAAGGATCTTCTAGAATCTGATTTTTCTATAACAAAGGGTGCGTATTACAGGCAGGTTGGGCAGTCTAGAGACAAATTAATTGGATTGTTCTATTCAATCATACTTTTTCGTGGTTTAGGCATACTTTTGCCTGATGATATAGATGTGATATCAAAACTTTCTGAACAGGTGAGTGTGATAAATAAGAGTGATATTTTCCCTGAAAGGGAAGATGAAGTGATGAGTTTGATTGATAGGTCCATTCGTCAGGCATGTAATATGTAAAGAGTGTGATATTGTTGTGTGGGTTGTTTTTAGATTCTTTGTGATAGTTTATGTGAGTTTGTTAATCTAAAGTGTGAATTATTGTTGTTCAATCACGATAAATCACGTCTTAGGCACAAATATTGTGATGTTGGTAGAAATTCCTGAACCTGAGGTGATTTTAAATGTGATTTTGGCATTTGTTGTAGGAATTGTAGGTTTGTATGCCTATTTTAAGATCAGCCACTTTGTCAAAACCAAGAGTGAGGTATTTGATGCATCACAAGCTGAGAGGTTAGAATACTATGAAAGACAGTTAATTGATATGAAAATACGCCTAGATGCTTTAGAAATACAAGGAACAGAGCAAAAAGTGGAGGATCCAAACCTGGAACTAAAACAATTCTTAGAGAAATTGGCAAAGAATGAAGTTCAGGAAAGACCAATTGTAGTTGAAAATAAGCCTAACATTGTGACTGAAAAGGAAATTTCCAAGCCTAACATTCAAAGTTTTACACCAACAAACCCAGTAGATTATGTGTTGCATCTAATCACAAACAAAGCTATGACATCACGTGACATACAAATCACATTAAAGAAGAGTAGAGAACATACTTCACGTCTGATGAAGAAGATGTTTGAAGAGGGATATGTTCAAAGAAATACAGAGTCAAAACCATATACTTATTCAATTACTGAAAAAGGAATTGCAAAAGTAGAACAGGTTGATCTGGTTCAACAATAAAATAGAATTTTTTTAGTGTTAGTTTTCAAAGATTTGTCTATGTTTTTGACCAAATCGTTCATATTTCATAATGAAATTCGAATTAGATAATATATTAAATTATATATATTATTAAATTATAATAAAAATATGTCAGTTAATGAAAATGAGGTATTAGTAAAAATCACATCTGCTGGTACAATTTCAATCCCAAAACAGTTTAGAAAGTATATGGATATCCAAAAAGGTGAATATGTCAAGATAATTCTCGGAAAAGACAGTTTATTGGTTAGAAAAGTCACTATTGTTTGAGAATTATTGTTGTTTTTGAGTAATTTTTATGGTTTGATATGTCCATTCTCGACCAGTTCTAGTCCTATTTACCCTGCCTTTTGTGGAAAATCTTGACAAGTATGTGGAGATCACACTTAGTTTTATAGGCTTGTTGTATTCGTCCTCATATTTCTCAAGAATGTTTGTTGATGTAAAGTTGCCCATCGGGAAGAATTTATCAACAATATGCCAAATTTTAGCTCCCACAGAATCTACATTTGTTGCCTCTTGTTCCTCCTCAATATTCATCAAATCCATCATTTCAAATATTTTGAGAATCTTGTCTCTGGTAACATTTCCCTCTAATTTGATGTCATATTTTGCACCATCATGGTCTTCCATGTCTATTCGTATTCGTTTTTTGGCCATCTTTAGGATCTAATGGATCAAGAGTTAACAGTTCAAATGATCCAAGAATCTTTGTTAACTAAATGGTTTGTTAACATTGACTGCCTAGCCCACGCCTAGCCTGATTTTTGTTATTAACAACATCTATGTGCCTAGCCCCCTTTATTATGAGATTTTCACGCCTGGAATGGAAATAAAGGGGTCGTTTTTGCAATATTCATAGTGTTAACATCTATCTTAACGCCTGGAATGGAAATAAAGGGGTCAAAATGGGCTTTTCGGTGATTTTCTTAACATAATTTTAACAAAAATGTTAACTTGAACTCAAAAAACCAGGTACTGGTAAAACACTGGTTATAAAAAAAGTAATTTCTAAAATCCAAGAAAGAGTAGAGAAATCTAATTTCCCAATTAAACTAGTATACTCAAATTCCAAAGAAGAGACCACATTATACGGATTACTAGTTAGTATAGGCAGGCAGTTAGGCCTAAATGAGAAAGAATTACCCACAACCGGACTAGCAATAAGCGAAGTCTTCAAGAGACTGTTAAACAGAATTGATGAGGGGAAACTTAATGCAATTTTTGTAATAGACGAAATTGACTATCTTGCACAGTTAATAGCAAAGACCGGCAAGGACATCTTGTACCAACTAACAAGGGCAAATGAGCGTCTAAACCAGGGCTCGTTAACTTTGGTTGGAATTTCAAATGATCTAACCTTTAAAGAAAAACTTGATCCTAGAGTGATTAGTAGCCTGGGAGAAGAGGAGATTGTATTTACAAATTATAATGTTGAACAGATTAAAAAAATACTGGAAGATAGAATCAATGAATCCTTTGTTAAAAACTCAGTAGAGGAGCCTGCCCTGAACCTCTGTGCCGCTCTTGCAGGAGGAGAACACGGCGATGCCCGAAGAGCAATTGATTTGATCCGTGTTGCAGGCGAACTTGCCGAACGCCAGCAATCAGAAAAAGTGACGGCCGAGCATGTGAGAAGGGCCTCTCAAAAAATTGAAGAAAACAAGGAAGAGGCATCCCTAAAATCATACCCGCTTCATGAAAAACTAGTTCTTATTGCAATAATGAAAGCAAATGGGTCTTCGACTGGAGAGATTTACACCTCCTACAAGAACCTGTGTAAAATAGTTGGAAAGGACGAACTAACGCAAAGGAGAATTACTCAAATGCTAAGCGAAATCGAGCTATCAGGACTAATCTCCGGAAGACTTGTCCACCAAGGAATTCATGGAAGGACAAAAAAATACAAACTTACCATATCATCTGAGATGATAAAAAAGACATTCAAAGACGATCTAACTTTGCAGGACATTATCTAAATTTGAACTATAGTTCTGGTGGAATACTTGGAAAGTTTTTAGATTTACCATGATAGCAATTCCGGGATTTGGAGTCATTCCCACACTGGCCTGAAAAGGCGTTTGTTTCTGCCAAGAGCCAGAATTTACCAATAAAATTCCCTTGTACATATCCAACTGAGCCCTGTGAACATGACCCACATGGAAGATATCCGGAATATCCTCAATAACCAAAAGATCTTCCATTTCGGGGGCAATCGGGGTTTGACTGCCATAAATTGGACTAAGGTGCCTTGCTTTGAGCAAATGTTTCATCACATTAGCAGGTTTATCATAACTCAAACCCGGTGTTGTCTTTACAATATCGTCTATACTTTGACCATGGAACATTATCACCTTGACTTCATTTAGAGAGACAACTGCCGGGTTTCCAACCATAACCACATTTTCTCTTTCCCACAAACCAGAATTGTATTTTTTCGGTATTGCCGGCTGTGGCAATGCCCTTCTTCCAGGATCGTGGTTTCCTGGCATTATGATAATTTTCACATTTTTTGGAATTTTATCAATTAATTCTTCGGCCTTGTTTAACTGCTCTTCAATGGTTTGACAAACCAACTCTTTGTCCTGATTTGGATATATCCCAACCCCATCTACCACGTCTCCGCCAATTAACACAAATCTAATTTTTCTTGCAACTGGATCCGGACCTGACAGCCATGAAACAAACTCTGAAAACTCCTCTTCCATGAAATATTTGCTTCCAATATGTAAATCAGAAAGAAATACTGCATATACCTCGCTTTCTGACTTGTTTTTTGCTTGTTCTGGAATGTCTGGCAGAATCAAATCCTTGATGATATATCCTGAATTTTTCCCCAAACTTATCCTTGCCATCACAAACTGATCAGTTAGAAGCATATCTGCTGTTTTTTGCAGTTCCTTATCAAAAATAATGCCCTCAAATGAGCCTGATGGGTCTTCTAACACCAATCTTGTGATGTTTCGTTCAGAATTTCTCATAGTGACTAATCCACACACGTACAAATCATCCTCGATTTTTGTAGATTTCACAGATGCTGCAGATCTGAGTAATTTTGATTCTGGCCTGTCTGAAATAATTCGCTTTAGCTTGTTAAAACGACTAGAAAACAAGGCATTATACCCCTTTACACCCTCTCCGGATGTTATCTTATCAGTAGGCTCTGATAACACTTTAACCTCATTTAGTAAAGTTGAATCATCCTTAATTCCAAGATATGTCTCCAAATCATCCTGATTAATCTGAAATAATTTTTGTCGTGTCTTCTCTCTGACTATTTCCTTAATGATCTTTTCTAGTTTTTTAACATCTACATTTTCTAATATTTTAAAAGCATCTGGATGAATCTGGAATCCTTTGTTTAATGCATAATTTAACACAAAAGACAATTCCTTTTTCATATCAAAAAATAACCTTTGGTTTAATTAAATCTGTGCCTACACCAACCCTCAAATATTGTTCATAACACCATGCAGTGTGAACAAAACAAGAACAATCACATTTTTTGTATTCTTGGGATTGTTTACAACTGCATATCAAATTGGTTCACTGTCTACGGTAAGTCAAGAGGATGCAGATACCTTCATGGCAGAATTTGAAGAACTTGTCTTAGATATTGACGGATTTGGAATATTTACCCATAATACAACCATTGCATTGCCAATGTTTATTCCGGGATTTGGGGTTGCATGGGGATTATTCTCTGCCTGGTCTACAGGATATGCATTTGCAGCAATTACTACTAGCGCTCCTGTTCTAGCAGATATACCTGCATTAGCAATACTTTTTCTGTCCCCATTTGGCTTGATGGAGTTAACTGCATATTCTATAGGAACCTCCAGAAGTTTCATCATCATAGGTGCAATTGCCAAAAAAATTGATCTTGTCCAGTTTATACGACCTACGATGATTGAGATTGCAATAGTTATTGCCTTGCTGTTGGCAGGCGGCTATCTAGAGTTTTACATGATTGAACTAGCCCAAGAAGGAGGCATGCAGTTCTTAGATTTTTGATTACCTAATCAATCCAAAATAAGACATTGGAACATCTTTAGATCGTTTTGAGTAATTTCCCCATCAAACCTAGCGTTACATTAGGTTGATGAATTGTTACGTTAGGGCGGGCTGTATAATAACAACGAGGAATATGAGTTTGATGAGAATTGTAGCATATGCATTACCAAATTCTGATAGTTTAGTTCTAGGCAAAGGACAAAATCAAGGCAATTAATTTTCCCACTGCCATCTATAATTCATGTATGAATCTAGACTAGTTTGATTAAACACCATCACAGACAAATCTGAAAATTCTTTACCTTCAAGTTCGTTTACAGTTCCGACAAAGCTTGTTTCATCCTCTGTAGTTATTGCTTCAAAAACATGTACTCTCATTTTAGACGTATCAAAATCATGTTCTTTAAGATAAACTGCTATCTCAGATGGCATAAAATGCTTGTCTGGCTGTTTTGGCCAGGGTCTAGGAACCAAAACAACACTAAAACCATCAATCAAAGCTTTTTGTAATTCTAATTTTTTATCTTCAATGGGTGTTGTAACATGCATTGTTATGACTTTAGACTTGTCAAGCGGAACTTTGGCCCTTGATGCAGCAACCTGAATTGAACTAATGCCTGGAATAATTTCCACTTTTTCTCCAAAAATCTCTATTAACCTATCAACAACTTCTGATTCTGAAAAATTTACATCACCAGTAAACGGAATTACTAATGTTCTATTATTTAATTTGGGAAGAATTTTTTGATAAGAATCTTCTTGATCATTCATAGTAATCTCATGGATCTCCTTTCCTTGTGTCAAGTGTTCGATTGTTTTTAGGGTATACTTGTAGCCAATAATAACATCACATTTTTGAATGGTCTCCTTTACAATATCTGTCACATATTTTGGGGAACCAGGCCCAACACCTACAGCGAAAACTCTTCCCAATTTCATTTAGTAAATTTTTGTCTGTCTTTAATATATTGCACAAATGGTTCCCAATCTACCTTCATGTATTTTGTTGGTTCTTTTGCAGGATATTTTACCCAATCCTGTGCTATGGAATATTGAAATTTTTCATCCTTTCCATTTCTTTTATACTCTAATTGTAACGAGCTTCCCCACTCTTTTTCTGTGTAAGTAATACTATCAATATCATCAAATGATAATTCAACATTTCGGTCATCCTCTGAGTCATTCATCAAATCTTCTTCATTATATCCGTCATGACGAATCATTGTATTTTTTGATTTGATAAAATTAATCACCTGTCTTTGTCTAATGGCCTTCCACCAATTCATCTTGGATTCAGTTTTGTGTATGTACATCAAATGCCTGTCAGTAAGAACCAGCATGCCTTCTCTACCGCCAATTGCAAAGAATTTTTTGGACTCTCTCCACACTGAAACTAAATGTGCCTGAATCTTTTCATCAGGTTCCATACAGAATAATTTCTTGGGCTTTGTTAAAAACTAATACAATTAGCTTTTAAGTAAGAATTTTTGAAAGAAACTATTGAATAAAATATTCTTAATTTTAACGGCGTCATTGCTTTTAATTGGCTTTGGAAATTCTGGATTTGCACAATATGATGATAAACTAGTTGTTTTAGAAACAGATCTTGGAAACATAACGGTAGAATTTTTTCCAGAAGATGCACCAAATCATGTTGATAATTTTATAAAACTAACAGAATCCGGCTTTTATGACGGGGTACTTTTCCACCGTATTATTCCTGACTTTATGATTCAAGGCGGCGATCCAAACACAATCAGTGGCGATCCAAACACGTGGGGGACAGGCGGTCCAAGTACCAGTGTAGATGCAGAATTCAACACAATCAAGCATAACCGCGGAATATTGTCAATGGCAAGATCAGCTGATCCAAACAGTGCCGGTTCACAATTTTTCATCGTTCATCGTGATTCTAATTTCCTTGATGAACAATATACCGCATTTGGCAGAGTTGTAACTGATGAAAGTTTTGAAACACTTGATAATATCACAAAAGTAAAAACAAACGATAAAGATGCTCCGCTAGATCCTGAACCCGTAAGAATCTTAAAAGCTACAGTAGTTAATCGTTCTGATGTTACAAATATTCTTGAATTAGAAGATCCTAAACGTGTCGAATCTTCCATAGTATCTCCACCAACTGGTAGCCAAAAATTTGAAAGTGCAGAACATGAAGTTGCTTTTAGTGTACCGTCAGGCTGGCTACTGCAAGAACCAGAAAAAACAGATGCGAATTCCCCTGACATAGTTGCAGTCGGACCAAAAACTGGATCTATCAATCCAGTGATCTCTTTTACGTCACAAAACACTGATCAAAAAATGTTTGATGATGTAATATCTGAAAAACTAGAATCAATTGGAACATCCATTGAATCAGGAAATCTAGAATTAATCTCAGAAAAAAAGATGACTATCAACGGAAATGAGGCATATGTTATTAATGCCCAAGGATTTTTTTTCTCTAATAATGAAAGTTTTGATGTAAGGTTTCAAGAAGTGATGATCTATGATGAGAAAAAAATCTACACTTTTACCTATAGTAATGGATTAAATGATTTTGATTCACATCTCACTGGATTTGAAGAAACCCTTGATTCTTTTGAAATATTGTCAAAAACTGTGCCTGAGGACGAATCATCAGAAGGAGGTGGCTGCTTAATTGCAACTGCCACATTTGGATCTGAATTTGCACCACAGGTACAACAATTAAGAGAACTTCGAGATAATACTGTTTTATCAACAAATTCTGGAACCGCCTTTATGAGCGGATTTAATCAATTCTACTACTCTTTTTCGCCGACAATTGCAGACTTGGAACGTGAGCATCCACTCTTTAAAGAAATTGTAAAACTTTCAATTACGCCAATGTTATCTACACTGTCAATTCTAAATTACGTTGAAATTGATTCTGAAACTGAAATGCTATCATATGGAATCGGCATAATTTTAATGAATGTTGGAATATATTTTGCAGCACCTGCAATAGTTATCTATAAAATTAAAAAACAACCGTTTTTTTAAAACTACCAGACATCATCTACTTCGTCAAGCAGCTTGTATTCTTTTTCAGTTTCACGTTTCATTAGTTTCAATCTGGATATGTCTCTATCAAAGAACAAGTCTATTGTCCAGTCAAGAAACACACGGATTTTTTTATCAAACGTTGTAATTTTTGAGAGATACACATTCCTCCAGATCAGCCAGGCCCAAAACCCTGAGATATTCATTCCCAAAAATGTTGCAATTCCAGATCTTTTTCCAATAATTGCCATTTGACCCTTGGAATGATAAGCAAATTTTTCTTTCTCAGAGTTTCTAATTAATGAAATTAAGTTTTTGGCGGCAATTTTTGCCTGAGCTTCTGCAATTTGGGCAGTCGGCGGCAGCGGTCTCTGGGTATCTGGGTCTATATGTAATGCACAATCACCAATAGCAAATACTCCGGGAAAGTCATCTACCTCCAGATAATCATTTATCACAACTTTTCCTTTTTCTGTTTTAAACATTGATCTCTTAATTGTATTAACTGGAGTGACACCTGCTGTCCAGATCAAGGTCTTTGTAATTATTGAGTCAATTTTAGATGTATCCACCGAATCCTTTGGGTTTTCGTCTAATGATTTTGTAGTGATTTCATTACCATCAAAACTAGTTACAGCAGTTTTTAGTCTAATATCAATTCCTCTTTTTACCATCTTGTCTTTTGCAAAATCAGCCAGTTTTTCGTTGAATCCTGGCAAAATCATACCTAACGCCTCAAGCACAACTACCTTGAGATCTTCTTTTAGAATCGTGGGATAATGCTTTCTTGCATCCAACAACAAATCCATTAACTCCCCTGCAGTCTCAATTCCTGCAAACCCTCCCCCAACAACAACAAAATTCAAAAAGCTTTTTCGAAGTATTGGATTTGTCTCATTCTCAGCCTGTTCTAACATATCGATAACCCTGTTTCTTAACATCACGGCATCGTTAAGCGTTTTCATTGTGTATGCATTTTTTTCAACATCTGCCATTCCAAAAAAGTTGGTTTCACTGCCAAGTGCAACAACAAGAAAATCATAATGTATTGAAATACTTCTTTTATCCCCCGTTCCCCACAATGTAACAAGTTTCCCATAGGGATCGATATTTTTGATTCTGCCTTCGTAGAATTTTGTTTTTTTACAAACAGTTCTGATTGGCAATACGATATGCCTAGTTTCAATCATTCCCGATGCTACTTGAGGCAACATTGGCGTGAATAGCAAAAAATTGTCTTCGCTTACCATTACCAATTCAATTTCAGGATCATCCCCAAATTCTGATTCTAATTTTCTAGCGCATTCTACTCCTGCAAATCCACCCCCTAAAATGAGAATTTTTTTCCTATTTCTTGCCAACGTGACTTATCCACAAATTGGGTGAATATATGCTATAAGAATAATCTTGACTAAATCTCCTTCTATGCTCTCAAGTTCTCATGATATCTGAGTGTAAAATATCATAAGCCCTTGATGAATCCCTTTCGTTTAGAACTATTATGATATTATCCTGGCTGAAAAATGCATTTACCAACTCAACCCCATTGGCATGCAATACCTCAGCTACATAGGATACTACATCTGATTGATTCTGGGAGTCAGGCATTGAAATTCTAATTTTCGCAAGACCGGTGTTAAACATATCATCCTTTTCTGAAACATTGCTGAAAATTTGTCTAATATCATCCATATCTTCAGCCAAAAACCTAAATGAATCAGAAAGTCTAAAAAAATCATAATTATTGGTTACCTTGGAAAATTTGTCTAAAATCGCCATAGGATCCATTTCATTTGAATCCTTTGCTGAAAATTTAACATCCATTATACCATCCGTTAGAGCCAATCTTGCATTTTTCAAAACTGATTCTTCTTTGACCTCTTCCTTAGTCTCAAACGAGTCTGCATATCTTTTGATTGCAACAACTACGGTATTGAGATTTACAGTATTTCCTAGAATCTTTTCAATTTCTGGCTGAATTTTTACTGCCAAAGCTGTATAGTTTATCAAGTCCATTTTCATACAATCATAAACTGAACGATTTCTGGTTATGATCTCCCTTACAACTTCTGGTATGGACATGTTTATTGTCCTCATTAAGATTATTATATTATGTCACTTATAATAGGATTATGTAAAAAATCAAAGAAATATTCATAATCTTTATATAATGTCATACCTATTACATACTATAGGTGAATATGACATGTTCTTTGATAGCGAAATTGATAGAATCTTCAAAAGAATGTCAAGCTCTTTTTTCAATGCAGATGACATTTTTGAAGAATTCAAGGGAAATGGTTCTGAATCTGGTCCATATTATTATGGTTACACAATGACCGTTGGGCCTGATGGAAAACCTGTTGTAAGGGAGTATGGAAGTCTCAAACCAGACCATCTGCCAGCTCCTGATACACGAGAACCACTTGTCGACATGATTGTCGATGAAAAAGAAAAAGTAGTAAAACTCATCTCTGAGATGCCAGGAGTTGAAAAATCTGATGTCAAGATTGTTGTTGAAAACAAGACAATAGATCTTTCAGCAAAACGTGATGATAAAAAATATCATGTTAGAATTCCTGTGCAACACAAAGTTGATGAAGACTCTGCAAGAGCTTCATACAAAAATGGAGTTTTACAAATTGTCTTCAACTTGACTGAAGATGAAAAACCCAAAGGCAAAACGGTGGAGGTTGAATAAACCCCTCAATTTTTTTTGAGGTATTGATATGAGTGAAATAATTCTAAAAACTGCTGAGAGTCCACAACAACATGTTGGAAGAGGCAGAGCAATCGTTGATCCAAAAGTTATTGATGATCAAAAATGGAATACTGGACAAATTCTAGAATTAACATACAACAAAAAAACACATGTAAAACTTTGGCCCGGCGCACCTGAAGAATATGGCTCAGGCATTATCAAGATAGATGGAATGACAAGACAAAATATTGGTGTTGGAATCGGTGATAAAATTTCATTAAAGACAGTCAAAGCCGTACATGCCGAACAAATAGTTTTGTCACCAACTGAAAAAATTGCAGCAGAAGGATTACAAGAATACATGATTTACAACTATCTCAACCACGTATTTACGACCGGGGATTTAGTATCTCTTAATACACAAATGGGCAGCAGACTTCAATTTGTTGTAACAAGTACCAAACCGTCAAAACCTGTTATTGTAACGGGGAATACTGTATTTAAGCTTGGAACAATGACTAAGGCTATTGATTCATCAATACCAAGAATTACTTACGATGATCTTGGTGGCCTAAAAAATGAGGTGCAAAAAATTCGCGAAATGGTAGAATTACCCATGCGACATCCTGAACTATTTGACAAAATAGGCGTAGAGGCACCAAAAGGCGTGCTGTTGTACGGGCCTCCAGGAACCGGCAAGACACTACTTGCAAAAGCAGTAGCTGGAGAAACAAACGCCCATTTTATCTCCCTTAGTGGACCTGAAATTATGGGCAAACATTATGGGGAAAGTGAAGAAAGAATTAGAGAAATCTTTACTCAGGCAGAAGAAAATTCTCCAAGCATAATCTTCATAGACGAGATTGATTCGATTGCTCCAAAAAGAGACGAAGTTTCAGGCGAGCTAGAGAAAAGAATAGTCTCACAACTACTTACTCTCATGGATGGGATGAAGTCCAGAGGTAAGGTTGTTGTAGTTGCAGCTACCAACAGGCCAGATTCAATTGATCCTGCATTGAGAAGGCCAGGAAGATTTGACAGGGAAATAGAAATTGGAATTCCTGACGACGAAGGAAGACTTGACATTCTTTCAATTCATACACGTGGCATGCCAATTGATGAAAAAGTAAACCTCAAACAAATCTCAAAAACCACGCATGGATTTGTAGGAGCTGACTTGGAATTATTATCAAAAGAATCTGCTATGAGATCATTACGAAGAATTCTTCCAGAAATTGATCTAGATGAAGAAAAAATATCATCAGAAATCCTACAAAAGATCCAAATCACTGATGAAGATTTTATGGATGCATTAAAAGAAGTCAGACCAAGTGCTCTCAGAGAAGTTCAAGTACAAATTCCTAATGTAAGTTGGGATAATGTTGGCGGTTTGAACGAACTCAAAGAAGAACTCAAAGAAGCTGTTGAATGGCCAATGAAATACAAAGATGCATATGATTATGTCAATGTAGAAACCCCAAAAGGAATTCTACTTCATGGTCCCCCAGGAACTGGCAAGACATTAATCGCAAAAGCGCTTGCAAAAATGACAGAGTCAAACTTTATCAGCATCAAAGGCCCGGAACTATTATCAAAATGGGTTGGAGAATCTGAAAAAGGCGTTAGAGAAATATTCAGAAAGGCACGACAGGCTGCACCATGCATCATATTTTTAGATGAGGTAGATGCCCTTGTTCCAAGAAGGGGCAGTGGAGGTTCTGAGTCACATGTCACAGAAAACGTAGTCTCTCAAATTCTAACTGAAATTGATGGACTAGAAGAACTCCACAATGTCTTGATAATTGGCGCTACAAACCGGCTAGATATTGTCGATGAAGCTCTTCTCAGACCTGGAAGATTTGATAGAATCATCAAAGTTCCAAACCCTGATCAAAAAGGCAGAGAACACATCTTTGAGATTCATACAAAAAACAAGCCGCTTGCTACTGATGTAAAAATCTCAGAAATTGTCAAGATTACTGCCAATTTCAGCGGAGCGGAGATTGCCGCTGTCACAAACAGGGCAGCTATTACAGCCTTGAAGAGATATGTTGGCGGTAAATCAAAGAATGTCAGGGAGATTCAGATTACTCAGCAAGATCTTGTTGATGCAGTAGATAAGGTAAGGCCTCAAAAGAAAGAGGCACCCATACCCGTATCCATAAAATAGTCTAAATACTAAGGAAATGACGTAGAAACATGAAACTCTATCTTGACTTTGAACCATGCAAAGAATGTAACGAAATGATGACCGGATTAAGCAGCCCTGAAATGCTGTTTGCAGATGAGAAAACAAGGGTAGACGAATCAGCAAAATTTCTCAGGCACCTAACCTATAACCACAACGAGGTCGTTCAAGCTGTTATGGAAGATCTTCCAAAACAAAAAAGAGACCAGGAACCGGATTTTTACAAGTAATAATTTATTATTAAAAACTGATGGTCATATTCATATACAAAACTGTTCTAATATTTTTGTGAAATGATAAAATGAAAATTGGATTTTTTTTTAGTGTATTACTATTGCTTGTGACCGTTAGTTTTTTACAGTTCACATTAGCATTTGAACCAGAACCCCCACAAATTCCTGAACCCGGCCCCGAACCAGAGCCCATACCAACACCGGATCCCACGCCACCTCCCAACCCCTTTCCTAAAGAATCCAGTTCAGAAAAGATTCAACGACTAGTTGATGAAAATGACAAATTAAAAAGTCAGAACGCTGATCTTCACAATGAAATATCTTCATTAAAAAATGACAAGTTAAGATTACAAGACGAAATATTACAACTTAATAATTCCATACAGAATCTTAAACAAATAATCTTGGAGCAACTTAATGTAATTATAGAACTGACTAACACCCTAAAAAACACATTATTTGAAAAGCCATTTTCCAATATAGAACACTTGTAGAATTTTTCTAAATATACAAAGTAAGATTTACTTCTTAATTGATTCTAAAGAGTGACCGCGATTTGTAATCATTTGAGTAACTGCCTCCATTGTATAATCAATCCCATGTTCTTCTTCAAAATGATTTCTCAACTTCTCAATTAGTTCTATGGATTTTTCTTCATCTAAAATATAATCACATTCAAAACCATAATCTTCACACCTGAGTTTTAATGTCATTTAGTCTGAGAAAATACTGAACCTATAAAAATCATAGACATGTCTTTGTGAATCAAAACCAAATTAGGCGTAAACCGCGCCAATTTCGTCTCAAATAGCACTAATAATGTCAGTTCATTCGTTACTATAGATGAAAGGCATGGAATTTATTTTTCTAGCAATGGGTTCTGTACTTGGAGCGTTTCTTAGATACAAAATTACTGAATCGCCCCTACTTTTTAATACATTACCTGTCAACGTTTTGATTGTTAATGTTCTTGGAGCTTTCATTCTTGGAGCTTTCATAATCGTATCCCAACACTGGCATATTGATGGAAGGTATTCTCTTTTTGCAGCTGTTGGATTCTGTGGATCACTTACAACAATGTCATCATTTGCACTTGATTCAAGTAATCTTTTTGAAAATAATCAATATGGAATGCTTGCAATTAACATACTAGCTAATGTTGGCTTGTCAATTATGGCACTCATTGGTGGAAAATCATTAATGAGTGCAATTATCAACAGTAATTAGAAATGGTTTATTCATATCAAGTTGTAAAGTTTCAGACAATTTCTTTTGTTCAAGGCACTCATTGGTCCCAATCTGTGGGCGATAAAGGCATTTTATACAAATCACTAAAAGATCCATTCTCAAAACTTATTGTTCAATCCACAAACGGTTCAAAAAAATTGTACCGTGTGCCAAAAGACAGGACAGTTATTGTGACTAGTGATATAATACATTTTCTAGGCGAATTAGCATAATTATTTAAAAAACTGATCTACCTGATCCCGATATTTTAAAGCAATTTTTCCAAATTCTGTAAAATCATCTGGTGTAGGATACTTCATTCTCATTGCAAATTGATTGACAAATATGGATAATGCACTTCCAATAATCAAATTATAGACGCCGTCAGCCACATTATTTGAGTATGGAAATGCGACTCTGATAAATGGCAAATAAGTCTCAGTCTGAGAAATCATTAATTTGATATGCTTTTCAACAAATTCTTCTACGTCAGATGGAATTGCCATAATTATACTAGTATTGATTTCTTATAAGTAAAACCTTGGTCACTACGCATGCTTTATAGTATAATTTCTGTCATGCATATTTGTTTATCATTTCTGCCTTCCAAATTCTCCCAAATGAAATTAAATTTATAGCACTGCCTTGGTTTTTTATTATTGCTTGAGCTAGACAAAAAAGTGTTCGGGAAAATCACAACTAAAGAAATTATTGGCGCTTATCCGCCAGCAATTCCTGACAGTAAAGATAATTTTGAAAAAGAACTTGCAATCTTGCTTGGAGAACTATCATCACAAACAAAAGAAAACATGGAAAAATTATTAGAGCAACAAAAAATTTCTGAATTACATATCAACAATAGACCAGGTGCCATGGCTTTGGCCCAAAATAAAATTCAGCTATTTAATGAATACAATAAAAAATATGTTCAAGCAATTAAAGAAGAACTCCAATCACCGTCCTGCTAATTTGGATGACTAGTCATTTTACGTCTATTTCAGACATATTTTTTATTCATCTTGAGAATCATCCAGTTTTTTTCTGACAAATCCGCCTTCAATACTTTCACCTTTAGAATCACTGGATAACTTTTCTGTTGCTTCAATTGAATCTCCCTTAGAATCATCATCTGGCTTGACAAATCCGCCTTCTGTTGATTCTGGGGGTGGTATCTTTTTTGATCTCCCTAATCCGATTGTTGTGATAATTACTGAGGACAAAATAATAAAAAATATGATTTGTGGGTATGCTTCGGCATTTGGCAACCCCAGAGTTATTGGATATGTTGCAAGTACTGCAGCAGCCAATCCTCTTGGTATCATAGAATTTGTAACCGCTCTATCCAAGCGTGAAAATCTTTTTGTCAACGTTATTTTTCCGACTAGTATTCTTCCAAAATAGACAGCAACTGTTATTAGAATTCCAAATATCAGATATTCTATTTGACCAAAGCTTGCCATCAGTCCTACAAATACAAAGAAAAATGACCGCACCAGGAACGTTAACTGATTATGCGTAGGATCATCGGTCTCAATTCGTGGCAATTTGAATCTGAGAATTTTTGAAAGGTGATTTTTATTCCCAATCATCAAGCCAAACACTAATGCGGTTAGTGCACCAGATTCTCCAAATGAATTTGCTAAGAAGAATAAAACAAACAAGATACCTAATGTAAGCATGTATGCGTGCTGAGCATTGCCTAACTTTGTCGAGACATACATCCAAGGTACCCCGACTCCAAATCCAAGAACTAGACCGACTATTACTGCCCTGCCAATAGTTTCTTGTAATGTTTGAATATCAAAATGTCCTGCCAATACCGCTTCAAATAATATGAATGCAACAATAGTTGCCAAAATATCAGTTAGTGCTGATTCAAAACTAAGCATGGATTTGGTTTCTTCTGAAATTTTGATATTCCTGACTAGTCCAAAAACAATAGCCGAACTACTTCCCCCTACGATGGATCCCAGCAAAATACTTTCCAGCCATAACCATCCTAATGCAAAATGAGCTGCAAGAGTAATCATTATGACTGATAAAATAAAACCAAGAGTAGCAAGTGTTACTGAAAAATGAGCCGTTTTTACAACGTGTTTGATATCTAAATTTAATCCGCCATCAAACATGATGATTATCAATGCAAGTGCAGCAAAATATGGAACAACCTGAATTACTGCTTCAGGTTGAATGATTCCAAATACTGGTCCTATTATTACACCAAGAATCATCAAAAAAGCTACATCTGGAATCCCAGTTTTTTTGAAGAAAGCTTCCCCTGCCACTCCCAGAAAAATTACTACACCTGCAGCAAGTAATATTACATGAGCTGACGCAATTGGGCCATCCTGAATTGCCAATGCTCCGATGGAATTTTGCAATTCGGCAATTTTGTTAAAAATTATATCCATATTAAAATTTGATAGTGAAACCGTGTCTTCAGTTTGTCCTCTAAATAAATTCAAAATTGACAAAATTATGGGATTCATTAATGAATGAATGTATATGTATCTGGATAAAAGTTAAACTAGACTTGGCTAATAATTTCAGGCTCTCTCTATAACTGATTTTTAAATAACATACTAAAAATCAGAACATATGAGTGCAACAAACCAATTACGTGCTGATCATGATCAGGTTCGCCGTTTGGAAAAAATAGTTGGAAAATGTGCTGATGAATTATACAAAGGGACCAAAATACCGTTTTCGGATTTAACAAAAATCACAATCGTTATTTCAGAATTTGTCGATACCATTCATCATTCAAGAGAAGAAGACTCGTATTTTCCATGTGTTGCAAGCTATGATTCACTAAAAGAAGAAATTCGAAAATTTATGATTGAACATGAATTTGGAAGAAATATTGCCAGACAAATATCACACCATCTAAAAAGATGGAAAGCCGGTGAAAATGCACGGGAACCAGTATCCAGATATTTGCGAACATACGGAATTTTTCTAAATGATCATCTTAACAAAGAAAATAAATTCTTTGATGAGGCAGAAGCCGAGGTACTGTCCAAAGAAGAAGAAACTGAAATGTATGAGCAATATAGATCAGTGTTTGCTATTGTAAAAAAAGTAGAAGAATTGATTGAGGATATTGATTATTTAGAAAACCAACCCTGGGCTAAAAATTAACGTAAGCTCTTTATGGGTTATTCAGATGTTTCATTTATGAAACCTTTTATTCTTTGGATGACTGGACTTCCCTGTTCAGGAAAGACAACCATCGTAAAAGATTTGCAAAAAGATATTCCAAATTTGGCAATGCTTGATGGTGATGAACTAAGAGAATGGTTCTCACCAAAAGATTTTTCAAAAGCAGGGCGTGATGAACACAACAAAAAAGTTGCTCATTTAGCCAAGCTTTTGTTAAAACACGGTGTTCCAAGTGCCGTATCTCTAGTATCTCCATACATAGAGAATAGAGAAAATGCCAGGGAGATTATTGATGCAGGTGATCAGTTTGTAGAATGTTATGTAAAATGTTCTTTAGAAAAATGTGAGGAAAGAGATGTCAAAGGCATGTATGCCAAGGCTCGAAAGGGAGAAATCAAGGGATTTACGGGAATTGACGATCCTTATGAAGCTCCAGAAAAGGCAGACCTCATTATTGACACAGAAAACGAACCGCTCTCAGATTCTGCAAACAAAGTAAAGGACTTCCTTAAAGGAAGAAACCTACTCTAATTTTTTAAATTCTTCAACTATTTTATCATGAACCAATCCGTTGGTTGCTAGAATTCCATTTTGATGATACACATCTTTGTTGTTGTATGTGATATCATTTCCTAGCATATCAGTCATTCTACCACCAGCTTCCACAATGATACAATATGAAGCGGCCGAATCCCACTCTTTCATTTTATTTGTAGTTGTAATGTATGCTTCAGCCTCGCCAGAACTAATTTTTCCAACTTTTAATGAGCTTCCAATACTTGTGAAATCATCAATGCCTAATTTTTTAATAAATAACTTTTCTGCATCTGACAGATGGTGTCTTGATCCAACAGTTCTACATTTGCTGACTTCTGAAACCTGAGTCACAGCTATTCTCTTCCATTCTCCATTTGAATATCTAAATGCACCCTTATTTTTTTGTGCAACAAACAGTGTCTTTTCGGTAGGCCAATTAATCACTCCAAGAATTGGTTTTTTATCTTCAATTAAGGCAATCATCACGGTAAACTCACCGGTTTTATCAATAAAGTCAGAAGTTCCGTCAAGAGGGTCTACAATCCAAACCTTATCCTTTGATAATCGATCCGAATCATCCTTATCCTCCTCAGATAAAATCACATGTTCTGTTTGTGAGAGAATTTTCTTAATAATTTCATTGCTCTTTAAATCTGCATCAGTAATTGGCGAATTGTCATTTTTTGTAGCTGCCTGATAATCTCCATTATAAACCTCCAAAATTGCATCTCCTGCTTTTATTGCAGCTTGAACTGCCATGTCTAATTCGGGTATTTTATTAGAAATGGGAATAATCTCCAATTAAATCCCCTAAGTTGTAAGTTCTGGTTTTAGTGTCCAGACTATTCCTAGCATGATAAATGGAATTGACATAATTCCTATAATGCCAAGTATGGTGTTAAATTGGGATGTCGATACCTCCGGGTTGTTTATTATCCATGGTAGAGGTAATGAAATAATTATCCAAATAATTCCCAAAAGTATAATCAGTTTTGCCTTTGCTTTTCTATCTTTCATTGGATTCTATCTCCTATAGCTGTATTAAATTCATGTGAATTCATTTTACTGATTCTCCTCCGTCTACAGTGAGAATTGCACCAGTAATCCACGATGCATCATTTGAGGCAAAGTACAGAACTGCCTTTCCAATTTCTTCAGGCTGGCCTATTCTGCCCATTGGATGTTCACTATTCATAAAATCTTTGTCTTTCTCAGTTTTTAAAAACGGCTTTGTCATATCCGTATCAACTACCCCCGGACAAATACAATTCACTCTAATCTTATTTTTAGAATATTCAAGCGCCCAGCATTTTGTTAGTAAAATTAATGCGGCCTTTGATGCAGAGTATGCATCTACATTGAATCCTTGGTATGCCTTTATGCCTGCATCTGATGAAATATTGATTATTGAACCAGACGTCTTTTGCAAATATGGAATTGCTTCCTTTGTAAATCTAAACTGTCCTGTAAGGTTTACATCCAATACTTCATTCCATTCATCTTCACTAATCTCATGCAGTTGCTTTATTTCTGGAAATATTCCTGCATTATTTACAAGAATATCAAGCTTGCCAAATTTTTCAATTATTTTACCTACCACATTTTTTACATCGCTTGTTTTTTTAATATCTGCTGAAATTCCAATACCATTTGGAATTTCTGTTACTACCTTTTTTAGTCTCTGATTATTTTTTGCAGTTATGATTACTATTGCTCCATTTTCTGATAAAATTTTTGCAGTAGCTAGTCCAATACCACGACTACCACCAGTAACTAGAGCAACCTTGTCTGATAATTTCAATAATATTTGCATGTGAATTTAGTAATTTATAGATCCATCAATTATACATAGACATCAAAAATTACATAAAATATAATATTTTTTTATAAATTTTTGCACTAAATGTTAAATAGCTAAAGTTACTACAGTAATTAATGTCGAAAGATATAATTGCTATCGACTAGTCTTGCGTAGCCCCGCAGAACGAAAAAGGTGATCAGACATTAAATGTCTACAAGGAGAGGAAATCTCTCAAAGTTCTGTAACAAAGGGGTTTACGCCTTTTTAATTTTCTAAAATATCTACTGACACTGAACCCAGCAGATTTTCATTTGGGTCTATGCTAATTGCAACTTGTTGAGATTCTAAAATTTCAAATTTTTTGACTCCGGCATATTCCCATGTATAATATTCTGAGATTTCTGTTTTGTGTAATGTATTTGTTAGCTTAAAATCTTCAGCGAAATTTATACTGGTACCAACCAAGTTAATCGTTAAAATTTCTGGACTGCTTCCATTTGGAACAAATCTAAAAACATATTCTCCTTTTTGAATAGTGAATGTGTCTCCATACGTTCCATCAACGTAAAGTTTAGGATTTGCAAGCGTTACATGAAATATAGCGTAATTTTCCTTTTCACTAGTCTTATCTGATGAAAAATTTACCAAGCCAACTGCTATGATAATTATTATTGGAATAATTATTATTGGAATAATTATTATTTTTTTATTCATTAAAATACACATAGAATTCAACTATAAAAATAAATTCTATATTCTGTCAATACGCTTAAGTTTATGATCAATTAGAAAATCACAAATGAGTTTTATCTGTAAAAGATGCAGAAATACTTTCCAAGCAGAAACGGAAACAAAATCAGTCTGTGAAAACTGTAAAACTCAGTTAAATTTACTAAAAGAAGAACTATCAGTAAACAACGAGAGAATCAGAAAACTTGAGGAACATAAAAAATCTGAACTACAAGATCCTAAAAACCCCAAAACTCATTTAGAGACCATGAAGCGAATTGAGCATAACCTGCAAATTGAATATAAAAAGCGAAACGGACTCACAAATCTAATAAATTCCAAAGACGAATTCTAGATTCAATTCAATACTCATTTCATTATTTTCAAAATTTGCTTTTTTTTAAACAATGAAGATTGCTTAAAAGGAATTTTAAATGCTAACTTTAGTTAGTAATTTTTTATGTCCTGTAAACCATTCTTTACACAGGAGATTAAGTAGATACTCTAAAATCAAACTCATGCCTAGTTTATCCAACAAATGGTCCCAGCAACCACGGGCAGGAATTACTGAAAAAATTAATGATACAATCAAGCCTAAAGGGGCTTTAAAACCACGAGTACAGGAGGGCATTAAAAAATTACAAGTACAAATTAAAAAATTAGATACAATGTTGACAAGTTTGCAGGAACGTGATGCAAAACTGTTCCAAAGAATCGTGGATGCAACCCAAAAACATGATACTCAAACTACCAAAGTTCTTGGAAATGAACTAGCAGAAGTACGAAAAGTTACAAAAATTTTGAGTAGTGCCAGAATAGCATTGGAACAGATTGAATTAAGATTAACCACATGCAGTGATCTTGGAGATACAGTAGTAGCAATTATGCCTACAATGGGATTGATGAAGAATATCAAGTCATCACTTGGTAAAATTATGCCAGGTGCCGAACAAGAAATCGGTCAAATGGCAGAAATGTTAGGCGGTTTTATGACAGAAAGTTTCTCAGGCGATGCAGCATTTGGCATGGATGAGACAACCAGTGCAGAATCCGAAAGCATCTTAAAGGAAGCAGCAGCAGTTGCAGAAAGTTCTGCAGGCCAAATGTTCCCCTCAGTTCCAACTGATACACAAGAAGAAGCTTCTACAACCAAATTCTTGTAATTTTAAAAATTTTCTTCAATTACAGAGTCTCTAGATTCCTTAATTTTTCTGACTCTGCTACCTTCATCGTCAATCACTCTGTCAACACCGGATAATTTTTCTCTTAAAGTATTGATGATCGAACCGACTTCGTCTGCCTCACTTTCTACCTGTTTTCTCTTACTTGCAAGCTCCTCAATTCCCCTGTTTTCTTCATCTATGTATTCGCTTACTTTTTGAAGTTTTTCTTTGAGATTTTTGATATCGACTGATTCTTCTTCTATGTCTTTTTCAAGCATCGTTCTCTTTTCTTTGAGATTTTTAATCATTAAACCAACATAATCTATGGCCTCTTCCAGTTTTGCCCGTTTTCCCATTAATTCCCCTATTCCGATTTGGCTAGATGATTCTGTGGCTGAGACGGATTCTACAGATTCCTCAACATCTGGACTTCTTTCCTCCATCATCTCTCCTTCCTCTTCATTTTTGAATTTATCAAACATTTTATGATTTACTTTGCAAAATGGGAATAAAAAGTTACATTACATCTCAAAGCTGACCTTGTGAATGATTTTTAGTCAATTAAAGAAAAAAGTGATTATCTTACAGGTATTGAATTTCTGAATTCTTGGCTGAATCTACGTCTGTGACAGCCTGATATTTTGTGTCATTTCCAGACTTTTGATCATGGAATTCATAAATGAGATCGCAGACACATTTTTTGATATGTTTCTATAGTTTTTCAGAAAAAATGCGACTTGTAGATGAGATTCTCATCAGAAATATCTTTCACCTATTGAATCTTCCATGGATTTTCTCCTACTTTTGATACTTTTACATCAAATAGAACAATTCTTGAATGATATGCATTGTGATTGACAAAGCACAAGCAAATATTCCTGCTGAAATGAGATTAGGAACAGCGGGGGATTGCCCTGTTCTTTATATATGAAATTTCATCAAAAATCGCAATAATTTAGAAAATTGGGTAATTTTTTACTAAAATATTTGAAATGAGCATTTTTTAGAAAATATCTTTTTTTCTAATTATTTTTTCAGGCGTGTCATTTTCTCTAATAATCTTCAAAATCATCAAAATAATGATATTTTTTTGCTGAAACAGCCGTTCCGCTTTGTGTTCCGCTATAAAGTTTCAAAATGTTCCTAATAAACTACATAGTTGTATACAATAGCATGTCAAAACAACAATACAGGTCCGAAATGGGCATAATGGGCGATATCTTAGACGTAACCGCTGATGGCGGTCGTGGCGGAGTCATTGTATCTGCAATCTCTCGCAAAGCCAACCTGTCTCACTATGCAGTACTAGACAAATGTGAGAAACTGGCAGTGGCAGGCTTGGTCGAATCCGTCAAAAATGGCAGAAATAGAGTCTTTTTGATAACGGAAAAAGGACTTCAGTTTTTCCAGGAATTCAAGAGATTTCAGGGACTAGTCGAAAGCATGAACCTAAGGTACTGATCAAATGTATCCCGTAATCGAACCAATTCATAGGAAAGAATCCCTTCAGGAAGATGGAATGCTTTTTGTAAGGACTAGTGGTATTCATGAAACAATGGTAAAAGTACCTCTTTTGGTGGCTAGTGTAATCATTGTTGCATCCATGATGCCAATTCAGTCGTCATTTAGTTCTCCTAGGGTACTAGATCTAATTATTTATCCAGATGGCACAACCCATGTTTCTGCAGAGGTTGATCTTGATCCTTTATCAACTGATTATGAACTCGAACTTTTTGGAAGCGCAATTGATAATTTCGTGGCTGTAGGTGAAAATCAATTCCTACTCTCTTCTACTATTATTGGCGCATCTGCACTGATTGAGACTTTTGGTTCATCAACCATTACTGTAGAATATGATATTCATGATTTAGTGTCTAAACAGGGCAGGGTTTGGACATTCTCTTTAGATACTCCTTCTGATTTTACATTACTTTTGCCAAAAAACTCTGCAATAGTTGGCATGACAAATCTTCCAATCAATATGGAAATAACAAATGAGCAAAACCTCTTAACATTGCCTGGAGGAAATACTGAGATAGACTACCTCTTCAGTACTACTGACGCTAATAATCCCCCTACTTTGCCAACAGCTTCAGAGCCGGATTCCACTGATCTTCTTGTTCTCATATCCATTGCCCTTCTCGCAGCTGTAGGAGCCGGGACGATATTATTTATAAAGAAAACAAAACAAACAAAATCCTTACCTGCTTTAGAAACAGCTTCTAGTCCCAAAACTACCGTTACATCCCTTGACCCTGAAACCATCTTTAGTTTGAGACCCGATATCAGAGAATATGATAAAGAGATAGTGAAGTTTATCTTCGATAGTGGCGGGGAAGTATTTGAAAGTAATTTGCGTAAAAAGTTTTTGCAGCCAAGGACCACAATGTGGCGTGCAGTAAAGAGATTAGAGCGTAATGGAATTATTGAAATCGAAAAGAAAGACTTGCAAAATTTGGTAAAACTACGTAAGGATATGGAGAAAGAAGAATGAAAACATTAGCATTATTTGCAATATTTGTATTATTTTTTGGAACCGTATCTGCCTCATTGACCAACTCTGCTTATGCACAAAACGATCCTGATATTTTGTTACGCATTGCAACACAAGCAGACAAGCAAATCTCTAATCAGCTAGATAGAATTTATGACGATTCAGTACCTTCAGACATACAAACTCTATATCAACAAGGACATGCTGCAGTTAGACTACTAGAAAATTCTTTACCCGATGATTTAGAACAAGCACAAGAAAGTTTCCTTGTTGCCATGAAATCTTTCAAACAAATCACCAGAATGATCTCTGAACCTGTAGAAGAACCAGGAACCATATCTAATGCGTCGGATAGAGATCTTACAAGTGAATTAGATAGTTTAGACAATTATTTTCAGATCCTAAAGGCAATCTCTGAAAAACATAATATGGGAATTGATTTTTCTAAAATAAAGGAATTATTTGTTCAGGCACGCCAACAGACAAGCTCTGATGATATTCAAGAAGCAAACAAAACAATAGAAAAATTGGAATCTCTTATAGAAGCAATCAAAAATGACATTTACGGTCATGAATCTCATTCTACATCAGACAGAGCCAAAAAATTTGCCCTGAAACAATTAGATGAAATTCAGGACACACTAGACAAAGCTGAAAATATGGATCTTGATATATCTGAAGTTCAACAAGCAAATTCCCTGGTTCAGGAAATTGAAACCTTGATTGATGATGATAATATCTCTGATGCAAAAGAAAAGTTTGGAGAACTCATCGAATTGGTAAAAATCATCAAAAGTTCAATGAGCTAGGTATCATAAGCTTCATATACATTTTCTAAAGAATTTGTTCATGGCTTCAAAAACAATCGCTGTCGGCGTAGGCATTCCAATGATTATTGTTGGTGCGCTGATGGCATGGTTGTGGGGCTCTCTTGAAGGAGATTTTCAAAATCAAATAGAACTTGTAGGAAGTACAATTGGTATTTTAGGAGTAATTTTCTTCATTTCAGGATTATTTTATTCCAACGAGCCAGTCATGCATTAGAAACTCATTGAATAAATAATGAAAAAAATTACAATTATTACTTGAAAGTAAGACTGTTTGAAATATTTACCTCAGTTGAGGGAGAAGGAATTCTTTATGGAACAAAAACCCTTTTTGTCAGACTAGCTGGATGTCCCTTTACCTGTTTTTATTGTGATACAAAAGAATCACTGCCACTTGATTCTGGTACAGAATATTCTATTGAACATGCAACCAAGCTACTTGATTCTAATCTGAAAAATCAAACTTATAAAGTAAATTTCACAGGAGGTGATCCATTAATTCAACACGAGGCCGTAGCATTACTTGCAAAGCATATACAGGATAAAAAAATTCCTACATATCTTGAATCATCATGTTTTGATATTGATAGATTTAATCATGTTTTGCCATTTATTGATATTGTTAAAATTGAATTTAAAACAAAAGATTCTGATTTTGTTGATTCAAAACATTATGACAAGTTAATTGGCCATACAATGAAATGCCTTAGTTCATCTGTAAAAACAAATAAAGTAACATACATCAAAGTTGTTGTTAGTTCAAAAACACATCCCAACGAGTTTCAAAAATTAGTAAAGGATATTTTTGAAATCGTCTCTAAAAATGATATTTCTGGCTTTGTAATTCAACCTACATATGGGATTTCAGAACCGTCGCTAGATCTCTTATTGGAATTATATGATCTGGTATATCCCCATTACATTGATGTCAAGGTAGTGCCGCAATTACACAAATTTATTGGTGCCCCATGATGTTACCATCTGCCTAAAAATCTGATTACGTTCAAATACTAGAAAAATTCTGTGAGAATATAAAATGGATCAAGAACGTGTAAAAAAACTTGTTAGAGAATTAATTATTGAGGTTGGGGAGGATCCGACACGTGAAGGCTTACGGGAAACTCCAGAGAGAATTGCAAATATGTACAAAGAAATTTTTAGTGGCTATGATTCTGACTCGGAACTATCCGTCCAATTTTCGGAGGATTCTGATGTGGTCATTGCTCGTTCCATCCAATTTTATTCCATGTGTGAACATCACATGCTGCCTTTTTATGGAAAAATTCACATCGCATACTCTCCAAATGGCAGAGTGTTTGGAATATCAAAATTAGTTAGACTAGTTGAAAAGTTTTCAAAACGACTTCAGATTCAAGAGCGATTAACAAAAAATATTGCTGATGAGCTATACTCTCAGGGAGTAAAAGGAGTAGTAGTTTTAGCTGATGCAGAACATCTTTGCATGAAAATGCGCGGTGTCAAAAATGATGCAACTCTTTCTTCATCTGCATTTAGGGGAATTTATGAAAATAAAGAGGAAAAAGCAAGTATAATGTCCCTGATTAGAAAGCGTGCTTCAGACTCATCTTTTTAGCCAATACTGAAAAATTAAATAATCAATATTTTTGACCACAAACATGGGGGCAAATCCATACATTCACATTCCAAAAGAATCATGGCCTAATTGGACATGGTATGCAATCGAATGTGTTATTGTAATTGCTGTTTCCATGTTAGCGTCAAGTAAAATTACTGATTCCATTGAGGGACTAACTCCAGAAATACAAAATTATGTATTCATGGGTATTGTAGGCGGGTTTTTCCTGGTTTGGTATATTGGGATTAGAGGTTTGATTCTAAAAAAGAAGATTCTTAGAAATAGCTACTAAAACTATCTAAGATATTTTGTTTTATCTTTAATGCCAGCTTTTGCAAATGCAATCTTTCTATTGTTGCAGGATTCACAGATCCCGCAGTGATATTTCTTGTTAGAATAACAACTCCACGTTTTGAATATGGAACTGCCCAGCACACCCGTCATTCCAGCTTTTAACAAGTCACTTTTTGATAATCCATTGCGGTACGGCGACCAGATTTCAATACCCTTTCGTAATTTTGATTTAATGCCATCAATTTCACCCTGGTTAAATGCTGTTTCCAATTTTTTTGCAAAACTTGGTCTGCAATCAGGATAATATCTGTCTCCTGTATGTGCGCCATACACAACTAAAGATGCATTAATTGTAAAAGCCCAAGCTGAGGCGATTGATAAGAAAACGGCATTCCTAATAGGAACGACAATCGAATATTCAAATTTTTCAGGAATTTTTCTTTTTGAACTGGTTAAAACGTTTGAATTCCCGTACAAATCTTTCATAAAACCGATATCAATTATTTTGTGTTGTTTTAGCCCTAATTTTTTTGCAAAAGATTTTGCAGCTGCAATCTCACTGTCTGCTTTTTGTCCATACGAAAACGTAATTCCATGCAACTCATATTTTGATTTTAAATACGAGGCCGCACACACAGAATCAATTCCTCCACTAAAAACAATAACTGCCCTTTTCATAATCTACTCATTTATCTATTGCGCCATTACTAGGTTTGCAAATTATCGTCTGGCATTTTGTATTTGATGATGCAAATCCTTTTGTCATGGCCAAATTAATTTTTTTCAAGTCAGCAGATCTTTTTGAAAATGCAATTACTGAAGGACCTGCACCACTAATTGTGACACCCAATGCTCCTGCCTTTATGGCATTTTCCTTAACTTTTGCAAAGCCTGGAATCATGTCTTGTCTTGCAGGCTCAACTATTACATCCCTAACTGAATTTCCAATCATTTCAGAGTCTTTCTTCATAAATCCCACTACAATTGCTGCTGCATTTGCCAAGTTCAAAATACTATCTGTCAAGTTAATTTTTTTCGGAATCACTCCCCTTGACACTTTGGTTTTTTTCCTTGGCACCTCAATTGTTGGAACTGCAATACACATCCTAAGGTTAGCTGGAGGCTCAATTCTAATTACATCCAAAGGATCTGTTTTTACAATTACAAATCCGCCTAAAACGGATGCTGCAACATTGTCATAATGTACTGTTCCTGCACTAGCTTTTTCTCCAGATCCGGCAAATTCCACTAATGTATTTTTGTCCAGTTTTAGCCCAAATAATTTATCAAACGCAACTGCAGCCGCAGCAGCTGATGCGGCACTGCTTCCCATTCCAAATCCCGCAGGAATTCCCTTCTTAATCCTTATCTCAATGCCTTCCTTAATTTTGAATCTTTTTCTCATATTTTTTACAACCAGTCCTGCTGTATTTTTTTCAGGATTTACAGGCACATCATCATCAGTAATTATCTTGATTCCGTTTTTTATTTTAGTTAATGTGACTGTATCATAAAATGCGTCTACTGCAAGTCCAAATACATCAAATCCTGGTCCTAAATTTGCAGTTGAAGATGGTGCCTTTATTGTAACTTTTGATACCAATTAATCTTCTACCTCCTCACCCAAGTTAAGAATTCTACTTAGGGCTCCTTGAAGATTTACAAAACCTTCCCCAGTTACATTGGATATTGGAATTAATCCCTGTGCAAATCCACCCAAATTTAATCCTCGTAAAATATTGGTAGTTAATGTATACGTGTCGCCATCTGTATCATTAGCAATGGCATTTTCCAATATCTTCAAATTAGACGACCACTGTAAAATCTCTTTTATTTTGTCGCCAATAAGATCTGTTTTTGTTAAAATATTGATTGTTGGCAAATTCAAACGTAATCTTATGGATGTTGCAAGTAATGCAATTGAAACAAAATTTACTGGAGTATTAATCAGCGCACCATCAAAAAGAAATACATTTGTTTTTTCTTCTGATGTAATGTTCTCTATTATAAAGCGTCCGCTGGAACGATATGCAAATAATTCAATTTGACCGGGCGTATCTACAATCAGATAATCTGGATTTACCTTGTCTACGTCATTTTGTATATCGTCAATCTTTGATGCGATCAAATCATTGGCCATTACCATCGCCCCATTTGGTCCAAGATCATATTGTTGCATAATTGAAACGTAATCAACATAATCTCTAACGTCTATATCACAAGTATATGCTAAATTTTCTACACCAGGATCTAAATTTAGCACAGCAGCAAACGCCCCATTTTTTGTATAATATTCATGAAGCTTTGATGAAAGCAACGATTTTCCCGACCCCGCAGTACCAGAAACAAAAATTGTTTTCAATCCGTCTAGTTTTCACCATTTGCCTATATTTCAAACTACTTGATTTTTGTATCATGTCTTTAAAATGCCAGATTGGTATTGAAAAATGAGACAAATTCCATTTGATATCTGGCTGACTAAATTATACTGTCTTTGCGATGTAAGGTGCAACTGAAGGGGAAAGATATCTTCAAAATTTAGCCATAAAATTACTAAATGAAAGAAATCCTTCAGATTTTGACATGCCAGATTCATCTTTGAAGAAATTAGGCAAGAACTTTAGGATCAATAAAAAAATTCTATTTTTGATAGATGATTTTCAAAATTAACTTTTTAATGACTAGAAACCTACTCAACTTTCATATTTGATTCCTTAAAAAAAATCATCAAATGAACTGGAGAATTGTAGCCATCCCCATTACTTTAATTCCAATTTTTATCATTGCCATTCAATTTGATATTAAATTTGAAGATGTACTAGCCATTGGGTTATTTCCATTTGTAGGCGCAGTCATTGCAATGATGATAAAGCTAGGTCTTCAAGGAGTCAAATTTGCATACATAACAAGAAAATACTTGGGTAATTTTGATTCATTTTCCAAACTGGTTGGCGTTAGAGTTGGCAGCGAATTTATCAAATTTACAACTCCAATGTTCATCGGAGCAGAATTTGTTGTAATTTATTATTTGCATAAAAAAGGTGCAAAACCTGCAAAATCTGCATGGATTGCAGTTATGGATATTGTAACTGAAGTCTTTGCGGCAGGCCTGTTATCTATTATGGCAGGAATTATTGCGTTGTTAAGCGGTGCATATGTTGTTGCGGCTGTTATATTAGCCACTAGTATTGTCATTACATCTTTATGGATGGTTGTGTTTTTCCTTTCTTCCAAACACACATTTCAAGTACCAAAAGTTTTGCAAAATCTTGCAACAAAATTTGGAAAAGAAAAAGGTGCAAATGCCATTGACAAAACAAACACATGGATGGAAGAAGTATGCACTATGAGCAGAGAAAATCTGAAAACCACCGAATCTAAAAAAATCTTTACAGTTTCATTTCTGTTTTCACTTGTGTCCTGGTCATTTTACGGAATTTCTTTTATGATCATCGCAATGGGTACCGGATTTGTAATTAATGCGTTTGATTCTATTATGGCAGTTATGGGCGCAAATGCAATTGGAAACTTGCCAATTACTATAGGCGGTTCAGGTTTAGCAGAATTTGGAATTATCGCATATCTGAATAATCTGGATCCCTTTGCATTTCAAATCACTGAAGACATAGTTGCTTGGGATGCAGTAATTGGCTGGAGAATTGCAACATATTATGTTCCAATTGTAATCACTTGGCTACTTTTGGTTAAATTGGCATTAAGCAAAATACCTAAACAAAAATAAAAATACAAATTATTTTTGATATTTTACAATGTTTCAAGACAAATTATTCCGGCAAACTCGTATGTTTTTTTATTGTTAGCTTTATCAGTGGCATCAAAATCAGTGCCCATTTTCTGATGGCTGAACCTTGAGACAAAACCGTGTTTATATCGTAACGTTTTGATTTTTCTGGGCTCCCCTCAAAAAATAAAGCAGGGAAATTTTCATGGCAATGACAAAAGTCATGTTAAATTTCTTGTGAATCCTATAAGGTATAGCTTATTCTTGCCAAACCCGGATTTATCATCATCTGCATAATATAGAATCTTGATCTCAGTTTCATCACAGAACTATCCTGGTTTGATGCTTTGGCAGAATTGGCATGTCGTTTACATTTAGGTTATCTTAGATCTTTATCACCTGTTTCTGCATAATTCAATGATATCATTAGAAGGCATTTGTGATCCTGACAATGTCTTTTTTAATACTAAAAAATCTCACAAAAATTATGTAGTTACTGTACCAATGCATAGTAATCCTCATTTGTTATTTTAGTAAATTTTTGCATTCAGAATAATTTACAGGCGCAAATACTGAAAATGCTTTTTTGAGGGCAAATGTATTCTAAAATGAAATTTCATATTTCATGGCTATGGGCAAATGTATATTTATACAACAAAATTTTCACAACGAAACTACTTTATCCTCAAACATTTTTTCTGAATTGTGGATTTTCAAAACAAGGTTGTTCTGATTACTGGTGCATCATCCGGTATTGGTAAAGAAACCGCGATAGAATTTGCCAAGCTTGGTGCAATTATAATTTTAGTTGCAAGAAATAAAGACAATCTTGAGCAGGTTGAAAACGAGCTAAAAAAATTCAACACGTCCACACTGATTTGTCAATGTGATGTATCAAAAAAAGATCATGTGGAAGAAATGTCAAAAACAGTTTTGGAAAAATTTGGCGCTGTTGATATTTTAGTCAACAATGCAGGATTTGCCATTCATGGATATGTATCTGAACTTAGTATTGATCAAATTGAATCACAGATGGAAACGAACTATTTTGGAATGGTCTATTGCATCAAAAATTTCCTTCCATCAATGCTAGATAAAAAAACTGGCCATATTGTAAATGTTGCATCTGTTGCAGCAAGTTTTGGCTTACCCAAAATGGCTTCCTACAGCGGTTCCAAATTTGCAATGTTAGGATTTTCAGAGGGATTAAAACATGAATTAAAAAATACCGGAGTTGGAGTTACCGTTGTTAGTCCTATCATGGTTAGAACCAATTTCTTTGATCATCCTTCATTTGAAAACATACCAAAATTTTCCCCGGTTTCCCTTAGTTCTAAAACTGTTGCAAAAGCAATTTTGAAAGCATCAAATTCTTCTAGATTGGAAATTATTGTTCCATCTGTGGCAAGAGTTGCAGTATGGGTAAAACATACATTTCCTTATATTATCAATCCAATCATAGGAAGTGTTTTCAAAAAACAGTTAGATTCAATCAGAAGGGATTAATCTATTCATCATTATCATTTGATTCATTAGATCCTACGTCTAGCAATTCTAATGACTTTAGATCAAATTGATAAATTGCTTTCATTTCAATTTCTTTTTCTTTTTCAAGAAATTCTGACACTTTTTTGCTTAATGGTGCTTTATGTTGATCAAAAACAAATTCATAAACTTCACCCTTTAGCAGATCATCAATTTTGATGGTCTTTGGTACATCCATTGTTACAATGTGTCGTCCATCATCTACGGCATCATACAATTGTACATCAATTTTGTTGTCTTCATAATAAAATTCTAGAATATACCCTGATTTTTTTAATTCCTCAGGTTTCTTAAATTTTGCATTTTGAATTTCATCAGTAACCCATTTTGGAATATCGTCTTTCTTTTTTACCATGATAAATCGACTCTAACTTTCTGCTTTTTCTTTTTTACTCTTTGACCACCATTCTAGATAGTCATCATGTTTATCATCACGTGTCCTTTCCTTCTGATTTAATTTGAATCTAATATCTGAAACCTCTTCCCTTGTTGCATACAATCCGCATCGCTTACAGATAAAATGTCGCCTATTCTTTTCATCCATTTTCATTGGAATATCAATTTCATCAAATAACTTGAATAATGCGTCTCTGCTTCTATCCTCCTCTTCTGGGAAATCTTCTATGTATTTTGCTTCTATCTTCTTCTTCTCTCGTGATGTACATTCAGGACAGTTAGGCACTGATGATTTGGCTTAATTTTTTCCATAAAAGCGTTCCCACATTCTTAATTGATCGATATTATCTGACACGCAGATTTTTTCATCATCCCTTTCGGTCCGTTCGCCCATCGAAATCCTACGTGCCAGATGAACAAAATCATGTAAATAATGTATTATCTCTTTTCCTCTAAGATCTGAGCAGCAATCCTGGCTGAATTTTCTGCCCCATTGGGAACAAAATTCTCTGAAAATTTATTCAAGCTATCTTGAAATTCATCATAATTTTCTTTAATTTTAGATATTCCCGCAGTTACCTGGTCTGTTTTTATGGCTAAAATTCCCAGTTTTTCTTCTTCTGCCCATTTGATATTATTAGTATGCTCATCATAAACTGGAATCCCGATTATCGGCTTTGCTTTTCCACCCATTATTTCTCCCATTACCGTATGTGATCCATTAACTACTGCATACTTACATAAATTCAAAACTGTATCTTTTTCCTGTTCTGATAGAAATCCAACATCAATCTGTAACCAATCAATCTTTTTATCCAGTGCTTCAGATATTGAATATTTTTTTCCATCTTTTCCTAACACTGAATCTATATCTGGATTATTTCTTGCATGTGATATTATTCTTTTTTCATCTTTCATTTCATTCTGATGAAATACTTTTTCATATCTCTCACCAGTACCATCGTTTGTCGATTTATTTCCGGTTCTCATCCAATAACCAAATTCTTCATTCTTTACTAATTTTTCAAGATTTGAAGTTTTCTCCTTTTTAACTTGCTTATTGCCTGTAAAATGTCCTACATAGATAATCTTTTTTTCTACCTCTTTTGTAAAATTCAGGTTATATTCACACATTGTGTATGGCGGCGGCGAATCTGCAACAAGAATTTTTGAAGCTTTTTCAATCTGTTTTGCAATAAAAATTAGTGATGGATAAAGATATGCCCTTGAACTATACAATTTTGGTCTAAACTGATTTGTTATAAACAGGCTTGGAATATTACGATTTTTTGCTAAAATATTTGATCCCATATCCCCATCATTAACCACCAGATCAAATTTTTCCTTGTCGTAAAGCTTTCTTTCTTCTCTTAAATAATCTACAACTTGTCTTACTAACGCAGGATTTTTTGAAACTGGTAATAACAAATTCATCAATGACAATGAAATACTAGGACCGAATTTACCATCAATTGGCGTTGGCATTAAAATTTGATGGATTTTCTCTCTTTGATCAGGAAATTTCTTTAATAATTTTTCATAAACATGATCTTTGCTAGAAAAATGAACCTCAAATTTTTCTTTAAGATGATCCCCTAATACATCATTAAACCTCATCATTCGTGAATAATGACCGCTTCCCCAAGGGTAGATGAATTCTCCTATTTTGAGCACAATGTGGAATAAAATAATGCCGTTTAAATTCTCAATGATTTTCTAGCGAGTCCAAAATATCATGTAGGTTGTTTGGTCCCACTTTGATTTTGATCTTTTTCTTTGTTTCAAGCCCATACTCTACATCTTTTTTTGAAAAAGAAGGAATTTCATTTGAGGTCATGGTGACCATCTTTTCTAATTTTTTGATATTTCTTTCCAATCCAATCTCCTTTGCCTCTTCAAACAAATTAACATCAACACCAGTTAATGGAAGTATGGGAAATTTCTTTCTTTCAAACACCCGTTTTAATGAATTATCAACAAACTCTGGAGAAAAAACCAAGGGTGACAATGCCAATGATACCCGTCTGTTTGAATATTGTAGTAATATTTCTAATATTGAATTTACATAAATTAAATAATTTTTAATTCCATTAGGATTAATTTTTAATTCCAGGAACTCAAAATCAATATTATCTTGCATCAATCTTGGTATTATCTGATTAATTATTTTTGCAAGATTCATTAGTTCTGATTTTTGTCTAAAACAGACTATTATTTTTACGTCATAACCCTGCTTTATTGTCTCAAAGCAGGAAACTGCTGAAATTTCATCATATACTGCACAAATGGTTTTTTCCTTTTGTGATCTATATGGAATTCCACCATTACCTTGATCTGAAAAAATACAGATATATGCATTATTTTTTGTCAAGTATGTGTAAAGCAGTTTATCAAAATCTTCATCTGTTCCTGGCCGTGCACCTAAATTTGATTTTTTTTCTATGATATCTGATGTAGCTGCAATTTCTGCATCTTTTGTTACAAATCCTTTTGATGTTCCTTCTACTTTAACCAAAAATTTTTCACCCCTTAATAGCAAATTACCTCCAATTGATGTAATTTCAGAAACAATATCTTTGAAATTATTGTCTATCTGTCTTGCTATTGCTATTTTTTCAATACCGAAAAGCAAATTGATAGTAGATGATGCAAATACTGGATCGTTTGCATCCACTAAAATTACATCACCATCGCGTTTAACAGACTTGAATTCCTGATTTTTCATTTTTAGAATTTTCTTGATGTTTGAAACCAAATCTGGAATCTTATTTTTTGAAAATATTGTTGGAAAAACTACTACATATGATATTTCATTCATATTTTCTGTTTTAAAATTCACTTGTTTATAATTTAGGATAAAACCTACGGGTAATCAATATAAAACTAATAATTTCAGTAAAAATGTGACAAAGTTTACACAAGAACAAGTAGATGATCTGAACTCTAAAATAAAAACCACAGAAGAAGCGTTACAATGGGCTTCTGATAATCTTCATCCCAAAGTTGCAAAAGCGTCAAGTTTTGGCGCCGAAGACGCCGTCGTTATGGACATTATGCTAAAAATCAATCCTCATTTCCGATTTTTCACCCTTGATACTGGAAGATTGCCACAGGAAACCTATGACATCATAGATATCGTTAGCAAAAAATACAACATTTCTGTTGAAGTCTTGTTTCCTGATACAAAAGAAGTTGAAGGCATGGTTCGGGATAAAGGCATGAATCTGTTTTATGAAAGTGTGGAAAACAGAAAACTGTGTTGTGAAATTCGTAAAGTACACCCAATGAATAAGATGCTCAA
Source organism: Candidatus Nitrosopumilus sp. (assembly GCA_965204345.1). GTDB lineage: Archaea > Thermoproteota > Nitrososphaeria > Nitrososphaerales > Nitrosopumilaceae > Nitrosopumilus. The sequence goes on from OZ241981.1 coordinate 1,270,447, forward strand.
TACATTAGACGGTTGGGTTACCGGAATAAGGCGTGATCAGACCAAAAACAGAGAAAACGTAACAATTTTTCAGCTTGATCACGCTCATGATGGAATTTTAAAAATTAATCCAATCATTGATTGGACTTGGCAGCAAGTTCAGGATTATATAAAAAACAACAATCTGCCATGCAACAACCTTCTTGATAAAAACTATTCAAGCATAGGATGTGAACCATGTACCAGACCCATTAAGCCTGGCGAAGACATTAGATCAGGTAGATGGTGGTGGGAACAAGATGGAAACAAAGAGTGCGGCCTTCATATAGAGCGTAAAAGAGCAGATTAGCATGTCTGAAAATGATTCAATTAAACCTCATGGCGGAGTCTTGATAAATAGAATTACCAAAATAGATGATGATCCTATCGGATTATTCTCACTAACAATTCCTGAAGATCTTGCTAATGATGTAGAAAATATAGCAGATGGAATTTTTAGTCCACTAGAGGGATTTTTAGGACAAGAAGATTTTGAAAGTGTTATTTCTAGGGGCAGATTATCAAATGATTTGGCATGGACTATTCCGATTGTACTTGATGTTGATGAAGATACAGCTTCTAAAATGAAAGAAGCTGGAGATGTTTTATTGCAAAATCCACAAGGAGTCAGAGTTGCAGTGTTGCATGTAGAGGAAACATATTCTTTTGATAAAGAAAAAACTATGCAAGGAGTTTATGGAACAACTGATTCATCTCATCCAGGTGTTGCAAAAACTGCATCCATGAAAGATTGCCTTGTAGGTGGAAAAATTGATTATATTCAGAGACCTGATGATACTGAAATTAGAAAAAATCGATTAACGCCAATTCAAACACGAGAATCTTTTGCTAAAGCAGGTTGGAAAACAATCTGTGCATTTCAAACTAGAAATCCACCACACGTAGCACATGAAATGCTACAAAAGACATCAATTACAACACGCGATGGCGTATTTGTTAATCCAATCATTGGAAAGAAAAAATCCGGTGACTTTGTGGATGAAGTAATTGTCAAGTGCTATGAAACCATGATAAAGTCATACTATCCAGAAAACAGGTGTCAACTAGGAACTTTGCATACTGAAATGAAGTATGCAGGTCCCAAAGAAGCAATACATCATGCGATTATGAGACAAAATTATGGCTGTACACACATCATTATAGGACGTGATCATGCAGGTGTTGGAAAATTCTATGATCCATTTGCTGCACAAAAAATCTTCGATGACTACCCAGAGCTGCACATTGCCCCCGTATTTTTCCCGCCATTCTTTTACTGCAGAAAATGTCTTACATACACAACCCCAAAAGCCTGCCCGCATGATAATGACGTTAAAGAACAAATCAGCGGAACTGCGCTTCGAGAAATGATTCAAAACGGTCAAGCACCTTCTGAATTCATCTTAAGACCAGAAGTGGCACAAGTAATCTTGGATCATCCAAAACCTTTTGTTGATTAGATTTTTATTCAATCAGATCTGCACCTAGCTTGTGAAGTATATTCTTACATCAATTCTGTTATCTGTAATTTTTGCATCTCCGGCATTTGCTCAGGAACAAAACAATCCGTCACTGATTATTGATACATTAGAAATTCCTGCAGACGAATTTAACACAGTATTACGTGAGGCGCCAATAAGAGCTCTTGATGATTTACATGCAGTTAGTTGGCAAGTTACAATTGATAACAATTTGCTGTATGCAAATCCAAATGGCAATGCAGCTCTAAGACTGTATGATCAAAGCACACACGATGAGTTTATTGAAGTTGGCATGGGTTCACAACCTGACAACAAGTTTTGGGTTGCAGTTCAAACTCCAAAGGAAGGTTATGTTGTTGTTCACAGGGATTTAGATAGAGGCTGGTATCCATCAGCAAAATCAATCATATCCTTTACTGATAGGGCAGGACTCACTGTCAATAACGGTGCTAGAATTGTTGTAACTAATCTGGATATTGGGGAATTTGCAATTCATTCGTATTCTGTTCATGGAATGGAGAGTTCCACTGATCCTCCTGCAATAAATTCTGGCAGCATGATTGTAGAATTTCTATCAGGCGATCCTGCAAAGAACGTGTTTGCACTGTTTCCATTCTATGTTGCAGCAGGCATAGGCGTAATAGTTGGCGCATTATTTCTAACTAAGAAGCGTTAAGTGACTTGTAATATTTACAGCTCTTTTTAATTTTACATACATTACACATTGGTGAAACTGGCTTGCAAATATTCTGACCATACATTACAAATGTATCATTAATGTCAATCCAATACTTTTTTTTAATTTTTTTCATCAATTCCTGCTCTGTATCTTCGGGATCTTTTGTTCTGACTAGTCCCAATCTATTTGAAATTCTATGAACATGAATATCAACTGGGATTGCTGGCTTTTCAAATGCATAGACTAGGACACAATTTGCAGTTTTTCTTCCAACTCCTGGCAATTGGACTAGGGTCTCTAAATCATCTGGAACTTTGCCCCTGTATTTTGTACTAATTATCTTTGCAACTTCAATAATTCTTTTAGATTTTACGTGAAAAAATCCAATCGATTTAATTATTTTCTCTACGTCTCCTACTTTTGCATTTGATAGCTGCTTTGGATTCTTGTATTTCTTAAATAATTCCTTGACCGCTTTTGTTGTAGCCTCATCTTTTGTTCTTGCAGATAGTATAGTCCCAATCAAAATGCTAAACGGACCGGTTTCTGCATCATGAAGATCTCTTAATGCAGTAATTCTTGGCGGCTTTACGGCATTCATGGTATCAGTCATTCCACGAAGAATCTTTTGCATTTCTAATTGAAAAACTACATACAAGTATTATAACTGTAGTAACAAATCAGTATTATTGGAATTAACTAGAGAAGAGGAATCTGCACTAAAAGGCGAGCAGGGAGAAATAATGCAGATGGCATACAGAATTTTGGTTGCAACCGGTGAGGCAACTGATGCTGAAAAACTGGTACAGATAGATTGGGCACATCTTTCTGGCGTAAACTATAATACAATTGGGGATGCGGGAGAAGGATTTCTCTCCGGCATCAGTAAAAACGCACGCGTTAAGGTAAAAACCACTCTAAATCCAATGGGATTTGATATTGATAATGTAAAAAATTATAATTTAGATGAGAATTTCATCTCAAAACAGCTCTCAATCCAAAATTCATATGAAACAATGGGCGTTATTCCGTCATATTCATGCATACCATACGAAATTTTTGACATTCCTACAAATGGATCACAGGTTGCATTTGCTGAAAGTAATGCAGCAATCCATGCAAATTCATATGATAATCTAAAAACAAACAAAGAAAGCGCATTTAGTGCATTAGCTAGTGCACTTGTTGGAAAGAGCCCATACACCTCATTACGGAAAGAAGATGCTCCTAATGTTACAATTAGAATGAAAGTACAAAATCCTAACGAGTTAACATATGGAATGCTTGGATTTTTTGCAGGCAAGGTTGGGGATACGTCTGTAAATGTTTCTGGCCTTGCAGAGATGGACAAGAGACAAACAAAGGCAATGTGTGGTGGAATGGGGACATCTGGCACCTGTGCCAAGTTTATCTTTGGGGATGGAGATTCTGGCTGTGAAAAAATAGATTTTGATGAAAAAGAGATGCAAAACGTGCATGATGAGCTAAATACAGCAGAGAAAGGCGACTTGATAACGCTTGGCAGCCCTCAACTAGGATTGGACGAGATCACTGATCTTGCCGGCAAATTAAAGGGCCGTTCATTTGAAAAAAGATGCATGGTGTTTATGCCAAGAACTGTAAAAGAACAAGCGACAAAAATCGGATATATTACTGAACTTGAGCGGGCAGGATGTGAAATTTTATCTGATTGTTGTACGTGTTTGTCTCCCCTTATAAACAAAGACAATGTTGATGCAGTCACAACTAACAGCATCAAGGGTGCATTTTATCTTAAAAATTCCAACGGCGTAGATGTTAATCTAAAACCATTATCACAAATAGTTGAAGATGAGACACAATGAAAAAAATTCTAGTTTCAGGAAAAATAAACGGCATCGTTTTAAAATCTGATAATCCAATCAATTTTTTGGGCACAGTTGATAAAAAAACCGGGGTAATTAGTGACAGGAATCATGATCTATATGCCAAATCAATCAAGGATACCGTTCTTGTCTTTCCATCAGGTGCAGGCAGCAGTGTAGGCGCATATACAATCTATTCAATAAAATCAAATAATGCGGCTCCGCTTGCAATGATCTGTCAAAAAGCAGATCTTACAGTGGCTACCGGGTGTGCATTGGCAAACATTCCGTTAGTTATAGCTAGTGATGAAGAGTTTGTTTCTCTAAAGGATGGAATGAAAATCTCATTTGATACTGATTCTTCTAGTCAAATTCATCACCAGTAAAATCTCTCTTTTGTGAATTTCCCATCTCGACTTTTGCAATCTGACTCTTTCCAGCTGGCAATGCACGAACAAATTCATCTACGTGTATTTTTCTTGTAATATCTTCAAACATTTTTGAAAATTCTATCCGTATCTTCTTGGCAGCTTCTGCCATCTCTAATCCGTGTGGTTCAATTATTGCATAGCACAAAGAATTTTTTTTAATTGGCTCAGGCGGACCGCATGTGAGCACATAATCATCATCTATAGGAATAATTCCAACAGCCAATCGAAGCGTTTCTGATTTGATAAAATTTCTCTGTCCCTCAATTGTAAAGGAACCTTTTGGAAGAAACTCTCCACTTGGTGCTGATTTTTTTACCTGTTCTGGCCGAACCCAATATGCGCTCACACCATACATTCCCTCTCTCCATGCCCTACTAAAGCAGACTGTAGCATGCGCAATCTCATTCATACTTGAATCTGGTGCGTTTTCTGCATCCTTTAAAATAAAAAATGGCGAACCAAAAATATCACCGTGAAATATCTTATCATTTTTATCCAAATGTTTTCTAATTACAGCCGAATTTGACGCAGCATCCCTGCCACCTATTGTAAGTAATCCATCGGTGGTAAAGAACCACCTATATCTTTCATACCAGTTTTTCTTTCGAATCTCTGAGACTAGAACCAAATCTTTCTCAGATTCCGTTTTACTTTGGAATTTTTCTAGCTTTTTCTCTGTTTTTTCCTTGATTGCCTGAATAGACGATATTGCACCTGATTGTTTTTTGGATTCATTAAACAGTACTGATGCAATTGACTGCAAGGGTGATGCAGTGTTAATCTTTATTTTTTCATCCTGAACAACTACCAACGAAATCCCTTTTTCATTGATCAATTTTGCGTTATTGTTTGCTAAAATTTCTTGTGCTGACGTATCCTCAATTGATATTATTCCTTTTGATATCATCTCATAAAGAGAGTTTGCAACCAACGTAATATTCTTCGATCTCTCTTTTACAGTTTCAATTGCTTTTTCTTGTTCAGAAATTTGAGTTTGCAATTCCTTAATTTTTTTATCTGAACCGCTTGATTGAACTGACTTTCCCTTTTCAACTATGTTTTCTGTAAAAACCGTATCTAGTCCCTCGATAAAGCTGTTAGCTTCTGTTACTTCTCCCTCCAATTTTCCTAACTTAACAGGAAGAACTTCTGTTTTTTCATCTCTGACTATTACAGCTTGATGGTTGCCTGATACCACATCTGAAACAATTTTCTTTACAGTTTCAAAAATTTTCCCTGTCTCTTCATCTGTTAATAAATTTCCAATTTTTTTACCATCAACTTGGGCAATCCCAAAAACTGCCTCAACATATTTTTTTGGCAATCCCAATGTTCTTCCAAACCATTTTGCTGCAACCAAATCTGTTGTTTTAAGCCCATCAAAATCTGGTTCTTTAAGATCAAAAATATCCAATCCGCTAACCGGCGGTTGTGCATATTCTAGGCCAACACTTAGCTTTCTGTGTCTGACTTCTATTGAATGCTGTAATGCAAGAATTTTCATTTCGTTATTACACAATAAAATATTTCCATCACCAAAGAATTCCCCTACCAAAACAAACTCTTTTCCAAATCCCTCAAAAATAAAATACGCAATTCTTTCTGCTCCGATCTGTTCTATTTTTTTTAATTTTAGTCTGAGCAGATCACTTCTTAATCTTTTGAGTAATCTGTTTGGTTCTATCTGATCAATCTTTACTGCAGTCAACCAGACACCAGATGTTGATATCATCATAAAGAGATCACTTTTTTCTGTATGATGAAGCTTGAAGAGGATGCTATCTTTTGTGATTCCATAAATATTGCTTATGTAGTATCCTTGAACCTGCTCTGAAATTTTATTTACCAAATATCGTAATTCTATCCCTGCCAGTGCCATATTCATCATGGATTGTGTCTAAAATTATACTCTTGCTTTGATACGCTTAATCATGACCAAAGATATTAAACATGGTTTGCTTGAGACACGCTAGAAATTTACTTGGCAAAATTCAAAAAGAAAAAATCCAGACCTACAATTGACCCTAATGATTCAAAAAAAGAATCCATAAAAGAAGATATTCCTACAGATATTCCAGAAACAGAAAAACCTGAACCCGCTCCCGACATTCCTTCTGCAGATCCTCCGATCAGTATTGCTGAGAAGAGTGAAAAAGATAGAAAGCTAGGTAAGTTATACTGGATGCGTGTTGCTCTGGCCGTAATTGCCGGAACCGCATCCACTTTCATCTTTGAAGATATTGAAGGCGAAGACAGAAGATGGGCATCAATTGGATTCATGATTATAGTCTTTTTTGCAACAGTAATTGTGGCAAAACAAATGAAGATGCAGCTACCGTCATCTGATAGAAAGAAAGTTGTTACACAGGCCATTGGAAGCTATGTTTTTCTGTATCTGTTTTCATGGATCGTAAGCTACACGCTGACTCATTTAGGAAGTACATCCGGTATAATCAATGTCTAGATTCATAATTACAAAGTGGTAATGCTGATGTGGAATTTTAAAACACCTGGCATTCCTGATGAAGAATTCGAAAGGACAGACAAAGTTCCTATCACAAAAGAAGAAGTAAGATCCATTCAGATTAGTAAGGCTCGATTAAAGTCAGGACAAACTGTTTATGATATTGGGTGTGGCAGCGGTTCTGTCTCAATTGAAGCTGCATTGCAAGTGGAATCATCTGGTAAGATACTGGCAGTTGATTATGATGAAAATGCAATTGAGCTAACAAAAAAGAATATCAAAAAATTCAACGTTTCAAACATATCAGTAATTTATGGTAATGCCAAAGACAAAATTTTGGAACTAGAAGAAGCTGATACTATATTTATTGGCGGCACCGGCGGTGATACTAGAGATATCGTTGAGCTTTCTGAAGCTAAATTAAAATCTGGAGGTAGAATTGTAATTGGGATCATCCTAATTGAGACTCTATATTCCGTGCTGCAGGTCCTAAACAGACTACAATTCGAATCTGTCGATATTACACAAGTAACAATATCAAAAAGTCGAAGAACCAGTACGGGAACTATGATGCTTGCACGAAATCCCGTAACTATCATATCTGCGACTAAAATCTAATCTAGATTTTTAATTAGGAAGAAAATCATATTTTTTATGCCTGGATTAATAGGAATAGGAGTAGGTCCCGGGGACGTTGATCTACTTACTGTCAAGGCAGTAAATGCAATTCAAAATGCTGATATCATAATGTGTCCTGCATCTAAGGAAGACAGACCCAGTATTGCATTTGGTGTTGTTTCGCCAATTATTGACAAATCAAAGAATCAGCAAATTGTAAAACTAATCTTTCCAATGACCAAAGACAAAGATGTTCTTGAAGCAACATGGAAGAAAAATGCTAAAATAATGGCAGAAACTGTCTTGACTGGAAAAAATGTCGTTTATCTTACAGTCGGAGATCCCTTCCTGTACAGTACCTGGATTTACATGCACAAAGACCTCAGAGCAAATTACCCAGAAATGAACATTAGCGTAATTCCTGGAATTGTATCAATGTTTACATTTGCATCTAAAGTTGGCGTAAGCATAGCTGAGGGTGCAGAAAAAGTTGCAATCATTCCATCGTGCTATGATTTATCTAGCGTTAAAGAGATTGCAAAAAATTCTGAATCCATGATATTTCTAAAGGATGGAAGATACTTTGATAAGGTAATTGATGTCCTAAAAGAATCCGGATTTTCTGATGATTCCATTTTTGCAATCGGGCAAGATCTTGGAACAGAAAATGAAATTATTCGGAAAATGACCTTGGGCCAAGTAAATGATTCATCATTAACCACAAAATATTTTTCAATCTTGGTGGTAAAACGTGTCTGATGTATTCTTTGTGGGCTGTGGCCCCGGCGATCCTGAACTAATTACAGTCAAAGCTAAAAAACTAATCAAAAAAGCAGATGTTGTAGTTTATTCCGGATCTTTGATACCTGAGCCGATCTTGAAGCTCTGCAAAAAAGGCAAACTGCATGATGCTGCAAAGTTAGTTAGGGAAGAAATTTTTGATCTGTTATACAAGAATGCAAAAAAAGACAAACTCGTTGTAAGATTACACGACGGTGATCCCTCGATTTATGGCGCTATCAAAGAACAGATTGACAATCTTGAAAAAAAAGGAATCAGGTCCACTGTTGTTCCCGGGGTTACCGCATTTTTGGCCTCAGCTGCTGCACTTGGAATGCAGCTAACACTGCCTGGAGTTACTCAAACTATCATTGTTACAAGGGCAGAATCAAGGACCAAAGTACCAAACCGTGAAAAAATTTCTGAGCTTGCAAAACACAAAGCGACACTGATTTTTTATCTTAGCATCCAATTAATCTCTAATTTAGTTACTGAAGCAGTTGCAGGAGGATACAAAAAATCCACACCGGTTGCAGTAGTTTATCGTGCAAGCTGGAAGGATCAAAAAATAATCAAAGGAACCCTGGGTGACATTGCAAAAAAAGTAAGCGATGAAAAGATCACCAGAACTGCAATCGTAATAATTAGTGATGTAATAGATCCAGAGACGTATGAATATTCAAAGCTGTATGATAAAAAATTCAGTCATGGCTATAGAAAAGCCAAACTGACAAAAAAGTAATCTTGTTTTTTATATTAGTCAAGCTTTGAAAAATTAAGGTTTAATATCTATCAATTTTTGTGATTGAATAGGTATGTTAGAACAAAGAATTAGTGAGAATGGCCAAGTCTCTATAATAATTCCTACGTATAACGAATCAAAAAACATAATCAAAATCCTATCGCATATTGGAGAAATACTCCCAAAAAACATTTCAATACAGGCAATTGTAGTAGATGATAACTCATCAGATGGAACCGGAAAACTTGTAGAAGATTATTTAAAAAATGTTAAAAAAATAGCAGATTATACAATAGAAATCATACATAGAAAAGCAAAAGCCGGATTAAGTTCTGCCATTCTCAAAGGAATCCAACAGGCAAAAGGTGACATGATCGTAGTCATGGATAGCGACTATTCACATCCGCCACAAATAATCCTAAAAATGATTGAAGCATTCAAACAATATCAATGTGATCTTGTTGTAGCTTCAAGATACATTGCAGGAGGAAACATTCATGGCTGGACAATTAAGAGAAAACTAATGAGTAAAGTCGCTACAATAATTGCAAAGAAAGGACTAGATGTTAAAATAAAGGATCCAATGTCCGGATTTTTTGCATTTAAAAAAAATATCATTAAAGAATTAAATTTTGATGCATTAGGTTACAAATTCCTGTTAGAAATCCTTGTAAAAACCAAGGGAATTGACGTCAAGGAGATTCCATATACTTTTGAAAATAGAAAATACGGTTCAAGTAAATTAGACAGCTTGACCGTACTTGATTATTTTAAATCAGTATGGAAATTATACAAAAATGGCAAGACAAAAACATCAAATGAAAAACGTAAATCAGTCCGATTTATTTCAAAAGCTGCAAGGTTTTTTACTGTAGGCGCCACTGGAATTGGTGTAAACTTTATTGTCTCGACACTCTTTACATCTGGCTTAACTGAATTATGGTATATTCATGCAAATATTTTTGGAATTATTGCATCTGTATCTACCAATTTCATACTGAATAAAATTTGGACTTTTGAAGATAAGGATTTCTCACGTAGGAAAACACTATCTCAATATGGAAAATTCAGCATGTTTAGCTCATTAGGCGCACTAGTCCAGATTGCCATGATGTTTTGGCTAATAGAATCTCATGACATTGAACATCATATTGCATTAATTCTAGCCATAGGAACTGGAGCATTTAGTAATTTCTTGTTAAACAAGAAATTTACGTTTAAAGAAAAACTTTGGAATTAATGGAAAACTAAAAAAAATTAAAATAAAAAGAATGAACCGTTCGTACTAATCTTCTTACTCAAATGTAGTAGTAGAGGATTGTGACGAAAGTCCAGTTGAAGATGGTACAGATGGGAACTTGTCTCCTACCTGTTGCTCAGCTACTGCAGATGCTTCTTGAAGAATCTTATCTGTTTCTTCACTTGAAACATCAGACTCCATATTAAACGAGTCTCCTGCAAGTGAATCCATCATTAGCCCATTAAGTGTCTGAGTCATGGTATTCAATTCCGAATCAGCTTCTGGCATGAATCTTCCTAGCGATGACTTCAATCCCTTCATTGTAGACATTGCCGGTCCAATTGCTACCATAGCATCACCAAGATCATGAATAGTTGTCAGTCTTAGTTGGACTTGTTCTAATGACATTCTTGCATTGCCGAGCATCTTTGTAACTTTACGAATTTCAGCTAATTCGTTGGACAAAACTCTACTTGTGCTAGTATCATGTTGTTGCATTGCAGTCACTACTCGTTGAAAGAGTTGCGCATCTCTTTCGTGCAGCTTACCTAACATAGAATCCATTTTTGAGATTTGGACCTGTAGTTTGTTCACCGCAGTCTGAATTCGTGGTTTTAATGCACCTTGAGGCTTTACTGCGTCTCGGAGTTTGCCAGTTACGCTTTGGGTCGTCTCTTGTCGAGCCCAAGTTTTATCGAAGTTTGGCATGGTTAGTGGTTTAGAAATTTAGTCTTAATCAACAGTGTAAATTTAGATCAGCTTTAGATTAAATTTAACTAACAAAATCTAAAATTGTATATGCATTATATCTAAACATAATGAAGATTGTGGTATTTGATTCCGGATTAGGCTCACTTTCCATAATAAAACCAATTCAAAAAGTTTGCAAATCAGAAATAATCTATTTTGCCGATCAAAAAAACTTCCCCTATGGGAAAAAAACAATTGCAGAATTAAGACGTATAACCAATCACAGTATAGCGAGGCTAGACAAGAAATTCTCTCCTGACTTGATAATAATCGGATCAAATACCCTCTCATTGCTCTTTGAATTTAAACATCACAAGAACATACTTGGTGTCTTTCCACCCATATCTCAGGCAATTCAAAAATCAAAATCTAAAAATATTGCAATTCTTGCTACATATACAATAATTAAAAATAATTATTTAAAAAAGATAATTACTCAAAAAAACAACCTTAATGCTATTCCAATCAATATTTCACCATTAATAGATTTAGTAGAGGATGGTTCTTTTATTGCTAACAAAGACAAGTGTATTAACAAGATTAAGACATTATTAGAGCCAACTTTTCTCCAAAATAATATTGATGTTGCCACATTATCTAGTACGCATCTACCCTTTCTTTTGCCATTATTTAAAAAAATATTTCCAAATGTAATATTTTTAGATCCTGGCAACTATGTTGCTAGTCTCGTACTTGAAAAAAATAATTCCAACCTGGCGCGTAATAAAATTTCCATCTTTACCACAGGTGATGAAATACAATTCAAAAAAAAGTTACATCAGATCAAAATTTTTAATAAAGTTAGATACCTATCATTATACTGATAATTTTTTTTTCAAAACTGTTTTATGGATATGCAACTGACTCGATGATTTCTGAATCTAACTCAGAAATTCCAATTCTTTTTTGTTCCATGCTATCCCTACTTCTAATTGTAATTGTGCCGTCCTCCAATGTTTGATGATCTATTGTGATTGCAAAGGGAGAACCAATCTCGTCTAATCTCCTATATCTTCTTCCAATTCCTCCAGAGTGATCCAAAAATGCATCACATTTTCTTTTAAGCTGAAGATAAATCTCATCTGTTTTTTCTTTTAGTCCGTCTTTCTTTACCAGAGACAGTATTCCTACATGAACCGGTGACAAATATGGTTTTAGGGACAACACTATTCTCTCATGCTCTTTATCCTCTTTCAAACTGTGCTCCAAAATCGTGTACAGGCTTCTATCAATCCCCATTGAAATCTCAAACACATGAGGAAGAACCTTTTGGTCACCATCCATTATCTCAAACTTTTCCTTGCTCTTTTTTGCGTGACTGGACAAATCATAGTCTGATCTGTAGTTACATGCAACTAATTCAAGCCAGCCTATTGTGGTTTCCACTTCAAAATCAAATGCAACCTCAGCATAGAATGCCTTCTCTTTGTCTCCTAGTTTCCTAAATCTGCTTTTTGCCATATCAATCCCCGTTTTTTCGTAAAATTCAGTCAAAATTCCCAAGTAATAGGCCACAAATTTGCTAGGAACAACGCCAGAATCTACTGCCTCTTTGCATGTCATTAAAACGGCTTTTACATCTGTCTGTACCCTGATTGTCACGTCTTGAATCTCTGAAAACCTATCCATTTCAGTCAGTTTCGCCGGATTACAAAATACCTCGATTTCTGCCTGATAAAACTCCCTTAGACGAAGTAGGCTTTGTCGGGGGGCTATCTCGTTTCTAAAACTCTTTCCCACCTGTGCAATCCCTAAAGGAAGCTTGCCTCTCATGGTTTTGTACAGTCTAGGAAAGTCCACAAAAATTGATTGGCATGTTTCAGGTCTTAGATATGCTTCTTCTTCCTGAGGACCAATACCGACTTTGAACATCATGTTGAAGTCTCTCGTATCATCAAAATCCCCCTTGCATTTTGGACACTTGATATTGTTTTGTGAAATGGCACTGTCAAACTCTTTCAAATCTGCGCTTTCGGGAATTTCAATATCTGCAATTTCAGAAATCGTTCTGTCTGCTCTAAACGTTGAATTACATTTTGTACATTTTATTATTGGATCAGCAAAGTTTCCTAAATGACCTGATGCCTCAAAAACTGATTTTGACATTATTTGGGATCCATCAATCTCCAGCATTCCATCTCTTCTGATTAGCTCTCTTCTCCACAATTCGAGAAATTTATTTTTTAAACTAACCCCAGAGGGACCATATTCCCAAAACCCGGCCTGCGCATCAGAATAAACTTCACAGCTAGGAAAATAAAATCCACGCTCAAGTGCTAGTTTCATAACTGCTTCATAGTCCATTATATCATCACACTAGTTATCGCATAAATTTCTACGCAAATTCCTTTGCAATTCTAACATTCTCAAAATCATCCCTTTTATCGTCAATCGGAGTCTCTAAAATAATTGGGATTTTTTTCTTGTTTGCAAACTTGATTGCAGCTGCAATGCCCTTTTTGCCTATTCCTCCTAGTCCTAGATGATAATGCCGATCCAAATTGCAACCAACATCTCCTTTGGCATCATTAAGATGAAGAATTTTCAAGTTATCAATCCCAACATATTTGTCAAATTCATAGAACATTTTTTTTACATTATCTTCAGTCTTCAAGTCATATCCTGAAACAAACGCATGACACGTATCTAAACATACGCCAAATTTCTTTGTAGGCTTTAGCTGCTTGAATATTTCTCCCAGCTGTTTAAAATCAGAACCAACAGAATTTTTCTGTCCTGCTGTATTTTCTAATAGAATCATTACGTCATTTTTTGTTTTTCCAGCTTTGCTCAATCCCTCTACCAATCTCTTAATCCCAGCTTCTTCACCTGTTCCTAGGTGACTGCCAAGATGTGTAACAAGATATGGAATCCCCAGCTGTGAACACCTTTCCATTTCATCAATCAAAGTTTTGACTGATTTTGCAAATCCGTCATCTTTGGGGGTTGCAAGATTTGGCAAATAAGGCATGTGTGCACAGGTTGCAAATCTGTCAATTTTGCTTTCTTTTAATTTTGATTTAAAATTATCAATATCTTCATTGGTTAGTGCTTTTACATTCCAGCCTCTTGGATTTCTTGTAAATATCTGAAATGCAGAGCATTTTCTTTCCACAGCGTTATCTACTGATTTATCAATTGATCCTGATATTGAGACATGGCAGCCGATCTGCATATGTCATATTTTTCATAAAACATAATTTAAACCAGCATAAAAAAATCAGATTTTTAAGTAAACTAGGTCAACTATCCTTATGCTTGCCCTTGGACAAGATGAGATTGCAAAGTATCCCTTCCTAGCAGATGCCGGTCAGTATCTAAAAGACATGGGATTTTCCCTTGAACAGTTTGGAACCGACCCTGACCTAAAACACCTAATTGAGAAGGCATTTGAACGAATCCAGGTTGCCGCAGATGGAAAAATCTACAAGTCAGACATTGATGGAGATCATGTTTCAAAAGAATCTACGCTTCCAAGAGAAGTTTTTTCATTTTTGCTCTCTATTGTACTTTTGAAACTAAGTGGAATGCATACTTTGATCAAAAGATTTGCATTAGCCGAGTCTAGACGTGCAGAAAAATATCTAGAAAAAGATCTTGGAAATATCTCAGATGAATCAAAAAAAGATCTTGCAATCAGGGTCATAGATGACCTTTTTTCAGTCCAGATTGAAAAAATAGGTGACTTTTTTGTTATTCCAGTATCTGACTACCTAAAGCATTCCATTAACTTTCATGAAAGAGAATGGAAACTTATCAACAGACATGTAGAAAACGGCCAGGTTTTTCTTTCTCCACATGAGACAGTTAGATTAATCAGAAAAGAGTTAGGCATGTATATCAATTCAAAAATTATTAATGCAAAAACACCCACAATGATTCCCGGCTTTGAAGATTCAGTCAACAAATTAGTTTTGTTATCAAAAAAGTTTGTGACGTATACTGTTACAACTGGAGAATATCCGCCATGCGTAAAACATGCAATTGACATGCTTGAAAAAGGCGAAAACCTTCCACATTCTGGAAGATTCATGCTAGCTACCTTTTTACTATCCAAG
Organism: Candidatus Nitrosopumilus sp.; assembly: GCA_965204345.1. Taxonomy (GTDB): domain Archaea; phylum Thermoproteota; class Nitrososphaeria; order Nitrososphaerales; family Nitrosopumilaceae; genus Nitrosopumilus. The sequence goes on from OZ241981.1 coordinate 1,285,552, forward strand.
GGACAGTCAATTCAACAAATTGCACCGTTGTTCAAAAATGCACCTGATTATAACGAGCGTGTAACATTATACCAGCTCAATCATCTGGCAGGAGCCTCAGGCAGTGGTACACAGTACTCATGTCCTTCATGCGAAAAATTAAAAACCCAAAGTTTGTGTTTTGCAACTTCAGAATGTGATAATATCATTAATCCCTTACAATTTGGAAGGAAGAAAAAATAATGCAAGAAGCTGATGCACAATTTTTAGAGAATTCATTTAAAAAATATTATTTTAACCACTTTGATCAAATCAACGTTCCGGAAAGAACATCTGAGAGAGAATTTGGTTATCAAAAATTCAATTCAGGTATGACTAGACATATCTCATTAAAAAATGACAAAGAATTGCATCTATTACTTATACAAAATGTCCCATCTGATGTCTACTGTTCAAATGCATACTATACATTTCCAAATTTACCAATGAATGAAAAAGATTGGAAAGAAGCTGATCTGATTTTTGATATTGATGCAAAAGATCTCAATTTGTCTTGCAGAGAAAGTCACAGTGTATCAATCTGTAATGAATGTAACGGGGCCTCTAAAAATTCTAAACAATGTCCTAAATGTAGTTCATCTAAATTAGAAACAAAATCACTGCCATGTAAAAATTGCATTGATGCCTCAAAAACTGAAGTCTTAAAACTATCTGAAATCCTAATAAATGATCTTGCAGTTTCTAAAGATGACATTCACGTTTATTTCTCCGGCAATGAAGGATTTCATGTTTACGTATATAATTCACAATTTCAAGAAATAGGTTCTAAGGAAAGATCAGAACTAACTGATTATCTCTCTCTTAGAGGAATTATTCCACAAACCCTCGGAATGAACAAATCCAAACCGGATCGAAATTCATTTCCAGTTCTTGACGAAAAAGGATGGAGGGGAAGATTCGCAAAATACATTTTTGGCTCAAAGTCAAAACGCTCAAAAATTATTACGGAATTACTTGCAAATGGTTATGATTCTTTTCAAAAAACTCTGGATGACGTATCCCAAAATATCGGAGTAAAAATAGATCCTAATGTCACTATGGACATTCATAGAATTTTTAGATTGCCAGGATCTATCAATAGTAAAAGCGGTCTTGCAAAAACTCAATGCAATGATGTTACAAAGTTTGATCCATATACTGAAGCATCTTTTCTTAGCGGTGATTCAATAGAGGTTTTGGCAAATTGTCCAATTGAATTTAGGTTAAAAAATAAAAAATTCGGTCCATACAATAACGAAAAAATAACTGTTCCAACGTTTGCAGCAGTCTATATGATTTGTAAAAAATTAGCTAGAATAGCTTAATTTTGCTGGTAAGACATTAATTTACCGAATCACAAGAAAATTTGGTTTTGTATAGCGCCACTACTGATAAACAAACTCCGCCTCCTGATGCTGGAAAATTCATCAAATTAGCGATTATTGCAGTTATAGGAATCATAATTTTTACTCTTGCTGGCAATCAGGCAGTCATTTTATCAATGAATTTTACTGAATTTGGCGATCAATTCAGCAAGCCCCTGTATTACACACTTGTTTCGACAATAATTCTATCTGCAATTGCTCTTGTGCGCGTTAATATCGTTGGGCGCTCTTCAATTTTCTGGTATGCAATTAATACCGGAATTGGAGTTCTTGGAAGTGGCGGGAAACAACCTCTCTCAAACAACATTTTAAGTTTTAGGAATTACAAATTATCCCCCCCACAGTTTGTAATCTGGCAAATTACAAAGATCCTGCTTTTTGGCGCTTTCTTTGCAAATATTATGTTTGGATTTGCAGCAATGTCATTTATAGATGGAAATACTCTGGGAATAGAAAATCTCACATCACTCTTCTCCTTACCGTTTGTAACCCCTGATTCTAATCCAAACTATGCAGCTGAAAATGTTATACCAATGATTCCTGCACTAGTAATACTAATTCCCCCATTACTTGCGGCAATTGGATTACGATTAATGCTGTATGTCGGAATACATAGAATAATTAATGTAATTACATCATTTTTACAAGACTCCAATGAAGGCAAGCCTAGATACCTAAATTATGTTTCAACTATTGAAGGCATAATAGGAATCGGTATTCTTTGGGCAGGATTTAACTTATTCTTTACAGATCAAATTGACTATAATACGAGATATATAATTGGCGGTACACTTGTTATAGGCTTTGCACTGATTGCATTTTCAATCGTTGACAAAATTAGGGCACGAGTTCTCACTCACATGTTCAAAAGAGATGTCTATATTCGTTTCTTAACAATTATTGCAATTGCAATTATTGTTGCTGGATTTGTTTCTGTTAACAATAGTATTGCTGATGCAAAAAAGATTGAATATCTGGGCCCGTATACTGCTCAACAAATTGGAGTCAATCGTTATCTCGGCGAATTAACTAATATTCAAGAAAATATTCATGATGTTCAACTGACTTCTGTTTCTCCAAATAATATCAATAACTATGTCAAACAAAATAATGATGTTTTAGATGTAATTAGAGTCTGGGATTGGGAGGCAGCTTTTGTCAAACTCCAGCCTCAGATAGGCCTTATTCCATATGTTGACTTTGAAGATAACGACATTCTACGATTTAACAATACATTGTATTGGACTGCTTCAATGAAGCCAATTCTACCATCATCTGTTGCTGCTGATGATAAATGGTATAACGAACACCTTGTTTATACTCACGTTCCTAATGGCTTCCTAACTCTTGAAGCAACTGATGGACAAATTGTTGATAGCAGTGAGTTCTTCAAGCAACGAGAAATCTACTATGGTGAAGGGGGATTATTTAAAGAAACTTGGTCAGCCTATCCTAGCTCACTTGATGCCCAAGACAGTGCCGAACTCGGGGAGGTATCTTATTCTGGTCTAGGCGGATTGGATGTTTCACCTCCCCTAAGTTGGATTTTTGAGCCAAACTTTTTGCTTTCATTTCCAACAGAATCTGTTCACATCATGAGATACAAAGATGTGCACGATAGAATGGAAATTCTATATCCATATTTTCTATATGACTTGTTTGGAAAAGAATTAGATTCACTACCCGTAACTGATGGAGAGAATTCCTATTGGCTAATTCCGCTTATTATTGGATTTGATACCGGTGATGTTCCTTGGTCTATTGGCAATCCATACTTACGTTTAGTAGGCTATGCACTTGTTGATTCTTACAATGGAGACATCCAATTACTAAAGACTGGTGATGATTTCTTCTCTGAGATGTTTGCTAGCCAATACTCTGAACAATTCCAACCAATGCCTGCCTGGTTAGAAGAACAAATTCGATACCCTGTTGAACTGTTTAATTGGAAAACAGAGATGTATAACATCTACCATGTAACTGACGTAGTAACATTCATTCAAGCAAATGAATTTTATGAAATCCCACGTGGTCTTGACACTTATTATGTTGAAGCAAAACCTCCCGGCTTTGATCAAACTGCATTTTTGGGATTACTTTCATTAGAACTAAAGGGCTCTCAGGGAAGAAACCTTGCCGGATATATGGTGGTAGAAAATGATCTTGCTAGCTTAGGCGATTTGCAATTCTATGAAGTTCCATTAAACTCTACTACCAAATTGATTGGACCTACTGCAGTTAGAGAAGCACTTGATAGAGATCCTGAATTTGCTCAACTAAAGACCCTCTTAAGAAATCCAAGAATTGGTGATAATATTTTGTATCGTGTAGGTGATCATGATGTCTACTTTATTCCGGTGTATACAGCAGGTGCCGGTGGCGTGGTTGCCCAACTAGGTACGATAGCCGCAGTAGGTGCAGCTTTCAATGGAGAATATTTCGTTGGTCTAGGTGAAACCCAAGAAGAAGCGTTTGAGGAATACTTGAAAAAAGTTTCCGGTGTGGCATCAACTACTACTATTGCTGATGATAATTATATCGAATTGGATCGGGTTGATAGAATTAATATCATAAGATCAGTATTTGAGGAAAATAACATCTCTGTATCTGAACCAACGTCTATTCAGATTCCATTGTCATTTAATGAAGGGGAACTGTTCTTCTTTACAGAAAGTGATCAAGATGATACTGAAAAATTCCTGTCTGAATTCATTGATGACTTTGTAGAACCACCTAACGACAGAGTATTCATGTGGCAAGAAGAAACTAACCTCAATATTGGAACAGTATTTGTAAAAGATGGACTTCCTGAGATACATTATGTTTCAATAGAGGTAGGTAACTAGTTGCTTCTTGTTGTTGATAATGGTTCCATCTATACAAAACAACTGACTGATTTTTTGGACCAAAAAAATATTTTATTTGAAAAACAGGCCCCTCATCTATTATGCATAAACTCTCTTGAGAATTATGACTCTTTCATTCTTTCTGGAAGAAAAAGAAATGACAGAAAAATTAATGAAATAAATTCCAAAATTATTCTACATTCTGTTAAAAATAATAATAAATTACTTGGAATTTGCTATGGTGCAGAAATTTTAGCGTTGACACTGGGAGGTACAATAAAGCAGGCAACACCACCTCAAAAAGGAAATGAATCAATCCAAATTTTTAGAAATAATCCCATATGCAATAATTCATTAAATGTATTTGAAAGTCATGGATATGAAATTTCTAAATTACCTGATGTTTTAATTCCTCTTGGCAAATCAAATAATTGCAAATATGAAATCATCCAATACGAAAAAAAGCCAATTTTTGGAACTCAATTTCATCCAGAAATGAGCGAGGATGGCAATAATTTAATTGAGAATTTTTGTTTACTCTGATTGATTTTAATAACTCCCAAAATTTGTTTATCTCATGGAACAAGAAGACCATCAACTGTTTTTGCCTCTTGTTGAAGAAGAAAATATCTGTCTTCCATTACCTGTCAATGTTGTATCAAAGTATTGGAATATTGATTTGCCTATGGCCAAAGCCGCAGAGATGTCAAAAAAATATTCCGGTTTTGATGGCAGTGTTTTAATTGAAGGAATAGAACTTGCAGAAAGACACGGACTGACATGCAAAATAGTCAACTCATCTTTAGATGAATTAAAGACAATTATTGATTCTGGGATCCCTCCAATTGTAATCTTGCCAGGAATTCCTGAAATAACCCAACATGCATCTGTACTTACCGGTTATAATGATGAGGAGCGAACAATTCTTCATTATATTCAAAAGGGAAACCAGGAAGGCAAGCAACAAGAGGGTGCAATACCTCAAGACATCTTTGAAAAAGAATGGTCTGAAGAAGGAAAACTCTTAATAATTTTAGGCCCTTCTGATATCTTATCTTCCATAACTCTCAAAAATAACTCAACTGATAAACCAAATCGCTTATGCTTTATTTCCGAAAAGCAAAATATCCTAAAAAATTCCTCAGATGCACTTGAATCACTAAAACAAGCAATAGAACTTGATGCTAACAATCCAACAGCTCTTAATCTATTGGGCGCAATGCTGAATTTGCAAAATTCTCCTGACTGTACAAAATATTATGAAAGATGCTTAAAAGTCAATAACAGATCATATCTGACATATAACGGTCTAGGAAATTTTTATCTTAAAACAAACCAATTTGAAAAGGCTGAAAATTATTACAGCAAGGCCATAAAAATCAATCCAAAAAGATCTGCCAAAATCTACAAAAACCGTGCTTATCTTAGAGAAAAACAAAACAAAAACTCTGATGCAAAAGATGACCTAAAAAATTATCTGAAATATCATCCAAAAGCGCCTGATAGGGGAATCATAGAACAGGCCATTAGAGAATTGTAATGCGGAGTACGGGATTTGAACCCGTGACCTTCAGCTTGGGAAGCTGACGTCATACCAGCCTAAACTAACTCCGCCTAAAGCATATTTGTTAACTATGATTAAATATCTTAATTATTTAATCAAGGTATGGACGCACGATGCCCCGAATGTGAACAAGTTGCGATCTTAGATGATGAGGTTACAAATGTCAAATGCCCACACTGTAAATTTGAAGCCGATTATGATACCTATCTTCAAATCATGAAAGACCAAGCAATCAACATGTCCTCTGATTACATTCCAGATAGGCCCGGAATTTAATTACCAGTAATTACCCTTGTCTGAACAGTCTAAATGAGATCCACAATTGGGGCAGAACATGTGACATGCTTGCATATCTACCATTTTATTATCACATCTAGGACATTTGATTTCTTCTGGCATATGCCTTCTATTGCCAATCTTGATTTAAAAATAATGTCCAAAGGTTAATTAGTCATTCATTTTTCTTCGTAATACTTGGCAAATTTCAAGATTACAATATCTGATATCAAGGGGAAATCTATTTCCAAAGAGCTAAAAGATAGCGATGCCAATCCCTTGCTGGGACTGCAATTGGGAAATGAAACTGATGCGTCCATTGTAGGCCTAAGCGGAAAACTAAGACTCACTGGCGGAAGTGACAAGTCTGGCGTACCAATGAGAAATGATGTCCATGGTGCTGCAAGAAAACAAGTCTTACTTTCTAGAGGAGTTGGTTTACAGGATGCAGAAACTGGACAAAGAAAAAGAAAGTTAATGCGTGGTAACACCGTATCTGAAGAAATCTATCAAGTAAATTGTAAATTCGATGGGGAACTACCAGTTGAAGCTCCCGCTGAAGATACAACAGAGGAAAAAACTAAAGGCAAAAAAGAATAACTTAACATATACCGATTCTATTTTCTGACTCATGCATTGGAGAGAAACGCTTCCTGATTGGTACATTAAAAAATATGGCTATCAGCCATGCGTTAACATTGGCACTGCTGGTCATGTAGATCATGGAAAAACTACCCTTATTCAGGCATTAACTGGCTCATGGACAAGTGTACACAGTCAAGAACTCAAACGTGGGATTACAATTCGTGTAGGCTATTCGGATGCAGCATTTTACAAGTGTAAAAAATGTGAAGAACCTCTAGGCTATTCAACAACTCCAAAGTGTAATAATTGTGGAGAAGAAAGTGAATTATCTAGAGTTGTAAGTTTTGTAGATAGCCCAGGACACGAAAGTCTTATGGCAAATATGCTTTCAGGCTCTGCATTAATGGATGGCGCATTATTATTGGCCGCAGCAAATGAACAAGTTCCCAAGCCGCAAACAAAAGAGCATCTTTTAGCCCTTCAAACTCTTGGCATTACGCAAATAGTTATAGTCCAGAACAAAGTTGATTTGCTTTCTTACAAAGAGGCGCTTGCAAATTATCAAGATATTACAAAATTTGTTAAAGGAACGCATGCTGAAAAATCACCAATAGTCCCAATCTCTGCACAGTCTGGACTAAACATTGATGCATTAATTGGAGCAATTGAATCAGCAATAAAGACACCAGAAAGAGACGAAAAGGCAGATACAATCATGCATGTTTTACGTTCGTTTGATGTAAACAAACCTGGAATAAAATTAAAAGATATCAAAGGAGGAGTTATTGGCGGCAGTCTCACTCAGGGAGTCTTTAATGTTGGCGATGAAATTGAAATTAAGCCTGGAATAATCAATGAGAAAAAAAAATCGTATGAGCCATTACTTACAGAAATTACTTCTCTGGGAACTGCTGCAGGCATTGTTGAATCAGTAAAACCTGGCGGTTTAGTAGCCATAGGTACAAAATTAGATCCTTCCATGACTAGGAGTGATTCCCTTATTGGTTCCGTTATTGGCAAACCCGGAACGCTTCCTGAAAACTCTAAGATTTTAAAATTGGATGTGAATCTATTTGATTCAGCAGTTGGCATCACCGAAGATATTAAAGTCAAACCAATCCAGTCTGGAGAAGCACTTCGACTAAACATTGGAACTGCTCCCGTATTGGGCAAAGTCATCAAAATTAAGTCTAATTCAATTGAAGTTGAGCTTATAAGACCAGCTTGTATCTTTGATGGCGGTAATGTTGCAATAAGCAGGCGAATTGCTGAAAGATGGAGACTCATTGGTGCAGGAATAGTTGGTTGAAGTAATCTGTGACACAAATTTCCTCATTCATCTAGCTACTAGAAGAATCAAAAACATTGATAATTTAGATGTCGAAATTGGTCCTGTCACTTTTGTTGTACCACAGGTAGTAATAACTGAATTATCCGAACTTGTAAAAATTCCTGAAAAAATAAAAGACGTTGAATTGACTCAAAATTATATAAAACATTTTAAGACAATTCCAATAGCAGGCACCTTTGCGGATAAAGAGCTGATTGACTATGTCTCAAAAAATAGAGTTATTGTTGCTACAATGGATAAGGAACTGAAAAAACGGATTAAAAACACTGGCAGTTCAATAATGTCTTTTTCAAATAACAGAATAGTTTTGGAATCTTAGAAATCTTTAATTTCAAGTAATCATTAATTTTTGTGATGAGTTTAATTTTAAAAAGTGATGCGTTTGAAAATGGAAAAGTAATACCTAAAAAATTTAGTTACAAGCATGGCAATGCCAGTCCCCCCTTGATCATTGGCGGCATTCCTGAAAATACATCTTCGCTTGTCTTAATTATGGATGATCCTGATGCCATGGGAGCTGTTGGCAAGGTTTGGACACATTGGGTTTTGTGGAATATTGATCCTAGTACCACGGAGATAAAGGAAAATTTTATTCCACATGGTTCAATTGAAGGGGAAAATGATTTTGGTGAAATTGGCTATGGTGGACCTGCTCCTCCTGATAAAGAACATACGTATATCTTCAAACTGTATGCATTAGATCAAAAATTAGAGGCTAATGCAGGCTCATCAAAGAATGAGATTGAAAAAATAATGGCTGATCATATAATTGAAGAAGCTATTCTTAAAGGCAGATATTCCCCGTAATTTAAAATCATTTTCTTGCATTTTATACAAAGAGTAATAAGCAAAGTTTTTTTGAAAAATAATGATTGTTATCAAATACAAAACTCGTTACTATAGGCAATTTTGATTTAAAACTAAACCATCTTCTAATAATCGGAATTCTTGGTCTTTCTTTTACAGTTTCACTTCTTCTTCGTTCTCAACCTGCCGATTTTGGTTTCGAACTGCATGAGTTTGATCCTTTTTTTAATTACAGAGCCACACAATATATTGTAGATAACGGAATTGGTGCGTATTTTGAGTGGAATGATGATCTAAGCTGGTATCCATCTGGCAGAGATGTCTCTAAATCCTCTCAGGTTGTTCTTCACTTAACGGCTGCTGCAACATACTTTATTTTTGGTGGCGGAATGGATCTTTATGACTTTACTATTTTGTTTCCGGTAATATTTGGCTCATTATCTGCAATTGTAATATTTGCTTTAGTTAGAGTTCTTGGCGGTACTACTGCAGGACTGTTTTCTGCGTTATTATTTTCAATTTCCATACCCATTTTAATTCGTAGTCCTATAGGATGGTTCAAATCAGAACCGTTGGGGCTGTTTTTAGGTCTTTTAACCATCTATTTACTTCTAAGCGGACTAAATTCAAACAATAAAAGAATTGCACTTGCTAAGCTAATCGGATCCGGAATCTTTACTGCATTGTCAATTTCCGCATGGGGTGGAAATCAATTTTTTATAATTCCAATAGGCATCTTCTTTCTTGCGCTGCCATTCTTAAGAAACGATCACAAATTCATTAGATGGGCTGTTCCTCTTTATACCATAACTACAATTCTGACTTCTCTGGGATTTGAAAGGGTAAGTTCCAGTTTTATTTTTGCGTTAGGCGGAATATCACTAATTGCGTCTACCGCATTTCTAGTAATCTGTATTCTAATACAAAATAAGAGCTCTGCACACAAACAAAGAAATGGACTATTGTTTTTATTGGCTCTCCTAGTAATTGCCCCCGGCTTCTTGATAATTAACTCTGAGGCAAATCTTGTTTCGTCTGGTTCTCATAGATATCTAAATGCCTTAAATCCATTTTTAACCACAACAGATCCATTAGTTGACTCTGTCTCTGAGCATGCAACCACAACATTAGATCAATCATTCCTATTTCATTCGGTTTTGATGATTTTTTCAGGCATGGGTATCTGGTTAATCATTAAAAATGTTCAGAACAAAGATTCTCTTTTTATGAAAAATGACATGCTGTCATTTTCATTGATTCTAGGAATTATTGGAGTTTATGTTAGTTCTACATTTGTTCGATTAGAAGTTTTTGCATCCATATCTGTAATCATTTTGGCATCTTTGGGATTAACTGCACTTACCAAAGAATTTTTCAACAAGCCTGTTGGCACAAAAAAACCCATTGGTAAATTAATTAAATTTCCTTACGTTGCAGGCATTATCATTCTTTTAGCGATACCATTAGTTTATCCAACAGGATCTGCAGTAACTGATGTCACTAATGCACCTCCCACAATCTTGAATGGAGGTTCAGCTTATCCCATTGCTACAAATGACTGGTTGGAAACACTAGACTGGATAAAACACAATACTCCAAAAGATGCTGTTGTTGCATCATGGTGGGATTATGGTTACTGGATTTCTACTATGAGCCAAAGAGCTACCTTGGCAGATAATTCAACCATTAGTACTGTTATTATCCAAAATATAGCAAAGATGTTACTCAGCAACCCTGATTCAGCATGGCATTCTCTTAACGAAATGCAAGCAGATTATGTGCTTGTTTTTGTTGTTGGTGAAAGATTGAACGTAGATTCTGCTGAATCATTTTATAGTTTGCGCGGGGGTGGTGATGAATCTAAAAAACAATGGTTTATGAGAATTGCAGAATATGATTTGTCAAAATACCTACACTCAGATAACATAAGTGGAACTGATTATTTTTGGAATGAAACCTTACTTGGTAAAACGTTCCCATTTTCTTTGGTAGGGTATGTTAATCCCCGTGATTCAAGTTTACGATCCGATAGTTACGTTCCTGGAATGATTGGCGTGTATCAAAAAGATATCAAATTCCCCCCTGATGGTGATGGCCCATTTAGACTAGTTTATGCTTCTTCTAGTTTTACCGAAGAAAAAATTGGACCGATGCTTGGAGTTTTTGTTTATGAAGTAAACAAAGACTATAAGCCTACGCCATAATTTTTTCTAAGAATATCTCTCTGCTAATCTATATCTCATGTATTTGTCATCGGGTGAAAATTTTGCTGGATGAACAGAAACAGTTTTCTCGCCACATTTAGGACACTTTTCTTTTAATGTATAATGGTTACATTTGGGGCATTTTCTTAATAAAAATCTCATTTTAATTTTCCCTAGTCTTCTTTGAATCTTCCCTAGTAAATTTGAATGATCCTTTTTTCTTTTCTATGTTATTTTTAATCTCCTCGATAATTGGTTTTAATAATTTTTCAGCAGATTTAAAATCTTCTGAAGTGATTGAAAGTCTATATTTTGGCGCTCCTAAATAAGTAATATCCATAGCAGACTCTTTTTTGATAACATCAAGTAATGTCTTTTTAATTATTTCAACACCGTCTGATTTGTTATTTGTAATTTCCATAATTCCCCTAATCTCAACTGATGGCAGTTTGATTTTTGAACAAATATCTTCAATTACTGTCAAAGTTTTTTTGCCAACTTTTAGATCCTTGATGGAATCTATTCCATTTCTGCCAATTGAAATAAACGCATCATATACTGAATCAAACTTCGAATAGATGCTATCCTCTAATTTTCCAATTTCTTCATCTGATAACTTTGCCTTTTCTTGGACATTTTGTAGTAGTGTCTTGCCTTTTTCAAATTTTTTAACTTCTTTTAGTTTTTGTTTCTTCTGATCTTTAGAGACCTGTTTTAAAGATAGATCAATGTCTCCTCGCTGGGTATTTACTTTTTTTACAAGCAATACTTTTTTTTCACCGTCCTTGACAAATCTATTAACTGATCTTATCCAACCCGGTGCAATCTCTGAAATATGCAAAAATCCCTGAATATCATCATATTCATCTAATGTGACATATGCGCCATGGTCCATCACTTTAGTAACAGTTACAAGAACAATCTCGCCCTGTTCAGGCATTTCTTGGATTTCAGCAGACATTTCTTCTAAAACTCTGTTATGCGTAAATTAATGTTTGCTGGTCAGAAATCGATCCCTTTCTTTGCCTTAATACCCTTCTGAAACGGATGTTTTATTTCTCTCATTTCAGTTACTAGATCTGCAATTTCAATAATCTCATCCTTGGCATAATTACCTGTCAGTACTAAATCAACCTCTTTTGGTTTTGATTTGATTATACTTAGAACATCACTGACTGAAATCAAATTCAGATTTACTGCATAGTTTATCTCATCTAAAATAACAATATCGTATCTTCCCGATTGAATTTTTTCATTACTAATCCTGATTGCCTCTTTAGCTACTTGTTTATGATCCTCCCTTGAACTTTTGTCATCAATTATTCCAACAAATCCCTTTCCAACTGCAACCATTTCAAACTCTGGTTTGAGTCTTTTAGATGAATCCATCTCACCATAATGCCATGAACCTTTGATAAATTGAATCATGCAGGTTTTCTTTTCATATCCTGTTGCACGTAACGCAATCCCCAAAGCTGCAGTTGTTTTACCTTTACCTTTACCGGTATAAACAATGGTTAATCCTTCTTTTTCCACAAATAACATCCAATGGTTCTCACTAAAAACATTGAGGATTTTTAAAAATCTATCAATTTAAATAAAAAAAACAGCTCTACTCATGCAATTGAGAATTCCCAGAATTGTAATTGCAAGTGCTACTAGCGGAGCAGGAAAGACATCAATTACCTGCTCAATCATTTATGGCCTACAAAAAAAGGGTTTTACTGTCCAACCATTTAAGGTTGGACCTGATTATATAGATCCGGGCTACCTGTCAAGTATTTCAAAACATGAAACATACAACTTGGATGCCTGGCTAATGGGCGAGAGTCAGCTCTTCAATAGCTTCCTTTCAAGTTCAAAATCTAACATCTCTATTATAGAGGGCGTCATGGGATATTATGACGGATTTGGAGGGGATTCAAACTATGCAAGCACCCATCATGTGGCAACGCTAACCAAATCCCATGTGATTTTGGTTCTAGATGCAAGTAAGACTTCACGTTCTATTGCCGCAACTGCCTTGGGTTTTTTAAAATTTCATAGAAACTCTCGCATATCTGGAATAATTCTCAACAAAATAGCAAGTAAGAAACACGAACTTTTGTGCAGAGATGCTCTGAAAAGAACCAAAATCCCGATTGTCGGCGTCATTCCAAAAAATCCCTTGCTGAGTATGCCATCTAGGCATCTGGGATTGGTTTCAACCTTGGAGGGCAAAGTTCTTAAAAAACAAGTCAAAAAAATATCTAAAATTATTTCAGAAAATATTGATATCAGTCAAGTTATAAAAATTGCAAAAAATTCTTCTGATCTTCCTCGACAGTCCAAACCTGTACGCAAGAAAGCAAAAAAAGTCACCATCGCTGTTGCACTTGATACTTCGTTTAATTTCTACTATCAGGATAATCTAAAAGCATTACGCCGTGAGGGCGCAAATTTAAAATTTTTTAGTCCAACAAGGGATAAAAAAATTCCAAAATGTGACGGTCTTTACATCGGTGGCGGATTTCCCGAAGTTTTAGGCGGTTCTCTTGAAAAAAACCAAGTCATGAAAAAATCAATAAAAAAATTATCTGAGAGCAGCCTTCCCATTTATGCTGAGTGTGGAGGATTAATGTACTTGACAAAATCCATTTCATCTGAAAATAAAAAATACAAAATGACTGGGATCTTTGACGCTGAAACGAAAATGACCAAGAAAATGAAATTAAACTATACAAGGGGCAGGATTATCTCAAAAAATCCAATTGCAGAAAAATTACACAGCTTTCAGGGACACGAGTTTCATTATTCCCGTCTGGATTCTGTTTCGTCGGATTCAAAGTTTGCATATGACTTGGAAATAGGTCAGGGAATCAAGAAGTATCAGGACGGACTAATTCAAGATAATACTCTGGCATCCTATGGTCATTTGTATTTTGATAGTTCAGACTATGCAGAAATTTTTGTCAAAAACTGTGCAAAATTCTCAAGGCGATGATTCTGCCCTGATAAGCTTGAAAATTGCATTAATTGCAGCAGAAACTGTAGAACTTCCTCCCTTTCTGCCAATATTTGTGATAAATGGGGTTTCTTTTAGACTTGCCAACTCTTCTTTTGATTCAGCAGCACAAATGAATCCAACTGGGATTCCAATTATTAAGGCAGGTTTTACTATGCCTTCTTTGACCATCTGAACTACTTCCTGAAGAGCAGTAGGGGCATTACCTATTGCCACAACACCTCCGTCAATATCTGAAACTGCCGCTCTCATAGATACTTGAGAGCGTGTCTTGCCTTCTTTTTTTGCCAATTCCATGACTTTTGGTTTTGAAATATTACAAATTACATCATTTCCAAAATCCTTTGGATTCTGCTTGTTCATTCCTCCAATTACTCCATTAACATCAACTACTATGCTACAACCGTTTTTCAAAGCTTCCATACCGCTCTTGATTGCATCTTTGTGAAAGATTAACTTATTTTTATTTGCAAAATCAAAATCTGCCGTTGAATGAATAATTCTCCTAACGACAGGCCATTCTTTTTCATTGAACTGATGTAATCCTATCTCATCTTCAATCATCTGTATACTTGCGTCTTCAATTGATTGACCTTTCCTAGTTTGCATCCTCTACCTCTTTTGCCCTCTCTAATATCAAATCAATCATCTTTTGATCAGTTCCTATATGCTTTGTGATGTATGTATTTTTAATGGTGGATTTTTCAATTGCAGGAATCAAGTCATTATTAATGTCAGTTTTAACATGTGCACCTTCATGAAGAAAATAAAACACGATTATCAATATCTTGGGATTGTCTTTCTCACATTTTTTAATTCCTTCAAAAATATCAGGCTGTTCTATTTCCAACCAACATCTACTAACATTTCTGTACGAGTCTGTCAGCTCATTTACAATGTAATCCAATGATCTCTGTGCATTTGGATCCTTACTTCCATGTCCAATGATCATCACATCTATTTCATTATTTGAAAGCGTGATTCTATTCTCTTTTAGTGTCGTAGATATTCTGTTTTCAACAACATCTACCAAAGTTTTATGCATGCTCATCTGCTTTGTAACTACAAATTTCACCTTGGTATCTTTTTGATATTTCATTACTTCTGTGACTGCGTTTTTTACTTTTTTACCCGGATACAGAAAATAGGGAACTATAGTTAGGGAGTCGATATCCTGATTTAGACACTTGGGAATCCCATCTTCAATATATGGAGGTTCAACCTCTAGAAAACAAAAATCTGTAAAAACATAATCCCCCTTTGCCTGGATTCCTTGGCAAATTACGTCTAATTCCTCAGACGCTTCTCTTTCTCTACTTCCTCTGTCAATTAGCAGTAATCCTCGTTTCAATTCACAATCCTCGCTATAGCTATGGTCAAATTTGGCGGGAATTTCTGCTTTTCTACTATTAGTTGGCCTCCGGATATCTTGATGGCAGCAGCTTCTGAAACACTTGCAGTTCCTTCAAATGCCTTTACTGTTTCAGAAGGATTTGGAGCGGAAATCTCTGCCAGATCTTCTCTGTTTACATATTCTACTGGAATTTTCATTTCTTTTCCAAGATCTATTAGCCCTTGCACATCTTCAGGTTTTTTTATTGATACCAACTTTGTAATTGACTTTGAACTTAGTCTGAATTTCTCTAGGCAAAATTCAATCCCTTCTCTAATGGTCTCTTTTGTAGTATCCCAATGCAATCCAATCCCAATAACCAAACTTGGCGGACGGTAAATTACAGATTTCTTGCCTGTTTCATCATCAATCAGCTTGTCAGAAATTATAAGATGAGCTCTTGAATTTGATTTTTTTAATTCTTCCATGGTCTTATAATTTACAACGTTTTTTGGTAATTTTTTATACCAATTTTTTTCCCCCGCTTCTTGAAATATGCCTATTGGCTCTTCATTTACCATGTGTGCACTAATTTCTGTTATAGTGGAGTCATCCTCAATTTTCCACCCAAATTCTCTTCCTACAAGGTCAACTGCAATTGTTTTATTTACATCAGCTGCTGTTGTAATTACCGATAAAGCTCCTATTTTTTCTGCAATTTCCTCAGCAAGTTCATTTGCTCCCCCTATATGTCCAGACAAGACACTAATTACAAAATTTGATTTGTCATCAATAACGATTACTGCCGGATCTGTTTTTTTATCTTTTAGATATGGAGCAATCAGTCTAATTACTGCACCTAATGAAAAAATACAGATTAATGCATTGTTATTTTTGAAAAGTTCAATAATCTTCTCTGTTGTAGGCTCAGAATACCACGTAATTCCTGCTACTTGAGTTGTTAATTTTGAGGGAGCAAACACCTTCCAATCCGGAAATAATTTTTTTAGATTTTTTCCAATATTTACCCCGTTTTTAGTAATAGCTAAAACTGAAATTTTTTCCATAATCAAAATTTTCTAACTTTAATAAAATACCTTACTGTTCAGATTTTCTCGCCAAAATATTCCCTTTAAAATCAAACAATATTACATCAATTGAAACCTTTTCTTCAGAATGTTTTCTCATATGTTTATATGTCTCACTAGAAATTAAATCAAAAAAACCCTCAATTCTATTCTCTTGAATAATTTCCAAAACATGCCTGGCCGTATTTGCTTTTTTAATACTTTTAATTACATCTTCATTAGCATTACATTTTCTTGCCAATTCTGCTAGAAAACCCATATCCACTTTAGATCCTTTAACATGAGTTTGTTTTACCCCTGCTGCCATCTTTGCCAGCTTTCCAATGAAACCAACAACATATGCGCCCCTGATATCTTTTCTGCCACATTGTTGAATTGCATATCCTGAAAAATCACCTATCTGTACAAAACAGTGCTCTGGCAAATCTATCATCTTTTTTGCAAAATCTTCACTTCTTCCACCGGTTGTAAGTACTACTGTATCATTACCAGATGCAACTGATACATCCAAATTCTGCCTGATTGATGCTGCATATGCTGCCGTAGAAAATGGAATAACGATTCCACTAGTTCCTAAAATAGAAATCCCATTTACAATTCCCAACCTTGGATTGTCTGTTTTAGGTCCTAGCTCCTTGCCCTTGGGCACTGAAATGATTATTTTGATTCCTTTTTCTAAAAGAATTCTGCCCCCTACCTCTCTCAGATTTTCAATAATCATATTTTTAGGAACCGGATTTATGGCAGGTTTGTTGATTTCCAAACCTAATCCCGGCTTGGTTACTATTCCTACTCCCTTGCCTCCATCAATCTCAATCTCATTTATTTTTTCGGTAAATAACAATTCCACAATAACTTCCGCGCCATGAGTGACATCCGGATCGTCGCCTCCATCTTTAATCACCGAACATTTTGCTTTGTCCAGTTCAAATTTACACGAATAAATTGGAATTTGAATATAGGATCTTTTTGGTAATAAAATATCCACATTCTCTATTTTTTCCTGATTGATTATTGATAATAAAGCAGCTTTTGCAGCTGCTGTAGCAGAACTTCCTGTAGTGTATCCTGTCTTCAGTTTTGTTTCTTCTTCTTTCACATTAACTATGTTCATTTTGCAGTATTAACTCTTATTTCATAATTTTTCAAAATAACTCAAATAGATTTAAAATTAAAACAAACTTGGTTATATTATGGCTAAATCCCCAAAGATTGTTGTTACTGGTGCTAGTGGTTTTATTGCAAGGAATCTTCGAAAATATCTATCAGAAAAAAATGTTGAGCTAGTTTCAATATCTAGAAAAGATTTTAAGAATTTTGAATATGAAACCAAAATTATCTCAAAAAATTATAAAGAAAAAATTATACCTAAAAAAATTCAAAACTCAGATGCCATAATCCATCTCATTGGAATAGGAAAACAATCTGTGGATACTGACTATGATATGATAAATACTAATTTAACAAAACATATTGTAAGCCTAAGTAAGAAAGCCAGAATAAAAAAAATCGTTTTTTTGAGCGGCTTGGGCGTATCTTCCAATACGTCTTTAGGGTATTTTATTTCAAAATATAATGCAGAAAAACAAATTATTAATTCTAGATTAGACTTTACAATTTTTAGACCGTCATACATTGTTGGAAATGATGATTTGTTGTCCAAAATTCTAAAAAAACAAATCAAGTCCGGGGAAATTATAATTCCGGGTTCTGGAAACTATTCCATTCAGCCAATTCACATATCTGACGTTGTAAAAATTCTCTTTGAATCTGTACTACAACACAGATTTAAAAATAAAACTATTGATCTTGTTGGGCCTGATCATGTAACTTTTGAAAAATATGTCAAACTTTTTTCAAAGGGAAAAAAAATCAAAATTAAAAGAATCAATCTTGAGGATGCATATCATAATGCAATAACAAGTCCAAAGTCTGATTTTGGAATTGACGATCTTAATATTCTAATTGGTAATTTTAAAGGAAATTACAAAAGATTGTCTAAAATATCCAAAATTAATTTTCAATCTGTCTTAGAATTATTACAGTCCGACAGATTGCTTTAATGTTTCAGATTTGTCTGTTTTTTCCCAAGTAAACTCGGGCTCATTTCTTCCAAAATGGCCATAGGCTGCCGTTTTTTTGTATATTGGCCTCTTTAAATCAAGTTGTGCAATAATTCCAGACGGTTTCATATCAAAGTTTTTCCTAACTAAATCTTCAATTTGGTTTTCTGGAATTTTGTTTGTTCCAAATGTATTAACATAAAGTGATACTGGTTCTGCCACTCCAATTGCATATGCAAGTTGTACCTCACATCTGTCAGCTAATTTTGCAGCAACCAAATTTTTCGCAATATATCTACACATGTAACAGGCTGATCTGTCTACTTTGGACGGATCTTTTCCTGAAAAGGCTCCTCCTCCATGTCTTCCGAATCCACCATAGCTATCAACAATGATCTTTCTTCCAGTCAACCCTGCATCTCCATGCGGACCGCCAATCACAAATTTACCTGTGGGGTTTATGTGAATTTTAATATCCTCATTCCAATGGTTTCCTAAGATTGGCTTGATTACCTTATCGATAATCTCCCTTGAAATTTCACCCTGAGAAATATTTGGAGCATGTTGTGTTGATATGACTATTGTTTCAATCCTGGTTGGCTTGTTATCTTCGTATCGTACGGATACCTGAGATTTTCCATCTGGTCTAACCCATGGCAAAGACTGGTCTCTTCTTACCTGAGATAATTTCTGAATCAATTTATGTGCAAATAAAATTGGCATTGGCATTAATTCTTCAGTTTCATTTGTTGCATAACCAAACATTAAGCCCTGATCACCTGCTCCTTGCTCCTTGCTTTCAGTAGCGGTAACCCCCTGACTGATGTCTGGGCTTTGTGAATGAAGTTTTAAATCAACCTTACACGTATCGCCATCAAACATCAAATCTTTATTATTATACCCAATTTCTCTTATTGTTTTTCTCACTAATTCTTCTTGAGCCGTTTGGTCAAAAGCTGCATTTGATGTGACTTCTCCTGATACTATTACATAATCTGTTGTAACCATTGTTTCAACTGCAACTCTGGAATTTGGATCCTGTCTAAGATATTCGTCTAAAAATGCATCAGAAATATTATCACATACTTTGTCTGGATGTCCTTCTGTTACTGACTCTGAAGTAAATAGAAAATTATTGCCCATAAAACCGCACCACTAAACTAGAGTTCATTTTCTAGTTTGATAAATAATACATTATTTCCTCTTACGATAACCCTACCGTAATTGGCAATTGTTTTACCATCATGAATCTCTTCGGCATCAGTCATAATCAAATTCATATAGGAATCGACATTATCCATCTTTCCTTTGTATTCAATTTCATTTTTCAGTCTTACAGTAACTTTCTTCTTGGTACTTTTTTGAAGAGTTGTTAGAGGTCTTTTTGCACTATTTGATTGGGACACCAATTGTTCACTTGTTTTGCAACTTTGTTATCTAGCATAAAAGCCTTGCCTCTTTTCTAAATATTGAAATTCCTTAAATTTTTTCTTCTTTTTCTAATAATATACAAATGATCTCTACTGGATTACAAAAATTAGACAAATTCTTGTCTGGGGGAATACCTCATAGTGTAATTGTAGATATTTTTGGTGGAAATGGAACTGGAAAGACGCTTCTCTTACTGCAGTTGTTAATAAATTCAATAAAAGATGGTGGCGGAAATGTTTTGTATTTGGATACAACCGGAGGATTTAGACCAGAACGAATTTTAGAAATTCAAAAAGAATCTCAAATTGAAATTAACTTACTTGAAAAAATAACAGTATCTCGGATTACAAACACCTCAGAGCAAATCCAATCAATTAGCAATATAGAAGAAAAGAATTTTTCATTAATAGTAATTGATAATATCACTGATTTATTTTCATACGAGTATCAGAGAGACGAATTAGCTTTTGAAAAAAATTTAATATTTATGAAGTATATGCATCGATTGGCAAATTTAGCAATCACAAAAAAAATTCCCATCATTATTACTAATATGATTCGGACAAGAGACGGTAATGAAGTTGAAAACATGCAAAATGCTATTGATCCCTTTACTCATATCAAAATTCATCTTTTTAGAAATTCATCCAAATTCCACGGTGAGATCTATTGGGCATTAGAAAAAGAATTTTTTAGTTATACTATTACCAAGCTTGGTCTTTCTGATAATCCTGAAGATTTTTAATGGTCTACTATTAGGTTAAACAATGGCAGGAATTTTTGATTCAATACCAATTATCACTGTTGTTTTGTTTGCATTAGGACTAGTCGGTGTAATTGTTTATGAAAGATCACGATCAAATAATTCAGTCAAATCAACGTCTTAGTTCTCTGGTTGGTAAGTTAATTGGATTTTCTAAACTAACTGAGATTCAGAAAAAAGCATCCCCGATAATTTTACAAAAAAAGACGGTGTGGGTTGGCAAATTTTGGTGATCCATGCCACAAATCACAGATTAGGAAATCCCTGAATTGGGCTTTGATGAATCATGCTTGTAAATCCAATCCATTTTGTAAATCTGATCCTGCAGGGGATTTTTGGTGATCAGATCATTGTTTTGCGCAGAATCTGGCGGTTCAACTCGAGAACAGGATTCCCAGTCATGTTCAATCCGCTCTTCCCGACAAACCTCGCATACAGAAAATGAAGAAAACACAGCTAAACTGGAACTGTTAGAACTGCAATTTCAAATAAAAAAAGAGGTGGCTTGTTGATTTCCAAGAAACAACTCTTTGCATCCCTACTGTGGATTTGTTATTCTTCCCATGAAGAGAATGTTGTCAGTTTTATCATCTGAAATTATAAAAATAAAGGGACGGTCTGCATGAAAAACAGAGGTGTCTTTATTACTTGTATCCCGGTTTGAATTGCGTGAAGTAGCACCAGCTTCCGTGCCTTTTTCATTTACAACAACAAATGTTTTGTGTATTGCTTGACTGACATGCAGACCATCATTACTGGCAATGCCTGACAAATCAGCTTCTGTGAATTCAAATGCTTCATTTATTCCCAATTTTTGCAATGTCTCTTTTAGATCATATTCTGCATCAACTTCGAATTTTGGAATTTTTACATCAAGAAATGCGGGATAGAAAAGATTTTTCCACTTAAATAAACTCTCCACAGTCAATGACTTTTCCAAAGAATCAAGGCCGTCTTTATCATCTGGAAGCAGAATCAGCATGGATATTCTGTCTCCCTTGTAAGGCATTTTGATAATGCTAAGATCATCTAGATGAGCAACAAATGCAAAATACATAGGATTGTGCATCATGGGAGTTTTGATTGATTCAGTAGGAGTTATCCAGAAATCATCATCTTGGGTAAGGTGATCCTTAAACGGCGAAATCCACATTCCTTTAAAATATATGGCATTTGTAATAACTAGCTTCAAATATGGATCTGGATCCGACGAAAGAATCTCTGTAATCTTCTCGTTGGTCTTTTCCTTGACCCAGTCATTTACAATGCTGGGGCCATCTGTTTGAAAATCAACTGTGCGGGCCTCTGCATTATAATAGTCATTGACAGTCCTGGCATACTCTGGATAAGGCACAAAGGAGTTATCTAACCACAATGCGTTGGCTACAGACAACTGGTATTTCGAATCATCAGGATTTAGATCATCGATGATATGTTTGAACTGGTCTGTCCTTTTGGTGTAATCTGCAGGAAAGTCAAACGTATTGCCTATCTCATCGGCTGTGTTGCCTGCTGCACCCTCATACAGTATGGCAAAAGCATTGTATATGCTCCATGGGGAAAAGAAGATGTTGTCCTTGGATTCTTGTGATATGTCTGAATAGAAGTCCATTGCAAACTGGTTGCTGCCATCAATGATTGGTATCTCGTGTATTGTATGGACGGCATCACCATGTATGATGCCAAAATCAACTGCCCATCCACGCTCAACTAATTTCTGGCTTGTGGATGGTTTTACGCATGCATGAGAGGAATCAGTTTGTTTGAGGATCATTGTCTTATCATCAGAACAGGGAAAGTCATCAAGATATGGTCCAGTGTAAGGAATACATTTCTGTCTCCAGTTAGGTGGACATACACCTGGCGTAGCAAAGTCTTCTGTTGGTCCTCCGCTACACATTCCATAGTGAATATTTTGAACAACCAAAGGAATGTGATTCTCAGAGTTCTGAAAGTCACGCAGATAATATTCAATGTATGGTATGTCCTCTTGTGGTACAGAACCTGAAACAGTCAATAACTTATCACCATCTTCAAACAGACAATTAGTACGTGAATCAGTATATGAGAGATACCCAAGAGGATTCCGGGTTAGATAATTTCTTAAAACATCGTCATCAATTTGTGCATCTGCAAATGCAGTTGGGATTAATGAAAGTAAAAATGATACTGCAAATATCAGACCTATATCTCTATTCAAGTAACTCTTGAATTGCATCAATATCTCATCATCCTATATAAAAAAAATTAGAGAGACAATTCTATTTATTTATGATCGTTATTATGATAATTTTCTTTTTCTTCTTCACACTTCTATAATTTATTTTGTTGTTCAATAATTAATACTGCTGCAAATTGAGCATGTTCTTCATGATGAATGTTCAAGATGAATTTAGTCAATGACTCGATATGTTCTTCTTAGGTCATGATCCACAAATTATTTCCATAAAGGGAGTTTTGATATGTCTAGTAATTTCTTTGAATTTTGATGGATCAGGGGACCTTTTCATGTACTATATTTTCCCCAAGTCTGATCGTGCCTGGAAAGTTGCATCTTTAGTTGAAAATTTTGGAAAAATAGCCATTCACTAGTGTCTGGATATGGCGTTGGTGCATACATGCAGCAAGAATTCTAAGAGACATGTAGATACTGAGCACTCATTCAAACAAATCTATCAAGCAGAAAAGACAATATGTTATAACACAAGACTTTGAGATTCTTAATTCTTCTTTTTAACTTTGGAAAATGCCGTGACAAATAATTCTATTCTTCCTTCTAACCCTTCTTTTGCATTAACTCCTGTAATGGAAATGATTTCCCCTAGTTGACATTTGTCAATTATTCTTGCTTGATTTCTCCAACCCTTGACCCAAATTTGTCCTGTATCATCCTCAACAAACATTTCTGAAAGTGCTATTGATTCTCCTGCTTTTGTTTGAATTTCTCGTCTTTGAGGTAGTTTTAACACAATAGCTTCGATACAATAACTTGCATCTGCTTTAACCTCATTAATTTTTGTTCTAATTTGTGATAATGAAGGAATTGATGTATCATTATCTAACTTTCTTACAAAAGAATTTTCATCTAATGTAATTGAATTTCCATAAACTTTTGATGGCATACACTCTATTACATCTCCCTCTCCACAGATGCTAGTTGAGTTTGATAAATCACTAATATTGAATAAATTCCTTTTATCATCAACAGCTAAAATCATATTTTTCCCATTTTCTGTTGTTGATATTGAAAGAACTCTGGTGATTACCGGTTCTGTTTCCTTGCCACCCTCAATTTCAATAATTGTTGCATCATTTCCATGAATTTCCAATCCCTGATTTCCGGATTTTACTCTAACACCTAGTAATCTCACTTTGGCTGATTTTGAAATCATATTTGGAATAGCAGATTCATCCTTACCCCATAACACTACTCTCATACCACTTCCATCCTTGCCTTTTAATCTCATCCTCAATGCTTTTCCAGGCATACCGCGAGAGTTAGTAAACTCCATACCACTTATCATGCCGTCAATTGTGCCTGAAATGACTAAATCTTTTTGTCCTTCTTGGGACTCACTTACATCTTTTGTAATTGTATCGATGGTTGGAATCTCACTTTTAGTATCTGTACTTTCTATGTTTGATCCAGAGCCAACATTAATTGTTGTTGAGCCATCAAGATCTGATTTAGTATAAGCTTTAATGATTTTGATTAAATCTCCCGGTTTTAGATCTTCAATCCCTGGAAGATTTGCTTTTTCATCCCATAGTTTGACACTAGCTGTAGAATTTGTATCATCATATACGGTCATTGTTCTAAGATAAAATGGAGAGCCGTCTTTTCTAGTAAACTGCTTTGCAGGTGAAAGATTCAAAACTCTTGTTTCTAATGAAATTTCTTTTGCCCCTGCATATAGTTCCTTTAAGCTAACCTCAGTTTTTAGTGGTTCAGATAATGCAACTCCGTAATCAGAGGCAATCAAAAACAATGCGCCTTTATCCGTCAAGTATCCCGCACCAATCTTTTCTTTCTTTAGCTTAATCTGTTCTTCAATATCCTCTCTGGTTAGCTCTGGTTTTTGCTCAAGAAATATATCAATAAGATTTTCAAATTCTGACATTTCACTTTTTACTAGATTCATTCTATTAATAAAAATTTCATTATTGGCGATCAGTTATCTTATCTTAAAATGATCGCTAAACTGTGTTTTTATTATATATTCAAAATACTAAGCCAATCTACAAAGAAATCTCTACATATTTTATCTAAATCATTTCAATTTTTCCAGAATTCATCATATTTTATCTCATTACCTAAATTAATAGGAAGATCGCATCTTTATTATGAATTGTATTGATGTCAACCATTTATCCAAATCATATGGCTCATTTAATGCTGTAGATGATCTCGTTTTATCAGTAAAATCAGGTCAGGTTTTTGGATTTTTAGGTCCTAACGGTGCTGGAAAATCAACTACCATCAAACTTCTCACCACGTTAATTCCTCCTTCTAGTGGTTCACTATCCATTTTAG
This sequence comes from Candidatus Nitrosopumilus sp., assembly GCA_965204345.1. Taxonomy (GTDB): domain Archaea; phylum Thermoproteota; class Nitrososphaeria; order Nitrososphaerales; family Nitrosopumilaceae; genus Nitrosopumilus. The sequence goes on from OZ241981.1 coordinate 1,310,804, forward strand.
GATTTGATGCTGTAGCAGATTCTCTTGAAATTCGTCACAGAATTGGTGTTGTTTTACAACAACCCAGCTATGAGCCTACACTATCAGTTGAAAAGTCTCTTGAGAAATATGGCATGATGTGGAATGTTCCAAAAATTGAACGCAAAAATAGAATGGAACAACTTTTAGAAGACTTTGATCTAGTTGAAATTCGTAAAAAGCGCAATGAAGATCTATCTGTTGGTCAAAGAAGAAGAGTACAGGTTGCACGTGAATTTATGCATGATATGGAGTTATTATTTTTAGACGAACCTACTGTCGGATTAGATCCAAATGCTCGAAGGAAATTATTAGATTATTTGAAAAATAAAGTCAAAACAGGCCTGACCATTTTTTATACCACTCATATCTTAACTGAAGCCGAATACCTGTGTGATCAAATAGCCATACTTGACAAAGGCAAAATTATTACCGTTGATTCCCCTGATGCATTAAAAAATAGGTTTGGAAAAGAAAAAACTATCAAAATTCATTTACTAGAAAAAATACCTGAGATAAATTCCCTCTTGGCTGAAATTACAGATTGTAAAATTAATTTTGAAACCGGAACTAATATTATAATTCATTCAGAGCAATCCGAATTGGCCTTGCTAAAAGTTTTAAAAATACTTAATGATAATAATATTGAAATACAAGATCTATCTGCCGTTCCGACAAATCTTGAAGAAATCTTTTTGAATATGATAAGGGAAAATGCATCCGATAATTAGACTTGTAAATAGAAATCTTACAATTTCACTTAATCCTGGATTTTTAATCTGGCAAATTATCTTTCCACTAATCTATATTTTTATTGCAGGCTTTGCATATGCACCATTAATCAATGATATTCCATTTGGTAACAAAGATCTTGATTATCCTGCATTCTTAGCATCAGGAATGATTGGATTTAATATAATGAATAGTACGCTAATCTCTGGCATCATTATTTGGAATGATAGAAAACATGGAATGTTTGAGCAGATTATGTCAGGGCCATTTACTAGGAGTCACTATATTCTTAGTAACATTTGCACCATTGGCATTATTGGATTAATCAGTGCTACACTGATAGCCGTAGTTGGATATCCTGTATTCTTTGAATCTGTGGAATTTTCTCTTGTAACAATACCAGTTATTGCATTTGGAGCCATCACTGGTTCAGTATTGTTTGGCTCATTGGCCTCAATTATTTCCACTAGGTTACATTCTAGTGAAGGCTTTAATGTGGTTATCAATACCGTTTTTCTTTTCTTTGCTTTTGTTAGTACTGCATTTTATCCGGCTGATGGAGCGCCTGAACCATTAAGAACAGCCTTTTACCTTAATCCCCTAACATACCTTGCAGATGTAATTAGAGCAGGTATTTTTGGTACTATTAACGACTTTGTAATTTTTGAAATGATTATTCTTGTCATTATAGCGTCATCATTATTTATTGTTGCTTCAAGACTACTTACAAAATTGGATTTTTAATAATTAATCATTGCTTAACTTTTTCATATAATTTATTAATTTTTTTAATCATGTCCAAATTTTCATATTCTATTAAATTCAAATTTGGAATTACACAATGTCCTCCAATTACACCCGGATACATTTTTGGCCTATTTCCTAGATTTTCATGGATCTCATCGGCAAACTTCCACATTTCATCAAAGTCAACCCCCTCTTCTTCACAAATCATTTTTGTAATTTGAGCATAGCTGATCAACCATCCATAGTATGTTGTGTCAACCAAAATTTTTGCCAATTCTGCAGTTTTTGTTGTAGACATCCAATCAACTTTTTCAAATCTTTTTTCTACGTCTATTTTTATTTCAGAATTTATCTCCTTTTGATCAGATGAAATAAATTTTGTATATCTTTTAACGTCATCTAGAAATCTCTTGTGCACTCCCCTTATCGGCGAAAATAAAATAGGAATTTCTGATTTTTCTTGAATTTTTTTTGTTGTACCAGGTTTTACCGTAGAGTGTATCAAAACAGCTTTTAATCCTACAATATCATTAATCCAATTCATTACCGTATCTACAAATTTAGGCAGTTCTCCTGGCAGGCAAATATGTAAAAATTCCGGATTTTTAATATCATCTTTTCTAGCATAATTCTTACATTTTGAACTATCCAAATCAATTCCAATGCAATCGTAATTTCTTTCTTCAAGCAGATCAAATAATGTTTCCCCCACTTCTCCCATTCCCAAGATAATATCTGCCATTATGCCTAATTTCAGAAAAACTATCCATGTTATATTCGTGTTACCGATTTTGTTTGTTTTGAAATAAAGTAGCCCGGCCCAGACTCGAACTGGGGTCAAAGGCTTCAAAGGCCTCTATGCTTGACCGCTACACTACCGGGCTGCTAAATCGAGGACTCTCATTCCCTTAATGAACTTTTTAGTTAAACCTGATTCTTAAAACCGTAATTAACTATTCCTTAATTACTGTGATCAATTTTTGAATAGGATCTTCCATATCCTCTCTAATTTTTTTAGCTCTTTTTTGATTTTCATTATTTGGTGATTCAAAAACCTTCTTGATATAATTAGAAATTTTATCTGCATCTGATATTCTTTTTATCAAACGCTTTTTTACCAAAAAATTTTCAATTATATTTGGTACCGCATTGTATGATATTGTTGGAACTCCCATCAGTGCTGATTCTGCAGTCATTGTACCGCCGGATCCTATGAATGCATCTGTATTACTTAACAAATGTTTTCCATCAAATGACATCTTCAAAATTTTCACTTTTTTACCAATTACCTTTTGCAGATTTTTGATTTGTTTATCATATCTTCCTAACACTATGATATTTTCATTTTCATACTGATTTGCAACTTTTTTAATTATTGGAATAGTCTTATTTGATTTTGATATATATGCTGCGTCTTCCTCCTCCACTCGAATCAAAATATTTTTTTTATTATTGTTGTCAAACGGCAATCTCGCTTTTTGATCAATTTTCCTTTGTACAGTAACAGCTGCATCAATTGCCCTGTATTGAATAATGTTTTTTTTATCAATTCCATACTTGGAAAATTCATTTTTAGGTATAGCATATGGAATTAATAATTTTTGAATTAAAGGTATTGTTAACCGCATAGCTGCATTATGATGTGGGGAATCACAAAATGCTATATGCCTTATTCCTAATCCAAACGAAATTCTTGCCGCTTCTGGTGAACAGAAACTGATAGTAATATCTGGAGAAAATGCTTCGATTTTTTTTGATAGTTTTTCTATCCGACTTATGCTAGCATTTAGCTTGGCTTTCTTCTCCCCTCCCCCATGTTTTCCAACAAAAATGAGGTCAAAATGACGTATTTTTGCTATTTTTACAACTTCTCCATAATCCCTTGAAGTACACAAAATATCGTGTTTTTTACCTAATTTTGCAATTATTGGTTCGGAAAACAATAATTGTTTTGGTGTAAGAATATCCATCCATATTTTCAAGTAATTTTCTAATTATGGCAAGTCCAATAAGTTTTTCTTAGTCTATTCAGCTGTAAATGTAATGGGGGGAGCAAAAGTTGTTGTTTATGGTCTTAGTACAGAAGGATATGCTATTGCATCTCAAATGGCAATCAAGGGTGCTGATGTTTACATTATAGACGAATCTACCCCATCTGCAATATCCCTCAAGGCAGAAATCGCCAAAACTTATCCAAATGTATCTTCTCTAAAAGAGGATGAACCACTTTTAGCTATGGAACCTATTGATGTAGCTATTTCCAAAGCACAATATCTCTTCTTTACTCCTAGAATTAGAAAAACAGGGCAAGACATCAAAACTGAAATTCACTCTAAATTTAAGGATGCAGTAGCATCTATGAAAAAAAACAGTTCTGTCATCTTTACACTCCCGACTGGTTTTGGAGGCAACAACGAAAATATTTCATTGTTAGAGCATGTAACCGGTCTTCAAACTGGAAAGCATATCTCATATTTTTATTATCCCTTGGAAGACCTTAATGAACAGCCAAAAATCATTGGCTCATTTAACGGAAAAGAAGATCCTACATTATCTGAGTTGCTTACAATAGGCAAAAAAGATAAAAAATTCGTGGCCATTTCCTCATCTGAACACTTTCATGCAATTGATATGCTGTCTAGATTCTCTAGTTTGTGTAGCATTTTAGAAGTCTGTAAATATGCTCAAGATGAAGTTACTAAAAATGATCTTTCTTCAGATGATTTTCAAGAAATATTCCTTAATGATATGGTTAATGGATTGTTTGATTTAAAGTCATTAGGATCGTCTTTTGAAGGTGCAAACACCCTGATGTATCTGATTAATGGAAGTGTTAAGGGAATTGATGGATACATCAAACGATTAATCGATGAAATTCGTTCAACACTAAAGAAAAATGATCTCAAAGCAAGTAGAACCAAGATTGCACTATCTTGGACACTTGATCAGCATGCAATGCGTGGAGATAAAATCGAAATGCTTCAAAACTTGACGTCAAAATTACGTGATTATATCGGTGATGTTGAAGCTTATGAAGATCCAAACTTTGATTTATTCCATAGTGATAAAACCACTATTGTTGTAGCATGTTCCAAATCTGATTTTGACAACATTAAAAAAACTAAACAAGATTCTGAATTAATAATTGTTAAGGCTAATCCTTTATGTGAAACAATTCAATAATACTATAAATTAGCTAGCTTGCTATTTTGGTTAAATTGTCAGATGAAACTAATTCCGACGAAATTCCAGTTAATGTGGTGTCTGAAAATGAATCAAACGTTGATTCTTCCGTGGAGGACTCACAACTTTCACAAACTAATAATGAAGAAGATTTATCAAAATTATTAGATTTAGAAAAACAAAAATCCTTTGAACACGAAGAAAAATTAAAACTTGTATTAGCAGATTTTCAAAATCTTACAAGAAAAACCCAAACTGACATAGAAAATGGCGTTAATACAAAAATCAATGAGTTTGCATTGGATTTTCTAAAAATTTATGATGACTTTATTAGAGCAAAAGAAGTTTTTTCTGAAAATAAAATTGACACTGCCGGTTTAGATTCAATTTTAAAAAACATGGATTCTTTACTCAAGAAATATCATATTGAGCCTATTGATGCTTTAGGAGAAATTTTTGATCCAAATTTCCATGAGGCTATATCAATAATCAATGATCCTGAATTAGATGATGATACTATAACTAAAGAGATCAGAAAGGGATATATTTCTCATAAGTCGGTTATAAGACCTACACTAGTAGAAATTTCAAAAAAAGGATGATGATAATAAAATATGACTAAAGTTATTGGGATTGATTTAGGAACAAGTAACTCTGCTGCGGCAGTTGTTATGGGTGGAAAACCAACCATTATTCCTGCAGCTGAAGGTGCCACTGTAGGCGGGAAAGCGTTTCCGTCAGTTGTCGCATTTTCTAAAGATGGTGATTTACTAGTAGGCGAGCCTGCTAGAAGACAGGCCGTTACAAATCCTGATAATACAATTGTTGCTGCAAAACGAAAAATGGGCTCTGATCACACTTTTAAAATCTTAGATAAAGAATACAAACCTCAACAGATTTCTGCGTTCATTCTGCAAAAAATCAAAAAAGATGCAGAAGCATTTGTTGGAGAAACTGTTGAAAAAGCAGTAATTACTGTCCCTGCATATTTTGATGATAATCAACGTCAAGCAACTAAAGATGCTGGAACAATTGCTGGACTGGATGTTGTTAGAATTATCAATGAACCCACTGCAGCATCTTTAGCATTTGGTTTAGATAAAGCAAAACAAGACATGAAAATTCTTGTATTTGATTTTGGTGGCGGTACTTTAGATGTCACCATAATGGAAATGGGTGGAGGCGTTTTTGAAGTTCTTAGTACATCTGGTGACACTCAATTGGGTGGTACTGATATGGATAAAGTTTTGATTGATTATGTTATCGACGAATTTAAGAAAAAAGAAGGCATTGATCTTTCACAAGATTCCACTGCAATGACTAGAATTAGAGAGGCATCAGAGAAAGCAAAGATTGAATTATCCACTGTTATGGAGACCGATGTTAATTTACCCTTTATTGCACACGATGCATCATCTGGTGCTAAAAATCTCGAATTAAGAATTACTAGAGCCAAATTAGATGAGTTGATTGGTCCTATTGTAGATCGATGCAAACCTTCAGTACTTAAAGCACTAGAAGATGCAAAACTCTCCAATTCCGGTATCAATAAAATTGTGATGGTGGGTGGACCAACTCGAATCCCACTAGTCAAAAAATTTGTCAGTGAATTAATTGGTCAAGAATCTGAATCTGGAGTAGATCCTATGGAAGCTGTAGCAATGGGGGCTGCAATTCAGGCGGGAATTATTGCTGGTGATGTTAGTAGTGATATTGTCTTACTAGATGTAACTCCATTAACTTTAGGTATCGAGACTTTAGGTGGTGTTAGAGAACCATTAATTGAAAGAAATACAACAATTCCAACTTCAAAAGGCAAAGTCTTTACAACTGCTGCTGATAATCAAACAGCAGTAACTATTCATGTTGTTCAGGGAGAAAGACCAATGGCAACTGATAATGTATCATTAGGAAGTTTTAATCTCACTGATTTACCACCAGCTCCAAGAGGCGTTCCTCAAATTGAAGTAAAATTTGAGATTGACGCTAACGGAATAATCAATGTTACAGCAAAAGATCTTGGAACACAAAAAGAAGCAAGAATTACTATTGAATCTAACTCCAAATTATCCCCAGAAGAAATTGAAAAACTAAAAGAAGATGCAGAAAAATTCTCTGATGAAGACAAAAAGAAAAAAGAAAAAATTGATTTGAAGAATGACGCAGAAAGTTATATCTATACCACAGAAAAATTAATCAATCATGATCTTAAAGATAAAATTTCACAAGAACAAGGAATCAAAATTACTGATGCCGTAAAAGAAGTCAAAGAAGTACTAGACAAAGAAGCTGATGAATTAAAACCCAAACTTGAAGCATTACAAACTTTAGTTAATGAAGTTACCACCGAACTTTACAAAAATGCATCACCACCTGGTACCGAAGGACAATCTGGTACCGAAGGACAATCTGGTACCGAAGGACAATCTGGTACCGAAGGACAATCTGGTACCGAAGGACAATCTGGTACCGAAGGACAATCTGGTACCGAAGGACAATCTGATGGTTCATCTTCAACTAATGAAACAAAAACTAACTAGATTTACGATTTAATCATTTATACTGTAATTATGATTAAGGTATGATTCATGGCTGCAAAACGTGACTATTATGAAGTATTAGGCGTTAGTAAATCATCATCTTCTGATGAAATTAAACAGCAATACAGAAAGTTAGCCTTAAAATTCCACCCTGATCGTAACAAATCTTCAGAAGCAGCAGAGCATTTTAAAGAAATTTCTGAAGCTTATGCAGTAATTTCAGATCCTGAGAAAAAACAGGTCTATGATCAACACGGCCATGCTGGTGTTGATGGTAGATATTCAAGTGATGATATTTTTCAGGGAGCCCAGGGAGGAGGTTTTGATTCTATTTTTGAATCCATATTTGGTCGTGGAGGCGGAGGAGCAGGATTCGGATTTAGTCAGCAGCAACAACATCGTGGTTCTGATCTTCTCTATCAAACTTCAATTACTTTGGAAGAAGTTTTACACGGAAAAAAAATGGAAATTAATTTACAGAAACAAATTCAATGTAATGTTTGTGATGGATCTGGTGCCAAACCTGGAACAAATAAGAAAACATGTGGGGCATGTAACGGACAAGGACAGGTTCGACAAACACGCAATATGGGATTTGCATCATTTGTAACTGCTGCGCCATGCTCCCCTTGTAGAGGACAAGGATCTATAATTGAAACCCCTTGTGATGAATGCCGAGGCCAAGGAAAGAAGAAAGGTTCCAAAACTGTAACGTTTGATATTCCTCCTGGTATTGATTCGGGTGATTACACCGTACCTGACGAAGGAGATGAGATTCCTGATGGCATTAATGGCGATTTGATTGTACGAGTCAGAGTGCAACCTCACTCAAAATTTAACAGAGATGGAAAAGATATTTTTTATGATCAAGATGTTTCTATGATTGATGCGGCATTAGGTTGTGAAATAGTTGTACCAACACTTGAGGGTACAGAAAAAATTAAAATTGATTCTGGAAGTCAACCAAATACTATAATCAAATTAAAAGGAAAGGGCGTCACGCATATCAATTCTAGAGGAAAGGGCGATCAATTTGTTAGAATTGTGGTAAACGTTCCTAAAAAACTCAACAAACATCAAAAAAATATCTTAGCTGAATTCAAAAAATCTATTGACTGATTGATAAAATGAAGATTGCATTAGATGTAGATGGTGTACTTGCCGATGTCATAGTATCTTGGTTAAGTTATAGTAATTCTATTAGACCCAAGATTTCCAAACATGAAATAACTGATTGGGAATTCTGGAAAAAATTTGAAATAAATCCGTTTGATTTTTATGCCGAACTTAGCTCATGTTGGAAAAATTGGAATATGATACCGCCTACTGAAAATAATTTGGCATCTACAACAAGATCCCTTTCTAATCTTGGTCAGGTAGATATTGTTACGGCAAGAGAAAAATCAACTGATTTCTTTGTAAAATCTTGGTTAACTCATCATGACATCATGTATGATGATTATGTATCAGTAATTGACGGACCCATGAAGGCTGACTTGGACTATGATGTATTTATTGACGATTCTCCTCTTAATGCAGAAAAATTCCTGAAAAATAACAAAAAAGTAATCTTGTATTCCCAGCCTTGGAACAAACATATTTCTAAAAATAACATTTACAGAATTTCTAATCTTTCTCAAGCAGTTGATAAAATAAAATCTACCTAATTTTTTTCAACCTTCCTAATAACAATCTCGTGTCCATTTTTGACATGTACAGAATGTGTTGTTTTTAATAATTCACTAATCTTATCCTCAGTATAGAACTTGATGTTGTAGCGTCCTAAGATTTTTTTACAGTTTGAACAATACACCTCTCTGAATTCCATTTTTATATTTTGCAATTATTTCAATGTATAATAAAGAAACTTATTCAGGATTTCAAATTTTTATAATGCGGGAGTCACCCAGCCTGGCCAACGGTGTAAGGTTCAGATCCTTATCTTTTAGGAGTTCGTGGGTTCAAATCCCACTTCCCGCACCTACTAATTTTTCAAATTTTCTATTGTTTTTTTGATATTTTTTAAAAGAATGCCATTAATTGTCTCACCAGACGCTTTTCCTCTCAATTCTTTCATAACAATTCCCATCAACGGTCCTGCAGCCCGTTCTTTTTGGTTTTTAATTATCTCTTGATTTTTATTTACAATATCTTCAATAATTTTCTCTAAATCACCTTCGCTTATCGATTCAATTGAAGCGTTTTTCATAGCCTCTTCTGGGGTTTTTGATTTTCCAGACATTATGTCCTGTAAAATTATTTCTATAGACTCTTTTGCAATTTTCCCTTCCTCTAACAATTGAAATATCTTCAAAATTTCCTCATTTTTTAATAAATTAGAATCTAATCCATTACGTTCTAGATTTGTAATTGAAGAACAAAGAATTGATGCAACAAATGTTGGTTGGGTATTAGTATCTTCAATAATTTTTTCAAATAATCCAATATACCGCGAATCAAAAATTTGTTCAGCTAGTTGAAGATTAATCCTATACTTTGTTTCTAATTCTTTGATAGACTCATCCCATGATTTAGGTATATTTTTTTCTGCCTCTGATAACTCTTCTTTTGTGATTATTATTGGCGGAATATCTGTCTCAGGATACATACGTGCAGCTCCTGGTCTTGGCCTGAGAAACTTGGTTTCTCCTGATTGAGTAGCTAATCTGGTGTCTATTGGTATTCCATTGTATTTGATATGTTCAATCCTCAAGACAATCTGCTCTACAATAGTATGGATTTTTTCTTGAGGTGACGCTAAAATTAAAAATGCATCATTTTCTCTGATTTCTGCAAATTCCTTTAATTTTTTTAGATCCGGTTCCTCTACCCCATAGTTAGGCAATTCGTCTGAATGAAATACTCCGCCTATTCCAAAAAATCTTACTAGCTCTGCGATTTCTTTTCCCAATCTAATGTTTTCATAGGGAGAATATCCAAACATTCCACCCATATTTCTAAAAGATATGGCAATAATTTTCTGATTTTTCTTTATCGCATTTTGAATAACTTTTGATTTACATTTTGAAAATAATCCCGTAATGTCTTTTTTATCCTCTGTGCCAAATTTCCAATTTCTTTCTTGAATTTTTTTTGAGATTTTTAATAAACCGTGTTGTCTTTTAGCCTCATATTCTACAACCCCTTCTAATTGATCTAACTGCTGCACTCCCTTTACCTCAATCACAACTCCTCCTCCATCCCTGATTGAAACATTAACATCCTGCCTAATTGTTCCTAATCCACGTTTCACTTGTTTTGTACTTCTCAAAATTCTTCCCAATGATAATGCAATTTCCTTGATCTCTGCTAATTTTACCTCAAAAGGCTCTGTTGCAATTTCAACCAGCGGTACTCCCAAGCGTTCCAATCCGAATTTTCTTACAGATCCCTCTTCTCCTAATATCTTGGCAGCATCCTCTTCAAGACAAACTGACTGAATTCCTATCCTTGTCTCTCCTACATTATAAAATCCCCCCTGTGAAATTAACATTGTACGTTGAAATCCGGTTGTATTGGAGCCATCAATCACTGTTTTTCTCATGGGATAAATCTCACTAAAAATATTCGATTTTAAGGCAGAAGAAATGATTAATGCAATTTTTCTTGCATCTATGTCTAATTCATGTGGCGGCTCTTCATCCTGTTCTACTAGGCAGCTACTTTCAGGATTAGCATAATACATTATTGTTTTTGATTTTGTGCTTTCAAATAATGCGGCAGGATCAAATTCCCCCAATTCACTCTTTGATGCTCGTAATCTCCTCTGGAATTTAATCGAATATCCATCTGATTCAATATGGCTACAATTACAGAATAGTTTTTTATTAGTTGCAAGTTGTTGGTGTATTTCCAATCCTACCTTGACACCTGCATCATTAATTGAAAATTCCTCCATACTACTTTCTCTCATCATGTTGAAAATTCAGATGCAATTCTACTGAGCATCAATTCCTTGATTTCATCATAGTTTTCAGTGTTTCCAGTGACCCACATTGCTTTAACTAGTGCAACTTCTGGAATCATATTTTCTAGAGGAACTATCCCTAAATCAAGTAAATCTCTGCCACTTTCATAAACCGTCATTCTTATTCTGCCATCTATACATTGAGAAGTCATTCCCATAAAGATGCCCTTATCACCTGCCGCTTTTACCATCGGATACATGTTTTCCCCAATATGTCCCAGACCAGTACCTTCAAAAATTATTGTCTTGTAGTTAGAATCTATCATATCTTTTAACAAGGATGGATCATATCCAGGATAATATTTAACTAGTGCAACTTTTTCATTTATTTTTATTTTTGGTTCAAACTCTTTTGTTGTAAAGAAATCTGTTTTCATATTGCTGTGTATCTCATTATTCACAATTAAAAACGCGGGATCATTTCCAACTGTTTGAAATGCCCCTCTTTTACTTGTATGATTTTTCCTTACTCTTGTACCTATGTGGCATGCAATCGTCTCATCACTTTCATCTTGATGCATTGCTATGTAGATGCCATTTATTTTACATTCGGTGAGAAATTTTGTAGCTCCAATCAGATTTAATGCGGCATCTGATGATGCACGATCTGAGGATCTTTGCGAACCTACCAATACTATTGGCATTGGAAATCCTGCCAATGAAAATGAAAGATATGATGACGTGTAATGCATAGTATCTGTACCATGTGCAATTATGATCCCCGAATAGTCTGATTTAGAGTATTTTTTGACTTCTTCAGCAATTTTTAACCAGTGCTTAGGCATAATGTTTTCTGAATATTCAGAAAACAATACTTTGGCATCTATATTTGCAATTTTAGCAAGCTCTGGCACTGACGAATTCAGTTCTTCTGCTGTTAGAACTGGTGTAACTGCACCTGTTCTATAATCAATTTTACTTGCAATTGTGCCCCCTGTTGATAACAATAAAATATTTGGCAAACTTTCATTTTTTGCTATTTTTTCATCTTTCTCAATAATTTTTTCTACAGTCAGGTTTTTCTCAATATTTTGTATCTTGCTAATTTCCAAACCAACATTATATCCGTTTTTTAACTTCAAAACAATATGTCTATCGTCACCGTATTCGTATCTTGGCATAACTATTCCCGAATATGTAATATCTGCCAAGATTTTAACAGAATTTCCAATAATGATATTGTTTGTTTTGAGAAATTCTAATGATTTTCCATCATACCCGGTATATTCAGACATTTATGAAGATTAGATCTGTTATTTAATTAAAACTACCTGTAATAGGAGGCCACTAATTTTTCACCCATCTTGAGGTCTTTTTGTTCTCTTACCTTCTTCACTGCTTCCTCAAAGTGTTTCATAGTCACTTTGGCATCTACATCCTTTTTCTCAATATCTTTTACATCCGGATGTGAATCTAAGAATTCATGAATTACTAGGGATACCGCAGTATTTGCAATAGACGCTGTATCTGCCCCGCTAAGTCCGTCAGCCAATTCTGCAAGCTTATCAAAGTCGACATGTTTTGGATCATTTTCATCACTAACAGTTGGAATTTTATCAGCATTAATTTTCAATATACTCTTTCTACTTTCTTTGTCTGGAAGTGGAATCTGGATAATTTTATCAAATCTGCCCGGTCTTAGTAACGCTGGATCAATCATGTCTGCTCTATTTGTAGCGGCCAGTACTATGACCCCATGCATATTTTCCATACCGTCTAATTCTGTTAGTAATTGACTGACTACCCTTTCAGTAACTGCAGTTTCTCCTCCGGCTCCTCTAACTGGTGCAATGGAATCTATTTCATCAAAGAAAACAACACATGGCGATGATTGACGTGCACGTTTGAAAATTTCTCTAATGCCTCTCTCTGACTCTCCTATCCATTTTGATAAGAGCTCAGGACCCCTAACTGAAACAAAGTTTGCTTCACTCTGAGTAGCCACTGCTTTGGCAAGTAGTGTTTTACCAGTACCGCTTGGACCGTGTAACAGTATGCCTCTTGGCATATTATGTCCTAATTTATCATAAAGACCGGGATATTTCATTGGCCATTCAACGGCTTCCTGTAGTTCCCTCTTGACTTCTTCCAGACCTCCAACATCTTCCCATTTTACATCAGGATTCTCAATGAAGACTTCTCTCATTCCAGACGGAGTAACTTCGATCAGTGCCTTTTGGAAATCTTCATGATTTACAATCAATTTATCCAAAGTTTCAGGCGGGAGTTTCTCTTCCTCCAAATTCAAAACCGGTAATAGTCTTCGTAAGCATTTCATTGCAGCCTCTTTACAAAGATATTCTAAATCCGCACCAACATATCCATGACTGACTGATGAGATCTTATCCAGGTTAACATCTTCGCCTAATGGCATGTTTCTACTATGAATTGCAAGAATGTCTTTTCGCCCCTTTTTATCTGGAACCTTAATCTCAATTTCTCTATCAAATCTACCCGGTCTTCTAAGTGCAGGGTCTATTGCATTTGGTCTGTTTGTTGCAGAAATAACGATTACTTTGCCGCGTGCCTCCAACCCATCCATTAATGACAACATTTGAGAAACAACTCTTCTTTCGACTTCTCCAGTAACTTCCTCTCTTTTTGGTGCAATAGAATCAATTTCATCAACAAAGATAATCGAAGGAGCCTTTTCTCTTGCTTCTTTGAAAATTTCTCTTAGTCTTGCTTCACTTTCACCATAAAACTTGCTCATTATTTCTGGGCCCGATATGCTGATAAAATGCGCATTACTTTCATTTGCTACTGCTTTGGCAAGTAATGTTTTACCGGTACCGGGAGGACCATACAACAATACGCCTTTAGGTGCTTCAATACCTAGCTTTTCAAAAATTTCTGGATGTCTTAATGGAAGCTCAATCATCTCTCTAACTTTTTTAATTTCATTATGAATTCCACCAATGTCTTCATAGGTAACTTGTGGAACACCACGTAATGTTTCCCCTTTTTCTGCAATGTGAAATACAGTTTTTTGAGTTACCAAAACAGCATCAGCTGCAGGTGTTACTTCAATTACTTGAAAAGTTAAGCGTCCACCAAAATATGGAACCATTACATTATCACCTTTGATCAAAGGAACACTTTCTAAAGCATCTGCAAGATATCTTTCATCAATTGGAGGAATAGCTTCTAATGGTACAACTGTCACTTTTTCTGCTGCCACTGCCTTTATTTTTCTCACCGAAATTGTATCTCCAATTGCAATTCCTGAATTATTTCTCCCCAATCCATCAATTCTAATAATTCCCTTTCCCTCATCTGACGGATACAGAGGAAGGCATTTTGCAACCGTTCTTCTTTTACCCTTTATTTCTATTACATCTCCGGTGGACGCACTTAGCGTATCCATAGAGTCATAATCGATTCTTGCCACTCCTCTTCCTACGTCTCGCGTATATGCCTCAAGAACTTTAAGAGAAAGAGCGTTTTGACTCATACTCAATGGCCTCAATTCTAATTTTTATACCTTTGCGGCAATCTCCAAAGATAACACACAATATCACAAGCTTAAAATTCTCTTTGGGTCAGAAACGATCAACTTGGGTAAAAGACCGTTAGTTCGTAGACGTGGCCGTGGAGGCAATCAATTTAGATCTACATCTACTGGCAAAGTAGGCACAAAAGCAAATTATCCCCGTTTTCCACTTTCAGAACAGCATGAGGGGGAGATCATTGATCTTGTTCATGAACGTGGTAGGGAAGCACCATTAGCTAAAGTTAGATTTGAAGATGGTTCTGTTTCATTCGTACCCGCTGTTCTTGGAACTACAGTAGGCACAACTTTACAATTTGGACTAAAATCAGAAATTGAGCAAGGAAATGTCATTAGTGTTCAAAACATTCCTGATGGTACAATTGTTTGTAATATTGAAAAACACTTTGGAGATGGCGGTGCTATTGTCAAGTCAGCTGGTACTAATGCAACTATCTTTTCTCATGGTGATGATGGCGTAACAATCAAACTACCTTCTGGAAAATTTGCCACTCTTAATCCTAAAAACAGAGCTATGATTGGTACCCTTGCCGGGGGTGGTGCAACTGAACGTCACTTTATGAGTGCAGGTAACAAATGGCGCAGTTTTAAGGCTAAGGGAAAGAAATATCCAATTGTTAGGGGTGTTGCCCAAGCAGCTTACGTACATCCACACGGCGGTGGCCGTCATCAACACGTTGGACAAAGCTCAACTGTTTCAAGAGACGCTCCTCCCGGTGCAAAAGTGGGTAGTATTGCTGCAAGAAAGACTGGCAGAGCTAGAATTAAAGAAAGAAAGTAGCTTTCTTTTGGCCTAAAATTGATTAATACCTCAATAGAATATTCTTTTGATGTCCAATCAACGCGTTAGACTGTTTGTAACCGGAAAAGTACAGGGTGTTTTTTTCCGCCAAACACTAAAAGTTATGGCCAAAAAAAATAATATTTTTGGTTGGGTAAAAAATCTCAAAGATGGCAGGGTAGAAGCTGTTTTAGAAGGCGATGGAGAAAGAGTTAGCAGATTAATTCAATGGGCTCATGGCGGGCCTGCAAATGCTAGAGTTGAAGATGTGCAAATCCGTAATGAAAAATTCATTTCAGAATTTACAAAATTTGATGTTTTATACTAGTGAATTTCTTCAAACGCCTCTCTGATAGTCTGGCTTATTGTTGAAATATCTTGCCCATTTTTTACCTGAACAATTCTAATTGGATCTTTTCTATTCTTTTGAATCTTGATGATTACTCCGTCTTTATCTGGTTCTACGTCTGCAAACCACCTAAATGTCATTGATTTGCAAAAAACTACTCTGTGCATTCTAACATCTTCTATCACTTTGTCACATAATGAGAAACAAAATTCTCTGATTGACTCAAATAATGGCAATACTGTAGATGGAATCTGTTTTTTAAAATCGTTATAGTCCCTTTTATTTCCAAATGAGACTAGTCCGTTCATGAATTTGTAGATTAAAGTTTAATTATAAAGGTAGTAGATCTGCTGGCTCCAGTCTAGACGAATAGCCCCATTTCAAGGCATACAAGATCCGCCACGTTGACGAGGAAGCGTGGATGCTCCACCTTAAGACTGCTCCCTCCCGGACCTCGTCTCTTTCGATGGTTCGGTCTTAGAAGTTATCCCTTCGGATATTTCTAGTCCTGCAACCACCCGCCTCGGCGTGATTTCATTTCCGCACACCAAGCGGGAATCACCCTTCTAGAGATTTACCCAACAGTTGCTGATCTCTGCATATAGCCGGTTTCAGAATAGGGCACGGCTGGCACCCTGATCCTACCTACTACCGTTTTTCCTAGGAAGGTATGTTATATTTGCATTAGGTTTGATTTTCTTTTAGTCTTAGAACCGTGTTACAGACTGAGCATACACTACCTGTGCAATCACTACCACATTTTTCACATTTTGTTTTTTCTTTGGTATTTGAATTCCTTACCACCTGTGAAACTCTGAGAATTGACTGATACAAATTATTCTTAATTCCACTATGCTGATTTTCTAATGAATTTAAAAATTCACGAATCTCCGTCCTTATTCCCTCATTCATGTGCGGGCACGGTTCTGATTGGAATGGCATGTCATTTGTAAATGCATAAAAGACTATTTCAGATTCATAAATCTCACAAAACGGTTTTATTTTTCTTAAATCATTGGCAGAGGTATCCGGATCCATCCATCCAATCTTGGTAGTATCCCCTGAAAGCATGTTGATCACAAATGTCTGTAGGGTATCATCTAAGTTATGGCCTGTTGCAATTACATTTGCACCGACATCTTTGGCTGCATAATCAATAGCTCTTCTTCTCAGTGTCCCACATATAGAACATGACGAGGTTTTTTCATTATCACGCAAATCCAAAGCTTCATCCAATGTTAATTCAAAAAGATCCTTGTAAGAGTAAACTTTGTGTTTTACATCTAGTTCTCCACAAAATTTCTCAACAATTTCCAAAGCTTCATTTCTATACCCTGGTATGCCTTCATCTATGGTAACTGCTATAATTTGGAAACTATGAGTCAATGCCATTTCATTGATAATTTTTAATAATGCTAGAGAGTCCTTACCTCCTGATACTGCAACAGCTACTAATTCGTTATGCTTGATCATATTGTATTTTGAGATGGTTTTAGCTGTTTTTCTTATGATGGATTTTGAAAAACATTGCGAACAAAGACTTTCTCCCGAATATTTCCTAGTATATGCAGCAAGATTATCACATCTATCACATTTCATAAAATTAGATAGTTTTTTTTCATTAATTATTCTTTAGATGCTTTTTTAGATTGTAAACCATCCGGATTTCCAATACGACAGCCCAATGTTGAGGCCAAATAGCACAAATGTAAATGCATAGATTCCCCACATTACAATATTTACTGACTTGTCTGAGGCTCTTTTATCAATAATTGTATGAATGAATTTCCCTCCATCCAAGATTGGTAAAGGAAGCATGTTGATAATGCCAATAAAAAATGAAATCATCCAAAGCCACAACAAAAATATTGATAGGTTTGGATCGTTCCATTCTATGAAATTCATTACAGGCTTGTATGCAAATGAGTTATCTCTCATAATTCCAATTAATCCTCTTTCAGGATCTTCTGGCGAAGGCGTTATTTCTACACCAAAGTTTAATGGCTGGCCATCTCTAATCACAGAGACACTTGCAGCATCTCCTGGATTTAGAGCAGGAAAATCAGCGGGACTGAATATCGGTTTGTCATTAATTGAAGTAATGATGTCATTTGCAAGTAATCCTGCTTGTTCAGCTCCGGAGTTTTCAATTATTGAAAGTATCAAGACTCCTTCGGGAGATTCATAAAATATGCCAAGTAATGGCTCAGGCAGAATCATTGCAAAAAACGGATTTGTCAATAAAACAGCACCTAGCACAAATGCAAATAACACGTTTGATGTGGCACCCGCGCCAATTACCCTTAGCTTTGAAATCTTTTTGGCCTTGTCAAATTCTTCCTCATCTGGTTCAACAAATCCTGCAAACATTGCAATGAAAATTGCAAATCCGCCTGTTTTGATCTTTATTTTTTCAAGTGCAGCTACAATGCCATGTGCACCCTCATGAATAACCAAAACAATTGGTATTGAAAGTAAAAAGTATGAAATTGACGATGCTGATGTTAATGTAACGCCTGGAATAAGTACAGTCAATGCTGCGAAATCGTCTTCTGCTACAAAAAAGTTTGAAATATTATTCAACAAAAACCAAAATGCAAACGCCATCATAATAAAGCCTGCAATTACGCTTGTATCTGCAAAAACCCTGATGCCTCTTTTGGTTCTATTTAGAACTTTTATGAGAACTGAATTTACCCCCTTATTTTTATAAACAAGACTGTATGCTTTAATCTCAAAACCGTATCTTTCAAATTTAAGAGCTTTTGCAACTACAACAATGACTACCCAAGCCATTAGGACATAGATGATCGAATTTTGAGTAATAAAATCAAGTTCCAAACTAACTGTTAATTTTTTTAAAGTACGGACATTTATCGTTTACTATGAAACCTGTAATAATTATTTCAACATATCCTAATAAAAAATCAATTTCCAAAATTGCAAATGAATTAGTACAACATAAAATCGTCGCATGTGTCAATATTTCTAAGATCTCATCAATTTACTCCTGGAAAGGAAAATTGGAAAATTCATCAGAATATATTGCCATTTTTAAGACGACAGCAAAAAACAAGCTTTTGTTAAAAAAAGAAATTAAAAAAACTCATCCATATGATGTTCCTGAAATTGCAGAAATAGACGTCGTTTCAATTGACAAATCTTATCTAAAATGGCTAATTGATTCTACCAACTAAGGTTCTATTGCATACCTTAACAAAGAAACAATCCCCCCCAAACCTGTAACTCTAAGACCTGTGTCTGTAGATGAATCAACACTGTAAATTTTCACTCCCTTACTTTCTGCATCATTTAGAAAATCCATCACATCCTGTTCATCGTTTTCTTGTATTGCTTTGTCTGAAAATACAAGTGATTCAACTGCCCCAATTTGATTGGCATTAAAAGTTTCTGTATATCCCATTGTGAATTTTCTACTTTTTTTGTTTGCCAGAACCATCACTTGATCTATAATAGACGATGCTTTAGCCAGCTTACTTTCTGACATTATTTCCTGCATTGCCTGAGATTTTGTAAATGTGTATATTCCGTCTTCACCCCCAGAATCAATTCCTTCGACTAGTTTGATTTTGAATTTTTGTAGTTTTTGTGACTTTTCAACAAAGTTTGCAAATCTCTTTTTTGTTTGACCGGGCCCAAAAATCACTATCATGTCGCCTTCCTTGAAAATAGTTGACACTGCTTGCTGTACCTGTTCAAAAAATTTATCAATATTGAAATTTGTTTTGTATCTTTTTCCACCGGATCCTGAATATATGTTTGGCATAAATTCTAAATGCGTACCCCGCAATCTTGCAATTCCACTGTCACTTGTATCAATTGCAATTAAGACAAAACCAATTTGACTATTGCTTGATTCTAAAAGATTTTTTTCTACTGACAACCATCTCTTTTTTGTAATTGTAATTCCGTCATTAAGTTTTAAAATAAACGAATGGTGTGATCCATGCGGTACTGATTCATTACTTGATTCAACAATTGTACCGCTAACTCGTAATCGATCCAAACCATCATCTAGTGAAATTTTTTCAACTGTTAATGCAATTCTAATCTTTATTCTCTCTCCTTTATCCGGCCTTGAATAATCTTTATCCTGTTTTAGAACTCTTGTTGTATCCCCAACCACCCTATCATTTTCCTTAATTATGCGACGTAAATTTAACAGGTCTTCAGAATCTTCTGATATGACAGATATTGAATTTTCATCTATCGTTTTTGTAATCATGATTCTATTCTAGTCTATAAAAAGAAGAGAGTTTAACTTGTACTTTCTTCGGCTTTTGTCTCTTCTGATTTCTTTTTTAGATAATTTTCGACCCATTCTAAAGTAAGAACACCTGATTCAGACAGATTTGTAAGAGAATTTGCAGAAGCTTCTCCTGTAACCTTGCCGTTGTTTCTTCTTAACTGTCTCCATTTTAGGGACGTGTTCCCACTTTTTGAATTGTAAATAATTCCTAACACATCCTTTCCATTCACAAATGTAATGTCTCTAATTTTTTTCAAGGTAACTTTGTCAGCTGCCTCTACATATATTGCTCCAAGGCTATCCTCCCTTTCTGCAAAAACTTCAAAATCTTCCAAATAGGCTCTTGGCGCATATGATTTGCATGTACTTGAAATGACGAATCTTCTAAAACTTTCCAATGAAGCAGGAGTCTCTATTGTTACCATTTTGAATGATCCAATTATTAGCCATTTATCAAGCTTCTTGAAAGACTCAATAGGAATCCACCTCAAATATCGCATACGGGCCATGATGTACCTATCCCTTTGATTGATGATGAGGATCTTGAGTTCTGAGCCTGTTCCTAGGATTTTAATAAATGATTTTAAATAAAAAATCATGAGGTCTCTTACCGAATATCTGACGTTTAAGGTAAAAACCAGAAGGGCATTTGTCAATATTACTTCTGATGTAGAAAAACTGGTATCAAAAAGCAAAATTCAAGAGGGATTATGTCTTGTCAATGCAATGCACATTACTGCTAGTGTGTTCATCAATGATAATGAAAGCGGATTATTACATGATTATGAAAAATGGTTAGAAGAATTGGCCCCGCACAAACCAACTATGCAATATGATCATAATAATACCGGAGAAGATAATGCAGATGCTCATTTAAAACGACAAGTAATGGGAAGAGAAGTTGTAATTGCTATCACTAAAGGCAAATTAGATTTTGGACCATGGGAAGAAATTTTCTATGGAGAATTTGATGGTAAGAGATCAAAAAGAGTCTTAGTTAAAATTATTGGTGAGTAATCATCCAAAGTCTGCATCACGTTTCTGACTTTGTGATTCATTTTTCCTTGCGGCATCTCTGAATTCATCACTATGATTTTGTGGTCCGTGTCCGCATTTTACACATGCAATTTTGAATCCATCGTCATTTTTTTCATACGTTTCACATCCGCAGAAACATGCCATATTTGAACATGTTTTATGATACGATATATCTTTTGGGATAAGTTTCACTATGTTGATCTACAACATTCGCCCATTGGAATTTCATGGCCATGTGGACATTTTCTTGGATGTTTTAGCATGACACAAAGGGCATCCGTAAATTGTTTATTCATGTGATGTTCAATTCCACATACCATCTCTTCATCAATTTCCACTTTGAGTGCACTATCCATAAGAACTTCTAATAGCCTGCTATTTCTCATCATACTTGAACCTATTTTCTCACCCTCTTCTGTAAGTTTGACTCCTGCCTTGTTGTAATTTACAAGATTTTTACCGTTTAATTTTTTTAGCATTTGAACAACACTTGGCTGTCTAACGTTGAGCATTTTAGCAATAGTGCTGATTTTGACATCCTCTCCTCTTTCTTTAATATGCCAAATTGCTTTTAGATACATTTCCACATGCTCTGCTTCTGCAGTTCCTACAAATAGAATTTCATCATCATTTGTCATATCCATACTACATCTTTTTCGAATCTTTTAATAAATATTCAAAATATTGACGTGCAAATCCTGCCAAACCCGCATGATCTGCCCAAATGGCAACGACCTCTGAGGAATTAATTCCTCCTAATTCCGGACCTAATAGGATCACAACATATCTTTTGTCTGATATTATACCCCCCCCAAACAGCCCTTTCTTGATTTTTACAGTTGAGACCCTCTTGATTGCCTTAATTGATTCTTTGTCCATTTTATCTGATGTCAATATTGTAATGTTGACTCCCTTATCATGAAGTGATCTTAATTTTGGCAGTGCCTGTTTGACTAATTCAACTCCTGCTTCAGGTAATGCAATCATTACCTCATTTCTACAAGTATCAACCATCTCTAAAATTTTAGCTGCAATATTTACTGCCCCTGATAGTACCCAAATATCAGGTCTTTCACTAGTGCCACTTTTTTCATATAATGGAACTAGTTCATTTAAAATTACATTTTGATTTTCTGAAAAATCTGATTCCATTTTCTGTTTTGTGGTTTCTATTCCCGTTGATGGCGATTTTGCAAAGTATTTTGTCGGCCTTGAATCATCAGAGCCTATCCATCCCTTGTCTTCTAGTGTCCCTAGCACTTCATAAATTTTTGAATATGGCACTCCTGATTTTTGGCTAAGATCCGATGCTGTTAATTCGCCTGATTTGAGCAATGATGAAAATGTCCTAATTTCATAACTTGTAAGACCAATTTTTTCTAGAGCCTTTCTTGTTTTATCTGATATACTCATATGCGATCTTGTCGATCAGTTTTGGTATTTAAATCCAATATGCCTGCTTACTAAATTACCCCCGGTGGCAAGTATGAAATGGATTATATACTATCTCAGAAAAATTCACATTGTAGGCATGGCATTAATCCAAATATCAAATCAATCAACCAAAAATTTAGGCAAAAAATCCACAATTAGATTTACTCAAAGTATCTGTCCTGACTGTAACATGATTTTAGATGCAGAAGTCTTTGAGCGAGATAGCCAAGTTTTCATGTCAAAAGTCTGTCCGACTCATGGCGAATGTGAGGAATTATACTTTGGTTCTTATGAAATGTACAAGAAATTTAGTACATATTGGATGGACGGAAAAGGTGCTCACTCTCCAAATGTAATGATTGACAAATGTTCATGTCCAAATAATTGCGGACTGTGTTCAAACCACTTGTCTCACAGTGGGTTAGCAAACATGATTGTAACTAACAGATGTGATCTGACATGCTGGTATTGTTTCTTCTATGTAAAGAAGGGTCTTGAAGGCGCCTACATGTATGAGCCGGATCATACCCAAGTTAGAGCCATGATGAAGACTCTAAGAGCTGAAAGACCAATTCCAGGAAATTCCATGCAAATTACGGGCGGTGAGCCAATGCTTAGAGAAGATATCTCTGATATTATCAAAATAATGAAAGAAGAAGGCGTTGATCATATCCAGATGAACACAAACGGTATTAGACACGCAATGGATCCAGAAGCTGCAAGAGAAGTAAGACTTGCCGGATGTAACAACCTGTATCTTTCTTTTGATGGTGTGACTGCAAGGACAAACCCAAAGAACCACTGGGAAATTCCATATGCACTTGATAGCTGCAGAAAAACTGGCACTACGGTTGTATTTGTTCCAACAGTAATCAAATCAATTAATGATCATGAATTAGGCGGAATTATCAGATATGCACAAAAGAACATGGATGTGGTTCATGCTGTAAACTTCCAACCTGTATCACTAACTGGCAGAATGGGCAAATCTGAACGTGAAAAATACAGAATTACGGTGCCTGATTGCGTTCAAAGAATTGAGGAACAGACAAACGGTGAGGTAACTGTTGATGATTGGTTCCCAGTACCAAGCTGTATGCCACTGACAAATGTAATTGAAGCATTTTCAAGCAAGCCAAAATATGAATTATCAATTCACTTTGCATGTGGTGCAGGAACGTACATCTTTGAGGATGCAGATACCAAAAAGTTTGTACCATTAACCAAGTTCTGTGACATTCAAGGAATGTTGGAATTATTTGAAGATAAGGCAGAGGAGATTCGTTCTGGTAAAAACAAGTACTTTACAATGCTTGAGGTCGTTAGAAAACTCAAAGGCTTTGTTGATACAAAGAAGCAACCAGCAGGATTAGATTTGGCAAAAATGTTCGGTAACATCTTGATGAAGAGATCATTTGATTCGGTTGGTTCATGGCATGTCAAAGGACTATTCCTTGGCATGATGCACTTTCAAGACAAATACAATGAAGACCTTGAAAGATTGCAGAGATGTGATATCCATTATGTAACTCCTGATCTCAGGATAGTCCCATTTTGTGCATTTAATGTGATTCCCGAATGGTACAGAGACAGAATACAAAAGAAATATTCTATCACTGTGGAGGAATGGGAGGAAAGAGAGGGTGTCAAATTAGAAGACGGTCTTTACAGAGGTCTTATGAGACGCGGAGCAGGTGACGAACTTGCTGCTGGCTGTGCAAAGAGTCAGATGTTCCATGATGCAGCACAGGCAACAATGTAAAAGGAAATATTTTCTAGTTTTTCACCTTTTTCAATAGATTTTAAAAATTTTCCAAGACCATCAACTTCTTTTGAAGATGCCCTTACGAAAATCATACCATTGTCGTCTAAACCAAGTATCATTCATGTTTGCTAGTAAACTAAAACAGAATTAAGAACTGCCTAGTTTGTTTTTTTAATTTTTAGATGATGTAGAATCTATTTTTCCCCATTAACGCTATATCCACTCTCAATTTCGTTAAAATGAATGATTTTTAATTTAATGTCTTTAAACCATCTTCTGACTTCTTCTTCTGAGTGTCTATATGCAAATTTTGGAAAATACCAATCATAATTTGTTGCAACACTTTGATCAAAAGGCACATCTGGAGACCACCAACATTTTAAAAAATTCCAATACAAAAATCGTTGAACATCATATGTGCCCGCTTTTATTTTTAATAATGGAATATCATCCGTTATTGTAATTTTCTTTTTTAATTGAGATAAATTTTTTCCTAATAATGCCATGCTTTTTGAAAATTCCATGCATTGTTTTTCAGTCATAGTTACTGTCGACTCTCTTATGTGATCATCTGCAAATTCACGTAATGGCCCTTTTTTCCTGTATACGTAGATTGAAATCAAACCCTTTTTCACTAATAGCTTTGCAAGCATTTTGAATGAAGATTCTGTATCCTTGGTATGATGCAATACTTGATCAGAACAAATAAAATCAAAGAAATTTTTTCTGAATGGCAATTTTCTAATATCTGCTTGTAAAAAGTGAATATTTTTTATTTTGTGATATTTTTTATAGGCATATTCTACACTTTCACTTGCATCAATTGCAAATACTTGAGCGTTTGGATTTGATGAAAATAATCTTGCACTATTTCCAACGCCGGTACCTGCATCAAGAATTTTTGAGCGGGTTTTCAAAAAACTATCCAATTTTGAAATGGTGTTCCAACCAAATCTCTCCAAAAACCATTTTTTCTGACCTTCAACCCATTTTTTATTATGATATGTTTTGTTAAAATATCTCCATTTGGATGAAAATGCATCTTCTGTTTTTACAAAATCTTGCTGCTTATCTGAAACTAAACGTGGAATGCCCCCAATTATTAAAAAACTGTGTTTTTTAGTACAAGTGAGGCTGCCTTCGATGATCTCTTCTTTTTCTTTTTTCTTAATTTTAAGAGAAAAATCAGTGCGGCATTCCGGACAAATTATCTGTTCTATTAATTTTATCTTCATTTAACAGCCTAAAAATTGCAGATAAATAAAAATTAGCTGAAGTTAATTTTGAGTCAGTAACAAAAATATTTTAAACTGAAAGTTTTGTTTCAGAATTCATTTCATTTGTTACAAAAATTCTAAACCATACTTCAAAAGCAAGTAATCCTAGAAATTTATTGACATATCTGACATCATCCAAATTTTCTTTAAGGTGTGTTTCAACCCATTTTTTGCTGATCCAATCATTCTCAGATATATTGCCATGCACAACATATTTTTCACATAATTTGAATCCGTATTTTCTCCATAGATTGACAGTATTTACAGAAAAACCTTGTTTTTTAGGATTTATCAAATCTAGTTTGACATACTTTGACAAAATTTCCCTCAATGGAATTTTTCCAACACCACTATCTGGATTGTATTTTAATCTTGACTCTAAATGAGAAGCAAAAGTAATGATGTCGTTATTCAATAATGGCGTTACGGATTTTATTTTAAAATAATCATAAAAAGCGGAATTAATCGGCTTGAAATTAAATAATAGTTTACCGTTGTAATCTGCCAACAACACTTTTTCTAAATCTCCAAGCGAATTTTCAAAATATGGTCTTAAAATTTGATAAATTTTTTCCCAAGAAAATCCAATTTTTGAACCAAACAATTTCTCTTGATCCGGGACCCAGTCTCTTTCATGACAGTTCAGATATGCTATGGTCTTTTCTTTCCAATTCCATTTTTCAGAAATTAATGAAAAATACTTTTGATATCTGAACACATAGCCTCCAAAAAGTTCATCTCCTCCATCACCAGAAACTAAATAATCAGAAATTGATTTTGCTTTTTTAACTATGTGATACCAGTGTAAATCCCAAAATGGCTGTTTTGTTATGTATATTGATTTAGGTAATTCAACTAGAAAATTATCTAGACTTATTATTTCATGAGATACTCCAAAATGCTTGGCAATATTTGCAGCATAGCTAGTTTCATCCATACTGTCTGAAAATCTCATAGAAATGGCATTGATTTCTAGTTGAGGAAAACTTTTTTGAAATAAAGCAAGCATCAGGGTTGAATCAATACCTGCACTCAAAGCAATTGATATCTTTTTGACATCTTCTTGAAGACTTTTTTTAATCGATTTGACTAGGTTTTCTTCTACTGAATCTGCCGAATAGTTCTTTTTTATAGGTTGAAAATCCTTCCACGTTAATTTTGGAAGCTGTGGTTTAGAGTCATAGTTGTACCTTAAAGTTAGGATGCTTGAAATAGATTCTGAAGATAATTTTAAATTAGATTTTTCCACGTCCCAATCCTCTGAAAATCAATCCTGCTTTTTTAGCAACATGATCATCGATTATTCCTCTAGAATCAATAAGAATTGGCGTATTCATCTTTTTTCTTAAATTTTCAAGATCTAACTCAAAAAATTCTTTATGTGCAGTGACTAATATTATTGCATCTACGCTTGATATTGCATCATCTAAGTTGGTTTCAGTCTGAATACCGTAGATATTCATAGATTTGAAATATGGGTCATAAATTTTAACATCTGCTTCTAACTCTTGAAGTTTTGAAACTATCA
The DNA here is from genome assembly GCA_965204345.1 of Candidatus Nitrosopumilus sp. Classification (GTDB taxonomy): domain Archaea; phylum Thermoproteota; class Nitrososphaeria; order Nitrososphaerales; family Nitrosopumilaceae; genus Nitrosopumilus. The sequence continues at coordinate 1,337,944 of OZ241981.1, forward strand.
TTTCTGCTGGAGCTAATTGAATATCCTTGACATTTGGCTTGTATGATATTCCTAAAACAAGAATTTTTGATAAGCTCAATTTCTTCCCCATCTCCTTAAATGTATCTTGTAAAAGTTCAACCACATGAAATGGCATAAATTCGTTAATTTCACGGGCAACTTTTACTATTTTCAATAGTCCATCTTGAACTCCTTTTGCTGAATTTAGCATTTGGTATGAATTTACTGGCAAACACGGTCCACCAACACCAGCACCAGGATGATGTATTTGAAAATTATATTTTTTATCTGCAGCATCAAGAACAGTTAAAATATCTATTCCTAACTTTTCATAAAGTAAAGCAAGTTCATTTACAAATGCGATATTAACATCTCGAAAAACATTTGTAGTTAGTTTTACAGCATTAGCAGTCTTACAATTAGGCATTTGAATTAAATCTACTGGAAATACATGTTTGTATATCTCCATAATTATGTCTCTAGTTTTTTTATCTGTTGCACCAACCAGACGGGGCAAATTTTCAAAATCCCGCATAATCTCTCCTGGGTTTGCTGTTTCAGGACAGACTCCCAAACCAAAATTTGTACCTGCTTTTAATTTTTTTGAACCTCCTTCCAATATGTTGATAAAATCTTTTTCAATAAAACCTGGTTCTATAGTACTTTCCACGATTAAAATTGTTCCGGGATTCATCAAGTCTTTGAGTTGATTGCCAACATTTCTTATGGCAGTATAATCTGGAACATTTTGCTTATTCATTGGGGTAGGTAAAGACAGTACAAGAATATCTGATTTTAAAATCCCCTCCTCTATTTTTGTTGTAGCAATAAATTTTTTATTATTAATCACATCGGAAAAAACCTCATTATATCCTGGTTCGTCTTTTAATGGATAATCTTTTTGATTTATTCTATCAACTAGTTTTTCATTAATATCCATCCCAATTGTATCCAAGCCAGATTTTGCAAAGGATAATGCAGTGGGTAATCCTATTCTACCTATCCCTATTACGCCCACAATGACTTGATTATTGGCTATCTCATTCTGAATCTTTTCAAAATCTATGGAAAAAATATTCTTATTCATTACTATTCCTTATTTTTTTGCATTAATGCTTTTATTTAATTCATCAATAATTAGTATAATCATATGAAAACTTAAAGAACAAATAATTTTCATCAAATCTATGCGTTTTGTAGTAACAGGCGGTGCAGGTTTTATTGGAAGTCATCTATCAAAACTTCTTGTTTCACAAGGACATTCAGTTACTGTCATTGACAATCTATTTCGTGGACGTATGGAAAATCTTGAAACTATTCTAGATAAGATCAAGTTTCTGAATTTGGATATACTTGATTATGAGAATCTACAAAAAAATCTTAAAAACATTGATGGTGTTTTCCATCAAGCTGCACTTACATCAGTCCCAGAATCATATGTTAGGGAAGATGAATACAAGTCAATTAATGTAACGGGAACAGAAAATATTTTCAAAATAGCACATAAAAATAATTTCAAAGTTGTTTATGCTAGCAGTTCAAGCGTGTATGGAGACGCATCTATACTTCCAATTAAAGAAAATTCTGAAAAAAAACCAATTAATCCTTATGGCTTTACAAAACTTGAGGATGAATTTTTATCTGACAAGTATTCAAAAATAGGAACACAAATTATTGGATTAAGATATTTTAATGTTTTTGGTAAAGGTCAAACTTTGGATTATGCTGGCGTAATTACAAAATTTTTGGAAAATATTGCAAATGACAAATCCCCCGTAATTTTTGGTACCGGTTCACAGTCTCGCGATTTTATTTTTGTTAAAGATGTAGCAAATGCTAATCTTGCAGCAATGCTTAGTTCTATAGAACATGGATTTTTTAATGTTGGCACAGGCAAAGTTGCTTCCATTGAAGAGCTTGCAAATCTGATGATAAAAATTTCTGGCAAATCATTGGATCCTGTATTTGATAAACTACCTAAAGGAGATATAAAATCAAGCCAATCTGATATATCACTTGCAAAAAAATATCTTTCTTGGGAGCCTGAAACAAGTTTAGAAGATGGTCTTTCCACATTATTTTAAGAATTTGCTCTCAAGATTTCATTAAATCTTCATAAAATTGTACATATTTTTGTAATAGTGTATCCCAAGTCAGATTTTTCATCACAAAATCATATCCATTCTGAGTAAATTTTTCTACAGTTTCTTTATCAGTTAACAAATGATTTATCGCATCTATTAATTCTCCATTGTTATTTGATGAAACTAAAATACCATTTCCCCCATCTGTTATTAATTCTGGAATGCCGCCTACTCTAGTAGCTATTATGGGTACTTTAAGATAGAATGCCTCTTTGATTACTTGTGGAATGCTTTCCATTCGTGATGGAATTACTATCAATGACGATTCTTTTAATTTAATCATGGCATCTTCCCAACTTTCATTTGTACAATAAACAACATTTCCATTAAGATTTGATTCAATTTGCTTTAAGACATCTATTCCTTTTTCATAACTATCCCTACCAATGTATATGATCTGTTTTTCTTTTTTAACAACTTTGGGCAAATTTTTGAATTTTTGAACATCTAATGGCGCATAAATGCATTCAAAATCAACATCTAATTTTTCTTTATATTGTTTCTGCACTGTTTTTGAATCTGTAGTTAATTTGTCTGCCCAAGTAAGAACTTTTGATTCCACAACTTTAGCTACTGATCCTATTGTTTTTGAATGTAATATGCCTACTTGCTCTGAGTACATTCCATGTACAGAAAGAACTTTTTTCTTTGATTTGGCGTATTTCATGGCAAAAGCTGACGGTATGTTAAATGCATGTACGACATCATATTCTTCTTTCCCAAAAATTGCTTTTAATGTACTAAATAGAGCAAAGCTAGGATTCTTCAGTTTTTTAATTGGGATTGACGAGATGTGCATTAAGTTTATCTCAAATCCATAATCTCTAAGCTTTTCAGCAACTCTTGCTGCATGCCCTCCAATCCCTCCTTCATATCTTGGTGCAATAAATAAAATTTTCAACATATAATCACGTGGGCTTCTAATTCTAAGAATATTTACTTGTATATGATAAATTTTCTCTACAATAATTAATAATAAGTTCCAAATTCAAATATTTTCATATAATGAAAACTGCTATTGTGATGGGAACTAGACCTGAAATCATAAAACTAGCCCCAGTTATCTCTCTTTTACCTAAAGGAAAAACTTCAATTATTTTCACAGGGCAACATTTTGACTATGATATGGGTTTAAAATTCATAGATCAGTTGGGAATAAGAAGGCCGGATTATGCATTAAAAATAGCAAGAAATAATCCAAGTATTCAGATGGGTCAAATTATTATAAAATTATCGAAAATTCTTGCAGATCTAAAACCTGATTCTGTTATAGTTCAAGGAGATACTAATACTGTATTGGCGTCTGCAATTTGTTCTTTAAAATCAGGAATACCTGTTAGTCATGTTGAATCTGGATTAAGAAGTTTTGATTGGAGAATGCCTGAAGAACATAACAGAATCGCAACAGATCACATTTCTGAATTACTCTTTGCTCCAACTGACATGGCAAAAAATAATTTGATTTCAGAAAAAGTTCATGGAAAAAGTTTTGTTACGGGGAACACTGTTATTGATGCTGTAAACAAATTCTCTAAAATTTCATCAATCAAATCTGATCTTCCTGTTGCATTAGATGATTTCATTCTATTTACATTACATAGAGCAGAAAATGTAGATAACAAAAAAATAATATCTTCTATAATTAAGGGTATAATTAATTCAAATGAGAATATTGTTTTTCCAATACATCCTAGAACAAAAAAACGTCTTCATGAATTTGGCTTATACGATAAATTGTCTCAAAATAAAAATATTCAAATTCTTGACTCTATAGGATATTTTGATATCCTTGAACTAATGAAAAACTGTAGTTTTATTATAACTGATTCAGGTGGAATTCAAGAAGAGGCTACTTCACATGTAATTAGAAAGAAGGTATTGGTTGTAAGAAAAACAACTGATAGGCCTGAAGCCGTTGAGACTAAAATGGCTGAAATTATTAGATTAAATGAAAAAAATATCTCAAAATTGATTAAAAAAACCATGAAAAATCCTAAACTTTCTTCTAGAAAAGCACCCTATGGAAGAGGTGATGCAAGTAATAAAATTTTGAAGATTTTACAAAAGAATTTTTAGAGTGTCTTGGCCTCTTCTATAATGGATTTTACTACATTATTCCACGAAAATTTTTGAACCATTTCTGATGACTGAATTCCCATACTCTCAACTTTGTTTGGCTGATCAAGTAACAAAATAATTTTTTCTGCTAATTCACTTGCATTTTCAATGAAATATCCATTTTTTCCATTTTCTAAAACATCTTTGGGAAGTGTTCCTTTTTGAGCTATTATGGGAAGTGAGACTGCCATATATTCTAGAACTTTTATTGGAAGAGCTCTTGATGTCACATCTGTTAATCTTAGCGGTCCTATGCCAATTGAAGCGTCTGAAATGTTTTCAGGAATTTGTTCTCTTTTAATCCATCCCTTAAATTCAACTGATTTATCTAATTTATTCTCCAAAGCAATTTCCTTTAATTTATCCATCTCTGCACCGCTTCCTAACAAAACAAATTTTGCATCAGGGATTTTTTTAATTACTGATGGAATTGCTTCAAGTAAAATATCTAATCCTCTATGATAATACATTGCTCCGGCAAAAACTATCTTCTTTGGATTTTTTTCAGCTACAATATCAAATAAAGATAAATCCACACCGTTTGGAATTATTAAAATTTTTTCTGATTTTACACCATATTCATCGATAACAATTTTTTTTGTGTCATTATTTGAAACAAGAATTTTAGTTCCAGATCTAAGAGTCTTTCCATTAATCATTTTTTCAATCTTTCGTTGTAATGATTTGATTCCTGATGCTTTTTCATAAATAGCATCGTCTATTTTTATAATTGATGGAATGCCTAATTCCTTTGCAGCTTCTACAGCAGATTTTGGAACTAGATGAAATGGATGAAATATTGTAAAAACAAAATCAAACTGATTTGATTTTCCTATTTTTATGGCCATCTTTTTAATATTAGATTGGCATCGTCTTGCAGCTATCTTGATTTTAGTTCTTGAGGGTGTTTCTGTTCGTATGATTTTGATTTTTGAGTTTATCTTAGGATTAAACTGTTCTCCATTCCAGTCAAGCTCCGGTGTGATTACTGTTACATCATTTCCCAACTCAGCAAATTTGTTAATAATATCAGTAATCACTACAACTCCTCCTCCACTAATTGGTGGAAAATGAAATACTAGGACTAGAATTTTCACTATCTTTAGACTTTTTAAGGAATAAAAAAAATGTTACCTGGAATTGAACTCTTCATTTGAAATGACAAAAAATTGGCTGCTAGATTCAGGGATTTTTGTATCTGAACCATCAGATCCTAACTTTGGCGGAGTTTATTCTTCTTACGATGAAAAAAACAAAGAATTTGCATTTTTGTATCCTGAAATTACTGGATACTATGCAAGTACAATGAGATTTCTGTACGAACATGAAAAAAATGAAAAATACCTTCGTTTTGCAAAAGCGTCATGTGATTGGCTGATTGGTTTATATGAAAAATTTGGCGGAATAATTCAAGGGATTTCACCTCAGGGAATCCCCAAAAAATTTGTTTATTCTTTTGATACTGCAATTTGCTCAAAGGGATTGTTGGACTGCTACTTGATTTCAAAAGAAAAAAAATTTCTAGAATATGCACAAAAATTAAACAGCTGGATTTTGTCTGATACAATGGAAAATGACGGTATCATAAAACCAGTAAAAAATTTAGAAACTAACAAATTTGAAATTGATGATAAAGTATGGTATAAAAAATCTGGATGTTTGCATATCAAGCTGGCAATTCCACTATTGCAACTTTATAAAATTACAAATGATCAAACCTCATTAAACGCTGCCAAGAAAATCGCAAATTCAGTGATACACTTTCAGCAATCTGATGGAAGTATATTGCTTCACAAAGATAGCAAAGTGATCAATCTTCACACTTTGTTGTATGCATTAGAAGGATTAATTCATACATATAATGCTACAAAAGATCAAAGCTATCTAAACAGTTGCAAGAATGCTGTTACCTGGTGTGAAAAACAAATTCAATCTGATGGAAGCATAGATTTATGGTTTAATTCTAAATATCATTCAAAGTCGAGCTATCCTATTGCACAGCTAGTAAGATTGAAAATACTGTTGACAAAAGCAGAACAAAAAACCCTTGATCAAACTATTGAAAAACTACATTCATTCTTGCTTTCTTTACAGGCACAAAAATCAGACAAATTTGTTAATGGAGGATTTTATGAGGAGTTTGGAAAATCTATTTTTGGATGGAAGAAAACTCTTAAAGTCAATTCCTGGGCATCAATGTTTTCTATGCAAGCATTATTTTGGGTTGAAAATTTTTCAGAAATAAATTTTGAAACAGAAACTGAATTACTTTTTTAACTTCTTAAAAAAGTCTAATTGAGAGCTTGATTTAGAATTTTTTTGTGATCTGCTGTTACCTTTTTTCTACATTTAAGATATTCTGGTTCTAAATTAATTTCCGAATCCATTAATTCACTTTTTTCTAGTCTGTTAATTCTTTCTGGGCTGATATCCATGCCTACTATTTTTGGATCATTAGATGCAAGTCCCACATAAAATGGAAAGCCACCATATCCTAAACAACATACCTCAATGTTGGTGAATTTCATTTAGTGTCTTTTCTAGTATCATAATTTATTTCCTGATGATCTTTTATAAATTAATTTTTCATATAGTTCTATTTCTTTTTGTTCCATTTTACTGGAATTTATTTCATTAATTCTTTCCAATCCTTTTTTGATTAATTTGTCTTTAAAATTACTATCTGATAAAATTTTTTCAAATGCATTTTGAAATTCTTTTGGATCATTTTCTACAAAAAATATTGCGTTGTCAATAATTTCCGACCCTTCTTTCTTTGACATCACCACAGGCAATCCTGATGCTAAAGATTCTAAAACTGGCATTGGTATGCCTCCCAAATTTACCATTGGTTGAGCATATATATCACAAGATGCATAATATCTATTCAATCTATCATATGGTACCCTTTTAATTATTTTCACTTTACTTTTAATTTTCAATTTATTTATCAAACCAGTTAATCTTTCATAATTTGGCCCATTCCCAATTATTATCAATTTAATGTCTAGAGTTTTTATCGATTTAATTAAAATACTATGATCTTTTTGATCAATTAATCTTCCTACAGACAATATTGTTGGCTTTGTTGAATTGAATTCTTTTGAACAACATGGTGAAAATTTTTTCAAATCTACTTTATTGTAAATCACAAAAATATTTTCAGCTCCCATTTTCTTTGCATAAGGAACAATAAAATTATAAACACAAAGTATCGCATCAGCATTTTCTAGAACAAATTTTGCTAATTTTTTTGTTGCGTAAGAGAGTTTCAAATATCTCAAAAAATTTCTTTTATGTTTTGCATCTCTCTTTTGCTGTTCATAGTTAGTATGTAATGATATTACTATTGGTATGTTCAATTTTTTAGCTATTCTGGTTGCTAACCAACCTTGAATAAGTGGATTATATGCTCTAACTATGTCTGGATTTATTCTTTTTACTAGTTGGAAAACATTAGATTCAAACTTTTTATAATTTTTTAAATTTGCTTTGCCTAATCTATGAATTTTTAATTTTGCATTTCCAGCGATTTGTTTAACTTTTTCCTCATTAATATCGTCATCAAAAAGTGATATTACATGAACTTCATCAAAAAAATTATTTGGATTAAAATACTCTGACTTAATTTCACCTTTTTCATAATATGCACTTAAAGGATCATTTGGAAATACACAAAATTTCATAACTTGATATCTTCTATTTGTGATTTATTTATTGCCTAAACAATATGTAGACAAATTTTGTGAATAAACTTAATTTTTTATCAATTCAACAAATTAATATCATAATACAGAACTCAAAAATTTGCATGAAAAACAATTCTAATATCTATATTTTTTTATTTTGGGAAGCTGCTAGAATTCATGAGCAATTTCTATTTGAAAATTTAAAAAAACAATTTGTAATTAAAGATGTATATGAAATTAAATGGAATCAAAATAATTTTCCAAATAATTTGAGAAGATTTTACGGTCCAGGAAAAGTAGGTAATGTTGAGAGAAAAACTAAATTGTGTGGTACAGATTCATTTCTCTTAGTGATCATCCATGATCCTAATCCAAAATATGAAAAAAGAAGAACTTCCAAAGGAATGGAATTAGTAAATGTTAATCTTTTTGAAAATAAATCAACATACAGAAAAATTACAAAAGCTGGTTATGCAATACATAGTAGCATTACTGAAAAAGAAACTAATGATGATTTGACATTGTTACTTGGAAAAAACTTAGAATATATTAAAAAAACACTTAAAGAAAAATGGGATGGAGTAATAAAGAAAATTTCATCTGACGTGATTGGACAAAATGGATGGAAGGATTTAGAACAATTATTTTATGTTTTAAATTCTACTGTAGAATACATTGTTTTAAGAAATTTTGAAGTTCTACCAAATTTATCAACCTACAAACATAATGATATTGATTTTCTTACAAATGATTTTTTGAGAATTCCCTATATTGCCAATGGGGGAATGTCTTCTTTTAATAACAAATTTCCTCCTTTTGTTATGATAGATAAACAAAAAATTCGATTAGATTTTGGTTATCCGGAAGACGGTTATTATGATGAAAAATGGGCTAAAGATATTCTCAAAAGACGAATACAATTTAATGGATTTTTTATTCCTTGCAAAGAAGATTACTTTTATACTCTTTTTTATCACGCTGTTTTTCATCAAAATAACATTTCTTCTGAATATAAAATTAAACTGTATAATCTTTCCAAAGAACTTGGAATTCTTGAAATTACCAAAGAAATTTTTGATAATTTAACACAATCTAAAAAGTTTTTAGAAGATTATATGTCTCAAAAAGGTTATCTTCATACAAATTCTAGAAAATATAAAATAATTCATAATGAATTTTTAAGGCTTGTTAAAACTTCCTTACTTCTTTGGAGAACTCAGGGCATTTCATTTTTATTTGAAGCAATAAATGGAAAAATTAAAAGAGCAGTTTTAAAATGATGAAAACTATATTTCTAATGATTGATATCAATGATAATGTAATTTATTTTAACTGATGTTTTATGAAAAAAACTAAAATTAAATCAATCAAAAAAGCAATCAATAATATAAAAAAATATAATAGAACTTACGGTTTAGGCGTTTCTTTAAGAGTTTTCAAACATTATATTTTTAGAGCAATCAAAAATTATTCTGTAAATCCTAACGAGTCAATTATCACTATAAATGGTTACAAAATGTTTACAGTTCCTAATGATCCTGGAATCTCTAGTGAATTATCTGTTTTTAAAACTCATGAACCAATTAATACAAAAATCATTCCAAAATTGCTACAAAAAGGAATGACTTGCATAGATGTTGGTGGAAATATTGGATATTATGTTTTATTGGAAAGAAAAATTATCGGTGATACAGGTAAAATAATAGCTATAGAGCCTTTGCCTCAAAATTTTTCCTATCTGAATAAAAACATTCAATTCCAAAACTTTCAAAACATTTCCACTTTTAATTTTGCATGTGGAGATAAAGATGGAGAGGCAACATTTTTTGTTAACAAAAAATCTAATGGCTGCCAGGTGATTCGTGAAGGTGTTGAGCCTCCAGATCCTTCTCTTGGAACACTTTCTAAAGTATCTATAAAAAAATTAGACACCCTAGTTTCAGAATTAAATCTTAAACATGTTGACTTTGTAAGAATGGATGCTGAAGGATATGAATTACATATATTAAGAGGATTTAAGAATACTCTTGAAAAATTCAAACCTATAATTTCACTTGAACTGCATAAGAGACAGCTTGGCGTTGATGGCACTATAGAATTTTTTAAATTAATGAAGGATCTTGATTATGAGATTGCATCCTATATTCCACGAGAGCTTGATATTCCTATTATTGGCAGTATGAAAAATGTTACAACGCCATCAATTGATGAATTAATATCGATGGTAAAATTTGGAAAAACTAGCAGTTATTTAATGCTAAATCTTGTACATAAAAATAAATCTCAATAAAATATTTTTGTACGATAAATTTAATCACTTGCTTATTATTTCCTTCAAAATTGAATTGAAAAGTTGTTTTGTTCTTTTATCAATCATGTATGTTAATACAAAATATCCTCCAATACTCAATATTCCGTACATCATTACCGGAGGTACAAATACAAAAATATTTTCATGATATTCTAAATTCTGTTCCATTACAAATCCTACCAGTCCAAAAATTAAGAAACAACCAAGTAAATATTTGACAGTGCTTTTTTTATCAATTTTTAAGGTAAATGATTTTTTTGTGAGTATTATAATGTAAATTGTTAAAGGAATTTCTATAACAAATCCAATAATAGTCCAATATAATACTAAATCTAACATTGAATCTGTTTCTGAATTAACTAGTAACAATAAGATTATTAAAATTCCTATGTATGAACCATGCCTTATGAGATCAAAAGTTGGAATCCATACTAATTTACTTCGTAGAAAATCCTTAAAATTCAAATGCTGATTTTTATCAATGGTTTCTAATCCTGTAAGTGCCTGAAAGAAAACTTGATTCAGTGTCTTCAAGAACATTCTAAGACTGATAAATATTACAAAAAGTGATGCAATTTCATAAATTGGATTTAAGATGTATAATCCAGGCTTTGCAAAGATAATTGAAAATGCCGTTAAGGGAAATGCAAAATAGAATAGTTTAATTAAATTATCTTGCAAAAATTCTTGCTTTTCGGTTTCTAACAATTTTGGATAAAGACCTGCAGATAAATCTCTGACATTGTTAACTAACATTCCTATTGTTTTGGCTGCTGTAAAATATGCCACTCCAATAACTGAACCAGTCATTATTGAAAATATTGCTACATCTGACATTGCTAATGTGGAAGGCAATGTTCTGTAGGTCGGCAACCAAAACATTTTCATCCACTTTACAAAATAACTTTTTTTGAAATTCTCTCTTAATTGTTTTCTTGCAGAAAATGATAATGACACTACACTTGCAATATATGCTAATATTACTGCTAAAATGACTCCGTTAACACCCAAATCAAAATAATAAATAAACAATAATGTAAGAGGGATTTTGATAATCTCAAAAATTAATAACGCGTAACTTCTAGCTTGTGGTTTGAATCCTAAATTTATTGCCGATAAACTATTGTGGATAAAAATTATGGGAACCAATAATGTTGCAAAAAATAAAATTCCCATGTCTGCATCTGAATTTTTTCCAACTACTTCTGAAACAAGAACATAGATTCCAATTCCTAATATGCTTAATATCCCGCTAGAAATTAAAGCTGTATTTGCACTTTTTTCTCCTCTGGCAATCTCTCTGGTTACCCAATAACTGACTATTGGATTTATCACCAGAGCGTAAATTATAATTCCATTAATTACTCCCCATGTTCCAAATTCTTCTACAGATAGCTGCCTGGTAACAATTAATGTAAAAATAATTCCTGTTAAAATAGAAATTAATCTAATGGCAAAAGAGATCAGGCCTGAATAAGTAACCCGTATACCCGTCAATAATTTTGACTAGAAATTGAATTTAATACATAATCCTGTCTACAAATTATCACTTTTAATGTACTTTTTCAATTATTTTTTTTAAACAACATCTGATTCTTTTCAAATATTTTATAACTCGATATTTTAGATATTCAACATGACAAACTGTCAAGCCAAATTCAAGCCTACAATGCTGCTGCTTGAGTTACACAAACGTCAGCTAGGAATTGACGGTACAGGAGAATTTTTTAAATTAATGCAAGATCTCAATTATAAAGTTGAATCCTATATTCCAAGAGATCTAGATACTCCTTTGATTGGAACTATGAATGATATAACACAATCTTCAATCAATCATCCTTTAGATATGATTGAAAATAACCAAGCAGGCAGCTTTCTTACGTTAAGCCTTGTTAATAGTTCAAAGGAATCAATTGAATAGATTATGTTGATGATGATGAAATGTAATTCTCTGTTCTTTTTGGTTTTAATTGAAGGGGAGTCCTAAATTTCTAAAGTGGTTATTATGACTCGTCATTGGTTTACATCCTATCTAACAGAAAATTATTCTAGAAACAAAAAAATTGGATTGGACATAGGCTGTGGAAAACAACCCTATAAAGAACTCTATAATTGCCAATATGTTGGAATTGATTTACCATCAAAAGTAGAGTCTACTGCAAAACCCATTCTTTTTGGAAGCGGGGAAAGTCTACCATTTAAAGATGACACATTTGATTTTATCACATCGTATTCTGTCATCCCTTATGTAGAAAATATTGATAAATTCTTAGATGAAATGTTCAGAGTAATAAAATATAATGGAATTGCAATTATCATAATAATGAATTTACGTGCCCTATCCCGTGATCCAAGTGGATATTATCCAAATAAATTTAGCTCAAAACAATTAAAAAATAAATTAAAGAAGCACGGGTTTGATTCAATCAAATCTAAAAATTTTAAAGCATTATTTTGGTCTACATATTTCAATTCGACCAGCGTATATTCATTTGCTATTGTAAAATGTAACAAAAATACAAACTCATTATACATGTCTGAAAAAAATCCAAATAAAAACTCCAATTTTACAACCCGCCAATTATTACGATCTCATGTAATGAACCACACGAAATTTTATTCCTTCACAAGGACTCTTTTTCGAAAATATTGCATTGCGACACAAAATCTACACACTCTGCCTGATTTTCTCATCATAGGAGCCGCAAAATGCGGAACATCCTCATTGTATGATTATCTCATGCAGCATCCCTGTGTAGGCAAATCACTTACAAAACAAATTCATTTTTTTGATAGGTATTTTGATAGAGGAGCACCATGGTACAAAGTCTGCTTTCCGTATAAATGGAAAAAATTCCAAATAGAAAAAATAAAAAATAAAAAATTTGCCACCGGCGAGGCTACAGCGCACTATATGACGCATCCCTTGGCTGCAAAACGTGCACATCAGCTAGTTCCTGATGCAAAAATCATTGTAATGCTTAGAAATCCTGTAGATAGGGCTTATTCCCATTATCAAATGGAGCATCAGCGTAATATCGATCCATTATCGTTTGAAGATGCAATAGAAAACGAGCCTAACAGAATAAAAGGAGAAATTCAGGAAATGTTTCATAACAAAAATAACTCAGGCAAAAATTATCCTCACAAGGCTTACATCAAAAGTGGAGAATATTTAGAACAAATTAAAAGATGGAGGGAATTCTATCCTAAAGAAAAATTCCTTTTCATCAAAAGTGAGGAATTCAATAAAAATCCGTCTCGTGTATATAATGATGTTTTAGAGTTCTTAGAATTAACTCCTTTTAAACTTCAAAAATATGAAAAAATCCAAAAACGCCAATATGATAAAATGAATCCTGACACTAGGCAGAAATTAATTGAATATTTTTTACCTCACAACAAAAATCTTTATGATTATTTGGAAATGGATTTTGATTGGGACAAATAATTTTTTGCCTAATTAGAAAGGACTTTGTGCATAAATAAGAAATTTTGGATTTGGCAAAAGAAGAAATGGAGAATACTTGTAAAAAAAATTAATGGTAAAACCTGTGAAACATTTTCCGTTGATTATGAAAAATCTATTCTTGACTGTTATCATAAGCAAGAATTGACTTTCAATAACAGATCTAATTGCTAGGATGGATCTTGAAAATTTTGATCAGACTGTTGATCTTGATTGCTCTGCAGGGGTTTGGCACGGTACAACTCGTAAATACGAAAGATATGACAAAATTGAAGCAATTTCAAATTCAGTGAAAAAATCGGGCTTAAAAGCAGGATTCATTATTCCTACCCATTGTACTGCTCCACCAAGCCTCACATCCTAAAATGGCTAAATTTTCTTCCAAACCTGCTTTTTTCTATTTGACTTAATCTTAAAAGCTCAAAACAATTTCAGCAAATCCAAAGTAATCTACTGTGGAGTTATAAGCGAATAATATTTTTCAAATTATGATGAAACTCGAAGTTAGAAATGACAAGGAACCGCCATATAATTGGAATAAGAATCTCTTGTCCTCAAACACAGGAACGGTATACAATACAACTGAGTATAGCAATTACGTACAAAATAGATTAAACTGGGTTCCTAATTTTATATCAATCCTAGATTCTACAGGTTCGCTTCTTGCACAAGTTATTTTATTTGAGCTTCCCCCATCAGTTAAAGGAAAATCAATACCTAAATCAATCCCGCTCATATCAAAAAAATTTCAAACTATTAAATGGAATTTTGGACCTGTTTTTATTAGCGATACCCATCAAAATGAAATAGCATCAAATTTTTTGGAATATGTCCAAAAACTAGGCAAAAGAATTAGCGGTACATTTCATCCTTTTTTTAACGAACTTTTATCCTATCCTAACGTTGAAAAGTGGGCAACGTACATAATTGATTTAAAAAAATCAATCGATGACACTAAAATAAAACTAGATAAAAAAAATACCATAAAAAATATTAAAAGATCTATGGAACGGGGTGTAGAATTAGCTGAGATTAATGATGATAATATTGCTGATTATGCAAAATTATTAAACCAGTATAGAATACAAAATCATATTGAGCCCTATTCAGATCAACAAGTAATTGATCTTTGGAACTTTTTAAAACCATCTGGGTTTCATGGTTATCTATCATCAAAAGACGGAGTTTTACTTGGCGGAATCACTTTTTCAAATTTCAACGGTTACATCAATGAGTGGGGGATTGCAAGAACCGCACAAGATACAGAAGAAAAACTTTATTCTCAGGATTTAATGAAGTGGAAAATTATTGAATGGGGAATTGATAATAATCAAAACTGTTTTGATCTAACAGGATTTAATCCAAACCCTATTTCAGAAAAAGAGAAAGGAATCTTACGCTATAAGAAGAAATGGGGCGGCACAAAATATAATATTTTACAATATAGGGGATAACTGAATGAGAGTATTACATGCAGGTAATATGGTGAATTTGGGATATGTTGTTACTAAGCAATTGAGAAATGAAAATGTAAATGCTGAATTAGTTATGGAAAAAAATCCTACACAAATGTCTGATCCTTTAATTTTTGATTCACAATTAACCAAATATCCTGACTGGATATATTTTCTCAACAAAACTAAATTCTCATGGAAGTTAAATTTGATTAAAAAAATGAGACAAAATTATGACATTATTCATGCTGATGTTGAATTTCCAATCTTTGCATACCTATCAGGAAAAAAGTTTATTGCACAAACTCAAGGCAGTGATCTTAGAGAACTAGCCTTTTCGAATTCTATAAGGGGCATTTTGCTTAGAAAAGCATATCATAAGGCAAAAGCAATTATTTTTTTCCAACCTGATCATTACCCATTATTTTCAAAATTAAATCTCAATAATGAAATTTTTTTACCACCGGCAGGATATACCGCATATTACGAACCAACCATTTTTCCTGATGACAAATACACTGATAAATTTTTAATCTTTCATCCCTCTGATCTAAATTGGAGATTAAAGGGAAATGACATATTATTAAAGGGATTTGCAGAGTTTCTAAAAAACAACTCTGATTCTTTTATGGTGATAGTTGACAGAGGAGTTGATTCTGATCGAACACATGCTCTGGTAAGACAACTGCATCTTGAAAATAACGTTGAATTTATCAAGGGTCCATTAAAACCACATGATCTAAAAAGATTTTATAATCTTGCAGATGTTGTAGCAGATCATTTTGTATACGGTTCTTTAGGATCTATTGGTTGGGAAGTGCTGTCATCACAAAAACCTCTTTTAGGGTTTATTTTTGATGACTTGTATGCAAAATTGTACGGTGAATCCCCACCAATATTAAACGCAAAAAATTCCAAGCAAATTCAGGAACAATTAGAAACTATCAAAGACACAAAACTACGTCATAAAGTTGGACAACAAAGCCGTAATTGGATTACAAAGTATCATTCGCCAAAAACTTTCTCAAAGAAACTAATACGACTGTATGATCTTGTTGTTGAAGGAAAAAAAATCAATGAAATAAAGCACGAAATAGAAAAAATTCCTTACTGACTGCATAGATAGTTACTTTTACTTTTATATTTCAATTTTAATTACAGTATCAAAATTCCTAATGGGATTTTTTAGATTTCTTCCATTGGCTTGTCTTGTTATTGAAAATTGTTTTTCTGATAATCCTAAATTACCCAATATTTTCCCGAGTTTTTTTGCCGATAATTCATTGTGATAAAACCCTCCCCTATTGAAATATTCAACCCTGTGTTCTGGGTAATCTGGAAAAAATCCTCTATATGCACTAACTAGGGCATATTTTTTTGTATGATTTACAACATTGGTTAGAAAAGCATCAGGATCATACACGTGATCTATCACCGATTGAGTAAAAACCAGATCATATTTTTTCTTTAAATCCATTTTTATAAAATCACCTTGAACAAACTCAAAATTTGAGTTTGCTTTACAGTGATCAATTGCAGGCTTGCCGATATCTACTCCTGTGTATTCTTGGAATAAATTTTTAAATTTAATCGGAAATATTCCTGCACCACATCCTATTTCAAGAGATGATTTTGGTCTTTTATTGGATAAATAATCTATAATGAATCGGGTCATTAGGGGTCTATCCTCAACCATCTTGTCATAATGTTTTTCTACATATGTTGGATCTTGCCAAATTTCCCCAAATTGTGTTTTTTTAACTCTAACTTTGATACCCTTAGAATAACGTCTTATTTTATCACTGATAGTCATTGACTGTATGATAAATTTAGGAAAAATAAACCTTGAACCCCATTTCTGATTTTTCTTATAAATAAATTAATCATAAAATAATGTTGTACAGACACAACCGTTTGATGCCCTAAAATCAACTCTGTTTTTTGACAAAATCAGCCAATCTTGTTGATGCTAAAACAATTTCTGAATAGAACACCCTTGTAGATTATTTATAAAAATGGGATTCATTTAAAATGTACATCAATTTTTGAAAAATTAATTGATTGAACAAACCCCAGACACATCTTCATCCCTTAGGACAATAGAATGGAAAGATAACCATGTTGTAATGATAGATCAGACCAAATTGCCAAATGCATTAATTTTTGTAGAATATGATGATTTTAACCAAGTTGCAAATGCCATCAAGACTTTGGTAGTTAGGGGTGCTCCTGCAATTGGGGTATCTGGTGCATTTGGATTAGGATTGGCTGCCTTACAAAGCAAAGCAACAACAAAAGAAGAACTGCTCTTGGATTTAGATAATGCAAGAAAAATCCTCTTTGCAACCAGGCCTACTGCAGTAAATTTGGGTTGGGGACTGGAAAAAGTCATGAATGTTGCAAAGACTGGGAATACTCCAGAACAAATCAGGGAGTTGGTAATTTCAACTGCTAAAAAAATGGCAGATGAAGATATAGAGATCAACAAGGCTATGGGAAAGAATGGATCCTCCCTTTTTGATAATAATGACACCATAATGACTCATTGCAATGCAGGTGCACTAGCTACTGTTGCTTATGGAACCGCTTTGGGTGTTATTCGTGCAACAAGGGAAAGTGGGAAAAATGTCAAAGTCATAGCTACTGAAACCAGACCAATCCAACAGGGTTCAAGATTGACCGCATTTGAATTAAAGCATGATGGCTTTGATGTCAGTCTAGTTCCCGATACTGCTGTTGGCTATTCGATGGCTAATGGCTTAGTTAACAAAGTTGTCGTAGGTGCAGACAGAATTGTAAAAACAGGTCATGTTTTTAACAAAATTGGAACATATCAAGTGGCAACAATGGCAAAACAGCACGGAATTCCATTTTATGTTGCCGCACCACTGTCTACAATTGATCTAGAAACTAATGCCAAAGATGTAATAATTGAAATGAGAAAAGGGATGGAGGTAACAGGCACAGGTGATAAAAAAACTGCACCTGACGATATTGGCGTGATAAATCCTGCGTTTGACATGACTCCGCCTGACCTAATTTCCGGAATTATCACTGAAAAGGGCGTGGCTACTGCCCCCTATGACGAATCCATTCCAAAATTATTTGAAGCTAATAATTAGAAAGTTTTTATTGTTTTTCAAACTGCCGTATATGATATGAGCACTGTTTCTACACAGGCAATTGAAGAATCACTCAAGCAGTGTATGGATCCAGAAGTGCCGCTAAACATTGTCGAAATGGGCCTAATTTATGGAATTGATGTCACAGAAAATAATGACGTAAACATCAAAATGACAATGACTACACAAGGGTGTCCCTTGCATGAGACTCTAGTTGAGGATGCCACGAGATTTGCTAAAAAGGTACCAGGAGTAAACAATGTCAAAATCGACATTGTATGGGAACCTGCATGGTCAATGGATAAAATGACTGAAGAAGGAAAATTAAAAATTAAAAATATGGGCGTTGCCATGAATACCCCTGCCCCAATAAATTATGAAACTGCTTTGCCGCAGGGTGTTGGAAAGCTGGTTCAACAGGAAGATGGCTCTATGGTATTGGCAAATGAACATGAACAAGGATTTATGGTTAATCAGGCAATTGTAGACTTTTGGAAATCATGTAATGGGGAACGAAAAGTTACCGAACTAGTAGAAGTGTTTGCCCAACAAACTGGATTACAAAGAAAACAAGTTGAAAAAGAAGTCATGCAATTACTACAACAATTACGTGATGGCGGATTAATTGCAATTGCAGGACAGCCAGACACTCCAAACGTCGAATTTAAAAAATAATCCTAGTCTAATCCCTGTCTAGGCCTTCCAGACTTTCTCTTGGTTTTGGGTCTGCCTACTTTACGCTCTTTTCTAATGTTCTTTGTTTTTTCTTTGAGATCCATTCCTTTTTCAAAAAATTCCCATATCATAATCTTTACCAGTTTTGAAACTTTTTGTTCCAAATTTCTTTGGTAATCTGGACTGTTTAAAATTTCCCCCAAATTCTTCCCACCAATTGCAATGTCCTTTTCTTCAAGGGCATCCCCAACTAACTCTTTTGCCATTGTTAAACCCACATAGAACTTTACTCCTGACCGAATAATTTCATTGTAACTTAATTCGTACTGCTCTTTAATTCTTTTAATCTCTTCAAATTCATCATCTGGAAACCTTGCCCTAAGGGTATTCCATTCTGTCATGAAACAAGAAAGTATTCTATACTAATAACTTCTTAGATTTTTATTTTAGAATATGTGATTTGAACTAGCGCCATCAAAGTTTATTGTAACGCCAGAAAGATATTTTATGTTGTTTTGAATTATTGATTTGACAAAATTCCCAATTTCTTCAGGTTTGCCTAATCTACCCATAGGCAATGTCTTTTCAAACTCTTTGACATTCTCTATTAATTCTTGAGTTCTGTCCGTATTGATAGGACCGGGGGCAATGTTGATACAACTAATATTCTTTTTAGCGTATTCCTTACTCATTACTTTGAAAACTTCAGAAAATGCACAACGATATGCTGAAGAAACTATCAGTTTTGCGTTTGGTTCTTTTATTACATTAGAACTGATTAAAAAGATATACCCTCCATCATTAATTTTGATATTTTGTAAAATTATAACAAATCCCAAAAACAACTGATTGTGGTATAATTTCCAGTCTTCTTCTGTAATACTTGAAAATGGTTTAGGAATAGGGCCTCCGGTATTCAGAACCAGAATGTCTGCCTGGCTATGATTTCCAACAAATTTTTTCACACTATCCAAATTTGACGTATCAATATCTGTTTTTGATGCTGCAAAAACGTCAATTTCTATATCTCTGAGTGAATCACAAATGGCCTTACCTATTCCTCGCGAACCTCCAAGAACAATTGCACTAGTCATGTTATTTTCAAAACAAACTTGATGATTAAATTTCTTTAGTTAACAAAATACTTTTTGTTAAATGGAAAACCATACTCTAGATGTATGAAAACGCTTCAAAAAACTCTTAGAAAGACACTCAGTAGAGAGGAATTCATTAAAAAATTCTATAATAAAAGCAAATCTTTAGGCTCTAAAAGAATATTCTTACTTCAGTTTTAATCTTTTTGATAATTTTTGTACTGATGTATACGGTGATAATTCCGAAAGATTGTTGACATAACTTAGAGGCAATATGGGTGACGCACATACAATTTTCTTCAAGATTTCATCAAATACATGGAAGAAAACAAACTCAAACTCAAAACAATTGCTTCCTATTTCAGTATTTTGAGAATATTCCTTAGAAGAAATCAAGATTAGTTCAGATGACATTAAATATCTGATTACATCGCCTACTATTATTCAGGAGTTATGAATTCACTAACTAAAGATCATCTAAAATTATTATTAGATTATTCAAACCCTGATCGTAAGACATTATATCTCATCTTGCCTCTGTTCTGAAGAAAAATCTCATAAAATGACTATGATGGAAGAGATTTAGAATATTATCCAGTAAGACTGTGGAAAATGCTATTTGGAAATTGGTTTAGAGTGGCAGGTTGTTTTACATATGAAAATACAAATTCTCAAATCTAATCTTCAATACAAATTATGTCTAAATGTAGCATTCTAAGAAATATCATTTCAGAATTGATTATAGATACAAATTCTCAAAGTCATTTTGGAATATATAAAGAACCGTTCACCAGGTCATTTTGGAATATATAAAGAACCGTTCACCAGGTCATTTTGGAATATATAAAGAACTGATCAGTGATGATAATTGTGATTAAAGAAACTGATGTGCGTGATTTGAATCCGTGGTGGAAAGATCGTTTGAATATTCATACAGATAAAAAAATCAGAGAGTGGGATGAATCTGTAATAAAATATGACTCGAGATTAAGACATGTAATAAAATATGATTATGATCCAGATAATACTGTAGTTTACACTTTACGTGGACCTAGGCAAGTTGGTAAAACAACTCTAGTAAAATTACAAATCAGAGATTTTCTAGAACAAGGAATAGATCCATGGAATATTCTATACTATTCTCTTGATTTAGCTAATACTCAACAAGATGTTGTAGATTTAGCTGAAACTTATTTAAAAATAAGTAGTAGACAGAGAGGAAATAGACGTTCTTATTTGTTCTTAGATGAAGCATCATCTGTGACAGAATGGCAAAAAGGAATTAAATGGTTAGTGGATAATGATAAATTAAATAATTGTACTGTAATGGCTACCGGCTCACAAGCTATCAATATTAAAAATGCTACTGAAAGATTACCAGGACGTAAAGGAACAATCAATGATAGTTATGATAAAGTTTTACTTCCTATGAAGTTTGTAGAATACGCATCACTGTTAAACAATAACATAAAGGAATTGATTAATCAAAATGATTTAGTATCATTCAAACATAGAGAAGATATTTTTAAAAAATTAATTACAGGAGAAATTGATGAAAGATTAGATAAATTAAACACATATCAAAATGAAATTAATAATTTACTAAATGAGTATATGCTAACAGGTGGAATTCCGAAAGTACTAAACGAAAGAATAAAAACAAATATAATTCATGAAAGTATCTATACAAATTATTTAGAAAGTATTACTGGACAATGGAGTGAATTAGGAAAAAATGAAACATTGTTAAAACAATTCGGCGGTGCTATAATCAAAAGCTTAACGAGTCATATTTCTTGGACTAATCTTGCTAAAGAAGCTGCATTAGGAAGTCCAAATACCGCAACAGATTATGCACTTGCTTTGGACGATCTATTAGTTTTATCAATTATACATCTTTATGGAGAAGTGAAAAAAATACCTATAATTCAAAAAGACCGAAAATTCTATTTTCGTGATCCATTATTTGCACACATATTCAATGGCTGGATAAATCCCAATGCTAATTTTGATACTAGTCTTAAATATCTAGAAGATGATGTTAATCAGAGCAGAATTATAGAAAGTATTGTTGCTGATCACCTTATACGCTGGGCATTTTCAATGAGTAAAAAGAAACAGACCTATGATTACTATAATCATGTGTTTTATTGGAAAGATGACAAAAATAGAGAAGTTGATTTTGTTCTATATGATGGGAATACAATAGAAATTCCTATTGAAGTGAAATTTCGAAATAAACTTGATCTTAAGGAATTAGCACCAATGGTAAATTTTCTTACTAAAACAGGTAATGACAAGGGACTGGTTCTTTCAAAGTCACTATTTGATGTAAAAAAAGATTATGTGATAATTCCAACATCTTTATTTTTATTGTTAATATGAAAAATTGATGAGAATTTATGAATATAAAGTTACGAACCAATAAGATGGGAAGAGATGAATGAAAGAACAACAGAGTATATTGTTAGAGATATCTTACGAAAAAATAATGAAAAATACGAAAAAATTATAATTTATGAACAAAAAACAGATAAACCCTAGAATAGAAAAATAATTCAATTAGATTTTTTTAATACCACTTAAATCTCTTTAATCTCTATAATTGTACCTAACACAGAATCCATTTGAACAATTGCCTTTTTCTCAGCCCATCCAAGTGCAACATACCAATCACCTGCATCATCATGATATTTTGTTTCTAGCGTCTTGAGATCTTTTGGTTTAACGTTATATTTTTTTGCGATGCCTGAAATTGCTAGTGCAATCGCATCTTTTTCTTTTTCTAGCCGCCTTTTCATTAGGCCTATTCCTGGACTCATATTTTTCCTATATCCTTTCATCTAATATAGTTAATTGAGCTTGCTGATGCAGTTGGATATTGTATTAATAGAAAAATTAACAATTATTCTGATTTTGATATTTTTTGGAATGAAATTTATCCTAAGTTTCGAACGAATTTAAATGGAAATCATATGGGATATGGTTTTAAAATTTATCCAGAATAAAGGTCGATGATACATGATCACATAGCCGCAACCCATGTATCTTCTAGCGATACACAAGACCGCATCACTTATGGTAACTTGCCGTATTCTGTATAAATTATTATCGAATCAATTGTCCTACATATGTTGCTATTTTGATTCAATTTTGACTATGTATAAGATATCACTTGACTCCTCAAAACCATTGCTTTACAGTCCTTGGATAAATTCCGGACTTTGATAAAAATATGACAAAGTAGCTGAAAACCTTGCAAATGTCAACTCTGTTATTGCTTACCTCAGTGCTTATCTTAGATAATCACAAGGACTAAGTTAGTTTATAAAATTACTCATAGAATCTAATTTTTCTAATTATTACTTTTCCAATATTTCAAATAGCCCTATATTATCGTAAAAATAAAATGAAATTAATTCAAAGACTTTCAAATTCGGCAATTACTAAATCCAGCACACTAGTTTCTCTAGTTTCAATCTTGGCAGTAGTTGGTTCTATTGTAATAGTCTCAGCAGGATTTTGGGATGCCATATCTCATCTTCAAAAAGAACCAGAATTTTTCTGGAGTCCTCCTCACATTGTAGTTTATCTTGGCGTTTCAATGACTGCATGTGCCGCAATCATGGGATCTGCACTAGTAATTCAAAAATCGGTTCATGGCTCTCTTAAAACTGGAATTAAGTTTGTCATTGTAGGTTCTGTATTACAGATTATTTCAGGTTTTGGTGATTCATTGTCTCATGATATCTTTGGAATTGATGGACTAATTTCATGGTCACATCAGCCACTTGAATTAGGCCTGGTACTTGCATCATTGGGCGCAGTTTTGATATTAAAAAATAGAGAGCACACAAAACTAAAGGTATTTCTTCCATTCTCTATTGTTGCATTTTTGTTCTTTACAACTTGGTTGATATTTAATTTAGTTTTGTTTTTTGGGCATACAATCCAATGCATTCAAATTTATGAGATGTTTTCTTCAGGCTGTTCTATATTGTAATTCTTTATTCTCATGTATGATATGATCATCATTCCGATGGATCCAACCAATATCATGATTCCTGACGGATACATTTTTTGAGAATTTGTATTGCCAAATTCTGTCTCTATGTCAACTGAATTTTCTGCTATGTTTGTGATTCTTAATGCATATTCTCCGTTCTCATCAAAATCAAAATATCCTACTGACATTTTTGTCTGAATCATCTGCTCTGAAATCACATTATCATTTTTATCTAATATCTGAACAAATATCTCTTCTCCTGAAAACTCAGGCATGTATAATTTGTAATATCCGATATCAGCTCCTACAAATTCTGTTCTTGTCTCAAATGAACTTGATTGCTTTAGAGTAACCATGTCGTATTTTTTCTCCGTTTCATCAAAAATCAATGAGGTCCAAACCATCCCAACTACTACCATTGCTAATCCTATTTTGAATGGTGATATCTTCAATTCATCATGCTGAGAAATCATTTGCTTAATAAGATAATCTAAAGGGCTCGGAGGGCTTTGAACCTTATGACTGACGGGCTCATACATCAAATATTGCGTGATTTATTCAAACTGTCTTTCTGTTTGTCTGAATGGAAGATGCCAGCAGGTACAAATGACAATATTCCAATACAGATAGGTCATTTTGCAGAAAAAAATCTGGACAACTCTGGCAAACACGAATAACCTATTATTCATAACAAAAAAGAGGAAAAACATTACCACTTAAAAAACAGAATTACTTTTCAAGTTCGTCTTGGATTTTATCCACTAATTCTTTCTCACTCATCACCGTTTTCTCTGAATTTGATTTAGTTGCTTTGTTATCTTTTATCTTGTAGGAGCCATCAATTACACCAGAGATGTAATAGTCATTACCATACATGGTGTCGGGTTCAAGATTGAGCATTAGTAGAACCTGATCTCCTATGTCAAATTCAGGATGTCCGGTATAATGTACCAAGTTATTATAAGTGCCTCCCAATGCTTTGACTGCTACATACTCTGCCTTTTCAGATTTTTCATCTTTTAGAAATTGAGATGGACTGATTTCATAACTGGTCATCACATTTGGCGTATTTTCAACAAGTTGCAGCGCAGCACTTTTTGATATTATCTCTCCCTTCAAAATCACATCTGAGAGTTCTGTTAATTCTTCAATACTGTATGGCTGAAATGTGGTATGTGTTTCAATAGTCATTGGAATTATTCCTGCTGCAAACAATAATGGAATGGTTGCAATGACGCTTGGAATGATAATTTTTTTTGTTATTCATCTCTAATACATCCTTCTGTTTTATGGATTCTCTATCTGCTTGATGACGGTTTCAGGCTTTGATATCAACGTATCATTTTATCCTAATTCATGTAATGAACCAGATAGATAAAAGGGCTCGGAGGGCTTCGATCCCTCGACCTAGCGGTTCGAAGCCGCTCGCACTATCCAGACTGTGCAACGAGTCCAAACAAGTAAGATTTTAACGGGTGTAAATATCTGTCTAGATACTTTGAAGGTATCAAAAAAAGTGATCGGAGTCGAATATGCCATTAGAGACATTGTCCTGGCTGCTAGAAATGTCGAACAAAAAGGAATGCAAGTTGATTATCTTAACATTGGAGACCCTGTCCAATTTGGATTCCAACCTCCAGATAACGTAAAACAAGCTTTTATAGACGCAATTAATCGAGGCGACAATTTCTATTCTACCTCTGAGGGTCTTCTAGAATTAAGACAGGAAATTGCCAAAAAAGAAAACTCCAAAGGACTCTCGATTTCTGCTGATGATATTCTAATTACAAATGGAGTCTCTGAGGGGCTTGACATGGTTATTTCCTCAATTGTCGAAGAAGGTGACGAGGTATTGCTTCCAGGACCGTATTATCCGCCGTATGCCTCCTATGTCAGATTACACGGCGGGGTTCCTGTAGAGTTTGCAGTAGACTTGGATAATTCCACTCCGAATATTGATGATATCAAATCCAAAATCACCTCAAAAACTGTTGCCATCTGCTTGATCAGTCCAAACAATCCTACGGGTGTCGTGTTTAATGAGCAGGCACTCAAAGAATTAGTTGATATTGCAAATCAGCACAATCTCTACATTATCTGTGATGAGATTTATGATCAGATAGTATTTGATGAAAAATTTGTCGGAATTGGCAAAGTTGCCGGAGATTCCCCGGTAATAATTCTAAACGGATTCTCCAAAGTACATCTGATGTCCGGATGGAGAATTGGATACATTGCATTTAACCGGTCCCCCCAACTAAACGAACTGCGAGAACATCTTCCGAAATTGGCAAGAGTCCGAATTGCTACCAGTCTTCCTGTTCAGTACGCTGCTTTAGAATCATTACGTGGGTCTCAAAATTATATTGATGATTTTGTTTCAGAAATGAAAAAACACAGAGACTTTGTTGTTAAACGACTAAATGAAATGCCCGGACTGTCATGTTCCAATCCAAAAGGCTCATTTTATGCATTTCCAAAAATTGAGGATAACCGATTTGAAACTGATAAAGAGTTTGTGACAAAGCTGTTAGAACAAAAAGGCGTGCTAACTGTCCATGGCTCTGGATTTGGGGAGCGATATGGAGGAGGTCATTTCAGACTGGTTTATCTTCCTGATCTCAAAACATTGGATTCTGCAATGAATAAGATCGAATCATTTGTTACTCAATAATCCCAAATAGTAAATTTTTCAGGAATAACTTCTATGATACAATCAGTGTCATCTAGTAATTCCCTTGCGGATTTATTCTCTAATGTCTGAAAATATCGCAAAAGAATTTTTTTTGCAATTACCTTGACTCTGGTTTTTTCCAAAATGAGACTTGCATTACCTTGTATTAGCACACCGTAAATGTCTGGTGCATTGACTCCCACGTCTACACAGCAAGAAACCTTGCTGTTCTTTTTTACATTTCTTACCTTTACAGTTCTGGTATTACTTCCAACATAGAACTTCTTTCCGCTATACCTATACCAAACAGGCACAATGTGCGGAATATCGTTTTCACCTATTGTTGCCAACCGTAAAATCTTCTGTTCCTTTAAAAATTCATCCTTTTTGCCCATGTTTTCCAAATCCCAGTGCTATCATAAAAGTCCCAAAGCATATCATTGCAACTGAGACTTTTTCATTTGTAAATTCCCCGTTAAACAAAAAATCTCCTACAAAATCTATTCCCCATATGAGTAACTGCTGAATGAGAACAATTCCCCCCATTACGCAAAAAAGTATGCCAATAGCTGTAAACCAATTTTTACCTCGTCTATAATACTCGTGACTCATGATAATTGATAAAGTAAACTAGATAATTTTGATGCCTGGATTCTTTATCTTATTTCTGATCATTGCATTTAGGAGTAACGGCGTGGACATTTCTGCAAGATATGATAATTCAATTGGTCCCAGGTATATTGATCTTAGTCCTTTAATCTCGTCAATCAAGTCATTAACAACTCTTACTGATTCCTTATCATCTCCACAAACAAAGATGTCATAGTCTAGTTCGAGTGTGGGATTGACTAATTTTTTTTCAGAAATTACATGGAATGCCGAGACAAGCTTTGATTTATCCTTCATGTGATCTGAGACAAGTTTGTATGAAAATGGCTTGTCTTCCTTGATTGAAATACATTCAAACCCGACGTCAGTCTTTGTCATTGGAACAATTGGGGAGACAACAACACAGTCATCTCTTACTTTTGGTAATATGCCAGAACATACAGAATCGATATTTTCATATGGAATTGATAAAATCAAAACATCACTTTCTTTTGCAACTGAAACATTGTCGTTTCCTGTAATTGATCCCTTGATCTCCCCAAATGCCTCTTTTGCAAGATTAGCATATTCCATTGCTGATTCAGATGCCCTTGCAGCATCTCTTGAGCCAATAACGACATCATTATTTTGTGACCACCTTAGTGCAAATCCTTTGCCCATCCCACCGGTTCCGCCGATAATTCCAACTTTCATGATATCTATCTGATAATGTTATTATTATCTCTATTTGAAGACCGATCAAATTGGGCCAAATAATCTTTCTTAGACATGGACAGGCAAAAAACAACACTGAGAGAATATTAACTGGACGTACAGAAGGAGTTCCATTAACTGAGACTGGAATTAAGCAGGCAGAACATACTGCTGAACTACTTGAACACATGAACATCTCTGCAATTTATTCTAGTCCGATCCAACGGGCAAAACATACAGCAGAAATTGTGGGAAAGCACAATTCAGTTGATGTTCTCACCGATGAGAGATTAATTGAACTTGATATGGGAAAATTTACCGGAATGCCATATGATGAGATCTTTAACAGCCATGGCAACGTCTTTATGAAATTCTATAATGGCGAACTGGAAATTGCCCACAATGGTGTAGAAACATTTGATCAAGTCAAAAAACGAGTCTTGCAGATAGTTGATCACGTGGTCGAAAACCATCCTGATGAAAACGTCGTTTTGGTCACTCACATGGATCCAATCAAGGCTATGCTCTCAACAATTGTTAATTTATCTCCCAGTGATCTTTTTGAACTGGTTATCGCAAATGCCTCCCTTAACATATTTAGAGAAAAAGAACAGAAATTCACTCTCTCGGGACTTAATGTAATGCATACATCACGTTTCGATCAGAATTGGTAATTAATAATCTTGAAAACCCTTAAATAGAAATTACAGACCACGTCATTCAATCGCTAATGATAAAGTTGGTTGGATTATTCTTGGTATTGGCAGTTTTAGTCATAGTTCCATCCGTAGATCTAGCTTTGGCAGCAGGAGACGAACCTGGAGAATATCTTGACCGCAGAGTGGTTATTTGGAATTTATTTTATAGAATGATGACTGTTGCTTTTACCGTAGGTGCAGTAGTATCTGGGACTATTATCTGGCAAGTTTGGAGATTTAGGGAATCTCATCCAAAGGCAAAACCCACTCCTTATGAGGGCACAGACTGGTAGAAATGGGCGGACACTCTAACTGGCCTGAATGGGTTTACATTGGCGTGGTAATTGCATTGATGACTTGGGTTGGTGCAGAAGCATGGGAGGCAGAAAGAATCATAGAACACATCCCTGAGGATGCCGAAACGATTATCGTAACTGGGCAGCAGTGGTTCTGGTCCTTTGAACATGAAGACGGAACAACAGAGATCGGAGAATTACATGTTGAAGTTGGAAAGGCTTACAAATTTGAAATTCATTCCAAGGACGTTAACCATTCTTTTAATATTCACGATTACGTGGTTTTGATGGATGCAATTCCTGGCAGAGTCAACACTGTTTGGTTTGCTCCAGACGCCCCGGGCGTACATGACATTCAGTGTAGAGAGTATTGCGGCTTGATTCACTATAATATGCGTGGAACTCTTTATGTGGAGGAACCATCATCTTGACAACGCTTTTATCACAACTTTCAATTCTTTACAACGAGGATGCTAACTAATGACCCTTGAACTGCAAAAACCACGTCCAATTTGGCAGATTATGTTCTCAACACATCATACTGATGTTGGTTTGCTCTACCTGATTTCATCGCTTGCATTCCTGTTCTTAGGAGGTGCACTTGCTCTTGCAATTAGGGCAGAGCTGTTCTTGCCTGGAGCCCAAATCATTGGAGACGCAATGACATTTAACAGAATTTTCACCGTTCATGGCACAACGTTGATTTTCTTATTCATCATTCCCTTTGCATCTGCAGTCGGCAATTACTATGTTCCAATCATGGTCAGATACAAAGACATGGCATATCCAAAACTTAATGCAATTGCATTTTGGATGATTCCTCCATCAGGTGCTCTTATTTGGTTAGGCTTTGCTGACTTTACTTGGTATGCAACACCTCCCTATTCCATTATCAGTGCCCCCGGGCCCGCTGCCGATATGTGGATCTTTGGATTGAAGATTTTAGGCATATCCTCCGTCCTTGGCGCGATTAACTTTGTAGTTACCATTCTCAAATGCAAGCATCCGGACATGTCCATTGGACAAGTTCCGCTTTTAGCTTGGTCATTTTTATCATCCTCTCTGATTATCCTAGTTGCAATTCCTACATTTGCAGCCGCACTTTTGATGCTGCTTACTGACAGACTTGGCGTAAGTGGGTTCTTTAATCCTGCCATGGGCGGTGATCCAATCGCATATGCCCACCTGTTCTGGTTTACATTCCATCCCGAAGTCTACGTATTGGTTATTCCGGCCATTGGCATGATGTATGAGATTATTCCAAGGTTCTCCAGAAAACCCATCTACAGCTATGGTTCTGGCGTATTTGCGTTTGTTCTGCTATCCATTGTAGGTTTCTCATCATGGGCACATCACATGTATGCAACCGGCATGTCATTTACCGAAAAAACCGTATTTATGGTTGGAACTCTTGCAGCGGTTCCGGCATCTGCAATGCACGTTTTCAACTTTATTGCAACCATGTGGAACGGCAGAATTAGATTCTCAACTCCAATGATGTGGGCAGTTGGCGGCATTGCATTATTCTTCTCTGCTGGTGCAGGCGGTGTTGTTAACAGTGCTATGCCACTGGACTTTACAACCCATGATACATACTGGGTGGTTGGCCACTTCCACCTCTTTGTAATGGGAACAATCGCATTTGGCTCTATTGGCTATCTTTACTACATGTTCCCATACGTTACTGGCAGAATGTATAATGAAACAATGGGCAAAATTCACTTTATCATGTCTTTTGTTGGCACGGTTCTAGTATTCTTTACACAGCATGTACTTGGTCTGTATGGCATGCCAAGAAGAATCTTTGATTATCCTCCAATCCCAGAATGGATTGCTATGAACCAAATTGCAAGTGTAGGCGCAATGGTTATTGGTATTAGTATGGCAATATTCTTAGCAAACATGATTCACAGTTCAGCAAAAGGCAAGCTTGCAAACACTGATGATCCATTTGGACTGGGTGGCAAATACTATTATCCGTTTGAGGCAAAGAACCCATCACATTAGGAGATATATGAAATGAGTCACGAGAATAATTCCCAATTTTACAGAACAACTCCGGCAAGAACTGGAAAGATGATGGCAATTATGTTAGGCATCTGCATTGTTGGCGGGGCAATCTTCTTTTCACTGTGGGACTATTGGATATCAGAGCCTGCACCGGTTGTGGCAATGATGGCAGGTGATTCAGTTCCCACCGATGTAGGAGTACATACCGGAGATACAATTACCAAGGATCTTCACTTTATTGAGTCGTCTGACTTTAGGACCTTGGCATTTAATGCATTGCCTGGAGAGCCTGACAACAACCCGACAATTACTATGGATGTTGGGGACAAAGTAATCTTTAATGTAGATAATGCAGGCAATTCATTCCACTCTTTTGGTGTTACTGCTAATTCTGAAGGTGTTGGAGGAATTATCCCTGGAAGTGAAGTTGGACTGCCAACAAAGCCATTAACGCATGGCGAAAGCGGTTCTTCTGAGTTTATTGCTGGCGAGGAGGGAATTTATTATTATATCTGTACGGTTGCAGGTCACAGAGAACAAGGAATGGTTGGCACAATCATCGTAGGTGATGCCACAGTTGAGGAAGCTGTAGAACCTGAAATTCCTGAGGAGGTTATGGAGCCTGAAATTCCTGAGAAATCTATGGAACCCGTACCTGATGTGCCTGTAGAATTGGATGGAGTCATATCCATCCCAGCTGGCTCTGCAATTCCCGGATGTGATGAGACCAATGAATGCTATATCCCATACCACGCTTTAGTTTCTGCAGGTGATGAGATTACCTGGTCAAATGATGATTCGGCAGCCCACACTGTTACAAGTGGAACACCTACGGACGGTCATGATGGTAAATTCGATAGCAGCCTGTTTACTGCTGGAAGTACATATTCTATAACTCTTGATGAACCCGGCGTATATCCCTACTATTGCATAGTTCATCCTTGGATGCTAGGTAATATTACCGTAAACTAGATTCGAAAAGTATTGGCTCTACAATACCTTGCATTAACAACAATGATTGTCTTGTATTCTCTAATGTTTATTGGAGGATATATTTCAGCAGCCGGTCTTGGCCTTACCTGTCCTGAATGGCCGCTATGCCCAAATGGAGTGATGCCTTCTGAAGAATATCTTATCGAATGGATTCACAGAACGGTTGCAGCAACTACCGGAGCATTGATAATTGCAACAATGATTGCAAGTTTTCTTAACAAGAATGCAGATTTGAAACTAAAGATTACGAGTTTGCTTGCAACTGTGTTGGTAATTACCCAAATTACCCTTGGTGCCTTGGTAATTGACACAAAACTTCATGCAGTACTAGTTGCAATCCATCTTGGTATTGGAATTTGGCTATTTGCTATGGTTTTACTAACCACACTGTTTGCATTTAGAATATCAAAGGTTTCTGTATCACCACCGCCTAATGCCTAAATTTTTTCAATATTTTTGGCAAGTAAATGTAGATCATAATACCTGCAAACACAAAAGCTCCTGTGGTGATGGCCCCTATGAAAATTATCCCAAATGGACTCTGTGTTCCCATGTTAAATGTATAAGTTAGGATTTCATCAGTGCCATCCATATCATACAAATCAATTTTAACAATATGGTTTCCTATGTTTTTCCATGTGTAATCAAAGTCCCAATGTGCCCCTTTTACAAATGTTGGGGGAATTGCGTCTATCTGCTGGCCGTTATAGTTTATTCTGATTCCCATTGTAAACTCTTCAACATCCTCATAGTCAAATCCTTTGGTTACCTTTATCAAAAATTGAGATGGCTCATCAATCTGTGGAAATTCCGGTGCTGTGGCTACCTGAACCCTATACCCCCCGTAGGACTCTTCAGCAGAATTAAACATTGAATGGGCGTATGCTGAGCCAGGGCCTGAATAAGACGAAACAACCAAAATCCAGATCAAAAAAACTGATCGCTTTTTATTCATCAAACTAGGATACAAATTTGATAAATATATTGTAAGTTAATTTCTTTGTAAAAATCTTCAAAACCTTTAAATCCTTATTGCCAAGAAACCCAATCGTTGACTCTCGTTACAAAATCAATCGATATTAAGACACCTGTAGAGAACGTTTTTACCTATTTTGCAAGACCAGAGCATGTCTCTGATCAAATCAAAAATGACACAGTAGGCATGACTGTGGTTCCTATGGATATTAAGGAAGGCATGGGTGTTGGTACAACCTTTAGGATTATCGGTGACTTTAGCGGCAAGCGCTTAGAGTGGGACTGTGAGACGACTGAGTTTATCAGAAATGAGCGAATCACTGCCAAACAGATTGAAGGTCCGTTTAAGAACTGGCAAATCACTAACGAATTCAAGGCATTAGGCAATAATCTCACTAGGGTAACCATGTCTGTAGATTATGATATGCCATTTGGTCCCTTGGGGGCAATTTTGGACAAAGCAAAGTTTGCAAAGTCCGCTGAGAAGGGAATGGAGACTGCCCTGTATAACGTTAGAGGATTGCTTGAAGGAAATGGCTCAATTCCGGTGTACATAACACTGGATGCATATCAAAAACTTTTGGCAGAAAAGAAAAAAATGAATGACGTTCCAGTCTCAACTGCACTTACGGCAATTATCGAAAAGTACAACGAAATTGAAGCCAAAGTAGAAAACTAAATCTCCTTTTATTTTAAAATCTCAAGATTAATAACAACTCTAGGCTTTTTCTTTTTGGTGGGTCTATGGCGCAGCCAGGTAGCGCACCGGACTCTTAATCCGGTTGTCAAGGGTCCGAATCCCTTTAGACCCGCTATCCCACTGTATCTAACACCTCAAGGACTTCTTTATGCAGACCAGACTTGTGATGTGAAGGCAAAACGATGAGTGCAAAAAATACCATCAAAAACATAGTCTGCATGTACCTCAAGACAAAAATTGCGACAACCGCAGACACAGAAGACTCTTTTTTTTGATTTCATGGTCTTTTTGAGAGGCTTTCATTTAGAAAATTGAATAGATATGTTACTTTAAAGAAATAAAACATTAAACTTTTGAAACTATTATTATTGTTTTACAATATATAAAAAACCGTTCAGTGTTACACAAATTCTAATCAATCATATGCCTTGTTCTTAACATAAAGTTACCGTCTTCATAGACAAGCTCTTGTATGTGTTTTGCATCCTTTCTATCTTTCACGGGTCTAAATTTCTCATCCAAATACATCTTTGGCATCTCAAATTGTGTGTTATCTTTTGTCTTGTTCATTTAACTGCATTCCCTCATGCATCTTTTTAAGTTTTTGATAATTTGACTGTGCTCCAAGATTTGGATCAGATTCATTTGGGTATACAGCCGCATTGATAATTTTATCACCTGTAAGATCTGCAACTTTATTTGACAGATTTTTCATTTCATCTGTTAGTTCTTGTATCTTATCATGAATCTTCATTTTTGTATGCAATGCCTGCTTGTTGATTCAAATCTATCATTTTTTGAAAGATATCAAGATTTTCTGCTTTAGATCATGTATTTTTGACAGACACAACATTTCATAGTATATAGGGCACCTAATCAGAGGTAGTTAGAGTAAAATGAATGAGAATGTTCGTCTGGCTTGTGTGAGTGAAAGTTCATTCAAGTTCATTCAAGTTCATTCACACTAGTACAAAGTTCATCAAAGCATAATGATACAAAATCAGGTTTTCAGGAATTTCTTGATTCACACGGGGGAGGCTCTTCTCTTTGAGCAAAAGCCAGACTTTTGCCACATTTGACACAGTTTTACAAAAAATTAGAGATGAATCAAACAGCCCATTTGAACTTGGTGAGAAATTTGAAAAACTTGTATTTAATTTTCTAACAACTGACAAACTCTATACAAAGAGGTTTGAAAAGGTCTGGACATGGACGGACTGGGCAAAAGAGAACAAGATCAAAGAGTCATTGGGTACAGGCCATGATCTTGGAATTGATATTGTGGCATTAGAAGATGATGGAAAACTTTGTGCCATACAGTGCAAGTGCTATCATGATGAGAACATTCTGGAAAAAAAGGATGTTGACAGCTTTGTTGCAGCAAGGGTTGCCTACAATATGGACTACTGCATTTTGGTCAGTACATCCCCTGTCAATGATAATGCAATGGCCATGCTCATAGGTGCAAAATGTACCATCCTAGATACTGAGCACCTCAGAAACAGCAGCATTGACTGGTCAGAGTATCCAAAGATCAAGGCTAGAAAGCCAAAGAAACTGCGAGACTATCAGGAACTGGCAATGGATGATGTGATACAGGGATTCTCAAAAAATTCCAGAGGCAAAATGATAATGGCGTGTGGTACCGGCAAAACGTTAGTATCACTACACATAGCAGAAAAACTTGCAGGCAGGGGCGGAACAGTTCTGTATCTGGTACCATCAATATCCCTAATCCTGCAAAGCATGCGTGAATGGTCTGAGAACTCTAACATTCCTCACTATTACATGGCAGTCTGCTCTGATACAAGCATCAGAAATGATGATGGTTCCCTAACAGAACTAGAGACTCCCGCATCAACTGACCATCATCTCTTGTCAGAAAGGCTCTCAAAAATATCCAAACAAAAGATGAACGTGGTATTTTCCACGTATCATTCAATCGATGTGGTCATGGACTCAATGAAAGGATCGTTTGATATCGTACTGTGCGATGAGGCACACCGCACGGCAGGAATCGAAGGCAGCAGTGGCAAAGAGTCATACCTCACACTGGTACACCACGACACCAACATAAAGGCAAAAAAGAGGCTGTACATGACGGCAACGCCAAGAATATACACAGAGAATGTAAAAAGCAAGGCAAGGCAAAAAGAAAAGGTGATCATCTCAATGGATGACCAGTCCATATACGGACCTGAATTTCACCATCTGACCTTTTATGATGCAGTCCACAAGTATGATGCATTATCGGATTTCAAGGTGCGTGTTGCAGTCATGGATGGCGACACCATGGATAAGACAATTCAGGGACTAGTATCAGATGATGATAACCAGATTCCGTTAAACGAAAAGACCCTGATGGCCTCAATGTGGCACGCACTGGAATATCCCGGTGCAGGAGATGAGAAAGAGCTGCTCCAAAGGGTAATTGTATTTTGTGACATGATAAACTCATCCAAACTGTTTGCAGGAGATGAGATAACCTACAAAAAAGATGTGCGGGAAAATTCCGAAGAGTTTGAAAGGATCAAGGAAATCGATAAGAACCGCTCGTTTGTCAGGCTGGTAAACTATGTCAAAAAAGTCAAGAAGGATTCAGATATCACAAGGCCAGCAGTAAGACATGTAGACGGAGGGGATAACGCCCAATACCGAAGAAAGCAGCTTGACTGGTTGCGGGACAGTGAAGATGATCCAAATATCTGTAGAATGTTATCAAACGCCAGATGTCTGTCTGAAGGTGTTGATGTTCCCGCATTAGATGGTGTGGTGTTTATGAATCCACGAAAATCAGTAGTGGATGTGGTCCAGGCAGTCGGCAGAGTCATGCGCAAATCACCTGGAAAGGATTATGGATATGTCATACTGCCAGTTGCAATACCTGCCGGAATGAAGATAGAAGACGCACTAGGTGACAGCAAGCACTTCAAGGTGGTCTGGCAGGTTCTAAACGCGTTACGCTCTCATGATTCCCGGTTTGCAGATGAGATAAACAAGCTGATACTAGATCCGCCTGATGGCACCAGTAATGACATTACAAACAGGATAATAATCAGACATGCAGGCAGTCACGGCCTCTCCAGTCTTGAGATGCCCGCAGAAAAGATGATTGAGGGTATTGCCACCAAGCTTGTCGAAAAGGTAGGCGATGTTGATTACTATGACACGTATGGAAGAACCATCGGTGAGACAACAAAGGCAGTAGAGACTAGAATAAAAAATAAACTGGATGGATCACCACAACTGCAAAATTATTTTAATTCGTTTCACGACGGACTAAAACAGCTAGTCAACGAGAACATTACAAAGGATGAGGCACTACAGATAATCGGTCAGCACATTGTAATGTCTCGTGTATTTGATGCAATGTTTTCAGGAGAGTTTACATCACGCAACCCACTATCACAAATACTAGAAAAGATAGCAGGAAAGTTTGGCTTACAGGAGGAGCTAAAGATACTAGAGCCGTTTTATGAGCAGGTAAGACGAGAGATTCAGGGAATTAAAACCAGAGAAGCAAGACAGAATTTCATCAAAAAGATATATGGCAACTTTTTTTCCAGTGCCGCAAAAGAGCAATCAGAACAACACGGCATTGTATACACGCCAGTTGAGGTCATTGATTTTATCATAAACAGCGTTGAGATTCTGTTAAAGAAACACTTTGGGCTGGGCTTTAATGATCGTTCAGTCAAAGTACTAGAGCCGTTTGCCGGAACCGGGACATTTATCACCCGTCTTTTGGAATCAGGCTATATTCATGATAATCTGTACGAGAAATACAAACATGACATCTTTGCAAACGAGATGATATTATTAGCGTACTATATCGGAACAGTAAACATAGAGACGACATATTCTAGCCTGCAAAATCACAACAGATATGTTCCCTTTAATGGAATTAACTATACTGATACAATAAAACATCCCGCAAGATATAGGGAAGACCCAAGGCACAGACAGGAAACCACCAAGATAAACGAAGACTTTGTAGCAGTACATGCTAGGAATAGATATCAAAACGCCTCGCACCTGCATGTTCTGATGGGGAATCCTCCGTATTCGGCAGGACAAGACGATTTTAACAAGGGCACGCCAAACAAGAAATATTCTGACCTTGATCCAAGAATAAAAGACACGTATATTTCCAGAGTTAAGAAAATCAACCCAACTCTTACCAATACTGTATCACTGTATGATTCCTACATACGCTCAATTCGATGGGCATCAGATCGGATTGGAAATTCCGGAATTATTGGGTTTATCACCAATGCAAGCTTTATCAGATCTGATGCAACAGCAGGACTGCGTGCATGCCTTGAAGAAGAGTTTGATGAGGTATGGTGTTTTGATTTGAGAGGCGATGCATATACACAAGGAGAATTGCGTAGAAAAGAAGGTGGTAATGTATTTGGTTCTGGTTCCAGAACTCCGGTTGCAATCACTATACTGATCAAAAATCCTACAAAGAAAAAATGTGTCATACATTACAAGGACATCGGTGATTATCTCACAAGAGAGCAAAAACTAGGAAAAATATCTGAACTAAAGTCCATAAACGGAATAAAGGACTGGGAGAAAATTTCTCCAGACAAACATCATGACTGGATTGACCAACGCCCTAAAGGATTTTCAAAATACACTCCAATTGGAAGCAAAGAAACAAAGTCAGGCGCATATGTAAATGCTATTTTCAGAATATATTCCAGTGGAATTAAAACTCATCGTGATGTATGGGCATATAATTCATCTAAAGATGAGCTTGGCAAAAATATGAAAGTACACATTAATTATTGTAATTCGCAAGATCTGAATAAACCAAAAATCGATCCAACGCAAGGCAAATGGACAGCAAGCTTAAGTGACAAATTAAAACAAAATAAGACAAAACCCAAATTCGATGACAATAAAATTAGAACTGCATCCTATAGACCGTTCTTCAAACAGAATCTATATTTTGATAATGTTTTTGTCGAGATGACCTACCAAATACCAAAATTCTTTCCAGAAAATTCCTCAAAAAACTTGGTAATCTGCATACCCGATAAAGGCAAACTTGGAATGTTTTCTGTTATTGTAACAGATGTGACTCCTGATCTTCACATAATCGAACAATCTCAATGTTTCCCACTATACGTATACGAAAACAACAAGGACAAAAAACTCAACATTACAGACTTTGCGTTAAAAGAATACCAGCAACACTATAACGACTCAAAAATCACAAAAAAATCAATCTTTTATTACGTCTATGGCATATTGCACCATACACAGTACAAGAAAAAATTTGCAAACAACCTTACACGGGAACTGCCACACATTCCAATGGCTCCAGACTTTTGGAAGTTTAGCAAGGCAGGAGAAAGACTGGCAGACCTGCATCTAAACTATGAGACCTGCAAGAGATATTCCCTGGGCAAGCCCAAATCCAAATTTGGCAACCTGGAAAAGATGGCGTATCCAAAGATGAAAAAAGATGATAAACAGATAGCAGACAAGACAAAACTTAGGATAAATGGAGTTATAACATATGAGAACATTCCATCTGTCAAATATCAGATTAATGGCAGAACACCACTAGAGTGGCTAATAGACAGATACCGTTTTACAACAGACAAGGATTCTGGAATTACAAACAATCCAACAAAAGATATGACCGAACAAAAGACCATAGAGATGATTGAGAGAATTCTATACATCAGCACAGAATCAGATAAGATAATTGCAGAGTTCTCAAGACTGCCATTTGAGCCAAAAGACTGGGAGCCCAAAAAGACTGGCCTTGATGCGTATGGATAGTGTATATGCTAAAAAAGGCTGTAAAATACGTACATGCAAATATAATATTCAAAATATTTAATCTGTTTTTACTAATGTATAACATGGGCAAAGAAGAAAACAAGAAAAAAGATGCCAAGGAGCCTTTCTACGGCAGTAGAGCAGCTCCGGAAAAACCGGGTTTCACAAAAGGCAAGCTGAGACCTACTGACGAATAATTTTTAATCAAAATTATCTCTTAATTTCTTTATCATGATTGGGATGTAACTATAATTTTTTTTGATTATATCCTTTATGATATAAACCCGTCAATGTATAAAGTAACACATGCTTACTAATCTCTCTTCTTTTTTAAGAAAAATCAACTCTATCATAATCTTGTCAGTCACCTCTTATCAAGGGCTTTTTTTATTGATAAGCAACGAGTATTTTCTATTTAGTTATCGTATCAGGGGTGAGGGAGTTGTTGTAATTCTATGTGTCATGGTATGTGTTGCTACCATATTGTCTATACTGCAATTAAAAAACATGAAGCAAAGTGATAAATTCACATTCATTTGGCACGGCGTAACATGGTTTTTGTTTTTTGGCACCCTAATATCATTAAGACTTCAACCATTCACGCCTTGAAGAGGGAGAGGCATAATTACATTTTTATTTATTTCTCCAAAATCCGCACTTTTATCAGCAGGTAAAAATATTTGACTATCTGCAATTGACT
Source organism: Candidatus Nitrosopumilus sp. (assembly GCA_965204345.1). Lineage (GTDB taxonomy): Archaea > Thermoproteota > Nitrososphaeria > Nitrososphaerales > Nitrosopumilaceae > Nitrosopumilus. Next base: position 1,378,176 of record OZ241981.1, read on the forward strand.
GTCTTTTTTTTCATTTTTGATACCTTGCAATATTGGAAGTTTTTGCAGCTATCATAATTACCATCAGCAAAAATCTTTCGTGCTTGGCTAAGATGAGAACAAACAAACCAGTTGAACAACGAGATAATCCTGAAAATCTTACAGAAGAAAAAAAAACACATGAAATTTTAAAATCTGAACGCTTGTATGCCATTGGGAAATTCTCAAGGAGAAGTTACTGTAACAGACAAAATCCTGCAGCTTTTAAAACAACTTTACCCCAAGTCAATTCCATGTGACTATCTGAACAAAATTATAGTTTTTTTAATAGCGTAAATCGCGATTTAGCCGGTTCTATGTCTTCGTGCATGTCCACATTGCTTATGACCTTTACGTGATAGTCTAACCATCTTTTTTGCATGTTGCGAAATTTATGATATTTATCAATCCGTCTCTCTGTTTCCTCAAATTTCTCACAATTCATAATGTATTTTTTTGATACTCTATACATCTCTGCAATTCCTTGGCCTACAATCTCATCATCCAAGTAATTCAGAAGGTGATGTGTAAAGATAAAGTCTATTGAGGAATCATCAAACGGCAGTTTTGCAATTGTTCCTTTTTCAAATTTTGCAATTGGCAGTTTTTCCCTTGCTACCTGCAATGCCTGCCCATTAAGATCTACACCATGTATTTCAAATGTATCTGAAAACAGTCTCAAATCTATTCCTGTTCCACAGCCAATCTCCAAGATGCTTGTACAATGCAACGATGCAGCCAAATCCCTTGTAAATTTTGCAAATTCCTCATTGTATCTTGATTCGTTATCATCACAATACCTGTTCCAAAATTCCTCATCGTAACCCATGACCTTTCTCGCATAAAGCTGTATTTGATACTAGTCATCTAATGCTGACATTTGCATGATACAAGCTTTGTATCAAACGTGCAATCATGCGGACCGTCTGATTTTCCTTGTGTGGGTATCTCCTTGATGCAGTCATCATGACGACCCTTTCTGCAAAACCAACAGATTTCCGGCGTGTCGCCTGCAGCACAAGAGTCCATGCTTTTCATCCTAATTGCTGGTAAAAAACCCCATCTGGTTCAGATAAATGTCAGCCATGGCAAAAATCTTTCATCTTTGCCCATAACCACATCTGTAAATGATCTTTGTAACGCTTTTGTAATGCTGCCCATTTTGCCTGTTCCAACTTTTACTTTGTCTATCTGGGTAACTGACTTTACCTCAGCTGCTGTACCTGTCATAAAAATCTCATCGGCATTATAGAGATCACCCCTTTCTAGATCACGTTCAATCACAAACCCGCCATTTTCTTCAATAATCTGAATAATGCTGTCCCTGGTAATTCCCTCCAACCCGCCTGCAGAAAGCGGAGGAGTCTGAATAATGTCATCCTTAATGACAAATATGTTCTCAGTACTGCCCTCTGCAACTTTTCCGTGATAGTTTAGCATAATTGCCTCGTCATACCCATTTTCCAATGCTTCCATTCTTGCAAGAGCTGCGTTTGCATAGTTTGATGCCGCCTTTGCCTGCATTGGCTGAGAGCGCGAATCCGTCTTTGCCCAACTGGATACTTTGCACTTTGCACCTGAGAACTTTCCAGCTTTTGATTCGCCCATCTTCCATTCCCAGCATGCAATAGAGACATCAACTTTGTTACTAGTAGGGGTTAGTCCCATTGTTCCATAACCATAGTATGCCAGTGGCCTAATGTATGATTCCTTGAGTCCCCCAGCTTTTACCGTATTGATAATTGCGTCTGAAATTATTTTTTTTGAGAACTGCATCTTCATTGAATACAACTTTGCAGACTTGAAGAATCTGTCTACGTGTTCTGGAAGCCTAAAGATTGCAGAGCCGTTTGGGGTATTATAGCATCTAATGCCCTCAAAAATTGATGTTGAATAGTGCAATGCGTGGGTTAGTACGTGAACCTTGGCATCTTTGAATGGAACCAGCTTGCCATTCATCCATATCTTGCCAACTTCCTTCATGGAGAGCAGAAAAAACACTACCAATTTAAAGAATTATCTTTTTGATGAAATTGGCTTTCTTTCTTAAACTACATATCTGATTAAGTGATGCTTTTTGTATGGAATGGACTTTGGGTTTTGCAGGAATTATCTGCCTGACTGTGGGCTTGGCTGGTCAGGCATTTGAGATGAGAAAGATCCGCCTATCTGCCTACAAAGACGAAGATTCAGGCTCTGTCAATATATTTACGAACAAGAGAAATCTAAAGTGGTACATACTGCTGGGAATTGGAGTTGTTTTATGGTACGCAGCTGAGCGTATGTGAACAGATCTATATAGATCATCCCTAAATACTAGGAATTCCATAGTATAGTATCGCGTGTTTTGGGTAACGCCGGACTAACTCTAGATAATGGTCCAAGAATAAACCCATGATGGTGTTTACAGGTGAAAGCCCGTAACATCATCCTTTTACTAAATAAAATCAATCTTTGCAATTTCTTGGTGTATTGCCCTAATGGCCTTTGTAATGTTATCCTGTGTGTCTTCTACGACAATAATTATCCTTGATGTCTCCTCCTGTGCATCCATGTTCAAAATATTCAATCCTGATTCACCAATCTTTGCACTGGTCCTAGAGGCCACCTGTTGAACCTTCCACATCTCGTCTCCAATTAACGTAATTACGCCCCGGTTAAACGCTATTGTTGCAAGCGAATCAAATGCCAAGAGATATTTTTCATTTCTTTTTACATAGTCTCCATCCAAAAATAATATTCTAGAAAACTCTATTCCGTCTTTTGCAAATGGTGATAAAATTATGAATTCGCTATAACGCTTGTCTCTTTCTAGGGATGTCAATAACTTCTGAACTGCACTTGTCTCAATCCTAAAAATGGCACAGTTCTCCTTGCCCGTCACTATCTTTATTGGATGCCCCTTTTGCTCGTCCAGATTTCGTTTAATTACGGTAATTTCTTCTGGGTTTTTCATATTGGTTATGGTGATTGGTATGTCGACGCCGTTTTCTACAATCTCTTTTATCGCAATTGGGTCTAGGATCTTCATGCCGAACATACCTGCCAATCTGGCCTCATTGTATGACAGCTGGATAATCTCCCTTAATTCCGAATCTACAATTTTTGGATCAGCAGAGACGACAGCGCTATCCTTTTCAAAATCTATGCTTGTCTCATACTTTTTGTGAAACAGTATTCCCAGATCTGCCGCTGTTCTGTCTGAGCCTCCTCGTTCGTATGTTGTAGTTATGCCATCTACTGTTTTTCCAATAAATCCGCCAATGGTTACCACCTGATTTTTTTCAACCAGTTCTGCCGTTTTTTCTATCTTTTCCCTGGATTCTGATGTAAGAAAATTTGTAAACTCGATATTGTTGTCTGTAATGATTGGCCAGTTATCATATTTTACTGCCTCAGCACTGATGCCGCTGCTTCTCAGAATATGGGTCATGACATGTGACATTAGAATCTCTCCTGAAAATGCCAGAGCTTTTGATCGTACTTCGTTGGCAAATTCCCTGCTCTCAAAGGCCTCATCTAATGCCTGCTGCGCCTTTTCTAGATGAAAATCAACTGTCCTAATACAACTCTCCTTGTTTTTTTCATCAACCATATCTGTAATCTTCTGATAAGTTGATTTTACAGTATCCAAAGACGGTTTTATGCCATTTTCTGCATTTCTTCCCTGTTCTAGTATGACATCAGTCAGTGAACGTCTCTTTTGCTCGTAAATTGTTAATGGTGCCGAAAAAACTGCAATAACCTTTGATTTTTTCTCCAAATTTGCGATTCTTTGGATAATTTTTGGAATTGTTTGGCCATTTGGACCTATTGCACTTCCCCCAAATTTGGCAATTACCAGGCTAGTCACAGCACTTTATCAAAATCAACTGACCATCTATTAAGCATTTGATTTTTAATCTACCAAGTTTTGAATAATTTTTGCCGCAGCATTTCCACCTGTCGCATTGATCGGATTTCTTTTTTCCTCAAGCTTTCTCAAAATCAGGCTCTCTAATCTGTTAATATCATCAAATTCAAATCCTTGTCTTCTGGCATTGTCTTCTTGCTCAAAATGTCCTTTGATTGGTATGAATATTGCAGGGGTACCATACGCGTTAGCCTCATCCATGGTTGATTTTCCTGCCAATGATACTAACACATCTGCTGCAAATATCAACTCATGCAAGTTATCAACAAATCCCAAATTCTGTACGTCATCGAATTTCTTGGTTATTGCAGGACCTGAAACCAAAACTGCCTTTACATCCTGATTTATCCTTGATATGACTTTCAATGCCTCCTCAATTAAGAATAACCCTGCACTGGTACCTCCCACCGAAATAAGAATCGTTTTCTCATGAAAGCCAAACCTTTCTCTTAATTCTTCCCTTGTTGAATCTATATGCCTCACAATTGGCCCTGTTCTCTTGATGTTGCCCTCATCATTTCCGCCTTCAGGAAAAATTACCGTGTCACATTTTCTAATTATCTGATGCATTGATTTGTTCATCCTCTTTTCAACCAGTGATGCCACACCTTTGGTAAAGCGGGTTTCAAGCACATCTGTGATTAATACTGTTGGAATTTTCATTTCCTGTGCAACAGTAAGTGATGCAAAATCCTCATCACTGATCACTAGATCTGGATTATTTTTCTCCAATATGGTCTTTGCAATTTTTTTACAGTCTTTGTAGTACCTGTAATAATTCCATAACCATTTTGCAGAATTTTTCAAAGCCCCGTTTTCAATAATAAATGATGGCGGATTGTATGCATCTTGTACATTGTAATTTAATTTTTTTAGAATTTTTGCAGCTCCACTGCCTGTAACGAAGCTTGTTGAAATGTTCTGAAAATTATTAACTATCGCAATGTCTCGAGTTATATGGCCTAGCCCGATTGGACTGGAAAAAAAATTACAATTACTCATATTTTACCACAATCTTTGTCAAATTTCTAGATTCTCTCTTGTCTCAAAGTTTAAATGGATTTTAACAAGGTAGATTTCTGGGCTCATAGTCCAGATCGGTTATGACGTCGCCCTTACACGGCGAAGATCCGGGGTTCAAATCCCCGTGGGCCCATACCTATCTTTTCTGGGACAAATAGAATCACCTAAAACACAAAATTCTCTCTGAAGTTAATGATGTAGTTTAGAACACTAATTTCTTTTTTTCTTTAAAATTATCTCAAAATATTTGTAAAAAATATAACATAATTGATGAAGGAGAAACTAATAATGTCTGAAAGTTTTACGGATTTTGAAATAATTACTGATGAGTTGTGTGATGCTATACAAAACAAGGATATCCGCCGTTGATTCTACAAATGATGTCTTCTCTCCATACCATGAAAAGACAAAATAACATGACGTTCTAAATTTGTCCAAAGAAGATTTTGTAAAACAAGTAGTCAGTATTACAGTTTCCCGCCCAATAAACTATCAGAGAATTATTCAGATTAACAAAGGAAGCACTCCATTAATTCTCAGAAATACCTGATTTGGAATTAGGACCTAATAGATGTAGTATTTGTAGAGGATAGTTTCATTGGATTTTATTAATGATTTTCATATATGATAATTGGCTGTTGTGTTTATTATTCTAATGAGAACATAGTGTCTGATGAACAAAATTCTTTTACCCATTATTTTCTTAACATTCATTTTAGCATTTTCACTTGGTGCCATACCATCTTTTGCAAGCGACAATAATGATGATTCTTCTCATGATGACAGGTATGACGACGACAACGACAGAGATGATGACAAATACAAATCTAGTTCAGATTACAGAGAGGAAAGAAAAGAATATCGAGAATCAAAAGTATGTGTAAATAAAGATGAGTGTGTACATGATGAAGAGTTTAAGGAAGCTCGAGAAAAATATAGGGAAGAACGACAAAAATTACGAGATGGGTTTCATAGTGAAAGACAGTTTTTTGATTCAAACAAACGATATTTTAAGATGTTAGAAATTATGAGAAAATCTTCCATGGGTGATGACTATCTACTTCCTCCCCTACTCCAGATGAGTATTGTTGATAATGCACAAGAAATTCAATGCAGAGAAGGACTGGATTTGATTTTCAAAGAAAACAATGATCATCCAATGTGTGTAAAACCCAGCACAGCAGAAAGGATGATTGAACGTGGAATTGCTTATACCTCTTAAGTAAAGATCATTTTTAGTTCATTTTCTAATTTTGCATATGATATATACTCTGGAATATCTTATCAATAACAGAATCATCTTCACTGAAAGTCAGATGTGAAAATTGTCTTTGGGTATATATGCTAAATTCATGTTAATCGCTTAATGAGTAAGCAACTTACAGTAGCATTCAGTATAGCAATACTGCTAACAGTTACTGTTGTATATTCAGCTGATCTTTCACAGACAGCTGATGGTGCAAAAGCACAAGGAAATTTTTTACCTGAAACAGGTTCCAAAAAAGTTTGTGGAGATAAACTATGCTCTGAAGTAAATCAACCAGAAACTACTAAAGCCAAACATAGTAAATCTGAAGACAAAACAAAACATGGTTCAAAGAAGTCTATTTCTATTTTACCAAATCAAATAATGTCAGGCAAATACAAGATCACTGTTGATTGGATACATGAGTTCCCCGTTACTGGTGAAAGTAATGGGTTTGCAATTCTAGTAAGTGATACCAGCATCAAAGCCGCCCATGGAAAAGACAAAGCAAAACACGGTGAATCATCACATGAAGAAAAGGAAATGGGTGATTGTAGATGTATCACACTGCTAAAATCATCAGTTCCAAAAGCTGAACTATTTGAAAACGGTGTAAGTGGATTGGAGAATCACCTGACGATTACTGTTTCTGCTTCAAACCAAGAAATGATAATGCCTCTTTCTGCTGATGAATTGAGTGGAAGATACTATGCATTGTTTATACCTGCTATGTCAGGACAATACGATGTCAAACTGAGTGGCATGATCAGTGGTACAAGCGTAAATCATACATTTCAACCAGATCATGTTTTAGAAAAATCAGAATTATTGCAATTCCCATAATTTTTTTATTTTTATGCTGTCTCTAAATGAGTGATCTAGATATGGTCTAAATCATAATGCAGTTGCAATGGCTTATGATCTACCTACAAAGGATGAGCTAGAGGATCTGAAAACGGAAAATCCAATTCAATGTTGCAATGGCTTATGATCTACCTACAAAGGATGAGAGTGGAGATGTTAATGCCGGATATTACTATAACCAAGAATTTGATAAAATTCTAAAATATACTGAAGATAAGAGGATTTGTTATTCCATCAAAATATTCTACTGTAAGGTATTTCTTGAAAACTATTGGTTTTCATATAACCTGATCGTGAAAATTAATTATGAATAATATTATACCCAAGTCGTTATTATTAACAAATACTTGATCATAAGAGCTTTCAGGGAATGATGATAAATGAATATTGAAAATATTACAAAGGAAGACATGGTATTGGCCTTAATCAAAAGGGCAACAGAGTATACTGGAACTAAAAACAACAAAGGCGTACATGGAAAGAAAGCTCTTCAGAAAAGCCTCTATTTCCTAAATGATAAATTTCATCTATTTGGATTTAGATGGGGTGATTATGGCCCATTAAGCGGTGAAATTCAGCAAATTGCTGAAGATCTTATTACTAGAGGTGATATTACAGTCACAAAAATCCCTACCAAAAAAGATGGTATCTTTACTCAACACATGAAATATTCTATGAAAGATGATTCTTACTTTGAAGAGTTGGATATGCCAAAAGATTTGGATTCTGAATTAGATGAAATTGTCAAATTTACTGCGGGTAAAAGTCCTAGAGATTTAGAACTCCTTGCATCTGTTCATTTTTGGGCTATGCGACAACAAGATCTGTTAGATGAATATTCTATGAATTATGTTTTAGAAAAATTAACTGAGCTAAAACCTGATGCTGGCTTCAAACAGTCTGATGTTGAATATGCTATTGAAACTCTTGTAACCCATGAATATTTACCAAAAAACTAGTTTTTATGATATTTTTCTAATTATGAATTGATCTCTGTTGGGTTTAATTTAATATCTGTTCATAATCAACAGATCTACAAATTTTTTTATTTTAACCAAAGGTCAGCCTGTGATTAATTAGGATCAATTGATCTCACTAAATTGTTAACAGAATTGATCGATACGATACTTGAGGATAGGGGAATAATAGTTACGTTACAATGAGTATATTCCAATTTCTTGGGCTATTAGGTAGAGAAGAAAAAAAACAGGTTTCTCTTAGAGGCAGATGGATTGAAAGAGAATTTGGTTTTGAATATACTCCATTTGAAAGAAAGCAAATTGAAGAATTTTCTAAATCAAAAAAGAAAGATTTAGTAGAATTATCTGGATTTGTTTCTTGGATAGACAGAATCCGATTTTTACTTTTGCCAACTAGAACTACTCAAAGTAATTACATTATTTGTGAGGCTATAGAAGGATTAAACTTTCCTCCAAATAATTCATACATTTCTTGTAAAGGACGATGGAAATATAGTGGAAAACTAGATTCCTTTTACAAAATTTTAGTTATAGAGGATGCCAAATTAGACATTCCTGACTACAAAAAATTTTCTTCGGATATGAAAGCATCTGATTTTCAGGGAAACCTATTTGAAAATTGGACTAATATTGATTCAACTCAACAGAATTTCTTATCACAATACTTCATCAGCTCTCCATCATTGCCTAGTAGAGTAGGTGGAATTACAGTTTCTTTATTTAATCCTCGTCGTCAGTCCAAATTAGTCAGATCCCTTAATTTGGATTTACGAAGATCTATTGCTCCAGAATTATTAGGTACAAAAAAAATGATTTTTGATATTCCTGAATTAAACAAAAAACATCGATTATTGCCATTTGATTGGAATGAAGAGATATCTGATTTTGAAAAAATTTCAGATAATACACAACAATCTCTTTTTAGAAAAAATCCTGTTGATAATTCGGAGCAATCTATTTCATTATTATCAAAAAAACATAAACCTCAAACTTTAGATTCATTTGGACTTACAAAATCAGATTATCCTATTGTAATTGAAGAACATGTAGAACGAAAAAACCATTCAATATATGCAGATTTGAAAATGACTCAATTTATTGTTGCAGCTCACATGAATACTCCTAGCATTGAACAAAAAATCTATGATGAATCATTAACCCATGCTAGAAATGAGATTAAGAAATTTGTAGATACTAAAAGTCATCTAGCAACTCATCTATTGGGATATGATAAAATGTTTAATTTAGATTATAACGGAAAACCATCTTCTATTTTGAATTTAGCTATATCTCAACAACGAGTAACTAATAGTGGTACTGTAAATAAAGAAAAAATTGTTTCGTCTACTAATGAATACATAAAAAATCTCAATCTTGTTTTCAAAATATGGGGAGATAGAACTGCCGAAGGTAAAATTCATTCACTGGCATCATTAAGCCTTAATGAAGAAAAAATTCTTGTATTTTTACATAGACATGGACCTCATACGTTTAATGAAATTTGTAAGGCAACTGAACTCAGTATTGAGAAATGTAACAAAGCAATAGAGTATCTGTATAAAGAAGGTGCAATTTACATGTATTCTCAAAATCAATACGCTGCTGTTCCTCAATAATGAAATTTAATTCTAAGAAAGATTCACACCTATCTGCACCCACTTTACCCAAAATGACGGCTGAATCCCCGTGAGCCATACCATATAATGAGTATCAAATAAGACGCACATTATGCCATCATCCAATGGAATTAACCATTGAGAAAATCAATACGCGTACAGATCTTTATACTCGTTACAAAATTGATACATTGATACCAAGATTCATATTGATATTAACCAAGTAAGCAGGATCTTTATACTTGTTACAAATTGACACATTGATGGCAGGTGGCAGCATTCACTTTTACAAGCCTAGACAAACTATTGGAAGAAAGCAATTTCTTGAGAGGATAATTGACTGGCATGAGGAAGGAAATCATATAGTGAAAACTCTAACAGAATATGATCAAAACTACAGAAAAAAAATTTGTAGTAAATGTACAGAAGAACAACAAAAGAAACGTAATTGTCTAAAATTAGACATGTACACATCAGAAGGAATTCAACTAAAACATTGCAGTCACATGAATAATGCCCGTGTAAGAAAACATAAGCAGCTAATTAGAAATCATATACATCTACACCCTTCGCTTCAAATTATCTAGCTCATCAAAGAGAGCTTTCCTTTTTGGAACATATTCAGAAAAGAAAATTCCTTTTTTTACATGCTCTTTTATTTTCTCAATTTCCTTGCTGAGATTATTCATTGATTTTACTACTGCCTCTTCTGGAGTAATTCTCATTTTGTTATAACTCAGAATATTTCTATCAAGTACATATCCAAATACTTCCTTTGATTTCCTTCTTTCTTTCTCATCATTTTTCTTCCTTGGAAATCTTCGGAAATTGTGAGATGCAGTATGAACACCATAAAGAAAAGTGCATGCCAAAAGTGATCTGTGAGGTGGAACAGTAGTGAAATGTCCTTTTATAACTGCTGTTACATTACACCAAACATTTTTTCCAAAAATTTTCTGAGATAATCTTATCCAGTTTACATAATGCTTATCAAATGATGAAAATTTCACATTAAATCTTGAATATCCTTTCTCAATGATATAGTCAAGCTTCGCTTCAAATAATCCTGGAGTGATAATTTCTATATCAATTGTAGGACAAATAATCTGATTATGTGGATTCTCTATACTTTTTAGCTGAGCCGCAAAAGCATCTACTGACTGTTCTCTATTGATCTCAATATCTGACAAAAACACTGATCTTAGAGTTCTCTGAATCTCTAGAATTGCCTGTCTATCTGCCTCTGTTTTACTGTAACCTTTCAAAAAATCATAGCCGATATCTATGATGCTATTGGGATATTTGCCCTTCAAATCAGAATATTTTTTCATAATGTTATTTTTTGTCTGCTTGTTTGCTAGCGGATTTTTAATCTTTACTTGGTGATATAATTGAACAAGATTAGTATCTAGATTTGTATCCAAATCTTCTGCTTTTTCTAATTCACTTTTTATTGCTGCAACATTTGGAAATTCAAACTTTTTTCCATAAATTGTAACTTCAATTACATTTACTCCCAACATGCCATCTTTAAGATCGATTTTATCTTGTGCAATATTTTCAACGACTACATCTGTCATCTGTATTCTTCTATTCTAGGTAGTTTGATGTCTAAATAGATATTGCAAGTTGTAACTTTTCTTGTTTGGTCTAATTTTTTCATTCCACCACTAACCACAATAGGATCCTCAAGTATCGAATCAATTAATTCTCTTAATAATTCGATGCGAGCAATTGATCCTAACACCATACCGTGTACAATACAGTTAACACCGTTCCAATAAATATTGGAGCGGAATTTCACAAAAAGATCTTAATACTTGGTAATTGTATTATTACCTATGCGATCTATTACATGCGGAATATGTAGCAAAAAACACAAAATGTACGGTACAAGAGTAGAAAGAAATCTAACTAATATTTCAAACAATGGATTGCTATACAAATGCAGAGCATGTAATGCATCACTAAACATAATTAGACTAAACGGAGAATGGGGTGTAAGATGGATTGAAGTCCTAACTTAGAATTTTCTGATCCAATACACCAAAATGATCTTTAATTCGATCTTTTCTAAAACAAACATGTAGCCGAAGTCTAAATCTTGTTTAAAGTGAATGCACCATATGAGGCTACATCTGATGATGTAGAAAATTTATTGAATATTGCGAATAAAATATTTAAAGAATTATCATGATTTAGGTGAGAAATTTAATTTTAATATATATTTTTTGTATTATCCAATAAAATCTATATTAATTTCACCACGTCACTATATCTATGAAACAAAAACTTTCATACCAAATAGGTGACGGTCATATTGTTACAGGAGAAATTCCTGTATCACATGACAATTTTATCTTCACAGACATTGAAGAACATATTGTCTTCACCAAATCCGACATTATCATGCATTATGATAAGGTAATGTCGACACTTGGTGACTCTTACAAGGGAGCAAGTAAATATGCCTATGATAATATTTTACAAGCAATCAATACAATAATCGTTGCAAAAAATAATAGACTAAGAAGATCTGGAAAATCTGAAGCATTAGGCATTTTTGCATCAAGAGATGAAATTCTCTCCTGCAAAAATTCAGAGAATACCTCTGTTATTAGGAATAAAGATGACTTCAGGTCAAATACTAAAGTTATCAACAAAGTTTTTGTAGAAAAGTCGGTTCCAGCATGGATTGAAAAGTTTCTAGGAGGTAATTTTTAATGACACAAGAGATTCTTACAGATTCAAAATGTCCATTGTGTAGAAAGGAGCTAGCATCTCATGAATATCATGCAGCACTAAAAGAGCTTGAAAACAAAGTACAGCAAAACTATGAAAAACAAAACAAGATTCTCACAAAACAATACGAAGAACAAATAGAGCATCTAAAAGAGAAACATGAGACAGAAAGCACTAGAATAGAGCAAGATGTTACAAATTCTTACAAAAAACAGATTGAATTGATGCAGCAAAACTATGATGAAATGTCAAAGCAGAGTCAAAATCAATTCTCTGAGTTAAAAAAACAGCTAGAAACAAGCCACAAAAAAGATTTGGCAGAAAAGGAAAAGCAAATCAAATCTTTTGAGAAAGAACAGACAAAGTTCAAAAAATCTGCAATGGAGACAGCAAAGGCAGAGTTTGAGCTAAAATCTAAAAATCTCAATGACGAGATTAGAGCGCGTGACATACAGGTAACGAGATTCAAAGATGAGGTTGATTCACTCAAGAAACAACTCACACAAAGTCAGGCTGAACTTAAAGGTGAGGCTGGGGAGATAGATCTCTTTGTGACGTTAACTGATGCCTTCCCACAAGACAACTTTAGGCGTCAAAAAAGAGGAATTTCAAGTGGTGATCTGATACAGCGTATCAGAACAGTATCATCTACACTTGATACACCAATTGTCTATGACAACAAGGCAGCAAATTCTGTAACAAAGACAGACATCATAAAGGCCAAGAAATATCAAAAAATACATGGAACAACATATGTTTTGATTGTAGGACAGAATCTTCCAAAGAAGAATGTCCCAAATGGTTTACTTGGTGAAAAAGATGGAATCATCTTGGTTCATCCTAGCATAGTAGTAGAGGTCTCAAAGAGAATCCGTGAAGGAATAATTGAGATATCAAAACTCTCACTGGGAAAAGAAGACAGACAAGAAAAACAAGACAAATTATACCACTACATAATGAGTCAAGAGTTTTCTATGATTCTAAAGTCACTGTCAGACCTAAATGAGAAATTCTACCATCTCCAGTCAAAGGAAGAAAAGGATCACCAAACATTGTGGAAAAACCGCAAGAGTTTGCAAGAAGAATTTCTCAAGACATACAATGAACTCTCAAGTGGAATTGAGAGTATCACACAAGATTCTCTGATAGAAATTACACCAGAAACAGGAGAAAAATAATGAACTGTCCAAAGTGTTAAAGTTCAAAAATGAATTTCTTTTTGAAAACTAGATCTCCTGAAATAATTCCTTTCAAAGAGTGTAAAGATTGTGCATATGAGATGAAACAATCTGAGACGATTTACTTGAATGACACAAAAAAGATGAATGACAATAAATCAAAACAAAAAAGATTCAATCAAACATCTATTTTTTCTCATTTCAATGCAAAATGTGAATATGTAGATCCAAAATCTCCCAGAAAATGCAATTCACAAGAAAGATCTTACCACTCATCATCTAAATTACAATCATTCTGATGACTGCCAAAAAATTTAGAAATTTTCTGTCTTCCTCATCATGAAAACGAGAAGAAATTTTAAAGAAAAAACGTGATTACAGATAATACCAATACATTCATCATTTTATTTTAAACAAAAACTCCTCCTACCTGAGTTCTTATTTAACTAAAATTTGATAACTCTTAGGACTATCTAATCTATTGTGGATTCTTATATACAAGAATCATATTTTCGTATATGTCGAACAACTTGGTAGGGTTTGGTAATTTGATATTGCAGAAGTGTGCAGTATGTACAAACACTTTCTTATCATGGAATAGTAATACTATATTAGAAATGAACATTTTCTTTACGTATATTAAACCTCAAATATCATCACAAAATCCGAGAGACGAAGTAATATGATGAATTTAGAACAATCCAATGATTTGAAAAGTGCTCTTGTATTAGTCAAGTGTTCTAAAAATGAACATAATGATTGCAGAACTATAAGAGATGCTATGCTTAAGAAATTTGGTCATATACAAGAAGCATATACTACTGATGTTGAAATTGATAATCAAAAATGGTGTGTTGCAGCATCTGCATTAATTCCTTCTAATGAATCAGATCAATTCAAGAAAGAGTTGGGTAACCTTGATGCAGATGAATCTAATGCACACATCACTATTGATGATTCTCGAGTCTTTATAGATGGACAGTAAAAGATTAAATCATATCTTCATAATTAATCAATACACATGTTTGTTTTTCTAATTGTAAGTGAGGATCAACATGATTTTGTATTACAAGAAATAGAAAGTCATGGCTATACTGTAATGGTGAATTCTAGACAAACACACTCAATATCAGTACGCGTTGATGATTTTGGGGATAACCAACAAAGTAAAGAACAATTAGAACAGGATTTTTCAGGGATTGATGGCGTACTTCAAGTTCAATTAGCTGCGCCATTTCTAAATGCAGGTGAAGAAGTACCATTAACTGCATCTTTCAAAACTGGAGGATGTAGATTGATTTTTGATGTTGATAGTACACTCACACAAGGTACACCTGGAGTAATTCATCCTGATGTAGAAAATATCTTTGATAAAATTAAAGAAAAAGGAATTCGCATTTATCTTGCAACAGGACGATCAATGCCTGATCTAATCGAATTGATAAAAATTTTACCTATAAGTAAACATTCTATTGCTGAAAATGGCGGAATTATACTTGGATTTCCTCCTAAAAATTATGATGAATTTGGAACTATTACTGAACCAAAAAAAATTCTGACCTATTTACAAGGAAAATATTCTGTTAGAGAAGATATGGATCAAGGTGAACGATTTACGGAAATAATATTCTTGAAAAAAGATGTAACAATGGAAAAATTAAAAGAAGCAAAATCTGCTACTGGAGCAAATGTGGATTTCCACGAAAGTCAAAATTCATTTCATGTAGCAGAACACGGTAAAAATAAAGGAACAGCGATGTTAGAATTAGCACATCGTCAGCATTGGGGAAATGATTTTAAAATTGCAATAGGTGATGCACCTATGGATATTCCTATGTTTGAAAAAGCTGACTATAGTTTTGCTGTAGGAAATTGTACTGCTGAGGCAGGTAATGCTGCTTCTAAAACACTTAGCGGCAAATATGAGAAAGGAATACAAGAAATCTATGAAATAATAGAACAGGTGCGTTCAAATCGACAATTTTAGAATTATTTTTACATTCGTCTATGTTTATTTTCATCCCCAATTTGGTAGATGAATTCCGTGGCCCATTTCCACTGTGGGTCTTGATACTGCTATCGCTATATTCGTTCTAGCACCGAGACCTGCTTGGAACAAATTCATGGCGCCGGATGGAAAAGAAAAACACTGCCAGATCCAATCAGGTAATCATGATGGCATGCATGCATAAATCAGAATTTCCATGCCTAAAGGCCTCAAACATTGTAATTCAATGAAATCACACACCAATTTCTATGGCAGATATGCGATTTTTTTAAATTCTAATATTTTTACAGTATAATATGCCCCTTGCATCTAGAGCAATTTCACGTGATTCAGTCAAAACCTTCATCATGTATGTTCTAAGCAAAAGGGGAACAACAATATCAGTAATCGAGGAGAAAAAAAACAGGAAATATGATGGAGATGCATCACAAAAGAAATATCAAGACAAGCATGTATGGATCACTAGAAATGATCTAATAGAATCTGTTGCAAAATTACTAAAGATCAATAAAAATTTGTGGGGTCCAAACCGAAACTCAAACAAGTTTCACAACATAGTCGATCAAGAGATTGGAAAACTGAGGCGCAAAAAGGAGATAGTAGACTGGAGCAGTACCAAACAGCTCGGAATATTCAGGCTCGAAGAAAATACTTCTGGTTTAGATGAATTACCAAATATGACTTTAGAAGATCCATCGCCTCAAAAAAATAATCATGATCCCTACACTGATACATCTGAGCAAAATCTCAAAAAAATATTCATATCCATAATTTCTGAATCCTCAAAATCCAACACCTATAAATTCACCCTTGCCAAGTCCCTCTTGGATTACTGTAAAGAAACTGATGAAAATAAGCCAACATACGAAATACCATACACATACTTTGCAAGTAAATTTTTAAAATATTATTGGTATCAGGAATACAAATTCAGAATGAAACAAGATTATCTTAGTAAAGGAAAACCAAATGTCATCCAACAGATTAACAGTGTCTTTGGGGATAATCCTCCCGGAGATTTTAGCCTGCTTGAGAAAAACGACATAGATGCTGCAGAGCAAAAAATACTCAAAGCCGTGTTTGGTAGCATTCGGTCAAAAAAATCGATTGTTATTCCTGCATTTCAAAACATTTCAGTTGGACAAGGTGCAGAAGAGCGCAAGGTATTTTATGACTATGACAACAAAAGTAAAAAGCTATATCTTCGGAAAGAGGCATTTGATTTTTTCAAAAAAAATAACAGCATACTATCAAAAGCAGTTCTTGCAGAGTGGGCAAAATTCCTAGAAAAGATCAATCATTCACTACCACGACTAGTTGCAAAGATCGATCAGTACGATCTAAAGCGGGGTTCGCTAAATACGGTTCGAAACATGTATCTAAAACATACAGATCACTGCTTTTACTGTGCAAGTAAACTAGAAGATGATTACATTGAAGTAGATCATTTTATTCCATGGTCATACATATTTGATGATGCTGTATGGAACTTGGTCCTGTCCTGCAAAGACTGCAACCGCAAAAAAAGCAATTCACTTGCAGAGGAAGAGTTTCATCAGGCACTAATTAAAAGAAATTCAAGGCACTATGAAAAAATAAGAGAACTGCAAATCTCCCTGGATCAACTAAACACAGGCAAAGGCTGGAAACCGGTGATCAAAAATCACTATGTGACTTGCAAGGACTATGGATTTGCAATGATACGAATGCCTTAATGATGTTCATAACTGTATGTGGCTTGATGCAGACTTATCCAAAACTTGAAAATACTGCAATCCAATTTTGAGTGAACCATCTAAAATATTATGTGCTTTTGGCCGTATACGTGATCTTGATACAAAAACAGTACTTTAGCGAAGATACCCAAACATTGATCCGCAATTTATGTTTGTAAATGTTGGTTATAATTTCTGTCCACTGAAATTCAAGGTGCATTTGGAATTCATCAAATACCAAATTAGATCAATTCATAGAACCAGTAATAAAACTGATATCCCACAAAATTAGGCACTGCCAAATTCAAAATTGGCAAGACTGACTCGTTTTTCTTTGGAGATCATCAAAAAATTGGCAAATCAGAAAGAGAATACATAATGGATATAATTTCAGATTTTATTGATAAAAAGAAATGGCAAAATAATTGACATTTTATTTTTTGTACTAGCATTCAAGTTATAAAATCTTAGAATTAATGATTATTGTTTTTAATTGGTACAAAACAAACTGATATGAGAATTAAAAACTTCTGTTTCTATCAAGTAGATATAAAAACCCTAAAATTAACTAAATTCAATTGTTATATACACAGCGTGAGAATGTCTTCAATAATTGAAAAACTTTTACATCTATTAAAAAGAAACCAAGATTTTTTTAATGTATCATTTGGACATATAATAAGTACTGGTTTAGCTGGACTATTCTTCTTTATTTTAGCTTATATAATGGAAGTTGATTCTTATGGAGAACTAGGATTTTTATTTGCCATTGCTCTTCTTTCGACACAGGTTTCATTATTAGGGTTTGTTCCAACCAAAATTATAAAAATTTCTAAAGGCGAGAATAAAATAAAATCCCTATCTAGCGTTGTTGTTTTACTATCTGGTATTATACTCGGAGCAATAATTGCCATATTATTAAATAATATTTTTATCTTTTTTTTGGTAATTAGTCAGGCATTTTTTTTGTTATCAACTGCAGATTATCTTGGAGAAAAAAAATACAAAATATATGCCCAAGTGTTGATCGGTCAAAAAACTGTTCAACTCTTATTGGCAATTATCTTGTTTTATCTCCTTGATGTTAATGGAATCTTACTTGGAATTTCTATTGCAAGCATGATTTTTGGAATCAAATCTTGTTCACATCTTTCAAGATTCTCTTTAGATATTTCTGAATTCAAAAAAATTTTTAGATTATTAATGCATAGTTATTCTTTAGAATTATCAAAAGCAGTTTTATTTTTTTCAGACAAAATAATTATTGCTCCTTTATTTGGATTTACTGTTTTAGGAATATACCAAATAGCTTCTCAATTTTTATTGGCTTTATTGATTATCCCAACCATACTGTTTCACTATTTGTTATCTGAAGAAGCTTCGGGTAAAAATAAGGCAAAACTTAGAATTAAAGGAATCTTAATATGTTTAGTTTTGGGCGTTATTATGTTTTTTACTCCTCCTGTTTTAATTCCAGAATTTTTACCCAATTTTGAAGAATCTATTTTACCTGCACAAATAATGGCATTAGGGTTAATACCAATAACTGTCTCATATTCAATTAATTCGAAACTGCTATCTTCAGAAATGAGCAAACCTGTATTGATTTCCTCATTAATTTTTGTCTGTTCGGAATTTGTTTTACTATATTATTTTGGAAACATGTGGCAGGTTGTTGGATTGTCAATAGCATTGGTCATATCATCAAGCCTGCAGGCAATATTTTTGCTCATCGTATATGTTATGATTTATAAAAAAACAAAAAAAGAGATCTGATAGGGTGAGAGATAGATGGCCTATACTAAAATAATGTCTTGTTTTGTGATGGTCTGGTTTGTTGTCGTTGTTATTAGCATTATTGTTGTTCAACCCAGTTATGCGAATCTTCAAGATAATCTGATAGGAGGCAGTGATTTTGAAAAGTTAAAAATTCTTGAATATGACAAGAATCGCTTTGGCCTGTTTGGCTCTGATCAGTTAAAATGGATCATAAACTGGAATGGTGAGAGTTGGCAAGAGGAAACCCTGTTTGTTCAAGCAAGTAGCACTGCGTCCAAAATAACGTTTCTTGCCAGTGGAACTGACCGTCTTCATTTGGATGATATTGCACTGTCAAAAACATCGCTTGGGAAAAATTCAAACGAGTTTGCATTGGATTTAATTCCTCAAAAAAGAGCTATTACAAACGAGCAAGATGCGCCGTTTCTGCTTGAGATAAACCCGATCTCTTTGGATTCCACCTCTGCTGCTGCCACTCCCATGATACAACTAGACGTTGTTTATGATCAAAATGATTTCAAAGAAATATCCGTAAATCCCGACAGCGGGATTCCCCCATTCAAATCAGTCATTTTGGTCCATCCAGCACAAACTTCTGGAATAAAAAACTTCACCATACTTTCGCAGGATAGTCTTGATAATAATGTACAGGTTGTGGGAACCGTTGAAATACAAGAACCAAAAAACACATTTCTCTGGAATTTAATCATTGGCATACTGACAATTTTATTGGCATTGGGACTGTTCAAAGTAATCAAGAAATAAAAATTCTTCTGTATTGGCAGCGCGTACTGCTGTCTATGTTTTCACTTTGAATAAGGCAGCTTCACCTTCTCTAATGACTAATTGCAATTGAGGATTATCCTCAAAGAGGGCTATTCGTTCAGAAGTACTTATGTGAAGAGCTGGAAATACTGGTAGAAGATGCTGTCGTGCCGCTTGTTGTCTGTTTTGGGGATCACCGCCAGTAATTAACACATATTCAATACCATACTTGTCCAATATTTCCATCATTTTCATGTCTCCGGGATGGTGTAATACAAGGTTAGCCTCATATGCTCTCTCTTTTAGAAATGTATCATCTGGCACAACATTGGTGCTTATTCTTTTCCACATTTCTCTGTTATTAGTTATATCAAATATCTTTATTGATGAAAGCCACATTCCTTCAGTAGTTCTATCCTCAAGGATGGTTGTATTTGAATCAAGATTGTCATTCATCCAACCCATAACTTTTAATTCATTGCTTGTAGGTAAATATCCTAGCAAACCATCTTTATACTCGTATGAAATATGAGTATCAAGACTTGGAATTAGTGCAATAAAAACCAACGAGCAAATCACTATGGACAAGACTGATTTTGAACGTAATGAAATTTCGCGTTTGTTAAACCTAGTTGCAAGTTTATCAAAAATATCAACCCCTGCTAAAATTATTCCTATTTGAGAGATGATAGCTCCTAGTAAAACAAGTCTGTCAGGATACATAAACCAGAAAAGATTCTCATAAATTACTTTATTTGATATTGTTCCAAACACTAGGGAAAACATTACAATCAAAAATAAACTAAACTCTCGATTGGATTTAAACAACCAAGTTGCAGAAAGAACCCCCCCTAGTAATAAAATAAAATAAGGAAAATATATAGAATCTATGTTGTATATGTCCATCTCCTCTAGAAAGATCCACCAAAAGTCGACCCTAGCACCATGTTCCTGAATCAATTCATCTGCAAAATAAACCAGTGATGCGCCTGATGTTACTACCAAAATAATTAACGCCAATCGTAAAGAAGTAAGCATATAGTTTTTTATCTTAAATTTCCCGACTCGCAGTCCATTTGTTTTGGAGTTTATGGGGGATTTTAAGAGTATTAATTTAATAATTATAAACAAAACAAAGGGAACGATCATGATAGTATATGTGATAAATATTACAACTGACAATAGCGAATAAATAATAAAATTAGAATTATTTTTATTATTAATAACTATGCTGATAAAAAGCAAAAGTATGCAAGTAAATGTAGCAAATACAAAAGTGCCCCCTTCTAATGGAGTAAGTAGTACATCATCAAATAGTATAAAATAACCTACTTCATTTCCTGGAATAAAAAACAATGCTCCAAATGCAATGCTTGCCAAGTAATACGATTTGGTTTTTTTGTATATTATTGAAAAACAGATGGGCGGCAAGAGTGCAACAATTGTTGCTGTGACGGCATATTGGGATATTGGCAGCATGACGTTTGTAATCAAAGAAAAAAATGCAGTCAAAGCATGAAATCCCTGAGGATAAACTGTCATTCCATATGGCAAATCAAAAAATGGCCAATTATTGTTAAACACACTCGTATGATACATTATAAATTGCGAAGCGTGACCATGGTATTGCGGATCATGAATCGGCGGCCAGCTCATATTTTCTGCAATTATAAAAAAGTGAGTCAGTGACAGAATTATGAGTATGCCTGCAATCAGATTTGGAAGAACTTTTTCATTTTTAATTTCAGACAGAATTTTAGCTCTGTCTCTGAAAATCAAGTAAGAGCCAACCATCATAAACGAAAAGAAGGCTGTCAGAACAGTAGTCTGTGTAAAGTGAAGCATTGCCAGAAAAATCGCCAAAAGAATCAGCAATACCAAGCCAAAGGCAGAGTACAGGGAAAAATTAATTACAAATCCAAAATTCAGCTTGTATCGGATAATTTTTAATAGAAAATACCCCATAATAACTGAAGACGACAAATAAACAATCATGGATGTCAGTATCTCGTTTTTAAAATTCGACCTGTCTGAACCTATTTTGCTGTCAAATAATCCAGGCACTACCTCTGCATTTGCAATGTTCAGGCGCTGTGCTAGCTGTGCGTGATATTCTACATCAAATAATCCAGGCACTACCTCTGCATCTGTAATGAGCGTGGTCTGGGAATAAGAGTCCCCTCCGTTTACAAATGTAATTCTAAGAGACTTGACATTGCCAGGATCAAAGCCAGGTTTATTTTGAACGTAATTGGAGGGATCTACAATAACTTTTGCCCAAGTGCCATCTTCTAAACCAAACCACTGTGGCAAATTCCAAAAAGGACGCTGTATATCATTTGCATCAACCATGATCAAAAATGCATTAGCCCTCCATGCTTCAGGAGTACTTTTATTTATTCCAGCCACATTTTCAAGATTCATCCAAAATCGTAATCCTTGGCCCGTAGACAGATCCACAGGCTTGGAAAAACGGCACTCAAGAACTGCTGTTTCTGTGGCATCACTGCTGGAAAAATAACTATAGGTAAAATCGCTATCATCATCATCATCATCACTATTCATATTCAGAGATTTGTCCAAAAAACTAGACTCTGAATCCCACGTACATTTATTCTCACTGTCAGACTCGAAAACATAAAAATCATGAAGATTTTCGGCAAATACAATTGATGGCAACGCACATAATACCAACAAAACAAGTGCTATCCCACTAACAAGAAACAACAGATTCTAAAATTTTCTTGTTTATTTACTTTTTTGTTATGAGGTTCTGTTCTATTGTACGAAAATTATGTCCGCCTAAGCTCAGGCTTCAGACAAGGGATTATTACCGCATATACCGATCACGAATAATGAAGAGAACCAGACTAAAAGGAGATCAGACCAGATACATCATACGGCAGCATCAAAAGGGCACAGCTGCAGCAGTCTGGCCCAGACCATGCAGGTCAGCGCAAGACACGTCAGACGCATATGGGCAGCCTACCGCAAGACCGGAAGAATACTCCCCCACAGAAAGGCAGAAAGACCCAGAAAGATACCATCACCTGAGGATGTACGTCGTGTTCTTAAGACATATGATGATATTCATGCAGTAGTGCGCACGACTCGCCACCTCAGAAAGTCATCTCATATAAGCTACCATACGGTATACCAAATAATGAAATCCAACGGACTGGCCAGACTGTCTCCTGAAAAATCCAAGAAGAGGAAATACGTCAGATACGAGCGACTGTATTCCAATGCAATGTGGCATGTGGACTGGCCAAAATGAAGGATCCACGCCTGAAAGGACTGCAACTTGTGGCATATCTGGATGATGCATCAAGATGCATAACGGGATTCGAGATATTTGAGTGCCACAAGCCAGAACACTGTAGCCGTTTTGCGCAAGGCTATCAAGTCATTTGGCACGCCAGGCCAGATACTTTCAGACAATGGAGCCTAGTTCACATCCCGGAACCGCGGTGTACCTGCCAAGGGATGGAAGCCCACCAACCCTGTTTGAGTCAGAAGCCCTGGAGAGGTGTATTGTCCTGATTGACTCGCGCTCTCACCACCACCACCCGCAGACCAACGGCAAGATTGAAAGATTCTTCAAGACACTTGAGGATGAGATTGTACACTTTAAGACGATGGAGGAGTTCATCGACTTTTACAATGAGGATAGGCTGCATTTTTCTCTGGACATAGAGAACTGCCAGATGCTCCTGATGGCATTTAAGGCCAAAAAGGTTCCTGATGCGATCAGGAAAAACAACCAAAAATGGATGGAGGCAGATATGAATGACTAGCGGACATAATTATCATATAATACAGCCTTCCTCCTCCTCCTCTTTATCTTTATCATCATCGTCTTTATCATGCCTACCTCTTGAGTCTCGCGTAAAAACTATCACCTTGTGTTTCTCTGCGAGTCTGCCATCTGCTTTTTTTCCAATAATGCAGTCTGCCCTTGTTCCGATTATTTTTCCATCTCTGGGAGTCTGCCAGCTAATTCTTTTCCAATAAAGCTGGTGCTGCCCCCAATTATTGTATTATATGATAATTATGTCCGCTAGTCATTCATATCTGCCTCCATCCATTTTTGGTTGTTTTTCCTGATCGCATCAGGAACCTTTTTGGCCTTAAATGCCATCAGGAGCATCTGGCAGTTCTCTATGTCCAGAGAAAAATGCAGCCTATCCTCATTGTAAAAGTCGATGAACTCCTCCATCGTCTTAAAGTGTACAATCTCATCCTCAAGTGTCTTGAAGAATCTTTCAATCTTGCCGTTGGTCTGCGGGTGGTGGTGGTGAGAGCGCGAGTCAATCAGGACAATACACCTCTCCAGGGCTTCTGACTCAAACAGGGTTGGTGGGCTTCCATCCCTTGGCAGGTACACCGCGGTTCCGGGATGTGAACTAGGCTCCATTGTCTGAAAGTATCTGGCCTGGCGTGCCAAATGACTTGATAGCCTTGCGCAAAACGGCTACAGTGTTCTGGCTTGTGGCACTCAAATATCTCGAATCCCGTTATGCATCTTGATGCATCATCCAGATATGCCACAAGTTGCAGTCCTTTCAGGCGTGGATCCTTCATTTTGGCCAGTCCACATGCCACATTGCATTGGAATACAGTCGCTCGTATCTGACGTATTTCCTCTTCTTGGATTTTTCAGGAGACAGTCTGGCCAGTCCGTTGGATTTCATTATTTGGTATACCGTATGGTAGCTTATATGAGATGACTTTCTGAGGTGGCGAGTCGTGCGCACTACTGCATGAATATCATCATATGTCTTAAGAACACGACGTACATCCTCAGGTGATGGTATCTTTCTGGGTCTTTCTGCCTTTCTGTGGGGGAGTATTCTTCCGGTCTTGCGGTAGGCTGCCCATATGCGTCTGACGTGTCTTGCGCTGACCTGCATGGTCTGGGCCAGACTGCTGCAGCTGTGCCCTTTTGATGCTGCCGTATGATGTATCTGGTCTGATCTCCTTTTAGTCTGGTTCTCTTCATTATTCGTGATCGGTATATGCGGTAATAATCCCTTGTCTGAAGCCTGAGCTTAGGCGGACATAATTTTCGTACAATAGAACAGAACCTCATAACAAAAAAGTAAATAAACAAGAAAATTTTAGAATCTGTTGTTTCTTGTTAGTGGGATAGCACTTGTTTTGTTGGTATTATGTGCGTTGCCATCAATTGTATTTGCCGAAAATCTTCATGATTTTTATGTTTTCGAGTCTGACAGTGAGAATAAATGTACGTGGGATTCAGAGTCTAGTTTTTTGGACAAATCTCTGAATATGAATAGTGATGATGATGATGATGATAGCGATTTTACCTATAGTTATTTTTCCAGCAGTGATGCCACAGAAACAGCAGTTCTTGAGTGCCGTTTTTCCAAGCCTGTGGATCTGTCTACGGGCCAAGGATTACGATTTTGGATGAATCTTGAAAATGTGGCTGGAATAAATAAAAGTACTCCTGAAGCATGGAGGGCTAATGCATTTTTGATCATGGTTGATGCAAATGATATACAGCGTCTTTTTTGGAATTTGCCACAGTGGTTTGGTTTAGAAGATGGCACTTGGGCAAAAGTTATTGTAGATCCCTCCAATTACGTTCAAAATAAACCTGGCTTTGATCCTGGCAATGTCAAGTCTCTTAGAATTATATTTGTAAACGGAGGGGACTCTTATTCCCAGACCACGCTCATTACAGATGCAGAGGTAGTGCCTGAATTATTTGACAGCAAAATAGGTTCAGACAGGTCGAATTTTAAAAACGAGATACTGACATCCATGATTGTTTATTTGTCGTCTTCAGTTATTATGGGGTATTTTCTATTAAAAATTATCCGATACAAGCTGAATTTTGGATTTGTAATTAATTTTTCCCTGTACTCTGCCTTTGGCTTGGTATTGCTGATTCTTTTGGCGATTTTTCTGGCAATGCTTCACTTTACACAGACTACTGTTCTGACAGCCTTCTTTTCGTTTATGATGGTTGGCTCTTACTTGATTTTCAGAGACAGAGCTAAAATTCTGTCTGAAATTAAAAATGAAAAAGTTCTTCCAAATCTGATTGCAGGCATACTCATAATTCTGTCACTGACTCACTTTTTTATAATTGCAGAAAATATGAGCTGGCCGCCTGTTTTTGATCCGCAATACCATGGTCACGCTTCGCAATTTATAATGTATCATACGAGTGTGTTTAACAATAATTGGCCATTTTTTGATTTGCCATATGGAATGACAGTTTATCCTCAGGGATTTCATGCTTTGACTGCATTTTTTTCTTTGATTACAAACGTCATGCTGCCAATATCCCAATATGCCGTCACAGCAACAATTGTTGCACTCTTGCCGCCCATCTGTTTTTCAATAATATACAAAAAAACCAAATCGTATTACTTGGCAAGCATTGCATTTGGAGCATTGTTTTTTATTCCAGGAAATGAAGTAGGTTATTTTGTAATTTCTCATGATGTACTACTTACTCCATTATCTACAGGAACTTTTGTATTTGCTACATTTACTTGCATACTTTTGCTTTTTATCAGCATAGTTATTAATAATAAAAATAATTCTAATTTTATTATTTATTCGCTATTGTCAGTTGTAATATTTATCACATATACTATCATGATCGTTCCCTTTGTTTTGTTTATAATTATTAAATTAATACTCTTAAAATCCCCCATAAACTCCAAAACAAATGGACTGCGAGTCGGGAAATTTAAGATAAAAAACTATATGCTTATTTTACGATTGGCGTTAATTATTTTGGTAGTAACATCAGGCGCATCACTGGTTTATTTTGCAGATGAATTGCAGAAGATAAATAATATTCCGATCACCACTTACTGGCTATTATTTGAGAATATGGACATATACAACATAGATTCTATATATTTTCCTTATTTTATTTTATTACTAGGGGGGGTTCTTTCTGCAACTTGGTTGTTTAAATCCAATCGAGAGTTTAGTTTATTTTTGATTGTAATGTTTTCCCTAGTGTTTGGAACAATATCAAATAAAGTAATTTATGAGAATCTTTTCTGGTTTATGTATCCTGACAGACTTGTTTTACTAGGAGCTATCATCTCTCAAATAGGAATAATTTTAGCAGGGGTTGATATTTTTGATAAACTTGCAACTAGGTTTAACAAACGCGAAATTTCATTACGTTCAAAATCAGTCTTGTCCATAGCGATTTGCTCGTTGGTTTTTATTGCACTAACTCCAAGTCTTGATACTCATATTTCATACGAGTATGACGATGATTTGCTAGGATATTTACCTACAAGCAATGAATTAAAAGTTATGGGTTGGATGAATGACAATCTTGATTCAAATACAACCATCCTTCAGGATAGAACTGGTGAAGGAATGTGGCTTTCATCAATAAAGATATTTGATATAACTAATAACAGAGAAATGTGGAGAAGAATACACAGTAGTGTTGTGTTAGATGATACATTTCTAAAAGAGAGAGCATATGAGGCTAACCTTGTATTACACCATCCCGGAGACATGAAAATGATGGAAATATTGGACAAGTATGGTATTGAATATGTGTTGATTACTGGCGGTAATCCGAAAGACAGACAACGATCGGATGCGTACCCGCTTCTACCAGTATTTCCAGCTCTTCACATAAGTACTTCTGAACGAATAGCCCTCTTTGAGGATAATCCTCAATTGCAATTAGTCATTAGAGAAGGTGAAGCTGCCTTATTCAAAGTGAAAACATAGACACAGCAGTAAATGAAATGTAATGTATGATGCGTGGTCAAAATGCTCTGAAAGATTTATTCAGTGAAAACATAGACAGCAGTACGCGCTGCCAATAATGTATTATATGAAAATCATATCCGCTAGTCATTCATGTCTGCCTCCATCCATTTTTGGTTGCTTTTTCTGATCGCATCAGGAACCTTTTTGGCCTTAAATGCCATCAGAGGCACCTGGCAGTTCTCTATGTCCAGAGAAAAATGCAGTCTATCCTTATTGTAAAAATCGATGAACTCCCCCATCGTCTTAAAGTGTACAATCTCATCCTCAAGTGTCCTGAAGAATCTCTCAATCTTGCCGTTGGCCTGCGGGTGGTGGTGGTGGTGGTGGTGGTGGTGGTGGTGGTGGTGGTGGTGGTGGTGGTGGTGGTGGTGGTGGTGGTGGTGGTGGTGGTGGTGGTGGTGGTGGTGGTGGTGGTGGTGGTGGTGGTGGTGGTGGTGGTGGTGGTGGTGGTGGTGGTGGTGGTGGTGGTGGTGGTGGTGGTGGTGGTGGTGGTGGTGGTGGTGGGAGCGTGAGTCAATCAGGGCAATACTCCTCTCCAGAGCTTCTTCCTCAAACATGGTGAGCCTCTATCCCTTGGCAGGTATACCGCGGTTTCGGGATGTGAACTGGGCGCCGTTGTCTGAAAGTATCTGGCCTGGCGTGCCAAATGACTTGATAGTCTTGCGCAAAACGGCTACAGTGTTCTGGCTTGTGGCACTATCAAATATCCCGAATCCCGTTATGCATCTTGATGCATCATCCAGATATGCCACAAGTTGCAATCCTTTTAGGCGTGGATCCTTCATTTTGGCCAGTCCATATCCCACATTGCATTGGAATACAGTCACTCGTATCTGACGTACTTTCTCTTCTTGGATTTTTCAGGAGACAGCTTAACTAGTCCATTGGATTTCATTATTTGGTAATGCTGTATGGTATCTTATATGAGATGACTTTCTGAGGTGGCGAGCTGTGTGCACTACTGCATGAATATCATCATATGTCTTAAGAACACGACGTTTAAGTGGTGACGGCATCGTCTAGGGCTTCGAGCCTGCATGAATATCATCATATGTCTTAAGAACACGACGTACATCCTCAGGTGATGGTATCTTTCTGGGTCTTTCTGCCTTTCTGTGGGGGAGTATTCTTCCGGTCTTGCGGTAGGCTGCCCATATGCGTCTGACGTGTCTTGCGCTGACCTGCATGGTCTGGGCCAGAACAGATGCTGCACCTGTGCCCTTTTGATGCTGCCGTATGATGTATCTAATCTGAACTTCTTTTAGTCTGGTTCTCTTCATTATTCGTGATCTGTATATGCGGTAATAATCCCTTGCCTGAAGCCTGAGCTTAGGCGGACATAATTTTCGTACAATAGATTTGCGAAACCAGATGAAAGACTAAAAACGTTAAAACTGGATGATGATGATCCTGCTCATGCAAGAGATGTTAATTAATATGAAGTATTTTCAGCAGTACTAACACACATGATTGTTGGTAGATCACCACTAAGAATCAGTTTTGCAGGGGGAGGAACTGATCTTGAAGAATATTACAAAAGATATACAGGTCATACCATTAGTTTCACAATCAGCAAAAATACACATGTCGTCATACAAAAAAGAGAGGATGAAAAATTCCAGGGATTTTCTCCAGATTTTCAAACGCATCATCCCCCAGAAAAATATTCAAAAGTAAGGAAAAATCTTCAGGGTCATGAAATAATCATAGCAGTTTTAAAGGAATTAAACGTTACAAAAGGAATAAACGCATTTTTTTGCAGTGATGTAAACGCGGGTTCAGGGCTAGGTGCATCATCATCACTTGCAACAAATTTAGTTAATACCGTACTTTTTATGGAAGAGCAAAAATGGACAAAAAAGAGAATTGCAGAGAAGGCATATGAGATAGCACATAATGTTTTAAAATGGAACTTGGGAAAACAAGATGAGTTTTCTTCATCTTATGGTGGATTGAATCTCTTTGAATTTACTAAAGATAATGTCAAGACTGAAAGACTTTTGTTGAACAAATCTACCTTCAGAGAGATTCAAGATAATTCGTTGTTGTTTTCATTAGAAAGAAAGCGACAGCCCTCTAGCACGATCTTAAAAGACCAAGCAGAAAAAACTAAGAAGAATGATCCCCGTACAATAAATGCCCTGCACAATACAAATCAATTTGCTTTAGAATTGCGGGACTGCTTAAAAAGAAACGATCTAACGGCTTTTAGTGAAATACTTAGAAAAGGATGGGATGAAAAAAAGAAATTCGCACGCCAGATTACAGATAAGTCAATTGATGATGTGGTTAAACGTGCAACGACCCTAGGAGTTCAAGGAATGAAAATTACGGGGGCAGGTGGGGGCGGGCACATCTTTGCATATGCAGATTCAGGCAAACATAAAAAAATTATCTCCAATCTAGAAAAAATAGGTATAAAACATATACCATTTCATTATACATTCTCTGGAACAGTTGCTTTTAATACAAGTTTTTTATAGATTTTTTTGGTGAGGTAAGATATGAATGACATCGTAAAGGATTATTTAATTCATCAAGAAGAATGTCTTGAAAAAATAAAGACAGATTTTTTTTCAGACAAAATTAAGAAAATTTTTGGGATTTTGATTAACGCACGTGATAATGGCAATCGCGTGTTTGTTATGGGCAATGGCGGAAGTGCATCTACAGCATCTCACTTTGTTGCGGATTTATTAAAAACAAGTATTGTGAAAAATTCGAAAAGATTTCAAGCGTTATCTTTGTCAGATAATATTCCAGTCATGTTGGCATGGGCAAATGATTTTTCTTACGATGACATATTTGTAGGACAGTTAGAAAATTTCTTGGAGGAAAAAGACATAGTGGTTGGAATTAGCAGCAGTGGAAATTCAAACAACGTAATCAGAGCAGCCAAATATGCAAACGACAAAGGTGCGCACTGTATTGCATTGACAGGCAAAGATGGAGGCAAATTATCAAATATATCTGCCACAAATTTAACAGTTCCAAGTAATGACATTCTAACTATCGAGACTATGCATTTGATGACATGTCATTTATTAATCGCAATGATTAGAGAATCAGGTACGCCTTTCTACAAATATTAAATTGCAAAAGAAAGCCATATTTTTAGATAGGGACGGAGTCATTAACCAAAACAGAAAAGACTACGTCAAAGAGTTATCAGAATTTGAAATATTTGACTGGGTAGGAGAATCAGTCAAACTGTTCAAGGATGCAGGATATTTGGTGATAATAATAACAAATCAATCAGCTATAGGAAGGAGATTACTCACACATGAAGAATTAAAAAAAATACATGATTGCCTTGAGAACTATCTTAAAACATTCAAGACAAAGATTGATGCAATATATTATTGCCCACATACGCCAGAAGACAATTGTGATTGTAGAAAACCCAAGCCCGGGTTGTTGCTTGCTGCAATACAGGATTTTCAAGTTGATTTGTCAAACAGTTGGATGGTAGGAGATTCGACTGCAGATATCATGGCCGCAACGTCAGCTGGATGCAGATCATACATGATAAAAGAGAATTTAACATTGCTTGATATTGCAATACATATATGTAAAGGATAAGATTTTGAATTGTGGTTAATTAAGGACATCGTCAGACATGCAGTTACGGATAGATAAAGAGAGGAAGAAGTAAGGAGCGAGTAAATAAATCAATAAATAACGGATTGATTGATTGTGTAAATTAATTTCCTTTATTTCAGATAAGATGGGATTATAAATTCTGGCTATAAATTAGACATCAAGTATCATCAACATATAAATTATTTTTTGTCTTTTGATTTTTTGTTCTTCTTCTTGTTCTTTTGTATTATATGAAAATCATATCCGCTAGTCATTCATGTCTGCCTCCATCCATTTTTGGTTGCTTTTTCTGATCGCATCAGGAACCTTTTTGGCCTTAAATGCCATCAGAGGCACCTGGCAGTTCTCTATGTCCAGAGAAAAATGCAGTCTATCCTTATTGTAAAAATCGATGAACTCCCCCATCGTCTTAAAGTGTACAATCTCATCCTCAAGTGTCCTGAAGAATCTCTCAATCTTGCCGTTGGCCTGCGGGTGGTGGTGGTGGTGGTGGTGGTGGGAGCGTGAGTCAATCAGGGCAATACTCCTCTCCAGAGCTTCTTCCTCAAACATGGTGAGCCTCTATCCCTTGGCAGGTATACCGCGGTTTCGGGATGTGAACTGGGCGCCGTTGTCTGAAAGTATCTGGCCTGGCGTGCCAAATGACTTGATAGTCTTGCGCAAAACGGCTACAGTGTTCTGGCTTGTGGCACTATCAAATATCCCGAATCCCGTTATGCATCTTGATGCATCATCCAGATATGCCACAAGTTGCAATCCTTTTAGGCGTGGATCCTTCATTTTGGCCAGTCCATATCCCACATTGCATTGGAATACAGTCACTCGTATCTGACGTACTTTCTCTTCTTGGATTTTTCAGGAGACAGCTTAACTAGTCCATTGGATTTCATTATTTGGTAATGCTGTATGGTATCTTATATGAGATGACTTTCTGAGGTGGCGAGCTGTGTGCACTACTGCATGAATATCATCATATGTCTTAAGAACACGACGTTTAAGTGGTGACGGCATCGTCTAGGGCTTCGAGCCTGCATGAATATCATCATATGTCTTAAGAACACGACGTACATCCTCAGGTGATGGTATCTTTCTGGGTCTTTCTGCCTTTCTGTGGGGGAGTATTCTTCCGGTCTTGCGGTAGGCTGCCCATATGCGTCTGACGTGTCTTGCGCTGACCTGCATGGTCTGGGCCAGAACAGATGCTGCACCTGTGCCCTTTTGATGCTGCCGTATGATGTATCTAATCTGAACTTCTTTTAGTCTGGTTCTCTTCATTATTCGTGATCTGTATATGCGGTAATAATCCCTTGCCTGAAGCCTGAGCTTAGGCGGACATAATTTTCGTACAATAGATTTGCGAAACCAGATGAAAGACTAAAAACGTTAAAACTGGATGATGATGATCCTGCTCATGCAAGAGATGTTAATTAATATGAAGTATTTTCAGCAGTACTAACACACATGATTGTTGGTAGATCACCACTAAGAATCAGTTTTGCAGGGGGAGGAACTGATCTTGAAGAATATTACAAAAGATATACAGGTCATACCATTAGTTTCACAATCAGCAAAAATACACATGTCGTCATACAAAAAAGAGAGGATGAAAAATTCCAGGGATTTTCTCCAGATTTTCAAACGCATCATCCCCCAGAAAAATATTCAAAAGTAAGGAAAAATCTTCAGGGTCATGAAATAATCATAGCAGTTTTAAAGGAATTAAACGTTACAAAAGGAATAAACGCATTTTTTTGCAGTGATGTAAACGCGGGTTCAGGGCTAGGTGCATCATCATCACTTGCAACAAATTTAGTTAATACCGTACTTTTTATGGAAGAGCAAAAATGGACAAAAAAGAGAATTGCAGAGAAGGCATATGAGATAGCACATAATGTTTTAAAATGGAACTTGGGAAAACAAGATGAGTTTTCTTCATCTTATGGTGGATTGAATCTCTTTGAATTTACTAAAGATAATGTCAAGACTGAAAGACTTTTGTTGAACAAATCTACCTTCAGAGAGATTCAAGATAATTCGTTGTTGTTTTCATTAGAAAGAAAGCGACAGCCCTCTAGCACGATCTTAAAAGACCAAGCAGAAAAAACTAAGAAGAATGATCCCCGTACAATAAATGCCCTGCACAATACAAATCAATTTGCTTTAGAATTGCGGGACTGCTTAAAAAGAAACGATCTAACGGCTTTTAGTGAAATACTTAGAAAAGGATGGGATGAAAAAAAGAAATTCGCACGCCAGATTACAGATAAGTCAATTGATGATGTGGTTAAACGTGCAACGACCCTAGGAGTTCAAGGAATGAAAATTACGGGGGCAGGTGGGGGCGGGCACATCTTTGCATATGCAGATTCAGGCAAACATAAAAAAATTATCTCCAATCTAGAAAAAATAGGTATAAAACATATACCATTTCATTATACATTCTCTGGAACAGTTGCTTTTAATACAAGTTTTTTATAGATTTTTTTGGTGAGGTAAGATATGAATGACATCGTAAAGGATTATTTAATTCATCAAGAAGAATGTCTTGAAAAAATAAAGACAGATTTTTTTTCAGACAAAATTAAGAAAATTTTTGGGATTTTGATTAACGCACGTGATAATGGCAATCGCGTGTTTGTTATGGGCAATGGCGGAA
Organism: Candidatus Nitrosopumilus sp.; assembly: GCA_965204345.1. Classification (GTDB taxonomy): domain Archaea; phylum Thermoproteota; class Nitrososphaeria; order Nitrososphaerales; family Nitrosopumilaceae; genus Nitrosopumilus. Next base: position 1,412,073 of record OZ241981.1, read on the forward strand.
GTGCATCTACAGCATCTCACTTTGTTGCGGATTTATTAAAAACAAGTATTGTGAAAAATTCGAAAAGATTTCAAGCGTTATCTTTGTCAGATAATATTCCAGTCATGTTGGCATGGGCAAATGATTTTTCTTACGATGACATATTTGTAGGACAGTTAGAAAATTTCTTGGAGGAAAAAGACATAGTGGTTGGAATTAGCAGCAGTGGAAATTCAAACAACGTAATCAGAGCAGCCAAATATGCAAACGACAAAGGTGCGCACTGTATTGCATTGACAGGCAAAGATGGAGGCAAATTATCAAATATATCTGCCACAAATTTAACAGTTCCAAGTAATGACATTCTAACTATCGAGACTATGCATTTGATGACATGTCATTTATTAATCGCAATGATTAGAGAATCAGGTACGCCTTTCTACAAATATTAAATTGCAAAAGAAAGCCATATTTTTAGATAGGGACGGAGTCATTAACCAAAACAGAAAAGACTACGTCAAAGAGTTATCAGAATTTGAAATATTTGACTGGGTAGGAGAATCAGTCAAACTGTTCAAGGATGCAGGATATTTGGTGATAATAATAACAAATCAATCAGCTATAGGAAGGAGATTACTCACACATGAAGAATTAAAAAAAATACATGATTGCCTTGAGAACTATCTTAAAACATTCAAGACAAAGATTGATGCAATATATTATTGCCCACATACGCCAGAAGACAATTGTGATTGTAGAAAACCCAAGCCCGGGTTGTTGCTTGCTGCAATACAGGATTTTCAAGTTGATTTGTCAAACAGTTGGATGGTAGGAGATTCGACTGCAGATATCATGGCCGCAACGTCAGCTGGATGCAGATCATACATGATAAAAGAGAATTTAACATTGCTTGATATTGCAATACATATATGTAAAGGATAAGATTTTGAATTGTGGTTAATTAAGGACATCGTCAGACATGCAGTTACGGATAGATAAAGAGAGGAAGAAGTAAGGAGCGAGTAAATAAATCAATAAATAACGGATTGATTGATTGTGTAAATTAATTTCCTTTATTTCAGATAAGATGGGATTATAAATTCTGGCTATAAATTAGACATCAAGTATCATCAACATATAAATTATTTTTTGTCTTTTGATTTTTTGTTCTTCTTCTTGTTCTTTTGTATTATATGAAAATCATATCCGCTAGTCATTCATGTCTGCCTCCATCCATTTTTGGTTGCTTTTTCTGATCGCATCAGGAACCTTTTTGGCCTTAAATGCCATCAGAGGCACCTGGCAGTTCTCTATGTCCAGAGAAAAATGCAGTCTATCCTTATTGTAAAAATCGATGAACTCCCCCATCGTCTTAAAGTGTACAATCTCATCCTCAAGTGTCCTGAAGAATCTCTCAATCTTGCCGTTGGCCTGCGGGTGGTGGTGGTGGTGGTGGTGGTGGGAGCGTGAGTCAATCAGGGCAATACTCCTCTCCAGAGCTTCTTCCTCAAACATGGTGAGCCTCTATCCCTTGGCAGGTATACCGCGGTTTCGGGATGTGAACTGGGCGCCGTTGTCTGAAAGTATCTGGCCTGGCGTGCCAAATGACTTGATAGTCTTGCGCAAAACGGCTACAGTGTTCTGGCTTGTGGCACTATCAAATATCCCGAATCCCGTTATGCATCTTGATGCATCATCCAGATATGCCACAAGTTGCAATCCTTTTAGGCGTGGATCCTTCATTTTGGCCAGTCCATATCCCACATTGCATTGGAATACAGTCACTCGTATCTGACGTACTTTCTCTTCTTGGATTTTTCAGGAGACAGCTTAACTAGTCCATTGGATTTCATTATTTGGTAATGCTGTATGGTATCTTATATGAGATGACTTTCTGAGGTGGCGAGCTGTGTGCACTACTGCATGAATATCATCATATGTCTTAAGAACACGACGTTTAAGTGGTGACGGCATCGTCTAGGGCTTCGAGCCTGCATGAATATCATCATATGTCTTAAGAACACGACGTACATCCTCAGGTGATGGTATCTTTCTGGGTCTTTCTGCCTTTCTGTGGGGGAGTATTCTTCCGGTCTTGCGGTAGGCTGCCCATATGCGTCTGACGTGTCTTGCGCTGACCTGCATGGTCTGGGCCAGAACAGATGCTGCACCTGTGCCCTTTTGATGCTGCCGTATGATGTATCTAATCTGAACTTCTTTTAGTCTGGTTCTCTTCATTATTCGTGATCTGTATATGCGGTAATAATCCCTTGCCTGAAGCCTGAGCTTAGGCGGACATAATTTTCGTACAATAGATTTGTTCTTGTTCTTTAAGAAAATTTAAAAGAGAAATAAATTGTATGTCTGTAACTTATAATAACAGGTATTTGTTGTGAGGCATATAAGCATGAATGTTTTAATCATAGCACAATATTTCCCACCAGACGTAGGTGGTGGAATAACTAGAATAAGCAATGCAGCTAAGGCATTAAAGAACCAAGGCAACAACGTAACTGTCGTATCTGCGTTTCCACACTATCCAAAGGGAGACATTCCAAAAAAATACAGAGGTAAGATAATTGCAAAAGAACAGATTGACGGCATAACAATATACAGAACATGTATTCCCAAATTATCTCATTCGTCTATTTTAAAACGCATAATAATTCATCTTTCATTTTGTCTCTCATCACTGTTGGTAATGCAGAAATTTCGCGATACTGACATAATTTTTGCATCAAACCCGAGCTTTTTTGTTTCATTTCCTGCTGCTGTGTACAGTTTTTTTCTGAAAAAAAAATATATTCTTAATGTCGATGACATGTGGCCAGAAGTATGGTATGACTTGGGATATGTCAAGTCGAGGATCTTCAGAAAGATTTTAGACCATATTGCCCAAAAATCATATGACAATTCGTGTGCAGTGGTGCCACTAAGTAGGGGTTATGTAGACGTATTGGAGTCAAAATATAAGGTCAAAAGAGAAAAAATTACAGTTATTGAGCATGGCGTAGATACGGAAAAATTCAGGACTAATGAAAACAAAAGGGATGAGCAACACCAAGACGGACCAAGTGGAAGGAAAAAAATTCTAATGTATGCCGGCGCACTAGGTATCGGATATGATTTTGATACAATACTGCAGGCTGCCAAGATTTTAGAGCAGTATCCGATACAGTTCATAATCAGGGGTGAGGGAAACCTGGAGGATTATCTAAAACAGCAGGTTCAGCAGCAGAAAATTACAAATGTCAAAATAGATACAAAATTTGTCGAATTTGAAAAATATAACGAGATACTAAACAGCGCGGATATTTTTTTATTGCCCCTAAGTCCGGTCAGGGGATTTGACTATGGATTGATTACAAAGACACTGGACTATCAAATGATTGGAAGGCCAATCTTTTGTATCTCAAAGGGGGAATCAAAACGCTATGTAAATGAGACAAAAAGTGGCATTGTAACATCATCAAGGGATCCCAAGACTGTTTCGGATTTGATTTTGAAATTGGTAAAAGACGAGAAGCTTGCAGAGGAATTGGGTCAAAACGGAAGAAGGTACGTTCTAGAGAACCTGACAATAGAGATGATTGGCAAGCGATTGATGAAGGTGATAAACGGCTGTATGGAGGAGGAGGAAAAAAAATAATAGCGGGTGTTTAGATGTGAGGAATCCCAATCCAGGATTTGGATGAGATCAAGCATGGGGGGGGAGAAGGAAGAGAGACATAGAGAGAAATAATAGCGGGTGTTTAGATGTGCATGTCCCAGAATGATTTTGGATTGTACAGCATTGGATGATGATGATGTAAATACATACACATACATACATACATAAATACATACATACACATACACACAAAAAAAGTTCGTGCAATCAAAATAACACCATAAACATCATTCTGCTTGGGCTTCAGACACAATGAGGAGAATGCCTTTTTTATAAAAAATCAGGAAAGAGATATTAACTTTTGAAAATATTTTTGGACATGCGGTTTCCAGATTTCTTTATTGTCGGAGCTCCAAGGTCAGGAACTACATCACTGTACAAGTATTTGAAACAGAATCCCAAAATATTTATGCCAAAGCGCAGAGTCGCATTATTTTTCGCCAAACATTAAACGGCAGACGAATCTGATTGTAAGTCCAATAAAAACCGAAAAAGAATACCTGTCATTATTTGCGCACGCAAGAGAGGATCAGATAATAGGGGAAGGCAGCGTAACGTACTTTATGGACCCCGATTCCCCGGGAGCTATACATGCAAAGAATCCCAATGCCAAGATAATTATGATCTTAAGAAATCCAAATGAGAGGCTAATTTCAGATTATCTGTATCAGATAAAGTATGCATTAGACATTCTGCCGTTTGAGGAGGTAGTCAAGGCAGGCATAAGATCATTGTCAAAAGACATACATTCAATTGTAAAAACAGGCATGTATTCTCAGCATATAGGAAATTATTACGGCAAGTTTGATAAAAAACAGATAAAAATCATAATTTTTGAGGAATTCATCAAAGATACCAAAAAAACAGTAAGGGAGGTTTTGGAATTCTTGGAGATAGACGGATTGCATGATTTTAAGGATGAAGTTTATAACAGGTACGCAGTGCCGGGGGGAAGATTGCAAAAAGCAGTAATAAAAAACAAGACACTTTTGAAGATAGTAGTCAGAATACTCCCAACTGACAGGATAATAAAGATGGCTGAGATGTTTTTGATGAAAAAGGAAAAGCGTCCGAAAAGTTCGGAATTTGACATGTCGCAACTCAGGGAGATATTTCTGGACGAAAAGACAAAGCTGGAAATAATGCTGGGGCGCAAAATAGACTGGGAGATATGATTTTTGCACAAAACAGGTAAAAAAAATACAGTCATGGGCATGATCAAAGATAAACAAAAAAATACGCATATAACCATCATCTAGACTTGGCTGCTTTTCTTAAAGTCAAAGGCATCAGTGCTGTTCTGCTGCTGTTGCTGCTGTTAACTCTGGTAGTTTTAGCATCAGCAGTGACAAGTGCAAGCGGGCAGGGTGTACCTGAAGAATTTTATCAGAACGTTCAGATTTACGAGCACAGGGTCTCAAATGATGAACTTACGCTAAGTATTGACAAGGCCAGCTACAAGTTTGGAGAGACAGTTAATGTCATTGGCCTAGTTCATGACGTTGAGAACACGGAGTTTTTGCCAATATTCAGGAATGGGCAAAAAAGACAGGTTGGCAGGAGGAACCAAGCCTATCAGTCCTGATTCCAGAAGGTAAAACGCCAGAATATCTGGCCGAAGATGGCAGGCAGCAGCAGCAGCAGCAGCAGCAGCAGCAGCAAGAGAAGGAGGAGGAGAAGGATCCCAAAGACTTTATAATTACATTGCAAATTATGTTGCTAATAGCCGTAGGTGCAATAGCAGGTATTATTGTATATAGAATGTTTAGAAAAAGCCAATCCCACAAGGTTTTTGCAGATTCATAGTATGGCAGGACTGGAGAGACAGTCATTACATTATAATTAAATAATTTTGTATTTCTCTAAATTTAAGATGCTTTCAGCCGGCTTTTTTCTACGAATACCTTCCTCGTCGTCATCCCCATCCTCACGTTTTCAAGGTGTCTGTAACGAATTTTTGCTAACATATTTCCTGTTTTCGGCATACGCATTACTTTACATGGTCCTGACTGCAACCATATTAAAGATAAAAATTTTTCCAACCATCGACAGAATAACATACGTGGATGCAGTAGTCAGATGGACGATAACTGATTCGCTGCAATACGACATGCTGTTTGCATCCATAATTTTTGCAACGGCATTGCTCTTGTCGTTTAGAAAAAAGATATCAGTTTCTTTCTCAGTCATGCTACTGGTACCGGTCATCTCTGCGTCGTTTTTTGATTTTTTTCTCGAAGTTTCTCAAATGGTTTTCATCTTCTCAATGCCGACAGCACTCACATTATTCTTGGTTGGTTATTACTTGTCTAACTACAGCCAGAAAAAGAAGAAGAAGAGCTCATCTAGCTTGGAGAAACCAGAAGAGGTGGCAACGGGTCACAGCTTCAGGCATGCGTTGTCTGTATTTTTTTCAGTTATTCTACTAGTTGAATTGGCAGCGGCACTCAGATGGGTTCTAACGCCTGTGGTTTTGGAATTGCCCAAAAACCACTGGAGTTGGAACATAGTGTCTTTGGAAAACAGCGTGTTTTATGTTCTGGGCCTGATGGTTCCGTCCATCTTTTTGCTTTGCATCCTGTCTTTTTTGATAAAACCGTTTGTACAAAAAATATATTCAGGCATCAGCAGCGGCGGCGGCAACAACGGCAAAGACGGCAGCGGCACTACCACTGACACTGCCATCACGCAGCAGCAGCAGCCTCAAAGACGACGACATTCAGATGATCTTGATGGCAAAAGCCCAACTGCAAACGGCCAAAAATCATTGAAAATAACAAATTTAAAAAAATACAGCCCCGTCATCTTGCTCTCAAAAATTGATTTTGATGGCAGTACGCGAAACGTTGCCTTGATGTTGTTGCTGGCAATGATATCGTCAGTTTTGATATCATTGTTTCCATACGCAGTATCCATAGTAGATGCGGACAAGTCATTTGGCACTGACGTCAAAAACTACACTGGCTGGCTTTGGCCGATTAATTCGGCTGCCGGCCTTGAGAGCATGCTCCGTCTGGCATTCTTTGAAATAAACGAGGGTTCCAGACCCCTGACGCTGCTTTCAATATATTTTATCTCCCATATCTCCCAGTACGAGCAGGAGATTGTTTTAAAATATTTGCCAACAGTGCTGGGTCCGCTACTAGTAGCATCCACATATTTCTTTACGAGGGCTGCCTATCCTCAGAACAGGAAGATTGCAGTGATCACATCGGTGATCACGTCAGTATCACCGCAGATAGTAATCGGGTTTTATGCGGCATTTTACGCAAATTGGTTTGCCTTGATTTTTATTTTAATCTCCTCAACGTTTCTAATCAAGTGCGTACGAAGGCAGGATCATCATCATCATCATCACGATTTTAGAAACATGACACTGTTTGGCGGCACCCTGCTGTTGGTGTTATTTTTTCATTCGTATGCATGGAGTTATTTTATGGCAACAGTTATGCTATACCTCATATGGTCACTGGCAATAAAAAAACGCAGAAAAGAGTCGGCAAAAATTTGTATCATTTTGGTGGCAGTGACATTATCCATACTTTCAGTGGATCTGTCCAGATCATATTTTGGAAACACATCAGATAGTTTTGAGAAAGACTTGCTGATAGCAGATTCGTCAATTAGTTATTACGAGTTTGTAAACAGATGGGCCAACTTTAATAACACTTTTTTTGTCTTTCTTGGGGGGTTTCTGACAAATTTTATGCTGCTAGGCCTGCTATTTGTATGGACCCTGCAAACAAAGCACTCGAGTCATTCAGACAGATTCTTCCTTTCGATGTTGCTGGTATCAGTGCTGCCAATCTTATTTGGGGATTTCAACGTACAGTCCAGAATATTTTACAACATTCCGTTCCACATTCCTGCAAGCGTTATGTTGTACAAAATATACCAGAGCAACCAGACAAGGCCATTTGGCAAAATACTGGTCGTTGTGACAATATTGTTTCAGTTCAACTATGCATTAAGGGGGATGTCAAACATGAATTTTGCATCACCGATACAATGAAAACCCCATGATGCAACCAGAATTATACCAGCCTCTATTTTGTCAAACATGAATTTTGCATCACCGATACAATGAAAACGGCAGGACACGGGAAGAAGGCTAAAAAGACTTAAAAATGAAAAACAGGCTACGGTACTTGCTTGACAAAGTCTCAAATATCTGTCTGTTGTTGCAAAATCCTGACATCTGTGTAATGCCATGGCTAAAAAAAAATCCGCCCTAATAACTGGGATAACGGGTCAGGATGGCGCCTATTTGGCAAGGTTTCTCTTGAATAAAAATTATGACGTGTACGGAACATTCAGGCGCCTCTCCACGCCGAATTTTTGGAGGCTCATATCACTGGGCATTGATGAGAGCATCAATTATATTCCGGCAGACCTTGTGGATGTCTCATCATTAACAGAGTCGCTGAAAATTTCAAACCCCGATGAAGTGTATCATCTGGCCGCCCAAAGTTATGTAGGATCCTCATTTGATCAGCCAATAACAAGTGGGGAATACTCTGGTTTGGCAGTTGCAAGAATCTTGGAAAGCGTGAGGAGGGCAGCAGACAAAAAGAAGATCAAGTTTTATCAAGCCTCCTCAAGTGAGCTGTATGGCAGGGTTGAGGAATCCCCCCAAAATGAGGACACCCCGTTTAGACCACAGAGTCCGTACGCCGCAGCAAAGCTGTACGGTTACTGGATAACAAAAATGTACCGTGACGGCTATGACATGTTTGCCTCAAATGGAATACTGTTTAATCACGAATCCCCGTTGAGGGGACTGGAGTTTGTCACAAGAAAGATTACAAATGCCGTTGCAAAAATCAAGCTGGGATTGCAGAAGAGACTGGTACTTGGAAACCTGGATGCATCAAGGGATTGGGGATATGCGCCTGAATACGTCGAATGCATGTGGAGAATAATGCAGCAAAAAAATCCGGATGACTATGTCATTTCTACCAATGAGGCCCATACGGTAAGAGAGTTTGTGGAGCTGGCCTTCTCACATGTTGATTTGAAATGGGAAAAATACGTAAAATCAGATGATCGGTTTTATAGGATTCTTGAGGTAGATACGCTAAGGGGGGATTCATCCAAAGCCAAGAGGGAGCTTAGGTGGAGGCCAAAAACCAGGTTTGAGGATTTGGTTAAAATCATGGTAAATGCGGACATTCAGAGATGGGAACGCTGGCAGAAAGGCAAGACATTTTCATGGGATGCAATTAATTATATCGACGAAAAGAAGACGCTTTTTAGGACAAGAAAGACAAGCGTGCATTCGTAAATAGGTTGTCCGGCATGTAATGCCGTATGTCAGTCAGGCAATCAGCCGGCATGCATGCATGCATATAGCAGCCGGCTGGCACAGACATACTTGTGCAAATAATATCCAAGTCAGCCAGCAAGTCAGTGTGTATATATATCATACCTGTCCAAATAACATGCAAGTCAGTCATCATTCTCTTAGTGCTCCTCAAGACAAGTCTGGGTTAAGAATCCTTTTCTTCTCAATGCTCTTGGTCTTGTCTTGTGGATTATTAAGATACCAAGCAATCAGCTCTTTTAATCCCTCTTCAAACTTTATTTGGGGTTTCCAGCCAAACTCGTTTTTAGCTTTAGATATGTCCAACAAGCGTCTTGGTTGACCGTTAGGATGATTGACATCAAAGAGTATTTCCAAATCCAAATCCATGAGTTTCATTAGTATTTTTGTAAGTTCTAGTATTGTGATTTCATATCCCCCACCAATATTCACAGGGGATGGGTCATTGTAAGATTCTGAGGCCATTATAATGGCTTGTGCTGCATCAGTTATGTGAAGAAAATCTCGTGAAGCAGAACCGTCACCGAAAAGTGTGATGCTTGGATAATTGTTAATTTTTGCTTCATGCAGTTTCACAATCAATGCAGGAATTACATGGGACATTTCTGGTGAAAAATTATCTTTGATTCCATACAAATTACTCAATATTATATTAATTGCGGTAAAATTGAACTGTGCGGCATATGCATCGGATTGAACAATCAGCATTTTTTTTGCCAGTCCATAGTGGGAATTTGTCTCCTCAGGATAGCCATCCCAAATATCTTTCTCTAAGGAAGGGAGATGAGTATATTTTGGATAGCTGCACACGGTTCCGATTGAAATGAATTTTTTAACATTTGCCTTTCGTGCTTCCTCCATCAAATGAGCTCCCATTATTAGGTTGTCATAGAAAACCGAGCCAGGATATTTGGCTGTAAAGCCAATTCCTCCAATAAGTCCGGCAGCATGAAAAACAATATCAACGTCTTGTACAATCCTAGCACAGTTTGACTTTTCACGTAAATCGCATTCTTTGGATGTTGGAGTAATTATTTTGTTGGGTTTTTTTTCTTTTAAGAGAGAGACAATATTTGAACCTAAGAAGCCGTTGGCACCTGTAACTAAGACATTCAATTTATCCCACATTTAAGTAATATACAATCATTATGTAATTAATACTTTTATTTACACTGTCTATTGTACGAAAATTATGTCCGCCTAAGCTCAGGCTTCAGACAAGGGATTATTACCGCATATACCGATCACGAATAATGAAGAGAACCAGACTAAAAGGAGATCAGATTAGATACATCATACGGCAGCATCAAAAGGGCACAGCTGCAGCAGTCTGGCCCAGACCATGCAGGTCAGCGCAAGACACGTCAGACGCATATGGGCAGCCTACCGCAAGACCGGAAGAATACTCCCCCACAGAAAGGCAGAAAGACCCAGAAAGATACCATCACCTGAGGATGTACGTCATGTTCTTAAGACATATGATGATATTCATGCAGTAGTAGTGCGCACGACTCGCCACCTCAGAAAGTCATCTCATATAAGCTACCATACGGTATACCAAATAATGAAATCCAACGGACTGGCCAGACTGTCTCCTGAAAAATCCAAGAAGAGGAAATACGTCAGATACGAGCGACTGTATTCCAATGCAATGTGGCATGTGGACTGGCCAAAATGAAGGATCCACGCCTGAAAGGACTGCAACTTGTGGCATATCTGGATGATGCATCAAGATGCATAACGGGATTCGAGATATTTGAGTGCCACAAGCCAGAACACTGTAGCCGTTTTGCGCAAGGCTATCAAGTCATTTGGCACGCCAGGTCAGATACTTTCAGACAATGGAGCCCAGTTCACATCCCGGAACCGCGGTGTACCTGCCAAGGGATGGAAGCCCACCCTGTTTGAGGAGGAAGCTCTAGAGAGGGGTATTGCCCTGATTAACTCGCGCCCCCACCACCCGCAGACCAACGGCAAGATTGAAAGATTCTTCAAGACACTTAAGGATGAGATTGTACACTTAAGACAGTAGGGGAGTTCATCGATTTTTACAATGAGGATAGGTTGCATTTTTCTCTGGACATAGAGAACTGTCAGGTGCCCCTGATGGCATTTAAGGCCAAAAAGGTTCCTGATGCGATCAGGAAAAACAACCAAAAATGGATGGAGGTGGACATAAATGACTAGCGGACATATTATCATATAATACAATCACAATACTAGAACTTACAAAAATACTAATGAAACTCATGGATTTGGATTTGGAAATACTCTTTGATGTCAATCATCCTAACGGTCAACCAAGACGCTTGTTGGACATATCTAAAGCTAAAAACGAGTTTGGCTGGAAACCCCAAATAAAGTTTGAAGAGGGATTAAAAGAGCTGATTGCTTGGTATCTTAATAATCCACAAGACAAGACCAAGAGCATTGAGAAGAAAAGGATTCTTAACCCAGACTTGTCTTGAGGAGCACTAAGAGAATGATGACTGACTTGCATGTTATTTGGACAGGTATGATATATATACACACTGACTTGCTGGCTGACTTGGATATTATTTGCACAAGTATGTCTGTGCCAGCCGGCTGCTATATGCATGCATGCATGCCGGCTGATTGCCTGACTGACATACGGCATTACATGCCGGACAACCTATTTACGAATGCACGCTTGTCTTTCTTGTCCTAAAAAGCGTCTTCTTTTCGTCGATATAATTAATTGCATCCCATGAAAATGTCTTGCCTTTCTGCCAGCGTTCCCATCTCTGAATGTCCGCATTTACCATGATTTTAACCAAATCCTCAAACCTGGTTTTTGGCCTCCACCTAAGCTCCCTCTTGGCTTTGGATGAATCCCCCCTTAGCGTATCTACCTCAAGAATCCTATAAAACCGATCATCTGATTTTACGTATTTTTCCCATTTCAAATCAACATGTGAGAAGGCCAGCTCCACAAACTCTCTTACCGTATGGGCCTCATTGGTAGAAATGACATAGTCATCCGGATTTTTTTGCTGCATTATTCTCCACATGCATTCGACGTATTCAGGCGCATATCCCCAATCCCTTGATGCATCCAGGTTTCCAAGTACCAGTCTCTTCTGCAATCCCAGCTTGATTTTTGCAACGGCATTTGTAATCTTTCTTGTGACAAACTCCAGTCCCCTCAACGGGGATTCGTGATTAAACAGTATTCCATTTGAGGCAAACATGTCATAGCCGTCACGGTACATTTTTGTTATCCAGTAACCGTACAGCTTTGCTGCGGCGTACGGACTCTGTGGTCTAAACGGGGTGTCCTCATTTTGGGGGGATTCCTCAACCCTGCCATACAGCTCACTTGAGGAGGCTTGATAAAACTTGATCTTCTTTTTGTCTGCTGCCCTCCTCACGCTTTCCAAGATTCTTGCAACTGCCAAACCAGAGTATTCCCCACTTGTTATTGGCTGATCAAATGAGGATCCTACATAACTTTGGGCGGCCAGATGATACACTTCATCGGGGTTTGAAATTTTCAGCGACTCTGTTAATGATGAGACATCCACAAGGTCTGCCGGAATATAATTGATGCTCTCATCAATGCCCAGTGATATGAGCCTCCAAAAATTCGGCGTGGAGAGGCGCCTGAATGTTCCGTACACGTCATAATTTTTATTCAAGAGAAACCTTGCCAAATAGGCGCCATCCTGACCCGTTATCCCAGTTATTAGGGCGGATTTTTTTTTAGCCATGGCATTACACAGATGTCAGGATTTTGCAACAACAGACAGATATTTGAGACTTTGTCAAGCAAGTACCGTAGCCTGTTTTTCATTTTTAAGTCTTTTTAGCCTTCTTCCCGTGTCCTGCCGTTTTCATTGTATCGGTGATGCAAAATTCATGTTTGACAAAATAGAGGCTGGTATAATTCTGGTTGCATCATGGGGTTTTCATTGTATCGGTGATGCAAAATTCATGTTTGACATCCCCCTTAATGCATAGTTGAACTGAAACAATATTGTCACAACGACCAGTATTTTGCCAAATGGCCTTGTCTGGTTGCTCTGGTATATTTTGTACAACATAACGCTTGCAGGAATGTGGAACGGAATGTTGTAAAATATTCTGGACTGTACGTTGAAATCCCCAAATAAGATTGGCAGCACTGATACCAGCAACATCGAAAGGAAGAATCTGTCTGAATGACTCGAGTGCTTTGTTTGCAGGGTCCATACAAATAGCAGGCCTAGCAGCATAAAATTTGTCAGAAACCCCCCAAGAAAGACAAAAAAAGTGTTATTAAAGTTGGCCCATCTGTTTACAAACTCGTAATAACTAATTGACGAATCTGCTATCAGCAAGTCTTTCTCAAAACTATCTGATGTGTTTCCAAAATATGATCTGGACAGATCCACTGAAAGTATGGATAATGTCACTGCCACCAAAATGATACAAATTTTTGCCGACTCTTTTCTGCGTTTTTTTATTGCCAGTGACCATATGAGGTATAGCATAACTGTTGCCATAAAATAACTCCATGCATACGAATGAAAAAATAACACCAACAGCAGGGTGCCGCCAAACAGTGTCATGTTTCTAAAATCGTGATGATGATGATGATGATCCTGCCTTCGTACGCACTTGATTAGAAACGTTGAGGAGATTAAAATAAAAATCAAGGCAAACCAATTTGCGTAAAATGCCGCATAAAACCCGATTACTATCTGCGGTGATACTGACGTGATCACCGATGTGATCACTGCAATCTTCCTGTTCTGAGGATAGGCAGCCCTCGTAAAGAAATATGTGGATGCTACTAGTAGCGGACCCAGCACTGTTGGCAAATATTTTAAAACAATCTCCTGCTCGTACTGGGAGATATGGGAGATAAAATATATTGAAAGCAGCGTCAGGGGTCTGGAACCCTCGTTTATTTCAAAGAATGCCAGACGGAGCATGCTCTCAAGGCCGGCAGCCGAATTAATCGGCCAAAGCCAGCCAGTGTAGTTTTTGACGTCAGTGCCAAATGACTTGTCCGCATCTACTATGGATACTGCGTATGGAAACAATGATATCAAAACTGACGATATCATTGCCAGCAACAACATCAAGGCAACGTTTCGCGTACTGCCATCAAAATCAATTTTTGAGAGCAAGATGACGGGGCTGTATTTTTTTAAATTTGTTATTTTCAATGATTTTTGGCCGTTTGCAGTTGGGCTTTTGCCATCAAGATCATCTGAATGTCGTCGTCTTTGAGGCTGCTGCTGCTGCGTGATGGCAGTGTCAGTGGTAGTGCCGCTGCCGTCTTTGCCGTTGTTGCCGCCGCCGCTGCTGATGCCTGAATATATTTTTTGTACAAACGGTTTTATCAAAAAAGACAGGATGCAAAGCAAAAAGATGGACGGAACCATCAGGCCCAGAACATAAAACACGCTGTTTTCCAAAGACACTATGTTCCAACTCCAGTGGTTTTTGGGCAATTCCAAAACCACAGGCGTTAGAACCCATCTGAGTGCCGCTGCCAATTCAACTAGTAGAATAACTGAAAAAAATACAGACAACGCATGCCTGAAGCTGTGACCCGTTGCCACCTCTTCTGGTTTCTCCAAGCTAGATGAGCTCTTCTTCTTCTTTTTCTGGCTGTAGTTAGACAAGTAATAACCAACCAAGAATAATGTGAGTGCTGTCGGCATTGAGAAGATGAAAACCATTTGAGAAACTTCGAGAAAAAAATCAAAAAACGACGCAGAGATGACCGGTACCAGTAGCATGACTGAGAAAGAAACTGATATCTTTTTTCTAAACGACAAGAGCAATGCCGTTGCAAAAATTATGGATGCAAACAGCATGTCGTATTGCAGCGAATCAGTTATCGTCCATCTGACTACTGCATCCACGTATGTTATTCTGTCGATGGTTGGAAAAATTTTTATCTTTAATATGGTTGCAGTCAGGACCATGTAAAGTAATGCGTATGCCGAAAACAGGAAATATGTTAGCAAAAATTCGTTACAGACACCTTGAAAACGTGAGGATGGGGATGACGACGAGGAAGGTATTCGTAGAAAAAAGCCGGCTGAAAGCATCTTAAATTTAGAGAAATACAAAATTATTTAATTATAATGTAATGACTGTCTCTCCAGTCCTGCCATACTATGAATCTGCAAAAACCTTGTGGGATTGGCTTTTTCTAAACATTCTATATACAATAATACCTGCTATTGCACCTACGGCTATTAGCAACATAATTTGCAATGTAATTATAAAGTCTTTGGGATCCTTCTCCTCCTCCTTCTCTTGCTGCTGCTGCTGCTGCTGCTGCTGCTGCTGCTGCTGCTGCTGCCTGCCATCTTCGGCCAGATATTCTGGCGTTTTACCTTCTGGAATCAGGACTGATAGGCTTGGTTCCTCCTGCCAACCTGTCTTTTTTGCCCATTCCTGAATATTGGCAAAAACTCCGTCTTTGACTTTTGGATATTTTGCCTGAAGATCCTCTCTTTGGTTCCATATTTCTAATAACACGCTATTGGATACTGGAAAGTCCTCTACCTCTTTTTGTTTGTCTGCCCCTTTCTTTGCATCAGTTACTGTATTCTCTTTCTTTTCAGGCCCTGGGATTTTTTGAATTTCTTTTTTAATGTTTTCAATTAGCGCATCTGTGAAGCCTGTTGCGTATGCGCCCCTTTCAAACTCTGTCTTTTCAAACGGCGTATCTTCCCTTAAAATCGCAAAGAACTGCCCCCTGTGCTTGTAAATATTGAACTTTTCATATGCCTCTACAAAATATGCCTCGCTGTTTGGTATGCTGCTTATCAACCCCCTTATCCTGTCAATGGAATCTGTCGTAAATACTGCGGTATACTGCTCATTTTCTATCCGTTTTATGTCAAACTCCCCCTCGCCGGATGGAATTGCATAAAAAATCCGGCCTGCCTGATAAATGTCAAATCCCCCGTGGTTTTTTTCAACAATTACAGGTTCAAACAGCGCAAAATAATTTTCTACCGTTTGTTGGCCGGTCCCATATTTTGTAACAATTTTATACACTCCGTTTTTTTTGAAGGGTTCCCCATCCAAGGACATATTGAAGCTAAATTTATTATCTTGATCAAGGCTGAGCTGATCAATAGTTACAAGATTGTTGTGGGGATTAAACACCTGTATGCTGACAGGCGTGTCTCTTTCTTTGCCTTGGATGTGTCCTAGCATGGAAACCATTTCTGTTTTTACAAAACTATCTGCCTTCACAACGTCTGTTTCGCTGATTGCTTGATGCAGTTTGATGTCGTCTATGCTGAACCGTCCGTCCGTGTTCTCATCAAACCGGAATACTATCTCGCTGACACTGTCTACTGCCTTGTAGGAGGACTGTAGCGGCACAAGTACCTTTTTCCAGCCCCTCTGATCGTCTGTAAACACATGGTTTCCCAGTGGGGTTTTAGAATCGTCCCTTAGTATCACGTTTATGTTGTTCTTAGAATCACTGCCCTTAAACCAGAAACCCATGTACCTATAGTCTGACCAGTCTTCTGCCTGCTCAAAAAGGTGATATAGTGATGCGGCTCCGTTCCCAAGTGTCCGTACGTCTATTCTCAGGCTGTTCTGTCCTGTCTTGACATCATCATTGTTGTTGTTATTATTATTATTATTGTTGTTATTGTTGACATCAGGACCGCCGCTCTCTGACTTTGTAATGGAGCCAAACTCATTGCTCCATACCTTCATCCACGATTCCAAGTTGTCATCTGCAAGGGTCTTCTCCCTAACTGTTAGTTTGATGTCGTCTATGCTGAACCGTCCGTCCGTGTTCTCATCAAACCGGAATACTATCTCGCTGACACTGTCTACTGCCTTGTAGGAGGACTGTAGCGGCACAAGTACCTTTTTCCAGCCCCTCTGATCGTCTGTAAACACATGGTTTCCCAGTGGGGTTTTAGAATCGTCCCTTAGTATCACGTTTATGTTGTTCTTAGAATCACTGCCCTTAAACCAGAAACCCATGTACCTATAGTCTGACCAGTCTTCTGCCTGCTCAAAAAGGTGATATAGTGATGCGGCTCCGTTCCCAAGTGTCCGTACGTCTATTCTCAGGCTGTTCTGTCCTGTCTTGACATCATCATTGTTGTTGTTATTATTATTATTGTTGTTGTTATTGTTGACATCAGGACCGCCGCTCTCTGACTTTGTAATGGAGCCAAACTCATTGCTCCATACCTTCATCCACGATTCCAAGTTGTCATCTGCAAGGGTCTTCTCCCTAACTGTTAGTTTGATGTCGTCTATGCTGAACCGTCCGTCCGTGTTCTCATCAAACCGGAATACTATCTCGCTGACACTGTCTACTGCCTTGTAGGAGGACTGTAGCGGCACAAGTACCTTTTTCCAGCCCCTCTGATCGTCTGTAAACACATGGTTTCCCAGTGGGGTTTTAGAATCGTCCCTTAGTATCACGTTTATGTTGTTCTTAGAATCACTGCCCTTAAACCAGAAACCCATGTACCTATAGTCTGACCAGTCTTCTGCCTGCTCAAAAAGGTGATATAGTGATGCGGCTCCGTTCCCAAGTGTCCGTACGTCTATTCTCAGGCTGTTCTGTCCTGTCTTGACATCATCATTGTTGTTGTTATTATTATTATTGTTGTTGTTATTGTTGACATCAGGACCGCCGCTCTCTGACTTTGTAATGGAGCCAAACTCATTGCTCCATACCTTCATCCACGATTCCAAGTTGTCATCTGCAAGGGTCTTCTCCCTAACTGTTAGTTTGATGTCGTCTATGCTGAACCGTCCGTCCGTGTTCTCATCAAACCGGAATACTATCTCGCTGACACTGTCTACTGCCTTGTAGGAGGACTGTAGCGGCACAAGTACCTTTTTCCAGCCCCTCTGATCGTCTGTAAACACATGGTTTCCCAGTGGGGTTTTAGAATCGTCCCTTAGTATCACGTTTATGTTGTTCTTAGAATCACTGCCCTTAAACCAGAAACCCATGTACCTATAGTCTGACCAGTCTTCTGCCTGCTCAAAAAGGTGATATAGTGATGCGGCTCCGTTCCCAAGTGTCCGTACGTCTATTCTCAGGCTGTTCTGTCCTGTCTTGACATCATCATTGTTGTTGTTATTATTATTATTGTTGTTGTTATTGTTGACATCAGGACCGCCGCTCTCTGACTTTGTAATGGAGCCAAACTCATTGCTCCATACCTTCATCCACGATTCCAAGTTGTCATCTGCAAGGGTCTTCTCCCTAACTGTTAGTTTGATGTCGTCTATGCTGAACCGTCCGTCCGTGTTCTCATCAAACCGGAATACTATCTCGCTGACACTGTCTACTGCCTTGTAGGAGGACTGTAGCGGCACAAGTACCTTTTTCCAGCCCCTCTGATCGTCTGTAAACACATGGTTTCCCAGTGGGGTTTTAGAATCGTCCCTTAGTATCACGTTTATGTTGTTCTTAGAATCACTGCCCTTAAACCAGAAACCCATGTACCTATAGTCTGACCAGTCTTCTGCCTGCTCAAAAAGGTGATATAGTGATGCGGCTCCGTTCCCAAGTGTCCGTACGTCTATTCTCAGGCTGTTCTGTCCTGTCTTGACATCATCATTGTTGTTGTTATTATTATTATTGTTGTTATCATTATCATCATTATTATTATTATTATTATTGTTGTTGTTGGCATCAGGACCGCCGCTCTCTGACTTTGTAATGGAGCCAAACTCATTGCTCCATACCTTCATCCACGATTCCAAGTTGTCATCTGCAAGGATTTTTTCTGTATATATCTTATTGGTGCTAACCAATGTTGTTGTTATGACAGAAGAAGACGAAGACGACGACGACGAGGTATCTTTATCTTGAATTTTTAGTTTTGATGTGCGCATATTGTCAAATATGACTGTCAATCCATCTTCATTTGCCAAGGCAACCTCTGGTATGGAAATCCTTATCCCGGCTATGGACTTGAGATTTAAAAAATCCGAATTTTTAAGAGACCGTGAAACCGGAATGTCCAGCTCAACCCATTCTGAGGACGGTGCTGGATTATAACTGTATACTATCCTTGAATTTGCAGAGTCATCAACAAGCGAAAAATTAACCTGGAACTTTTCTGTCGCATTTGTCTTCATCCAGACCAGAAGCGAGTCATAACCTGTCAAATCCAGCCCTCCAACATTTACTTCAAATTCGGCACTGGCATTGTTGGAAACATCAACCATGTCCAGCCGAATGCTGCTGCTTCCTTGTTTTCTGTCTGCAAAAAAAGTCAAAATACTGCTGGCACAGTTGGTACAAAATATTTCAGTCCAATTATCAGGCGCATCTGCACTCTGAACCAATTCGCTAATTCTTGACTGCGTCTCGGTGACTGTTGCAGTTGCATTCTCATCTGAGGGCGCTACCTCAATTGTTCCTGTGATCCACGGGTTAAACCTGTCATAGTATTGGTATTTTCCCTCCTCCTCCAAAAACATCTGGCTTTTTCCACCTGCTGTGATAAGGCCTGTATCAAAGACCCCGTCTGGAAGCAAGAGGCCGTCAATTCCCGGCGTGCCGCTTATTATTGTGTGTCTTACATCATCATTGTTTATCCAGGTTATCTTATCACCTGCCTTGACTATGAGCTTTTCGAGCTGAATGCCTCCTACATTATTTTTCATATGTGCATCCTTGGGAATGACTATTCTGTCTTTGTACTCCTTTGTTATGTTGGCCTCAATTATAACTGGGATGCCGCCTGTTCCGTATTTTGCCTCCACAAAAATCTTTTCTACGTCTAGGCCTGATATGTCAACTGGAATTTTATATACTCCATTATCGCTTGTCCGTATGCGGCTCTCTGACTGGCGTGTGCCGTCTTTTGTAATTATGTAAATGTAAATATCCTGCTTGCTCTCAACGTCATGAACTAGGCCAATGACATTAACTGTCTCTCCAAACTTGTAGCTGGCCTTGTCAATACTTAGCGTAAGTTCATCATTTGAGACCCTGTGCTCGTAAATCTGAACGTTCTGATAAAATTCTTCAGGTACACCCTGCCCGCTTGCACTTGTCACTGCTGATGCTAAAACTACCAGAGTTAACAGCAGCAACAGCAGCAGAACAGCACTGATGCCTTTGACTTTAAGAAAAGCAGCCAAGTCTAGATGATGGTTATATGCGTATTTTTTTTGTTTATCTTTGATCATGCCCATGACTGTATTTTTTTTACCTGTTTTGTGCAAAAATCATGTCTCCCAGTCTGTTTTGTGCAAAAATCATATCTCCCAGTCTATTTTGCGCCCCAGCATTATTTCCAGCTTTGTCTTTTCGTCCAGAAATATCTCCCTGAGTTGCGACATGTCAAATTCCGAACTTTTCGGACGCTTTTCCTTTTTCATCAAAAACATCTCAGCCATCTTTATTATCCTGTCAGTTGGGAGTATTCTGACTACTATCTTCAAAAGTGTCTTGTTTTTTATTACTGCTTTTTGCAATCTTCCCCCCGGCACTGCGTACCTGTTATAAACTTCATCCTTAAAATCATGCAATCCGTCTATCTCCAAGAATTCCAAAACCTCCCTTACTGTTTTTTTGGTATCTTTGATGAATTCCTCAAAAATTATGATTTTTATCTGTTTTTTATCAAACTTGCCGTAATAATTTCCTATATGCTGAGAATACATGCCTGTTTTTACAATTGAATGTATGTCTTTTGACAATGATCTTATGCCTGCCTTGACTACCTCCTCAAACGGCAGAATGTCTAATGCATACTTTATCTGATACAGATAATCTGAAATTAGCCTCTCATTTGGATTTCTTAAGATCATAATTATCTTGGCATTGGGATTCTTTGCATGTATAGCTCCCGGGGAATCGGGGTCCATAAAGTACGTTACGCTGCCTTCCCCTATTATCTGATCCTCTCTTGCGTGCGCAAATAATGACAGGTATTCTTTTTCGGTTTTTATTGGACTTACAATCAGATTCGTCTGCCGTTTAATGTTTGGCGAAAAATAATGCGACTCTTTGCGCTTTGGCATAAATATTTTGGGATTCTGTTTCAAATACTTGTACAGTGATGTAGTTCCTGACCTTGGAGCTCCGACAATAAAGAAATCTGGAAACCGCATGTCCAAAAATATTTTCAAAAGTTAATATCTCTTTCCTGATTTTTTATAAAAAAGGCATTCTCCTCATTGTGTCTGAAGCCCAAACAGAATGATGTTTATGGTGTTATTTTGATTGCACGAATTTTTTTTGTATGTATGTATGTATGTATTTAAATCATCATCCAATGCTGTACAATCCAAAATCATTCTAGGACATGCAGTATCTAAACACTCACTATTATTTCTCTCTCTCCATACAGCTGTTTATCACCTTCATCAATCGCTTGCCAATCATCTCTATTGTTAGGTTCTCTAGAACGTACCTTCTTCCGTTTTGACCCAATTCCTCTGCAAGCTTCTCGTCTTTTACCAATTTCAAAATCAAATCCGAAACAGTCTTGGGATCCCTTGATGATGTTACAATGCCGCTTTTTGTCCTGTTTACATAGCGTTTTGATTCCCCCTTTGAGATACAAAAGATTGGCCTTCCAATCATTTGATAGTCCAATGTCTTTGTAATCAATTCATAGTCAAATCCCCTGACCGGACTTAGGGGCAATAAAAAAATATCCGCGCTGTTTAGTATCTCGTTATACTTTTCAAATTCGACAAATTTTGTATCTATTTTGACATTTGTAATTTTCTGCTGCTGAACCTGCTGTTTTAGATAATCCTCCCTGTCTCCCTCGCCCCTGATTATGAACTGTATCGGATACTGCTCTAAAATCTTGGCAGCCTGCAGTATTGTATCAAAATCATATCCGATACTTAGTGCGCCGGCATACATTAGAATTTTTTTCCTTCCACTTGGTCCGTCTTGGTGTTGCTCATCCCTTTTGTTTTCATTAGTCCTGAATTTTTCCGTATCTACGCCATGCTCAATAACTGTAATTTTTTCTCTTTTGATCTTATATTTTGACTCCAATACGTCTACAGAACCTTCACTTAGTGGCACCACTGCACACGAATTGTCATATGATTTTTGGGCAATATGGTCTAAAATCTTTCTGAAGATCCTCGACTTGACATATCCCAAGTCATACCATACTTCTGGCCACATGTCATCGACATTACGAATATATTTTTTTTTCAGAAAAAAACTGTACACTGCAGCAGGAAATGAAACAAAAAAGCTCGGGTTTGATGCAAAAATTATGTCAGTATCGCGAAATTTCTGCATTACCAACAGTGATGAGAGACAAAATGAAAGATGAATTATTACGCGTTTTAAAATGGACGAAAAAGCTAACTTGGGAACCCATGTTCTGTATATTGTCATGCCGTCAATCTGTTCTTTTGCAACTAGCTTGCCCCTGTATTTTTTTGGAATGTCCCCCTTTGGATAGTGTGGAAACGCAGATACGACAGTTACGTTGTTGCCTTGGTTCTTTAATGCCTTAGCTGCATTGTGTGCTCTAGTCGATCCGCCGCCTATGTCTGGCCAGAACAGCTGTGCTATGATTAAAACATTCATGCTTATGCGCTAAAAAAATCATTATATATACATTATAAGTTGCAGACATACATTGCAACTTGCTTCTTCCTTAAATTTTCTTAAGGAAGAAAAACAAAAAGTCAAAAGACAAAAATGATTTATGTGCATGATGCTCAACCTCTAACTAAAAAATTAACAATCCTATGTCATGTCATTTTAAATAAAGGCAGCTAGTTTGCACCGTCTATTGTTTACTTACTTCTTACTTGCTCTCCCCTTCTCCCTGACTATCCACACTATTACCACTACCACTACTGCGGCCACGACGACCCTCATTACTAATCCACTCTATGGTCTTTTTTAATCCTGTCAGTATATCGACTCTTGGGTTATACTTTAGGACATTTTGCATTTTGGACAAATCTGGCTGAAAGTATGCCGTCTGACCGCTTTGCTTAACCTGGTATTTTATTTTGATGTTCAAAGAAGAAGAAGAAGAAGAAGAAGAAGAAGAAGAGCTGCCAATCAAATCTGAGATTATCCTTGCCATCTCGTCAATCTTAAAGTTGTCCGTTGAGCAGAGGTTAAATGTCTCCTTTGAGAATTTTCCCTCTACTGTCAGCTCAATGGCATCAATCAGGTCATCAATGTAAATAAAATTCAATGTCTGACCGCCTCCAAAGATAATGATCTCTTCGTTGATCAAGGCACTGTTGATCATCTCGTACAATCCCGAAACCCTTCCATGCGGCCCATATACGTTTGTGGGCCGCAATATTATGTAATCAAGGTCATACATGTCTGAAAAATATCTGATCATATTTTCTGCAATCATCTTTGTAATTCCCAGTATGTTGTTTGGACACAGTGTATCGTTTTCGCTGCTGCATGCACCTTTTTGGCTTTCCCCGTAAACCTCTCTTGATGATATGAAAATCAACTTTGAGTTTGATCTTAAACAGCCTTGGATGACGTTATATGTTCCATAGACATTGGTGCCAAACGTATCTGTTGGATTATCATTGCAGTTTTTGAGCCCGGTCTGACCTGCTGCATTAACTACAATATCGGGTTTGTACTTCTCCAAAAGTCCGATGATGCGGCTGTCTTTCATGTCGATTATTTCTGTCTTGTTGCCCTTCTCATCCTCCCTGTCTTTGCCTTTATCATCACCGTCTTTATCATGTCTGCCTCTTGAGTTTCGCGTAAAAACTATCACCTCATGTTTCTCTGAGAGTCTGCCAGCTAATTCTTTTCCAATAAAGCCGGTGCTGCCCCCAATTATCACAATCTTCATTATACTTTCACGATCATTGAATAATGCAAACTCTCATAATAAAACTTTGAAGACACGTTAACTTTTTATATTGACATAGGAGGGTGAAGGTTACTTGGATTCTGAGGAGTTTAAAGACCTTAATGTTTTAGTTACGGGAGCCGACGGCTTCATTCCAGGCCATGTCTGTGAAAGACTAGTTGAGTTAGGTGCAAATGTCACGGGACTGGTCCGAAGAAACTCAAGCAACGTACTAAAGTCAATTCCTCACCTTATTGATAAAATTAATTTTAGATGGGGCGATATCACTGATTTGTCGTTACTGGCACGAGAGACCAAAGGGATTGACATCATATATCACTTGGGTGCCCAGAGCCACGTCCAGTATTCACTGCATAATCCGCTTGAGACATACCAGACCAATGTCATGGGAACAATCAACGTCTTAGAAGCAGCCAGGCTAAATGATGTAAGGCGCGTGGTTCATGCGGGAAGTTCAGAAGTGTATGGCAAGCCTGAAACGGTTCCAATCACAGAGAACCATCCACTGGCCCCTCGCAGTCCGTATGCAGCAGGCAAGGTAGCCTCAGACAGGCTCTTGTTCTCTTACTATTGCACGTATGGAATGTCAGTTGTCACATCGAGGTTCTTTGGATATTACGGTCCAAGACAGAGCATAGAAAAGGCTATTCCAAAATTCATTTTAAACATTCACAACGGCATTCCTCCTACGGTTTACGGTGACGGCAGTCAGAGTCGTGACCTGATGTTTGTAACTGATGCTGCTGATGCCTATACGAGGCTGGGTCTGGCCGACAACGTTGATGGCAAGGTGCTCAACGTGGGAACCGGCGTGGAATCTACAATAAAGGATCTTATCTTGTTGATTTTGAAATTGATGGATTCTAAGCTAGAGCCGGTCTTTACAAAGAACCTTCATCCTGGCGAGGCAGGCAGGCTTATCTCTGATCCTACACCTATAATGGAACTCTTGAACTGGAAGCCAAGCATAAGCCTGGAGGAAGGACTCAAGAGAACCATCGATTACTATCTGCAACACACACATCTGTTCAAACACCTCAATGTCGTAGTATGACATGACATGACATGCATGCCCATTGATATTGTTACAATGTCTCAAGTTTGGAACAGTGTACAAAGGGTACTGTTGCGTTCATGAGGGATATGCACGAGAGATAAATTTGAGACATTGTTGAATCTTAGGGTGTTTCCTGATTTTCAATCTGATGTTCATTTAGTGTAGTGAGATTGTTTCTCTGACATTGATCAAGGAACTAGAGGAAACAACCACGTCAAAGCAAATCTTGATGATTTTAATATGAACACGGCAAATGCAACGGACAGCTCTGGTAAATTTCGATGATCTGATCACTGGAATTTATCAGTGCCGTTTGTAGGTCTTGATTAAAACGTGTGCGATCAAACAGATTCGTGTCTATCCCTCATGAACGCAACAGTACCGTACAAAGAAAAAGTAAATAAACAAGAAAATTTTAGAATCTGTTGTTTCTTGTTAGTGGGATAGCACTTGTTTTGTTGGTATTATGTGCGTTGCCATCAATTGTATTTGCCGAAAATCTTCATGATTTTTATGTTTTCGAGTCTGACAGTGAGAATAAATGTACGTGGGATTCAGAGTCTAGTTTTTTGGACAAATCTCTGAATATGAATAGTGATGATGATGATGATGATAGCGATTTTACCTATAGTTATTTTTCCAGCAGTGATGCCACAGAAACAGCAGTTCTTGAGTGCCGTTTTTCCAAGCCTGTGGATCTGTCTACGGGCCAAGGATTACGATTTTGGATGAATCTTGAAAATGTGGCTGGAATAAATAAAAGTACTCCTGAAGCATGGAGGGCTAATGCATTTTTGATCATGGTTGATGCAAATGATATACAGCGTCTTTTTTGGAATTTGCCACAGTGGTTTGGTTTAGAAGATGGCACTTGGGCAAAAGTTATTGTAGATCCCTCCAATTACGTTCAAAATAAACCTGGCTTTGATCCTGGCAATGTCAAGTCTCTTAGAATTACATTTGTAAACGGAGGGGACTCTTATTCCCAGACCACGCTCATTACAGATGCAGAGGTAGTGCCTGGATTATTTGACAGCAAAATAGGTTCAGACAGGTCGAATTTTAAAAACGAGATACTGACATCCATGATTGTTTATTTGTCGTCTTCAGTTATTATGGGGTATTTTCTATTAAAAATTATCCGATACAAGCTGAATTTTGGATTTGTAATTAATTTTTCCCTGTACTCTGCCTTTGGCTTGGTATTGCTGATTCTTTTGGCGATTTTTCTGGCAATGCTTCACTTTACACAGACTACTGTTCTGACAGCCTTCTTTTCGTTTATGATGGTTGGCTCTTACTTGATTTTCAGAGACAGAGCTAAAATTCTGTCTGAAATTAAAAATGAAAAAGTTCTTCCAAATCTGATTGCAGGCATACTCATAATTCTGTCACTGATTCACTTTTTTATAATTGCAGAAAATATGAGCTGGCCGCCGATTCATGATCCGCAATACCATGGTCACGCTTCGCAATTTATAATGTATCATACGAGTGTGTTTAACAATAATTGGCCATTTTTTGATTTGCCATATGGAATGACAGTTTATCCTCAGGGATTTCATGCTTTGACTGCATTTTTTTCTTTGATTACAAACGTCATGCTGCCAATATCCCAATATGCCGTCACAGTAACAATTGTTGCACTCTTGCCGCCCATCTGTTTTTCAATAATATACAAAAAAACCAAATCGTATTACTTGGCAAGCATTGCATTTGGAGCATTGTTTTTTATTCCAGGAAATGAAGTAGGTTATTTTATACTATTTCATGATGTACTACTTACTCCATTAGAAGGGGGCACTTTTGTATTTGCTACATTTACTTGCATACTTTTGCTTTTTATCAGCATAGTTATTAATAATAAAAATAATTCTAATTTTATTATTTATTCGCTATTGTCAGTTGTAATATTTATCACATATGCTGTCATGATCGTTCCCTTTGTTTTGTTTATAATTATTAAATTAATACTCTTAAAATCCCCCATAAACTCCAAAACAAATGGACTGCGAGTCGGGAAATTTAAGATAAAAAACTATATGCTTACTTCTTTACGATTGGCGATAATTATTTTATTAGTAACATTAGGTGCACCACTGGTTTATTTTGCAGATGAATTGATTCAGGAACATGGTGCTAGGGTCGACTTTTGGTGGATCCTTCTAGAGGATATGGACATATACAACATAGATTCTATATATTTTCCTTATTTTGTTTTATTACTAGGGGGGGTTCTTTCTGCAATTTGGTTGTTTAAATCCAATCGAGAGTTTAGTTTATTTTTGATTGTAATGTTTTCCCTAGTGTTTGGAGCAATATCAAATAAAGTAATTTATGAGAATCTTTTCTGGTTTATGTATCCTGTCAGACTTGTTTTACTAGGAGCTATCATCTCTCAAATAGGAATAATTTTAGCAGGGGTTGATATTTTTGATAAACTTGTAACTAGGTTTAACAAACGCAAAATTTCATTACGTTCAAAATCAGTCTTCTCCATAGCGATTTGCTCGTTGGTTTTTATTGCACTAATTCCAAGTCTTGATACTCATATTTCATACGAGTATAAAGATAATTTGCTAGGATATTTACCTACAAGCAATGAATTAAAAGTGATGGGTTGGATGAATGACAATCTTGATTCAAATACAACCATCCTTGAGGATAGAACTAGTGAAGGAATGTGGCTTTCATCAATAAAGATATTTGATATAACTAATAACAGAGAAATGTGGAGAAAAATAAGCGCCAATGTTGTGCCAGATGATACATTTCTAAAAGAGAGAGCATATGAGGCTAACCTTGTATTACACCATCCCGGAGACATGAAAATGATGGAAATATTGGACAAGTATGGTATTGAATATGTGTTAATTACTGGCGGTGATCCCCAAAACAGACAACAAGCGGCACGACAGCATCTTCTACCAGTATTTCCAGCTCTTCACATAAGTACTTCTGAACGAATAGCCCTCTTTGAGGATAATCCTCAATTGCAATTAGTCATTAGAGAAGGTGAAGCTGCCTTATTCAAAGTGAAAACATAGACACAGCAGTAAATGAAATGTAATGTATGATGCGTGGTCAAAATGCTCTGAAAGATTTATTCAGTGAAAACATAGACAGCAGTATGCGCTGCCAATACTGTATTATATGAAAATCATATCCGCTAGTCATTCATGTCTGCCTCCATCCATTTTTGGTTGCTTTTTCTGATCGCATCAGGAACCTTTTTGGCCTTAAATGCCATCAGAGGCACCTGGCAGTTCTCTATGTCCAGAGAAAAATGCAGCCTATCCTCATTGTAAAAGTCGATGAATTTCCCTACCGTCTTAAAGTGTACAAGCTCATCCTCAAGTGTCCTAAAGAATCTCTCAATCTTGCCGTTGGCCTGCGGGTGGTGGGAGCGTGAGTCAATCAGGGCAATACTCCTCTCCAGAGCTTCTTCCTCAAACATGGTGAGCCTCTATCCCTTGGCAGGTACACCGCGGTTTCTGGATGTGAACTGGGCTCCATTGTCTGAAAGTATTTGACCTGGCGTGCCAAATGACTTGATAGCCTTGCGCAAAACGGCTACAGTGTTCTGGCTTGTGGCACTATCAAATATCTCGAATCCCGTTATGCATCTGGGATGCATCATCCAGATATGCCACAAGTTGCAGTCCTTTCAGGCGTGGATCCTTCATTTCGTGCCAGTCCACATGCCACATTGCATTGGAATACAGTCGCTCATATCTGACGTACTTTCTCTTCTTGGATTTTTCAGGAGACAGTCTGGCCAGTCCGTTGGATTTCATTATTTGGTATACCGTATGGTAGCTTATATGAGATGACTTTCTGAGGTGGCGAGTCGTGCGTACTACTCCTGCATGAATATCATCATATGTCTTAAGAACACGACGTACATCCTCAGATGATATTGTCTTTCTGGGTCTTCCTGGCTTTCTGTGGGAGTTTATTGTTCCGGTCTTGCGGTAGGCTGCCCATATGCGTCTGACGTGCCTTGCGCTGACCTGCATGGTTTGGGCCAGAACAGATGCAGCTGTGCCCTTTTGACGCTGACGTATGATGTATCTGGTCTGATCCTCCTTTAGTCTGATTCTCTTCATTATTCGTGATCGGTATATGCGGTAATAATCCCTTGCCTGAAGCCTGAGCTTAGGCGGACATAATTTTCGTACAATAGACTGCCCCCAATTATCACAATCTTCATTATACTTTCACGATCATTGAATAATGCAAACTCTCATAATAAAACTTTGAAGACACGTTAACTTTTTATATTGACATAGGAGGGTGAAGGTTACTTGGATTCTGAGGAGTTTAAAGACCTTAATGTTTTAGTTACGGGAGCCGACGGCTTCATTCCAGGCTATGTCTGTGAAAGACTAGTTGAGTTAGGTGCAAATGTCACGGGACTGGTCCGAAGAAACTCAAGCAACGTACTAAAGTCAATTCCTCACCTTATTGATAAAATTAATTTTAGATGGGGCGATATCACTGATTTGTCGTTACTGGCACGAGAGACCAAAGGGATTGACATCATATATCACTTGGGTGCCCAGAGCCACGTCCAGTATTCACTGCATAATCCGCTTGAGACATACCAGACCAATGTCATGGGAACAATCAACGTCTTAGAAGCAGCCAGGCTAAATGATGTAAGGCGCGTGGTTCATGCGGGAAGTTCAGAAGTGTATGGCAAGCCTGAAACGGTTCCAATCACAGAGAACCATCCACTGGCCCCTCGCAGTCCGTATGCAGCAGGCAAGGTAGCCTCAGACAGGCTCTTGTTCTCTTACTATTGCACGTATGGAATGTCAGTTGTCACATCGAGGTTCTTTGGATATTACGGTCCAAGACAGAGCATAGAAAAGGCTATTCCAAAATTCATTTTAAACATTCACAACGGCATTCCTCCTACGGTTTACGGTGACGGCAGTCAGAGTCGTGACCTGATGTTTGTAACTGATGCTGCTGATGCCTATACGAGGCTGGGTCTGGCCGACAACGTTGATGGCAAGGTGCTCAACGTGGGAACCGGCGTGGAATCTACAATAAAGGATCTTGCCTTGTTGATTTTGAAATTGATGGATTCTAAGCTAGAGCCGGTCTTTACAAAGAACCTTCATCCTGGCGAGGCAGGCAGGCTTATCTCTGATCCTGCACCTGTAATGGAACTCTTGAACTGGAAGCCAAGCATAAGCCTGGAGGAAGGACTCAAGAGAACCATCGATTACTATCTGCAACACACACATCTATTCAAACACCTCAATGTCGTAGTATGACATGACATGACATGCATGCCCATTGATATTGTTACATGACGTTTTGATGATAATATGGTATCCTCATCATGAAAGCCGTGCTGTTAGCTGCCGGCAAAGGCAGCAGGTTAAGTCCCATCACAGATGATCTGCCAAAGCAGATGATATCTGTGGGCGGCAAGCCCCTTCTCCAGTACATTATAGAGGAGCTAAAGTCTTGTGGAATAGATCAGGTTTGTATCGTCATCAGCAGCAGTGGTAATAATAATAATAATAGTGATGATGATGCTGCCGCTGATGATGATGATGATGACAGCAGCAGCAGCACCGGCAGTACAACTGCTCACAAAAGCAAAATCCAACGATACTTTAAGAATGGGATGTCCCTTGGCATTAAAATTACGTATGCTGAGCAAACGACACTTGACGGAACCGCAGGTGCGCTGCGACTGGCCGAAAAATTCGTCAAAAGGGACAGCTTTGTCTTGTGCCTTACAGACATCCTGATTCCAGAGGGACTGGGCAATTTTTTTAGAAACATTGATCCAGACTCAGAGGCCACAATTCTGTCATCTAAGGTATCAAAGGCGCAAGCCAAAGTCTCC
Organism: Candidatus Nitrosopumilus sp.; assembly: GCA_965204345.1. Lineage (GTDB taxonomy): Archaea > Thermoproteota > Nitrososphaeria > Nitrososphaerales > Nitrosopumilaceae > Nitrosopumilus. The sequence continues at coordinate 1,442,802 of OZ241981.1, forward strand.
GGAACAATCCACACCAGCAAAAGTGCAAGTGATAATAATAATAATAATAATAATGATGATGATGATGATAATGATGTTAGTAACAACAGCGGCCAATACGTGAGAAAACTAAAGGAAAAAGACCCAAACCCCACAAGCAGGCTCGTATGGGCAGGCCTGGCACATTTTGCCTCAGATGAAATCTTTGAAGCAATAAAGTCAATAAAGAAATCATCCCGGGGCGAGTATGAGATTACCGATGCAATGAACTACCTGATCTCATCTGGGAAGAAGACGATCAAAAACCAACCCTGCAAAAAATACCTGGACTTTGGCACTCCTCCCGGACTACGCGATGCCCTGAGATTCATCCTCAAGGAAAAAGAGAGACAAAAAGAACAAGCAAATCAAAAAGAGAAACAAACCCCCAAAACCAGAAAGAATCCTTCTGCTACATTTGGCCCAAACCACATATCCCGAGGCGTAAAAATCGGCAAGGGCGTCAAGCTTGGGCCCTTTGTCTCAATAGACAAGGATGTGAAGATTTCCGACTCTGTTCAGATCAAAAACAGCATAGTGCTTGCAGGCGCATCCATTCCAAAAAATGCCAAAATTGCCGACTGCCTGGTTTCAAAAAACAGCATTCTAAAGCTAGCTTGATGATATGCTGATAATAATAATGATGATGATGGTTGATAATGTCAAATAATTTAGTTTTGTCGGGCAAAGATTCAAATTCTAATCAGATAGAAAGTCTCTAAATGGAAAAAGGACATGATGATTCACTTTTAGATTTGGTTATAGTTATTCCTACATTAAATGAAGAAAAAGGAATTGGAAGTACTATTGATTCTATAAACAAATCACTTGCTGGAAAGCTTAGATTTGAAATTTTAGTAGTTGATAATAATTCTGTTGATAATACAATCAAGATTGCCAAATCAAAAGGTGTAACAGTAATTAAACATCTAGTAAAGGGATATGGAAATGTGTTACAAGCTGGATTTCATTTTGTAGATAATAATCGTAAAACCCTAGCCGTATCAATGGTTGATGCAGATGGAACCTATGAAGTAAAAGACATAATTACTATGGTCCAAATGATTAAAGATGAAAAAGCAGATTTTGTTATAGGTAATCGTTTTGCAAATATGAATAAAGATGCTATGAGCTTTACAAACAAATTTGGAAATAAAGTTACATCTATTCTTTCAAAATGGATTTTACGAATCAACATAGTTGATTTTTCTTGTGGAATGAGAACATTTAGATCTGATCTGTTAAAATTTTACCATGGTAGACAAGGTAATTTTTCGTTTGCAATTGAAATGTTAGCAATTGCTCAAGTATGTAATGCAGAAATAAAAGAAATTCCAACTTCATACTATAAGAGAATTGGAGATACCAAGCTTAATCCCCTTCAAGATGGTGCAACATTGTTTACAATTCTTCTAAGGTTGATGCGAGATATAAGACCACGATTTTTTTTTGGAGGTATCGGTATTATATTGACCTTATTTGGAGTGATGTTTGGATTGTTATTGTTCTAGAATGGTTCAATACTCGAACAATGAATAGAATTCCAACTACAATTCTTTCAATGTTGTTAATTGTTTTGAGAATACAGACTTTGACTGTAGGACTGTTAACTTATATGTTAAAGGAAAAGAACTCTCAATCTTTTTACAAGGTTATTACTGCTGATGATCTCTCAACTAATAGATAGCACACATTAAAATTATTCTTTGTTAATTTATACAATCTATGTTGCTATGATCTATGAGCAGAAAAACCATCATGTACACAATTTGTACCTGACAGATTGAGCATAGAATCTACCTTGATTTAATTTTGTTTTTTAATATTTTGCAATTCTGCTGATCTTATTTACCTATGATATATGAGATTTTACAAAATTAATTGATTTTGTAGGATATGGATCTATTTTTTCAAGAATCGCTTTGTATATGGTCGCCATATCTAGTAGATAAATTAAATTAATATTTTTCGAGAGAGTATCACCTTTAATTGAATGCACCTCCCAATAATCAATATTATTTTCTTTAAAGAAACTTTTAATGATCTCCCATCTCTCTTTTGTTTTTAAATTACCTCCTGTTTCCTGAATAAGTATTGGTTTAATGTTTGACTTTACTTCCCATGAAACAATCCCATTATGACATGTTTCAATTATATCTTCAATCATGGCATGGCATTTCATATTTTCTTGTATGGAATTTTTGAATCTAGTAGATACTGCCTGTAGTCCATGTGGATAATAAATTAATGATATTTCATTTAGCCAGTTTGCTAAAGAAAGAGATGGATTTGTTTCAGATAAATTTTTTGTAGAAATTTTTTCTGAGAGTATTTCCATTTGTAATATGGAATTCTTAATAGATTCTTTGTTTACTGGCATGATGTTTTTTAACACATTCAATATCGTATAAACAGCTGATGGAAAAGATGAACGAGAATTTGCATAATATTGTACTTTTCTATGTTCTATACTGTTTTGATTACAATATTGTTCTAATTTACCTCCAACTGAAAAACAAATAATTTTACATCCAATCTCATTTGCAGTTTTTATTGCATGTAATGTTTCAACGGCATCTCCTGATATACTAATCCCCACTACTAATGATTTTGAGTTAACTGTTTTGGGTAATACATATCCCTTTACACATGCTACATGAATATTTGTTTTAGATAGTATTGAGAACAATAAATCACAAATAGAACCAGAACCCCCCATTCCAGCAAATACAATATGTTCAATATTCTCATCAATGGGAAATACTGGTAATTCAGACTCGTATGCCTCTTTGGCAATTTTTGGCCATATGGCATAGATTTTATGCATTTCCATTGAATCAAATTTGTTAACTTGAGAATAGTCAAACATTACAAATATCAAAAATCTTATTCTATAAAAATTAAAACCAGTAATCATCTAATTTTTTCTTGCTTGTAATATATCGTCACAATTTATGATTCTGGGCTTGATTTGCGATCAAGTTATGATCATCATTCAAAAATCTTATTAATACCTACTTTTGTATAAAATTGAGTATTATGGGTAGTATCACAAACATTAGATTAAAGTCTAAACGAGAGTTTGTACCAGTAGTAGTAGCAATAGGTATACTTGCAGTGCTTTTTTCACCATATCCTGGAATTGATGCTGTAACCATATCTTTGAGTGATACGAACACTTTTGTCGATTTTACTAATGGTGTGCTTACTGATATTGATGATATATTGTCCATGGAAATTATCCTAAGAAACCCTGCTGATAATGGTATAACTTTTACATCATCTACGGGTTCCACATTCAATTCAGAAACTCTTCTTGCTGATGTCTCTATTGTCAGAGTAGTCCTCAACCCTGGTGAATCTGATGAAGTCGTTGCATTCTTTGATTTATCTGGTAATCGTCTCTCAAACACCCTTGCCGCAACCTTTGGACAAACCGCTGATGTTGACGGTAAAATTGTAGCATTGAACTTTGATGGTATTCGTGCTAATGCCTTAGGTGGCGATTATGGTAATTATGGCTACTTTGACTATGGTTACTTTGGTGCTTATGGTAATTATGGCTACTTTGACTATGGTTACTTTGGTGGTTATGGTTATGGTTACTTTGGAACTGGATTTGGTTATGGTAGTTTAGGTTCTGGCTCTTATGGATATGGATTATCATCTAACCCAATAGCTAGAGACACAAAAGCAAGTTATGATATTCAAGTCAATTCTGCGTTACTAAAAGATGGAGATAACACTGTTAGAATTGATGTCTTGCCATCTGCATCATCTACTCAATTTTTCTCATCAGTGCCATCTACTTTCACCAATGTGATTACTGGAACCGTTATTGAGGTCAATGTCCCGGTTGGAAGTCCTCATGGCGGAGTAATATTTACACCATCTTCTGATTTGAGTACCCTCAATGTAATATCTAACACATTACCTGACACAATTGCCGCTACTGATGGCCAGATGCTTGACTTTAATGGCGCTCCAACATTTGATGTTAGTGAGGACGGAACAAAGAGTGTGATAATTTCTGATTCTGTTACTGTCGTTAATTCTATACTCTCTGATTCTCAAACAATAACTGTCACCTATCCAGGTGGTGTAGTTGTAAGTGGCTCAGGTGACTGGGCTGGCACTATTGCAGTTCCATCTCTTTCTACTGGTACTGCTGACCCTCCAACCTCAAATGATGAGATAGGACTGGCATTCTCTGTAGGTGATGACAACACTAGATTAACATTTGATCAGGCAGTCAGGTTACTCTTGCCTGGTCAAGGAGCGCAGGAAGGTGCCTTCTTCTCAGGAGAAGATGCTGATGGTAATCTAGTATCACGATCACTAGATATATGTCCATTTGTTCCTGCCAATCAGGCTACTGCCAATACTAATCTTGAAGCTGGCACTGCGTTGGAATCATGTTTTGTTCGTGACGGCTCTGATATGATCATCTGGACCACACACTTTAGTTCATTTGGCTCATTCTCTACCCTTAGATCTGCCCCAACAGTCTCTGTGACTTCAAATGTAGGCGCCAGTAGCAACTCTGATACGGTAGCATTTACTGTAACCTTTAGTGAGGATGTCCAGAACTTTATCCTGTCTGACATTACAGTAACGGGTACTGTCAACGACGGCAATCCGGTAGCATCAAACCTTCTTGGATCTGGTGCCGAATACACCTTTGATGTTGCTCGCGGCTCTACAGACGGAACCGTAACTGTGTCAATTGCAGCAGATGTGGCAACAGATCTTGCAGGCAACTCCAACACCGCATCTAATTCAGTTACTGTCACCATAGACACTCGTACCCCAACCGTACCTTCTGGTGGTGACCGTGGTGACCGTGGCGGTGGTGGCGGCGGTGGTGGCGGCGGCGGCGGTGGTGGCGGCGGTAGTAGCAGTGCCTCTAGAATCTCATCTATTGCAGATAATGTCTCTGGCGCTGTTTTGTATGACGTACAGTGGGATGTCTGTGAAGCAAACACAATCAATATAATAGCTGGACCTGTAACTGACAATCTATCTGTAAAGATTAGAACCAACGCAGGCATAATCCAAGCAGAACGCTCTGATGACCAGTCCTATCCCGGAAGAATTTCATTTGATGCAAACCTCTCACCAAATGAGTCATTTGTATACGTACAAGTAGAAAATATTGCATCAAGAGGACCGACAGTTGATTCAAAATCACTTAACCTTAACGAATGTTCTGGTTCTGTATCTGTAAACAAATACGAGTCATCATCAATAATAACAAGCAAAGATAATGACAGTAGAGTTGTAACACCTCAACAGCCATCTAGAGAAGTAGATTCGGCAACTAACATTATACCTGGTCTAATCCCCGTACAAACGCCAGGCCTAGTACATGAGTTCATCACTGACTTTACTGATATTACAAATGATAACACTGGTATGAAATTGACTGACTTCCAGACATTGCAATCCAATACTGACAAATATGCCGAAGTCGTCCTGGGAATCAGCGGACAGACAGTTACCACCGTTGCATTGATGGATAGGCCTGATTCAGAGGAGAGTAACAACAATGCAAACCTCTTCTTACAAATTTCATCCACCGGTGATAAGGTCAACTCCATGAGAGGCGTTCTCTTGGGCGGTGATACAATTGAGATTATGGCAGGAGACGGAAGCAAGACTATTGTTCCAACATCTGCAGAAATTGCAATTGCATCTGAGGATGCAGTGGCAGTATCTCAAAAATCAAGCATGAAAATTAATGACAAATCAACCCAGGTTGACCTCCCAGATGTGGTCAAAGAATTCCTCAATACTAGTATTGAATTTACAAACGAGGATACCGGTGAGACACTAACGCAATACATGGTACTGCAATCAGTACCGGATGTGTTTGCAGAGAAGGAACTTGACATCTCCGGACAAACCGTAACTACCATAGCGTTCCCAGACAGATATGGCAGGGCAGACAGCAATGATGACCTGAATGTCTTTGTACAATTCACGCACACTGATGAGCAGGTCAACTCCTTGAGAGGCATCCAGCAGGGCGGCAACGCAATCAGCGTTAGTACCAACGGTGTTGAGCAGGGAACTCTGACACAGACAGTAGAGATTCCGCTAGGCTAGATTTTTTTTGTTCTTTGTTATTTTACAGGTATTTTTGATCAGTCAAATTGCAAAGTTATTCTTCCCTAGTTTATCATCCTATCTTGCAACAACTTTTACTTTGTAATCCTCTGACAATCCAAAAGATTGAAAATAAAAGTACCCCAACTGAAACAAATTTCAATTCTAATCCCTGCATTGGAAACAATGATAGTCCTCCTACTGCTCCCAAAATTACTGCCAGCGGTGCAGTACATGCAGGACATCCCGGTGTGAACGCTGCAAATGCCCCACCCAGTGCTGCTGAAGAATTTGATTTTACAGAGCTTACCATCTTCATTCTTTTTATTTTAAAGGCCATCATTGCAAAATTAATACCGCCTAACGATGCAATTACTACTGTTAATCCAATAGATGAGCCAATGTAAAACGGTGATATCTCAATCATGCTATCAAAGTGAGTTGGCAGCATTGACATTGTCAAATAATAATAGATTATCCCTAATCCTATACTGCTAATTACGGCAATACTTGCATATCTTTTTGTAGTCAATACATTTGAGATTATCTGTAATTTACTTACCAAGTAAGTCTGTTTAGTATTTGTCATATTTTAACTATCTTTGAATAATCAAAGATATTACACGCAAATTTTATCAAAAACCATGACAGAATTTTCATCAGAAGAGAAAATTATACTCGTTCAATATGGAATAAAAAAATATGAAAATGAAGAGACAATAACTGAGAAACTAAAAACCATCCTATCTGAAAAAGACATTCAAAGAAATATTGACACTTTGATTGGAACTCAAAGAGTCAGACGAATTGGTTCAAAGGCACTTCAAAACAATGAAAGTCATACTGAGTTACCAGGCTTGCCTGAGCACCTAAAGCCAATAATTGACTCTTTATAACATGAAAAATTATTAAACCACCAATAGTTCATTCTTAACGTATGCTGAAATTCATTTTATTTTCGTCTGCCCTGTTTATGCTAGTTGTATTGCCATCCTCAATGGATGCTGCTTTTGCTCATCCTCATTTTGATCAAGTGATGATAAATGATCACACACACAACCCACAAACTCAAAACATTCCATTAAATGACATGATGAAACTTCAGACAGCTACAATCCCATTTCATTCCCCTCAAGAAAACAAGCTACCTTGGGCTTTTGTTGAGGGCAACGTACCAAATCATGTTAAGGGATATCCGGTAATAATCCAAATCTTCAAAGATATAGTCCAATTCACTTTGCTCAAACAAATGTAGAGCCAAACGGGGATTATGAGTACAAGTTCAGAGTCTTGTATTCTAATGGTGACATTACAAGCGAAATTTTTGATGATGATTACTCAATTAAAATCTTCAAGGTCGTATACCAAAGTCAAGAGAATTTAATTTAAAATCCTCGCAATCCCTCTGGACGAACAGTTTCTGGATGCTGTTTCATCCATCTTACTTTTTCTAACATCTCTTGTTTGTCTTGTGGGAATGTTCCCCTTACTGTATATGCATTAGAGCCATGATTTACCCTAAAGACAATCTCATTCTTTGTCTCAATCTGATTAACCAATTCATATAGTTCTTCTAGCGATTCATCATCATTGATTCTAACAAATTCTCCTTGATATTTCTCAATGAATTCTTGCTTGATTCCATTTTCTAGGTAGAGTGTCAATGCTCCAACATAATGTGGTGAGCATGCATTGAGCACCTCTGCTGTTCCCCTGATATGATCTTTTGAATATGTTTTTCCACCCAATCCCAAAATTACCATACATGACATAACATATCCAGCTTCTTTTGCCTTGTTTACAGACTTGATTATTGTTTTAGATATTGCTCCCTTTGTGACTTTTTTCAAAACTGTGTCTGAGCCACTCTCAATTCCCAAATAGAACATGTCCAACCCTGCCTCGTTGATCTGTTTTAGCTCCTCAGGCGTTTTCTTTAGAATATTCATAGGCATTGCATAGCAAGAAATTCTTTCAATATTTACAAATTTTTCCCTGATGTATTTTACAATTTTAATCATGTACTGTGAATCCAAATTCAAAGCATCACCATCTGCAAGAAATACCCGCTTTGTATCAGGCAGATATCCTGCCATCATGTCAATCTCTGCCTTGACATCTTCCCATGGTCTCTCTGAATATTCTTTTGATCTATACATATCACAAAACGAACATTCGTTAAATGAACAGCCCAAAGTCACTTGAAAAATTAATGATCTAGCCTCTGATGGTGGTCTGTATAAGGGCGCATCATAATTTAGCATCATTTTTATCCGTTGAGATTTGTTTGATTATGTTTTTTATATTTTCTACTATATTTGTCCCAGAATACCTTTTAGTAGTAAATTGGAGATGAATCTCGTAATATATGGCAAATGATCCTTATGCAAGAAGGCTTCTCTGGTTTGTATTTGCAGGCTCTAGAGGAGGATTAAATCGATTAAAAATAATTTCTAAATTAAAGGAAAATCCATTCAACATAAATCAACTGGCAAAAGAATTGAATCTTGATTACAAGGCCATTCAACATCATATCAGAGTACTGGAAAAAAATAACATGGTAAGCAAAGTTGGAGAAAAATACAATGTAACCTATTTTGTATCCACTTTTCTTGAAGTCAATATGGAGACATTTGAAGAAATTGAAGAGAAATTGGATAAAAGTAAATAAAAGCTCAAGCGGTGTCTGTGACTAAATGGAACCCACCTCACTGATCCTATCAGTTGTCTCAATGGCAAATATGGGCATATTGGGTATCTTGATTGCAATTTTTGGAAACATGTATCGCAAAACCCAAGCGCAGCTTCCTTTGGGAATGATCGTCGTTGCTGGAATGCTAATTTTACATAATGTAATTGGCGCCATTGGTTATTTCTCTCATGAGATGATCTTCTCTCATGACATATTCCCATATATGTTGGGGGTAGGTATTGCAGAACTTGTTGGATTAATCATATTTCTAAGGATCACTTTGGACTAGTCTTAGTTTATTTGTAATAAATTATTTTTTAAGCTGTGCTACGAGAATATCTAAAACTTAACAAAAATATTCTCATAGCATTTGCTGCATCAATTATTATCTCTGCAGTCATTGCCCAAATCTTATCTGATCAAAGCGCTTTTCTGAATACGACTTATACGACAATTTCCGATTATGCAATATTTTTTTCAGTTTTTAGCAGTATGTTTTATTTGGATAACAGAAAAAAATACAGATTAGAGTCTGGAAACACTGATACTGCCAAGCTAAGACATGATCTAAAAAAATTAATCACTTCATTGGGTATTGCAGAAATTGTATACACTGCAATCAGATGGGCACTTCAGTATTACTTCCTAACCATCAACTATGATCCATATTTGGCATCTGTTGCATCCCAAGGAATCTCTACAATTATTTATATGATAACTCTGAACCTAATTATAAAAATAATGAGGTTATACAAAGATGGGAATTAGTATTTACGTTGACGGTTCTGGTGGAGATGATAGTGGATATGGATACTTTGTTAAGGAAACAGGAGAATCGTTTTATGAAAAAAAACCTGATCTAACCAACAACCAGGCTGAATATCTAGCAATAATCTCTGCACTAAACAAATACGTTGACTCTGATGATCAAATTATCATTTACAGCGATTCTAAAAATACTGTAAACCAACTAAACCATGAATTTGCAATTAATAATGAGCATCTGCGAACTCTGGCACGAGAAGCATGGCAAATTATTGGAAAATTTTCTGACAACCTCTCCATTGTTTGGATTCCAAGAAAAGATAACCTGGCAGGAAAAATGCTGGGAAGCTAAAAAACATAGATCAGAAATTTTCAAGAATAACTTTATTATACAAAAATCTTAAAATTAAATCATCATGGCAGAATCTCCGATCTTATCTCCAAAATCAATTGCAGTAATTGGTGCGTCTGATAAGAGGGGCAGTGTTGGTGCCACAATTACATCAAATATTATGAACGGATTCAAAGGAACAGTCTACCCAATCAGTCCATCAAGAGACAAGGTCTTTTACAAAAAGGCATACAAGTCTGTTTTGGATGTTCCAAAATCAATTGATCTTGCAGTTATCGTCATCAAAAACACCCTAGTTGCACCTGTACTAGAAGAGTGCGGAAAGAAAAAGATCAAGGGTGTCATCATAATCACAGCTGGTTTTAAGGAAGTTGATGAGGAAGGGGCCAAACGGGAACAGCAAATAAAGGATATTGCCAAAAAATACAGCATCCAAGTTATTGGGCCAAATTGTCTTGGTGTCATGAATCTTGATCCAAAAACAATGATGAATTCTACGTTCCTTAAGGTCACACCAAAGTCTGGAAAGATTGCACTCGTTTCCCAAAGCGGTGCCATATGTGCTGCATTGGTAGAGGATGCAAGTGCGCAAGGAATTGGCTTTTCAGCCGTTGTTAGTTTAGGAAACAAAGCCGTAATGAGCGAAGTAGACATTCTAAAAATTCTTGCAAATCACAAGCAGACCAGAGTCATTGTAATGTATCTTGAAGATATGGGGAATGGCCAAGAATTTCTTAAGGTTTGCAAAAACATTACTAAAAAGCTCAAAAAACCAGTATTGGTTCTCAAATCTGGACGCAGTCCGGAGGGTGCAAAGGCTGCAATGTCCCATACTGGTGCATTGATGGGCTCAGATGAAATCTATGATGCACTACTCAAACAGTCCGGTGCAATCAGAGTTGATACGATGGAGGAACTGTTTGACTATGCAACTGCATTTTCAAAACAGCCACTTCCGTCAAAAGGCCAACTTGTAATTGTTTCAAATGCAGGCGGACCTGCAATTATCTCAACTGATGCATGCTCCAAAATGAAAATTAAGATGGCAGATATTACAAGTGTAAGAAAAAAGATTGATGCGGTAATTCCTCCTTGGGGAAGCTCTGGAAATCCTGTTGATATTGTAGGTGATGCTGATTTTAACAGATTCCACAATGTGCTGGATAGGGTTCTTGCACATCCCAAGGTCGGCTCTGTGATTTCAATGTGTACACCATCTGGAACACTGGACTATGACAAACTGGCCGAAGTCATCGTTTCAATGTCAAAGAAATACAAAAAAACAATGCTTGCAAGTCTAATGGGGTTAGATGAGGGTATTACAAACAGAGAAATCCTGGCAAGGGGCAACGTTCCATATTACACGTATGCAGAAGGCGCAATACGAACGCTTGCTGCAATGATCAAATTTTCAAACTGGACCAAAGCACCAAATGGCAAAATTACAAAATTCAAAGTAGACAAGACAAAAGCTCAAAAGATATTTGATAAAGTAAAAGGTGAAAAACGACCAAATCTTCTAGAAGAGGAAGGACAACAAGTTCTCAAAGCTTATGGATTGCCACTACCAAAAAGTGCTCTAGCTACATCAGAGGCAGAAGCTGTAAAAATTGCAAAAAAGATTGGCTATCCTGTTGTAATGAAGATTGCATCCCCACAAATTATCCACAAGTCTGATGCAGGTGGTGTTAAAGTTAATTTGACAAACGATGCTGAAATCAAATCTGCATTTAAAACAATAATCAAAAACGCAAAAAGCTACAACAACAAAGCCAAAATCAAGGGAGTCTTGATTGTAGAGATGGTAAAAGGCGGCAAAGAGCTCATCATAGGCTCAAAACTCGAGCCTGGATTTGGTCCTGTTATCATGCTTGGAATGGGCGGAATCTATGTTGAGGTTCTCAAAGATGTAACCTTCAAGCTTGCACCGGTAACTGATAGGGAATCTGATGATATGATCGCATCAATTAAAACTCAAAAATTACTGCAAGGAGTTAGGGGTGAGAAGCCATCTGATATTGCAAAACTGTCTGAATGTATTCAGAGACTATCTCAACTGGTCTCTGATTTCAAAGAGATCAAAGAATTGGATATGAATCCAGTGTTGGTCATGGAGAAAGGAAAAGGCTGCAGAATTCTTGATGTCAGAATTGGACTCTGATTACGATTCCTTCCTAAGTTTTCGACATTACTAATCTAGAATATTTATACAACGTCAGAATAATAGTATTACATGGCTAATGTCTTAAAGACAATTAGAACAGGTGATGATTACATTGAAAGTCTTAGGGGACGGGATCTAAAAATTTACCTCTTTGGGGAGCTGGTAAAAGAACCAGTTGATCATCCAATGATTAGGCCATCAATTAATGCAGTTGCAGAGACTTATGACCTTGCAGTACGTGAAGAATCATTGGCATCTGCTGACTCCTCAATTACCGGATTAAAGGTTAACAGATTTTTACACATTGCAGAAAGTGCAGAAGATTTAGTCTTACAAAATAAAATGCAACGAAAGTTAGGACAAAACACGGGAACCTGTTTCCAAAGATGTGTTGGCATGGACGCAATGAATTCTTTGCATTCTACAACATTTGAAATTGATGAAAAGCACGGAACTGATTATCACAGACGATTCTTGGAATTTGTAAAGATGGTTCAGCAAGAAAATCTTGTAATTGGAGGTGCCATGACTGATCCTAAGGGAGATAGAAGCAAGGGCCCTGCTGAACAAGATGACCCTGATTTGTTTACAAGAATAGTTGAAACTGACGATAGGGGTGTCTATGTGTCAGGCGCAAAAGCCCACCAAACCGGCTGTATAAACTCGCACTGGATTATCTTAATGCCAACTATTAGACTAACAGAATCCGATAAAGACTGGGCAATTGTCGGGGCAATTCCCGCAGATGCAAAAGGTGTCACTTACATTTACGGTAGACAATCCTGTGATACGCGAAGTATGGAGGAGGGCGATATCGATGATGGCAATGCAAAATTTGGAGGACAAGAGGCACTAATCATTTTAGACAGGGTGTTCATTCCCTGGGACAAGGTCTTCATGCATGGAGAATATGAGTTTGCATCCATGCTTGTAGAGAGGTTCACATGTTATCATAGGCGCAGTTATGTATGCAAAACAGGTCTTGGCGATGTGTTAATTGGGGCAGCTGCAACTATTGCAGATTACAATGGCGTACCAAAAGTATCTCACATTAAGGATAAAATTATTGAGATGACTCATCTTAATGAGACAATTTTTGCTGCAGGCATTGCATCATCTCATCAAGGTCAGAAAATGAAATCAGGCGTGTTCCTAAATGATGACATGCTTGCTCAGGTTTGCAAACACAATGTAACTCGGTTCCCCTATGAGATTAGTAGATTGGCTCAAGATATTGCAGGTGGTCTGGTAGTTACATTGCCGTCTGAAAAAGACTTTAGGCATCCAGAGGCAGGACCGCTACTCAAAAAGTATCTTGCAGGACGAAAAGGGACTGATGTTGAAAATAGGATGAGAATCTTACGGTTAATTGAAAATATGACTTTGGGTAGAAATGCAGTTGGATATCTTACTGAATCTATGCATGGAGCAGGTTCCCCACAAGCACAAAGAATTCAAATCCAGAGACAGATGCAAGTAGGCTACAAAAAGAATCTAGCAAAGAATCTAGCCGGTATTACAAATGATGTTGAAGAGCCACTAGAACCCTCTGATTACTTTAAACGAGTTTTCAAAACAAAGGATTCCGTTCTTTAGAATTAATCTTTGGCTTTTCTCTGATTTTGTAATATGAGTTTATTACTGTAATCTTGATGTAGTAGAGTCTGTTATTTTTGAACTGACAGGTCTTCATATTGAAAATAGTTCCGGCATTGGAATTCTTTTCAGAAGATCCGTTTGTAGATCCAATCAAGGGAGAATTATTGCAAAATGTAAAACAATACCCCCCTACCTGACTTGTTTGCCTAATTTTTTGTCGATTTTTTTACTCTTTATCCTTTTCAGATCTTACATCCGTACTGTCATCTTCAATGGGCTCTTCTGTTTCTTGCATCTCTTTTTTAATCCCTTCAGACTTCTTGCCTGCTGATTCATCTAACTGATCCAAATCTTCGGATTTAGGCATGTGTTCAGAGTATTCTGAATCCTTTTCCATCTTCCCAATACCTGATAATTCCTCACTTGGTTCAGAGTATTCTGAATCCTTTTCCATCTTCCCAATACCTGATAATTCCTCACTTGGTTCAGAGTATTCTGAATCCTTTTCCATCTTCCCAATACCTGATAATTCCTCACTTGGTTCAGAGTATTCTGAATCCTTTTCCATCTTCCCAATACCTGATAATTCCTCACTTGGTTCAGAGTATTCTGAATCCTTTTCCATCTTCCCAATACCTGATAATTCCTCACTTGGTTCAGAGTATTCTGAATCCTTTTCCATCTTCCCAATACCTGATAATTCCTCACTTGGTTCAGAGTATTCTGAATCCTTTTCCATCTTCCCAATACCTGATAATTCCTCACTTGGTTCAGAGTATTCTGAATCCTTTTCCATCTTCCCAATACCTGATAATTCCTCACTTGGTTCAGAGTATTCTGAATCCTTTTCCATCTTCCCAATACCTGATAATTCCTCACTTGGTTCAGAGTATTCTGAATCCTTTTCCATCTTCCCAATACCTGATAATTCCTCACTTGGTTCAGAGTATTCTGAATCCTTTTCCATCTTCCCAATACCTGATAATTCCTCACTTGGTTCAGAGTATTCTGAATCCTTTTCCATCTTCCCAATACCTGATAATTCCTCACTTGGTTCAGAGTATTCTGAATCCTTTTCCATCTTCCCAATACCTGATAATTCCTCACTTGGTTCAGAGTATTCTAAATTATCCTGCAATGGATCTGAAAGTACTGTTTCTTTTTTCCTTTTTGCAAACTGTTTAGCAATCATAATTCCGATGACTACAGCAATTATGATGTAATTGATTGGCGGTTTTATTATCTGAGTAACATATCCTATCTGTGGAAGTATATATTCTACTTTTCCTATGTATTCTTCTTCTGTAATTGGAAAATCAGTGCCTGGAATTGATCCTGGATTTGCGTCTCCTTGTGTTTTTACCGTCTTTGGATCGTGTGATTGAATTTCTACTACTCTGTGTACAATTACTCTGTCATGGTCCGATGGCCGATTAAACACAATGATATCCCCAATCGCGATATCCTCAAACGGTTCGTTACCTTGAACTATCAGAATGTCATATACTTGTAAAACTGGAACCATACTCCCACTTGCAACAACATAAAATGGATTCTGCGTTCCAAATGCTACTTGCAGGCCTATCCAAATCACCAAAACTCCAACACCGACAATTATGATGTCTTTTACTATTCCTTTTGAGATTGATATTTTTGTCAATTGTATTATCGCCTATACTGTAATTGATTACTTTTTCATTAGATTTTTGTTCCACACTCTTCGCAGAATTTAGAGCCCTCTTTGTTTACAAATCCACAGCTAGAGCATCTTCCTGGCGTGGATGCCTCTTCTGGCTTGCCTAAGAGAACTACCTCCCCTATTTTCTTAATGCTATTCCATGATATGCTGCCTTCAGTACCATCTTCTTTTGTAATTACCAAAACCATAGTCTGTGCAGAGTCAATCCCTACTTGTTTTGCAGTTCCGACTTTGTTTGCATTTTCATCAAACACTATTTTTCCCTCAATTGATGTAACAGACGTTGCCGGACCTGGTCTTGTAGATGACTCTTGTGGAGTCTGTACTGCAGGTTCTGTATCTTGTTGTGGCGTGGATTCTGTCTGTGGAGCAGTTTGCGTCTGAGGCTCTAATGGCTTTGCACTCCCTACTTCTTCTGCCTCATCTTGCTTTTTAAATTCCCTATATTCTGCTATGGTTGAATTACATGAATTACAATTGTACTGTCCTCGTTCTGCAAGAACCAGGTTTTCTGCGACTTCCTCATTTGGATTCTCAAATTCTATTTTTGGAGAACCGTCAAATTCCTTCTCACAGGTATTGCAAAAATGTTTAGTAATTTTTTCTGCATCCAATCTTCCAATTGGTGCCAAAAACAGATCAGGACCTCCTAGATTACCCTTCATTTGCTGCTCATCAGTTACTGAAGCCATAACGTAACCTCCAGATCCTCTTAATTTTTTAAGTCTCAGTTCCGAACTCATATCTGGGCTTTAGCAAAACGTCATTTAAGTATATATCAAAATTAATTTTACAACAAAAAATATGGTGATAGTTCTGGTGAACGTTTTTAGGTACGGTCAATAAAATAATGTTACAATGGCTGTTACACAAATTTCAGACGCAAAATCATGGGAAATAGATGTAATCAATTCTGATATTCCTGTATTTGTGGACTTTTGGGCCGAATGGTGTGGTCCGTGTAGGATGGTAGGTCCGGTAGTTGAAGAACTTGCAGCTGACTATGATGGCAAAGTAAAATTTGTCAAGGTTAATGTTGATGAGGCCAATGAATTGGCATCAAAATATAATGTATTTAGCATTCCAACTTTAATCCTACTTAACAAGGGTGAGATAGTTAGCCAACAAGTAGGTGCAGCTTCTAAAGAATCATACCAAGGTATGATTGATAGAGCACTTGCATAACTGACTTACATACACACACGTTTTTCTCTTTTTTGATTTTTATTGTGATGGCAAAAACTAACTAAATGCTTGTTTTTTAATCTGGGCATATGCTATAAAGGAAAGTGTACTGGATGTGAGAGTAACTGACCTAATCATAAACTCTAATCTGATCCTAAAGTAATTAATATTACAAAAATTGAGTGGGATTATGTCATTTGGTGAAGTGGATACGCTTGGTATGTTATTTGACAAACTGCAGAGTCTGTTTGACGAGTCTCAAGGATACTATGAGTCATTCCTAGATACTAACAACATGTACAAGAAAGGCCAAATTGGCGATAAAGAATTCTTTCAAAAATTAGGTGATTATACAGTTGCATATTCTGCATTAGAATTTCTGGCCATCAAAGTACTTTTTGAATTAAAAAAATCTGTAGATGGTGGAACTGGAAATACACAATCGCCTGGTTTGATGCCAGGTATGGGTCAGCCAGGAATGATGCCAGGTGGTATGGGTCAGCCTCCACGAGCAGGAACTGCACAAAATCCTGTGGGTGGCGGACCTCCCGGAATTGTATCAGCTCAGGAAGCATTTGGAGATGTCGGAACTTTGCCGTCACCAGATCCTGCATTGATGCCAAGACAAGCAGCACAACCACAATCTGGCAATGGATGTTCTTCTTGTGGTGCATCACTTAGACCAAATGCAAAATTTTGTACAAAGTGTGGCTCCAAAGCCTAAAACCAATTAAACAAAACCTGTTTTCTTATTCTTGTGTTGTTCCACATTCAGGACAGAACTTTGCAGTAGCTGATAAACTAGTTCCACATTCAGAACAAAAGTTTCCATTTGGAATTTGCTCATTGTATGCATTTCCAACGTTTGCTGAGCTTTTTACTGCTCCTGATGGTACGTATGTATCATCATCAATTAATACAGGTTCAAAGTCTTGTTCTGTCAAAAATGTCATCATTCTTGGAATTCCTTTGCCATCATTTTTTGGATCTGGTACCGAATCACCCAGCCAGAATGCAAATCTCATCAGGGTCAACTCCGGAGTAGAGAATGCCAGTGTATGTTTTGACATGTACTCTTGTGCCGCTTTTTTGCCGTCAAACACTTCCATGAGGATGGTATTTTTCATTTATGTATAATAGTTTATGCGAAAGTGGACCGGGAGGGAATCGAACCCTCGACATCCTCGTTGCGAACGAGGCATTATGCCCCTAAACCACCGGCCCCCAAATTACCTCTTTGGGTTGTTCTTTTATTCATTTTCTCAACGCATAATAGCCTCAATCAGCATGATTTCCATATGACCTATGACACTGTAATTGCTGATTCACACGTTATTTTACCCATGGGAATGGTTGAAAAAAATATCATAATTGATGAGGGAAAAATTGTGGGACTCTCCTCTGATGTCCCTGCATGTGAGAATAAAATTAATGGTCTTGGCCTAGTTTCAGTTCCAGGACCAATTGACACTCATGTTCATTATGGGGTTTACTCTCCAATTAATCAAGCCGCAAAAACTGAATCTCATGCTGCGGCAATCGGTGGAATTACCACAATGATGCGAATGCTCAGATTAGGCGATCCATTCTCTAATTCTTTGCAAGCTCAGATAGATTCTTCATCTGAAAATCATTATGTCGATTACGCAATGCATGCCTCAATTTTTACACCGCAGCAAATCAGTGAGATGGATCTCTGTGTGGAAAAAGGGATTACTTCGTTTAAAATTTACATGAATCTTGGCGGCGATGTCGGTCATGTGTATATGGATATGCCGCCAAATTCACCAAGTCTTATTGCAGCCCAAGTGGATGTCACTGATGAAATAGTTGAACAAACGGTAAAGACTGCTGCAAAACTTGGATGCCCCGTACTAGTTCATGCTGAGGATTATGAGTCATGCGGATGTGGAATTAAGACTGCAAAAGAAAAAAAACAGGATGGACTTTCTGCATGGTCTTCTAGTCGTTCCCCAGAGTCCGAGGCTAAAGCAATAAAAACTGTATCCCAATTTGGTAGGGATTATGGCTGTGTGATTTATTTTGTACATATTGGTTCTCAACGTGCGCTAAAACAAATTGAAGAGGAGAAAAAACTTGGAACAAGAATCTTTGTAGAAACATGCCCGCACTATCTAACATTATCTTATGAGAGGCAATCCGGATATCTTGCCAAAGTAATGCCTCCTATTAGAACTGAAAATGATCGTAAAGCTGTTTGGAATGCTCTATCAAATAATTTCATTGATACGATAGGAACTGATCATGTTGCAAACCAACTCAAACTAAAACTTGAAGGAGACGATGTGTGGAGTGCACTTGCAGGCTTTCCTGGGATTGGAACTGTTATCCCAATCTTACTTAATGATGGTGTGAATCAACACAAAATCACACTAGAACAGTTTGTCCATTTTACCAGTCATAATGCTGCCCGAATCTTTGGAATGTACCCTCAAAAGGGCACTCTTGAAAGAGGCTCTGATGCTGATGTTCTCCTCATAGACTTGAAAAAAGAAAAAAAAGTGACATCTGAACTGTTTGGCGGCTTTTCTGACTATATTGTATATGAAGGAAGAAGTCTGACCGGATGGCCTATCAAAACAATAGTTCGGGGAGAACTAGTTGCTGATAACTTTGAGGTGGTTGGGAAATTAGGTCATGGCAAACTAGTTAAAAGAAAGGTCAGCTAGTTTTAGACGATATCGTACTTGCCGTTTTCTTTAGCCCTGTAAATCACATCTGGTTTTTTAAGAAATATTCCTGATTCTAAAACTCCTGCTGTCTGTTTGATTTTTTGAGCTAGTGCTTTGGGATTTTTTATTATTCCAAAGTCACAATCCAAAATAATATTTCCATTTTCTGTAAAGAATGGATAGCCCCTATCCAATGAACGCACTTGTGCGATTCCACCCATCTTTTTTATTGATTTTGTAACTGAATTTCTTGCTAGTGGGTGGATTTCCACAGGAACTGTTCTATTGAAATTTTTTACAAACTTTGTCTTGTCTGCCATTACCACAACTTTTTTTGCAAGACTAAACAGGATGTTTTCTCGCAATAATGCTCCTCCCCCTCCCTTGATTACATATTTTTGTGAATCAATCTGATCTGCACCATCAAAAACAATGTCGATGTATTCTACTTGATCAGCCTCTACTAGTGGGATTCCTCCTTTTTCTGCAATTAATTTAATTTGTAATGATGTTGGAACTCCTTTAACATTGTATCCTTTGAGTTTGATTAGCTTTGAAAGTGACTTAACAAGCGCAGTTGCGGCTCGCCCGCTTCCCAACCCAATAACATAACCGTCTTTTACAAATTTTAATGCATCATTTGATAATGCCTTGATGGCATCATCGTATGTCAATTATTCTACCTCTGCTTGATCAATCTTTGACAATACTTTCATGATATCGCCCTTAATTTTATCCAAATCATCTGCATCATCATCATCATCAAAGTCATCATCTAATGTCGCTGATCTTTCTTTTATTGGTCCTGGCAGCGCCTTGTGTGCTGTAATTTTTGCAACTTCTTTATTGATATCTGGTCTTGTCTGAAGATTGATTTCAGAACTTTCTGCTACTGCTACTGACTGAACAATCCCAATTTTATCCTCAACTTTTGGTTTTGGCCGTCTAGTCTCTTGTACTATCTCTTCTTTTGGCTGTGACGCTGGTTTTCTGATTTGTTTTACTTGTTCTCCTTCAAATAACGGGAATTTCGGCTCTTTTCTTGAAATATTTGTTAACGTAGTCAATTCAAATGACTGTCTTGGTTTTGTTGGAGGAATCTCCACTGGGTTTATCTTGCTCCCTACAGGTTTCTCAAAGTCGAATACTTTGGGATGTTTTGGTTTTGACTCTTGTTTGGTTTCAGGCCTTGTTTTGGTCTGTGTTTGAACTTTTGGACTAGATATTTTTGATGAGAGTTCGTAGAGTCTATCGTCCAATTTTGATAATTTTTGATCCATCAATGTTATCAAGCCATCTCCTACCGGGCCCAAGTCCGGATGGCTACTTGCCTGTTCAAGTTTTTCTAGCTTGGCTAAAACAATTCCCAACTGATGCTGGTATTTTAATAACAATTTACCCTTTTGAACTTTGGAAAATTCAGATTCTGCTTGATATAGCCTTGAAATAGTCTTGGTAAGAATGTCTTTTTCAATTCTTAATGAATTGATTTGGGTTTTAATGTGTGAACTTGCGCCAAGACTAAGCAATTGGTTTTTTTCTTTTGGCATTTTTCTTACAGCTGCTGCTGTGGCAACACCTGCTAATGAACTAAGAATTAAAACAATTTCTTGCATCTATGTATACCATTTAATCCAGGAATATTTTCTGCGTTTGGCCTCTGGGTATCCACAACTTGCACATTGGTGGTGACGCTTGTGAAGTGAGTTTTTCCCACATCGTCTGCATCTGATGTGAACTTTCTTCTTTGTAAAACCACCCATCGAAGTTGTACCTTTTGTCATTGCAAATCACCTAATTTTGTGCGGGTGGAGGAGATATCATAACTACATTGTCTCCTCTAACTACAATGTTACCAAGGCTCTTAGACTCGCCCTCAGCGGGAATTTCCTCTGAAGAGTCAAGTAGCAGGTTCATGTGTTGGTCAAAACCTAGAAGATTGCCTCTAATGGTCTTGTTTCCTTTGAGTTTTATCAATACAACCTGATTGATACTCTCATCCAATACTTTTACTGCCATATCAACGGACATCTATTTCACTTATTGACTTGGATATCAAGGGATTATATTAAATTTCCATTGGTGAAACTATGAGCTATGCTCAGTAAGGCAAGTTTGACACTTTTTTCCAAGATTTTTGACGATTTCAGCTAAAATCGTCTGTCCTTCTTTCTTTGTAGCTTTTCTTGGATCCCCCCAAATTCCATTTTTGGTTACTTTGGGAAATGATTTGTTTGCCTGTTTTCCAAGTTTTGATATTTCTTGCTTTGTCATTCCATCTGTAATCAGTCCTCTTTTAGCCAAATTCATCTTGACATTCTTTGAGATTGCCAGCATTAGTGATGTTTCCACAAATCCTGCATGGTCAAATTCCCTACCCATAAAATGCCAATATGATAACGGGAACACTTTGAGTTTGTTTTTTGAAATCTTTTTGAGATTAGCATCTAATTTTGATATTGGTCTTAGATTGCCATGATGACCATTAATTATGAAAACCGTTTTGATATTATTTGATAATAATGATAGACACAAATCGACTAGCACTAGACGCAAAGTTGATTTTTTAATGCTGAGATTGAAAAAGGGTGCATGCTCATATGATACCCCGTAGTTGAGTGTGGGCAATAGCAGATATCCGTGTTTTTCTGATATCTTTGTTGCAATCCCTGTTACTATCTCCGAATCCGTTGATATTGGTAAATGTGGTCCATGCTGTTCAATGGAGCCTACTGGAATCACTGCAACATGTTTTTTCCTTGATATTGATTTTCTAAGAATAGGATCAAACTGGGTCTTGATGCTCACCATCTAATTCACTTTGCTTTAATGTGAACTTTTCTCCAACGAACCTCGAGCTTGTTCTCCAGATGCATTTTCATTGCCTTGAGCAACGTATCAGATTCTAATTTCTGTCCTTTTTCTTTCATTTGTTCTAATGTATCACTTGGATCTACTTTAAATGAATCCTGGAATATAATTGGTCCTTGATCCAGGTTTTCTGTTACATAGTGAGCTGTTACACCAACAATTTTTGTACCCCTCTCAAAGGCTTGCGCATATGCTGAAGCTCCTGGAAACGCAGGAAGTAATGACGGATGAATGTTAATTATTCTATTTGGATATCTCCAAACGAAATTAGGGCTAAGGATTCTCATATATCTTGCAAGTGATATTAAATCAATGTCATATTTTTTACATACCTGAATAATTTTCTCTTCTGCCTTATCCTGAATTTTTTCCTCTATTAGTACAAATGGAATTTTGGCCCTTTTTGCCAATGACTCTAACGTTTTCTCCGTACCAACAATTACTGAAATTTTTCCTTTAAGTGATCTTGAATTTGCAAGGATTGTTTGAAGACACAGCGGTTCTTTAGTTACTAGTACTGCGATATTTTTCTGTAAATTTGTTTCATGATGGGTACTTACGTCCATCTTTTCTTTTTTTGCCAAACTTTGAATGTCCGAGTCAAATTTTTTTACATTTACTGCCCTTGAGAATGATACCTCTAGATACATGCCAAAAAGACCTTTGATTACGTTTTGATTTACTTTCTCAATGTTTCCTCCTTTGGAAAATGCAAAGTTTGTAAATGTGGCCACAATTCCTTCTCTGTCTTTGCCAACCACCGTAATGCCAACTACTATCCTTTTCATGACTTTGTTTGATGAGGATTTTCTCATTATTAATCATTCACAGAAACTAATGGTGCGGGAGGTGGGATTCGAACCCACGAACTCCTAAGAGATAGGGTCCTAAACCCTACGCCTTTGACCAGGCTGGGCGACTCCCGCAACGGATTTGCCAATAAACACAAATTTATCTATTATTGCACACAGTATCATGGCAAAATTTTTTGGAACTAACGGAATCCGTGGCGTTTTTGATGAAGATTTTACATTGGAATTTGTTCACGATATGACATTGGCAATTGGAACTTACTTTGGAAAAGGACCCGTGTTAATCGGCTATGATGGCAGGGATTCAAGCCCTGCTATTTGTAAAGTTGTTAGTTCCGCTCTTAATTCTATTGGAATAGATTGCAAAGTTGCAGGCCTTGTTCCTACTCCGTGCCTTGAATTTGCAGTAAAATCTTTGGGATATTCTGGTGGAATGATGATTACTGCATCACATAACCCACCACAATATAATGGAATTAAACCTGCTGCAAAAGACGGAGTTGAGATTTCACGTGAAGACGAACTAGTAATTGAAAATATCTACTTACAAAAAAAATGGCCAGATACCAAAAAATGGGGAAATACCGGAACTGACAACAGAACAATTGCAACATATCTTGATGGAATTATCTCCAACATTGATTCCAAACTAATAGAATCAAAACATTTCAAGGTTGTTTTGGATTTGGGTAATGGTGCCCAAGCGGTATCCGCGCCTGATTTTTGTAAAATGTTAAAGTGTGAAACATTCCTCATCAATCAAAACGTTGATGGTTCGTTTTCAGGGCGTGGGTCAGAACCAACGCCACAAAATCTTTCAGAACTATCAAAAACAGTTATAGAAAATAATGCAGATATAGGAATTGCATTTGATGGCGATGGAGATCGAAGTATTTTCTGTGACAACAATGGTAATATTTTAACTGGGGACAGGTCTGCCCTAGTACTGGTTCGGCATTTGCTGAAAAAAAATCCAGATTCTTTGGTTGTAACTTGTTTGAATTCCGGTTCTAGCATTGAAGTTTTGGCTGATAAATTTAATTCAAAAGTTATTCGGACCAAAGTTGGCAGTGTTGAGGTCTCACGGAAAATGGTTCAAACTGACGCACTAATTGGATTTGAGGAGAATGGAGGTTTCATGTATGGAGAGCATAATCAGGTTAGAGATGGATGTATGACTTTGGCATTGATGCTTGATCTTTTGGCCGCCTCTGAGAAATCCATATCCGAAGAGATTGCCAGTTTGCCTCCTTCTTTTACAACTAAAGACAAAATTGCTTGTTCTTCTGATAAAGTAGAAAATTTGATTTCTACATTAAAGGAAGAATTCCCAAATTCTGATACCACTGATGGCATCAAGATTTCCATTGATCCTAAAAATTGGGTTATGATCAGACCCAGTGGTACAGAACCCATTGTTAGGGTCTATGCAGAATCTGAAAGTCAGGAGAAACTAGATACCTTACTGTCTGAATATCTTCAAAAAGTCAACTCTATAATTTCCAGATAACACTTTTAAAACCAAACTCATCGATGGATAGAATGGAGAATGAACCCCTAGGGTGACGAAGTATGGGAAAAGCATATTATGTTAAATTTGAAACGCCAGAGGATCTCATAAATCCAATTTTGGAAGCCGTTAGAGTAGCATCAACTAGCGGTAAGGTCAAAAAAGGGACCAATGAGGCAACCAAGGCAATTGAACGTGGTACCAGCAAGCTAATTGTTATCGCCGAAGATGTTGAACCACCAGAGGTAGTGGCACATCTTCCAATTCTATGTGAGGAACAGGGTGTTGCATATGCATTTGTACCAAGCAGACAGGAATTAGGAAGTTCATTGGGTATTGACATTACTTCTGCCGCTGCAGCAATTTTGGATGCCGGTGATGCACAACACATTGTAGACCAAGTTGTCGCAGCCATTGCTAAAATTAAAGGCGGTAAGACCGAAGAATGAGTGCAACAACTGACGAAGTAGTTCAATCTGAAATTATTCAAATTGTTGGCAGAACCGGCATTGCTGGCGAAGTCATTCAAGTTAGAGTTAAAGTTCTTACTGGAAAGGATAAAGGAAGAATTCTTACCAGAAACGTCAAAGGTTCTATTAGGTCTGGGGAAATCTTGATGTTAAGAGAAACAGAGAGAGAAGCAAAGAAAATCAAGTAGCAGGTGTTTAGATGAGTCTTTTAGTTAAACCATGTAATTTCTGTGATAGGCCAGTTGCCAAAGGTTCCGGTACAATGTATGCTAAAAATGACGGAACCGTTCAGTGGTTCTGCTCTGCAAAATGTAAAAAAAATGCACTAGTCCTAAAGCGTGATCCAAGGAAATTAAAATGGACAAAAAAATACGTTAAAGGCGGAATTAAAAAGAAGTAAAATTGACTGAGCAATCACTATTCATTGTAAAACCAGATGCTGTATCTAGAAACCTAGTTGGCGAAGTTGTATCCAGATTTGAAAGAAAAGGATTCAAAATATTAAAACTAAAGATGTTTACATTTACTCAAGCACAGGCAGAGAACTTTTACGGTGTACACAAAGACAAACCGTTCTTTGGCGAACTGACATCATTTATCACATCAGGTCCTGTAGTAGCTGCAGTTATTGAAGGAAACAATGCAATTGCCACTACACGAATAATGATTGGTGCAACCAAGTCATTTGAAGCAGACCCTGGTTCCATTAGAGGCGACTTTGGATTAGGATTCAGTGAAAATATCATTCATGCGTCTGATTCACAAGAAAGTTTTGATCACGAATCGAGGGTAGCATTTGAGTGATCTGATTTGCAAATCCGTCAGCCCATAGTGGCAGTTCTTGGTCACGTAGACTCTGGAAAAACGTCTCTTTTAGATAGAATACGTGGTACTGGTGTTCAAGGTAGAGAAGCTGGGGGAATTACCCAGCATATAGGTGCGAGTTTTCTTCCAACTGAAACAATTAAAGAAACATGTGGTCAACTATACAAAAAACTTGAAGAATCAGAGAACAAAGTTCCTGGATTACTAGTAATTGATACTCCTGGCCACGAAGTATTTACAAATCTTCGCTCTAGAGGCGGCTCTGCTGCTGACATTGCAATACTGGTAGTTGATGTAAATCGTGGATTTCAACCACAAACAAATGAGAGCCTGAAAATTTTACAGAACAGAAAGGTTCCATTTGTCGTTGCACTAAACAAATGTGATCAAATATCCGGATGGCGAAAATCCGACACCAAGTTCATTTCACATGCAATCAAGGAACAAGATGCATCCATTCAAACTGATTTAGATCAAAAAATTTACGATGTTGTAGGCACATTATCCATTCTAGGTTACAAATCTGAGGCGTTTTATCGTGTTGAGGACTTTAAGTCAGAAATTGCCATTGTTCCAATATCTGCAAGGTCCGGAGTTGGCGTGCCTGAATTACTTGGTGTTTTAGTTGGTCTGACCCAACAATATCTTCAAAAAAGATTAGATCAGCAAGAAAAAGAACCTCGTGGAATAGTTCTTGAAGTCAAAGACGAGGTTGGGTTGGGCCAAACTGCAAATGTTATACTGATTGATGGTACCATCAAGAAGGAAAACAGCATAGTTGTTGCAAAACGTGATGCAGTCATTGTTACAAAACCCAAAGCACTACTCTTGCCAAAACCTCTTGATGAAATGCGTGATCCTAGAGATAAATTCAAGCCTGTTCCCCTAGTAGTTGCAGCAGCTGGCTTGAAAATTGCATCACCTGAACTTGAAGGCGTACTTCCAGGAAGTACCCTTTATGTTGCATCAAATGACGAAGAGGTTGACAAATTCAGCAAACTTATCGAATCTGAAATGCAATCGATGTTTATTGATACTGAAACTAATGGAGTTATTCTAAAGTGTGATACTATAGGATCACTTGAGGCTATAGTTGAGATGCTCAAGCGCTCTCAAGTGCCTGTTGCAAAAGCCGACATTGGTCCCGTAAACAGACGGGATGTAATAGAGGCAAAAGCAATCAAAGAAAATGATAGGCATTTGGGAATTGTTCTAGCCTTTAATGTCAAAATATTACCTGATGCAAAGGAAGAATCAGAGGCAAGTCACATAAAATTATTTGAAGACAAAGTAATTTACAGTTTAATTGACAGTTACAACGCTTGGGTAGAGGAGGATTCTGCAAATCAAGAAGATGCAATCTTTTCAGAATTTACCCCAATTTCAAAATTTTCATTTATGAAGGGCATGGTGTTTAGAAACAACAATCCTGCAGTTTTTGGCGTGCATGTGGATGTTGGGAATCTGAAACATAAAATTCCCTTTATGAATATGGCAGGACGTAAGGTTGGTTACATACACCAGCTTCAACTAGACAAAAAAACCGTATCCTCTGCAAAGACAGGTGATGAGGTTGCATGTTCTGTCAAAGATGTTACCATTGGCAGACAGATCTTTGAAGAAGAAGTTTATTATACATTTCCTCCATCTCATGAGGCCAAGCAAATTCTAAACAGGTTTATGCACAAGCTGAGTCCCGAAGAACAACAAGTATTCAATGATATTGTTAGGATTCAAAGAGAGATTGAACCTGTTTATGGCTACTAGCTAACTAGAGTGCTTTTTACAAATCATATGAATTCCGGGAGCGCCTACTGCACCCATCATTTTGTCTACAATTTGACCTGATTTGAACATGATGAATGTTGGAATCGACTGAACTGCAAATCTCATAGAAATGCCTTGATTTTGATCAACATTGACTCTTGCAAATTTTACATTTGGATACTTTTTTGACAAGCTCTCAAAGACTGGATGCATTGATTTGCATGGGCCACACCACTCTGCCCAAAAATCTACCAATGTTGGATTCTCAGCAGATGTCACTTGATCAAAATTAGAGTCATTCAAATCTATAATTTCCGGCTCAGTTTTGGGCTCTGGTTTTGGCCTTAGCATCTCCTCCATCTTTTTTTGCATAATTTTTGCAATTTCTGGATCTTCGGACAATACCTGTCCAAAACTGTCTTTACTAAAAAATCTATGTTGAAAAGCTATTCGTCGTCCATTTTTATTGGAATCGCTTCAAATCTTCTTGATTTGCAAATGGGACACTGATCAATGTATTTTGTAAAGCTGACAGACGTGTATGCAATTCCACAATCACCACAAATTCTAAGATTTCTTGCCAGCTTGCCCATTATTGACTACCAAAAAGCATTGTGATTAAAACTTAGCTTTAGATTCTACCAAAATCGCCACCAAGGCTTTGCAGATGATGGATTATCCACAATTTTACATACTCCATCAATTAATTTAGTACCAGGACCACAGATTCCAAACTTTTTCTCTTCTATTTTAGGTTCCTCCAACCCTACTGCCTGATAAATTGAGTCATATTCCGAATATGTCTTATCAAACCACTCTTTGTAGGCATCCTCCGTATTGTATCTATCAACATAGCTTTGCACATCTTTGGATTCATCTACAAATGGTGCAGGAACCGGCAGTGGCTCCTCCAACCCTACTGCCTGATAAATTGAGTCATATTCCGAATATGTCTTATCAAACCACTCTTTGTAGGCATCCTCCGTATTGTATCTATCAACATAGCTTTGCACATCTTTGGATTCATCTACAAATGGTGCAGGAACCGGCAGTGGCTCCTCCAACCCTACTGCATGATAAATTGAGTCATATTCCGAATATGTCTTATCAAACCACTCTTTGTAGGCATCCTCCGTATTGTATCTATCAACATAGCTTTGCACATCTTTGGATTCATCTACAAATGGTGCAGGAACCGGCAGTGGCTCCTCCAACCCTACTGCATGATAAATTGAGTCATATTCCGGATATGTCTTATCAAACCACTCTTTGTAGGCATCCTCCGTATTGTATCTATCAACATAGCTTTGCACATCTTTGGATTCATCTACAAACGGTGCAATTCCTAACTCTTTTGGTTGTGAGTCATCTACCACGTCATTGACAGTTACAGTTACAGTTGTTCTGTCTGAGAGCCCACCTTTTTTTGCAACTATATCAAAGGTGTATGTTTTCCCACCGTCTGATGATGTTGGTGTCCATGAGAACATGCCTGTATTTGGTGTGATTTTAGCTCCTGCTAGGGAGCTTTTCTCCAAACTAAATACTGCATCTTTTATTGAATTATCCACTAGTTTTACTGTAAATGATAGTAATTTTCCTTCATCTATGGTTAATTTTCTTATTGGGCTGATCTGGATATTTGTCAATTCTGGTGTTGCAGAAGATTCATTTGATGGATCGCCTATGCCTACATCATTTATCGATGAAACCCTATATGTGTACTGAGAACTTGCTATCAAATTTTTATGCGAATACTTGGTTGCAGTACTTTTCGTATCATCCACTATTGGACTAAATGAACCGTTGTCTATTTTTACTTCAATTTTGTAACCCAGAATTTCAGAATTCCCATCTTCTGCTGGCGGACTCCATGCTAAGTCAATTTGGGTAGATGAGGTACCACTCGCAGTTAATTTTATTGGAGATGTAGGAACTGTCTTCTGAACTACAGTTGATTTTATTGATTCTTCTGTAGTATCTTCTGAGTCGTCTCTTGGAGTGGCTGATGCTGATATTGATTCATCAGTGGAACCAATTCCCAGTTTTGCACTAACTACGTATGTGTATTTTTTATCAGTCTCCAAGTTTGGTACAGTAAATGTGGTTGTTTTACTGTCAGTATCTCCAATAATACTATAGACATCTTGCTTATTTTCACGTTTAATGTCATAACCGGTAATTGTTTGCCCAAAAGTTTCAGATGGTGGCAACCAAGAAAGCTTAATTTGAGTTGGCGAAATTGGAGTTGCAGTCAAAGCTGCCGGTTCTCTTGTATGTCCAGGTTTTGTTGAAGCACTTGATGATGTACTTGTACCTTCTGAATTAATTGAATAAACGCGATAAGAGTATGTTTCACTGGAATCCAATCCCTCATGAATAAACGATGTTGCACTGCTTGCAGTATTGTTATTTATTGTGGTATAACTTCCTGAGCCCATTTTATACTCAATTTTATATCCTGAAATTGATGGAATACCCTCAGCCATTTCTGGTTCGTCCCATGAAGCTATTATTGAGGTTGGGGAAACTGGTGTTGCCTTTAGATTGTCTGGTCTGTCTGGAAGTAAAACAACTGGCCCTGGATTTAGATTAAATACCTGAATCCTATTATTCTTTGAATCTGCAACATACAAAAAATCATTAGTTTTATCTAATGCAATTCCAGTTGGGGTATCAAATTCCCCATTATCTGATCCTGATGTTCCAAACTCTTCGACAAAACATACTCCGTTAATTATCTCTACCATTCCACTTGGACAGGTATTTGCATTTACAATCTCAAAGATCTGAATCCTATCATTGTTTGTATCTGCCACGTATAACAAATCATTGGATAAATCAAACGCTAACCCTGTTGGATTATCAAATTTGCCCTTGTCATTTCCTGATGATCCAAACTCTTCGACAAAACATACTCCGTCTGCTGCTTTTACTGTATCATCTGGACAAGTATTTCCTGTCACTAGTTCAAAGACAACAATCCTATCTTTGCCTGAATCTGCAACATACAATTTTTCCTCTGAATCATCAATTATCATGTTTGTTAGATTTTCAAAACTATCATTTCCGTTAAACGAATCAAAGTTAACCAGAAAGTTTTCATCCTTATCAAAAACTGATATGGAATCTTTTTCTATGTTTGAAACAAGTATCTTTTTTGTTGAATCCTGTACTACTATTCCTTTAGCAGAGCCTAGATACTCATCTACTCCAGAATCTGATGAACCAAATTCACGTTGAAATTTACCCTTGTCATCAAACACTTGAATCCTGTTATTATCTGAATCTACTACAAAAAATTCTTTTAATGCATCCTCCCTTGCAATGCTAATTGGGTTGTTAAATTGTCCTTCCCCATCCCTACTTGCTCCACTTGCATCATTGTTACAATCTTGAATTTTTGCAATGTCACAAAATGTTCCATATTTAAAGTCATGATCTCCGTTCTTCTCAAATACATTAATTCTGTTATTGTTACTATCAACTACATAGACCTTATTTGATCTTTTATCTAGTATTACATCTGTAGGATTGTTCAGATTATCGTTTCCTGTGCCAGTTGAACCAAATTCCAACGAAAATTCAGGCTCTGCATAGGCTACTTGAACTAGTGCTATACAAAGCGTAACGAGTAAACTGAAGATTATTTTATCTTTCAACGTATAATTTTTCCAGCAGAATTGAATTTAATAAACTGAATGATAAATTTACCTACCCATTTGATCAACTGAGATTTACTTTAATTCGTGATTTTTATCTAAATTTTGATATATTTTCTAGTCTTGAAAACTATGATTGCAGGAATTCCCACATACATTCCCAGATTCATCACAATAACTCCAATTCCATATGATAGCACTTCTGAGTCAGATTCTGCATATTGCATTAGATATAGGGTAGACAACATTGGAGTAATTGAGAATTTAACCATTTCCTTGAATGCTGGATTTTCTCTTTGCATGTCTGCAATGTATGGTGAGAATGAATAGTACAATTGGTTAAATCCACTCATAAATGAAACACCCGAATCTGTCTTCATTAGTTGATTATCTCTGATTTCTCTGAGTAACTGAACTTGTGGTGCCATCTCTGAATCATATGCAGCTGTTGCAATCAAACAACCTCCTCCTCCTCTTCCTCCAGAATTATCTATAATCATACACATTCCATCAACAAGATCTGTTCCTTTTCCACATTCTCCAACTTCCGGTTCTCCAACTTTTGGTTTCATAACTTCCCGTTCCATAACTTCCGATTCCATAACTTCTGGTACTTCCGGTTCTCCAACTTTTGGTTCTTCCAACCCTACTGCATGATAAATTGAGTCATATTCTGGATATGTATTATCAAAC
This sequence comes from Candidatus Nitrosopumilus sp., assembly GCA_965204345.1. GTDB lineage: Archaea > Thermoproteota > Nitrososphaeria > Nitrososphaerales > Nitrosopumilaceae > Nitrosopumilus. Next base: position 1,474,687 of record OZ241981.1, read on the forward strand.
CACTCTTTGTAGATATCCTCCGTATTGTATCTGTCAACATAGCTCTGTGCGTCTTTGGATTCATCTACAAACGGTGCAGGAACCGGCAGTGGTTCTTCCAACCCTACTGCATGATAAATTGAGTCATATTCCGGATATGTATTATCAAACCACTCTTTGTAGATATCCTCCGTATTGTATCTGTCAACATAGCTCTGTGCGTCTTTGGATTCATCTACAAACGGTGCAATTCCTAACTCTTTTGCTTCTGCTGCTACATTGGCATAATTTGGAACCACCATTAATACAAGTAATGAACATACTGCGAATAGTCCTAATTTTGTTCTCATAATGATGATTGTACGATTTAGACTTTTAAAAAACACGTATAATTTGTTCTATAAACTTGCAAAGAAATCTTTACCAACTTTACAGATCAAGTAAGAATCTCATATAGGTTTCCTTGTCTTCTTGCCTTATTTCCATGTCATAAAATGTTGGGGCTTTGATCTCTACTTTGAAATTATGTTTTACCACATCTAATGGCTCACCAAATGCCCTGGCATTAATTACGTATCCGTTCTCTTCTTTGATCTCAAACTCTGTTCTTCTTATTGCAAAACCTTCTGTGATTAGAACAAATGAAATTTCTTCCAACCAACTAAACAAGAGATATCTCAAATCTTTTCCACTTGCAGAAAATTCCTTTTGATCTTTTTCTTCTATTTTGTCTTGGTCTAGTGTTAGGCTGATTTCTGCATCTGCTGCTACTGCAAATGCTTCCTTGAGGTTTTTGGCTGTAACCTCAATTATTGCATCTGTTGCATGATCTAGAAATTTGTAACTCAATTATAATTTTGTAGTCTTTGTTGATTATTAATTTAGATGGTTTACTCTGCTTTCTCATCTATTTTTATAATGCCAAACATCTGCCTTTAGTATTTGTGCATTGTGCAAACTATCCAGTCTTGGGAATTTCTATTTGGGAATAGGTAACTGTCTTCTGTTCTCTACAATCTTTTCTGAGAACAACAAGTGAAAAACAATAATTCCAAATGCCTTGCTACACAAGGCTACAAAATGAGATCTCAAAGAGGCTACAGAATCCCATAATTTGGGAACTGTCAAACTATATTTTTAAATAAAAATAAAAAAATAATTCCAACTAGTGTTAGAAAGATTATTTCATTCGTACAATGTCAATCTTGACTGCTGGGTTACCCCATGCATGAACACTTTTCAGTAAATCATTATCACCCATTATGCCTGGATGTGGAATGACTACTCCACCCTCTGCAATTGCGTCATTACTTGCACCTGTTCCTTCATCACCATTATCTGAAGAAATTCCAATAGCTCCTTGACAGGGAGGAACCAAGTCTGCAAAGTTTTCTGTATTCATTTCAGTTCTTGCATCATATGCTTTTGCGTAAACTGTTTTTTGGTTAATTGGAAGTCTGATTGTATCAGCTCCTGCAAAACCATCATTTGTACAAACCAACATGCTTGCAAATGAAAGATATCTCATGTTACCCTCAGATGACACGATAAACGTCTCTGAATGACTCAAGCCTGTATTTCCAGGATCATTTGCTGGAACTAGAGGAGCTTCACCTTGAACAATACTCAAAACACCTGATTTATCTTGGAGCATTTTGACTAGCGGTTCTGAATTTCCGTTTTCAACCAACTGCTGAACGTTATCACTTGCCATCTCACCTACTGTAAAAAATCCCGCATTCATAGAATGTGTAACTAGCAATGGTGGAGTGATTGGTTGTCCTGGTGTGAGATTTGTAATTGTAACCTCATACATCTTTGTTTTTGCAGCACTAGACTCGGGTATTCCTGATACACTTACAACAGCTAACATTGCAACTATTGCAGTTATTGCAAGAACACTTGTCTGCTTTGTTTTCATCAAGATTATGACCCTGAAAAATCACCTTAAGTGTTTGCCCACTTTATACCCCAATCCTACCTGAGTTATCTTCTGGTAATCCAGACAAGAACTGATAATCCAATTGTTTGAATTACATTTATTGCAAATAAATAATGTGACACCATGTCAGCTGATACCATTAATGCTTTATTGTGCATGTATAGCGTAGGCCAGAATAAAATAATCACAATATTTTGTAGCATTAATAGTGATGCAACCAATACTAGGCCTGAAGTATAGTATGATCTAATGACTCTCATGTTTTGGACATAGGTTCCAATCACAACTAGTAGTAATGCAATGTTGAGAAATGCAGATATAACTGCAGCGAGCATAAAGTCTATCATGACTCTTTGCCTCTAAAATTCATTAATTTACTTTGTTCCAATTTTTTTCATAATCTCTTCTAAAACATTTTGATTCTCTTTCATAATCTGTGTTAATTCATATTCTGCTGCATACTCTTTTTCAGCTTTGATTACAAGCTCATTTTTTGCAAGAATTTTTACATGATGGATTACTGTTTTATGATCTAAATTCAACACAGTTGCAATTTTGTTTGCATTCATTGGGGTATCCTTGACTAGATTGAGGATTTTTGCTCTGTTTATGCCTCCTCGGGTGCCTGCAATTATAGACCAAAGTATCATTTTGAATCTGGGATTTGGATTTGTTTCTCCATCTGTTTGCCCTGAGAATGAAAATAATCCCTTTGGAATAATATCTGAAAGTAAGAATGTTGGTAGGGTAATTGTTGCTGCAAACACTGATTTTTCAGATTTTGTGTAGGATATAAGAAATTCCTTTTGAGGTTTTTTAGTAGTGTTTCTAAGGCGATAACTCTGCGCTTCCAAATAATACACCAAATGCTTTGCACCAAATCAGGACTTTGTTGTATTTGGTCAAGTCGGTGTCATCTGGAATTTCATAGTTCTGATTTCCATTATTTGCCTTGAGTTCTCCCAAGTTAACAAATTCTGATGCATTATCATCTGTTGATAAATAGACATACAAGTCTGGACCATTTGTTGATTTGAAATTCTCTAGTCTTAATACAGTACTTGTGTCTTCTAATGGTATTGTGTATGCATCTCCTTGTGCATCATGAACTCCATCACCAACACCGATGAATTTTCCTGTATAAGATATTGGAATGGTTTCTTTTACCATTTCATCTTCCATCATCATCATCTCCTCTTCCTCCATCATCATAGCATCATCTTCCATCATCATCATCTCCTCTTCCTCCATCATCATAGCATCATCTTCCATCATCATCATCTCCTCTTCCTCCATCATCATAGCATCATCTTCCATCATCATCATCTCCTCTTCCTCCATCATCATAGCATCATCTTCCATCATCATAGCATCATCTTCCATCATCATCATCTCCTCTTCCTCCATCATCATAGCATCATCTTCCATCATCATCATCTCCTCTTCCTCCATCATCATAGCATCATCTTCCATCATCATCATCTCCTCTTCCTCCATCATCATAGCATCATCTTCCATCATCATCATCTCCTCTTCCTCCATCATCATAGCATCATCTTCCATCATCATAGCATCATCTTCCATCATCATCATCTCCTCTTCCTCCATCATCATAGCATCATCTTCCATCATCATCATCTCCTCTTCCTCCATCATCATAGCATCATCTTCCATCATCATCATCTCCTCTTCCTCCATCATCATAGCATCATCTTCCATCATCATCATCTCCTCTTCCTCCATCGTAGATTGACTAATTGCACCAGCTGGCAATGCCTCATCGATAGTTGATTCTGTAAAGTATGGGGATAATGCAAATGCTGAAACTGTTCCAACTATAATTACTGCAATAGCAATTCCAACTAGCTTATTCATGATTGAATCCTATGTTCTTGGTATATAGTGCATTTTCCACTTTTGACCCCAATCTTTAGACACTAATATGCTTACCAGTAAGGTAATTTAGTGAGGGTTTAATCTCAAAATCAAATGGAACCATTTGATTCGTTGATTCCTTGGATTACTAATTTTTTAGGTGATCATCTCTATGAAGGTGTATTTTTGGCAGCTTTGCTTGAGACAATAATTCCTCCTATTCCCACACTAGCGATATTTCCAACTGCTGGATTCTTGGCATCTCAACAAGGAATTATATTAATTGGATTAATACCGATGATTATCTTTGGTGCTAGTGGTGCTACTGTTGGAAATATTGTAATTTATCTAATAGCACTAAAACTAGGACGGGTTGTTTTACTTCGCTATCTGAAATATGTCAGGATTTCAGAAAAAAAATTAGGCAGAGTCGAAGTTTGGTTTGAAAAATATGGTGACAAGGCAGTATTTTTGGGAAGGATGGTTCCTGTAATGCGAGAGATGATTTCAGTTCCTGCAGGATTATTAAAAATGAAATTTCTAAAATTTGTATTATACACATTTGCGGGTTCATGTGTTTGGGCTACTGCAACTATTTTGGCAGGATATTATTTTGGTGAAGCAATAGGTCTTACCACTAGCGCTTTGGAATCATTACCTTAAATATCATAAACACCATATGTACATTAACGTCCTATGCTTAGCTGGATGGTTTCCAGGGATTCTTCAATACTCCCCTAATAGTTGAAGAATTTCTGTTTATTTTTTTATCTAGTATCTGAAATTTTGCCCTTTGCATTTTTTTATCCTAATTCTTTAATTCCTTTCTTTGCAGTATAGTCAATATTTCCATGATCCATCCATGATTCATAAAGTCATACTAAAAACTTCCTAGTGTTTTTTGTTTTTTCTCATCCCAAACCAAGTCTTGCATTCCTAATTGCATCCTTAGTGAATTAGCAGTATCTGCTGCAAATCCTTCCAAGTGATTGTTGGCCATTACCATTGCTAATGGAATATTTTTAATCTCTTTGAGTTTTTTTGCCCAGTTTACGATCAATTCTTTTTTATTTTTTGTAACTTTTCCAAATTCTGAATCTGGAATTGAGCGGTCTCCAATCAATCTAACGTAGAGATAATCCGTTGTAATTGGCATTGGATTATTCACTCCTGTAACTTCATTCCATACAAGACAGTGTTTGTTTTGTTTTAGATATGTTATGGCCTCATCTGAAAACCATGATTGATGTCTTCCCTCAATTGGATATACAAAATCTTTGGGAAGCATATCAAATAGTTCTCCTAGTCTTGGTTTTGCCTCTTCAAATGATAATGATGGGGGCAATTGCAAAACCAAAGCTGAAATCTTTTCATGAATTGGAACTAGTGATGATAAAAATGAGAAAATTTCTGAATTTACTCCATCTAGCCTCTTTTCGTGCGTAATTGTGGATGGAAATTTTGCTGTAAATTTGAAATGCCTTGGTGTATCTGCATTCCACCGCCTAACTATTTCTTGTGCGGGAATTCTGTAAAATGTGGAATTTATCTCTGTAATACTAAAAAGCTGAGAATAATATTTCAGCCATTGAGAACTCTTTAGATTTTTGGGATAAAAAGTTCCTGACCATCCCTGATAGCTCCATCCCGTACATCCAATTTTGAATTCCATAATGACATTTATTTTTGATTAGAACTTAAAATTCCTATTATTTTGATGTCGTAGAATTGCTTAGATTTATGTATTAAGTGATCTTTGAAATTATTTTTTACATCTATTTTTCTTTCCAAAAGATTGGGTCGGTTGGAAAATTGGCCTAATATCAATATTGAAATTTTTATTCAATGACGAACAAAATAGTTCCAGTCTTATTCATTATGACTGCTCTTATGAGATCTGCTACAGTAGAATCTGTAGAATTAATTCCAAATGCTGAAGCTCTTTAGCATAAAGGTAACAATATCTGTCTTCTTTGGAGAATCCAAACTGATACTTGGGATAATCCTGATAGTGCAGATTTTCTAAGGACTGTAGGTGAGGTTACTAAAGAGCATCTGATGAAAAACTTGAAAATGGACTAGTAGCTGGGTTTGTGGTAAACTGTTCATTTGTTAAAGTGGATTCTAAGATGAATAAATGATGAAAGAGGATCACATGATGGATAACAGAGTGATCAAATCCAGTCACATGAAAGATGATTTGACTGCTTTTGTAGGCGATGCTCCATTTGGATGTAAAACTGTTGGAACCTACTTTATGGCAGTTCAAGCAAATGATCAAGTCAAAGTAGTCACAAACATCAAAAGCGTTTCATCAGGAATGGTTCTTGAAGGATGGCTTGTCGATGTGGATTCTGACTATAAGCTAAGAATTGGCAAAGCAAATCATAATGGAAAACTCTTCTCCTCACAACCAATGGCAAATCCTGTATTTATGGTCCCAATTTTGTTAACAGAGGGAGACCAATAGGAGATACAAGCCCTGTGTCACCCGGCATGCCTGTTGGTGGAATCTCACTTTTTATCCCCTTTGGACTCTGGTCCAATTTCTTATTTTTATTGTATAATGATATATTTTCAATTGGGGTCTGATTTGGGATTTTGGTTAATTATCCGAGTTCTTTAAAACCTAATCAATGACCTTGCTAAAACCTAATCAATGACCTTGCTAAAACCTAATCAATGACCTCATTAGTTGTTAATTTCTCATTAAGAAAAGAAGTATTTTTTATCACTTTGGGCTCATTGTTTGGAGCCTTTGTCATGTTTATCCCCAATTTTCTCTTGGATGCATTTACAAATTCTGAATTTTACTTGTTTTGGATAGTAGCCGCTAGGCTTTTTGGTTCTAGTGACTACCTGGTTGGAGTGTTTGTACATTTTGGAGTAGCTACCATTATTGGAATAATTGTTGGGTTGATACTATACAAAACAAAAATACTCAACATTTCAAAATTAACCAATGGAATAATTTTTGGAGTTTTAGCAGGAACCGTTGTTACTGTTGTTTTTACAATTCCCGTTCAATATTTTTGGATTCAGCCTATCATGGCAGAACTAAACAATACTCCTGTAGGTAATTTTGTTCTATCAGAAGAATTTCTAATAAAATCATTTTTGACGCATTTTCTTTGGGGTGGAACCTTGGGAATTTTGGCATCCTTTTTGACTGCAAAAAAAGGAATGAATTACAGATGCCATAAATGTGATATAGAATTTTCAAAACTTAGCACGTATGAAGAACATTTTCAATACATCCATGTCTCACCTCATCCCCATACACAAAAAATTGTTATCTTAGGTGGCGGTTATGCAGGTGTAGGCGTATTAGAAAAAATCCAAAAGCAATTTCAAAAAGATGTTGATATTGACATTTCTATTATTTCAGAACATAATTTTTTTCTTCACACTCCAATGCTGCCAGAACTATCTACTGGAACTATTGAACCACGCCATATTGCTACTCCGATTAGAAATTTCTGCAAACGTGCCAGATTTTATCAAGCCAAAATAATGAGTGTTGATTTGGACAAAAAATTTGTAACCATTGATAATTCTGGAGGCAAAAAACAGCTAGAGTATGACTATCTGGTCATTGCAACTGGAACTAAAACAGGATTTTTTGGAAATGAAAATCTAAAGAAACATTCTCTTACAATTAAGACTTTAGATGATGCTAATGTACTTAGAAATCAAATAATAACTCAATTAGAGTTAGCTGATCAACAGGAAATCTCAAAACAACCTGAACTTTTGTCTTTTGTTGTAGTTGGTGGTGGATTCTCTGGAGTTGAAACTGCTGGTGAAATCAATGAATTTATTCGTGAATCTGCTGAGAAATACTATCGAAATATTGAGCCTGATTCTATTCAGATCAGCCTAATTGCAGCACGAGATCATATATTGCCTGAAATTGGAACTCTTGGAAAATATGCTGCAAGTTCTTTAGAAAACGCAGGTGTGAATATAATTTACAATACCAAGGTAACTGATGCTAATACCACACATATCTCACTAAGTGATAATGCTGAATTGTATTATTCCATGTTGATATGGGCAGGCGGCAATGAATCCCAGGACTTTGTACAATCACTTGACGTTGAACATCATAAATCAGGGAGAATACTAGTTGACAAATATCTTAGGCTGCCAGAATATTCCAATGTATTTGCATTGGGTGACTGTGCATATATTTTAAATTCTAAAAATGAGCCATATCCTCCAACTGCACAGCACGCCATAAGAGAGGCAAAGACCGTGTCTAAAAATCTGATTTCATCAATTCGCAACAATGGCAAATTATCAATATTTGATTATTCATCAAAGGGCTCTATGGCAAAAATTGGAAAACGGGATGGGGTTGCTAGAATGCTTGGAGTTAATCTAACCGGATTTACAGCTTGGTTTGTGTGGAAGCAATACTATTTGTCAACTCTTCCCGTAATGGAGAAACGAATTAGAGTCGGTCTTGATTGGTTTGTGGATCTTTTCTTTACTCGTGATATCACTAAACTAAATTAATTTCTGCGTGTTTTCATCCTCAGAACAGTATCTGAATCCTTGTAATTGAATCAAAGATGAAATTATTGTTTAAATTAAACAACATGCCAGTTATCTTATGAAACCTCAATCATGTAGAAATTGTGGAAAAGAACTATTTCAAAACCAAAGAACATGTCCTAACTGTGGCAAGGAAACTGGTCACGATGATATTGAAAATTAGTTTTTATCGTAGATTATTACTGTGAATTTGTAATTTTCTTTATAGCTAAAGGTGTCTTCTTGATAAAGAAAGACTCCAAATGATACAAATTAAGGGAATCCATAAAAATCCAGTTAAGACAGATGGATGTGTATTGCAGATTTTGTGATACTTGTTCTACACTTTCGTTATCAGAGGCTTGGATGACAAATGTTGCTAAGACTTGGCCAAACAGGGGAGGTGCTCCAAATAGAAAAAAATAACACTGTGGATATCACTGAACTAGAGATATCCCATTGGGAATCAATTTTTGTTCTTAAATGAGTTTAATTCCTATTTTTCCAAGATGGGATGCGATGATGTGTGCAAAAACTATCGTGCAGTAGACCTCGTATAGGTAGAAGATATGAAAATGGATACAAAAGATATCAAACGTGCAAAATCTCTGTTCATTATGAGGGATTATTTTGCCCCTGCTGTAGCGTTAGACTCTGTCACTCTTCTAGATACATAAAACCAAAAGAAAAGAATCCTCATCTTATAAGAATTAGTCTGCAATGATATTGATTCATGCTCTGTTTTTTGATATTGTAGCATTATTGGGATCTAAATCCTCCCAAGTTACCTCATAACCCATTTTTGATAACAAATCAGCATGACATGGATCAGGAATTTTTTGTGATGATAATATATTACATGCCTCAACAAATTGAGAAACTTTGTCAAGTTTATCTGCAATAGAACTAATTTTCTTTTTTGAAATCAGATATGATTCTGCCACTATGTAATCGTCCGGGTAATCTGTAAGAAGAATCTTTAATGTTGCAGCTTCCGGAAGAGAATTTTCAAGAGCAGTCTGTTTTACTGAAATCAAGTCCGAATTTTTTTCATCTATCTTTATTTTTGTGCGAATCTTTTCTTCAACTATTTCAGCATCAATCTTTTTCAAATGTTCTAAAATGGGCTTGATTGAGACATCTTTTTGAAAAGTAAATATTCTATCTTTTGAAATTGTTTTAATCTGTGAGCATGACAATTCAGAGTTTACGGCTACTAGCAAATCAATATTTTTGTGGTTCTTATCAAACAACACCTTCAATTTAGAGGCTTTTCTTTCAAGATACTCTCTTGTCCAAAAACCTACAATTTCAAAATATACTTTTCTTCCAAATCTTTCAAAAAGAAAATCAGGAATCATTGCTTTGCCATCTGCAACCAAGGGATCCGGCTCTCTGGATATTTTCCATCCAAACTTGTCATTTTGATCAAAGTGTTGGTAGAATTTTTTTGCAAATGCTGCTTCTGTAGAACTGTCATACACAGAATCATCAATTTTCATGCTCCCTTCATTGTCTTGACGTGTTGAATCTATCACTGAACGAAGAAATTCCTTGGTACTTTCATTTGATAGTTCAAATGAATAGATTTTTTGTCCATCTTCTGTTTTTTTCACTATAGAACCATTGATTTTCCACGTTGGCGTGCCTACAATTGAGGGTAGTAGTTTGGCCATTGATGTTCCATACCTGTCAGTCATTTTGAAGAGACTAAGCGGTCCCTCTAAAACACATTTTATTGAATCATTATCAGAGTTCTCTTCTGAATTATACTGATATTCTAGATTATACATCAAGCCGCATCTTTTGATATTGCGTAAGACCTGCTTCCAGTATATTCCCCCCTTTACATAAAATTCTAATTTTGTACATTTGAAAAGTAATGTCTGAAATAACGAAAGATTATACCATAAAATTAGATCCTTGGCACTGATGATATCAAATTGTGCTAGTATCAAATTCTCATCTTTATCACTCCACATTATAGTCTCAATATTTTCTGATGAAACGTGCATCTGATTTGCAACTTTTTGTATGATGCCTTGTCTCTGCGAATCAGACAAGGCCAAACCTTGTTTTGATGATTCTTCAAATAACTTTTGTCTTATGAGCATTGGTGTTGCATTGGATGTTGATGTGTTTAACCTCTCGAAAATAGAACGTCTTTCCAATAAAGCGAAAAATCCGCGTACTAGCTTGTAATCATGCTCTGATTCAAGTTTTCTAATCTTTTGCAGTAAATCTCCTTTATGCCGTTTGTCTTTTTGTGCATTTGTAAAAAATACAATGAGTTTGTTTGCAAGCTCATAATCAGTGCCATTACCAAAATCACCGCTACAAAATAATGGCGTTATGTTGCCTCGACTAATTTTGGTACGTAACAGCTCAGATGAAAGCATCAGAAATCAACTCTCCATCTCGTTTTGTCATTTTATCATCCAACATCATTATACTCCTCCATAGGATGATGAGTTTTCGTTGTTAGTAGAATTTTTTTTCAACAAAGTTATTCTTTTTGCACTGGTGTTCGTCTCTCTAGTGTGTCTTGATATCAATTCCACTAATCTGGCCTTTCTACCGTCCTGTTTTGGCCTTAGAATTCTACCCAGCCTCTGGATTAGCTCCCTTCCACTGCCTGTTCCACTCATAATTATGCCTAATTCTGCGTCTGGAACGTCTACTCCTTCATCCAAAACCCGTGAAGTGACTACTGCGTTATATCTGCCAGATCTGAATCCTTCAAGAACATCCCGCCTTTCATCTTTTGTAGTCTTGTATGTTATGTGTGGAATCAGAAATTTGTTTGAAAGATCATAGACCATCTTGTTATTCTGGGTGAAAATTATTGTCTTTGTTTTTTTGTTTTGTTGCAATATTTTTTGTAATTCATCCACTTTTGATTGGCTGTTTAATGCAATCTCATTTGCCTTGTTTCTTGCAAGCATTGCTTCTCGTGCAATCTTGTTTTTGTTTGACATCATGATTAGGCGTTTAAGATTATACATTGATGGAACTTTGAATCCTAACTGTCTGAGATTTGCCAAGAATTTTTTATGATTAACTTCATATTCCCTTTGTTCTTGAGTGGTTAGGGTAACTTGTATCCTGTCAATTGTGTATTCTGCTAGATGTTTTTGTTCTGAGAGTCCTTGTAAGCCAAGGCGAAATACCACTCCTCCGGTTAGATATGGAATCAACTCATGCAGTTCATCTTCCCTCTCTATTGTTGCAGTCAAGCCTAATCTGTATGGAGAAATGAACTGTTCTGCAATAGAGCGGTATCCTGGAGCAGGCAGATGATGAACTTCATCAAAAATAATCAATTTGAATTGATTTCCAATTGCTGATGCTCTAAGATATGCAGAATCATATGTTGCAACAGTAATTGCTTGAATGTCATCTTCTCCACCTCCCAATTTTCCTACAGAAACGTTTTGAGAGGTTTGATTGTTAATTGTGAGATGTTTTGAGATGCTGTTTTCCCACTGTTCCATTAAATCTATTGTTGGAACTATCACCAATGCAGACGAATTTACTTTTTGAATTGCTTTGATTCCGATGGCCGTCTTTCCAGCACCTGTAGGCAAAATAACACATCCTCTCATGGATGATTTTTCCCAGTTTTGTATGGCTTGCTGTTGATAGTCGCGCAACTCCAAATTCTTTATTTGAAATACCGGGGAATCAATAAAATCATGTACATTATCGATAAAATCCAAATCACTATTTGTTAGATAATCTACAATTTCTTGATAGTTCAGACCGTAAGATCTGAGAGATTTCGTTCTATCGTCATATTTTGTGTTTGGGATTCTAACTAGATTACTATCTTCAATACGTATTGAGCCTTTCTCAAAGAATAGTCTTGGTTTTGTTGATGATGATGATGATGGCACTCTGTCTCATTTTTGTAAATGTCACTATAATCATTTTTTGATCGTCTATTAGATCGCCCTAGTCAACAAAAAATAAAAATTTACGCTCGTCATTTAATCAGTCTTTTGGCTCTGGCAAATACAACAGACCATTGATTCCAGGTTAGTCTACCCGTCTGTGTATTTTGTTTTGATGGATGATATGATGTGAGAATCTGGATGGAGTCATGCTTGAATAGTTTATTGTGGCCAAATTTCTCTGGTTTAGTCTCATACAATTTACACGTGGCATCATATGCGATTTTTCCAAGACACAAAACTGTTGTAACATTTTTTAGAATTTCTCTTTCTTGCTTTAAATACCCAAAACAGGCATTCATCTCTTCTCGTGTTGGTTTGTTTTGTGGCGGTGCACATCTTACTGCTGCTGTAATGTATGCATTTTTTAGCACTAGTCCATCATCAACAGTCTGACTGGTTGGAATCGATGCAAATCCATATTTGTGCATCACTTTTGCAACCCAATCCCCTGATGAATCACCTGTAAACATTCTACCTGTTCTGTTTCCACCATGCGCTGCGGGTGCTAATCCAACAATCAGTAATTTAGCTTTAACATCTCCAAACCCTGAGAGTGGTTTGCCATAGTATTTTTCCTCTTTGAATCGCCTGATCTTATTTCTTGCAACATCTCTGATGTACACTGAGAGTCTTGGACATTTTTTGCAGCTTGCAATCTTTTTGTTTAGGGATTTGATGGTCTTCAATGCTATTCTCAAATTCTTCTTCTTCTTCTTCTTATGGGAATTTATCCGTAAAAACTACTTTTTCCAATGGTAACTGTCCTCCACGTGGCATTGCAGGTTGCACTTGCTTTCCTACTGCAATCATCATTGATATTACATGATTTTCTGGAAGTTTGATTATCTCGGCTACTTTATCAGGATCAAAACCTATCATCGGATTTGAATCATATCCCATTGATTTTGCAGTAAGCATAATGGTTTGAGCTGCAATTCCACAGGATCTCATGGCTTCATCTCTTTGCAGTTCGTCTTTTCCCTCATAAAATGATCCCATTGCAGATACTAGAAAATCTTGATCTTCTTTTGGAGCATTCTTCCAGTATTGAACAGGATCATCTTTCCATGCTTTCAAATCAGCACAAACTATTATGAGTAATGACGAATCAGTAACTTGAGCTTGATCCGATGATGCTGCACGGATTTGTTTTCTAGTTTCAGAATCTTTTACTAGAACAAATCTCCAGTTTTGCATGTTAAATGACGTTGGTGATAAAACTGCTAATGACATTATTTTGTTTATTTCATCATCTGTCAGATTGTAATTTACATCATAGTGTTTTACAGAACGACGTTCTTTAATTGCATCAAATGTATTCATATATCTATAATTCTGTGTTGCTATTTATTTTTATAAAAAATAAAAAACCAGATTAAAAAAAATTCTAGTTGGCTTGTTGCTTCAGTTAATATTGAAGAGATCTTACTGCGCAGTTCTTGTTCTGATTTTAAACAGCAGAACCCATTTTTTATAAGAACTGTCTCAACCATTGCATTAGCACCCTTGTAGAATGTTTCTCCAAATGATTTTTCTAATCTTGATTTGATTCTGTCTTTTTTAGATCCCAGTATTGCAGTCAATCTTAGGGTATTTCAAAGAAGATTTGGATACAGAGGAGGCAGAAAAATGTGACCGAATTCAGATTCTCAAGTAATCCTGTTGTTGAACATAATTTGGAAATATAAAGAAGAACCATCATCTTTGTCAAGAAATTTACGCGTTATCCTACCTGCCGATTCATTAATTTGAACAACTCACAAGCTTTCATCAGTAACAATATCTCTATAATCACATGTAGATGGATTAACATTTTATTGTCATTAACTAGTTACCTTATCATTCCAGAAAAAATCATTTTTTAGGATCTGATAATGAATCTCTAATTTTATCAGCAACTCAAACCATGCCAGTATTTCAGCAGATACTCCAAAGATTTCTTGAGAATTAGCAAGTTGGGGAGTAAGAATGAAAATCCATGCAAATAAGATAATAATCCCCGATTGCTAAAACAGACACAAAAGCAACATGTTTCATAAAATAATTTGTTTAGAAACAAGAATAAAATCTCTCATTTATAAAATTCAATGATTTTTTATTGAAATCATTTTTTTTTGAGCCTAAATTCTATAAAAAATAGATGCTGCAAAAACATATCGTAATTAATGTAAAAAATAAAATGCTGCAAACAACTTTATTCTAGTTTGACAATTCTAAAGCATTGGCATTAAAAAACGTAAAGACATCATTAAACAAAATTTCAAAATCTTTAGGAGAGATTCAGGATGCACGAGAATTTTTACTCAAAAATACAAGAGAAATTATTATCCTATGCAGTAAATCAATCATTGCTGTTCATAAAGAAGATTTAGCAACTGGGAAAAAAAATCTAAAAGATGCCGAACAACTTTTAAAAAAATATAAGAAAAAAGCAACCGGGGATCTTAGAAGATATCTTATTACTCCAGAACAAGAGTTTGTAGAAGCGACATGCTTAATTGCAATTGTAGAACAAAGAGAAATTCCTTCAGATAAAAAACTAGCAGTGATGCCAGAATCATATGTTTTAGGATTATTGGATTGTGTAGGAGAATTAAAAAGGCAGGTATTAGATAAGATTAGAATTGGAAAAATTGATGATGCCACAAGGATTTTTGAAACAATGGAAAATCTCTATCTTCAATTATACACTTTTTCAATGTATGATAAAGTAGTAAAAGAAGCTAGAAGGAAAATCGACGTCAATAGAATTCTAGTGGATGATGTTAGATCCATAATTACAGAAGAAAAAAGACGCACAGAATTGATTAAAACTTTAGAAAAATTAGAAAAATAATCTTGTTGAGCAGTGCGGATGATGGGATTTGAACCCACGAACTCCTGAGAGACTAGCCCCTCAAGCTAGCGCCTTTGGCCAGGCTGGGCGACATCCGCAATAAAACTCTCTTGCATGGTTTTTATAATCCTTGATTACTTTTTTGTTCGTGCTAATTTCTGTTAGATGTTTAACATGTGGAAAACTAATATCAGACAAGTTTGATGATTATCAAAATAAAATTAAGGCAGGCGAAGATCCTACAAAAACTCTTGATTCCTTAGGAATAGAGAGATACTGTTGCAGAAGAATGCTTTTGACTACTGTTGAAACAATTCAGCAAGTAATCCCATTTTATGAAGCAATTCAGAGAAGAAAACAAGAAGTTCAATCTGAGTTAGAATAACTTGGCTAAAATTTCTTCAATTGAAGGACGTATTCTATACAATAGTAGAGGAAGTAAAACAATCGAAATAGATGTTCAAACAGACAATAAATTTCTAGGAAGGGTATGTGCACCATCAGGTGCAAGTGTAGGAAAATATGAAGCAGTTAATTTTCCAAATGAAAAGCCCGAAGAAAGTCTCAGAATTTTAAAAGAAAATTCTCAAAAGTTTATAGGAGTAGAATCATCGGATCTAAAAGCAATTCATGATGTACTAAAAAAATTAGATGAAACTAGTAATTATTCAACAATTGGAGGAGCACTAGCTTTTGCAGTAACAATTGCATCGATGGAATCAGCAGCAAAAGCATCAAGCGAACCATTGTTTAAAATACTCTCACCTAAATCAGAATTCAAATTTCCATTTCCATTAGGAAATATTTTGGGTGGTGGAGTACATGCAGGTCCTGGAACCCCGGATATTCAAGAGATACTGATTTGTGCCACAGGCTCAAAAACTATTGAAGATGCAATTAAAACTAATTTGTTAATTCATAAAGAATTACGTAGTGTTTTAGAAAAAGAAGATCCTAACTTTACAAATGGACGCGGAGATGAGGGTGGGTGGGCACCAAAATTAGAAAATCACAAAGCATTAGAAATATCTGTAAAAGCATGTGAGAATCTAGGATTTACTCTAGGAAAAGAGGTAGCGCTAGGAGTAGACTTTGCATCATCTACCCAATGGAATGAAGAAAAAGAAAAATACGTTTATGATAGGGCAGGGTTTGAAAATTCAACTGGAGAACAAATTGATTTTGCAGCAAACATTATTGAGAAATTTAAATTGATTTATGCAGAAGATGCCGTTCATGAAGAAGCATTTGAAGACATGGCAGAATTAACCAAAAAATTCCCAAAAACGCTGATTACTGGTGATGATCTGACAGTTACAAATACGGATATTTTAGAAAAAGCAATAAATGCAAAAGCATGTAATGCGGCCATCTTAAAAGTCAATCAGGCAGGAAGTCTTTTTGATGCTTTAGAGTTTGCAGAAAAGGCAACTGAGAACAATATCAAATTAATCACATCACACAGATCAGGAGAATCTACAGATTCACAAATATCTCATATTGGCTTAGCTACAAAGTCAAAAATGCTCAAAGTTGGCATAGTTGGAGGAGAAAGGGTGGCAAAGCTCAATGAATTATTACGCCTATCAGAGCATGATTTAATATGCGGTATGGCGGAGATTTAAAATCGTCATGAGCCAACAAACCGAAGGAACAGACATAAAAAAGAAAGTTCTAGCAACAGGAATCCGGGTAGGAACACAAGTAAAAACAAAATTCATGGTGCCATTTATCACACAAGCCAGCCCTGAAGGGCTATACATGCTAGATTTAGACATTACACTAGAAAAAATTCAAACTGCCGCCAAATTTATCAATAGGTTAGGCGCAGATAATCTCATTGTTTGTTCAGGCAGACAACATGCAGAAACCCCAGTTGAGAAATTCTGTGAAGCCCTGGGAGCAAAAAAACTATTTGGAAGATTCATGCCAGGCACTTTGACAAACCCATCTTTACCATATTACATTGAACCAAAACTGCTTTTAATTTCAGATCCACAAGTAGATGAACAGGCAATTATTGAGGCAACAAATGCGGGAATTCCAATAATAGGAATTGCAAATACAGATAATATTACATCAAACCTAGATGTAATTATTCCGGCAAACAATAGGGGAAGAAAAGCTCTGGCAACAGTTTACTGGCTATTGGTACGCCAAGTCCTAATTGAAAAAGGAGAGCTAAAGGAAAACGATTCAATGAAAGAGGAAATAGATGATTTTGAAACAAAGATTACCGAAGAGGAAACCGAATAAGTATCAGAATCCAAAGTGTTTACTTGAAATCTAAAGCTTCTGCACCAGGAAAAGTAATTCTTTTTGGAGAGCATTTTGTAGTATATGGAGTAAAGGCAATACTTTGTGCAATTAACAAAAGAGCTAGCGTGACTGCAGAAAAAATCCAAGAAAATAAAATTTCTATAAAGTCAAACATTGGAGATTTAACATTAGAACTGAACAAACCAATCACAGATATTAATTCGCCGCTAAAACCATTTTATTATCTAGCAAACAAAATGATGAAAAATCAAAGTGGAGGGATTCAAATTAGTGTAGAATCCGACATACCATTAGGCGTTGGATTGGGATCATCATCAGCATGTTGCGTTGCAGGGGCTGCTGCAATTTCTAGATTATTTGCAGAAACATCCAAAAAAGAGATACTTGAGCTTGCAATTGAAGCTGAAAAAACAATTTTTAAAAACACGTCAGGAGCAGATTGCACTGTCTGTACGTATGGAGGAATAATGGAATATGATAAACAAAATGGTTTTAGAAAGATTGAATCCGAGCCCAATTTTGATCTAGTAATTGCCAATTCAAACATAGAGCACTCTACAGAATCAATAGTATCCCAAGTCAGCGAGTTTAAAGAAAAAAATAAAACGGAATTTTCTATACTATGTGAGAATGAATCAAGGCTGATAGATGATGTTTTAGAAAGACTGAAAGAAAACAACATCAATGAAATAGGCATTAAAATAAAACAAAATCAAGAATATCTTGAAATTATAGGAATTTCCAATGATAAATTAAGAAAAATGATCCACATAGCTCAAAATGAATCATTTGGCGCAAAAATTACGGGGGCCGGTGGGGGAGGATGCATTTATGCGCTTACTGATAAATCTAATCTTGATCAAACCATAAATCAATTCAAAAAAGAAAATTATGATTGTTTTTCAGTCAAAATTGATTTTGAAGGACTGATACTTTATAATTGATCAGATAATTTTGAACAACATGATTCTAATAAAATTAGGTGGCTCGATTATCACAAATAAAGAAAAACCATTATCTGTAAGAAGAAAAACCATTGAAAATTTATCCAAAAGTTTGAAAAAAATCAAAGAGCCCATGATTGTTGTTCATGGAGGAGGATCTTATGGGCATTACTGGTCTGTCAAATACGATATGCATACAAAAGAAAAAAAATATGATCCAAAAGGGGTTGCAATTGTTAAAAATTCAATGATTGAGCTAAACAAAATAGTTTTAGATTCCATGTTGAAAAATAGGTTAAATCCATACTGTCTGCCGCCAACAGATTTTATGGCTGGGAATAAGCCAATCCCAAAAAAAATCAAAGAAATTCAAATGATTGCAAAATCAGGACTGGTTCCAGTCACATATGGGGATGCGTTATGGTATGGCCAGAATAAAACATACATCTTGTCAGGAGATAGGATAATGACTCATATTGCAAAGATACTAAAACCCAAACTTTGTATTTTTGCATTAAATGAAGATGGATTGTATTCAGACTTGAAATCAAAAAAACTAATTTATGAATTACAAGGCGAACATACAAAAATTCCGGAAAATAAAATGGATGTTACCGGTGGAATGAGACGAAAAGTGGACGAAGCTACAAAAATTGCAAAGATGGGAACCGATGTGTTATTTACAAATGGAAACAAGCCTGAAAGAATTGTAAAGGCGGTTAAAAATAGGAAATTTGAAGGAACGTTGTTTAGAGGTAAAAAGAATGTCTGAGGAATTTGTAATTCTAGTGGATGAAAATGATAATCCAATTGGAAGTGAAGAAAAAGTAAAATGCCATCAGCCCAATGGAAAATTACATAGGGCATTTACCGCATTATTATTTGATAATGAAGGGAGGCTAGTTCTCACAAGAAGAGCAAAAGAAAAAATGTTGTGGCCAAATGATTGGGATGGAACGTTTGCAAGTCATCCAAGAGAGTCAGAGACCTATGTTTCGTCAGGAGAAAGAAGAATGCCAGAAGAATTAGGCATCAAAGGCACGCTTGATTATTTGCATAAATTCGAATATCATGTCCCATACAAAGACGTAGGTTCTGAGAATGAGGTATGCGGGACCCTTATTGGAATAATTGACAAACCTACAGAATTAAAAAAAATTGCAGGAGAAATTGATGAGATTAAATGGATTTCCTCTAAGGAACTACTTGCAGAACTGAAGATGAATCCACAGATTTATTGTCCTTGGATGTTAATTGCCTTGGAATTACTAGATAAATCAGAAAAATCCATGCTTGAAAAATATGCAAATGTCTTATCTACATGGATAAACAGTGAAGAAGTACATGAAGAACTACAAAAAGCAATCAAGATTCATCTGCCAAATGACAAATGGAGATTAGTAAATGAAAAAAACTAGGCAAATCGAGCAAAATGCAAAAACTGTAAACAAATATCTGAATTCAAAATTAAATGGCAATCCCAAAAAATTGTATGATGCAGCAGGACATTTGATTGTAAATGGCGGAAAAAGACTCAGACCATATATGGTGATCAAAAGCTGCCAGATTTTAAAAGGAAAGACATCCAATGCGATACCAGCTGCTAGTGCAGTAGAAATGGTTCATAACTTTACCCTAGTTCATGATGACATTATGGATAATGATGAAATGCGTCATGGAGTGCCAACAGTTCATAAAAAATTTGGTATGCCAATTGCAATTCTTGCAGGAGATGTATTATTTTCAAAAGCATTTCAGGTCATTACAGACTCGAAACTAACAGCAAATGCTACAACACAGTTGGTTTCCAGACTTGCAAAAGCTTGTGTGGATGTGTGTGAAGGACAATTGTTAGATGTAAAAATGGCAGAAGAAAAAAAGATTCCATCACAAGCAGAATACATTACAATGATTGGTAAAAAAACTGCGGCATTATTTGATGTATCATGTGCAATGGGAGCAATTTGTGCCACAAACAAAATAAAAGATATCTCAAACCTCTCATCATTTGGAAGAAACCTGGGAATCGCCTTTCAAATCACAGATGATCTTATTGGGGTAATGGGAAATCCAAAAATAACAAAAAAGCCGGTAGGAAATGATCTTAGAGAAGGTAAAAAATCGCTTCCTATTCTGATGGCAATCAAATCAGCAAAAGGCAGTGATAAAAAGGCAATTCTAAAGGCATTTGGGAATTCAAAAGTATCAAAAAAGGATCTTAGTAAAGCAGTAGATGTCATTTGTTCGTTGGGAATTGAAAAAAATGTTCGAAAACAGGCTCTAAAATATGCTGAAAAGGCTGAAAAATCACTGACAAAGTATTCCGGTTCAGCAAAAGCAGAATTAATGTCATTATTGGATTTTGTAGTTAAGCGAAGTGTATAGTTATAACAAACAAGAGATATCATGAATGAAGAACTAAAAAAAGAAATTAGAAAAATGGCTCTTCAAAATGCCTTTGAGCACGGAGGGGAAACACGAGATAAAATAATTTTAGGAAAAATTCTTGGAGCAAAACCGGAATTTAGAAATCAAATAAAAGAGATTTCTGAAGAGATTTCCGAAATTGTTACAGCAGTAAACAAATTATCATCAGGCGAGCAAGAAAAAGAAATTAAAGAAAATTTTCCCGAATTGTTAGCACCAAAAGAAAAAATTGAAGAAAGAGAGGGATTGCCGGAATTAAAGGATGCAGAACAAGGAAAAGTTATCACAAGATTTCCTCCAGAGCCCAACGGTTATCCGCACATCGGCCATGCAAAAGCTGCCATCATTAATTCTGAATATGCCAAAATGTATGGTGGAAAATTTATCTTAAGAATGGATGACACCAATCCTGAAGCAGAAAGAATGGAATATCATGCAGCCATCAAAGTAGGCTTAGAGTGGTTAGGAATAGAATTTGATACAGTAAAGAGTACCTCAGATGATATGGAGTTATTTTATGAGAAAGGAATGGAATTAATCAGTTCAGGAAAAGCGTATGTTTGTACTTGTAAAAGAGACGATATCAGTAAAAATAGAAGAGAAAGAAAGGCATGCAAATGCAGTACGGCAGATATTGAAAAAAACAATAAAAATTGGACAAAGATGAATGAAAAATTCAAGCCAGGGGATGCGATTGTAAGATTTCGTGGGGACATGAAAGCAGACAATGCAGTTATGCGAGATCCGGTTTTGTTTAGAATTATTGAAGGAAAACATTACACATTGGGTGAAAAATATCGCATTTGGCCCAGTTATGATATGGCTGTTGCAATAGAGGACAGTGTTGATGGGGTAACTCATGCCTTTCGTTCAAAAGAGTTTGAATTGAGAAAAGAGCTAACTGACACAATTTTAGACGCATTAAACATGAGAAAACCTGCCCAGGGGTTTTTCTCAAGGCTAGAATTCAAGGGAATGCCAATCTCAAAGAGAATTATCAAGCCATTGATTGAAGAAGGCAAGGTATCATGGTATGATGATCCAAGACTTCCAACACTTGAAGCATTAAGAAGACGGGGCATCAAGCCTGAGGCCATCAGAAAATTCATCATGTCTTTGGGATTAACAAAGGCAAACACATTAGCGCCGTTTGATTCACTTGAAGCATTTAATCGAAAATTCGTAGATGCAAGCAGTATCAGATTGTTTATGGTAAGCCATGCAAAGAAACTACTAGTAAGAAACTTGTCATTATCATCTGTTGAAATTCCAAACCATCCAACTAATGATATGGGACAGAGAAAAATCGAAATCGATGGGAACTTTTACATTTCAGGCGATGATGCACAAAATATCAAAGAAGGGACACAAATTCGTCTTTTAGGCCTTGGAAATGTGTCAATAACAAAAGAAGGAAGTGAGCTAGAGGGAGAATTTGTAAAAAGCGAGGATATTACAAACATCGCAAAAATGCAATGGGTTCCTCAAAAGACAGCACATGGAATTAAAATGATTATCCCAAAAACACTGTTCAATGATGATGAGGAATTTAATGAAAATAGTCTGAAGGAATTAGACGTTTATACAGAACCGCATTATCTACAATTAAAAGAAGGGGAAGAAATACAATTTGTTAGATTTGGATACTGTAGAAAAGATTCACAAACTCAAGCAATTTTTACACACAAGTGATCAACAATGAAGATAGCACGACTATTATATGATAATAATGAAACATATGGTTTTGTTAATGGTAATAAAGTATCTACAAAAAATGAGATTACTTATTTAACAGGGGTTCCAATTCCTGAAAACGTCAAAGATTTTCTTTTTGATGGTTGGTATGACGAAATCAAAAATAAAATTAAGGATTTGCCATATGGGGAAGATATTTCAAAATACAAACTGTTATCGCCCATTCCAAATCCCAACAAGATTATTTGCCTAGCATTCAACTATGTAGACCACGCTAAAGAGCAAGGATTAAAGGCACCAGATGATCCGGCCCTAGTCATCAAGCCACGAACAGCATTAAATGGTACTGACTCGGATATAGTTTGTCCAGATTTTGTTACACAATTAGATTATGAGGTTGAATTAGCCCTGATTATCGGAGAAAACTGCAAAAATGTCAGAGTTGAGGATGCACCAGATAAGATATTTGGTTATATGATATTCAATGATGTATCAGCAAGAGACATTCAGTTCAAAGATAAACAGTTCACAAGAGGAAAAAGTTTTGATTCCTTTGCACCGTGCGGTCCATGGATAACAACAAAAGATGAAATTCAGGATCCTCACAATCTCAAAATAACCACCAAAATTAACGGAGAATTAAGGCAGAACTCATCATCAAGTAACATGTTTATCAAAATTCCAGAAATTGTCTCAAAAATTTCCAAGGTTATGACATTGGAAAAAGGAGATATTATTTCCACAGGGACTCCTGCAGGAGTGATGCTAAACAAACCAAATGCAGTATTTTTGAAAGATGGAGATAAGGTAGAAATGGAAATTGAAAAGTTGGGAAAATTAAATAATACGGTAAAAATTGTCAAATCAGATTAATGATTTTTTCATTCAATAAAATGATATTTTCTGTTCTAAAGAATTAAAACTAGATAACCTCTCTTTGGTTAAAGTTTGAATACGTCCACAATTTTTTTCCTATTCCAAAATTTTCTAAGAATGACAGAATATTGAAAGTTAAAGTATCAGAATTAAAAAAACCCAAAGTGATAATCAATGTTTTTTGAAAATGTTGCGAATCAGCCAAAATTGCAAATGGATTTATTTCCATCAATACAAGATTTAAGAAGATTAATTTTGTTTAGAAAGTAATGACAATCATCAGGAGAAAACTGCCTCCAAGATTTTGCATAATGTGAATACGACTTGCAATCGACTGTTTTTTCAAAATGGACATCATCATGATCAGAATTAATTTCTAGATCTGATGAGTAAAAATTCCAAGTTTGAAAAGTATCATAGTCTAAAGAACTGATAGAGATAGAATTCTCAGTATCAATCAACATGTAAGAATAAGACAAATTCTTGTTTATGCCAAATAATTTTGGCATGTTTTACTAGTTCAAATGCAGTATTTTGAGATTGGAAATAGCATCAATTCAAATACCTTCAATCCAACTTGTTCATGAGAGTAAGATGCATGACAAATTCCAATTGGGGATTTTTTCTCATCCAAAGATGAAATGTCCTTCAGATAACCTAAAATCCCAAAACATGTTCAGTATATTGCCCCAGGAAAAAAGTATTTTTACAAAATTTTCAAATCGGATTTTTTTAATCTAAACTGCCTGTATTTCTAATTGTCATGGCATACAAAAAATTATTAAGAATAATCAGATAAGGGTTTTGATGGGTAAAATTATTGCAGGTAAAACATCAGATATTCCGCCTGGAAAAATGATCAAGGTGTCAATTGACGGTAGGGATGTGCTAGTTGCAAACATTGATGGGGAATATTGTGCCACAGATGATTCATGCACGCATTCCGGGTCTAGTCTGTCCGAAGGAACATTAGATGGATGTACTATTACATGTGGCTGGCATGCAGCAGAATTTGATTGTAAAACTGGAAAACTAGTTAAATTTCCGGCAAAAATTAGAGATTTAACATCATATAATGTTGTAGTAGAATCAGACAGTGTATTTGTAGAGATGTAACTATATACTCCTATTTTTTAAGAAAAAGTGTAAAAAATGACTGACGATGCTCAAAATAAGGAATCAATGAAGGAAGCAATTGAAACATTAGAACAGATTACTGCAAGTAATTCAACACCAAAAACAATTAAAAAATCAGTTACGGATTTAATTGCAGATCTAAACAATCCAGAATATTCATTGTCAGTTAGGGCAGCAAATACAATTAGCTTGCTAGATGATGTTACACAAGATCCTAACATGCCATCATATGTACGGACACAATTATGGCAAGCAGTTTCAAAATTAGAAAGCATAAGAGAATAAATTCTCATGTACAGTACTTACAATAATGAAGATTGAAGAATATTTAGAAACCCTTCCAGACAATTTACTTAGTGGGGAAGACGTTCAATTACCTGAGAAATCATTCAGGGAGATCTTTAAATTTGTCAAATTAGGCAAAAATGACATTTTTTATCATTTGGGATGCGGGAATCAAAAAGGCGTTGAAATAGCGATTAAAGAATTTCAAGTGAAAAAGGCGATAGGGCTTGACAATAATTTAGAGAAGATAACTAATGCTAGAAAAAACCTTGGTGATGATAAAAAAAATAATGTAAAAATGATCTGCCAAAATATTACAGAGTCCAATATCTCAGATGCCACAGTAATTTTGTTTTGGTTTACAGATGAGAATGTGATAAATAAAATGCTAGAAAAATTTCAAGCCCTAAAACCTGGAACAAAAATAATCACAATTTGGGGGCCCCTTCCAGATTGCATACCGGATGAAGTAAGCTTTCCATACATCATAAACAAAGTCCCATTCAAAAAAGCACAAAACATGCAAGAGCAAGTATTAGCAATATTTGGTGTAAAGTGCATAGACTTTGTTACAGCATGGGAATATGCAGAAAGATATACCAAATCCATAGGATCTCCGGAAATTAAAAATGATCGATTTTTAACAATTATACAAACATTGACTATTTGGATTAATGCAAAAAAGCTAGGAATAGCATGCGGCGATAAAGTTCCAGAATCAATTCAAACATATATTAACATAATGAAAATGCATTTTGACATAGATTTTGAACACCTACTAAAAGAATAGCCTATGTAATCCTTTTATTTTGTTTTTACACAATAAAGACATGGAAGAAAGATTACACATCAATGTATCAGCAGTAGATTATGACAAAACCAGCAAGGCATTAACTCATCAATTAACTTTACTGGAGGAAATGATGCATGGCCAGGAAGATTTTGTTATGACGGATTCAGAGTTTGCTTTTGGTTGGCATTTTTTTGTTCTAAGCGTAAATAAATCACTAGTTAACAAATTGGTTCAAACGATGGGGTCAGATTTTGAACGATTAAAGGGCAAGGGAACAGAAAAGAAATTTTTGGCATGGCTAACAAAAAATATAGAAAACAAGTCGCCCAGATTCAAGCTTGCTATCAAAGAAGAAATGGAATCCAGTAAATTTGGAATTTTTTAAAATGATTAAATTCCTCATATAGGCTAATCGATAAATACATTGGTACTAAACGAAAACAAAAAAAATCTAAAACAACTAAGGCAATTCCTTAAAAGAGAGGAAATCAAAAAATGAGCAAGCTTGAGAAAAGAATAACCGTTTTTGAAAATTGCATTGGCAATCTTGAATTATTATGAATCTTCTCAAAAAGAAAATAGACGGTTTTGAAACCATGAAAAAGCAAAAAAGACAATGCCCATGTATGGAGACATGGACAACAAGCCCAAAACCAGTATTTAGAAGAAATCTTAAGTTATATTTCCACATTGGAAACCAAAAAGAACGAGTTGGTACAGCTCTATAATTTTATGAGAAACACCCAAAACGAGTTTCAAGAAATGCGATAACAGATGTTTCTGTTGTGACTTGCATCATTGCATCTATATCAAATACAGCATCTGTGTTAGTTCGTGCTATGCCTTTACTTGATATGATAAGCCTGCAAACAGAAACTTTCAATAGTCTTGTTTGGGCTGACAAAATATCTTGCTTTTAATTTCAGATGATTTATGAGCCATGTTGTTTGACATTACAGGAGTAGAGTCAGAATCGCCAGTCTCAATACGCCTATTTTTACGCCAATCTCGTTGGGGACAAGTTTTATCGACATTCAGTATGCCAGTTCCACAATTTTTACATTTATCAATTCCTAAATCTTTTAATAGATTATTTTTGAAGTTTTCTTACAATAGTATTCAAATGTACATTATGAAATTACTATTTTTGAGATGAAATAAAGCCGATATCGGCTTGAACCATTTTGGTGCTTTGAAGAGAATTGCCGCTTTAGTTGATGACTCTTGGAAATGCAAAGGGATTCAAACTTCTTGCATGGAGGCCTAATAGGGATGAAATGATTGTCCAAATCCCCAACATATTTTTCGAAATTATGAAGAAGGATTTGGAAAAATAATCTAACTAGACGTTAGGAATCTTTAACGAAAAAGAGAGGGGCCCTCGAGGGGAATCGAACTCCTGTCCGAGGATCCACAATCCTCTATACTAACCACTGTACTACGAAGGCCACAAAAAAGAGACTTGTGTATCCAGTAATAATCTTTAAGATATATGTGAAAAATATGCTGTAGATTTATTATTGACCATGTTAGAACGATGATATGCGTTTATGGTGGGTAGCAATGGCAATTGCATCTGGACTTACATGGGTAGGAATTAATTATTTTCTCCCATGGCTATGAATAATGTTCATTAGGCTCAGATACAAGGGGATGTCACTTTTGATTTAACCCGAAGATTTTAGATGACCCGTAGCGATCGCTTTAAATTTGTCAAATTTGGGTATGTTTCGACTTGAAGAAAGGATTTATCACCAGCAGGCTACGTTCAAATAAAAAATCAGTAGAAATACCTGTTGAAAATAAGATAGAAACCGTACAGGGCGGGAAATTTACATGGATTGATTTACAAAATCCAGATAGAAACGATGTTGAAAAATTAGCTGAAAAATACAATTTCAATACACTGAACATAGAGGACTGTATGACTAAATTTGAACTTCCAAAATTGGATAGCTACGATGATCACTTTTTTGTAATTTTACATTTCCCCCCATTAGCACAAAAAATAGGCATATCAAAAAACAGTCAATTATCAATATTTGTTGGGAAGGATTTTCTAGTTACCGTTCATCAAGGAGATCTAAAACCCCTTGTGGAATTAGTAGATATATGTAAAACAAATTCAGATCAGCATAGAAAAGAAAGATTACTGGGAAAAACTTCGGGTCTGCTACTTCACGAAATAATAGATGTTCTAGTAGATGATCTTTTGCATACATCAAGAAAGATCATTGCAAATCTGGACGAAATAGAGGATAGAGTGTTTGATGAAACAAAGCCAGTTGCAAGAAGCATTGCATTGTTAAGAAGGGAAATTAACAGACTGAGAAGAATAGCAAATCCATTAAAGAAATTTGTATTGGAAATTGCAAAAAATGTTAAAAAATTTTCAGGCAACGAAGATGAAGAACTTTCGTTATACTATGATGACGTAATTGACCATATTGACAAAGTAATAGAAACACTAGAAGAATCAAGAGAAACTATGGAAATTTATAAAGACACGGATTTTGTGCTAAGTACTGAAAAAACAAACAAGGTATTGGCAGTTTTAACGATCATATTCACATTGGCAATTCCATCAACTGTGATCGGAACATTTTATGGAATGAATGTAGATTTGCCTGGGGGAATTGGAGATAATTCAATGTTTTTGGGGCCATTTACAACCTTCATAATCATTATAATTGCATCAGCCATACCAGCAGTCATGATGTTCACGTATTTTAAGAAATTAGGCTGGATAAGTAGCTAAAATTAAAAATTATCATATTTTTCCAAAAAACCAAATTTTAGTGAAGTTATGAGCTTAGATAAATACAAGATAAATCAACCTAAATCATGGGGAAAATTAGAATACGAACCGGTAGAGGTACAGGAACCATTGAAGTTGACGACGATCCTAAAAAGTGGTCTGGTGACGAATTTAAAAAAATCCAGGAAACAAGGAAAAAGGCAACATCAAACAGAACAGTATCTTCCGGCAGAGGAACCGGCTCTAGAAAATTAGGAGACATGCCTGATCCAAAAGCAAGACCTGACACAAAAGGCATGACTAGAAGTACAGGCAGAGGAACCGGCTCTAGAAAAAGCAGAGGTTAAACAAACATCATTGTTAATTTTTAGGATTTTTTCTTAATGATGTTTTCTAAATTTTATTAAATTTTGATATCAGGGTTTCCGGCCTTGAGTCTTTCCCAATCTTTAAGAAAGTTTTCTAGACCAATTTTCGTTAATGGATGCTGCAACATTTTATCTAATACACCGGGAGGCAGTGTCACCACATCTGCACCGATTTTTGCAGCATCAACTACGTGTACGGGATGACGAATACTTGCAACAAGTATTTCGGTTCCAAAATCATAATTAGAGAATATTTCTTTAATTTCTTCGATTAGGTGCATCCCGTTTTGACCAATATCATCTAATCTTCCAATAAACGGACTAACATATTTTGCACCAGACTTTGCTGCAAGTAAAGCCTGATTTGCAGAAAATATCAAGGTAACATTAACAGGTATTCCCTGGGATGAAAAAGACTTGCAGGCTCTTAGACCGTCAGGGGTCATGGGAACTTTAACTACAACATTATCACCATATTCACGAAGACGCTTACCTTCCTCCATCATTCCAGAATATTCAGTACTAACAACCTCCAAACTTACATCACCCCTGACAATCTTTGTAATTTCTTCCATGGCATCTTTTGGATTTCCACCTTCTTTTGACATAAGTGATGGATTGGTGGTAATACCATCTAACAATCCCATATCATTGAACTTTCTAATGGATTCTAAGTTAGCAGTATCAAGGAAAATCTTCATAATTTTTTACTCCTAATTTCTTTGACTTGTTTTGCAATATTAAAAGATGTTATTCCATGCTTCTCTAAGAGTAAGGGAATTTCATTATCTCTTGCTGATTCTCCAAACATATCTTGAACTCCGACTCTCTTGACAGGTACAGGATATGATTCAGAGACAGATTCTGCAACAGAGGAGCCCATTCCGCCAATAATGTTGTGCTCTTCAGCAGTTACAATACCGCCAGTTTCTCTAGCGGCTTTTTCTAAAAGTTCGTGATCAATGGGTTTAACTGAAAACATGTCTAAAACCCTACAAGAAATTCCTTCCTGTTGTAATGATTCGGCAGCTTCCAAAGCCATCCTAACAGTTATGCCACAGGCAGCAATAGTACAGTCAGAACCATCTCTCAAAGTAATGCCTTTACCAATTTGAAAGTCTTGAGAGTCAGAATGAACAAGAGGGGTTTTGGATCT
The DNA here is from genome assembly GCA_965204345.1 of Candidatus Nitrosopumilus sp. Classification (GTDB taxonomy): domain Archaea; phylum Thermoproteota; class Nitrososphaeria; order Nitrososphaerales; family Nitrosopumilaceae; genus Nitrosopumilus. The sequence goes on from OZ241981.1 coordinate 1,504,533, forward strand.
TGCCATTCTCATGTAGATTGGACCATATTCTTTTGCTATCAATGGAATCAATTTGGAAACTGCAACGGTGTCAGCAGGAACTAGAACTCTAAAATTTGGGATCACTCTCATTATTGCTATATCTTCAATGGTTTGATGGGAGCCACCATCGGGTCCAACAGAGAGACCCCCATGAGAAGTAACCAGTTTTACATTAAGACCTTTTTTTCCAGGCCGAGAAGGGTAAGCAATATTATTTCGAATTTGATCAACTGCTCTGCTAGGCAAAAATATGGCATACGTGCTAACAAAGGAAATTTTTCCAGATACAGCAAGCCCTGCAGAAATGGTTACAAGATTTGTCTCAGCAATACCCACATTAAAAAATCGCTCAGGGAATTCTTTTCCAAACTCAGAAATTTTTAACGAATCAGTTGTATCTGCACCTAAAACAACAACATTTGGGTTCTCTTTACCTACCTGGATTAAAGACTTTGAATATGCTGAACGCATATCAGTCATTACTGGTTCATTCAAATGTATCCCATCTCCTGTGCAATTTTCTTGAATTGCTCTTGTTTTTCTCCAATTACATGCAGTCCAATCCATTTATTTACTAGTTCAGAGCCGCCAAATTCCTTTGCCTTATCAAGCAAAATACGTCTTCTAGATTTCAAAATCTCAGTTCTAAAATCTTTGATTGCAGCCCGAACATCCTGTTGGCCAATTATTGCGCTTCCACCAACAAAAATACGTGCACCATCAGCAAAGACTGAACCAATATTGTCAAAATTTATGCCTCCATCAGCCTCAATATAGCCTGAAAAGTTATGTTCTTTGAGAATGGAATTTAGCGTGGCCATTTTTTCATGAGTTTTTTCAATGTATTTTTGACCAGATTTTCCAGGCACAACGGACATTACAATTAGTTGATCAAGGGATTGTAAAAATTTGTAAGACCATTCAGGTAATTCAGTGTCAGGATTTATTGAAAAACCGACACCTACTTGATTTTGTTTTAACACATCATAGATTTCCCCAAAACTAGATTCGTCAGTTACTTCAGCATGAACAGTAATAATATCACTTCCGGCATCAATGTAGTCTTTGATATGTTTTACAGGCTCATTAATCATTAAATGAGTATCAAATGGAATAACAGTCAAAGGTCTTAGTTCTTTGATTTTATTATGATCAAAAGTTTTTGTGGGTACAAACTGTCCGTCCATTACATCAAGATGAATGTAATCAGCCCGACCAGAAACACAACGCTTAACTTCATTTTCCAGATTGGTCATATCTCCTGCTATGATGGACGGTGCAATCATAATTTGAGAATCTAACTCAAGATTAATGATCGGAACGACATCTAAATCAGGAGCCTTGCCATGCCATTGGGGATCATCTTCCATATGCTCTACAGATTTTCCTTTTATGGTTCTAGAGATAATCATAGTAGGTACACCTTTTGTTGCTTTTGCTTTTGCAATTGCAGCATCAATCTGCTCAATCCTGTGTCCGTCAATTTCAATAACATTCCAACCAAAAGATCTCCATTTGTCACCAGTTTTCCAGCGTGATGCATCTTTCCACATTTCAGAAAGATCATCACCTTCTAGTTTTTTATCAAGTGGCATAACTTTTTCAGTGTATGAATCCTGCTGAATGAAATTCCTATCAAGAAAAGCAGTTAGATTATCAACTTTATATTTTGAGGCAGCCATAGCAGCTTCCCAAACTTGTCCCTCATTAGATTCCCCATCACCCATTATTGTATAGACATGATAGTCCTTGGCATCCATTTTTGCAGCCAATGCAATTCCTATAGAGTAAGATAATCCTGTGCCTAAAGAACCTCCACAAAACTCAATTCCAGGACATTTAAAGTCAGGATGTCCTTGTAATTTACTGCCAAATTTTCGTAACGTTTCAAGTTCAGATTCTGGGAAATATCCCGCTACTGCCATATTGGAAAATAATCCGGGTGCAGCATGTCCTTTAGACAAAACTAGACGATCTCTGTCATCCCATTGAGGATTCTGAGGATCAAATTTTAGATACTTGTTAAACAGACACCCCAAAATTTCTGCCATAGAAAATGAGCCACCGGGATGACCAGAACCGGCTATGCTAGTTCCCTTAATCACTAATTTACGGGCCCTTAGAATGTTTTTTTTAATTTGATAATAATCCAGTCTCATCTCTTATATTATTTGAAAATTACATAAAAACCTACACGTAAAAGCAAAGATTAATTTTGAAATTTATATGTGTAGCAGATCTAAAAAATGTGAGCCGGGTAATTAGGACGATAAAGAAAGTTCTACTATACCCATTCATAAATTTCAAAAATTCAGATAACGGTTTTTTGCTCCAAGGTTTTGCATTCCATTCTTTACAAGTCTCATAAAACTCCCATTCTGATTTATCTTTTTGAGGATGAGGCACTATCATCTCTTTAAATTCTGCAAGATTCCGATCTACAGGACGTATGTATTTCCCATCTGATTAGCGTTTCATTTTTCATTGCAAATGGAATGACCTGCATACTCTGGATTTAAGATCATTGGCAGCACACCTAAAAACATCTTTAGTTTCTTTTAGAAATTTACATCCGTTATTTTTTTGTTTTAAGGGATCCATCAAGCCTTCCTTTAATTACTAAAGAATAGGTCCTTGACTCCATAAATTTCCAAAATTTTTTTATTTATTTATTCATAGAGATGCAGTTCCTAATCCAAGTGCAAGTCGCCGGGTATCATCAGCGTTAACAGATATCCATATTACTTGCAACAATCAGCATGACGTGAACTACAAGGAAATTCCCCACGGCGTGGTAGATGAGAACTTGAAAGTATTTCCGACTAATTTCACAAGTAATCAAAGTAAATTTCAGATATCAAGCTTGTAAAATTTTCCTTTGATCGCTATTATCAACAGCCTAGTTCCAAATAGCATCAATATGTCACATAGTAAATCTAAATAATGCTCTAAAAATAGAATTCACAGTGAAAATTAAAACAAACAGTTCATCAAAACAGAGAACAAGTCTCCTATGTGGATTTGTCTTAGAAAATTCAAACAAAGTTCTAGGATTGCCAAAATTTGACGCTAAAACAACTTTTGCAATTAATCAGTCTCTAAAAGACATGGAAGGAAAAATGGGGCGATTAAATATTATTCCATCGCATGGAAAAGGCCCCATACAAAGAATCCTTCTTGCAGGCATTGGCAAAAAAGAAAATCTGACAAAAGACACAATTAGATTTGTTTCAGGAAAAATTGCTCAAAAAGCAAGGGAACTAAAACTAAAAGAATTTTCAATCATATCTCCGCCAAATTTTGTTACTGAACCAATCTCTGCTGTATCTCAAATTGTGGAGGGTTCTAAAATGGCACTATACAAATTTGAAAAATTTAAAACAGAAAAAGTGGAAACATCTCCCGATCTTACAATTATTGTATCAAAATCAAGCAAGATTTCAAAAGCCATTAAAACCGCAGACATTGTTGCAGATGGTGCAATATTTACCAAAAGTGTTGCAAATTTGCCGCCAAACGAATGTACTCCCACAACATTAGCAAATTTTGCAAAAAACATGTCTAAAAAAAATAAAATGAAATGCAGTATTGTTTCAGAACCTGAATTAAAAAAGAGGGGTTTTGGAGGAATATCCGCAGTAGGTCAAGGAAGTAAAAATCAGCCAAAATTGATTGTTTTAGAACACATGCAAGGATCAAAAAATGAGAAACCCATTGTTCTTGTGGGAAAAGCTGTAACGTTTGATACGGGAGGCATCTCATTAAAACCAGGAGCCGCAATGGATGAAATGAAATTTGACAAATGCGGAGGATGTACTGTCCTTGGCATAATGAAAACAATTTCAGAACTAAAGTTACCAGTCAATGTTGTGGGAATTGTTCCTTCTGTTGAAAATATGCCCGGAGGGGAATCATATAGGCCAGGGGACATTATAAAATTATACAGTGGTAAAACTGCGGAAATTCTAAATACGGATGCAGAAGGAAGATTGATTTTAGCTGATGCATTGTCATATGGAGAAAGAAAATACTCTCCAAAAGCAATTATTGATTTTGCAACTCTGACAGGGGCATGCATAGTGGCATTAGGTAACAATGTGGCAGCAATCGTATCAAATAATGATAAGCTATCTAAAAAAATCAAAGAGGCATCTGATAGAACCACCGAAGAAGTTTGGGAACTTCCATTAAACCGAGATTACATGGATATGATCAAATCAGACGTAGCAGATATGAAAAACATTGGAATAGGCAGGGCAGCTGGAACAATTACTGCTGCGGCATTTTTGAGAAACGCAATTGAGGATACGCCATGGGTACACGTAGACATTGCAGGTGCAGCTTGGACACAGGGCGCCACCAAAGAAAAATCATACAATCCAAAAGGTGCAACGGGATTTGGTGTAAGATTGATTTTAGATTATTTACAAAATTTAAAAAACTAATAGCCCCTACTATTTCTGTCAGGAGTTCCAACACTTGGATTTCTCCAGCCGTGCTTCTCCATCATGTGGTTTAGCAATCTAATATCATTGTCACATGCTTCCCCACATACACTACAATCCGGCATATTGAATTCACATCAATGCAATTAATTCAATATTAAAAGATTGATTGTAAACTGAAAAAATGCCAGCACCGTTGCTTCCCAAGAGCTCTCGCATCTTAGTAGCACAACGGCGACATCAGGTTTGACTTCCAAGTTCGGAATGGGATTGGGTCGCACCCTAACGCTATGGCCGGCTTGAAATTATATGTTAAATTCTCATCTATTAACCTAACGCCAGATTTGAAATGGACTCAAAATAGGTATAAAGCAAAGCAAATAGCGAGTACATCATGACACATAGGGTAGCAGTTTTAGATCAGGATCTATGTCAGCCACAAAAATGTGGCTTGGAATGTATAAAATACTGTCCAGTTAACAAATCTGGCGCAGAATGTGTCATAATCAGCGAAGAGTCAAAAAAAGCCCAAATTGATGAGGATGTTTGTAATGGATGTGGAATATGTGTCAAGGTATGTCCGTTTGATGCAATAACTATTGTCAATTTAGCAAGTGAATTAGCTACAGACAAAATTCATCAGTATGGAACAAACTCGTTTAGACTTTACAAACTGCCCACACCAAAAAAAGGGGAGGTGGTAGGACTGCTAGGTAGAAACGGCATGGGGAAGAGTACCGTAGTAAATATTCTCTCAGGCAATTTAAAACCAAATTTAGGCAGGTATGAAAATCCTCCAGAGTGGGATGAAATTTTAAAGCATTATAGCGGGACAGAACTTAAGCAGCATTTTGAAAAGATAGAACAGAAACAAATTCGTGCATCAATAAAACCACAGCAAGTACATCATATTGCACAGGCATTTGATGGTACGGGAAACGAACTTCTTGACAAATATGATGAACGGGGAGTTGCAAGAAATCTAATCAAAGAATTGGGATTAGAGAATTCTATGGAACAAAGTTTGGCCGAACTTAGTGGGGGTGAGTTACAGAGAATTGCAGTTGCCGCTGCTGCATCCAAAGATACAGAATTTTACTTTTTTGATGAGCCATCATCATACAACGATGTTTTTCAACGAACAGGTGTTGCACGAGTTATACAAAACCTGGCAAAACTTGGAAAGAGTGTAATGGTAGTAGAGCATGATTTAACCCTGTTGGATTTTCTAAGTGATTATATCGAAGTATTGTATGGAGAGCCCTCAGCTTACGGAATCGTCTCAAATATCTTATCGACCAAAATAGGAATCAACGTATTTCTTGATGGGTATTTGCCAAATGAAAACGTTAGATTTAGAGACAAGAAATTTTCATTTGATGTATCATCATCAGCTACGGATATCTTTCAGGAGGGAAGCGAGGTTGTTACTTATCCAAAACTAGGAAAAAAATATTCGACATTTTCAGTTGTAATCGAACCTGGAAAAATAAGAAAGGGCGAAGTTTTAGGCATAATGGGTGCCAATGCATTAGGTAAAACGACAATGATGAAAATGATTGCAGGTGTTGAAAAACCAGATTCAGGCAACATTGATAAAAAAATCAAAATAGCATACAAACCGCAATATCTTCAAAACGATCTTGACGTAGAAGTAATCTCAGTATTGGATAAGGCAAATGGAAATCCCATCGAAGGAAGTATGGAAGAGGAACAGATACTTGATCCATTAAAGATTAAAAAACTCTACAACAAATCCATCAAGAATCTTTCCGGAGGAGAACTTCAAAAGGTAGCAGTTGCATCGTGTCTGCTACAAAAAGTAGATTTGTATGCATTAGATGAGCCCTCGGCATTTTTAGATGTAGAAGATAGAATTGCAGTAGCAAAATTCTTACAAAAATTTGTCCGTTCGTTTGGAAAGTCGGCAATCATAATTGATCACGATTTGCAATTAATGGATCTTGTTTCAGATACAATGGTAATATTTGAGGGAGAATCAGGATCTGCAGGCGTAGCAACATCACCAATGCCAAAAGCCGATGCAATGAACAGATTTCTAAAGTCATTGGACATGTCATTTAGAAGAGATGAAAAAAGCCTAAGACCACGTGTAAATAAACTAGAAAGCAGGCTAGACAAGGATCAAAAAACAACTGGAAACTTCTATTACAAGCATTGACTCGAATGTTAAAAAAAGCACTAGAAAACGTGCTTACAGAAAAAGAAAATGATGAATTAATTTCAGCGTTTGATCAGATTGGAGAAATAATAATTGTCAGAATTCCAGATTCGCTGTTATCAAAAAAGGAAATTATAGGAAAAACGCTGTTAGATAAAGTAAAGATTGTCAGAAGCGTGTTCTATCAGGCCTCAGCAGTAGAGGGGGATTTTCGTACCAGAGACCTAGAAATTCTTGCAGGCGAAGATAATACAGAGACTCAATACAAAGAATTTGGCTGTAAATTTACAGTTGACGTCAAAAATGCGTTTTTTTCACCCAGACTATCTACAGAAAGAGAAAGAATTGCCACCTTGATTGAGGATGGAGAAACAGTGACTAACATGTTTGGAGGAATTGGAATGTTTTCCATAATGGCTGCTAAAAAGAAAAAGTGTACAGTGTATAGCTTGGACATCAATCCTACTGCTTCGAGATTATGTGAAACAAATGTTGGATTAAACAAGTTAGCAGGAAGTGTGATTTCAATAAATGGAGACGCGTCTGAAATCATCAAAGATCAATTAGCTGATAAATCAGATAGAACACTGATGTTATTGCCTGAGAGCTCTGATAAATTTCTGGAATCTGCAGTTAATACAACAAAAAGTGGGGGAATAATTCACTATTACTCACACATACACGCAGATAAAAAAACAAGTGCTGGGAAACTTTCAGAAGAGCATTATTTACAAGTCACACCGGTAAAATCAGAAATTCTAAACTCAAAAATTGTCAGACCAGTTGGACCTAGATATTACCAAACAGTTGTAGATGTAAAAATTTCCAAGTAAATCAATCATCAGAAGTGATTGAGGCAGGAGAGGGTTTTGTCGTTGCCATTACATAACCAATCCATGCAATAACCCCTAAAATTCCTCCGGCAATCATTAAAACAGATAGCTGTAGTACAATAGGACTCCATTCAGACAGCATTAGCAGGTATGCATAAAGGAAGAAACCCCCAATACATAGAATAAAAATTGTAATTCCCATTCCTTTTCGCTTGTCCATGGCGAAGAATTTTTTTGTGAGTTATTTATTGCTTTGAACTATCCAGTTCAATTGCCATAAGATATGCATCTTCGCCATCTCGATAATACGCGTTTAATTGTTGTCGTATTACAAAACCAAATTTTTCATACAGTCGTACAGCATCAGTATTGCTACATCTTACTTCCAAATAGAACTCATCACATTTTCGTAGTTTGATGCCATTGACAGACTCTTCAACAAGGGCATTACCAATGCCTTTTTTTCGATACTCATCAAGCACGGCAATAGAAACTACATGTCCTTTTTTGACAAACCCTAATTTTTTAAAATTAGAAAAGCCAAATTCAGTTTTACACATGATATATCCGACATGCTTTCCTCCAATTTCTGCAACGATGAAGGCCTCGGGAAGCTCTGCAAGTAAACTCTCGTAAAAGTAATCAGAATAGTGCTCAGGCAGTGTTTTTAGATTAATTTCCATTACAGAAATTAGATCGCTTGGTTCTGCCCTTCTAATATTGCAATCTCCCAGTTGCCTAAGAATAACTTGCATGATTGTGTATGATAACATCAATATTTAATTTTAAACCAAAAGACCATTTAATGGAAAAAAACAGTCTTAAAGAATGGAGGATTCTTCACAAGAAGACATTATCTCACTAGTCAATTCCATGTTTAGTGTCAGTGATTTTAGCAAAACGGAATTTTCATTAGAATTTAGAATAGAGGATACGGATTTCAAATCAAAATTTGAAAATTTAGCAAGAAAATTAGAAAATATGAGATATGTCGGCAAATTAGAAAAAATAGAGGGCGTACTCTACATTATAATCCAGAAATTTTCTCCGGCAAAACAACGAAGATGGATGAATACATCGTGGACTCCAAGAATACTATTTGCAATAGTCATTTCATTTGTGATGGTTGACGGATACTATAGAACGTCAGGAACCAATTCGATTATAGAGATTGGTGATCCCTTGGAGATGGCAGCAGTATACACATTATCATTATTGGGAATCCTAGGAGTCCATGAGCTTGGTCATATTGTGGCTGCCAAAGTACATGGCTTGAAAACAAGCTGGCCATTTTTCATTCCGGGTCTTCCTGTCATAGGAATACCAACGTTTGGGGCATTTATCCAATCAAAAGGACTAACGGTTAATCGGGAAATCCTGTTTGATGTGGCTATTGCAGGTCCTATTGCAGGACTGATAATTGCAGTCATTGTTTCAATTTATGGGGCATATACTGCGCCAATTTTAGAGCCAGAAATTGCAAGTAGATTGTTTGAAGACTCTAGGTTAAGTGAATGGAGTCAGGGAGAGCCGTTGTTAATGACTGCCAGCTTGGCATTGTTTGGCAAAGGCGGGGAAGGACATCAAGTCATCATGACGCCAATAATGTTTGCAGCGTGGATTGGATTCTTGATTACATTTTTGAACTTGTTACCGGCATGGCAGTTGGATGGGGGTCATATGGCAAGAACATTGCTGGGAATCAAACTGCATAGATACGCAACATATGGAAGCTTGGCGATCCTTGTTCTGTTAAACTATTGGCTGATGGCAATCTTGATTTTCGCAATGAGTTCAAGAAATCCTAGTGCAACACCATTAGATGACATTTCGCCGCTTTCGCGAAATAGAAAACTTGCATATGCTGGAATTATAGGTTTAGCAATTTTATGTGCGCCATTACCAACTAGCTTTTTGCCAGGCATCCTACCTTAACAGTAATCTTGCACCATCAGTAACTACTGAAACTTTTTGACGTGCGCCTTGGGTTTTTAAGATATAATCCATAGAATATTTTATGCCAGGCATGGAAATCATGTTTAGCTTTTTGGCATAAAATTCAGGCAGAATCGAGATTAGTCCTATTTGAAAATTCTTTTGTATTTCTGAAAGGAACAGCAAATCCTCCATTCCGTCAATGTACTTGCTTGGATTTCGCAGGTGCTCTAAAGTTAACCTGTCTTCAAGATGTTGTTGCAGTGCGTCAGACCCCAGTCCACCCTTGCACTCAGCTACTAAAATGGCAAGGCCATCTTTTTTGATTGCACTAGCGCAATTCCACAAAGAAGAAAGCGAGCCCCCAAGATTGTCGTTGCTTGCATCTTTTCCAGTACTGACTACCATGGTCTTATGCTGACCAACATCCTTGATGGAATTTGACTCTAAAATTTTTGTCGATGAGATTGTTTCTGAGGGATGCCCAATTGTAAAATCAACTATGCCTTCAGAATTTGCAATTACCTCAATTCCCTGTATTTCAAAGCTGTCTGTGAATTTTTTTGCCTCTGTTAGACTTTCAGGATGCTGTCCAGGTACAGGCAGATGTCCGTGTCTTTTTGCATATGCTGATAGCATAGAATCCTGCCCAAATTTTTTGATGAGACGTGTAGATATGGTCTCATATCCGAACAATCCGTTAAATTCCATCTCCCCCATAAACACAAGATTTGAATTTGAAATATCTGAATCATCCTCAAATTCATTAATGGAGCTCCCCTCAGGCAGTCCGGATTTTATTAGGTTTAGGATTTTTTTGTCAGTGAAAATTTTCGGAAAAGGCTTTGATTTTTGTTCACATAGGGCAAACAATGAGGAGATGATTTTTTGAATGGATTTGGAATTGTGCAATACAACAATCTCCATAGGCCTTGATAAGTCAAGGGTGCTTAGTTTTTCATTGATCTCCAAATCGTCTAAAACTTTACCCTCAGAATCAATCTTCTGCTCTAAATTTTCTGCCTTTATATCCAAAACTACATCAGTAATACCATAGTTTAACCAAATTTCAGGCATGATTATTACACAATACAAAACAAAATAAATCAAGTGTAGTTAATTTTTGTATGGAATTTGTAAAAGAGTTTGCAACCTTTTTGCATGAAAAAGGCATCATAAAATTTGGGGATTTTACACTTGCCAGCGGAAAAAAGAGTTCATACTATGTGGATTTGAGATTAGTTCCAAGCTATCCCCTAGAGTTTAGAAAAATGATAAAATATCTTGAAAATCAGATTGTTCAGGATATTGGATTGGATAACTTTGATTCAATAGTGTCAGTTCCCACGGGAGGCTTGGTTATTGCATCGGCATTAGCAGTTGAGACTGTAAAACCGCTAATCTATGTAAGAAGCAAACCAAAGGATTATGGAACATCAAAGTCAGTTGAGGGGAAAATTCATGACAACATGAGAGCTGTCATGATTGATGATGTCGCAACCACAGGAGGTTCAGTCCTTAATGCAATAGGAACTCTAAAAAAAGTCAATGTTGATGTCAAGGACGCATATGTCATTGTAAACCGTATGGAAGGAGCTGATAAGGCACTTTTGGAATTGGGAGTGAAAACACATTCAATTCTAAATATCTTACAAATCACAGAAGCACTGTATGAGCAGAATCTTTTAGATGAAACAGTCCTAGAAAAAGTAAAAGAACAAATCCACAAGTGAGTTTTTGGCAGCTCAGACAAATGCCTTCCAATCATCAATTCAGATATAACTCTGATTCTTCATTGCAGCCAGATAGCTTTTAATCTGCTCATTTTAAAACTAATTGAAAATAATGGGCCCGAAGGGCTTCGATCCCTTGGCTCACCGGTTATGAGCCGGTTACTCTACCAAGCTGAGTTACGGGCCCTACGCAAGGGAATTTTTTCTCAGGTATAAAATGTTATGAGATTAGCAGTATTCCTCGTAGCAGCTATCCAGTAGCAGATTTTGTGCCAAAATTGACCTGTCTGCAATTTCAATCAGGCTGTCTGTACTGACTGGGGATTTCTCAAGAATGCTTCTCCATGATGCAGCGTGTCTAATGTCGGCCTCAGTATGGAGCTTAAAGTATTCTGTAGCCTCATCACTTGTCATTCCGTAGAATTCTGACAAACCGTCAAGCTTTGTTTGGCTGATTTTTGGAATTTCTTTTTCAAAGGCATACATTGCACATGCACCCCCATCAAAAGTATCCATTAGCTGATTCAAATCAGATACTGCTTTTTGTGTCTTGGCAGTCCCTGAGTATGAAGTCAGTTCGTCCTCAGATATTCCAAGTTGGCCGGCAAAAACAATCCATGGTCTAATGTGATCTGACTCTTCCTGCTGGTTTTCGACTAGTTCACTGACAGTAGACTCGGGAGATTTTTCAATGATGGGAGTCATAAAAGACGGAACTGCTTTTACAAGCTGAAAGTACTCTTTAGAATAGCCTGCAAGGGATTCCCGTGTCAATTTTCCATCAGACCACATTTGGTAAAATGGATGCTTTAGCAAACTTTTTTCTTCAATCATCTCGTCAATTTTTTGTATTATATTCATGATTGACCTGCAATATCGCCAATAAAAAATCTTTGTGGTTTACAAAAGATTTTATGATGATAATGCAGAATTTTCGTGGGTTCCAGTGGTGTAGACCGGTCAAGCATTTTGCCCTTTCAAGGCAAAGATCCCGGGTTCAAATCCCGGCTGGAGCACCAAGATTTATTTACGTATGGTAAATTTTTTTGATCAGGCCCATCTTGGACAGGAAAAATATTGAGGTTAATCCTTTGCTTGAAACCTACGGCAAATACATTCAGCGAATCAATCAGGCTTTGGATGATGAGCTTGCAGTTTACTCTGAATCTGAATTTATTGAGCCCCTAAAGTATTCCTTGGATGGAGGAAAGCGAATCAGGCCCATTATTTTGAATTTGGCGGCTGAGAGCGTGGGCAAAATTGATGAGAATGTACTATCAGCTTCGTGTGCAGTTGAATTTCTTCACATGGAGTCAATCATACATGATGATATTATCGACGAGGAAACCATGAGAAGGCAAAAGGAGCCATTTCACGTCAAATATGGCTATAATACCAGTGTGCTGACAGGGGATTTTGTTTTAGGATTGATTCTTGCAATATCATCCAGACTGGACAATGCTAGAATTACAAAAGACCTAGCAACCACTGCTATGCTGATGAGTGAGGGGGAAATAATTGAAGGCAGGCTGGAAAACAGCAAGGATGTAACGTTTGATGACTATCTAAAAGTAATTGAATACAAAACAGCAGTGGCATTTCAAGTTGCATCCAGAATAGGAGGAATCATTGCAAACGGCACTGAGGAACAAATCGAAGCCTTGACTGAGTACGGAAAGAATTTGGGAATTGCATATCAAATAAGAGATGATCTGCTAGATTGGAAAAATGAAGACAAGTTATTTAATTTGTTGATAAAGAAGAGCTCAGACCCCAGAGATGTTTTTAACAAGATGGAGGAATTACTAAAAGAATATTCCGAAAAGGCAAGAACCAGTCTGAGAAAAATTCCAGAGACGGATGCAAAAACAAACCTGGATAACTTGATTAAATTTACCTCGTTTAAGGCATAAGATCTGAGCTAATTACCGGCGTTGCAAATTCTACAAATTTCAGTAATGGTTCTGGGTATACGCCGAATCCTACCAGGAAGATAGTTGAGAAGATCATTACAGCAATGATGGACTTTGGTTCTGCAACTCGTTTTTCTGTCTCTCCTTCAAAGTACATCTTTCTTGTAATCCAACCATAGTATGCAAGAGATAGTGCACTGTTAAGAACGCCGGCAATTGCAAGCCATGGTGCCCACCATAATGCAGAACTAGCATCCAAGGCACTGCCAAACAGCATCAACTTACTCCAAAATCCTGAAAGCGGAGGCACGCCAGCCAAGGCAAAGAGGGCAATGACCAAACCTAATGCGGTAATTGGCATTCTTCGTCCAAGTCCTTTTAGTTTGTCAATATGTGTAACTGCGAGAGTTGTAACAATGCCGGCAATTGCAATAAAGGCCGCACCCTTCATCACGGCGTGATTCATTATTTGGTACAGCGAACCTTGCAGTCCAAGCGAACTGTGTGGTGCCACTGCAAGCCCGATCAAAATGTATCCTGCATGGGCAATGCTAGAGTATGCCAGCATTCTGGAAATATTTTTTTGCATAATTGCTGCAACATTTCCAATTGTCATGGTCATTACTGCGATAATTCCAAGGGCCAAAGTCCAGTCAAGATTTAGTACCACCATTCCAAGAACTACAATTCTGATTGTTGCGGCAAATCCTGCTTTTTTGGTTGCAGCTGCTAAAAGAGCAGTAATTGTTGGCGGAGCGCCCTCATAGGTATCTGGCAGCCACTGATGGAACGGTACTAGACCCATCTTGAATCCGAATCCTGCGATGAACATTCCGACTGAAAGCAGTGCAAGAGGAAGCAGTGATGGATCAAGCGTTGAATAGCCTTGAATCACCTCGCCAATATTTGTAGAACCGGTCAATCCATAGGATATTGAAATACCATAAACTATGATTGCAGAGGACATCGCACCAAATAGGAAGTATTTCAGGGCTGCCTCATTTGAGCTTGGATTCTTTTTCATGTAACCTACCAAAATGTATGTCGGAATACTCATCAATTCCCATGCAACAAACAGCATTATCAAATCAGTAGAGTACGCAACTAGGATCATGCCTATTGTCGCAAGTAAAATCAGGGAATAGTATACGGCAGGAGAGTTGTGTTTTCTCATATAGTTAAAAGAGCCGACAGTTGTGAATACGGCAACAATTAACATTGCAAGTGCAAAGAATCCGCCAAATGCGTCATCTACAACCACATCCTCTGAAAACAGGGCTGAGGAGGCTATATTTTCACTATAAAACTGGTATCCGACATAGCCCATTGATACAATTAGTGCTGCAAATGCAATTACTGCATAAAATGAGTTTGAACCCTGCTCTTTTCTTGCAATACTGATAATTGGAAGCAGGATTCCCACCGTTCCCAAAATTGCAATTAATACCAGCGGAGTAGAAGTAATCTCGATCATTTCATAATTCTCCTATATCAGCAACATCAGAACTACGAATAGTAATCCTGCTCCAAATACGAATAGATATGACTGTGAAACACCGGTCTGGGTTCCTTGGACAACTTTGGCACTCCAGCCGACTGCTTTTTGAACCCCGGCATTCATACCGTAATCAATAGCGGTCTTTTCAAAGTATCGGAAGATTCCTCTTGCTAGCCACAGTGGGGCTACAACAAAGAGCCAGTAGATTATTGCATTTAGGTACCACCTGTTTAAGAATAGTTTGTGAATTGAGTAAAATACAATGTTTGAGTTGACAAACTTTACTGGATCTACCCATCTTCCGATATAGAATATGTAGCCTAGACCAATGCCTGTAGCAAACGCCACTAGTGATGAGCCAAGTGCAACCGGGTTGAGGCCCTGCAGGAATTCCGGCAGGATTGATGCCTCATTGGCAGCTGCTGCATGAGTGCTGTGAATGCCAAACGAATGCTCAAGATATTCCTCAAATAGGTGATGCAACCCTTCTTCGGCAGATAGTCCAATAAGTCCAATTCCGATTGTAAGAACTGCAAGTATTCCGTATGGAACCCACATTGATACTGATGCCTCGTGGATATGATGCCCTTCCTCTTCCATCTTTTCAATATGCCTGCTCTTCTTTCCAAAGAAGACCATTCCAATCATTCTTGTTGTATAAAATGCAGTGATAATGGCAGTAAGTACGGCAATAATGTATAGGGGCATTGCCCATTCATTTCCAGACTCATAAACTGCAGCAAATATTGCATCCTTACTCCAGAAACCAGTTGTGATAAATGGCGCACCCATCAGACCTAGACCTGCTGCCCACATGAACGCATAGGTCTTCTTCATATGCTTTCGCAAGCCGCCCATATCAGTCATGAATCTAGAACCGACAATATGCAACAATGAGCCTGCTGCCATGAATAGTGAGGCCTTAAACATTGCATGGGAAATCAAGTGGAAAAATCCTGCTGTATAACCATCAACATATTGATAGGACAATCCTGCAACACCTAGTGCCATCATCATATAGCCGATTTGGGAACCGGTGGAATAGGCAAGAACCTTCTTAATTTCTGGGTTAACCATGCCTTGTGTTGCAAGTAATAGTGCAGTGATTGCGCCAACCCAGGCAACAATTTCAAAGAATTGATCAGCCATAATTCCGGCAGCACCCAATGCAAATACAAGCGGGCCAATTCTTGCAACCAGGAAAACACCTGCTTTTACCATTGTTGCTGCGTGAATCAATGCAGATACTGCAGTAGGACCAGTCATTGCTTCTAACAGCCACTCGTTTAGTGGGAATTGTGCAGACTTTCCTATGGCACCGCCAAACAGTAAAACAAATGCCGGTACCAACAATCCCTGGGCAGCCATTGCAGTAGCCCAATCAGTAGAACCCATTAATTCCTTAAATCCAAATGTTCCAGCAAACAAAAATATCAAAAGCATGCCTGCAATCATCATTACATCACCAACTTTGGTCATGATGAATGCCTTCATTCCTGCATGTGTTGGCGCATAGTAGTCTAGCATGCCAAGAACGGTTCTTCCCTCTGTACCAACATGATCCTTCTTTTTATCACGATACCAAAAGCTGATCAAAGCATATGATGCAAGACCCACCCCTTCCCATCCAAAGAAGACCTGCAGGAGGTTGTCAGATAATACGATTAGCTGCATTGAACCAATAAAGAACATCATCCAGAACCAGAATCGTGTAATGTCCTTGTCACCCTTCATGTAGCCGGTGCTGTAAATCATAATCAGAAATGAGATCCACGCAACAACATTTGCCATGATAATCGAAAGGGGATCTGCCAAGACTCCTGCCTTGAGACCAATTGCCTCAATCCACATTACCTGATCATGTATTTCATGAGCCTCCAAGGCCATCGGAAGCATTGTTGCAGCAGACAGTGCACTCATCAAAGCAAATCCTACTGCAACCAATCCTGTTGCATTCTTTGATAATTTTCCAATTCCTGGCATAATCATGGCAGCAACAAATGGCAAAATCCAAACCAGCCAAGCACTAGCTGCTCCAACTTCAAATGGTAAGCCTATGGTCTCTGTTGCCATTATCTAGACCCCTAACACCCCATTCATGTATGGAATGATTGTCTTTAAGAAAATATCTGGATAAATGCCAACCACTATTGAGAATCCTGCCAGTACCATCATTGGTGCCGTCATGTACCAGCTTCCCTCCCGTACTTTTTCAAGATGTTCGGGAGTCTTTCCAAAGAATACACGTTTTAGCATCCAAAGCATGTAGGACATTGTCAGGGCAGTTGCAACAAGACCCAAACCAAAAGTTACAGCCCTTAGCGTTGAGCCTTCCTCAATGGCAGTCTCTAAAGCGCCAAAGAATAGGGGCCATTCGCCCATAAACCCACTTGTTGGTGGAACTCCCATGATGGTTAATGCACCAATTACTGCACATACAGCAGTTATTGGCATCTTTCCTGCCAGTCCGCCTAGTTTTGAGATACTTTTAGTTCCCACCTTGACTATGATAATTCCTGCCATCATAAACAGAATGCCTTTTCCAATTGCATGTGTTACATACATCATCTCTGCACCGGCAAGGCCAAGTACGGATATCGAGCCGATGCCAAACAGAATGTAACCCATCTGGCTAATACTAGAATAAGCAAGCAAGCGTTTTAGATCGTCTTGCATCAACGCCATGGCACCGCCATAAATCATTGTAACGAGTCCCCAGACGTGCAACCAGATTGAAAGTTCTGCAAATGTTAGGGGTAGAAATTCTACAATTAGTCTGAAAACGCCATAGGCACCAATTCCGATCATGGCAGGAGATAACAGTGCACTGATAGGTGTCGGTGCTGAACCGTGAACGTATGGAAGCCAAACATGGAACATAAAGACTGCAAGTTTAACCCCAAGTCCTATTGCAATTGCAACAGCAGAATACATTGCAATATCGGCAGGGATTTCGGATTCTCGTATGTCTGCAAAGTCAAAGCTGCCAAGTGTCAGACCAATCATCAAAAAGCCCAGCAGTAAGACTACTGCACCTGCATGAGTCCAAAACAAGAACATCAGACCAATCTTTCTTCTAGGACCGTCACCCCAAAGTGCCACCAAAAAGAAACCTGGAATCAGCATGACCTCAAAGAAGATGTAAAATTCTATCAGGTTAGTCGAAAGAACTGTGCCTAGCATACCCATTGCAAAGACAAGATATAGTGCAAAGTAAAGTCCGGATTTTGCATTTACATAGCTTGTAAGGGAGGAGGATTCTACAACTGAGGTCTGTCCGCTGCCAGACGAATTAAGGTTCCTTTCTTCCTCAAACTGTTCGTGAAATTTGTGAATCATGTATGGCTTTGAGTAAATTGCCAGGATTGTTGACAACACATAAATCATTATTGCAAATGGAGAGGCTAGCCCATCTAACAAGAAACCAAACTCACCAAACTGTTCAGTCCATGGATAATGCTCTTCTACTGTTCCAGACAGGGCCGCATTAATTACAAGTATTGTCGTGTATAACAAAATGGCAAATGTAAACCACATTGCAGGTGTAGGTCCCGCCTTTCTTCCAATAACGTATGCTACTGGTGATAAAAGTAGTGGCAAGAAAACTGCCTGTAATAGCGCATATTCCATTATCCTTTCAAACTCCTAAAGTCTGCAATATCGACATTTTGATACATACGGTAGGCTACTATGATCAAAGACAAACCCACTGCAACTTCTGCTGCAGCGATTGCAATTGAGAACAGTGCCATGCTTTGACCTCCACTGTGTGGCAAAAATCTGCCAAATGCAACGATATTGAGATTTGCCGCATTGATAATTATTTCAACTGCAAATAACATTCGAATGAAGTTACGCTTAACTGCAAGGCCATAAATTCCGATGCCAAGCAAAGCAACGGACACTAGTGTAAAATCAACTAACTCGTTGGTCATTCTCCACATCCTCTCGCTTAGCTAAAACCAATGCACCGGTAACAGAGCCTGCCAAAATCAGTCCCATTAGAATTAATGCAGGCCAATAATAGGTTACAAAGTCAGTACCAATATCCCTAAAGTCAGTAGCAGGCTCATCAGTGGTAATTGTTTTGATTCCAGAGTCCAGGAATACTGCGCCCAAAGATACCATCACCACAAACATTAGTCCAAGACCTGCAAACTTTCTTCGCCTGTCTTCAATTTTCTTGAAGATTAGTTCCCTTTTTACTAACATTACGGTAAACAAAATCAGAACAGCTATGGAACCGACATAAACGGCCAATTGGAATAATGCAACAAATGGAGCATCAAGCAAAAAGAAAAACCCTGCAATACCGCCCAAAGTTCCCATCAAAGCAATGGAACCATAAATCAGTGATCTTAGTTCAAGGGCTGCAATTGCTGAACCGATTGTAATTACAGTTAATGCAAGAAATGCAGCATCAGCCATGTGTTGCACCTCTATCAGATATTTGGATCTCGCTGTCCTGTGCAATGTATGGCTTGACCTGAAGTTGGGCAGGCGTGTAAATCAAGCCTTCCTTGGAAAATGAGGATAATTCATAGTCATTAGTCATGTAAAGTGCATAAAACGGACATGCGTCAACACAAAGACCGCAGAAAACACATTTTCCGTAATCAATTTGAGGCATTATGGATTTTTTGTTTTGTTTTTGCTCTTCGGGAACCTTGACCATTGCAATTGCCTCGGCAACGCCCTCACATGCAATTGAGCATAACTGACATCCTGTACAGTGATCATGGAATAGCATATGGCGTCCTTTCAATCCCGCAATACCCACGCCAGTTGACGGATCAAACTGGTATCCGTCGCCAACAAACTTTAGTTTTTCCTCAGGATAGCGAAGAGTAAATCGTTTTGTTGCAATATGTTTAATTCCTGAATTTAATGCACGTATGATTCCAGTTGCAGTTCCCATTATTGTAGCCCTCCCGGTCCTAGCACTCCAGCGTAAAGCAAACCGAGTGCAATAAAGATGTTAACGAATGCCAGTCCGATTAACTTGGTCCAGCCAAGACTTAGTAGCATGTCAATTCTAATTCTTGGGAAGACGCCTCGTGGCAGCAAGATGAAGAATATGACTGCAACAGTCTTTAGGACAAACCAAAGTGTGCCATTAAGCATTGCTTGATCAAATAACGGCAATCCTGGGAACGGTCCTACAGTAACAGGACCCATCTCAATTCCCTCAAGAAGTTCTGCTGGGAATGGGGGAACAACCATGGGGCCATTCCAGCCGCCTAGGAAAATTACAACAAACAAGCCGGCAAACGCATACAGTTTGAGATACGTTCCTAGCTGAACAAGGCCATACATCATTCCAGATAACTCAGTTAGCCATCCGGCCACAATCTCACTCTCTGCTTCGGGCAGATCAAACGGAATTCTTTCCAACTCTGCAAGCATTGTGATAAAAAATACAATTGCACCAACTGGCAAAAATACAATCCATGGGAAGCTAGACTGGCTTGCAGCAATTTCAGACAAGTTAAGCGAGCCAGTCAACATTACAACTCCCAATAAGGATAAAATCAACGGAATCTCAAATGAAACCATTTGGAATAGCGCCCTGATTCCGCCAATGAATGGGAACTTGCTATTTGCAGACCAAGCAGAAAGAATTGTGATAATTGGGAAAAATCCAATAACTGCAAAGACACCAAGCAGTCCCATCTCCACATCTGCGACTACCCAGCCTGGTGCAACGGGAATAAACGCAACAAATGATGCTGCAGCAGCTACAAACAGTACAGGAGCCGCCCAGAAAATAGGCTTGTCGGCCTTTGCAGGAATGATAATTTCCTTTGAGATTAATTTCAGGCCGTCACCCATTAGTTGCAAGATGCCTTCAAACTTGCCACAGTAAAAGGGACCTACCCTTAACTGTAACTTTGCAAGCATTTTTCTCTCAACAAAGATTGTTGCAGCTGCTAGCAATGCAGCAAATCCAAATCCAGGAAATGCCATTACTCTGAACATATCAGTTGCCATAAAGGCGTGAACTATCGGAAGAACGCGTGAGGGATCTGCCAACCAGGTAAATGCAAGAAATGGCGTAAGCAGTTCACCGTCAATAACAGGCATCTCAACTACAAATAGAACCATCATTACTGCTGGAATGCCAATCAAAACAGCTATCAAAACTATCCAAAATACATTATCAAGCAGTGATTTGATGAATTCACTTAGCTTAAAGTTTGGTGCAATAACAGACATTATCGGTCAGCCTCCACCGGCCAGTAATTCAGACTCCAATAAACAGATGGCATGTTGCCAAGTTTTTCACCTCTGAGGAGGTTTGGCAAGGCAATGAGATTTCTAAAAGACGGCACACTCATCTTTACCCTGTATGGCTCCACCTTGCCATCAGAGACAATGTAGCAACCCAAGGAACCCCTGCCTGATTCCACGCGTTTGTACACAGAATCAAGGCCCTTGCCTTTTGGATTTGGTTTTAGTTTGGTTCTAACAGAGCCTGACTTTGGCATTTTTTGCAATGCCTGTCTGATGATGTTGCAGCTTTCTAACATGTCAAGCCACGGGACTTTGGATCTTGCATAAGAATCCCCTTCTTTCATCACATTGGTATGAACGTCTAGCTCATCGTAGACATCGTATGGCTCCTTTACTCTGAGATCATAATCCACACCGCTGGCACGTAATACAGAGCCGGTGGTACCGTATCTAATTGCATCCTGCCTTGACAGAATTCCGGTATCTCTGGTTCTTGAAATCAGAATGGGATTGTCATAAAATACCGCAGCATACTCTTTGATACGCTTCTCAAAATAGTTGACCTGACGCAGGCAGACATCCTCAAAGTTTGGAGGCAAATCATTTCTGACTCCGCCTGGAATAAAGTGGGCATGTGTTACCCTGGCACCGGTCATCTTTTCCATAAGATCAATTAAGAGCTCACGATCACCGGCAGGCCACATAAACATAGTCGAGTGTCCCAAGAAGATTCCATAGATTGCGAGCCAGTACATGATGTAGATACATCGGTTTAGTTCAGATGCAATGACTCTAACGTATTTTGCACGCTCTGGAACTTCTATCCCAAGCAGCTCTTCTGCGCCCAAGACATATGGATAAAGCACATTACACGAATCATGAATTACCGGTCTTTCCAAATGGGGGATATTTAGAATATAATTTCTGTACTCTGCCATCTTTTCTTCTCCACGATGGACATATCCTGGATCTGGATCACATGCAACAATATAATCACCGTCAATCTGTACAACAATTCTCATATGGCCAGAACCTGGATGCTGCGGTCCGACGTTGAGAGTCATTATTCTTTCATCGACTTTTTGGAGTGCCAATCCGGGTGGTAAATTCATAGTCATCTCTATCTGCCCTTTATTGCAAAGTCCTTTCTAAGCGGTGGTAAATCTGCCCAGTCTTCTGGCAAGAGCAGTCGTCTGTTGTCAGGATGGCCTTCAAAGTACACGCCTAACATCTCAAAAACTTCTCTTTCATGAAATTCTACACTGTAAAATACGTCCCTAAGGGTTGGAAGTTTGGTGGCATCATTTCCGGGAATTGGATTTGTCTCTCTTTGTGCCCTTGTAGCCAAAACTAGAATCTGTCTTGCTAATGAGGAATCAGTGTATGATCCTATGTGGTACACAACCTCAATTTCGTTATCTGCAGGATAATCTACACCTGATACAGATTCAACATGGTCATAATTTAGTCCGTCACGAATGAACTCGGCAACATCGTGAACATCTTCCCTGCTTACGTTAATTCTGACTCTGTCCTCTTTTACAAATCCCACTTTGACTTTATCACCAAATTTTTCAACAATTTTCTCAGAAATCCCCTTTTCAAACGCAGGTAACTCCACAGGAGGCGCTTCGGGTTTCTTTGGCGCAGGTTTGGGTGGAGGCGGCGCTTTTACTTCAGGCTTGGCATCTGCAGGAGGATTTTCTGTTTTAGTACTCATTATACAAACTTCCTAGCCTTCATTCTCTTGATCTTTTCTTGCAATAGCATACATCCTTGGATGAGAGTTTCAGGTCTAGGTGGGCAACCCGGAACATAGACATCAACTGGAATAACTCCGTCAATTCCCGGAAGTACGTTGTACGAATCAAAATACAAGCCTCCAGTAATTGCACAAGCTCCCATGGCAATCACATACTTTGGTTCTGGCATTTGATCATAAACTAGCCTGAGACGTGGCGCCATTTTTCTTGTAATGGTTCCCTGAACAACTACAAGATCACATTGTCTAAGTGAACCAAACGCTTCGATGATACCAAATCTTTCAACATCATATCGCGGACTAGATGCTGCACCAAATTCTACACTGCAGCAAGCTGTTTCAATGTGGACAGGCCAGAGCGACCAAATTCTACCCCAGTTAATGGCATAGCCCAATGGTTTATCAATTGCTTTTTCTAAAATGTCTCCTAGCTTTCCTACAAAGACATTTGCATTTTCTGGTGTTACCAAATCTTTGAGCAATCTTATCCCCTATCCTCGTAAATGCCATTTATATAAAAAACTACCATATCCTTCTTCTCCCTGACTGATATAATGCAAATGCCATTGCACCAAACATAATTGCCAAGAATCCCATCATTGGCAGGGTTGCCATCTTTGGAATCTCTAGGAGGGCACTCCCCCATGCATACAAGAAAATTGCCATGACATCAAATACGACAAACATGAGAATATACGGGTAATACTGCATCATAAAATGGGTCCTTCCCTCTCCTGTTGGGACTTGGCCACATTCCATTGGCAAAAATTTTACCGGATTGCTTCGTTTTCGGGGAGAGATCATTCTTGAAATAACCAGAGCTGGAGCCATAGCTACTATACCAAACGCAAACATCAACACAACGGTACTATAATTGCCCGCTAATTCCCCGACCAATTTAGCTTTTCACCCTAATTTTTGTATAAAAAGGTATGTTTCGTTTTTAGATCAAAATCTGAAAAAAATCATTTTTGAAAAGGACTTAATAGGATAACATCAGCAATGCGATCATGTCACTAAATGTAGGGGATGCCGCTCCGGGATTTGAGCTTCCAGATACCGAATTGAAATTACGGACTCTGGATGAATTTAAAGGCGGAAAAATCGTCCTGTCATTTATAGTCGCAGCAAGTTCCCCTGTATGTGAGGCAGAACTTTGTACGTTTAGGGATTCTTGGAAAGAAATTTCAGACACGGGTGCCAAAGTGATTGCAATCAGCAATGACGGCCCTTTTGCAAACAAGGCATTTGCAGAAAAACACAGCTTTAACTTTCCATTATTGGGCGATTATACAAGTAAAACAATTCGGGACTATGGTATCTTGATGCCTGACTTGCTTCACATCAAAGACTACAATGCAGCAAAGCGTTCTGTATTCATAGTTAACGAGGATGGAAAAATTGGTTACAAATGGGTTTCAGAGGATCCATTAAAAGAACCAGATTATGACGAAATTAAAAATTTCTTAAAATAAAAGACAAAAACCTTATTCCAGGTCGGTAATGACGTCACCCTTGGCGACAGTTACACCTTCCTTGATTTTGAGATTTCTAACAACGCCATCCTTGTGTGCTTTTACTGCAACTTGCATCTTCATGGATTCCAAAGTACAGACAACATCCCCCTTTTTGACTGAGTCATCCTCGGCAACTGCAATGGATACAACTTTGCCTGGAATCTGACTTTTTAGTGCCAGTTGGGCGCTACTAGTACCGCCGCCGGAGTTTTTGAAGACAATCTCATCAAAATGCGTGTTCATGTTTAGCGTAATTGGAACATGATCAACTACAAGATTCATCTGATTGGTCAGGGTTTGAAGATATTTTGCCTTGTGATACTGCTGGTCTAGGATAAATTCGATTCCCCCTGCATCCATGTTGATAATTCTTAGCTGATGTTCCTTGTCGTTTATCCTAATTACGTAATCATTGTTGCCCAAGTTTTCAACAATTCTCCCCTCAAATGATTTCTCAGCATCAGATATCTTATAGTCCATCAATCATCAATCCAGTTTGTTTTTCCACGTTGCAGCAGTACCGGTACTGCTGTTTTGAACTCTGTCTTTAAAGTATTCAGAATAAATTACGGCTGCAGCCACTGCTGCCTTGCCCTTCTCCTCCCTTTCCCTCTTGAGATCCCCCGATAACCTGTTAATCATATCGTAACGCTTCAAAAAGTCAGTTGAAAGTTCTCCCTTTTTGTATTCCTCAGAGCTTAGAATTGTTTTGTAAAGGGGAATGGATGTCTCTACGCCCTGAACGTACATGTCATTTAATGCAGTAAGCATCCTTGTTCTGGATTCCTCAAATGTTGGTCCCCATGTACAGAGTTTTGCCATCAACGAATCATAAAATGGGGATACTGTGCACCCTGGATAAAGATACGTGTCACATCTGACGTTTGGTCCTGCAGGAATGGTTACGTCCGGAACAGGTCCCGTTGAAGGTGCAAAGTCCAAAAATGTATCTTCTGCATTGATCCTGCACTCGATGGCATATCCGTTCATCTTTAGATCTTTTTGTTTGAATGGAAGCGGTTCCCCATTTGCAATATCAATTTGCAGTTTAACAAAGTCCAACCCCGAGACCATCTCACTGATGGGATGCTCTACCTGGAGCCTTGCGTTAATCTCAATGAAATAAAATTCCCCAGAATCTGCTCTTAGGAATTCTGCCGTGCCAAGATTGGTATAATCAACGGCGTTTGCTGCCTTGACAACCAATTCGCCAATCTCTTCTCTTTTTGCTTCATCGACTACGGGAGACGGGGTCTGTTCAATTAATTTTTGATTCCGTCGTTGAATGGAGCATTCCCTCTCAAAGAGATGCACTGCGTTTCCGTGATGATCCCTGCACATTTGGTACTCTATGTGCCTTGTCTTTTCCAGGAATTTTTCAACAATGATTGCAGATTTTCCAACAGCGGCAATGGATTCAGATGTTACTGTTTTAAAGCCCTCCTGCAGTTCCTTGTCAGTAGTAACTAGCCTGATTCCACGACCTCCGCCGCCATAGACTGATTTTAAAAGTACGGGATAACCTATCTCATTTGCAATTTTTTCTGCCTCGTCTGCATCCTTTACCAGCCCCGGACTTCCGGGTACTGTTGGAACTTGGGCTTTTAGCATTGCAGCTTTGCATTCCATCTTGTCGCCGCACAGGTTCATAGAGTCCGCAGAAGGCCCGATGAAATTGATCTTATTTTTTTCACACAGTCTTGCAAAGTCGTCATTTTCAGAAAGAAAGCCATATCCTGGATGTATGGCATCTGCGCCTGCAGATAACATAACCTGAAGAATCTTTTCTTGGTTTAGATATGACTTTGCAGGAGCTGCCTCTCCAATATGATAAGACTCGTCGGCTTTCTTAACATGCAACGAGTTGTAATCCTCATCAGAATATACTGCAACAGTCTTGATTCCCAGCGCATTGCATGTTCTGATTACCCTAAGAGCAATCTCCCCTCTGTTTGCGATTAGTACCTTTTCAATCATGCCTGATCACAAATTGATATTTCCATGTTTGCGCGGAAGTTGTTTTTCTCGTTTGTTTGCAAGCATTTCAAGTGCCTTTATCAGCATAGGTCTTGTTTGAGCAGGATCAATGACATTATCTACGGTTCCATGAGAGGCTGCAACATAAGGATTTTCAAATTTTTCTGCAAACTCGTCAATTAACTGCTTTTTTAGCGATTCAGGATCATCTGCTGCCTCTATCTCTTTTCTGGACATGATTTTGACGGCAGCTTCTCCGCCTAGTACGGCACATCTTGCAGTTGGCCAGGCATAATTGACATCAGTTCTGAGATTTTTGCTTCCCATTGCAATGTATGCACCGCCATATGCCTTTCCAATTACCAAGGTTATTCGAGGAACGGTTGCCTCACAATACGCATAAAGCAGTTTGCTGCCATGTCTGATGATTCCGTTATGCTCTTGGTTTGAACCCGGCATGTATCCGGGAGTATCTACCAAAGTGATTATTGGAATGTTAAAGGAATCACAAAACCTGATAAAACGCGCCGCCTTGTTTGACGAATCAATGTCAAGCGCACCGGCAAGATGCATTGGGTTGTTGGCAATAATTCCTACTACCTGTCCGTTCATTCTTCCGTAACCCACTACAACATTTGGCGCAAAGAGTTCGTGTACTTCAAAGAATTCATGACTGTCTACAATCGAATTGATGATCTCCTTCATGTCATAAGGCTGTAAGGGATTTTCAGGAATAATGTTGATGAGACTGTGATCCAATCTGTTTGGATCATCGTCATTTTTGGTTTTTGGCGGCTGTTCGGTGTTGTTTTGCGGAAGAAATGAGATTAATTTTTTTATGTAATCCATACACTCGTATTCGTTTTGTGCAACAAAATGTGCAACGCCACTCTTTGAACCATGCGTCATTGCCCCGCCAAGATCATCAAATGAAATTTCCTCACCTAGCACAGTCTTTACTACATCGGGGCCTGTAACAAACATGGTTCCCACTTTTTCTACCATGATGACAAAGTCAGTCATTGCAGGAGAATAAACAGAACCGCCTGCAGAGGGTCCAATGCTTGCAGTAATTTGTGGGACGACTCCAGAAGCTAATTGATTGTGATAAAAGATGTCTGCAAATCCGTCAAGACTCATTATGCCTTCTTGGATTCTAGCTCCGCCAGAATCCATAATTCCAATTATTGGACACCCGGTTCTGACTGCATGATCCATCAGTTTGGTAATCTTTTTGGCACCCATCTGACTTAGGGTTCCACCCAGCACGGTAAAATCATAGGCAAAAACAAAGATCTGTCTTCCATTGACGCTTCCATAGCCGCAAACCACGCCATCACTATAGAATTTTTTCTTCTGCATGTCATATTCGTGGTAATGATGCGTAGTCAATGGATCAATTTCAGTAAACGTGCCCTCATCAAGCAAAAGATTGATTCTCTCACGGGCAGTCAGTTTTCCCTTGTCATGCTGGGCCTTGATTCGATCTTGGCCCCCGCCTTGTAGTGCGATGTTGTTTTTTTTGGTATATTCTTCAATCTTTTCAGAATGCACAGTATCTAAACCAAACATGGTTTCATATATTAATTTAGTTTGAAAATAGACACGTGCAAGATTTTTACAAAAATCTGCTGATCGTTGTTTTTTTAGAATTTCAAGTGTTAAGAATTGGGAATTTCTTGCTGACAAACTTTTGATATGTGCTAAAAGCATCCTTTTCCTCACTACATCTCTTACATATGCATAATTGAGAGACGTTTGGAATGTCACAATTTTCTAGAAATTCACATTGAGGGCATCCGGCAGGCCCTCCACACACGATACACTGTAATTCGTCAGTTTGGGCACATTTCTCATGTTTTACGCCCAGTCCTTTTGCCCAAAGGCCAATCTCATTAACAGATATCTTCCCGTTGCAAACAATGCAGGTACCGGGAAATTTCATGGGAATTTTTCTCCAACTCATTTTATCAATTCAATCTCCTTCTCAATGATATCCCCAAAAGTTTCCTCTAATTCCAACTCAAGCGTCTTATTTTTGATGCAAAATAAGACATATGGCAAGCACAGGGTAACAAAAGAACTAGAGGACAGGTGCAGTTTTCTTGCCATAACAGACGACAGTGATCTTATTTTTGCACCATCCCAGCGGATTCGATTCAGTAATGGCCACGATAGATTGTATTGGGAATACCTGACTCTATCATCATTCTGGTATAGTTTTACTAGGATATCATTCAAGTACCGAAGCAGTCTCCAGTTTTGGGTTTGCATAATCCTCCCAAAAAGCATGTCGGCACTAGATAATATCTTTAAATATTTTGCAAGAGCAGTACTGTCCAACTCGCTTGTTATTATGCTAGAATAAAATGCGTTAATCTTTTCTCTGGGATCAATCTGCATCGCATAAAGAACACTCTTGGCCTCCTCAGCTGAATTTGCTTTAAAGAACGCATTTACTCCGTCTGCAACGTTAATCCTCTCAAAAGACTGATCAGTCTGTGGATTAAATCCGGTAACCAAAGACTGTGCAAGGTTAATCATTGAGCGAATATCCCCTTTTGATTTGTCAATAACCTTGATTAGGGCGCCCGGACTCAGCTTTGCACTCTGTTTTTTTAAGATGTTTTCAAGATAGACTCGCAGTAATCTGGGAGGAATTTTTTTGAACCGGATTGTTTTGACCACTTTTTTGATACCTTTCATTTTATCAGAGGCATCACTATTTGCAGCAAGAACTATGGGTACGGTGGGCTCTTTTAGAATATCTACAAGTGCAGATGCCCCACCATAGTCACTACGACCGTGAATTCCATCGACTTCGTCTACAAAAATCATGGGAATTCCCATAACGCTGACATTGGCCAAGACAGGCGTAAGAATCTCGTTTATTCTTGACTTGCTTCTCACATCGCTGGCATTAAGCCCGATCATGTCATACCCAAACTGCTTGGCAACAAGATATGCAATTGTAGTTTTTCCAGTACCTGGAGGACCAACTAAAAGTAGGGGCTTTGTACCCCTTTTCCACTTGACAAACCACTCAGTAATAGCCGCACGTGCATCCTCATTTCCCACCATATCAGAAATTATCTGAGGTCGGTA
Organism: Candidatus Nitrosopumilus sp.; assembly: GCA_965204345.1. Lineage (GTDB taxonomy): Archaea > Thermoproteota > Nitrososphaeria > Nitrososphaerales > Nitrosopumilaceae > Nitrosopumilus. The sequence continues at coordinate 1,533,688 of OZ241981.1, forward strand.
TTTTTCAGACCACATCAATGCAATCACTTGGGAAGTTTGGATTGATATTCGGCCCACTTGCCGGCCTTTTGTAATTTGTTATACCAATATTGATTGTAATGCTCTACAGTCAGAAACAAAAATTCCAAGAATTCCTTGTGAGAAAAATCATCAGGCAACAATTCAAGTGTAAGTCGTGCATCCTGTAAATACAGATTGCTTTTCTCCAGCGTAACTTCAAATCCTTTTTTCACATCACCAGCTAACAATGAATAATAAAGCGGCCAGGAAGGTATTTTTACAAATCCGTTTTTAATAGAGTCCTCGATCTCATTTCCACACCCAACGCCTTCGGCGGCTCGTGCCATCCCCAAATAGAAAATTTCACCTAGTGGCCTTTCTGCCAAAGCCATGTTTTTCCCGGCCGTTCCCATTACTGCACGATACTTTTTGTAAGAGAGGGACATCTCTTCCTCAGTAATTTCAGCAGGCCTTGACTTTAATTTTTCATCCAGGTATTGGCCAACTCTTGCATCCTCAAAACCGGCCTCAAACTCTTTTAGTACTTGCTCACCGCCCTTGGAGATCTTGTCCCTAGCCAATCTCAAAATATACGGATTCATTAGCTTATAGTCATCCAGGAATTCCAAATCCTCATCCTTGTCTACAATCCTGTCCATAGGCTCGCTTAGATCAATTGCCATGATGTGTCCCTCAACCATATCCTGCTTTAATTGCGGATCATCTCTTTTAGAATATTCTGCTGCTGCATCAAACAATCCGTTAAAGACAGGAAAAGTCATCTTTACAAAATTTGAATTTAGTATTCGATTTACCCTGTCTTGCATGACATCAGGGCTTTCCAATTTTGATTTTATAGGCTCAATTTCAGATGCGTTTAGGATAATTTCAGTAGAGCCAACTTCGTTGCCAAATGCCTGCTGAGTTGCATTGGGATCAGTATCGGATTTTATCTCATGCAACAGGCCTTGGGCAAATCTTTGTGCAAAAGATGTAAACTGATCTTCTGTCTCTTCTTTGTATCTGTTAAACAACTTGAAGCCCTTTGACTTGAACAGAGCTTGTTTGAGAATCTGCTTTCCAGGCTTTGTACTCATCAAAGATTCCTTACTGATTACGGACTCATCCTTGCCACTCACAAGCGTTAAGCTTCCTTATTGTTATTTATGCTTTCAAGCTAAATATTTTCTTCACTTAAATTACGAGTGGCCGGTTTTGCATTATGGAAGTGATCGAAATTCTTCGTGAGGCTTCAAACAAAATTTATGAAAATGTAAAGGATCTTGCAGGTACAGACGATGCTGCTGCCGGAGACTTTGGGATTGGAGCAGGCGGAGATGTTTCCAGAAACATAGACATTATTGCTGAAAAGACAGTGTTGGACTATCTCAAGGAAATTGATTTTCAATGCATAGTTTTAGGCGAGGAGTGCGGACGAGTGGAGCTATCAGAGAATCCGAGGGGATTTGTGATCATGGATGCAATAGACGGGTCTGCAAATGCAGTGCGAGGAGTCCCATTTTTTTGCAGTTCTCTTGCCTTTGCAACAGAAGACAAACTCAGTTCTATTACAGATGGAGTCATTACAAATCTCTCAAACGGTGAGATGTATTGGGCATCAGAGAACAAGGGGGCCTTTTTTGATAACCGGCAAATCAAAGTTCACAAAAAAGATCCCATCTACAAAATAGTTGGAATCAACACATCTGGTGCAACAGCTGATCTTATGAGAAAACTACATCCCATATTTGAGAACCATAACCACACAAGACATTTTGGTGCAAATGCCCTGGAGATGGCGCTGTTTGCAAGAGGATTGATGGATATTTTTATTGACTTGCGAGATAAAATTAGGGTTCAAGATATTGCGGCAGGCTATGTAATTGTCAAAGAGGCTGGAGGGCTGCTGTTGGATGCGGATTTGAACCCGCTTGATGCGGACCTAAGCTATGAGACAAGGGTTTCATTTATCGCAGCTGCCAATCAGCAAATTCTTGATGAAATAATCTCACAAATTAAAAAATGATTTTTCAGAATTAAGGGATATGCACAGTCTGTGATATGATTGGTATTATGTGACCTGATCAGATTTTTTCAATCATCTCATAAGAGAAATATATTTAACCAAAGTCAGGAAAAAACTTTTTGTATGGTAACTGAGGTCAAAGCAAAGGTAGTCTACAGGGAGCTGCTAAAAGAAGATCTAGTAATCATACGGCTGGTTCCAGAAAACGGGGTGCCAGAATACAAAACAGGCCAGTTTTTAACAATAGGACTCCCTATTCCTGCAGAAAAAAAAGTTGTAAGAAGGGCATATTCGATTGCATCGCACGCAGAAAACAGGGATTATTTTGAATTTGTAATTAGATGGGTAAGAAAACCGCTGCCAGGCCGTGTAACGACTGAATTATTCTATCTGAGCGTTGGCGATGAGGTATCTCTTGGAGATCCAACCGGAGCTGCATTACAAATCAGTGACAAGTTACCTGACGGAGAAAAAGACAACAGAAGAATAATCTGTGTGGGTGGGGGCACAGGACTGGCACCGTTTATTGCATTTGCAAAACACTTTCACGATACAGATGACAAGCGAGAAATAATCGTATTGCATGGCGCAAGTTACGTAGATGAGTTAAGCTACAAGCGTCTTTTAACGGATTTGGAATTAGAAAGTGAAAAAAGAGGAAGGGATCAATGGAACTTTAGATACAGAGCTGCAATAAGCAGGCCAAAGGAATTTTTCAACAGATCATGGTCTGGTCATGTAGGCAGGGTAGAGTCATTTTTCAAGCCTGATAAGAAATCAGGGCTGTCCCCGGTAGAGGAAATGGTGGGAGAAGAGCTTACTCCGGAAAATTCAATCATATACATTTGTGGATACCAAGGAACAATTGACGGTGTAATTGAACACCTTGGTCCAAAGGGATTTGTTACAGAGCATGAAAAAAAACCGGACGGAAGTTTTGGAATAAAGTTCGAGTCGTACGGATAGGAACCTTTGATAAACTAACTGCTGATCTTCATTTCTGGGAATTTCAATTGTTTTAGGTCAGGTTATCACACTTGTAAATGATTTTAGAATACACCTGTGGATTTTTATATTGAGTATATTTTCCCCAAAGTATGGTCAAACTCAAGTGTAGTGATTATGGATTTGAGTGTGACTTTGTATCTGATGGGGAGCTGGAGACTGTGCTAGATGATTTTAGAAATCATACAGAAGAAGAGCATGGAATAGATTACTCTAAAGAAGCAGTCATGCAGTTTATCCTAAGAAAACAGAAATTATAATAAAACTAGGCATCCAGCTTTCTCATTCTAGCAGATAAAACCGGAAGTTCCTTGTCTATGATTTTTTCCACGGCAGGCACAAGTCCGGCCCTTGCCTTGACACTTTCCTCATAAAGCTCCGTAATTTGATCTCTGAATAATAACTTGATTCCGGGAAGCGCAGTTATGCCCTCATCAACAGTCCTTGGATCAGATAAATCCAGAATTAAGGTGCCTTTTTTCTTTTCTTCCATCACTAGCTTGATCCTATCAAATGTAATCAAAAAGTAATCAGAAGTAGTTGCAACAAAAATTATGTCATATTTATCAAATCCTGCCAATACATCGTTAAAATCCACAGGAGTACCGCCAAGAATGGTTGTAAACCCGGTAGCACGCCCAATACTTCTGCTTGTGACATCAAAGGCAACCTCCTTTTTATTCAGAGTCTTTGCAAGCATTGCGGCAGGCTCACCGGTACCAATTACGAGCACCTTTTTCTTGGAATCCAGACCCGCCTTTTCATCAACAAGCTTTACTGCAACATCACCCAAAGAAATCACATTTTTTGAGATTCCTGTGGTATCCCTCATTCGTATGGCAAGTCTGATCACACTGTCAAATAATTTATTGAGAATGTTTCCAGATACTCCTGCATCCTTTGCTTTTGCTAGGGATTGTACAATCTCATCAAAGACTTCCTGTTTGCCGACTACTACAGAATCCAGACCCGATGCCAATCGCAGCAAATGCAAATAGACGTCATCGCCTTTGTAGACTTCAAGCGTTTGATCAAAATGATCAATATCAATTTGCTCTAACGAGGATAAAGACACCCATGTGTCTTTTATTTTGTTTAACACAAGCGTTTTTCCCTCTTCCCTTCTAGCGTCTGGAGAGTCATCAGTTTCAACATTGCTAACAGTGAATATTTCGACCCTGCTTGCCGTCTGGATAATAATACATTCATCAACACCGGGAATTTTTTTGAATTCCTCGCATGCTGCATTGACATCCTTGAAGGTAAATTTGGAGAGTGTGTGCAGAGGAATATTTTTGAAAGTTACCCTGGCATTCATTACATCAAAAGATACGCGGCCCAAAACATCACCCATTATGCGCTAATTTTATCCCGTCCGCCCTTGGCTGTTCTAAAAACATTCATACCGATATAGAAATTCTCATGCAATGATTCCAAATAAGTAATCTCATTCTTTGTGTCCTGAATTTCTTTCTCAGTGGCATCAGGATCGTCTTTTAATTGTTTTAATTTCTGCCTAGTCTCCTCTAAAAATGAGCTAACGCCACGTTCATAATTTGAAACGCCCTCAAATTCGGGACTAAGAACATTTTCTGGAACATAGGCAGGAGTCTGATCCTGCGGGATCTCTGCCTTTCTTGTAAGCGATTCTTGCTCATCTGCAGAAAGTATGGGTCTTGGAAATCTGTCTTTTTTATCTAGGAAGAATTCCGGCTCGCCCATATCACGTCTGAAAATTTCTTCACCCTGTCTTTTGAAAGTATGATCAGACTTTTTGGTCGCATCTGCCTTAACTTCAGCAGCAATTGCTTTGTATTCTTCCTCGGCTGCTGCCTCTGCCTGTTCTTTAGCTGCCTTTGCTTTTGCAAGGGCCTCTTTGACTGCACGTTCGGCCTCTTCTACGGCCTTGGCAGCGGCTTCTGCCTTTAATGTCGCATCCTCAGCCGCTTTTGCATCATCAGCTGTTTTTTCAGCCGCTTTTGCAGTTGCATCCTCAGCCGCTTTTGCATCTTCAGCTGCTTTTTCAGCCGCTTTTGCAGTTGCATCCTCAGCCGCTTTTGCATCCTCAGCCGCTTTTGCAGTTGCATCCTCAGCCGCTTTTTCAGAGGCTGAATCTTTAGTTGGTTTTACTTTAGACTCTTTTTTCTCTTCAGACAACAAATTTCACTAAAATTCCCTGAATTTTAATATTTTTGTGAGACAGTTAAATGACATCGTTTAGAGGATATGTTATGTTGTTCTGATCGGCTACAAAATGATTCTAAATATTGAAAATGAAAATAATGGCACCCTCGGTGGGATTCAATATTTTTGTTTAAATCCCCAAACTATGATTACGTATAAAAAAATTCATTTAAATCGATTTTTGTACTTTATCAATTCAGATCGTCATCATTAAATCTACTTCTACTCATTGCACTAAAGCCTGTAATTGGTCAAACTCCACTAAGTTTGGTTTTCATTTTGTGGATCTTTTACTTTGAATTATTGGATTTAGCGCAGAACTACGCTCTCATCACTGATTTTTACTTAAAAAGAAACCATTCATTTTCAATAAATACAATCTAAAAAGCATGTTTTGTTGGAATTACACCTTTTCTTCACCTTTGGTTTTAGTAGCAACATCAATTGTTATGGGTTCTGCTGTAGATGTAACAATATCAACTGCATATGCACACAAATCAACGGGTATGGGATTACTCACACTCCAAGTAATTTCACCAACAGTATTTATTTCAAAATTCAGATGTGGATAAGCATTTGCAAATATTTTTTGATATTATGGAATTAATTCCATATTTGATTCGTCTATAGTAATTAATAATACAGAAGAATCCATTGAACCAACTAGCTGTTCCTCCAAGCTTTTCATATTTAGGACATGATGGTTCTTTTTTATTTTTCAATTTATTTTTACAATGTATACATCGATAAAAAGATCAAGTCTAATTTTCTAATCGAAGATTCTAAAGACTATGCAGCATTTTGTAACTCTTTTTTGGAGAGATCATCAGAATTATCATTTTGAACACAACAATGAATAACATTTGTTTCTCTCTCACGTAAAACAACAATCTTAATTTTTGAGATTAATTTGGCATTATCCACTATGTCATCTATTTCATGATCAAATGGATTATCCTATTGATGAGGTGACAATTAAAAAGAATTAAGAGATATAGGATTTAAACAAAGCTGATGGCACTCTCAGCGGAATTTGATGCTTTCAAGTCGGCCCTCTGGATGGATTGCACCTGAAATTTCTATTGGATTAGGGGGGGGGAAAACCCTGCATCGCCTTTCAAACCCTGGATGGATTGCACCTGAAATTTCTATTGGATAAATTGGTTTTTGACAAGCAAAACTAAGAAATTTTTGGATATTTGATAATTTCTCTTGAAATTCAAAAATGATCTTGATTCGTTAAATTCCATACTCAATACTATTCTCTAACGAATTTCTTACTTTTTCTCCCCAATATATTCAAAATGAGAGTCATTCCAAAGAAAATAGATAATGAGAATTTCTCACCAAGTTCAAATTTAATTTCTTTAGGTTGAATATGTTTGATATTAAAAACATCTTTTTTTATTTGTTCAATACCTACATCAAATCCTGACAATCTTCCTACTCATCAAAATATGTTAGATGTGAATTAACCTAAGAGTAATTTTACCACAGCCCTCTGCATAGCATGGGTATTGTATGTAGAACTATCAGAAATAAAGTATAAGCATTACAAAGGCAGGAAAAATGTCCATAAGTTATCGCATCTCGGTGGTTATTGATGGCTTAGAATAGTCGTTTCTGACTTCTTTCTATATTTTTCATGCCTATTTTCTTTTTCCTTGATTTTTTGCTCTTTTTAGTTTTCTTGGATGCTTTTGAGACAATTTTTTCTTCCTTTGATTTATCCAGATTTAGTTTTGGTTGTTTACCCCATACCATCTTTTCTAGCTCTGCTCTCAATCTCATCGTCTCGATTGAGACAGTTGTTACTTTTCGTAACAGATCTATCACATGTTCCTTATGATCTGCAAATTTGTACGTGTTGAATTTTTTCCTAATTTTGGGATCATCACACGATTTGGCGTGGATCATGTTTTTGGATTCTTTGTAGAATTCCAGAATCCATTCCAGTGCACACCTTGAGCTGAACTTGTATCTGAGGGCATCGTCTGGTATGTCTTCCAACATGGTCTGTTCATCTATTACTATTTTTGATAGTTTGTCCTCTTCCTTGGATTTCTTTAGACTTAATTTGACGCGGTTTTTCTTGGTTTTTTTGTCAGTTCGCTTTAGAGGATATGGTTTAGCACTTTCGAATCCAACATGAAGATCATAGAGTTTTTTGCCTATCCCAACCCATTCCATGAAATTTTCTGCCAAGGGTATTCTCGGGAATTTTCGTTGCAGATTGAACATATATTTTTCTGAATATTTTGGGTCATTGAATATGGCATATGTGTAATAGAATATGTCCTCATAAGTTATTTTACTACTTTTGTAATATGTTTGAAATAATTTTAAACCAAACTCTGTGATATTACTGTATCGTTTATTATTATCTCCATACATGTAAAGTGGAATACATTGTGCGCCAGGAATACAATCGTTTGAAGTTATTTTATTCGTTGCCAATGTTTGAAATAATATGTTAGTTTTTGGATTTACAAAACATATTATCTTATTTGAATTTTGATCTGGAAATATCTGCGGAAATTTTCTTAACCAATCGATTATTATTTTGTCAAAGTATTGATATTTTACTACGAACGGTCTATACATTGTCTTTTGAATATTTGTTTTGGTGTAAGATAAGCGATTACCGCGCAATAAATGATTTAATCCGCCTCTAGTCCATTTTATTGTTTTGTCTATCTCTTTCCCAATTTCTTTTACAGACTTTGTTGTATTTTCATATGTAACAATTTGACGATTATAAAATGTGAAAAAATATTTGATTTTATTTTCTAATCTTTTTTTATCAAAACTATATACCCAATCGTCTTTGGATGACATCGTTCCCATTGAAAGCAATTCAAACAGGGAATTCTCATCATACGCCACAGGAACCAACTCATCAAAATCATTATTGGTCTGGTTAAGCCAATTAGCCTCCTTGTCAGGCATTATTTGCCTTAGTGATAGTGTAGAAAGCGAGTTGTCCGCAAGCCATTTGAGCTTCTCTTCTCTTTTCATATCGTCATCGACTTGTGTATAATAGATCTTAGATACCTTTTCACCAGTTTTAATAAAGAAGGAGATTGTGATGCCTATCTTCGCTTTACTTCCAAATACTTTTCCACCTTGTTTTCTCCAATTGGTTACATTTTGATTTCCTTTTAAATTTACAGTATAGATGTAATCAAATTCCTCATATACTGCTCTCCTAAAACCGTCATCTGACTTTGCATCAAGAAAAGAATTATTGCTAATAAACACAACCATGCCATTTTTCTTGATACGCTCACTTGACCACTTAAGAAACCGTTTGTACATGTCATACTTGGTGCTACCTTTTTTCACATTGGTATTGCTCCAAGTCTTTTCGATTTTTTGGTCAATGTCAGGATATTTGTCTGCAGGGTTAGCATCATTGAAGGATACCTGTATCGCGTTGTACGGCGGGTTTCCCAAGACCTGTCTTAATGGTGTGTGAGTATAGCCAGAATGCAGTCAATCTGCTTCGGTGTAGCCTGATCTATCATCTCTTGTATTCGTTGCTTTTGCTCCAATTTGGGAATCTCACTAACTTGATCCAGATATTTCTCAGATCGTGCAAAAGCATTACTCATCTCGTTTACTAGAATTACAGGAAGTATTCCCTTGTTTGTAGTATATCTTGATTCTATGGTTCCTTTGTGTCCCATAAAGAAGGTACGAAAATCATGTGCCATCTTTCCACGAGATTCTGCGATTAACAGTTGTGTATCAAAATATGCACGTAATACATAAGGCCTCCATGTAAATTTTGGTCTGAAAGTCTGACGTATTCTATCGCTTATGCGCTGTGTTGGAAGGAATGCCTTTTTTGATCTACGCCAAGTGTGTGTTGCTCGGTGGTCATTTGGAGATATTACCGGTGAGTGTCCACACAGATCCTCCCCACATGCCAGCCTGTCGTTTAGATACGTCACAAGATGTTCTGTTGCAGATCTTGTGGAAAATGTAAAGTATTGATGTCCAGCTTTTGACAGCTCACGTCTTACTATGATTTTATTTGGTAACTGATTGCACTTTACTTTCCCATGACATATTGTAATATCTGGAAGATCTCTTATCTGTAAACCATCAGTTCCTCTATAGTTTCCAATTACTCCCGGTCTTAGACCTGATTTAGCCATCAGAGAAATCATTACAGATTCCCTCAAATCGGTTTTACGGTATATGTCTAACATCTCACTTGCATCTGGCACTCGTTCGTTCTGTAATGTAGGGGAAAAACCGAGTGATGCTACTCTTACTTTCCTTCTTACCATTACGTCAAAATGTCTGAACCATGATTTTACGGTGTTTATATGATCTTCAATGTAACCGGGAGAATAATTGTGAGATTCCATCATTGTTATATGATCCTCCAGTAGATCGGTTGCAGTTCTTAGATCATTTACCGCTAGATCTGCAAGATGTGCAGGGTTAGTATGGTGCATCTCGCAGAACCTTCCCAGCTTTCGAAGACGTCCTTCAGCTGTAAGCGGACTTCCACGTACCATGTTGTCATACCATCTTTTGACATCTTGATCCTGAAGCAGTTTAGATTTTTTGTGTTTGATTGAGCTAGCTTTTGTACATGATTTGTGAGTTGTCATACATATGGGTTTTAAACTAGCAACTTAATTCCGTTACCCAAGAAATTACTCTCTGTTTATAAAAAAACATCACGCAACATGCATATTAGAATCATTATTGCTGTTTGATATCCACCCAAACCCATATGACCTCAGAATATCGTTTATCCCACACAAGATTTGTTTGTCTATACACGACTATGCAAGAATTGAACTCCCAATAGGTGAACATATTAAGAATTATCCGCCAAAGAAAAAATAACCATGATAGTCAACAGAAGGCCAACGTCATTCACATCACAAGGCATGCCAAAAAAATACAAAATATCTGTTGAAATGTTGAGATTAAAAAGGAGGCCATATAACCTAAAATGAGTAATATGTCTGATGAAGAATGTCACATAGACAACGAAGACATAATAGACAATGAACATCACATACTCATCGATCATCTTCGTTCTGCCTTGCCAGAAACCAAGAGAGCAAGTATTGCTGTAGGTTATTTTTTCATCTCGGGATTTTCTGAAATTATGGACAGCTTAGCAAGAATAGAGAACAGTGAAGATCCAAACGACATGATACGCCTGCTAATATCCCCCACCACAAACCGTGCTACAGCTGAGGCTCTACTTGCTAGCAATGAGAATTTGGATTCCGTTCGAAAAAATATATCAGTAAAAGAAACCACTGATGAGCAGGAAGTAGGAATCATGAAAGACCAAGTGAAAAAAACTTTGGAATACATGCCTCAGACAACAAAAGATCAAGTAGCTGCCAAAAAGATCAGAGAATTAATTCAAAAGAAAAAGCTACAGGTAAAGGTATACACCAGAGAACAACTACATGCAAAAGCATACATCTTTGAGCTTGATAACACCATAGCTCCACGGATGGCAATAGTTGGATCCAGCAATCTTTCAATATCTGGAATAAAGGAACATACTGAATTAAATTTAAAGACCAAGAATGATGCAAATGTCAAAGGTCTGCTACAGTGGTTTGATTGTCATTGGAATGATAAAAGTTGTAAGGAATTTACAGAAGAGATTGCAGATATTTTAGATCGATCATGGACAGGCAATGACAACACTCCTGAAGATGTATACGGCAAGGCATCCTTGTATGAACATGAAAAATTAATAGGTCATGGAGTTGACGGTGAGTCTAATGGAACTAAGGAACTGTTTGACTTTCAAAATAAGGCTGTCAGTGAGGCACTTACAAAACTCGATAATTACAATGGCGTGATCATTGCAGATGTGGTTGGCACAGGCAAGTCATATATTGGTAGTGAGATACTGAAGCGTCTCAAGGATTATCAACACGCAAAACCTTTGGTGATCTGTCCTCCACATCTAATTGAAATGTGGAGAAATCTTTTGCGCGATTTTGACATTTATGGAGAAGTAGAATCCAGATTTAAAATAGGTATGGATGATAATGTGTTACGTCGTTATACACATTGTGATGTGATACTGATAGATGAGAGCCATAACTTTAGACATCACGATACCAATGCATATCAAGCACTGTCTGCATTTATGGAAGAAAAGACCGATGAGGCAAAAATGATAATGCTTACTGCCACACCAATATCCAACACCATACACGATCTTAAAAACCAGCTAAAGCTATTTCCTACAGAGGGTGTTGAAAGAATACCGCCTGTTGGATCTACCAAATTGGATGAGTACTTTAAAGGACTAGAAAGTGCAACCAGAGAGGTCAGTCCAGAAGGGGTAATCAAGATCCAAGAACTGTTAAAACATGTACTAATACGCAGAACTCGAACCCAGATCATAAAAAAATACGCAAAACGTGATGGTAATAGATATTATATGGACATGAAAGAAGGACGTAAATATTTTCCAAAACGAAAGCTGCAAAATCCAGAGGAATATGATGCAGATAAGGTATACAACAATGCCTTTGCACAGATAGAAAATGCAATAGAATCACTTCATCTAGCAAGATATGTTCCAGGAAAATATATCAAAGATGAATTTCTCACAGATACAAGATATGCTGATCTTGTAAACATCTCAAGACCAATGTCTGGCATAGTCAGAACATCCCTACTGAAACGAATGGAAAGCAGCCTAAAGGCCTTTGATACTAGTATCAACAACTACCAGAAAGGATACAGACTATTTAAAAAACAATTAGAGAAGGGTAGAATTCCAATTGGAAAGGAATTCAAGGATGTAATATACAAAAAGATGGATGATGATTATGATGACAAAGATTATGATGAAGATATTGCAAACATCAAATCAAAATATGATATCAAGGCATTTGATGTGGATTTGTGGAAAAAAGAGATTGATGAGGATCTTAGCAAGTTTGCTGAAATTGTAGGCCATCTACGAGGTGAGGAATTTACAAAACGAGATGACAAACTTCACAAGCTCCGAGATCTGATCAAAGACAAGGATGAAAAGATCTTAATATTCTCAGAATCAGCAGAAACTGTCAAATACATTTATGATTACCTGAAAGATGAGCTCCCAAAAGATAGAAAGATAGAAAAGATTGACTCCAAGGTGGATCAAAAGACAAAAACATCGCTAGTGGAGAGATTTGATCCCAAGAACAACAATGCGGCTGATAAAATACCCGAAAACAAAGAGATTGACATACTGGTAAGCACTGATGTTTTATCAGAAGGAGTAAATCTGCATGCTGGCAAAACCGTAATCAACTATGACTTTCACTGGAATCCGGTACGACTCATTCAAAGAGTCGGAAGACTGGACAGGATTGGTTCAGAGCATCCGATAATCGATATTTTCAATTTTCTACCTACAACAAAAATTGACATAGCACTATCATTACAGGAAAGAGTATCTGAAAAAATTAGAACAATTCGTAGAATAATTGGTTCTGACCAACAAATATTGGTGGCAACAGAAGACATTGATGAAAAAGGCATATCGCCAATATACAATCCTGATGACAATGATGACATATCAGATCCAGAGATACAGAGTGGCATTTTCGACATAGAGGAAACAGATTCTGAAAAACATGCAGATGATATAAGCCAAGATAAGGAGAAGAAAAATTATTTTGACAATTTACCGTTTGGAATAAGGGCAGTAACTGGTTCAGACAAGCTCATAATAGCATGCGAGGCAGAAGGATCAATTTTGGATCAAGACGGAAGGGGTAATCTCGGTACAGCATTTAGAAAGCATTATGAAATAACAAAAAATGGAAATCTGAATTCCATAACTCCATCATCTTTTCTCAAACAGATTGGTAACAACATCAACCATACAGGAAAATGTGATGACTTGCAGTACAATGATTTAGTAGGCATTGCGTGGAAACGGTTCGTACGGGATATGAAAAATGAATCAGTCCGAAATACAGAGCGTAAACATCAGATATTTTTTGATAAAAAATTGACACGTATTGCAACACATGATAGGTCTCTTGCAGAACGTGCAAAGAAACTAAAACCGTTTGTGACTGCTGAAAAGTCCGCCATGCTAGCATCACGAGCTACACTTGCAGAACGTGCAAAGAAACTAAAACCGTTTGTGACATCTAGAATGAGGCACACACATCAGCCTTATAGAAGCCTGTCTGAGTTGCACAGACAGATTGACAAAGACGTTTCAATGAATGATGCTACGATAATTGATGAACTTGAAAAAATCCAAAAAAAATACGGCCACATCAAATATACAAAGACCATCAAAAAGCCCAGAATATTATACAGTATGATGGTGAGCTAATGAGTTTTGATGAGCACATAAAACCACTGCAAAGAGATTTTCAGAATGTAGGGTACACTACAATCCGGGAACCGTGGGATACCAGCAGACTTTGCAACGAAGACGCTGTGATAGATGTGGAAATAATTGCAAGGAAGGATTATTTCAATATTTTGTATCTTGAGGCAGAATCAAATTGGAGGGGATTATCCAGTCAAGTAGCCCAAAAAAACACAAATCCCTGTATGGTGATTACCCGATACGGCGATACACATCACATCTTTACTACAATGAGAGATCACGGAACTTTGCATGCAAAGCCTCGACATGTCATATTGAGGACAGAGATTAAAAAAGAGTTGATTGTCAAATTCATTCACGAGATTAAGGTTAACGTAAATGATGAACACATAGAAGTTGACACAAAAGTACAAAATGCATTTGATAAATTCACTGCATACCAACAGGCCATTGATGAATTTGCTGAGAATCTTGAAAAAGCGATAAAAAATACACGTGCTATAATAGTCAAGTCATCAAAAGACAGCAAAGACTATGATGTAGAAGCTGCAAAATTTCTAGACATGTGTCGCAAGGTAATTAGCGATAAGCTAGAACCAAACGACATTACAGAAATGTTATTGCAACATGTCCTAACATACAGAATTTTTGCCCTGATATATGATGAACACAAGCTTCATACTACAAATGCAGTTGCACGATCTCTCGAAGGATTGATCAACATACTTGGCATGGATGTAAAAGAGATTAATGCAAACTATAGTACAATAGAGCTTGTCGCAGAGTCTATCACTGATGCTACAGAAAAACAGGATTTTCTAAAGCAGGTATATGAAACATTTTATGCAAAGTATGATCCAAAAAACAAGGACAGTTGGGGAATAGCATACACGCCATCAGAAGTAGTAGACTTTATGGTAAAGTCTACAGAACAATTACTTGAGAAACATTTTGGAAGAAATCTCTCTGATGACAATGTCACAATACTTGATCCTGCAACTGGAACCGGAACATTTGTGACATCCGTTTTGAGACATACAAAACCGACATCGCTTGAATCAAAATACAACAATGATATTTTTGCAAATGACATATCTATACTTGCGTATTACATCGCAGCTCTAAACATAGAGAATACCTATCAGGAAATAACAGGCAAGATTAAAGAATTTGAGAATATTTGTTGGATGGATACTCTTACAAGCGGTACAAAAGATTTTGGTAAATTAAGCTCATATTTTGACGGACAAGACAACGTAAAGCGCATATCAAGGCAACAAACAAAGGACATATGTGTGGTCTTGGGAAACCCGCCGTACAACGCGATACAGGTATCCTTCAATGATGCTAACCCTGCAGACAAATATCCTGACATTGACCAAAAAATCGAAAAGACTTGGAGCAATACCAATGTGAAAAAAGGTAGCACCAAGTATGACATGTACAAACGGTTTCTTAAGTGGTCAAGTGAGCGTATCAAGAAAAATGGCATGGTTGTGTTTATTAGCAATAATTCTTTTCTTGATGCAAAGTCAGATGACGGTTTTAGGAGAGCAGTATATGAGGAATTTGATTACATCTATACTGTAAATTTAAAAGGAAATGCAAGAACATCTGGTGAGCTACGACGAGAACAAGCAGGCAATGTATTTCGAGATACTATCAAGGTAGGAATCACCATATCGTTCTTCGTTAAAACTAGTGAGAATAAATCAGAGATTCATTATACTGAGATAGATAACTACCTAAAAAGCGAAGAGAAGCTCAAATGGCTTGCGGACAACTCGCTTTCTACACTATCACTAAGGCAAATAATGCCTGACAAGGAGGCTAATTGGCTTAACCAGACCAATAATGATTTTGATGAGTTGGTTCCTGTGGTAAATGATGTCAACTCTGTATTTAAGAAGTTTTCATACGGTTCTCAATCAAATCGAGATGAATGGGTATATGATTTTGATAAAAAAAGATTAGAAAATAAAATCAAATATTTTTCCACATTTTATAATCGTCAAATTGTTACATATGAAAATACAACAAAGTCTGTAAAAGAAATTGGGAAAGAGGTAGACAAAACAATAAAATGGACTAGAGGTGGATTAAATCATTTATTGCGCGGTAATCGCTTATCTTACACCAAAACAAATATTCAAAAGACAATGTATAGGCCGTTCGTAGTAAAATATCAATACTTTGACAAAATAATAATCGAGTGGTTAAGAAAATTTCCTAGTATATTCCAAGATTCCAAGCCAAACATGTTAATTGGATTTCCAAATCCCAAGACTAACATACCATTCCATACATTAGTAGCTGATAAAATTATGGACACAGGCTCTGTTCTTGATACACAATGTATTCCACTTTACATGTATGGAGATAATAACAAACGATACAGTAATATCACAGAGTTTGGTCTAAAATTATTTCAAACATATTACAAAAGTAGCAAAATAACTTATGAGGACATATTCTATTACACATATGCCATATTCAATGACCCAAAATATTCAGAAAAATATATGTTCAATCTGCAACGAAAATTCCCGAGAATGCCATTGGCAGAAAATTTCATGGAATGGGTTGGGATAGGTAAAAAACTCTATGATCTTCATGTGGGGTTCGAAAGTGCTAAACCATATCCCCTAAAGCGAATCGACAAAAAAACCAACAAAAATAACGTCAAATTAAGCCTAAAGAAATCAAAAATAATGATCGATAATCAGACAATTCTTGAAGATATTCCAAATCAGGCATTACAATACAAGTTTAGCTCAAAATGTGCACTAGAATGGATTTTGGAATTCTATAAGGAATCAAAAAATCAAATATCAGACAAGTCATGTGATGATCCCAAAATTAGGAAAAAATTCAACACATACAAGTTTGCTGATTACAAGGAACATGTGATAGATCTGTTACGAAGAGTAACAACCGTCTCAGTCGAAACTATGAGATTGAGAACAGAATTAGAAAATATGCCTTGGGGCAAACAACCAAAACTAAATCTGGATAAATCAAAAGGAGAACAAACTATCTCAAAAGTATTCAAGAAAACTAAAAAGAGCAAAAAAGTAGCAAAAAAAACCCGCAAGAAAACAAAACAGGCAGCCGGTATGCAAGAAACACTTGACGACCATGGTCAAAAAAGGCTGCTCTAACCTAGAATCTCTGTACTAAGCCATCAGAATATGACTTGCTATTTTTGAGGAATTTTGGAGAAAATTTAGATCCCCGCCTAGATTTAATGGTGAAAATTTCATATACTGTTTTCTGAAGTGTCCTATGATGTACTAATGTTCAAATTTTTGTAGAAAGACATGACGATTAAGGACTTTCAGAGGTAAAACCATCAAATGAAATCATCAGAGAAAAAAATAGTTATCAGTAATTCTGCTAGCAGGGGCAAATGGCAGGCGTTTTCTAATTGCAGTTTTTTCTTATCTCACAAAACCGCTAATCTGCCTTTTTCTTTATGCGTAATGATTTTTTTATTTTATGCGTAAAAACCCTCTTTACCTCAATCCGTCGATTTCTATATGCGTAACAAGGGAGGTAACGATTTTCCGTAAAGTCAAGAAAGTTTACGATATGTTACCGTTAACTTGTAATTTTATTTGTTATACTTTCACACCAATCAAAATTAATGATATTCCCAAGTGATCTCTTTAGTACTATTGCATCATTCCCAAAAAAAGAATCTTTGGACAGATTACAACCAGTAGGGTATGCCATGCAATAGAAAGATGGGTCAAGAGCCTCCGATCCCCTGAAAAGATAACCTAATATGCCCCATCATAGTATGCAAAGTTATCAGTACCAAACATTCTCAGGCTGTTCATTACAGGCGATAATATGTTATATTTTCACTTTAGCCAAAGAGAATTTTATATCATCAAGATTTGCAGGAATACAACAGATTCAAGCATAATGAAACTCAATCTTGTTTCTGATAGGAATATCTGTAAGATTGTTGAAAAATTAGGTTTTACAAAAATTCATCAATAAGAAGTCATGTGAGATATGTTCATTCTGATGGTCGTAAGACAGTTGTTCTGGTGTATGGTAATGAAATGTTAGGTAGAGGTTTGATTAATGAAATTTCAAGGACAAGACTGGTAGAAGGAACGATTTATTCTAAGTTGGATTATCTGATTGAATACCCATTATTTACAGATTCAAAATGGAGAAATCTTTCACAAATAGTAGATTGTGTAGCTTTTGTATCAGGAAGAAATTCAGGAGAAATACAATATTAATACACACCACAAATTGGGACAGATATTATGACATGATAGAAAAGAAATTCCGCAAAGTCAATGGAACTCATCATAGTTATAGATTAAAGATTTTTCCAAAATAGAAAGGTTAGGGGAGAAACTCCGCATCACCTTCCCAATGTGACCTAGGTCATTCGCTAATTAAACTAGCAATTGCTGCTTTAAATAATTATATTATATGGTAATTACCAACAAAGTAATTTATTTAGATTAACAAACTCGGCATGGAGATTAGTTTGAAAAATCTTATGATGTACATATATTCAAATCCCATTTAGGAGATTAAACAATTCAAATTATCATTATGAGTAAAATTTGAACCTAAAAACGATGTAGGAAGCATGGATATGAACAAAAATTAATGGGCCCTCGTTAGGATTTGTCAAATCTGTCTACTCTTCTCATTTATTTATGGCTAGAAAATTCAAAATTACGTTATAGATCAAAAGCTAGTTCGTAAGAGTTTAAAGAAATATCAAAGTATCATATTGTATGTATACGCAGGGTAAAACACACACCGTTATGATAGAACAAGACAAAGACGGTTTGCAATATTGTCCATTATGAGGGACACGTTGCATTGCAAAGAACAGCAACAGCATAAGAAAAATTACAGCAATATTTTATATCAGCTAGACTTTGATTAGCGTTGATTTTTTATTCTGTATTTTAGTGATGCAGAAATTGGCAAATTCTTTTTCGGTATATTCCACTTCCTTTAGGACACTGTTGACCTTGGTGACTGTTGGGTATTGATCATATGTCCTGCCTTTGATTGTACGTCCTCCAGACTTTGGTCTGATTCCTCCCCATTGTTTGAAAAAAACACAAACCTTTTGCTTTTTGCATTGTTTTATGATATCTAGAATCCACTTTTCTTCTACTTTGCGGTAACCTGGGCCACTTTCTCCTCCAATGATAACCCAGTCAATGTTTTTCAGATTTAGTTGGCCAACTGAACCAATCAACGGCTCTATGCTCAAAAATCTTGTATGACATTTTACTTTCCGTAAATCATCAACTCTCCATTTGTAGTCTCGGTTTTCGACACTCACTCCCATCCAAATATGTGGAGGTATTTTTTCTCCAAAGTAATCTCTAAACAGTTTTGAGAATTCAAGCATGACATGAGAACGTTTTGTCAGGACCTGATAGAAATGATGATCTGCTCGTAGCATGGTGTGAAAACAGCTGCCAATGTATTCCATTCTGGATTTTTCATGAAACAAATCCGACATGCTGTTTACAAAAACTTTCTTGCTTTTCTTCCAAGTCAAAGGTAATTCCAAGTCATCAGGCTGTTCTGTAAACTCAAAATTATTTTTGTATTTTTTTACTCCCATTGCTTTTAGTCTTTTTGAAAGTTTTTCAGCATAACAATTTGCACAACCGGGAGATATCTTGGTGCACCCTGTTGTAGGATTCCACGTTGCCTCTGTCCATTCAATGGCGGAATTGTTTGCCATATTTTTATCAGATCTATACTATTACTAAAATATTCATTTTGTAGATTGCGTTAAATTTTGACTATGGGTGCACGTATGTTCCACTGCGAAAATAAATAGCTCTAAAAAAATTAATATCATTGAATCATCACAAGGTATTACTTGCCGAACAAATTTTCTATAACTGACAGCATCAAGCGAGCAAGAACAAGTTTTTCACACATTTACAATGACGGTTTGGAAAAATCCATCGGAGATATCTGGTCCATCAAGAAATTTCTCTTGCTTGACTATTACATGCCTGTTTTCATATCTATCGTAAGCAACAATAATTTCAAGGAATTTTATTATGCAGATCCTTTTTGCGGTTCGGGAAAGTTTGCAGATTTTAAGGATCCTATCTTGAAAAAAGAATCTTTTCCAGGTTCTGCGCTAATTGGAGCACTAAATGCATCATGTTTGGGATATACCGGCTGTATTTTCTCTGATACTAATTCGGCTTATGTTGATTCATTTAATGCTCGCTTGGAGAAAAGTAAGATTATTCCAAATAATATTTCTTACAAGGCAGACACTATGGACTTTGAAAATACTGTAAAGAAAATCTTGGCGATGAGAAAATATCAGGTTGCAATTCTTGTTTTGATAGACCCTGCTGCATATGTTCCGATTAAGTGGCATCTTATGGAGAAGTTATCTAAAGAGATTGGCGTAGACATTATCCTTAATTTTTACACTCACAGAATAGCACAGAATGTTTCTGCTACAAAGAAAAACAAGAGTGTAGAAAAGAATCTTGATGAGTTTTTTGGCGATGATTCTTGGAAGAAAATCAGAGACGGTCCAAGGTCCTCTTCTTTGGGAGAAAAATTGCTAGCACTTTACTTGGAAAAGATTCGTGTAGCATCTAAAAAAAATGTAATAGATATAGGGGTGTACAAAGAGGGATCTCAGAAACTGTATGATTTGATTGTAATTACAAGAAGTCATGCAGGTGCAAAAGTAATAACAGATGCAAAAGAAGTGATGAGAAACGCTACTACTGAAGCTATAAAGCGTGAGCTCAAGACTCAGATTACGTCACAGACAAGACTCTTTTCTAATTCATCAAAAGACTTTGCGTAAAAAGATATGATTGTGGATAAGAGAAGATCTGCAAAAGAACAGCAAAAAAGGGATTCTAGTAAATTTTGATGATCTGATCACCGGAAATTAACAGCAAATTGCAAGAGATGATTTTCTTAAAAATTACCAAGTTTTAATCATCAAAAAATCTCAAAGTACAACTCAGAGATTACTAAATATGTGAATTATGACATAGATCACCAAAATTTACCAGAACCGGATTGAGCTAGGAATTTAAACAAAATTAGTGGCGCCCTCGGCGGGATTTGAACACGCGTCTCAGCCGTGACAGGGCCGAATTCTAGACCGGGCTATACTACAAGGGCACAAGTTGTTTGAAATAAAATGCCCGATTAAAAGTTTCTGTCATAACAAAATCTTTTGTAAAAGACTAAATTATACAGTAAAGGCATTTTTTACGAGGGTCTATGGCGCAGCCAGGTAGCGCACCGGACTTTTAATCCGGTTGTCAAGGGTCCGAATCCCTTTAGACCCGCTTCTCTTTTATCTCATTTTCAAGGCTCAAAAGTACCATGATGACCGATTGAAATCTATAGTAGTCTTGTAGGACATAGTATAATCATGTCAAAGACGTTCAAACTTTCAATAGATGATCGTATAACTTAGCACTAGGAGAATCTACGCGTTTTTTTATATCCTTTTTACCGCAGTCTATCTTTAAAATAGCATTATTTTTCAAATTTTTTATTTGATTTTAAGATGATATACCTTTTCAATGAAAGGAATTGCATTTTTTATATCGTCTTTATTATTGATTTCAGACATATAATCACCAATTCCCCAGTGACCAATTTTTTCTCCATTTTTTTTACGCATGTATCTAACAAATTTTGATTCAGGCATAATGTCTTTCTTGCTTGTAGAATAACAGCATTTCAGTTTGACCGTAGATATCTCAAGTGTACATATTGCAGAGCCATTAGTATTAGAATAGAATCCACCATACCTACTTTTTTGTTTAAATTCTAAATCAGGAAATTTTTCCAAAATACGATTTTTCATTAACTTGTATAATCTTCTTGCAGATTCTTTTGGTATTCTGTTTCGAAAATATTTTCCGGCAAGATAATCATCTTCAGAATATTCATCCAGTCTTTGAGGACGATTTGTTTTTGTTTTTGAGGAATCTATTCTACTTTTCTGAATTTTTTCTAGGATTATAATGTCATCTTCAAATCGACTAATCTTGTATAGATCAATTGGATCCTTTGTTCTGTTTGCAGACCGTAGTTGATGTAGGGTGAATTCTGGTGCAATAATGATCACCTTTGATTCTTCCCATTCAACATCATTCATCTTGAGTGATTTACTTTTTTCATTATTGTATAACAAAAGAAAAGCTTCTTTTTTATCTTCCAACAAATCAAGATATGCCATTCCTTGATCTAATACTCCTCCATGTTTGATGTTCTTGTATTCAATTATGACAAAAGAGTTTGATTCTTTGTTGAATGCAACAGAATCAATCCTTAAACCATCCAAAGAAAATTCAGTATAAATAAATTCCAATTCAGGGAAAATTATTTCAATATTTCTTTCAACTAATGTTTGAATCATCTTTTCATAGTCAAATGCCCTCTTTTTATCACCGATTTCTTTAATGCCCGTAAATCCGGATGGTTTAGATTGAAAAATCATTACACCCATATGAAAATATGAAATTTTAATTTTTTATAAATAGATCGATTGAATTCACTAAAGAGATTCATTAATCTATACATTCTGAAAGATTTGAAATCATCGTATAAGATTTGAAATCAATATACTCACAAACTAAAACCAGATGAACTATTGATCAAGAGTTTAGAAAATAGGTTAGAATTACGGACAGAAAAATCCAGAACAATTAGAGACAAATACTTTTTTTGCTTCCTCAATATGTTTACAAGGATTAGAATATGTCTTAGGTGCCATTCCAAAAAATCAATAATTTATTAGATCATCAAATAGCCTCTATCTAAAACAGTAGGTGCTCTATTTCATGAAATGAATTTGAAACAGGCAATATCAGAGCAAATAATCCGTTTAGACCCTCTCTCTTACTTTAATCATCCAATAATTTTCTGGACTTGTTTTTCTAGGGAACTAATTGATGAGATGATCTTGTTTTCCCGATCAGATACATCTGTTCGGTACTGGTTGATTTTTTGAGTTCTCTCAGAAATCATCCTTTTTTGCTCATCATATCCAGACGAACCGTGTGATCTTCTATCCTTAAGGGAGGAAACAACAGTTGTTGTACTGATGATTCCTGAGACAATTTTAGGATCAACCTTGGTACCCTCTACTGATTTTTTGATTTGCTGCAAAGTCAGCTTTGATATGGGTTTTTTTGAACCGTGTGCTAACTGAACCAAAATTCCTGAAATTTTATGGGTGACCCTAAACGGAATGCCTTGCTGAACCAGTTTTTCAGCTATATCCAATGCGATAAGATTGCTGGATTCTGTGGTCCTTTTCATCTGTTTTTCATTTACCTTTAAAGTTAACAGAATAGATTTTAAAATCAGCAGCGCACTAATGGAAATCTCTGATGTGGACCAGATTGATGACTTTATCTGCTGTAAATCACGTCCGTATCCGGATGCCAGGCCTTTAACAGTAGTTAAAATCGCAGTCAAATTCCCAATAACCTCGGCAGTCTTGCCCCTGGTCAGTTCCAAGATATCGGGATTCTTTTTTTGAGGCATTACGCTTGAAGGAGACGTAAACTCATCTGAGAGCTCAATAAACGAAAACTCAGAGGTAGACCAGATTACAAAGTCTTCGGATATCTTGCTTAGATTAGTCATCAGAATAGAAACCATTGCAACATATTCTGCTACAAAATCACGCGTACTAGTAGCATCAATAGAGTTCTCAACAAGACTGTCAAAACCCAGCATCCTTGCTGTACTGTGTCTGTCAATTGGAATGCTTGTTCCACCTACGGGCCCTGCGCCAAGGGGACTCTGATTTACTCTCCCAAACGTTCCAAACAGTCTTTCAAAGTCTCGCGTTAGTACATCAGCATGTGCTAAAAGATAATGAGAAAACAGGCCTGCCTGAGCCTGCTGAAGGTGTGTGTACAATGGCATGATTGTTTTTTGGTGATTTTTAGCCACAGAAACAAGGGCCTCAATGGTATCTAAAAGGCAGTTACATAGAGTATTGATATCATCTCTGATCTTCATTCGTATGTCCAAAACAACTTGATCGTTGCGGGATCTTGCAGTATGCATCTTGCCGCCGCTTGCCATGCCAGCTTTCTTTATTACCAACGTCTCAATTAGCTCATGAATATCCTCAGCGCCAGACGCTGCATCAAGTTTCTCATTTTTTAAGCTCTCTAAGGCAGATAAAATTTTTTTGGCATCATTTTTTGTAATAATGTTGTTTTGAAACAACATCAGGGAATGAGCCTGACTTCCAAGAATATCATATAGTGAGATTTGAGAGTCATCATTAATAGAGGAAACATAATCCAGAGTAATCTCACTCAGACCGGTACCAAGACGGGAACGATACATTATCTAAGGTTCTAAAATGGTTATATATAGGATCGTTGGTTCTGACGACATGAGCCAAGATATCAAACAGATGCGAGTAAAAATATTTGACGAGTTATCCAAGATTGTAGATCCTGAAATCAATACGTCAATTGTAGAGCTGGAACTAATTGATGAGGTTGACATCAACGACAGCAATGTCAAAGTTGACTTGCATCTTACCAGTCCGTTCTGTCCGGCAGTATTTGGTTTTAAGATTTGCCAGGATGTTCACGACAACCTGCTTAAAGTGGAAGGGGTCAATGACGTTAAGGTAAATGTCTCAAATCACTTTATGGCAGAACAGATTAACAATCAGGTAAACAACAGCCCAAATCCAAAAAAATTAGGCTAGTCTCTAAAACCCAGCATGTAACCCCGGAGTAACTGGATTCCCATTGCAGGGTCAACACCCTTTGGACATACCTGACTGCAAGAACCGGCAAAGTGACATCTCCAAATTCCATGAGAGTCATCAATTATCTTTAATCTGGAATCCTTTCCCTTGTCCCTGCTGTCAGCAACGTAACGATATGCCTGGGCCAGTGCCTGAGGCCCGACAAAAGACGAATCAGTAGCCATTGTAGGACATGCAGAGTTGCACAAACCGCATTTGATACAGTTTGCAAATTGTATGTACTGCTCAACCTCTTCAGGAGACTGTAGGAACTCTTTTTCATCTGAGACTAGTTCTGTGCCATCACGAATCAAAAACGGTTTGATCTTCTGGTGCGTGTCAAATAATTTTTCAAACTTGACTGCAAGATCACGGATAACTGGAAAATTGTTCATAGGTTCGACAGTTACGACATTTGAGTTTAGCTCGCTAATTTTTGTAAAGCATGCAAGCCTGGGCTTTCCGTTAATCATCATTCCGCATGAGCCACACGTGGCCTGCCTGCAAGAATAACGGACTGCCACTGAATGATCAAGGTGCTTCTTTACATCAAGAATTGCCTCAAGAACCGTTGTCCATTTCTCATACGGCACAGAAAACTCCATAAAACTCTTGGATTCGTCGTGTTCCGGATTGAACCTTGAGATTCTAAGGGTGACAGACTTTGCAGAAGACAGTGGCGTGGAGGTCTGCTCATCTGCAATACTTGCCAGCTGTGCCATTCCTATACTGCCCCCATGTTAGTCATAATAATTGTTCTTGAACCGTAGGCTATTAACCCAATCATTGCAGCCAGGCAGCCATAAGAGACAGCTTTCTCATAGGTTCTTCCCTGTCTTAATTCCAACAAAATAACCCTCAATCCATTGAATCCGTGAACAGAAAGCAAGATTAAGATTAGTTCAAGCATTATGGCATAGGGAATGAATCTGTAATTGGCAAGAACGCTTTCGTACTCTAAGGATTCTGCAAATCCCTGGGTTAGGCGCATCAAAATATGGACTGCCACCAGTGCAACAGCTGCCAAAGCCGTTCCATAGTGAATTTTCATTATTGTGCTTTCTCTCATGTTACTCACCAAACATTACCGCCAGACCATACATCATTGCAAGTGCTGCAAGGACTATTGCCGAATAGATGCCTATCTTGTGCCTATAGTTCTGTGATGCCGGATCATATGGATAGTCAGGTCTTGCAGGCCTTCCTACGCCGACTCCGCCGTGCCCTAGCATCACTCTAATTCCGTTTACCGTGTGAAATACACACATTCCAATGACTAGTGCCAAAAATACGTGTCCTTCTGTAGTCTGAGTCAGATCAAGAAACTCATTCCAGCCGACTCGTCCCCTCAGAATATTGCTTGTCTCATAAATGTGGGCTACAAAATAGATCAACAATCCCAATCCGCTTAGTCTCATCAGCCAGTATGCAACACGCTCAATCCCGTATCGGGTTGGATTGGCCATTCCTTTGATGCCCTCTTTGTGTTCATCCTTGGTCATTTCTAGTATTTCCTCTCCACTGGCTGATACTTTGTAATTGTGACCGGGTGGGTCTTCATAATTGGCACATCAGGATCATAATAAGCAAGGGTATGATGTAAAAAGTTGACATCATCACGTTTTGTATAATCAGTTCTTGCATGAGCGCCACGAGACTCTCTTCTATTAATTGCACCAAGCAGCACAATCTCTGCCACCCTGAACATGGAATCAAGTTCCATCACGTTTGCAAAGTTGGTATTGTACTCTTTTGCCTTGTCATCTACATGTTTCCAGGCCTGCTGTTTTAATTCGCGGATTTTTTTAAGACCCTCAACCAGATCAGTCTCATTTCTGTAAACATATGCCTTGTCATTCATGGTATCTGTAAGCTGTTGTCTGACCTCATATGGATTGATGCCCCCGCCTCCCCGGAATATTCCGTCATAGATCCTCTTTTCTTCGGCTGCAACCAGGTGATGTGGCCAGGGATTAGTCTGTGGATTGCTCCGGATGTAATCAACTGCCAACTCCCCTGTAATCTTTCCCCAAACGATGCATTCTGAAGTGGAGTTTGCACCCAGACGATTAGAGCCATGAACGCTGTTGCATGCAGCCTCGCCGGCAGCCCAGACTCCCTGGATTTCAGTTGCCCCATCAATGTTAGTATGAAGTCCGCCCATCATGTAATGGCAGACAGGCCGAATATCAAGCAAGTCAGTGGCAGGGTCCTGGCCTGAAAACTTTATGGATATTTCCCTGATTCCGCCCAGCTTCTCTTTGATTTTTTCATCCCCAAGATGTCTCAAATCAAGCTTCATACAATCAACACCTGTCTCATGTTTAAAGCCGCGACCTTCCTGAATTTCTGTCATAATTGATCTGGATACAATATCACGTGGAGCCAACTCCATTTTACCTGCCGCATATGTCCTCATAAATCGTTCACCCCTATTGTTAAGAAGATAGCCGCCTTCCCCCCTTGCACCTTCTGTAATTAAAATTCCAGATGGCAAAATTCCCGTCGGATGAAACTGGACAAACTCCATATCCTTGAGAGCAATGCCTGCACGCAATCCCATATCCAAGCCATCAGGAGTAGAGGATAGGGCATAGGTTGAAAAGCTGTACAGCCGTCCGGCACCGCCGGTTGCAATGATTAGTGCCCTTCCCCTGATCTTGTAAAATATGCCAGAACCCAATTCAATTGCAGTGACTCCCATGAACCGCCTCCCGTCATGAACAATTGATGTTACAAACCATTCATTGAGATATTCGATATTTTCAAATTTCTGACACGTGTCATACAGAGTCTGCATCTCAAAGAATCCTACCTTGTCAGATGCATAGGTTGCCCTAGGAAAGCTATAGCCGCCAAAATTTCGCTGATCAATTCTGCCATCACGCCTTCTAGACCATGGCATGCCCCAATGATCTAATTGATGAATTTCTTGGGGCGTTTCAACACACAACCTTTCGGCAACGTCCTGATCTGCAAGAAAATCACTTCCTTTGACAGTATCATAAACGTGCGACTCTATTGTGTCGCCTTCATCCTCAAAAAGAACCGCGGCAGTTCCGCCCTCTGCAGAAACAGAATGAGAACGCATTACCTGTACCTTGGATACAATGCCAATTTTGAGATGGGGGCCCTTTCTTGCAGCAGCTATAGCTGCCCGCAGACCTGCAAGACCAGAACCACAAATAATCAGATCAAATTCGATAGACTCTGTCATTTTTCAGTCAAACTTGCTTGTGGCGGGATAAATATGTAGTAATTGCTAGGCAGCAATCAAAATATTAAAATATATCACTAGTGATATCACTAGTGATGATCTCTGAATGGTTTGAAAGAGTAGGCAGCTCAGTCCCCAGGGGATTTTCGAGGTATTTCATTTTAGAATTGCTCAAAAAGACTCCGCATACCGGAAAAGAGATAATTGATTATGCAGTAAAACAAAGTAACGGGATTTGGAAACCATCACCCGGACTAATCTATCCGTTACTGGGGAGATTGTTAGATGAGGGACTAGTTGAGGAAACCAAGGATGGCAGATATCAGCTAACAAAAAAAGGAAGGGATACAGCAGATGATGTCGATAAAATAAACGATATTGTAAAGAAGCAGCTAGAGGTATTGTTCAGGCTAGGAAACGTGGGAAGATTCGTTGCAATAGATCTGCTAGAAAAGATTTCAACTATGGGCTCCATTGTAAGCTCTAATTTTGCAAACATGACCGAAGATGAAACCAAAAAATACAAACAATTTCTAGAGTCAGAACTAAAGAAGGTTCAAGAAAAAGGCACAAAGAAGAAAGATGACAAAGGTCAGGACTGAATACAAGCTGATTTCCGGCTCTTAAGAAGGCAGGCCATTTTTTTTAAATTCTGGATTAAAGTCATAAATAATTCAGAAGGGAAGCTCAAGTATGAAAAATTTGAGGAATATGCTAAAGTCAAACAAACCGCTTGTAATACCCGGAGTCTATGATGCACTAGGTGCAAAAATTGCTCAAAAAGTGGGGTTTGATGCAATGTTTCAAACAGGCTATGGAACCTCTGCAACCCTGTTTGGAATGCCCGACTATGGGTTTATCGGAGCTACAGAAACAGTAGACAATGCCAGAAGAATATGCAGGGCAGTATCAGTACCGGTAATTGTTGACTCAGACACAGGATATGGAAACGCACTAAGCGTATGGAAATTGGTAAAAGAGTTGGAGACGGCAGGGGCAGCAGGCATCTTCCTAGAGGATCAAAGGTGGCCTAAAAGATGCGGACACATGCAAGGAAAAGAGGTGATTTCACAGGAGGAATATACAGAAAAATTATCAGCAGCAGTTGATGCAAGAGAAAACAAAGATTTCATAATAGTTGCTAGGACAGACGCGAGGGCAACTGAGGGACTCGATGAGGCAATTCAGAGGAGCAAGCAAAACAAGGAGACAGGTGCCGATGTAATCTTTGTCGAAGCGCCAAAGTCACTAGATGAGATGAGAAAAATCGGAAGAGAGATCAGCGCACCGCTAGTTGCAAATATGATTGAGGGCGGAGCTACGCCGCTAAGCTCAGCTGACGTACTAAACAAAATGGGATTCAAGATAGTTCTGTATCCGCTGTCAGTATTATATGCCAGCACGTTTGCAACGATGAATATTCTAACCGAGTTAAAAAAGACAGGCAGCACCGCAAGGCATAAACGAAAAATTGTAAACTTTGATCAGTTCAACGACTTGGTGGAATTATCAAAGTTTAGGAACATGGAGAAGAGATACGGAAAATCAAAAAGAGGATAAAATAAAAAATTTCAAGTAAAGTACGATTAAGACGTAACTCTCTTTACTTCAATTTCTATTGTTGAAACGTTTCTAGTTCTACCGTCTTGTGACTCTAGTGACTCTGAGCCAATCTTGATTTCGCCGATAGCGTAGCCTGCATTTTCAGTCTTTCTTGCGATGATTTGAGCTACATCCACAGCACGTCCAATGCTGAGTCCTCTAGCTTTGATGTTGACGGTAGGTAAGTTTGCCAGTTGAATTAGCGCTGATGTTACATATGCCATCAATGGTTTCTTACCAATGAATATGGTGTCTCTGGTTTCATTTGACATGTCACGTTTGGTATTTAACGATAATTTAAAGCTAAAAGGATTTTTCAGAATTAAATGAAAAAAATAGAAAAATTTGAACTAATATTAACCAGAAAAAATGAATTTATTCATAACTTGGAAGATATTTCAAAAGTTTTAGAGATGGGAAGCAGTCAAGAAAAAATCGAGATTTTAGAGACTCTGGATAATGCCGATAATCCGGAGATTTTGGATAAAATAATCTCAAAACTAGATGATGATAGCATTGAGGTAAGGGGAGAGGCATTTAGTGCGCTTGTACTAAATAAAAACAAAATTTCAAATCTTTTAATCACGAGTCTGAATACCCCAAATAAAAACATCAAAGGTTTCGTACTGCTAGTATTGGCAAACAGAAATGAAACGTCTGCAATTCCTCAAATAACAAAGATGGCAAAAGATGAACAACCAATGGTAAGATCATGTGCACTTGGAGCATTAGGGCATCTCAAGGCTCAAGAAGCTAAAGAGATCTTTGTAGAAGCTCTAGAAGACTCTGAGATCGAAGTAAGAAAAAGTGCATTACAGGCAATCATTGATTTGAAAATTCAAATCCCAGAAGAGAAGATAAAGGAAATTCTCAAAGAAAAGGATGCAGAAATAGAAAAAATGATCTGTCTATTAAAAAATAGGTGAACCGGGAGGTCTCAACTTGCTCAGACACCACACACCTGCAATTCATGCAAACGCAATAGCAGCAGCAGGAATCCCAAGCAAAATAAATAACATTGCTGCTTCTGTTTTACAATGAAATGCACTATATGCGGACTAGTACTAGTTCTAGCAATTGGAGTTCTCGTACCTGTTGCATATGCTGATATGCTCTCACCACTAAAACAACTTGAAAGCGGCATACCTCTGTACCAAATACGGTGTAATGCTGAGAATACTACACTATTGCAGTCACCTAGTGGCAGACCAGCTTGCGTAACTATGGATACGTCAGACAAACTACTTGACAGAGGTTTTACTTTGGTCAAATCAGTACCACAAAACACGTCAACTGAATCATTGGATAGTTTGGAACCCGAAAAATTATACGACATGGATGTATACCATAGTTCTACCCATTTTAACATCCATGATTACACTTATGAATTTCGTGGTTTTCCTGTTGTCGGTGAAACTGGTGAGCTCATCTTAACCATGACACATAAGATATTGGCCGATGATGCAATCAAGATACTTGGTTATGACGAAGATGGAAATCCAATCGAAGTTCCTGCAGTATATGGAGTGAATGCTCATCTATACCCTGTAAAACTGGACATAGCATTTCTTCCACCATCAACTATTAGGGTCTACGACATTGTATCAAACATTAACTCTGATGATCCTTTTGTGTTTTTGCCCTATGACCACACTACAGAAACCACGATTGCAGAGCCAGGCAAAACATATACCGTAAAGGCAAAAGTTGATGTGCTTGAAGAAGGATTTGTGTTTTTTTATGCCAAGGGTTTAGAAGGTGATTATGTGCAGACATCCTATGCAATTGGCAAAGATGAAACACTGGAATTCTGGGAATATGAAAAATATGACGAAACGTATCTTGATCATACACTTCGAAAACGTCCCGTAACTGGAGACAGTCAATCACAACTACCCGTTGATCAACTTGTTCCGCCGGAACCCAAGATAGCACCAGAACCCACTACGCCGCGAAACCATGAAGAAGAATATGAAGAATGGAAAAACTACATAGCATCGTATCACTTGGAAGAAGAGTCTCCTTATGAAGACGTTCTAGAAGAGTTAGTTCAGTATGAATTTACAATTCAAAACATGAGGGAATTCTTTGCTAACAGGATGAATTACACTAATGCTGTAATTGATGAGCTAATCAGTTCATTGCCTGATGATTATGGTGCTGGATCTAGATGAATAAGACACAACAGGCGACACTACTTTCTACGATTCCAGTTATTCTAGTCATGCTTGCTGTGTATTATTTGCCTGTTTCTGATATGGATGAGAAGGAACAGACATCAGACACCATGGATTACAGTGTTCCAGGCGATGAGGACTCATTTTGTTTTCATCATCCAATTCCCTCTCCATCTTTGCCATATTTCAAACTGCGAGAAAGTATCTGCGGTACTTGGGGGAATGTCACAAAAACCCTTTTGTCAAGAGGTACTTGTCAGGGCCAATATACTCCTGAATGCTACACCGAATCATTTTTAGACGATTATAATCTTGTGGATGATGCGCCTAGACGAACTTGTCAGGGCCAACATTATCCTACATGCTACATCGAATCATCGTCAGGTGAAATGTTGCTTTTTGCGCCTTCTGTGGGTCCCCCAGACTATCCTGCTTACCCTGATGAGGAATCATATTGTTATCACTATCCTGTTTGGTCAGACGGTGAATCAAAGGCAAGTATTTGCGGCACATGGGAAAATGTCACAAAGACTCTGATATCCAAATATCATTGTCAGGGTGAACGTCATTATGAATGTCCAATCGAGTCTGCATCAGGTGAGGTAACCCTCTTTTCACCTTTGTGGAGAACTATACAGCCTTCTTTTGATTATAATGACGGTCCATTTTGTTATCATTACCCTCTTTTGCCAGATGCTGAACCACGAGAAAGCATTTGCGACAACACTTGGGTACGTGTTACAGCAACTCTTTTGTCAAGAGATCACTGCATAGGTGAGCCTGACTATACATGCAACATCGAATCATCGTCAGGACAAACAATTGCTTATTCGCCACTACTGAATCCCGAACAGTGGCACACCGCTAGTTGGAGATATGATGACTGACTAGCCAGTAACTTTGATAGAGTTTACGCTTAATCACAATGGATGTAAATGTATACGCCTATGATCTCTAAAAGTTATTTTTGAGGTAGTTATTTACCAATGCTTCTCCTCTTTCTGCATTATTTAAATGAAATTCATCTTCATTTTTTTGTTCATCAATAATCTGTAAAAATAATCGACTTTTTGGCAATCCTGTAATCCAACTGTAAATATCACACTGATCAATAGCATATTGACGATTTTTTTTTAATCGTCTTCTCGAAGTAATGAATTTTGCCTCAATTATGGTATCCTCATTTTTATCATCTAACATACCAGTTATGTAATACACATTTTCATTGAAGACAATACTTTTCTTTATGAAATCTTCTTTGAATCCTCTGCTCACAAAACCATTTGTTGCGTGTAAATATGAACCCATTTTCATTGAAGCTGCCTGTGATGATAATCTTCGGATACGATCTTCAAGTTCCTTTAATGTCATATCTCCGATTTTCTTTGTCTTATCTTCTTCATCCTTATAGTGAATATCAGCTAAAATAGTACTGACTGAAATGACTAGATGTTCATGATTTGTTTCATCCAGATTAAACATAGGCCAAGTTCCATCTTCTGCAGATCGTCGAATTATCTCTTTATCGCATAAATGACAAGTTGTCCTAAAATCACCCATATTTTCAATATGTACATCAAATCTAAAAACATGATCCCATAAACTGTCAGAACATTTTTGATTGATCCAAAATTTCTACTTTAATTCAAAAATGTTCTGATAATCAGATTCTTAGGTCAATCTACTGTCACATCCGAATCAATTAATAAATCCTCATTAAGGTTAAATTTTGATACGTTTTCTTGTATCTTAGATGGGATTAGATGTATTTGACGCAATTGCATTAACCCTGTATGCAAATGATAATGAAATTACAAACAAAACAACGGTACAAAAATTGGTGTATTTTCACACAGAGGTAATCAAAGACTTGGACATATCGAGTTACACTCATCATTTCTATGGACCATTTAATAGTGAAGTTTCAACTGCGCTAGAAGATATGTCTGAATTTTCTTATATTGATCAAAATATAATTTCTGGGTATTATGAAACTTATAACTACAAATTAACTGAAAATGGAATCAAATATGCTGAAACTGCACAACAAAAATATCCTGACGAATTTAACATAATCACTAAAACCCTCCAAATATGTAAAGAATATTGTGAATTGAAACCTACACCGTTATCGTATGCTGCAAAAGCACATTACATTTTAGCAAACTCTAGTGATAAACTTCAAGATAAATACTCGGCAGGTGACGTAAAAACAATTGCAAAAGATTTTGATTGGAATATTTCAAAAGATGATGCAATAACTGGACTTAAACTACTTCAAAACCTAAATCTTGTCTCTGCCTCATAGCTACTTTAGATCTAAAGCAATAAGAGATCTATTTTATGGTTTCATTGATCTTTCTGAATTAGAAACAAAAGTAATTGATACTGAAATTTTTAGAAGACTCTAATTTATCAAACAGCTTTATCATGCTTATGCTGTATATCCTTCCTCAATTCATGCTAGGTTTGAACACTTGCGAGGAACCAATTTTGTTTCTAATATTATGGCTAATGAATTAGGGTTTACCAAACATGATGGTTGGTTTGCCATGTGTTTGGCTTGTACAATCTGTCATTCTCCTATGAAATAATGATGACTTGCATAACACGGAAGATATGTATCCACTCTTGCAGATAATTTTCTGAAAAGATATCATTACTTGGAAAAGATGAAACTTTGATACAAGATTTGTGCCTGAAAAACAGATATCCATTACTTTGAGAAAGTGGACCGGAAGGGATTTGAACCCTCGATCCGATGCATGCCATGCACCTATCCTACCAGACTAGACGACCGGCCCAATAATCAGTATTCTGATTGAAATACGTTTTTCAAATTGGTTATTAACGTTTAGCGGTCTAAAAGAAAATCATCACATAGAACCAACACAATATATTTAACCTTGGAAATGCTGACTGAATCGTTATGGTAGTAGATAACAAGGCAACTGTCACTTATGTACAATTACTAAAAGAGGATCTTGTAATCATGAGATTGGTTCCAAAGGATGGACCGGTTCCAGAATACAAAGCAGGTCAATTCATTACATTAGGACTGCCAAATCCTGTAGAGGATGGAAAGATTGTTAGACGTGCATATTCAATTGCATCCCATCCAGAAAACCGAGATTATGTTGAATTGGTAATTAGGTGGGTTAGAAAGCCACTACCTGGCAGACTGACTACACAAATATTTAATGCAAAAGAAGGGGATGAAATTCTTTGGTTAAAGCCAACTGGTAAGGCGTTAGAAATTAATGAGGAATTAGCAAACGGTGAAAAAGACAATAGGCGGATTATTTGCATTGGCGGAGGAACAGGCTTGGCCCCCTTTGTAAGCTTTGCACAGCATCTCCATGACATTAATGATAAGCGTGAAATCATAGTATTGCACGGAGCAAGCTATGTTGACGAATTAAGCTACAAGGACTTGCTAACCGGTCTTGAAAACGATAGTATTGCCAGAGGCAAGAATGAATGGAATTTCAGATACAGAGCTGCAATAAGCAGACCACAAGAATGGTTCAACAGATCATGGGCCGGCCAAGTTGGAAGGGTTGAGACATTCCTACGACCAAGAGAAAACGGTGTATCCCCACTAGAGGAACTAATTGATGATAAAATTACAAAGGAAAACACAATATTCTATGTCTGTGGTTGGCAGGGAACAATAGACGGGGTAATGGACTTTTTAAAGCCCAAAGGATTTGTTACTGAACATGACAAAAGAGAAGACGGTAGCTTTGAAGTCAAGTACGAGTCATACGGATAGAAATTAAAAAATTCAATCATTGAAATATGAGGTTTATCTAGCTGATGTATAATTGATTACGGCACTATATCTTGCACATCTAAATCCGGTAACTAATGCGCATATAGAAATCATTTCAGAACTAAAAAAGGCAGCAGATGTTGTGAAGGTTATGCCTGTGGTATTCCGGGATGGAGACAGGGAAATCAACAGCAAGAGCTTCCCATTTAATTTTGAGACCAGAAAAAAAATGCTGACTGCGATATTTGGCGATTCAATTCAGATTACAGATGACTATGCCTTTGTTGCCCCGTTCAAAAAATATTTGCCGCCGCTAGTAAGACGCAAATCATGGAAGCTCCGAAAACAGATTCTTCAGGGGGTTGACGGGGAATTTTTTTCATATACGGGAAACAAGGCAGAAGGATACATGTTGAAAATGTACAGATTAAAACCAAAAATTGGGGAAAGAAAGTCCCTGTCTGCAACATCAGTCAAAGAAAAACTGTATGATTCAGTGACCAAAAAAGAGTCTTCATGGAAAAAAGACGTGCCAGAAAAGATTGTAGGCATAATTGAGGAGGAGTGGAAGACAGTTGAAAAATATGCAAACATGGAAGACATGACCACAAGGGTTGTAGGGATGAAATTCCCCAAAGAGGGGTACCATTGAAAATAGATTAATACACACTGCGTAAAAGTTTCCTATGAAACTTTCACTTTCAAAATACGTGTGGTTTGACGGAAGATATGTCCTTGCACAAAAAGCCCACGTTCCAATTACAACACATGCAATACACTATGGAACCTCGGTCTTTGAAGGCATAAGGGCATATTGGAACGGGAGGAATCTTTACGTGTTTAGACTAGACGAACATGTAAAACGATTCAGAAAGTCAGGCCAATTCTATAATATCTCGCTTAATTTTTCGGATCAGCAAATTACTGATGCGGTAATAGGAATTTGCAAAAAAAATAAAATAAAAAAGTCCTGTTACATCAGGCCGTTTTACTTTGTGGGAGACTATGGAATTAACCTGCACGTAACTGAAAAAGCCCCTACAAACGTCGCAATCTTTACATTTCCTTTCGGTGATCTGTTTGACAAAAACGGAATTACCGCAGGAGTCGTATCCTGGAGAAAGTTTTCAGATGCCTCAACCCCGCCGCAAGCAAAAATGGGCGGAAACTATCTAAACTCAATTATTGCCACACAAGAGGCAAAGCGCAACGGGGTAGATGAGGCAGTCCTGCTTGATCATAACGGAAATGTCAGTGAGGCGCCAGGTGAGAATATTTTCATCGTAAGAAACGGCCAGCTGATAACACCGCCACTTGCATCGTCGGCTTTGGAGGGAATCACGCGCGATGCAATAATCAAAATTGCAAAAGATTTGGATGTGGATGTCATTGAAAGGGAAATCACAAGAAGCGAGCTGATCATATCAGATGAAATCTTTCTAACAGGCACAGCAGCTGAGATAACGCCCATCATAGAAATGGATTCAAGGAAGATAGGCAACAGAAGACCAGGAGATATGACAAAAAAGATGATGCAGGAATATGCAGAGATTGTAATGAATAAAAATGAGGATTACGCCCATTGGCTGACTGAGGTATACTGATGAAAATTGTACAAATTGGAACAGGCGGATGGGGAAAGAATCACACCAGGGTCTTGTCCCAGTTAGGCGTACTAGCAGCCGTATGTGATGCAGACTCACAGAAAAGCAAAGAGTATGGAGAACAGTATTCAGTTAACCACTATACATCATTAGATGAATTATTAGATTCTGAGGAGTTTGATGGTGCATTTGTTGTAACACCGACATCCACCCATGCTGAAATTGCACAAAAATTGCTAGAGATGAAAAAACACGTCTTTGTTGAAAAACCCATGACGTATCAGTCC
Source organism: Candidatus Nitrosopumilus sp. (assembly GCA_965204345.1). GTDB lineage: Archaea > Thermoproteota > Nitrososphaeria > Nitrososphaerales > Nitrosopumilaceae > Nitrosopumilus. The sequence continues at coordinate 1,570,710 of OZ241981.1, forward strand.
GAAGACGGCAAAAGACTTGCAAGACTGGCAGAAAAAAATAAGGTTATTCTGACATGCGGGTACATTGAAAGATTCAATCCTGCTGTCGATGTTGTAAAAAATATGGTGAAAGAAAAAAGATATGGTGAGCTGATGATGCTTGAATTTCACAGGGAGAATAGAATGCCCCTGCACATCAAGGATGTGGGCATTATTTATGATACTTCAGTACACGATATTGATACTGCTAACTGGCTGTTTGATGATATGCCCCAAGTAGTATTTGCAAGGGCGGGAAAAATAAAGCATGAACATGAAGACTTTGCCAGCATTATGCTGGGATACAAAAATGACAGGGTTGCAATCATTTCATCAAACTGGATCACGCCAAAGAAAGTCAGAAAATTTAACGCAGTATGTGCAGATGCAATAGTCTCATCTGATTTTATCAGCCAGGAAATTATAGTGGAAAAAGATACAGAATCAGAAACGGTCCAAAACGAAAAACAGGAGCCATTACTACTAGAAATTCAGAGTTTTCTAGGGGCAATTGAGGGTAAAAACCAGCAAGTGGTAAAATCACACGAGGCAGTAAGTGTTACAAAGATTGCCGAAGCTGCACTTTTATCTAGCCAAAAGGGAATTCCCATTTATCTGGATTTAAAATGAACAAGACAATGATGGATATTTTGGCATGTCCTATTGACAAGGCTCATCCCTTGGAACTATTTGAAATAAAGGCAAAAGGCGAAGTCGTCTCAGAGGGTGCACTATTCTGCCCAAAATGTTCCCGATTTTATCCAATTATTGAAGAAATTCCAATTATGCTGCCTGATGAATTGCGGGACAAAAAGCAAGAAATGGAATTTCTAAAAAATTACAGCGATAAATTACCTGAAAAAATTATTACAAAGGCAAACCCCTGGCATTTGTGAAACAATGGTTACTACCAACTCAGTTTCAGAAAGGGCAAAGATTGGCCAAAATGTCCAGATTTGGCATTTTTCATATGTTGGAGATGATGTAGAGGTTGGGGATAACGTCAAAATTGGTTCCCTTGCACATATAGATTATGACGTAAAGATTGGAGAGAATACAAAGATTGAAGGCCAGGCATACATTCCGCCACTTTCAAGAATTGGAAAAAATGTATTCATTGGACCTGCAGCAGTACTGACAAATGATCCTTACCCGATGTGTGAGAAGATGAGGGGTGTTACAATTAAAGACAATGCCATAATTGGCGCACGCGCAGTCATCAGGGCAGGGGTTACCGTCGGAGAGAACAGCGTTGTAGCAATGGGGGCAGTAGTGGTAAGGGACGTTCCAGAAAATTCCGTTGTTATTGGCTCTCCTGCTACAGTTAGGTACAGCAGGGAAGAATACGACAAAAAACAAAGACGGTGGAAACAAGGCTAGCGCCCAATTTCTTGTCTGAAAATAAAGTTTTTTAACTTTGATAAGGTTACAATCCAAACCAAAACAAGGATTAACGCAATTGCAGCCTTGATCACAGATGCAACAAGCCAGTTTAGATCACCAAAACCGGCAATGGTTATTGGTCCTAGTAGATTAACTACGATTCCGCCGCCAACCATCATTAGAACCCACATTGCAAAAAGAAATCTATACAGACCAAACTTCAAAGTTTTACACCCATCATAAATGCAGTGATTACTGCCAGTGTCCCTGAAAATATTGCCAGCTTGAAGATCGCAAATCCGACTTGCTTCTCAGACAATGGTCCTGCGCCTGTTAAAATCAGTCTCACCAAAGTGACAGGCGCTTTTGCATCATCTGTTGCCTTTAGTTTGAAATCCTCGGTATGCTCAACTGGGACGCCGCTGATTTGCCGATGCTCTACAACTCGTTTTACGCTTGAGAGAAACAAAAACGAATTGATTATTGCAGGCAGTAGGGCTACTGTTGCAACAATTTCTACCTCGCCCACAATGGCAATGGTGCCATACATTGCACCAAATGCCAGGGCTCCAGAATCACCAGGAAAAATTTTGCTTGGAATCTTGTGGTATTTGTAAAATGCCAAGGAAACAAACCCAAGCGGCAGACTGGCTATTGCAATCTCATAGTTTTGCATGACAAACAGACAAATGGATAGTGAGAAACCTGCAATGACCATAAAGCCGCTTGCAACACCGTTTAGCACATCAATTGAATTAATTGTATTTCCAGTTACAGAAATCATGAAAACTATCAATACCAAATACAAAATAGGAATTTGTACTTCGCCAAATAACGGGAACGCAAGATTTGTATCATATGCACCAAGTGCAATTATTGGAAGCGCTGCAATTCCAAGTGCCACTGGTTTGAACCAGCCTCCCATGACTTTTCTATCATCAACATATCCAATTGCAAAAGCAGCAGACGTTGTAACCATAATTGCAAGAATCTCATTTGTCTGTAAAAACGCATAAAGAACAATTTCGGATGCCACTATCCCGAAAATAATTGACAGGCCCCCGGGCCTTGCTATCATGATGTCTCCTTTTTTGTTCACGTCTTTTACTGTAAAATTTCTTTTTTCTAGAAATCTGATCAGCGGAGGAGTTGTTGCAAATACGACAAAAAATGCAACAATGCATGAGATTACTGCAGGTATTACTAGCTCAATCAATTATCTAACCCTTTGTAGTTCTGCCTTTATGTTATCTGCTATGGTTGAGCCAATTTTATCAATCTCTGCCAATTTGTTTACCCGAATTTTTCTCAAATCATCCAAATTCTTTATCCCGTGTTTGTAAAGAATCCTGGCTCTGACTCGTCCAATTCCCTTGACTCTGACTAGATCAAGCAGTTCCTCTCTGATTCCATAAACAACCCTTCTTCTCAAATCACCCAGCTCTTCAAGCAAGTCGGCTCTTTGGACATTCTTTGAAATCTCTCTCAAGCAGTACGAGAGCCAGTTGGCATTTTCAGCCATTCTGTGCATGTCTCCGGATTCAATTCCTAATCTATCAGATAGGGATAGTTCAGTAGACTCGGTAATCCAAGACTGTAAAGCAAGCAGGCTCCTTGAGCAGTCATATTCAGATATCGGCTCTAGTAACTCTGAGGAATTATTCTCAATTAATAGACTGGCAGCTTCGTAGTCCTTTTGCCGAAGTGAGAATTTTGGGAAAAACTCCTCAGAGTTTGTAATCAGATGCAGGTATCCAAAAGTATGTTTTCTGTCTTGAGATACGCCCTCAATTGCATCCCTAAAGTCTGTGGCAGTCACCGGATCAATGTACAGCATGGATGCCTTTTTTCCAAACTCAGTGGCAGCGTATCTTTGGCCCTTTTTTATAATTAAGAGCTTGCTTGATAAAAACCTCAAGGAGATATCAATTGCAAACTTTATGGTTGGTTTTCTTGATTGCAATCCTCCCAGAGTCTGCAAAAAGAATTCCAGAATTTCCTCTTTTTTAATTCCCGGATGAGTTACTATGACACTTAGAATATGGGTCCGCAAAGACTTGTCATCAGTAATTCTTGATTCAATTGGTTCTGGCTCTCCATCAATGTAGTGCTCTGTCAGATCCTCCGTGTTTCCATTTCCGACAATTATTGATTCCCCATAATCATCATACTGCGGTCTTCCGGCCCGTCCGCAAAGCTGCTTGTATTCCAGGATGCTAATTGGCCTGTTTGCACCGACCTTTGCATTGTATCTGTTTACGTTTGATATTACAACCCTTCTTGCAGGCAGGTTAACGCCTGCTGCCAGTGTGGGAGTTGATGACAGCAGCTTGATGGTTCCCTTGCGAAATTCTGCCTCGACGGTCTCTCTGCACCTCTGATTCAGTCCCGCATGATGAAACGCAACCCCCTTTTTTACAAGCAGCGCCAGCGTCTTTACCAATTCGGTATGCTCGTTTTCAGACAGAATTTTTCTTGATGCCTCTTCTAGTGCTGTAATCTCTTTTTTTTCTAGCATTTTTGATATCACATCAGATGCCTTTGTTGCCAAAGACTTTGAGCGGGTTCTGGTTTCTGCAAACACCAGGGATTGGCCCCCCTGTTCTACTGACTGCACGCCCAAGTCAATTGGGGTTCCACGTAAGCTGCGCTTAACCTCAAATGTCTTGCCATCACTCATTGTAACCTCGCCTCCGTCACATACCCCCTCAGAGAGAGGAACCGGTCTCCAGTCGTTTGTTACCAGCTTGCAACCAAGCCAATCTGCAATTTCATCAGAATTTGTAATTGTTGCGCTAAGACCGACAATCTGGGGTCTGGTATCTAGTAATTTTAACTGTGTTAGAATCATCTCAAGTGTCGGACCCCTGCTTTCATCTCCAATCAGGTGCACTTCATCAGAAATAACCAGACCTATATCATCAACCCATTCGGCACCATGCCTGATGACTGAATCCATCTTTTCATTAGTCAATATCAGCACGTTGCTTTTTTCTAGATTTTTTTCAATGTTTTCAAAGTCCCCGGTAGATACTGCGACCCTTACTTTGTTTCCCAAAGATACCTTTTCCAATTTTTTAAACTCTGTGAATTTCTCAGCAGCTAGTGCTCGCAACGGACTGAGATAAACCACCTTTCCTTTGTTTTTTGAAATATAGCTCATCATTGCAAGCATTGCAATCAGGGTCTTTCCGCTTGCAGTGGGGGCAGAAACCAAAATGCTCTTCTCATCTAATAGTCCGGACTTTACACTGTCTGCCTGTGGGGGATACAATTCCTCAAAACCCTGGGATCTTAGAAACTCAATTGCAGAATTTGGAAGTTTCAGCTTATCTATTTTCATACTCGGTTATAGTGACCGGGTTTTGATTCATAAATAGATGCTTCTCTGAGCATTCTTTGGATGTACTTTCTTGCCTCCTCTTCTGTGAATTTTTCACTCTTTTCTAGTTCCTTGACAAACCCCTTTTCATCTACCGGTATCTTGTTGTCCCCTTCAAGGCCCTTGAGTACGTCCATGAACAGCTGCATCTTTGAGACCTCGCTTCTTGGCTTTCCTTGCAATACGCCAAGATCCACCTTGCCTGTATTGACATCAACTCCTGCATCTTGCAGCATGCTCTGAATTAGAAAGATTGCACGCTCTGCATCCTCTTCTTCTACCTTGTCTTTCATGAGTAGTCTTGCCCTTGCAGTAGAAAGCCTGATAATTCCCTCCAGTTGCCTGGGGGTAACTGTAATCATTTCTTCAGATTCCACATTTCTCATCTGCAGATAATAGTCCAAGATCTTTGTTTCTGCATCCTTTGTTAGTTCCGGTTCTCCGCGCTTTGCATATGCCAAATATTTTGTCAGTAAATCAACATCAACTACAGATTTTTTATCAATTTTTTGCGGAGTGTGCAAATCAATGATGTGCCTTGCAATCTGAGTGTCTCTTTCTCTGGTTGGAATGTCCCTTACAACAAAGATCAGGTCAAACCTTGTAAGCAACGGAATTGGCAGATTGACGTTTTCTGTAATGTTTTTGAATGGATCATACTTTCCATACATTGGGTTTGCAGCAGCTAAGATGGAAGTTCTGGCATTTAGCGTAGCTACGATGCCGCCCTTTGCAATGCTTGCAGACTGTTGCTCCATAACCTCGTGCAATGCACTGCGGTCTTCAGGTTTCATTTTGTCAAATTCGTCTATGCTTACGAGTCCCTGATCACCTAGTACGACGGCTCCTGCCTCTAGCATCATAATTCCGGTCTTGTCTCGAACTACTGCGGCAGTAAGACCAGCTGCGGTAGAACCCCTGCCAGAAGTGTACAGGCCTCTTGGTGCAATTCTTGCACAAAACTTTAGCATCTCGGATTTTGCAGTACCGGGATCTCCGACTAGAAATACGTTAATGTCCCCTCTGATCTTGCTTCCATCGCCAAGCAGCCGCTGATTGGAACCGACAATAAGTAACAGAATAGCCTCCTTGATTAGTGACTGGCCCTGAATGTGTGGTGCAAACGAATCAATCAATCTTTGGTATACATCGGGACTTTGGCCTAACCTCTTGATCATCTCTTCTTCTTCAGGAGAAATTTCCTCTCTTCCAATCTTTCTGTCAGTTTTAGAACCGCGTCCACTCAAAAATTCAATATTGTTTCCCTCAATTCTTAATCTGTACAATCCGCTGTGGCCTCTCTGAATTCCTGCAACGGATTCCTGCTCAACTCTGACTATGCCTGTGAGAATAACTCTGTCTCCGGGCCTTGAGTTATCTACCAAATCCTGCCTGGTTGTGACGTCAATATAGTGGGGCAGCTGTCCTGGGGGCAGGTCTTCTGGAAGTTCCTGCAGTCTTAGTATCTGAAAATCAATAAACTTGCTTGCTTCAGGTTTTAGCTCAAAATCCCTGTGCTTGCAGGCAGGATTATCACAGACTATGGGAATTTTCACATCCATCCCTTTGATTTGAATCACCTTGGTTGGATGCTCATCAGGACATACAAAGACCAATTCTTTTGCAAGCGGCTTTACCTCTGATGCTCTGACCACCATTCCTGAAACGCTGGTAATATGACCGATGGTTTCTGCATTGATCTGTCTTAGACTTCGCTCCAATGGGAAATTGATGAGCCTTACACGGACTTCATCTTTGATCTTTTCTGCATAATCGGGAAATCTTGTCTGCAGTGCTTCCTTGATTGCTCTTGCAAACGCATCAAATATCCTATCGGGATTTGTAGCAAAGATTGACTCAATTTGCGGTTCTATTACCAGATCATTGTAATCGACGATGATGTATTTGGAATTTTTTGGCATCATCTCATCGATTGCATCTACATACTTGTAGTTGCCATCCCTGTCCTTGAATCTAGTAAGAAATTCTTTTACTTTGTCTGACAGTGCAGAATCCGTAAATGTGCTAGCTTGAGCGGTGCTCATTTAGATCTCCTGTTATCTGTTTTTCAAATTCTGCGCTGTTATCATGAATTGTCTTGTAGAAAACATTTTCTTCCACAGTCAGTTTACCGTATAGTTCGGAATTGAGCTTGATGGAATCTGCAAGTTTTACCAGCTTGCCTCTACGCATCCGGAATAATTCTAGCATCATGCTTTCAACTTTGTCAAAATCATTGCCATTAAGTTCCTTCATTGACTCTCTTAGCTTGATGTAAAAGTGCGGATCCAGTGTGGATATTTGGTATTCTCCAACCATCTTTTCTTTTGATAGCGCTTGTTTTAGCTCAGTTATCATGTCTGGAGAATCTAGTACTCCTAAATTATTATCAGAGAGAATTTTGCCTACCCACTGTGGCAGGTTATTGACCTCACCCTGAGTGCCCTCAATTTTCATTCCGGCCACATTATACTTGAAATCCTGATTGACTGTAACCTTGGCATCCTTTAGGCGGTATCCTATTGAATGCACTTTTTCTACTTTGTCTATTTCCATTTTAGATCACTTTTACTGATTTAGATCCTCAAGTATGGGATCGATCACTTCTGTTAACAATTTGGTGAGATCATTTGATCCTAACTGAATTTGAGACTGATCGCACCTGTTTTGCCCCAAAGTCTGATTTTAAGATATGCCATATCATAATAACCAATTCGGATTTATTAATGGGACTCAGCTTTTGATCTCATATGGCTGCAACAGGCATGTGGGTAGAAAAGTATAGGCCAACAAAACTCTCTGAGATGGTAAATCAAACCGAGGTGATCGGCAGTCTGGAGGCCTTGATCAAGGATCCAACTGACATGCCACACCTGATGTTTTCAGGTTCTGCCGGAGTTGGAAAAACAACCACTGCATTGTGTCTCTCAAGACAAGTCTTGGGAGAGTATGCCAAAGACTACACGCTAGAGCTAAACGCCTCTGATGAAAGGGGAATTGGCATGGTAAGGGAAAAAGTCAAAAAGTTTTCAAGATTTGCAGGAATGGCCGATGTGCCATTTAAGATCATAATTTTGGATGAGGCAGACGAGATGACAGGGGATGCCCAAACAGCATTAAGGAGAATAATTGAGGACACTGCAAAAATTTGCAGGTTTATCTTTATTGCAAATAACATTTCAAAGATTATCGACCCAATTCAAAGCAGATGTGCTGTCTTTAAATTCATATCCGTTTCTGAGGAGGACATTATTGGCAGGCTAGAAGAGATTGCCAAAAAGGAAAAAATAAAGACTGACAAAAAAGGACTCAAGGCAATTTATGAGTATTCAGAAGGGGACCTGAGACATGCAATTAATCTCATGCAGGCAACTGCAAGTCTTGGTGGAATTACCGAAGAGAACGTAAAGTCATCAGCCGGACTAACAAAGACTAGTGACGTTGATAAAGTTCTCGAAACTGCATTATCTGGCAAAGTTGCAGAGGCCAGAGAGAAGATGATAGAGCTAATCAAGGTTTATGGAATGTCAGAATCTGATTTTCTAAAGTATCTAAACTCTGCGGTATTCAAGTCAAAACATGCCAAACTTGGAGACATTCTGGAGGTAATTGCAAAGTATGATTATAGGGTACTAGTCGGAGCAAATTCTGAGATTCAGCTGTCTGCAATGCTGGCAGAACTAGCCAAGATAGAGAATTAGAAAAATGCAGACTAGAAGTCTTTTGTCTGCCCACAGACAACAAATCAGCATGTTTTGGAGCTAACCATAAAGTGGTTCACACAGGCATCAGGTTTTTGTCTTTCTGCATTTGTCTATAGGACTGAAAATAGTCAGAACCGGTAATGCGCATGAACACCCAAGATCTCAAAATCTTTTCTTGATTCGTGCCTGTCCTAACACTTGATTTTAAGGCAAGAAATGCTTGTAAAATCCTGACTAGTGTGATTCCATCAGCCTTTTGCCATCTTGTGCATTTATCAGCATCTTTTTGAGTATCAAAAAATCCCATTTTGATACATTGTATCTGTTCTTTGCATTTAGCAAATAGGGATTCAAACACAGAATATTCCAACCCTTTTTTTGCATTAATTTTTTATTTTGTTATTGTCTGGAAAAAGTGTGGCGTTAAAATGGTCAAAATTTCATTTCTATGATTGGATTCCGATGGTTGTCCGGCTACAGTCTGTCAAGGATAGTGATTGGCAGCAAACTCGCAAATCCATGCTTAAAACAACTTTGAAATTCAAATATGACACATTGGAAAAGTGGCTTGAACAAAACAAATACTCTGAAAAATCTAAAGTTCAGACTCAACATTACGTACAGGCATTAAGACGGAGCGGCCTGCTTTAGTAATTTGATTTGTTTAGATACTCCATAATCTTTGGATGACACAAGATTGAGCTGTGTGCTGCCGAATCAGTCCCAATGCCATAGCTAACTGTAGAATCCCCCACAAAATACAGTCCTTTGATTTTGCTTACTTTATGCGGCATTTTTTGCTTCCAAACCATTCCCGGTTCTTTTACCACTGCCTCTACCAGTTTCCATGCCATTGGACGCTCCCAAAGCAAGGAATCCTCAAAATTGGGATAAATTTCAGATATCTCCTTTCTCATTTTTTCGCTTACCTCCTTGATCTTTGATGGGCTTTCAGTATATTCTGATGGGACAGGGGTTCCGGCCATCAGGAGGTGCTGTCCCGGAGGAGAAACTTTTGGGGTTATGTTTGTTATGAAAAAAATCCCTTTTGCAGTATAATCCCCAACTGGAAACACCACCTGTCTTGTGTCTATCCTCTCAGAAGTACAAAAATGAGTCTCAATAACAGATGTTGTCTTGTTTAGTTTTTCTATCTGCTCTAACATCTTTTTATCAAAGACTCCCTCATCAAAAAGCTGCTTTACTGCCAGATATGCCGGATACGAAACGACTACGCAATCAGATTTTATGAGCTTGTTGTTACTGTCAATAACTCCTTCCACTCTGTTATCCTTGATCAGAATCTTCTTAATCGGCGTGCTAAGGTTGACCCTGTTTCCGTTTTCCTGTATGTATCTTGATAGTATTTCTGATATCCTGTCATATCCACCTTCGTCCGGGTAGGCAAATTCGCTAGTTCCTCCCTTGAATGGATTTGCCCTAATCATGGTCCTCGTGAATTCTCCCAAGGAAATATGCTCTGGCGTGTCTGCAAAGGCAAGCATACAGACTGCATCAAAAAAGGATCTTGTGCTGTGATCTAATTTTTCTGTCAAGTCAACTAATGATCTGTTGTCATTTTTTTCAGCCTTGTCCATAGATGAGAAAGCCATAGGAAGCAAAATACGCAAAAGTTTCAGCCTACTCTTAAATGGTATTAGTGACAATCCAAAAATATCAGAAATTCCTTTGGGATACTTGAAGAATCCTTGTCCGTTATAAAATGCAATATCGTCTACTATGGCAAGTTTTAGTCTGGAAACAATATCAACCTGTTCAAGAATCTGGTATACTGCTGATGTTTTGTAAAAAGGCATAATGTGAAATCCGTTATCCAAAATGTGGTTGCGAAACACCGAACATGCGGTCCTGCCTCCGGGCTTGGAGGATTTTTCAAATATCTGTACAGATATGTTGTCTTTTGTAAGCAGAGCTCCAGTTGATAATCCACTAATGCCTGCACCTATTATTGCCACTTTTTTTAACAATTCTACAAATTCTCAACTATGCACTTTTTTAAACTACCCTAGATGCAAAACAAGTTACCACTAGGTACGAGTATGCATCACCCTGAAAATCATCTGAATAAATTTTTGAATAAGTGAGAAAATGCATAATCAGAATAGACATGCCAGCTAACGATAAAACAACAGCGATAAAATTATTTTTTCAGGATTATCACTAGCAAGATGAGAAAACTCTTTTCTGGCACAAAAGAAGTACTGCCTAAAAATAGCATCCAAAATTTTATTGCTGAATTATAGTGAGGTTCTTTTGCTGTATGTGACTGGGAATCCTTGATAGTTTTGGAGAAAACTCAGGTCTGTAAACTTGACAGCCAAAACTCTATACCGCATTTCTTAACAGTGTCAACCGACAGATTTTCTCTAGCGTGTACCATCATTAATTATAAAAACGCAGAGAGAGGGATTTGAACCCCCGTATGCTTGCGCACACAGGCTCTCAAGGCCCGCGCCCTACCGAGCTAGGCGACCTCTGCAGAAGTTCTTAGATAATAGCGATTAAAATCTGTTGAGGTAAAATAGAAAAATAAGAAAAAAGAAAAAATTTCTTTAATCGTGTGCGTGTGGATTTTCAGAACCGGATTTCATAATTACATATGTTCCGGCTGCTTTTTCGTGCCATTCCTGGTTAGCTGACTCGATACGGATAGCTCCTTCAGGACAAATTTCTTGACAAGCCATACAAACTGTACAATCATGTTCTCTGATTGGCTGGGATTTGTCTGTATAATCTAATCTCTCATCCTGTTCTGTCAAGCCAGTACCGTCAAAAGTCTCTCCCATTGCTTTGTCTGCTGGGATGTCTTTTTCGGTTCTGTACCATTGGAATGTTTGAACTGGACATACACTCATGCATGAACCAGCTGCAACACATGAATCCCAATCGACTGCAACAGTAGTGCCATGAATTCCAAGAGGAACTTGTTCCTCTCCTCGTTCTGCATAGGCTGCTTTTACATCGTCGTTTGAGAATGCTGCACCATCTGATCTTCCGTCACCCCAGATATAATGAAAATTTTCACCATCTGAATGGTTAGTTTGGCCTTTTGGCTTTACGTCATTGTGACAAAAGTCTTCAGGGATTTGTAGATCTGCCATACATACATTATTTCAGAATATTATTTAAAGCTAGACAAAATTAGTCGAGACTAAATCAAAAATAAATAGAAAAATCATTAGTCTCTAGGTTTGTCTAGATTTTATAATGTCTTTGCTGCGCCTTCGTGTTTCTCAACATTTGACTGATCAACTTTGATTGCTTGTGGAGGGCACACTGAAACACAGGCCATACACCAAATACAATCATGTTCTCTGATTGGATCTGCCTTGTCTGTTAGATCCTTGCGTTCATCCTTGATATTGCTGCCAGTCCCTTCAAAAGTCTGACCAACAACGTCTTTTGCCGGAATGTCTTTTTCGGTTCTGTACCATTGGAATACCTGCACAGGACAGGCCTCAATGCATGCACCGTCTGCAACACATGAATCCCAATCGACTGCAACCATTGTGCCGGAGACACCAAGAGGGACTTGTTCCTCGTTTCTTGCTGCATATGCTGCTACGACATCTGAATCTGCTAATACCTCAGCTTTTGAGCCATCAGCATTAGTTGTTTTACCTGGACCCCACATAATATGGAAATTTCCATCAGACTGACTAATTTTTCCCAGTGGCTTTAGGCCTTCAGGAAAGTTTTCTGCTATTGGCATGACATGATTTTCTTACAGTTATTATTTAAATCTAGAGAGCTTGGTTTCTGCCAAACAGGCAAATGATCGATCAATTAGGAACGAAAAATTTCCTTACGTTCATAACGATCAAGGTATAATTCTCCGGATATGGATATTATAAAGTATAATGTGTATAGGGGGCCAAACCTTGGAGTGTACATTACAGTTAATGACAGTATTGGGCTAGTCCCGATGGGATTTGCAGAAAGCAAAGCCGAGAAACTTGCAGAATATATGAACATTGAAATTCATTATACGGCAGTTGCAAATACCCGGCTGATTGGCGCACTAGCAGTAATGAACAACAAAGGAATCTTGCTGCCTAGCACTGCATATCAAGACGAGTATGATTATTTGAAGAAAGAGACTGACTTGGAGGTTGGTGTCTTAGATACAAAGTTTAACGCGTTAGGAAACGTGATCTGTGCAAATGACAAAGGGGCAGTGGCCTCTCCATGGCTTTCAAAAGACGATTGCAGTACCATATCTGATGTCTTGGGCGTTGAGGTAATTCAGAAAAAGATTGCCGGACACAACCAGACAGGTGTGGTGCTAGTTGCAAATAATTCAGGCGCTGCAATTCATCCGGAAACTGACGAGGAGGACATGAAGGTTATATCCAACACTCTAGGCGTAAAAGTAGAGCAGAGCTCAATTAACAACGGCATTCCATATGTGTCATCGGGAATTCTGGCAAACAACCACTGTCTGGTGGTGGGTTCACTGACTACCGGCCCTGAGATTATGATGCTGACTAGGGCGTTTCTAAATTAAGAACGGACCTTGGGTCTTCTGTTAGCTTTTCAATTGAGACAGTTCCTTCAGTCCCAGTACTCATGTCTTTGAGCACGGCATTCCCGTTTTCTAGCTCTTGCGGTCCGACAATTATTGCAAATCTTGCGTCTGTTGCAATATCCATCTGCTTTTTCATGTTACGTCCTGCCAGGTCAATGTCAGTTGGAATGTTGTTTAGACGCAGCAATGATGCGATGGAGTGAGCTACCTTCTGCATTTCATTATTGATGTACAGCACTGCAACCCTCTTTTGCGCTGTTTCTGGAATTATTTTCTGCTCTTGCATTGCTAGTATGATTCTCTCTACCCCTCCTGCAACCCCCGTTGCGCCAATGTCCTCTCTGTTAAATGCCCTAGTCAGTGCGTCATATCTGCCACCGCCTGCCAGTGCGCCTAGTGTGGAGTTTTTATCAAAGACCTCAAAAACGATACCTGAATAGTAATCCAGTCCCCTAACTATGCCGAAATTAATTCTGACATTTGAGACTCCCCTGTTGCTTAGTGAGTCTACTAGCTGTTTTAGTTCGTCCCATGACTCTAGCTGCGCTGTATCAAATGAATCCTCCACTTCTGCCACTGTTCCTTTGATCTGTGAGAACTCTAGAACTTTTTCCAGCTTGCCAGTTTCATATCCTTTTGACTCAAACTCTTTTAGAATTTGCTCCTTGGATTTTTTTGCAATCTTGTCTACTGCCCTTAGAATGTCTGCAACCAGTCCGGGTTCCTTTGAATCAAATATTTTATTGATGTACGACTCTGCGAGATTGCGGTGATTGACGTCAATTGTAATGTCCTTGAGCAGCAGCGAATCAAATAATCGCGATGTAATCTCTATTATCTCAGACTCTGATTCGAGGCCGGCCTTTCCATAAACTTCGATATCCCACTGGTGAAAGTATCGATATCTTCCTTTTTGTGGTTCGTCATATCGGAACACTCCGCCAAATGCTGAGATTTTGGCTGGCAGCCTCATTGATTTTTGAGCCGCTGCATATCTTGTTAGTCCCATTGTAAAGTCAAAACGCAGTGCCACCTCTCTGTCTCCCTTGTCTTTGAAATAGTAAATCTCGTCTCTGATTCCGGGGCCTGACTTGGTTTCCAGGGTGGTTAGCAGCTCAATTGGAGATGGATCCATAAATGAAAATCCGTACAGATTTGATAATCTCTTGAAATGACTTCTTACGTGCTCGATGCCTGCGTTTTCTTTAGCCTCAAAGTCCTTCATTCCGCGCGGCAGTTCCAAGATAATTTCTCATCAAATGATTATGATTTAGATATTTCTCTAGTGTGTGCGTATATGTGCAGTTGATCAGTATATCACAAACATTAAGATTTATAGAATAAAGTGATCACCTGTATTGATTGTCTGATAAGATACTGCCTGATGAGAATTCTGACTATAGCTTGCCTGGTAGAATGGAGGAGAGTAATTCTGCATATTTTGGACCTGGACCACAAATAGAGGAAAGAGAGGATGATGTGCCCAAATCAAAAAGCAAGGCATTGGCAATTGCATCAGTTGTCTTTGTGTTGATATCTGCAGGATTTTTTTCATATTATTTCTTGAATCAGAACCAAATCGATGCAGGGATCTTGGATAATGATGCCTTTAAGACACTAGAAGAGAAGATGGTGAGCCATTATGGCGTGAGATCGTATGGCAGTGATCATGCACATGCTGCACTAGCTGTTTTTGTGGAGAATGAAAGGATAGACTTTGGCCTGGAGCAGTTTCAGCTTCGAAGCAAGTACATCCATTTTGAGAATCACAACCCATATCAGATTCACAAGCATGCAACTAATGTTCCATTGCACATGCTATTTGCATCAATAGGAATGGAAATTACGCCTCAATGCATAGAGTTCTACGATAGAGTGGATTCGAGGATGTACTGTAGTGATTCGGAGAATTCTTTGGTGTTTCTGATTAACGGGGAACAGCATTCAGATATTACCACATATGAAATAAAACACAATGACAGAATCCTGATATCCTTTGGAGATTACGAGTCAGTTTCTGCACAGCTGGGATTTTTAGAGTCACTGGAAATTCATGATGTTCCAAAAAGAAATCAGCTAGTGCCGGGACAAGACATCTCAGTTTGAGTTTGCAAGTTCCAATGGCATAATTCTCATGCTTTGGAATCTTTTACATTACATTTGTGAATCCTGATAAAATACTCGCTGGAGGGATGGATTCTCTCATAGATGAAAATGCTGACTGGGGAAAAAACGTAAAAGAGATTAAAGCCAAAGATTAGGGTTGGAGAAATGAAGCCGATAATAGTTTTTGCAATAACAATTCCAATTGTTGCTGCTGTTGTGGTGGCATTTTCCGTGTTTTTAGTGCCGCCAATGGGGCAGCAAAATTTTGAGGAGGACACACATGAGAATCAACATGAAGATGCCGCATGGCAATCACTACAAAAAATGCAGGGTGAATCTGTGGTTTCTGCAAAGTGCTCAGGCACTCAGAGATGCATCTTGGGAGTTGTAACTGACATCATTGATGGGGATACCATACGAGTCGGTGGGGAATCAGTTCGTTTTGCGCTATCATCAGCTCCGGAACTTGATGAAACAAGAGGAACGGAGGCAAGGGAATTCATTGGTGCTATCTGTCCTCCGGGCTCTGATGTTACAGTCGATCAGGATGACTTGCAGCCTGTTGACAGGTATGGCAGAGTGCTCGGTGTGATTTACTGCAATGACGTGAATCTTAATGAAAGATTGCTAGAATCCGGATGGGGCTATCTTTCATCACAGTTTTGCAGTACAAGTGAGTTTGAAAATGCTTCATGGGCTCAGAAATACGGATGCTAGCCTCTTTTTGGGACACTAGAACATGGAATAAATATCTCTGAGAAAATTGCACATTATGACAAAAAGCATCAGTTGTTCAGATGCAGGAAAAGACTGTGGATGGTCTGCAACTGCAGAATCTGAAGAAGAGTTGATGAGGCAGGTTACAGAGCATGTTCTATCTGATCATAAGGAAATTGATATAAATGATGATGGTAACGTTGCCCAAATCAAAGCACTCATCAAAGAAGTTTAAATTTCTATAACTAGGCCAAGATATGCCACATTTTTTTGATGTTAATTTTGATCTTGTATTGAGTTCTAGCCCACGTTTAACACATGATATACTTGAAGAGAATGTATACGTAATAAAATTTTGGTCTAGGCCTCAAGAACCATTAGATATAAGATCAGAACTTGTTGAATCTGGCAAATCTTTGAAAACAAATTCTAAAAAAATGGTGGGTCATATTCAAAAAATAAAATAGTAACACGACAGAATAAAGCTTACAGGTTATCTTTTGAGTATCACTTGCACTTGATCCAACTAGTCTTTTAGATTAAACAAGCAACTACTATTTCAACCAGTTCTGAATCAGATTCATATGGTAATTTTACAGTAGTAAAACTAGGTGTTTTGCTAATTTCTTCATATTCTTCTACTTCCATGCCGTCAACTAAATAAAAGAAATAGTGAGAATCTGCAATTCCGTTGAATTCAATACAATAGTCTTTAAACATATTAGACTCAATGGATGGAAGCGTTACCACCAAATTCCCTTCCTCTTTTGTAGGTGTTAGAGATACATTCAAAACATAATCCTCAATCACATATCCTGCATCTGAATAAATCTCAACAGAGTCAACTATTCCTTCATTTGTTTGATATGTAATGTGATGATAGTCCCCATCATAAAAAACGGATGTGGTAACCTGTGGTGCGTCATATTCTGAATATAACACAGTATCCCAGCTTAGGTGTTTTGCGGTTTCAAAGTAAACACAGGCCCAATTAGAATTAGGCCGTAAAACAAGTACGTGCTCGGGATTAGGGCAAGTGAGAGGTTCACCTACTTGCCTGTCCTCTAAAATTTCCTTTAGTGTATGATGGAAATGCCATGTTGAGTTTGTTAAAACCATTTTTTCAAAGATGGTTTCCACATCTACATCAGCTGAATTTTCTAATTCTGTGATAAATGCATCTCTGTTTCCTGCATAACTGCTAGTCTCAAAGTCATCAGGATCAACCATAACTATCATCTTTCTGTATTTGTTGTCTGGAAATACATCATAAACACCATTTTTGTTCAGATAATTCCCAGTCAAGGTCTCCAAAGCATTATCAAAGATTGCCTGTGTCTCCTCATTCAATATGTAAGACTCGATATTCAATTTTTCAACTTCAGCTGCCTTTTTCCATAATCTGTCGTTTTCTGCCTTTTTGTCTTTGATTCGTTTTTCAATCTTTATGATATCCGCACTAGATAATTTTGATTTATCTTTTAGTTTTTTGCTATCCTCTTCAATTGATTCCTTGTTATCCCAAATCTTTGCGAGGATCTCCTCATACAGAGATACATAGTCTGTCATGTCTGATTCTTTCTTTGCTTCTGAAAGTTGTATGCCACTAAATGGCAAAATCATTGTAGCAATCAAGGATGCAAACAGTATTGTTTTTGCGTTTTTTGCAATCATTACTACATGTTATATGCGTACATTACCTAAAAATTGATATTGATTTGCAACATGATTTTTCATTATACAATATTTTAATTTTTTTGCAGCATACAGTGGAACTCATTCAATAAAGATGATGCTGAATTTTGCAGTGCTGTAAAATGTGGAATATCTGGTACTGTATGAAATGCAATCAAGATCTAAAATTAACCTAAAATGTCCATTTTTCACTTTGAAACATTCCTGTCAATTTCAAACTTTCAATACCGAATGTTCTTGAAACGTGAGGGATTCGATCAGTTTTGATATCATTTTCATCTGTAACTATAATTGGCTTTGAGCCTAAAATATTTGATTTCAAAGATCTTGCCAGTGCTATAAGAAAAGGATCTGCTGTTTCTCTTGTAGCATGAGGGCTTATCAACTTAGGATATTTATGTACTATTTCTTGTGCAAATTTGATTACATCTGAAGAATTATCCAAAAACATTCTCTTATTTTCCTTACACCACTTTATCAAATCACCATCTCCTCCTTGTTCAATCTCTTTGAAAACTTGATTAGGTGCCAAAATGTTTTTGGCTTTAATCAAATCTTCAACGCTTCCCCATAAACTAGAAAATACTTTTTTTGGGTAATGCTGAGATAATAGTATCAGTGCACTTGCATCAACAACATAAATCGAGTTCATTCTTTACTAAATTTTTGATTGAAGTTTATCAAAATATTTTACTTTCAAATTCAAATAGCTAATCATAGAATTTGTTGTAATCAGTTGTTTGTTTTTAGAATCAGAAACTAATCGGACATATTTTTTTCCCTTTTGATTGATGCATTTATCAGCCTGACTTATAGCTCCTCCTCCTTTTTTCTTAGGCTTTGAAGGAGATTCCCAAATAATCTTGCCATAGTATTCTAGATACATTTTCTTGTATGATTTATTTGCAGACAGGTTCAAAATTCTAACAATAGTTGCTTTTTTACTAGCTCTAAATTTTTTTGATAGATTTTCTACTATTCTTATGTCTTCGAATTTTTCTTCATTTGTTCTGAGTTCTCTTAAAAATTCTTTTTTAGGCATAAGTAATGAGCCGGCAAAAGCATTACACCATTTTTCAATTTGTTGTGTTTTATTTGAATTAGAATCAAAGTTTTCAGAATTAGGTAAGCAAATTCCGTCTTTTTTTAGTAAAACATGGGCATATTCATGAAGTAAAGTAAACGTTCTAGGTTTTACGTCATCTGCTGAATTTACTACTATTATTCTTGGAAATTGATCAGTTAGTGAGAATCCACGTGCCTCAGTTATTGGCATATTTGATTGTAGAACAAAAATATTCATTGATTCTATTTTCTCTCTTAATTCACTATAGACTTGCTGAATTGGTTTTTTGGCGACTCTGCCATCATCTTTTTTTGTTTCAAATTCAAAATTCAACTTTCGTCGCTGATATAATGCAACCTCTTCAGGATCATCTTTCAAGCTAACGTTTTCAACATCAGGTTCTTCCTCCATATTTTGAAGTTCGATTAATTCACGAGCAGTTGATTGAATATAACGTGCATTTCTTATTGCATCTAGAGTTTTTTTAGAAAGTCTTTCATTTTCAAATCCAGCAATTTTTCTATAATCAGTTAACTTATCTTCTTTTGGAGGTTCTGGAAGAAAAAATACTGCCAAAGGTTTCTTGATATTAAATGCAATTTTTTCCAATTTTGATAATTCTATTGATGATGCTTTACTTTGCCATTGTGTGATTTGTTCTGGATCAATTTTGGTTTTTTGAGATAATTCCTTAATACTCCATCCAGTACTATCGATACTCCATTTTAGCACTTTGGGATTGATTTTAACAAGTGTTTTTTGATTCCTCATCTTTTTGAATATTATTTTAATGGTATTAATTAATTATAGATTCCAAATGATTCTAAATATCAGACCATCTCTTACCATGAACGTATCGATTAATTCCATAAACTCTTTTTGCTTTATGTTGAGTACAGGCTCCTTTACAGACCATGATAAAATTATGCCAAAAAATACAATTTATGAATCTTGAACCATCAAACTTAATAACTTTAAACATGGAAAAACTATGTCGACATCTCCTGAAAGGGAACTTTTGTAAGGTATCGCACCTTGCTAGGCTACTGGAAATGTCCTTGCGGACTTTTCAGTAGAGATTTAATTCAAAGCAAATCCTCTGATTGGAAATCTCTTGATTTTGGATTACTGTAAATTTACCATCCTAACGTAACAATAAACCAGCTGAATGTAACACTGGGTTTGAAATGGGAGAAATTTGTGAAATGTACCTAAAGATATACCAGTGTAAAATTAGCAACATAACTTGTCTGTCAAATTTTAACAACTCTTATTTTGGATATGGTTTGATGAATTGTATGGAAATTACTGTTGATCAGATGTATAAAATTGAAAATAAAGGACATGATATGGGATTTTTTAAAAAATTCATGATGGAAAATGCCGGTGCAGCATCTGTCAGGCAATTGACGAATAAATTTGAGACACTGGATTCAAAAAACATTCTGATTTTTGCTGGACTGGGAAATAATGGCGGTGATGGGCTGGTAATGGCAAGACATCTGGCAGGCCATGGTGCCAAAGTCACAGTAATGCTTTTGGGCACTCCTGAAAAAATCAAAACCGAAGAAAGCAGCTGGAACTGGTCCATTTTGCAAAAAATGCCTTCTGTAAAGTTACTGACCGGAGATACCTTGGAGTTTGATTTTGCCCCTGATCTCATAATAGATGCAATACTTGGCACCGGCATCTCCGGAGATATCCGAGAGCCGTATGCATCTGCAATAAATTACATTAACCAGACCCCCTGCTACAAGTTTGCAGTGGATGTGCCTTCCGGGCTAGACCCCCAAACAGGAGAGGTTGCAAACATTTACTCAAAATGCGACATGACTGTAACTTTTCATAAGATAAAACAGGGCATTCCCAAAAGAAAAGACTTGACTGGCGAACTGTTTGTAGAAAAAATTGGAATTCCACCCGAAGCTGAAGAGGGCATTTTATGAAAGTGCATCAAATTCAGGTTGGAAGCATGCAAAATTTTTCCTATATTGTCGAAGACGAAGATACTAGCGAGGCAATCATAATTGATCCCTCTTGGGACTTGATGGAATTGGAAATGGTAATCAAAAAAAATGATCTAAAGATAAAGTACATTGTAAATACCCATCACCATTTTGATCATACTTTGGGAAATGAGGCCATGGTTGAATCCACCGGGGCCCCGGTAATCCAGCATGAGTCATCTGAACTAAAACATGAAATTGCAGTAAAAGATGGAGATTTTATAGAATTTGGCAACAATTCAAAATTAAGAGTCCTTCACACACCTGGCCATTCCCAGGACAGTATTTGTCTGATTGGTGATGGGAAAATTTTCTCAGGTGACACCCTCTTTGTTGGAAACTGTGGCAGAATTGACCTGCCCGGAGGTAATGCAAAAGATCTCTATCATAGTCTTTTTGATGTTTTGTATAATTTAGATGAGAACTTGGTAATGTATCCGGGACACAACTATGGAAGCTCTGAGATCTCTACACTTGGAGAAGAAAAAATGACTAATCATGTGATGCAAAGACGTACCGAGCAACAGTTTCTTGATATGATGGGCTGATAATCTTATGGATAACCTTGAATTATTTGGAGACGCCAATAAATCCCAAAACTTTCTTGATGTCATAAAATCCAAAAGACTGCTCTTTTCATTTGTGACATCTTATACTGAAACCTGTGAAATTCCTGGAATTACTTTTGCAGGCGCAGACAAGGACTCTGTACAGTTCACTCCTCCTGCAGATGCAGAGTATCTTCATTATGGATATTGCAAGACAATTGATAAGATTCCCATGACTCCTGACGGAAAGCCTACTCCTGGCGTACTGACTAAAACTGCATTGGAATCTGCAAGCATTCCCCATCTGACTATCAATGCCGGCAGCAAGATTCCTCCCCAGTTACCCTTTATTGAAACAGGACTCTCTTTTGGGAGGAATATCTCAATACAGCCTGCAATGACTGATTCACAGGTATCACACGCAGTTGATTATGGGCGGATTGTTGGAAGAAACATGGCATCCCTTACTGACTGCCTGATAATTGGGGAGAGCATCCCTGGGGGGACAACCACTGCTTTGGCTGCGCTGCGTTCTCTTGGATTTGATGCTAAAGTTAGCTCTAGCATGCCTGATAATCCGACTGAGTTAAAAAACAAGATTGTTGATTCTGCCCTTAAAAGGGTTGACTCTGATCATCCCTATGGCATTATGGCAAAAGTTGGGGATCCCATGATTCCGTTTGTAGCAGGAATGCTAAGCTCAGCCTCTAGCGTGTGTAATGTTATGCTGGCCGGTGGCACTCAAATGGCTGCAGTATTGGCATTTGCATCCAAAATTGGATTCAATGAAGAAAAAACCGCCATTGGGACTACCTCTTATGTAACAGGTGATAAAAGTGCGAATTTTAAGGAACTTGTGCAAAAGATCGCCGACATCCCAATTATTGTGGTAAATCCCAAATTGGAGGATTCCAGATATTCGGGGCTAAGATCTTTCTCAGAAGGATTTGCCAAGGAGGGTGTTGGTGCCGGCGGAAGTATAATTTCCTCCATGCTCAAAACCGGCAATGATTCTACAAAATTTTTGGAATTGGCAGAAAAAGAATACCGCAGACTGACTACTTGACTGTGACTGATTTTGCCAAATTTCTGGGATAATCCGGGTCTGTCTCTTTTTCAAGAGCTGCATAATATGACAGCAGCTGTATTGGAACAATCTCTGAAATTGGATATGATGTTTCATTTGAAATGGGGATTTTTATCCAAAAATCGTACACGTCACTTTCAATATCTGAAATTCCTATAATCTTGGCACCGCGTGCTTTGATTTCCCTAGCACTCGTTAGTGTGTCTGAGTATGTTGAGTCATTTGGATTGATAATTATCACAAATACGTTTGAGTCCATGAGTGCAAGAGGGCCGTGCTTTAACTCCCCTCCCGGAATGCCTTCTGCATGAATGTACGTAAGCTCCTTTAGTTTTAGTGATGCCTCTAATGCAATTGGATAGTTTATGCCCCTGCCTAGGACATAAATGTCTGAAATATTTTTTAACCTGCCTGCTATCCTTTGAGTTTTTTCTGCGTCTTCTAATGATTCTGAAACATACTTTGAAATCATTTCAAAATCTATTTCTATCTTATCACCACATAGCCTCTGTATGATTTTGTAGAGTATTACCAGCTGTGAAGTAAAGCTCTTTGTTGCTGCAACTCCTATTTCCGGCCCGCAGTTCATGCCTATTACTATGTCTGCCTCCCGTGATAATGACGATGTTAGTAAATTAACAATGGCTATGACTTTACAGCTTGCCTTTTTTGCAATCTTTACTGCCTCTAAAACGTCTGCACTTTCCCCACTCTGGGATATGGCAACGATGACGGAATTATCCTCAATCACATCTGGCGTAAACTGAAGTTCACTTGACATGATTGGCTCTGCCTTAATTTTGGCATATTTTGATAGGATTTGTTTTGCAATTAACGCTGAATTGTAGCTGGTTCCACTTCCTGTTATGTAGATATTTTTTGCATCTCTTATGAGAGCCGCTGTCTTTTTGATTGCCTCTGATGTTTTTACCCCTGCCTTTAACACCGTCTCAGGCTGCTCGTAAATCTCTTTTAGTGTAAAGTGTGCATAATCTCCCTTGTATGCGTCTCCGAACTCCTTTGATACCTTTGTAATTCCATACTTTGCACGCTCCCCATGAAAATCCAGGATTTGAAACTTGTTTTTATCCAAAATTACAAAATTGCCATTTTCTAAATATATTGCATCATCTGTATACTCAATAAATCCTAAAATGTCACTTGACAAAAAGAAATCGCCCTGGCCGATTCCAATTATTAATGGCTTGTGAAACCTTGCCGCTGCAAGCTGGCCGTTTTCAAACATTGCAACAAAAGCATACTGTCCCTTTATTTGTGACACTGTTTTTAAGATCGCCTCTTTGACAGTCTTTGTTATCTCATAGTGCTTTTGAAGCAGGTTTGCAATAATTTCACTATCTGTCTCACTCTTGAAACTGTATCCCTCTTCTTGCAGTTCTTTTCTTAACTCTTCAAAATTCTCTATTATTCCATTATGTACAATTGCAATTTTTCCTGAGTTGCTTGGATGCGGATGCGCGTTAAAATCTGTAATTTTCCCATGTGTTGCCCATCTGGTATGGCCTATTCCTGTTTTTCCTGGAAGCATGTCTAGCTGAATCTCTGAATTTACCTCGTTTACCTTTCCAATCCCTTTTTTTAATTCAATTTGACTGTTTGATTCAGTTGCAACGCCTACGCTATCGTATCCCCTATACTCCATTCTTTTGAGCCCTTTGACCAAAATTGGTGCTGCCGGCTCGTCTCCACAATAGCCAATTATTGAACACATGAATGTATTATCTGATAAAAGGGGTTATTTACTAATATGTATCGCAGAAAGGCGCCAGGCGGTTAAATATATCATTGGCATTACTCTGTTATGATATGTTGACACTCCTAGATGCCACCTCCCCCCTGGTCATTCTTTGGGCTAATGGCACAATCCATACTAGCAAAAGTTCCAAAAAATACCTAAAATTATTGGATCTGAGTTCTGGCAAGGCACTGCTGTCACAGTGCAATCAGATATGGCCACACTATGGCGAGGTGATTAAAAACAGAAAAAAATGTATCTTAAATTTGATTCTTGATAATATTCTAAGAAAAAAAATTACACAAGTGGCAGTCCTTGGCAGTGGTCTGGACGCCCTATCCTTGGAGATTGCATCAAGGGTAAAGGGTGTCACAGTTTATGAAACGGATGCAACACAGATGGATCTTAAGCGCAGTCTCATAAAACAGGCAGACCCTAAACTCTGTAATTCAATCAAGTGCATAACATCTGATCTAACAGATACCCAAAAGACCCTTGATGACCTAGTTGAGAATGGATGGGATGGCAGCAAGCCATCAGTTCTGATATTTGAGGGAATATCTTATTTTTTGACAGAGAAGAATTTGTGGAACCTAATTGGAATGTTTAAAACAAAGAATCAACAAAATGTACTGCTCTTGGAATATCTTTTGGATGCTAGCCTAGTCTCCAAAGACAGATCAAAGATAAGCGGACAGGTCTTTGATGCAATTCAAAAGGGCACTGGTCTTGGCAACACAACTCTGGTTACTAGATACATGCGGGATCAAATAGAGTGCAATCTTGAGAAATTTGGCGGGCGTGTGACTCTGCAGTACACTATGAAAGATATGGAAAAAGACAGGGTTGGACATAATATACATTTTAAGACAAGTAAGAGTGGCTGGATTGAGATATGCCAAATCTCAATTTGACTGTCTTACCTGCACGGATTGAAATTCTTAAGGGATTGGCATCTGAGATGCCTGGCATCTGTCATATAATCAAGATTAATGCAATCATAATGCAAATGAGTTTAATCAATGATTGATTTGGATTCTAAACAATTTGTTGTGCTGTCTTTTTGGATCTGACTCATGTCTTGAAAGAATGTGACTCTGATTGGCTAAATTGTCGTTGCTGTTCTGTTATTGACCTGTTTCTGAACCCAAACTAGCTGTTTTCATCTTTTTTTTGGACAAAAATCTGTTTCAGATAATCTGTATGACCCTTTACAAGCCATTTTTTTTCAATTATTTGGCCGAAGAATCTTCTTCTTTAGCTGCCTTTTCAACAGGATCTTCTTCCCCTCCAGGTTTTAGTTGATCTTGCTCTAACATTGTTGGAATCTTTGATTCTGGAGTAAAATGAATGCTGTTTTCTTCTTCTACTGTAACAGTATATGATGGAATATTGATTTTTCTCTCTCCAATCATAATGTGACCATGAATAACAGCCTGTCTTGCTTGATATGGTGTCTTAAATCCAAATTTCCTTGAAACCATGGTCTGTAATCTTCTTGAAAGCAGGTCTTCTGCATTTAAGTTCAATACATCATCTAATGTTGCATCTTCGCTCACTAGTCCAATTCGTGCAAGTGATTTCATTAGTATCGGTTCCTTTTCTGCTCTAACCTCTTGTCTTAATGCAAGCAATGATCTTGCCTGATGTCTTACCCGTGATAATTCAGTATGAGCTTTCCATAATTCTTTTTTGGTTCTTAATCCAAACGTGCCCAGAATTTTTAATTCATCCATTTTTAATTCATAATTAAGAGGCCTCTTTGGTTTTCTCCAAATCTTACGTGGATATTTTGGATCACCCATTCATAACACCTATTCTTTCTTCTCCTCTGCTCCTGCTGCTGCTGCTGCCGGAGCTGGTGTTTCAGCTGCTGGTGCTGCTTCTCCTTCTGCCGGTGCTGCCGCTGCTGCTGCCGGAGCTCCTGCGCCACCCTTCTTGACTGGTGCTGCAAGTCCTCCTTTTGCAACTCCTACTGCGCCGCCCTTTCTGCCTGAGGTTCTGGTTCTTTGTCCCCTAACTTTAAGACCGCTTAGATGGCGATAACCTCTCCAGCTGGCTGTAATTCTTTCCCTTTCAATATCATTTCTCAATGTAAATGGAATATCTGATGTTAACAAATGCAAATCCTTTCCGGTTTCAATATCTTTTCTTCTATTGAGGAACCATGCTGGAAAGTCTCCTCCAATTGGATCTGTAATTAGTTTTTCAATTGCCTGAACATTATCCTCTGTAAGATTGCCTATGTTGGAGTTGGAATCAATTTTTAGTGTATCTAGGATTGCTGTGGCAAAATTATAGCCTATTCCTTTAATTTGGGTTAAACCCACTATTGTTTTCTTTTCCCCTTTGATATCGTTTCCAACGATCCTCACAATGTGCCTATATTCTTGTGCGCTCAAGTATTCCAAAATTCAAAGAATCCCCGATAAAAACCATGCTAGGCACCAAACCAGCTGTTTTTTGAATTATTTGACTTTAATTTTGGTTTATAGATTATGCCTAATGTTGAGAAATTTTTGAATCTGACTATCTAAAGTCTTCATCATCAGTCCAGTCATTGCCCTGAACATTCCATTGGCTGCATTTACAGCACTTTTTGATTCCCCTTTGGGCATCAATATCAACACAGAAACAGTGTATTCCTCTTCCTGATGGATCCTTGCTGCATAATTTTTGCATGTTTTTATCATTTTCTTTTTCCTAATTATCTTATTGGCAAAACCTGCTCAAAAAGTTATAACTCTCAAAATTCTCTACAATATTGTGAGTGAAACCTTTGATCGTGAAAAAGTCATAGAATGCATGTTTGATCCTACGACTTCATCCATTTTGGCAGAGCTCGAAGATGGGGAAAAAGACTGCTCATATTTAGCCGAGCAATCCTCAGTTTCAGAATCCGAAGTCCTTGAAAGATTATCGTACCTGATTGAGCATAAGTTTATTTTAAAGAATTCTGATGGTGACAAGTGCACTTTGTCTGCCAACCCTCAAAAGTTATCAAGCATCATTGAAGATGGAGATAATTTTGATGCCACTATCAATGGATTGGAAAAAATGGACAGCTATCTAAACTAGTTTTTTCCTGTTTTTAATCCCTAGCACCGCTGCAACTAGCAATCCTATCATTCCTACAATGATAATGGATAAAGCAATGATTGACAGGATTAGTTTTTTGTTGGCATCTGGCAATGGTCCTATTGCCCCTGTAACATAGATTTCATCATCACTTGAACTTTCAATAATCAGCTGATATGTTCCGGTTTCAAATACATCAAACTCTTTTTCAAAATTTTCTTCGCCAATCCTTTGGGATACAATTTCAATACTTGACGGGTCTAAAATTTTTGCCGATATTGCGTTCTCTTTGAATTCCATTACCTGAACTGCAAAGATTCCCACCGGAGTCTCGTCCTTGCTCATTTCTACTGGGATTGTGACTGTCTCTACAGAGTTTACTCTTCCGTTTCCCTGACTAATTCCCTCTAGTGTTATCTGATTTTCAACTACTGATACTGCTAATCCTGACACAATTAGCAACCCAAAAATTATTATGACCAGTCCTGACTTTTGCACAGATTTTGATTCATTATCTTTAGTTTAAACCTAATTTTTTTCAAACCTTTTGTATTTTTCATAAAAAGTTAGATTGAACTAAGAAAGTTAGCTTGGGGTAAATTTAAATAAAGATCTCAATTTTTTGACATATCTTGAAGGCCAGTCGCTCCACTGTAATGGCTCTGTTACTTTCATTTGTAGTTGGCTTTTCTGTGATTGCGCTCTTCCCAACTTTTTCTGATGCCAAGTCTGAGCCAAAAACATTTGTCACACATTCTGGCGCTGTGGTTCAAACCACCGGTGAAATAATTGATCCGTTGTATACTGTTTCAACCGTGGAGTTTGATCCGATGGAATATCTTAGGGATTTCAATTATGGCAGAGTCTCTCAACTGTCTGATGGAACCACTCTGAGAGAATTTACAATTATTGCAGAGGATGATAAGATTATGGAAGTTTCTCCTGGCGTGTTTTACAACGTCTGGACTTTTAATGGAACCGTTCCCGGTCCTACCATTAGAGCCACAGAAGGCGACTTGCTTAAAATCAATTTCATCAACAATGGCTCTAAGGAGCACACAATACATTTCCATGGAATTCATCCGGCCGGAATGGATGGTGTCTTTGAACCTGTTGGAGGCAACGGTGGCAGGTTTGTATATGAATTTGAGGCTGGCCCTGTTGGGGTTCATCCTTATCACTGTCATGTCATGCCATTGGAGGAACACATCATTCATGGACTTTACGGCGTGTTTATTGTAGACCCTAAAGAAGAACGTCCTCCTGCTGATGAAATGGTCATGGTTCTAAACGGACTGGATACTGATTTTGATGCTGAAAATAATTTTTATGCTGCAAATACAATTCCCTTCTATTATCAACATCATCCCATTCAAATCAGTACCGATGAGTTAATTCGGGTTTATGTTGTCAATATGGTGGAATTTGATCCAATAAACAACTTTCATCTTCATGGCAATCTGTACAAGTATTACCCGACAGGAACAGATCTTGTGCCATCGTTTTACACTGACATGATTACATTATCCCAAACCGAGCGTGGAATTATGGAATTTGTATATACTTTTCCGGGAAAATACCTCTTTCATGCTCACAAAGTAGAGTTCTCTGAAAAAGGATGGGTTGGAATATTTTTGGTAAGTGATTCCCCCCAAAAGGATACTGCTAAGGATTTAGACTATGAAACTTGACAATAACAACAGCAATTCTTCAAAAATCAGAATCATTGCCAGTGGGGTGATACCATTTGCATTTGTCGTTCTTATGATGCTGTATATTTTTGGTCCGGGTGCCTCCTTGCTGGATTTTGGCGTTCAATTGCCTGAAATTACCATTGAAAAAGTAGATTTTATTGATTCTGAAATTCAGGCCACTGTCAGAAACACCGGCCCGATTCCAGTTGAAGTGGTCATGGCTGATGTAAATGATCGAATCCAGCCTGCTGCTGTAGAGCCTGATAGATTTCTAGAACGGTTTGAAACCACCTTGGTCCGAATTCCCTTTGAATGGAATCACGCAGAGCCATACGTTGTTGGAATTACTATTGAGGATGGAACTAGATTTGAAAAAAAAATTGAGGCTGCCGCACCTGCATTGGAATTGTCTTGGGATCTTGCAATCTTCTTTGCAGTAATTGGCACCTATGTTGGAATTATTCCGGTAATGATTGGCCTGTTGTGGCTTCCATTCATTAAAAAGATTAGCAAGCAGAAATATCATTTCTTTCTGGCTTTGACTGCAGGACTGCTCTTCTTTTTAGCCATTGATTCTGTAGAGGAGGCCATTGAGATATCTGATGAAAACCTGGCTGCTAGTTTCAATGGGACCCTGCTTGTAGTTACTGTGACAGCATTATCGTTCCTTGGATTATACTACTCTGGAAACAGTCTCCTCAAAAAAGCAAATTCCTCAAAGTTCACCAAGCCTGTGGCAATTGCATTTATGATATCCATTGGAATCGGCCTGCACAACTTTGGTGAGGGACTGGCAATTGGGGCTGCAGTTGGAATGGGTTCCATTGCATTTAGCACGTTTTTGATTGTGGGGTTTGCTTTACACAATACTACTGAGGGACTGGCAATTGCCGCTCCCATGTCCAGAGGCAAATTAATGCTAGGCAAATTATTTGCCATGGGCATCATTGCCGGAAGTCCTGCAATCTTTGGCGCTTGGATTGGAGGCTTTGCTTATTCGCCCTTTACCTCCGTAATTTTCTTGGCAGTTGGGGCAGGCGCAATTTTTCAGGTAATATTTGTAATTTCAAAATGGATTCAAGATGAAAGCAACAACAACCTCTCTAACATGTATGTGGTTTCCGGATTTGCTATTGGAATGTCGGTGATGTACCTTACTAGCATTTTGGTTTAGATTGGCTCTGGATGTATTGTGATTACAGAGTTTTTAATTTCAATTCTAATCAGGTGCTCAATCTCCGATGTCAGATCATGAACCTTTTCAATTGATAACTCCTTGTTAAACGAGCAGTCAATATCTATTTTGAGAATATTCTCAAATTTTAGGGACATTATTCTGCCTATTCTTTGAATGTCTGGGTACTTTTCCAGTATTGTCTTGATCTTCTCCTCTGTCTCAATGTCCTCTATGTTGAAATTTTCTGGAACTGTCACAAACGGTTCCAAATGTATGGTGGCATGGGCAATGACTGGTATCTCCTGTTGAATTTTTTCTTCTATTATTTCAGAAATTTTATGGGCTGCCAACAGGTTAATTTCCCTATTGACCATTACATGCAAATTTGCATATGTCTTACCTCTTGTTTTGTGAGTAGTGACGTTATGCACTCCCTTTACGCCCTCTATGCATTTTGCAATATCTAAAATCTTTGCATCCAATGGCACGTTTTGCCAATCCGGCTCAAAATGTATGGTAGTTGATGCGTTTGGTATCTTGTTTTTTATGTTCCTCTCAACCCTGTTGCTTATCTCATGAGCCCTGTCAAAACTGGTATCACCCCTCAATGAGATAGTTACATCTGCAAATACTGTGTCCCCTGACTTTCTCATTAGTATGGGTCCTGCATCTATGACCCCCTCTGTAGATACTGAAATTTCCCTAACATTTTTTACAAGTTCCGGGGATATTATGTCTGTTAGGTCCATTGCAGTTCTGTATACTAGCTTTACACTGAGTATTGCCAGCAATACACCCAGAATCAATGCGGCAACAAAATCTCCAAAGTATAATCCGTATGAAACCAGTACTATGCCTGCAATTGCCACTGCTGTGGATCCGAGATCCATAAACGCGTGATAGAAATCTGCCTTTAGCGTCGAGCCCCCAATTTTTTTAATGGATCTTCTCAGCAGGATAATTCTGAAAAAATCAATACCTATGGTGTACAGGCCTCCTATTATCGCAAACAATCCTGGCAAAACATTGGGCGGAGGACTCTGTAGCCTGTTGATGGACTCGTATATGAAAAAGCAGGCAATCAAAAAAATTGCTATGCCCCCAATTAATCCCCCAAGTGATTCAATCTTTCCGTGCCCATAGGTGTGCTCTGCATCCGGCGGCTTGACTGCCCACCTTGCAGCTAAAAGTAAAACAAGTGTAACCACACTGTCTAGCAGCGCATGAATGCTGTCTGTGATGAGAGCCAGGCTATTTGAAATCAGGCCAAAAATTAGTTCTACCAAAAATGCTGAAAATATGGATATTAATGAAATTTGTAAAACCCTGGTCCTTTGCACGAACATCTTTTTTTAATAATCCGAGTTACGTATTACAGTTTTCTAAGAAAAAATCATGCGACAACGTTATTTGCGATTAAACAGGGTTTAGAAACATGCTTGATGCAAAATATCTCGTTTTAGCGGTAACT
This sequence comes from Candidatus Nitrosopumilus sp., assembly GCA_965204345.1. Classification (GTDB taxonomy): domain Archaea; phylum Thermoproteota; class Nitrososphaeria; order Nitrososphaerales; family Nitrosopumilaceae; genus Nitrosopumilus. The sequence goes on from OZ241981.1 coordinate 1,602,147, forward strand.
TTTTCAACGCTTTTGCTGATTCCTGCCTCTGGCGCTGATGCATCAAGCAATCCCAACCTGTTTGTATCTGCTGAAAATTCTCAATTTGAGAATCATTTTTCTGGCTCTATGGTAATTGAGGTTGTAATAATTGATTCAGACATTAGTGATACCGGCCAAGGCAAGGGTGAGCCTGATGTTACAATCAATGGAAAGTCATTACGAATGGTTCAGGCAACTGATGGAAACTGGTATGCCTATTTTGCAAATGTTGAGAGGGCAAAGGAAGCTGATTCGACGGTAGGTCTGGCCGGTCAAGGGTTGGATTTTGGGGTTTTCTGCAGCAGGGACACAAGTGCCTCAGTGCCCGGCATTTCTCTCTCTGAAACTGACGGATTTGCATTACCCCGCTCTGCGCTAGGCTCTACTGATGGTGCTGCCTCCTTTACTTCCTGTACCGGATCTCCTTCTGGCGTAAACTTGAATAATGTTGTGAGAAACGCAAAATCAATTAACACAAATTCTGCCATCCCGTCTGGTCAAATTGGGTTAGACCCTGGTGCCTGGCCGCTAATCCAGCTTTATTCCTTTGGCGATGTTGTAGTCCAATACAACCCCGGAGGCTCGTCCCAGCAGGTTTCTTTGGAATATGGTGAAATTCCAAACATTTCAATGCGTCTTGATAGGGAACTTTATCCAAACAGCGCTGAGATCTTCTTTACTCTAAGCGATTTTCAGTTAAATCAAGATCCGACTGATGAGGACTCTTGGACTTTTGGTGCAGGTCATATGCCTGCAACATTTTATCAAGCATATGCCTCCTCCGGTGTGTCTTCTGCAAATGGTGCAGCCGGACTGGTAGATTTAACTCCACACCTCTCTGATCTTGGCTTTGAGAGCAATGGACGACTCTTAGTTGATCTTGGCTCTGTTGTCCAATTACAATCCAATAATGAGCAGCCTGAAACTAGTGTCTCCAATGGTATTGATACATTTACTGAAATTCTCACTCTGGTTGAAGACGGTCCTAACTCTGGCATCTTTGACAGCGCCGATTATAATGATCAATCCACATTGGGAATCTTGGATGGTGCCCCCCGTGGTCAGTCCGGCTCTGTGACGTATGATGACAAATCTGTCTCAATACTGACTGGTTCCTCGTCTGCAGCTGTTTCTTTGAATGCCGCTCCCAACACCACCACCACCACCATTAGTGTCGGAGATGGGATGCAACCACTAAAGCCTGGAACAAAGTTTAGAATCACGCTAGTTGACTCTGATCAGAATATCAACTCCGGGTCTAGGGATAATTTGGATGTATTTCGAGATACTGCAATGATTCCCACTCTGACCCTTGGATCTCCCGTTACTCTTGAGAATGCCCGGGATGTGCTATTTCATACCTCGTCTCTGACTTTTCCTGTGGGCGATTCTGTGATCTCTTTTGTGCCTAATTCTAATTCTGACAGGCTGCAAATTGATACTTTTGGCTTGGCTCCTGCCTCATATGAGGCACTTTCTGTGAATCTGGGCATCTCAGCATCCTCTCTAATGTCTGTCCTGCTTGATACTTCCCAACCAAATACTGATGGCACTAATTGGATAAATTATGATCTCCGCTCTTTTGAAAATGATCTTGGAATATCTGATTTTAGCAACACTTCGGTCTCTCTTCATTTTGGAACCCTTGCTGGTACATCTGTAACCATAGTTGATGCCGGAGACATCTCATCCCCTAAGGGATTTATCCAAATTGATGATTCTGATGTTGCTGATATCTCCGATGAGAGTGGAACGGCATTCCTTGTAATTGACTTTGGCTCTTCTGGGACTTTTTCTGTTTCTGATGGGGATAACAAACAACCAATCGTTTTTGATATTTTTTCATTTGGACTGCAGGACAGTCAAGACATAAACAATTCTATTTATCGTTTTGAATTAGAAGAGACGTCTGATAATTCATCTACTTTTGAGGGTACCTTGGAATATTCCGTATCAAGCAAACCAAATATTTTGGATTCTTCGTTTATCCAAACCATCCGGCCAATCGATGATCAAGTCAAGTTCGTTGTAACTGACAGGCTAATTGATGATCAAGGCATTTCCATCTCTTACTCTGATCTTGACGCGGCCGGAGTCTTTGCATTGGCATCTACAAAGTCTGATATTAGGACAACTGCAGGCATTGTATCTTCTGACTCTCAATCCTATAGGTTTGGACAACCTGTCACCATAACCCTCAATGATCCGGATCTCAATTTACGAAATGATCTAGTTGATATTTATTTTGTAATCGATGATTCTGATTCCCCCGGTGTTGACACAGTTGGAAAAAATGACATACCTCTGCTTGAGATTTTAATCAAGGATATCCGTTACAAGCGCTGTACTGTAGACGGTATTGATTATGGTGGTTTGGGGGCAAGCGGCTTTACTCTTGTTGAAACTGGTCCTAGTACGGGAATCTTTGAGGGACTGTTTAAAATGCCTTCCAAAATTTGCAATGAATCTGGAACCGGACTAGTCTCTTCGGCTGGTGGCAGTCTTGATGCAAAATATTTTGATTCTAGGGACGATTCTGGAAATTCCAATGTCTTTACTCTGTTGAATAACAAGCCATCTTCATACTCTAGTTCCCCACAGCTTAGTGCATATGACGTTGTAAAGCCCCTCTCAGGAGACGTTGTAGAAATTATTCTTTCTGGCAGTTTAGATAATCCTCGGAGAGGCATGCCTTTGGCAGTCACTATCGTTTCCCCTGATGGTATAACTCAAAATTTTGCTGCGACATTAACTAGCGCTGGCAGCTACAAATCCGTCATATCTGTTGATGAGCATACATTGTCTGGCGTTTACCAAATTCAGCTGTCTTACAACAATTCTCATGTAAAGACTCTTTCATTTGTTGTATCTGATACCACTATTCCTGATTGGGTCAAAAACAATGCAAAATGGTGGTCTTCTGGCACTGTATCTGATTCTGAATTCATTAGTGGAATCAAATATCTCATCCAAGAAGGACTTGTTACCATATTCCCTGGAACATCTATTTCTGTTTCCGAACAAGAAGTTCCTGATTGGGTCAAAAACAATGCAAAATGGTGGTCAGACGATCAAATATCTGATGAAGACTTTGCAATGTCAATTCAATACTTGATCAAAAAGGGCATAATTAGAATATAATCTTGTCAAATATTGTTCCATTGAAAATATAAATACTCTTAACTCGTGATTCAAGATGAAAATGAGGCTAACTGGATTTCTGGCATTTACATTATTATCATTTTCAATTTTATCATATGGTGTTAGTGGAGCTGCTTTTGCAGCAGTTCCCAATCCTGCATTGCCTGTATCTACTGATGTAGGCATTGTGTCAAATGGCGGATCTGTGGAAATATCTGGAACCCTTCCAAATTATGACTCTTCGTCTGGTAAAGGACTTACTTTCCTTGTTCTTTCTCCTGATAATTCCATTGTAAACATTGGACAACTAACTCCAGGTTCTGATGGCTCTTTTGCAAAAAGTTTTGTTGCTGGTGGCCCTCTGTGGAAATTAGCTGGTGATTACACTATAAAATTAACATATGGTGCTGATAGCTCTGAAGTTTCTGTAGAATATACTGGCGGTGAGGCTGAGAAAAAAGAAGATCCACCTATAAAAGTTCCACCTGAAGATCCACCAGAAATAAAACCACCACCACCTGCAGAAGATCCACCAGAAATAACACCACCACCCCCACCACCACCACCTGCAGAAGATCCACCAAAGGACGACTCAGACATCTGTGGACGAGGAACTGTACTAGGCGACGATGGACTTTGCTACCCCGAAGTAACTGACGAACCCCAAAGTAGTAGTAGTAGTAGTGGCGGCGGATGTTTGATTGCAACGGCAGCATATGGTACAGAATTAGCACCACAAGTTCAATTCCTGAGAGAAATTAGGGATAATACTGTAATGAGTACTTCTTCTGGCACATCATTCATGTCTGGATTTAACCAGTTGTACTATTCATTCTCACCAACAATTGCAGACATGGAACGAGAAAACCCAATGTTCCAACAAGCAGTTAGGGCATTTATCACTCCGATGATCTCAACACTGTCAATTATGACTTTGGCTGATGCTGGTTCAGAGGCTGAAGTTTTAGGATTTGGAATCTCTGTGATTGCCCTTAATTTGGGAATGTACATTGCCGCACCGGCATTGATTGGATTCAAAGTTAGCAGAATCATCATCAAATCTAGAAACTAGTCCAATCTCACTCTAGGTTATTATACTGAAACACACTATGATATTTTATGAATATTGAATATGAGGAATTTGAAACAGTTGAGGATATTCTTATGTATATGGCATCTGCTGCCCCTCCGATGAAAAATACAATGCCTATCAATTCTTACAAGGGATATGTCATGTCTTTTATTCCCCTTAGTCCTGCAACCGGAGAAACATATCTCATGCTTTATGCAAAAGGCTCACTAGAACCGGGAATCTATGAGTTTGATGTTTCATCAAAATCTTTCAAAAAGGTTGAGAGTGTTGAAAGAGCAGACAAAGTCTACTTTATTTCATTAACTCCAAAACGCAATACCATAGCTGATGTTGCCATTCAAAGCCTATAATTTCTTTGTTTGAATTTTTGGTGCAGATACTGATCTGCTTCTTGCGTATTTGCCTATGATTTCATCTGGAGTCCTTCCATTAAACAGATCCTTGCATAATCCCCTAAGGTATCTCATAATTGCCCATGTTCCCGCCTTGAGAATTCCATACATGAATATCTTCATTGGGGGCCCATACGTCTTGTTTCTAAGAATAATTGGAATGATATCATTGATGACACGCAAATTATTTTCCCAGCACTTCCAGAACAGTGTAAACTGTGCCTCATTCAAGTTTCCAAAATGCATTGAATTCTTTTCACTAAAATCCTGATAAAGCAACGGTGCCACCAGTCCTCTGAAATCCATCTCTCTGAAATCGCTCATCATGTCTATTGTATATTGAATGTCGTCTGGCGTTTCGTCAGGCCAGCCAATAATTATTGTTGCAGCTGGGAACCAGTGATTTTCGTTTAGTATTTTTGCCCCTTCTCTGACAACACTTCCCCATTCTTCTGGGGCAAACGGCTTTGTCTTTACTCCTAGATGTTTTTTTACCATGTCCGGTGCCACAGTCTCAATCCCCAGGTTGGTTGCAAGCCATCTGCCTGTCCTGTCCTGCTCATTGATATGTGAAATTTGCTGCATTAGCCTAGGATCTGCTGCCACAGCAGAAAATGTCATGTGCGTAGTGCCGACAAAGTTTGCTCCCAACCCTTTAAGCCCTTTCCACAAATCTACAATCGCATCCCTGTTTGGAACAAAGTCCCTGTTGTCACATCCATACAGAAGCATTTCATCAGAATGCAGCCAGATTGAATCAAATCCATAATCCAGATTGGTTTTTGCCTCATGTTGTAGCCGCTCTAGTGGCAAATCCTTCTTTGATCTTTTGTTTACATCACAAAAATCACATCCTCTTCCGCATCCCCGCATTGCCTCAATCAATGAATTGATTGTAGGACCCTCGATAACTGGAATATTTTCAAGATTTCTTACAAAACAATGCATCAGTTCCGGGGCATCATTTTTTTCCAAATCCTGGAACAAATCAACTGCTAGCTCGTCTGCTTCCCCTACCACCACTGTATCAATTCCATGTATTTTCATTCTGTCTGATTTTGCCAGCTCCCACGCTCCATTTCCTCCAACTACCACCTTGAAATCATGCTTCTTTTTGAGCTGAATTATGTTGGCACACATTTTTTTAAATTTCATTGCAACGTAGGATAATTTTTCTGGCGACATTGTTGTAGTAACCGGTGCCATTCCTAGAGGGTCCATCACATTAATCCCAACAACCTTGGTGTCTGCCCCGATTGATTTTTCTAACATTTCTGGATGTGCCATAAACACGTCCTCTCTTTTGTATCCTCCCTGAATCAGAGAGCTCTCTATTCTTCTTAATCCGACCTGGGCGACTTTTACTTCGCCTGTAATTGGATCTGTTTCAACAGATGGGCAAAACACCTTGTCAAAAACCCATTCTGGTAATACTTCATAAGGACCACATGCAATAAATCCATAAAGAAAATTTCCCCTGTAATTTGTCATCAAACTACGATCAGCAGTTAATACTATGCGTTTGCCAGCCAATTATCCAACTTCGCTTAGGTATGTTATATATCATTTACGAGATTATCTAACTAATCCTGAAATGCTATTTGCAACTGTTTCTCTTAATTGCCCTATTTGCAATATTTGCCGCTATTCCTCCGGCGGCAATTCCGTTGTCTATGTTAACTACTGATAATCCCAATGAACAGCTTTGAAGCATTGATGCAAGGGCAGCAATCCCCTTCTCCCCGTATCCATACCCCACAGATGTTGGAATCCCAATGACTGGTATGTCCACCAGTGCTGAGACTAGTGTAGCCAAGGCTCCCTCCATTCCAGCTGCAACTATTATACAGTCCACATCCTCATCCACCATTTTTTTTAATATGGGAAAAACTCTCTGTATTCCCGCTACTCCCACGTCATGGCTTGTAATACACTTGCAATTCATTGCCTCACACATCAGTCTTGATTCTTCTGCAACCCCGATATCTGATGTACCTGCGGTCATAATTCCGACCTTTCCGCCATGAAATTTGATTGGTTTTTTAAATAATAGCAGGGACGATGAATTTTTGCCCGTCTTGATTTTCACCCCCTGTCTCTTTGCAAATGACAAGACTTTTGGATAATCCTCTTTTCTAATTCTTGATATTACTGCCGAATTTGTTTTTTCCAGAGTTTTTTTTGTAATTTTTTTGATCTCGCCGAGTTCCTTTGTTTCAGCAAAAATTACCTCGGGAATTCCCCTTCTCTTTCTTCTATTGATGTCAATCTTGGCAAATCCTTCCACCTCTTCAATAGAATAAAGCGACAAGAGCTTTTTTGCATTGGTAACTGAGATCCTTCCTTTCTCCAGGGATTCTAAAATTTCATGAACTTCCATTGAAAGGTTTTCTTTGCCTGTCTAAAAAAATGCTTAGATCTGAATGCCTGAGATGGCACCCTTTACGCTCTGAACAGCCTTGTCAAACACCTGTTTTTCCTCGTTGTCAAGATCCAACTCTATGATTTTTTCTATCCCGTTTCTTCCAATAACTGCCGGAACTCCGATTGTAACATCTGAATGTCCGTATTCGCCATCCAAATACGTTGCAACCGGGATGACCTGTCTTTTGTCCCTTGTGACTGATTCAACAATTGCCGAGATTGCATTTCCCGGCGCATGAACCGTAGCACCTTTTAATTCAATTACCTTGGCGGCAACCTTCCTTGTGTTTGTGACTAGTTCGTCTAGCTTTGCTTTTGGAAGAAGTGATGATAAAGGAATTCCTGATACTGATGAAAACCTTGGCAATGGCAGCATATTTTCTCCATGCTCTCCGATAACCAGTGCCCTGATAGAATCCCTTGAATGTCCTGTTGCCTCGTGAATAAACTGCCTGAATCTTGACAGGTCCAGCATTCCTCCCATGCCAAATACCCTGCTTCTCTCAAACCCCGATACCTTGTAAGTGATGTATGCCATTGGGTCTAATGGGTTGGTAACTGGAATAATCATAGAGTCATCTGCATATCTTTTTACATTCTCAACGACGCTTTTCACAATTGATGCGTTAATTTTTAAGAGATCCATTCTTGTCATTCCCGGCTTTCTTCCAGAGCCGGCTACCACTACTACGACATTTGATCCTCTCATGTCTGCAAAATCATTTGAACCCCTTACTTCCACATCAATTCCCTGCTCTGATAACATGTGGTTGATGTCCATCGCTTCCCCCTGCGGGAGGCCCTCGGCTACATCCAATAACAAAATTTGATCATCCAGACGTTTTAATGCCGAAAACAGTGCTGCATCCCCACCCACCTTTCCGGATCCAATAATCGTAATCATAAACACAAGCACTGATTTTCAATAATTAAATCTAATGAAATACCTGGCATATTAGTCGAATTTATAAGCATTTTTGATAATTTTTAATCATGGTTCTCATAATTGATCCCCAAATTGCAGGCATATCCGGGGACATGCTTCTTTGCTCGTTAGTGGACTTGGGCGCCAATAAGGATAAGATAATTTCCGGCGTCAGGGAGGCTGCAAAATTCCTCCCTGACTCTGTCATTGAGGACTTTGGATTTGGCAAAACTCAAAAACACGGAATTGAATCCTGCCATTTAGTTTTGGAACTTGTCGAACACACTGATCAGCGAAAAGGCATTGAAATGAAAAATGCAATAGTTAGCGGTGTCAGTCAGCTAGATCTTTCAGAGAAGGCCAACTCTTTTGCCAAGTCCTGCATTGACACCCTGATCTCCTCTGAATCCAAAATACACGGAATCCCTGAGGACTCTGTACATTTCCATGAGGCATCCGGCATTGACACCCTGATAGATATTGTTGGAATCACTATTGCCTTGGATGACTTGGGATTATTTGATGAGACAATTTTTTGTCTGCCTGTCTCAGTTGGTGGGGGCTCTGTAACCTTCTCACATGGCACCATGTCCAATCCTGCCAGTGCAATACTTGAAATTTTTAAAGATTCCAACCTGCTCATAAGGGGCAGTGACGTAAATGAGGAACTTACCACTCCCACAGGAGCTTGCATCCTGGCAAACCTGACAAATAACTCCCTGAACCACTACCCATTGATGAAGATCACGTCTGTAGGCTATGGTGCTGGACAAAAAGACTATGACACCTTTTCTAATGTCCTCAAGATCACACGCGGCCCTGAGGGGCCTCTTAATGCTGATTCTGTCAAGATTCTAGAAACAAATGTGGATGACGTTTCTGGGGAAATACTGGGAAATCTAATTGAAAAGCTCATGGAAAAGGGCGCACGTGATGTCTCCATTTATCACGGAATAACAAAAAAGGGCAGGCCCACAAATCTTGTATCTGTAATCTGCAATGATGAGACTCTTGATGACCTTGTTGATACGCTGGTACTGGAAACTGGCACCCTGGGAATTCGGGTCTCTGATTCTGATAGGCTTACCGTGCCACGCTCCACTCACAGTGTCTCACTGTCCATAAATGGAAATTCCTTTCAGGTCGGCTACAAAAAATCCTCCTTTAAGGGAAAGACTGATTTTAAAATTGAGTTTGAGGACTTGAAAGAAATATCCGCATCTGCTAACAAATCCCTAAAAGAGACTGAGTCCATTCTAAGAAGACAGATTGAAGTTTTGGAGCTTGAAAATGCCAACCCTTGACAGCCTTCTAAACTGGTTTGAAAATAAGGGCACAGTGATGGTTGCCCTTTCTGGCGGCGTTGATAGCGCGCTTGTTGCACATGCTGCCTTTGAAAAGCTTGGGAATTCTGCTATTGCAGTAACTGCAGATTACAAAACCCTTTCTGAGGAAGAACTGCTTACTGCCAAACGGATTTGTTCGGAGATTGGCATTTCACAACTGCTCTTGGATTATAACGAGCTTGAAAATGATGATTTTGTAAGAAATGACTCCAGTCGGTGCTTTCACTGCAGGCTGGAGCTGGGAGACCGCTTGGTCAGACTTGCAAGGGAGCATAACGCAGATCTGATAGTTGACGGAACAAATCTTGATGATTTAGGTGATTATAGGCCTGGCATCAAGGCCTTAAAACAAAATGGCATACGCAGTCCCTTAGTCGAGACTGCCTTTTCCAAATCTGACATTCGCAAACTTGCAAAGTCAGTTGGCCTCTCTGTATTTGACAAGCCTTCCAATTCCTGCCTGGCCTCCAGAATTCCTTGGGGTCAGCGAGTTACTGCAGAAAAACTAGCTCGAATTGAACTCGGTGAGATACTAGTCAAGCAGCTCACAGACGTAAAACAGGTGCGAGTACGCGATATTGACAGCTCTGCCAAAATTGAGGTCGACAAACAAATGATTCCCAGATTCAACAGTGACGTTCTGAGCCAAATTACCACAAAATTCAAGATGATTGGCTTTACTTCTGTGGAGATTGATCAAGAGGGGTACAAACCGGGAAAGATTAACGTGATTGCAGATTGATTTATCTTGATAATGCAGCATCCACACAAATTCATAAAGACGTTCTAGATTGCATGCTGCCTTACCTCAAGGAACACTATGGCAATGCCTCTTCCATTCACAGATCTGGGAGGCTGGCTCGCAAAGCAGTTGAGAAAGCCAGAAAACAGGTTGCCTCTTTGATTAACGCAGACCCCTCTGAAATCCTAATCACTTCTGGTGGCACCGAGTCTAATAATACTGCTCTGAGAGGAATTGCCGCACCTGACACTCACATTGTTACATCCTCTATTGAGCATGATGCCGTCTTGGAACCATGTAAAAGACTAGTCCAGGATGATGGGATTCATGTTGATTATCTTTCTGTCGATTCCTTGGGTGCTGTAGATCTTGCAGAACTAGAGAGATGCATCATGCCTAACACATGCCTTGTCTCAATCATGTTTGGAAACAATGAGGTTGGCACAGTCCAACAAATCTCTAGGATTGCTAAAATATGCCATGAAAAAAATATCCCCTTTCATACTGATGCAGTCCAAGCCATTGGTAAAATCCCTGTAGATGTCAAGGAATTAGGCATAGATCTGCTATCAATCTCCTCTCACAAACTTTATGGTCCCAAGGGAGTAGGCGCATTGTATGTCAAAAAAGGCATCAAGATCAGTCCCACAATTTTAGGGGGCGGCCAGGAACATGGTCTGCGCTCTGGCACTGAAAGTGTTGCAAATATTGTAGGTTTTGGAAAGGCCTGTGAGATGGCCAAGATTAATCTAGATGAAAACATTGCCCATCTGACAAAATTACGGGATGTCCTGATCAAAAAAGTATTGGATGAGATTCCAAAAGTAACGCTAAATGGCGATCCCAAATCAAGGCTTCCCAATAACGCGCACTTTACATTCCTTGGTGTAAATGGCGAGGATCTAATAATCAAGCTTGACGAATGTGGAATTGCAGCCTCTACTGGCTCTGCATGTTCTGTCAACACCCAGCGTGCTTCTCATGTTTTAGAGTCCATGGGATTCTCACATGAACAAATTACAGGCTCCTTGCGACTAACTGTTGGCATCTTCAACGATGAAAAAGAAATTGAGCAAGCTATGGTTTCTCTTAAAAAAATAGTCAAAGAACTGCGATCTTTTTCACCGTTTAAAGAAAAATATTCCTTTAATTAAAACATCTAAATCATCTGAAATTTATTTCTAGTAATTACAATTATGGATATTATTCCTATTGCCAAGACCATCATTACAATCGGCCCAAATTCAGGAAGAGCATACGTTCCAATGATCTCTATGGCCGAGTCTCCTGCTTCAAAATTAATTGTTATGACCCTTGATTCTGAATGTACTACTGATTCTACATATGAGGCTTCAATTCCATCTATTAGGATAATAAAGGCAACGTCTTTTCCGTCTTGATTTTCGGCCCCGACAAACTCCCTTGGCAAATCCAGTGTAACTGACCCCTCATCTGCAGCATTAATTTGTACAATAATTGCAAAGATATCTGAATCTACTGTAATGTCCTTAACTGTTCCGCCCTGAATTGTATATTCCACATCAAATGTTCCGTGACTGCCTGCATCCACCTCGTAGCTCTTTGTAGTTGTAATTACATCTGATTTTGAAGAATAGCTAAATTCAGACTCTGCAATGCTTCCCTCACCGTATGATGCCCTGACTGTATATTCCCCAGATTTTTTCCATAATGGCCCCTCTGCAATTATTGTGTGAGAGTAACTTCCATCCTGCGCTATTGTAATCTGTGCAATATCTAACAAATTTCCCTCCAAAAACAACTGTAGCGTAGCTGGAGTCTCGCCTATGATTGCAGATACTGTTCCTGAGACTACGATTGTATCGCCCTCATCATAGTGATTGTCGTCTGTTTGAACTGATATCCTGAATTCTTGTGCAAAAGCCATTGCTGTTGAAATTGTCAACACAAAGATTAGGCCATAAAATATTCTTGAACCCACAAACTTTTGATTGCTTGTTTGTATATTTTCTTTACTATCAAAAACTAAAAAATGAAAAAATAAGAAGTTGTGTGATTTTAGTATCTTGGCATAATGCTTAGCCTTGATCTTGCAGATACTGCAATTATTGAGATAATTGCCACTGCTAGAATCATTGCTGCAATTGTACCAAATTCTGGAATCACATAGGTACCAATTATCTCAATTTGTTCAGCGCCTGCTGGGAACATTACTGTTACTTTATTTGCAACAATTTCAGCATCATCCCATTCTTCTCCATCAACTAGTACCATGAAGATACCGTCCTGGACTGCTTTTGATGGTGTTACTGTTAATATTCCATCGGTTTCAGCGTTGATATTGATGACAATTGACTTGTCATTAGTGTTGATAGTCGTACCAGTTACAGTTCCGCCTGAAATGTCATATGGTATGCACTGATCATCTACAGATAGATCATCAGCACCACATTGTCTTGCTGACATTGGCGTATCGTAATTTGGTATATATTCAACTCCACCAGTTAGTTCAACTTGGGCACTGTTACTTTTTTCACTGCTACCATAGTTTACTTTAATGGTGTAGGTACCGTCGTATTTCCATATTGCACCTGCCGTGTTTAGAATTGTCTCAAAACTGCCATCATCAGCCACATTGATTTGATCAATTGTAACAATGGAGTTTAACGGGTTCACAACAGTTACTGTAACTGGAAATCCAAAAGCTACATTAGCTACTTGTCCCTTTACCACAATCATGTCATTGTGACCATAATCTGTTTTATCTGTCCAAACAGATATTGGAATGGCCTCAAGTAACATCTGGTTTGCGGCCACTCTAGACTCGTCTATGTTGCAACCTACACATGCTTGTGGAAGTTCTTCTTCTTCTGCATATGCAGATGTTGCAGTTAGCGTGCCTATTGTAGTCAAAAGGGCCAGTAGTGCAAACGACGTACGGTTGTTCATCTTGTTGCGATTTACACCTGTCTCTATTTATGTATATTTAAAAAGAGAAAAAAGTTGTGTTAACTTAGTATCTTGGCATAATGCTAAGTCTTGATTTTGCAGATACTGCAATTATTGAGATAATTGCCACTGCTAGAATCATTGCTGCAATTGTACCAAATTCTGGAACTACGACTCCGTCTTTAATATCTACTTCAGTCGAGGCAGTATATTTTGGATCTTCAAATTGCTGTGCGGTTACTGTGTAAAAACCATCTTGTTTCCATAGTGACCCGCCTACTGTGATTTCTGCAGCGAATCCTCCTTCAATCTCAGGTGATATCTGATCAATTGCTATTACATTTCCATTTGGTGCTGTTACGGTTAACGTAATATCTTGACTCACCCTGTCAGTTGTTCCCGTTATCTCAAACATTGTAGAACCGTTATCGATAACTATTGGATCAAGCATGAGCCCTGCATCTGTTGCTACGTTATTTACATTTGGTGAGATGATCCCCGTTTGCAAATTAGATTCGGTAACAGAAGTTCCTTCGGCCATGCCATTTGTTACTTCAACAAGAACCTTCAATGTGTAAAATGAATTTGCCCCTGTACCTTGCATTATTTCAAAGCTGTAAAATCCATTCTCTTTCCACGTAGGTCCGACTATGAATTTTGTCTCAAATTCCCCATTATCGTCCGGTGTCACCTGATCTACGTCGACAATGTTATTGCCGCTTGGAGATGTAACTCTAAAGGTAACATCTGAAATGTCAGAGGCTGTTATACCTGTCAGGGTAATCGTATCTGAGCCTTTCTCAGCCATTGCTGTAACTGATATTCCAGTAGATTGGGCAAAAGCATCTTGCTGAATTGAAGTCATTGAAATTAATGACAGTGCCATAAGGACTATTGCCATTGGTGTTGTGGAATGTTTAAAATTCATTCTAATTCCACCCAGCTATGTTGTTATTTATGTATATTTAAAAAGAGAAAAAGGGTGAAATTTAGTATCTTGGCATAATACTTAGCCTTGATTTTGCAGATATTGCAATTATTGAGATAATTGCCACTGCTAGAATCATTGCTGCAATTGTACCAAATTCTGGGACTACAAATGTTCCAACTATTTCAATCTCTTCAGCACCTGCTGGGAATGATATGGTGAGCATTCTGTCAGTTGATGATACTGTTTCATCAAACTCCACTTCTTCGAGATCAATTAGCACGAAAAAGTCAGCGTCTGCACCATCAGTATCCATTGAATCTAACACAGATCTGGGGATTGTGAGTGTAAGTGAACCGTCTTCTGTGGCATCAATAGATATGATTAGTGACTTGGCATCCACGTCAGGTATTACGCTAAGTATCTTTCCGCCTGTAATTTCATATCCTATCAGATCACTGGAACCCTCAACTGAAATTGTTGTATCAGTTATTCCAGATGATCCGCCACTAGTAGGTGGTGCTACAGGTGGTACTGTAGTGACTCCTCCGAATTCAAATTCTGCTATTGCTGTTGGATTGTTTCCAAATGTTGCTGAAATTGTGTATGTTCCTTCAGTTTTTATCAGACCTCCTGCTTTAAATTCTGTACTGAATTTTTTATCAGCACCTATATCTATTTGATCAATTGATACTATGCTTCCGCTAGGAGATATAAGTATCAAAGAGACTGGAATTCCTCCCAATAGGTCTCTTACCTCTCCTGAAACTACAATTGTCTCGCCTTCTGCATAAGATGGCTTGTCTGTAGTAACAACAATCGAATTTTGTAGTTGTCCAAATGCTGGTGTCATACCTATACTTACAATCATGATTGCAGTCAAGGCAAACACCGGTAGATGAGCTTTCATCATTTTTACGCTCAGATTTGTACTATTTAAGGTTGTGGCAAAATTTATTGACTAATAGAATAAAGACAATTCCTCTAACGAATTTCAGATTAGATATATATTAACCCGAGCGTGAATTTTTGACAGTTTGTGTGTATTATTTACTGTTACATTTAATGTTGGGTGCGGGGTGTTGTAGTGATGGCAACTAAGAAAAATCAAATTCTAGTGCCTGATCATGTTTATGTTCCAAAACATGAAATCATCAGCAAGCAAGAAGCTGAGGATGTGCTAAAAAAATATAACTGTAAACCTACCGAACTGCCATTAATCTTTGTTAATGATCCTGCAATTTTGGGACTTGGCATAAAGCCCGGTGACATGATTAAGATCACTAGAAAAAGTCCGACTGCCGGTGAGAGTCTGTACTACAGATACGTGGTGGAAGTTTAGAAATGACACATCCTTCAACCAAGCGCTGGCCGGTAATTCAGGATATCTTAAAGCGTGAGGGCATTGCACGTCAGCATCTGAATTCCTTTGATGAATTCCTGGAAAGGGGACTTCAGAGCATCATCAATGAAGTTGGCCAGATTGATATTGAAAATGCTGAATACCCCTACAAGATACAGTTAGGCAAAGTCAAGCTTCAGCAACCAAGAATGATGGAGCTTGACGGTTCCATCACTCATATTACACCGGCTGAGGCAAGACTAAGAAACGTCTCATATTCTGCTCCCGTCATGATGGAGGCAAGCGTTGTAGAGGATGGAAAAATCTTGGAATCCAGGTTTGTACATATTGGAGACGTTCCGGTCATGGCAAAATCAAACGCCTGCATCTTGCATAATTTCACTAATCAGAAACTAGTTGAACACGGTGAGGACCCAAGTGACCCCGGAGGCTATTTTATCATTAACGGTTCTGAAAGAGTAATTGTCGGATTGGAGGATCTCTCTTACAATAAAATAATTGTAGACAGGGAGACTGTTGGTGGAAATGTTGCCTTTAAAGCAAAGGTGTATTCGTCTATTGTTGGATATCGTGCAAAACTAGAACTTGTCATGAAAAATGACGGACTAATTGTTGCCAGAATTCCCGGCTCCCCAGTTGACATTCCCGTGGTTACACTAATGAGGGCACTCGGATTGGAATCTGATAGAGAGATTGCATCTGTGGTCTCCCTGGTAAATGAGATACAAGATGAGCTGGAGGGCTCCTTTGAAAAAGCAGGCGACGTTCCTACATCCAAGGATGCAATCGTGTATATCAGCAAGAGGATTGCACCCGGAATGCTAGAGGAGTTCCAGATAAAACGTGCCGAGACGCTGCTTGACTGGGGACTGTTGCCTCATTTGGGAAAACATCCAGAAAACAGAAAGGAAAAGGCGCAGTTCCTAGGGGAAGCTGCATGTAAGTTATTGGAATTAAAGCTTGGCTGGATTACTCCTGATGACAAGGATCATTATGGCAACAAGGTGATAAAGTTTGCAGGACAGATGCTAGCTGACTTGTTTAGAACTGCCTTTAGAAATTTGGTCCGGGATATGAAATACCAACTAGAACGCTCCGGACAAAAACGCGGAATCAATGCCGTATCTGCGGCAATACGCCCCGGAATTATTACTGACAAGCTAAACAATGCCATTGCAACTGGAAACTGGGGCCGTGGCCGTGTAGGCGTTACTCAGCTGCTTGATCGAACCAACTATCTTTCAACAATCAGCCATCTTAGAAGAATCCAGTCTCCCTTGAGCAGGACACAGCCAAACTTTGAGGCAAGAGATTTGCATGCTACCCACTTTGGAAGAATCTGTCCCAGTGAGACACCTGAAGGCTCAAACTGTGGCCTGGTAAAGAATTTGGCCCTGTCTGGAATTATCTCTGTAAATGTTGCCTCTGAGGAAATTGTAGAAAAACTCTATGATCTTGGAACCGTTCATTTCTTTGAAGCAAAGGAGGATTTGAAAAAAGACGGAACCAGAATATTTGTAGACGGCCGCCTTATTGGATATTACAACAACGGCCAGGAACTGGCAGAATCCCTTAGGGATCTTAGGAGAACCTCAAAAATTCATCCCCACGTTGGAGTCTCATTCCACAAGTCCGACATTGAGGGCTCTACAAGAAGGCTGTATGTTAACTGCAATGCCGGCAGGGTTTTGCGCCCATTAATCATTGTCAAGGACAACAAGTCCCTGCTGACTCCTGAACTGTTGGAGAAAATCTCCAAAAAGCTGCTCTCTTGGACTGATCTTTTGAGAATGGGCATTCTCGAGGTAATTGATGCCAATGAGGAAGAAAACTGCTATGTTACCCTCGATGAAAAGGACACCAAAAAGCATACTCATCTTGAAGTCTTTCCTCCGTCTATTTTGGGCGCCGGTGCCTCAATCATTCCATATCCTGAACATAACCAATCTCCAAGAAATACATACGAGTCAGCAATGGCAAAACAGAGCCTGGGATTCTCCACACCCATGATGAACACTAGCACGTATGTCAGACAGCATCTTATGCTGTATCCCCAGGTTCCAATTGTCAACACAAAGGCAATGAAACTCTTGGGCTTGGAGGATAGGCCTGCAGGTCAGAATTGTGTGGTTGCCGTACTGCCATTTGACGGATACAATATTGAGGATGCCATTGTTCTAAGCAAGGCATCTGTGGATAGGGGCCTGGGCCGAACGTTCTTCTTTAGGATTTATGATGCTGAGGCAAAACAATATCCCGGTGGAATGCGTGATACCTTTGAGATCCCCAACGCTGAGGATAACATAAGAGGCTACAAGGGAGAGCGTGCATACCGGCTGCTTGAGGATGATGGGGTTGTTGCATCAGAAGCTCCTGTCAAGGGAGGCGATATTCTAATTGGAAAGACCAGTCCTCCAAGGTTCATGGAGGAATACAGGGAGTTTGAGTCATCTGGTCCGTACAGGCGGGATACCTCTGTTGGCGTGAGACCCTCTGAAACCGGGGTTATTGATACTGTAGTTATGACCCAGTCAAATGAGGGCGGAAAGATGTATAAAATTAGGGCAAGGGACATGAGAATCCCTGAAATTGGCGATAAGTTTGCATCAAGACACGGACAAAAGGGCGTACTTGGAATTCTAGCCAAGGCCGAAGACCTGCCATACACTGCAACTGGAATGTCCCCTGATGTCCTGATTAATCCCCACGCATTTCCCTCAAGAATGACTGTTGGCATGATGATGGAGTCCGTTTGTGGCAAGGCAGCCGCGCTGCGTGGAACGCGCTTTGATGGTTCTGCCTTTGTTGGCGAAAAAATGGATGAGGTCAAGGAGGTAATGGATGCACACGGCTTCAAGTATTCTGGCAAGGAGGTAATGTATGACGGACGAACCGGAAAATCATTCCCTGTAGATGTCTTTATTGGCGTTGTATACTATCAAAAGCTCCATCATATGGTGGCAGACAAGATCCATGCAAGGGCGCGCGGACAGGTTCAGATGCTGACCAAACAGCCCACCGAAGGAAGGGCAAGGGGTGGAGGATTAAGATTTGGTGAGATGGAAAGAGACTGCCTGATTGCCTATGGCGCCTCTATGATTCTAAAGGACAGATTGTTAGACGAGTCTGACAAGTCCGATGTCTTTGTATGTGAGAGATGCGGGCTGGTAGCCTATCATGATGTTAAACAAAGAAAGTATGTCTGCAGGGTCTGCGGCGACAAGGCCAAGGTGTCATCCGTATCTGTGGCATATGCCTTCAAGCTGCTCTTGCAAGAGATGCAAAGTCTTAACGTTGCACCCCGCCTGCTAATCAAGGAGAAGATCTAATGTCCGTTCAGGCAATCAAGGCAATTGACGGAATTCGATTCTCTGTATGGTCTCCTACTGAGATTAGAAAGTATTCCGTGGCTGAAATCACTGCACCTGAGACATATGATGAGGATGGAATGCCTGTTCAGGGAGGCCTCATGGATGGAAGACTGGGCACTCTGGAGCCTGGACAAAAATGTCTGACCTGTGGAAATACCGCAGCAAGGTGCCCTGGACACTTTGGACACATTGAACTTGCAGAACCGATTCTGCATATTGCATTTATTGACAATATCTACAAACTTTTACAGTCAACATGCCGCTCCTGCACTAGACTCAAGGTGCCCCAAGAGGACCTAAACGCGTTCAAAAAGATCAAGGACAAGCATGCAGCATATACTGTAATCTCACAAAAGCGTATTCCAGAGCAGATCATTGAAAAGGCAAAGAAGGCAAAGGAGTGTCCCCATTGCGGAAAGACACAGTATGAGCTAGTCTTTACAAAGCCTACCATCTTTGTTGAAAAAACCGAGATTGGCGAGCACAGATTGCTGCCAATTACAATCAGGGAAAGATTTTCACAAATCACCGATGATGATCTGCAGCTGCTCTCATATGATCCAGAGACTGCCAGACCAGAGTGGTTTATTTTACAGGCACTGCCTGTCCCTCCCGTCACTGTAAGACCATCCATAATTCTTGAGACAGGAATCCGCTCTGAGGATGACCTGACACACAAGATGGTCGATATCATCCGGGTTAACCAAAGGCTAAAAGAGAGCAAGGAGGCAGGAACCCCTCCCTTGATTGTACAGGACTTGGTTGATTTGCTGCAGTATCATTCCACGACATACTTTGATAATGAGGTCTCTGGAATTCCACAGGCCCATCACCGTTCGGGACGTCCATTAAAGACACTGACTCAGAGGCTCAAAGGAAAGGAGGGCAGGTTCAGGGGCTCACTGTCCGGAAAGAGGGTCGACTTTTCAAGCAGAACCGTAATTTCCCCAGACTCCAACCTGGACTTGTCTGAGGTAGGTGTTCCAGAACAGGTTGCAATGAAGCTAACCATTCCGGAAATTGTTACTGAATGGAACATTGAGAGGATGAGACGGCTTGTAATTAACGGGCCTGACAAGTTTCCCGGTGTAAACTATATTGTCAGACCAGACGGCGTAAAAATCAGGTTAGACTTTGTAGAGGATCGCTCTACAATTGCCGAAACACTTGAGATTGGCTATCTGATTGAGAGGCATCTTGCAGACGGCGACATTGTCATGTTTAACAGGCAGCCATCCCTTCACCAGATGTCCATTATGGCCCACTATGTCAAGGTTCTTCCAGGCAAGACCTTTAGGCTACATCCGTCTGTCTGTCCGCCATACAACGCAGACTTTGATGGCGATGAGATGAACCTTCACGTTCCCCAGAGTGAGGAGGCAAGGGCTGAGGCAATTCTTCTAATGAGGGTCCAAGACCAGCTAATCTCTCCAAGATATGGAGGCCCAATTATTGGTGCACTAAGGGACTTTGTAACTGGCGCATATCTTCTAACCAAGGACGATACTATCCTGTCCATCCAGGAATTCTCAAACTATGCAATGCTTGGCGGCTATACAGGCGCGCTTCCAAAGCCTTCAGCCAAGACAAAAGACGGCAAGAGTGTCGCATACACTGGAAAGCAGCTCTTCTCGCTGTTTCTTCCAGATGACTTTAACTATGTACTTACATCAAAGTGGTCCAAGGGAACAAATGGCAAGGCAAAGGACGTTGTCATTAAAAACGGCCAGCTGATAAGCGGCGTAATTGACAAGACATCCATTGGTGCCGAAGAGCCTGAGAGTATTCTGCACAGAATCACAAAGGACTATGGGAATGCAATTGGCAAGAACTTTCTAAACTCCATTCTGATTATGGTAAAGCAGTTTATCACCCATTATGGTTTCAGTTACGGGTATGGCGATCTTGAGGTTCCAGAAAAGAACGTCCAGAAAATTTTAGATGACATTGAGGATACGTACGATGTGGTTGCCGATCTGACTGACCAGTATGAAAAGGGAACCCTCAAGCTTACCAGGGGCATGAAGGCAGATGAGGCCCTAGAGGCATACATTGTCAATGAGCTGGGCAAGGCCAGGGTAAAGGCAGGCGATACTGCCAATGATTCCTTGGATGATAGCAATGCCGGAAAGATTATGGCAACGACTGGTGCTAGGGGTTCGGCACTAAACGTGGGTCAGATGGCAGGCGCACTAGGCCAGCAGTCAAGGAGGGGAAACAGGATGAATGACGGTTACAGTAATCGCGCATTAACGCACTATCAGGAACATGAAAGCAATCCTGATGCACACGGCTTTGTAAAGTCCAACTACAGAACCGGCCTGAGCACGCTTGAGTTTTTCTTCCATGCGATGGGTGGACGCGAGGGCCTTGTAGATACGGCAGTTAGAACCCAGCAGAGCGGTTACATGCAGCGCAGGCTGATTAACGCACTGGAGCATATCCGATTAGAGTATGACGGAACGGTACGAGACCCACATGGGCATATCGTGCAGTTTCTTTATGGTGAGGATGGAATCGACGTGCAAAAAAGTGATCACGGAGAGGCATTTAATGCCAGCCGACTTGCAGAGTCGCAAACCATTATTGATTCTGGAAAAAAGGCAACCAGGGATGAGATTGACACGCTTGCAAAGAAATACACCAAGACATTTAATCCGAGACTGACATCCCTTGTGACTGATGCCCTGCAAAAATCAAACCTAAGCAAGGACGGCGTGGAATCTGTCTGCAAGAAGGGACTATCATTATACAACAAGGCCAAGGTAGAGCCCGGACAGGCCGTGGGAATTGTTACTGCCCAGTCCATTGGTGAGCCTGGAACTCAGATGACACTGAGGACCTTCCACTTTGCTGGAATCAAGGAAAGAAACGTTACCCTGGGACTTCCACGGCTAATTGAGCTAGTTGATGCGAGAAAAAAGCCTGTAACTCCTACCATGGATATCTATCTTGATGAAGAGTCCAAAAAATCCAGAGAAAAGGCAATCGAGGTGGCAAGAAACGTGTTGCAGACCAAGGTCAGTGCCCTGGTTGCCGACACTGAAACTGACTATTCTACTAATATCAAGCTAGTTCTGAGTGAGAACAGGCTTAGGGAGAGGGGATGCACCGTATCTGAGGTAGAAGCTGCCCTTTCATCAAACAAGAAATTCAAGATGGCAGTAGCCGGTGAGCTGATTACCCTGAGCCTGGTTGAAGAGTCTGATACTGCAACTGCAATTGCCATTAGGAACAAGGTTCTCAATACGACTGTCAAGGGGGTTCCTGACATTGAGCGGGTTACGCTGGTCCAAAAGGACGACGAATGGGTCATTCAGACCACCGGTTCTAACATTGCCAAGCTACTTGAGGTAAGGGGCATTGACAAGAGAAATGTCAGAACCAACAATGTCTTTGAGATTGCCGGAACACTTGGCATAGAGGCCGCACGAAACTCCCTAATTGACGAGCTTAACCATACATTGGGTGATCAGGGACTCGAAGTCGACAACAGGTATATCATGCTGGTATCTGATTTAATGTGCTCCAGGGGATACATGCAGCAGATTGGCAGACACGGCATTGCCGGCACCAAGGACAGCGTTCTTGCAAGGGCAGCATTTGAGATTACCGTTCCGACAATCGCACACGCCGCACTTGCAGGAGATGTCGAGCAGCTCAAGGGCATTACCGAAAACGTCATTGTAGGCAGCAACATTCCGATTGGCAGCGGCACCGTTGATCTGTACATGCAAGTCTCCAAAAAGAAGCTGGCTGCACGCTAGTAGTTCTTGTAACCTGATCAATGTTATAGTTCTTCAAACCCTGCAGAATCCCTGGATATGCTGAGGGCTTTTGTTGTGAATCCAACGCAGAGATTCATCTATGAATACTTGGGGTCATCAGCATTGTTGGTATTTTGGATGTTTTGCAATGTATCCTAACGCTTTACTCATTTATTGACGGCTAAAACATCAATGTCAGAGTGCCCGTTTTTGAACTCGTGTTTTTGCTGGATGCTAAAGGAATACCACTAGTAAAAATTGCAATACAAAAAGCAGTAACAATGAAAATAATGGTCATTTAACAGGAGCTAGAGTAACTAATAAAATTGGTTTAACGTATAGCCCAACTCAAAAAAAAAATATATGTTTTGCAATATCTGCATCTTGGAAAATCACTAACATTGTTCTTCTTGCATGCAGGAGACTTCTTAAACTCTAATTTTTCAGGCATTTACCATAGGAAATAACCAATATCATAGTTAAGTTATGAGCACTCAAAACCGTTTTTGAGCCTTCTTGTAAAATGGAAGGTCAAAAACCTATTTTTAGAAAAATCCGGTATTATGACAAAAAAGACTTAGTGCAATACCAGGAAATACATACCACATTATCAAGACATCCAGGAAGTAAGACTTAGGATTAACACCAGGAAGTAAAATCTAAAATCTGTCTTCAAAAAGTTAGAATTACAATTTTTAACATTTTATTTTTAATTCAAACTGGTTTTCATCGATACAATTTTGTCAGTTTGTAACTGTATAACACAATCAACAAGTAAAGGATGACCTGGAATAAGCAATGTTGTTACTGAAGTTGTCTTAGGCTCTACATCAATCAACGAAAAACCGTATGATACCTCATTACCATCAATATCCACTCCTAAAACATCATATTCCAATTGGTATGAAACAGGAGTATGATTATACACAGAATAATCAACTTGAACATGAGGCGGATGAAGACTATCATCACAAGTCTCTACATTATGCATAAAAAGATCAGAACTAACGTTTGATATCACACTTTCAAAAATCGAATTATCATCATATAATGAAAACAAAGCTCCAAATGACTCATTAACAGGAATAACTAATTGAATTGGTACGAAAAGGTCATTAAATCTATTTTTATCTTTAGAAGATAAACCATTGTAAAATTCGTTATAATACATATCAACATCTTTTTTACTTTCGGGAGGCATTGCGTCATAATACTTTTGATGTTCAGGACTCCAATTATCATTAGTTTCAATAATTCCTAAATCTGTATCCAAATTATCATTAGTTTCAATAATTCCTAAATCTGTATCCAAATTATCATTAGTTGTTATCATTTCTGAATCTGAATTTAATTCCAAAATTCCATTATCAATCATCCATTGAATCCCATTGATATATTCCTGATCAGTAATTAGACCCTGACCCCAGTATAATGCCACGTTCTTAAGCCATTCTGGTAAGACTGATTCATTAGCACTAACTTCCTTTAGTGCAGGATCAACACCTATCATCATAATAGCAAATAATATCAAAAATGACACTTTATTCAATAATGATTTACAAAATGACGTATTAATAAAATCAACTACCCAATAACTAGGATTTTACACTAAAAAACGTCTAAATCACTTTTTGATCTTCACTGGTTTTAATTAATATTTTCCTGATCAATCTTAAGGTCACAATCAACAAGGTCGGGATGATCATCAATTAGTACGGTATTGTATGAAGTATCAACTGGTAAAACCTCAATACTTGTTTTACCTAATGATACCACATTACCACTCCAATCCAAACCTAAAACATCATATGTCAAATTATGCGTAGTGGGATTATTGTTAGTTACAGAATAATCTACTTTTACAACCCCTGAGGATTCCGAAATATCACAGGTTAACACTTTTGTATTAATATTACCAAGAGTAACAAAAAATCTCTTTGACTCAGGATCAAGTTCAAAATAGACTTTTAGAAGTTCTGGTGAGATAACAAACTCATATTGAAGTTTAGAAGGTAAATTATCATAGGCATGCCTATCTATATCATCAAAATTATCATAAATCTGCTTAAATTCAGGATAGTTAGTATCATACAATTCTTTAGGGTCAGGCGTCATAACATTAGAAGCCATATTATCATAAAATTCTTTCATATCAGGATTTAGACCATCATAAAATTCTTCAAATTTAGAAGAATAACTAACACTATTTACAATAGTTCCTGGTGAAGCATACTCAAAACTATAATTGCTTTTAGCAGGTACTGACCCTAAATTTATTGCAAAAATTGCAACTATAGGAACTATAATCAATAAGGCTAAAACCAGTTTATTCAATATACCATTTTTTGATGATATAGATAAAAACTCAACTATTAGACATCTAATTATCGATTTTATTGATCAAGCTGCAGTATTTACAATCATCATGGTAATCATTATACTTTATACAAAATTCCATACAGCAATTAAGACAACAATGAAGACAACAATGAAGACACAGCATATGATCAAACATACGCTTTTTTCTAATATTGTAATCACAACATAGACACTTAGGCAAGAGGAACTCCCTATTTGGATAATATAGATACCTGCATACGTCAGCGTGGTCATTATCTGTCTTTTGGGTCTGGTCAGTGTCCTTATCAGGCGGTATTGTCTCAACATCAAAGTACCATAAATCAGGATTATGGATTTTGTTGTATTCCTGCAAATTCTCTAATGTATAGAAGCCTACTAAGTGCCATTTTTCTCTAATTACATTGTCAAAAAGGTCCAATTGGATTTTTTTCTTGTTTGAATTGTGCTTTTGCCTTTCAAATCGACATGGTTTTGTGTTTGAATTGTGCTTTTCCCTTTCAAGTCCTTGTCTGTGCTTAGGACAAATCATCCCAAAAGATGAAACATGCAATTACACTAAAGAACCTAAAGGGATTTTTTCTCTGAGGAATATGAAAGAAAAATATCAATAAAATCAGACACTGTTAAAAGAATTCTCAAATACCTAGAACATTCTGTAAAAGCAGCTCTAAAAGAACTAAATTAAAAATTCTGATGCGTGTCTTCCCTCTTCGGTAATTTCAATCCATCTGGTCCTTCCAATCTTGTTGACTTTGATAAACCTCCATTGCTTCTCCAGTGCAGAAATTATGCCCTTCTCCAGGCTTGCAAATGTGGCCTGACTCTTGTTCTCAGCGTTAACTATGATTAGTTTTTGCTCCAATGCCTTTTTTGCCATGTCCTTTTTTGATATTCTGCCGCCCGAATCCGCTATAATCTTTAATGCCTGAACATGCTTGTCATCTGGTCTTTGAATCTCATATGCTGGGATGGATTTGATATCCTTGATTCCCTTGGATATTGGCTTGCCTGAAAATCCCAGATACTCTTTTGCCTCTGCATAAAACGGATTTACATTCTTATTATCATTGAACATCATTGATGCCATCATGCAACCAATGGCCTGAATTTTGGATCCTGAGGCCAAGTTAACTGAAATTATATTTCCAGATTCCTGTGCAATCAGTTTCTTTACGGTTTTGATTATCTGAAATAATGCAGTTCTGTTGTGATGCTCTATTGTGACTTCGATGTTTAGTTTTTTTAGCCGTTCTGAAATTTCCTGATAAAACTTTGTTGCCTTGTCCTCGCTTGGATTCTCATGAACCAGCAGGATCACCCTGTCTGCCCGCAGGTTTTTGGCAGGCAAGACAATTCTGTCGATTTCATAGCCTACGGGGGCAATATGTACTCGCAAATTTGGAATTTCAGGCATAACAGTGTCTATAGTATGTATACTATGGTCATGATATATAATAATTTCCAAGGCGCTAACTAGTTCATGAAACAAACACAAACCCAAAAAATCGTACTAGACACGTGTCTGGTAATAGATCTAGTTGAAAAACCAAAATTTGCCTTTAAATTCAAAGACAATCTAAAAGGTAAATCAATCAAGGTAGTTCTCTGTGATGTCGTACTACATGAATTACGCAAGGTAAAGAGGTGGTCTGCAAATACTGTCATCAGACAAATCACAGAAATTCTTGGAAGACAGGTAGAACTATCTCAAATTAGCGAACAAGACAAAAAAACTGCAAAAGATATCTCAGACAAATTCCGAATATGCCACAACGGGGACAACAAAATTCTCAGTCTGTGCAAGACAAGAGATTTTATTTTGGTAACCTTTGATGGGATGCTTCTAACGACTTGTGGCATTGTAGGGGTTGCGGGATTTCATCCGTCAAATGTGAGGGGAATTTAAAATGGCCTCAAAGATGTATCCTAGAATCATTAGGGAATTTGAAGATGAGCGGGACGAGCCGATGGTTTACGGAGACTCGTCATGACCGTTTTATTCAGAGAAAAAGACGATTCGTCCCAAGGCGGCATTGCACCGTCTTTTGCAAATCTCAAAGAAAGACTGGAAGAATGCCAAAGGGGGAGTTTAAATTGAAATGTCCCAACTGTGACAAAGAGTGGATTGCAGAGATTTTTTGGGGGTATCCTGGAGATATGGAATCCCTAAAAGGGCAATTAGACAAAAAGGAAATTGTTCTTGGAGGATGCCTTGTAACTGGTTTTGATCCAAAATGGGAATGCAACAACTGCCATCATAGATGGGGAGAACGTGAAGACCTCGATGTCTAAAATTGTTCCTAAAGACTCTCACAAAAAGAGCATGTCTGAGGCATTTGCCAACTCGTTTGGGGGATATCCTATAGGGTATGGCCTGGGAATTGTCATACTGCCATTGTCCCTGGGGTGGATTCAGGAGGATCCATTAATTGCAAACATGGCAATCACATTTGTCTATGCCTCTGTTTCATTTGCTAGAAGCTATTTTCTTAGAAGGGTCTTTGAGAGATTTGGAATTGATGATAATTTCATCAGGCTAGGTATAAAACTAGTTAAAAAAATAATTTGAATAAATCTAAATTTGCTTTATTCATACAATTAGAGAAAAACATACTGGAATTTATGTTAGATCTCTAACGTAATACTTCTGCCCTTGAATGTAACAGTCAAAGTATCTAAATTATGTTAGATTCTATGTTCCGAATTGGATACTAGGGACAAATGTCCCGAGTTTGGAACAATGTAATTTCTGCATGCTTTGGATGTGCAATTTTACTTACAGGAAAGTCAGATAGAAAATCATCAAAGCCTTTAACTCAAGAAATAATTGATAATCGGGAGAAATTCTCAGCATGATGGAACGAAGTATCTTAAAATCCAGCAAAAGAATAGGCAAGTATGAGGCCCCAATTATAAAAAAATTAGAACCATTTTTTCAAAATCAGGGGTTTCAAGTTGTTCCTCATGCTCGATTTAATATTTCATGGGGAAATATTATTTCTGACATTGATTTGTTATTGATTAAAGAAAACAAAGTTGGAATTGTTGAGGTAAAATCATCTCATGATAATTTGAAAAGAGCAAAAAAACAAATTTCAAACATTAAAGATTATGTTGATTTTGCATATATTGCAACTGATTTTAAACCAAGAAAATTACCTACTCCAATAGCTGGTTGGATTTTTGTTAAAGATGAAGTTACAATAATGAAACATCCTAGAACCATTAATAATGAGCCTTCTCATTTTTCTGTTGACTCTTTACCAAAAAAATGTCTTAAACGATATTTGGATCAGAAAAATATCTCATCAAAAGGAATGTCAAAATATGAAATAACTAATAATATCATGTCCTTTCCAACAAAAAATCTCAAAGAAGAAGTAAAATCAATGGCTACATGTGGCCAGGAATGTGATACTAGCTGTCCAATATCTGAATTTGAGAAATTTTTGATTCCTACTCTAATTTCTAAATAATTTTAGATTTGAAAATGCCTAAATATGGTGTAATAAGTTTGGAATTGTAGAAAAATTGCCTAATCTTTTATCATTCTCATTTAACAGGTACACAAAAAATGACGGCTTGTACATGCAGGCAAGCAGGAAAAAATAAGGAGAACAAAATTAGGTGATGTAACATGGCTGATGAAATCTCCACCCTCATGAACAACAAAAAAGACAAGGTCGTCTTGCTCCGATTAAGAAACACCAAAACTATTCAGGGGATTCTCAAGGATTTTGATATCCACATGAACCTTACGCTGGATAATGCTGAAGATATCTCTGATGAAAAACATGAAAAGCTTGGAAAAATCCTGCTGCGTGGAGATAACATCCTGGCAGTTTCCCTACCTGATGAGGAAGAAACTTAGAAACCTGCTCATTAAACATTAAATCCAATATGTGCCAACATTCTTTGTGGACTTTCTTTTGATATTCCTGTCTCTGATACTTCTTCCGGCATTTGGGGAATCCATTCCTGACTATAATAATCCGTACTCTCCAATCTTTACTGACAAATCTGTTTATTCGTGGACTGATAAGATCCAAATCCAAATCGTCTCTCCTAGTTGGAATTCTAACAGAAACCTGATTGATTCTATCGGAGGCACCGACGATCATGCAATAAGGATTGCCACGTCTGAGCATTCCCTGGTTCCATATCGGTTTACCGAAACAGGTACCAATTCCGGAATCTTTACTGCAGAGGTAATCCTTACCGGGTTTGAACATGATGCCGATGGCGACGGTGATATTGACACCATTCCCAAGACCGGCGGTACCGGTCCTACCAATGGCTTTTTGCAAGTTGACAGGGACTCGGCCATCACCATATCGTTTGAGTTTGCAGACGGCGTAGTCCTAACAGAATCTGTAGATGTCAGATGGAATCTTGCCACAATTGAGTTTCAGGAGGAGGTCCTGTTCTCAGATGATACTATACCTGTTCGTATTGTGGATGCAGACATGAACCTGAATCCCGAATCCCTTGACAGTGTCTCTGCATACATTACTTCTGATTCTGATCTTGCGGGAATTGAAATTAATGCCATTGAGACATCTGAAAGTTCTGGCATCTTTGTTGCCACATTTTCTATGTCACAAGCTTTGCCTTCTAGTGGAAACAGGCTCTATGCACTGCTTGGAGACAAGGTAATTGCCAAATACAATGATCATACCCTGCCCGAACCGTTTTCAGAGTCTGATAACCTGGGGATTGAAACCTTTGCCAATTTAGGCTCATCCACTCCCCCACTTGAAAGGCTTGAAAATTCCAATATTCGCTTCTCAGACAGTTCTGGCAACCGCCTGACCTCGTTTTCACCAAATGTATCCGTACAAATAGTTGGAACCATAAAAAACCCCCATGACATTGGGCAAAAGTTTGTTTATCTGTTTCAAGTAAAGGATTCTGATGACTATGTTGAATCCCTTTCTTGGATACAAAGCGAGTTATCCCGCCAACAGTCTCTTGATGTCTCTCGATCTTGGATGCCTGAAAAATCCGGCGTATACAAAATTGAAACCTTTGTTTGGAACTCCTTTGCTGATCCAACCGTATTGTCCCCCTCAATGTCTGCAACGATAACCGTTGAATGAGAGAGAGGCATAATTTCTGTGTGATTACTAGTACAAAACCACATTCTTGTTTGTGTGCTGTATCTTTGGAATGTCTTGGCGCCAGCATTGCTGTCTCCAGTGTTGTTTATGGATATTTTTGCAGATTCTTTTGATACTTCTTTTGATGATGATGCATACCATGCCTTTGCAATTCTGGGTCTCTTGTCTGGCTTTCCAAGCTGGTCTTACCCACAGTTTTTTCAATAAACCTATAAAGCCCTCTAATGACGATCGTCATAAGGAAAACACATGAGTAAAATACTTGAAAAATCTTTAAGGGATGCTTGTAAGGAAGACAGGCTGACAATGGGATCCAAACAGGTCTTAAGCTCTGTAAAAAATTCCAAGCTAATTGTATTGTCTCAATCAGTTAAGAAAGAAGTGTTTGAGCAAATTGAATCTGATGCAAAAAAGGAAAAAATACCATTAGTAAACTTTCAAGGAACATCAGTCGCATTAGGCAGGCTATGCGGCTTACAATTTAGAATTTCAACAATTTCGTTTACATCAATCGACGATGCAAGCATCAAGTCAATCTTAAAGGACACAGAAGATGAGGAAAGAAAATGACTGATTACAACCTGTTTGCTGAAAGTTTAAATGAGATACTTTTGTTTGGAGATAAATAGAAATTCTAATGACACAATCAATTAAACTGACAACTGATCAAATGCGGATGATGTCCTTGTTTCAAAATGTTACCGGGGCAACCGCACGTGACTGCGTGGAAGACGAGAAGCAAAACAGGGTGATCTTTGTAGTTAATACCGGCAAGATGGGCCTTGCAATTGGCAAGGGCGGAATTCACATAAAGTCCCTGCAAAATATTGTAAAGCGAAATGTTGAGTTGGTTGAGTATGATGAGAATCCTGCAAAATTTTTATCCAATCTGCTTAACTCGAAACTAGTTTCTGAAGTAAAAATAAATACGCGAACTGACGGTTCAAAGCAGGCAATAGTTATGGTAGACCCAAGAAAGAAAGGCATTGTTGTAGGCAGGGAGGGCAGAAATGCCGAAAAGGCAAGGATGCTTGCAAAACGATATTTTGATATTAGCAGTGTATTGATTAACAGTCCTGAACGCGCAACCTTGGAGATGTAGTGTATGAGAAAATCACCCCTTGGATTGTTTGCCGGCAGAGTCCTGACAAACAAAAAGAAAAAACAGAGATGGGCCATTTCCACCTTCAAAAGAAGAAAACTGGGCATTGACAAGAAATCAGATCCCCTCGCAGGCGCTCCCCAAGCTAGGGGCATCGTATTGGAGAAGGTCGGCGTTGCAGCAAAACAGCCAAACTCTGCAATCAGAAAGTGTGTCAGGGTTCAGCTGATTAAAAACGGAAAGACAGTGACTGCGTTTTTGCCACGGGATGGCGCAATGAACTTTATTGACGAGCACGATGAGGTCCACATTCAGGGCATGGGTGCTACCCAGGGCGGCGCAATGGGGGATATTCCAGGTGTCAGATTCAAAGTCTTCAAGGTTAACGGAACCGCATTACACGAACTAGTAATTGGAAAGAAGGAGAAGCCAAGGAGATAGAGATATGGCAGAGACAAAAAACTTGCTATTGTTTAGAAAGTGGGACTTGTCTGCCATTGAAGTAAGGGATCCTGGACTAAAGACTGCCATCTCGCTGAGAAAACAAATCTTGCCTTACACATATGGCCGCTCTGCACTAAAGAGGTTCAACAAGGCCGATGTCAACATTGTTGAGAGGCTGATTAACAAGACCATGCACTTTGGAAAAAAATATGCAAAGAATACCGGCAGAATGACCGGCAAGAAGACAAAGCTTCTCAATACCGTAAAAACATCCTTTGATATTATTGCACTAAAGACTGGACAAAACCCGGTTGAAGTATTGGTTAGAGCCGTGGAATTCTCAGCTCCCAATGAGGATACCACCAGAATCGTGTATGGCGGAACAGTCTACCACGTCTCAGTGGATGTAGCTCCAATTAGGCGGGTTGATCTGGCCCTCAAATTCATTGCAGATGCCATAAAAGAGGCTACCTTCTCAAACCCAAAGCCCATTGAAGAGCACATGGCCGAACAGCTCATGCTTGCAGCATCAAATGATCCCAATGCCCCCTCTGTAAAGAAAAAGAACGAGCTGGAACGCATAGCACAGGCATCAAGATAGCCTGTATATCTTTGAGTATTTTTTATCAGTAGCCCGAGGCAGATTCGAACTGCCGTCTCCGCCTATCCACTCTTGAGATCCAGAGGGCAGAATCCTTGACCACTAGACTATCGGGCTACCTGAGGGAATTTTGATGTTTTAGAATATATTCATTTGTTGTGCTTTAGCAGTTATTTTAGCCTGACCTCGTGGATTGCAGTTGCATAGCTGCAGTCAGCCCCTAGTCTCATGTATGGAACCAGTCTAAAGTGAATCGAGTAGATGTTGCCTTCCTTTCGCAAGATGCCCTTTTGCACAAGCGATACAAGTCCCCTTGAGGGAACCGAAATTGTTACGTCCTTCTCCCTGCAGATTTTTTCCCGCTTTTTTTGAAACTGCTTTAGTGAGAATGCCACATCGTTGATTTCCAAAACCAGGGGCCAGATTATCTGGCCCCATACGAATCTTCTGTTTTCTGTAGCTGATGCATATTTTCCTTTTTCACTCAACATTAATAACATCTGCAAAAGAAGTTATAACTTAATAGTGTCTCAAAACGAAATTGAAGAATCTCTGAATTTGCTACAAAAAGACTGGGATGTTGATCCCATCTTGAGAAAGTTTATGCTAGGACAAATTACAGACGTCTCTGACTGTCCCATCAAAGTCAGGGATGTTGTTTTTCACGTGCCTTACCTGAATTCTGAAAAAAAGTATATCCTGTGGAAGTGCCATTGGCCTGACTGTCATAACTGCTGCGACAGGCAGGGCAGGCTGCCGCTGACCTCTGATGACCTGATTACCATCGGAGAAGGCCTGAAGTACAAAAAGCCATCTGATTTTATCAAAAATGAGACGCTTACTGCAACGTATCAGGAACCTGGTCCCTCCGGACAAATGACAACCATGACCACCATTAATCTAAAACGAAAAGCCGATGAAACAGAATCCGATGACGGGACACATATCTCTTGCAGGTTTTTGGATGGCGAGGGCGGATGCAGCATGCATCCTGACAGGCCCGGTGTCTGCTATCTTTATCCATTTTCAAGCTGGCTTGAAAATGAGCAGGGTAAAGCACGCGTACATTCAACCTACCAGTTTACCGGAGACTGTCCCGGATTCTACCTTGCAGAAAGCCTAGATCCAATGAGGGATGAGTTCAAGGAATACTCAAAGACAATTTATGACTATAACATGGCCTCAAATAGGACAAACCGGGAGGGGCTTGGGTCTGTAAGTTTTAGCTAGGCCTTTGCTACCTTTATCAAATCCGCTATCTTGATATTCATTCCAAACCTGTCCTCGTGTTTTTTCATATAGCGGAATATTGCCAAAAAATCCGGCAGTGCCTTGATAAAGCTAAAGTCCTTGTGAATTTTGGCCCTGACAAATTTGAACACCTTGGCATAGACCTTGTAATGCTCCTCTACTGCCTTTTCATAGGCCTTAAAGTCGTTTATGTTCTCTAGGAATATCTCAACGCACTGCATTGATGGGATGATTCCCTCCCCCAGCAGCGCATATACTGTTCCGATTGATTCTCCCACTCCTACCACCTTTCCGGAATAGTACGGCTTGCACTTGTCCGGGGTTGCCAGCCTTATTGGGCGTCCTTTGGTTGCAACTATCTTTCCGCCATGCTTTTCCAGGAATGCGTCTGTTGCCTTTATGTGGTTTTTGTTGTAATCTCCTGCCCCAATGTGTGCATGTTTTTCCCCCAATGGGAAATACCAAAAATATCCCGACATTCCCGGGAATGGCTCTATGTAAAAGTCATCATATGGTACCCCGTCCTCATATTCTACCTTGTATTCGTATGTTGGCAAAAAAAAGTCCTCTTTTAGTTTTGGAAGGTATACCCTGTGAAAACCTGTACAGTCAACTATCAGGTCATATTCTTTTTCCAGTTCTTCGAGCTTTGGCGCTTTGCCATAAATTATCCTGGAATCTTTGATGAAATCCTTAATCAGGCCCAGCTTGTCGTATGTGCACAGTCCCTTTAATCCAATGTCAAATTTTACGCCGTTATTCATCTTGACGTGCATATTTTTTCCGTCATGTATAAGAAAATCATCAAAGTCTCTTCCGGTTTTCTTGCAAAACTCATCTAAAACCGGCTTTATTGTTCCCCATGCACAAATCGAGTCGTGCCTTTCCTCTACCATCCTTTCGTAACCTACAACCTGGTGCTCTGAGTCCTTTAGCCTGGCCATAAGATAAGAGCCTGCCACACCCATGCCCATTACTGCAATCTTCAAGACATTCTGCGGTTTGCCCATGCCTAATAAATACACTATCTGAGGTTTGTGAAGTTTTTTGGTTTTCAAAGTATGAAAAGGCAGTGTCTGGCAAAGAAGATTGTGATGTTGCAGTCTTCGATTCCAAATTATACGTTTAAGTTTACAATTCTCTGATAATCTCTATGGGATTTCTAGATAGGTTTGTTGGAAACAATGTTGGAAATGTTCCAATCAAGGTACAGTGTACCGGATGTCAAAGGATAACCGTTGTTAAGATTCCCTCTGCGAAGACATTTGAGAAATGGAATGAAAAGGCAACATGCAGCCAGTGTGGTGCTGCTAAATGCTGGGTACAAGTTAAATCCTAGTCTCAGAAAAACGGATCTGGCAAATTCCGGTGATTGGTTTGCCAAAATTTACAAAACTCTGCCAATTATTAAAACGCAATTATGCTCCAATTTATTAAATAACTCAAATGTTAGATTCATAATGACGCCAAAAAATGCAAAGACAATTCTGTTTGCATCCTTGATTGCCGCAATGATTCTGCCATTTAGTGGGGGGCATGCAATCTGCAAAAGCAATAACAAATGAGGATGTAGAACTTGAAGAAAAATGCCTAGCAGAAAGACAGGCCAAACTTGATGAAGGTTACAAACTCTATCCTGGAGTGGGTTGGGTTAAAAATGAAAGTATTGAAGAACCCATCTACACAAACCATCCAGATACGGGTGAAAAAATCATTGATCTTGAGGCAACTATGAAAGATAGAAAAGATGGGAATGTTGAACTTGATGGTTGTGTTTGGCCTGATACGTCAGGTTGGAATATTGCTGACTCAAAACATGAACCATCAAAAACAGTGTCTTATGCTGCACCTGATTGGCAAGTTCCAACAGAACCAGTTGAGAATGAAGGTGCCACTTTTTACTTTAATGTCTTTGAATCCTTTGGTGGCGTTATCCTTCAACCTGTACTACAATATGACTATGGTAATGGGTTCTGGTAAATTCCGGCGTTTCATATCATAACTTACAGTCTAGTAGTCTGAATTGCGCTTTGAGATTTTTTGACGATTGGAACTTTTTGGCAATTTTTTTTAAGAAAATCATCTCTTGGCAATTTACTGGTAAATTCCTGCAGTCAGATCATCAAAATTTACCAAATCCTGAGACCTGATACAACATGATGCCGTCCATGAAAAAAAACTCTTTTAACATTTGTATCTTGTCATTGCTTGTGCTGTTGCCTGCAAGCCTCTTGCCTCTGTTCCCATCTATTTTTCTGGGAATTATTGGAGATATTAGTCCGTCTTGCTTTATTGACTATGCATGCTATGCAATGTAACCCCTGTCATTTCTTATGCCTGTCCCCGACTTGATTTTTGACATCTCTACCTGTCGTTTATTTTTTCTCAGAACCAGTTCCCATTGGGACCACTGTCCCGTCTTTGGAGGAACTCTCTTTTGTGCATCCTCGCATGCCGGCAAGACATGATCAAATTCTTTGCATAATTTATCTAATTCTTTTTGCGAGTAAAAATGGATGTCAAGATTCTTTTTTGGACCTTCAGCATAGCATACAGTCATGCCGCCATCTGTGTTTGTCTCTTTTACAACGTGTTTGAGATAAATGTCCGTGGATACAGAGTTTGTCCGCAAAAACAGCAGGCCCCCGGTCTTTAGGAGCGCGGATGACTTTTGAAAATACTCTCTTGTCTGTCTTTCTGTCCCGTGCTGGAATACCTGGATTGATATGATATAGTCAAATGTCTCCTCTGAATCATAGTCTGCAAAGTCAACGCATTGCAGCTTGTCTGCAAAGTCCGGTCTTTTTTCCAGCAGCTGTCCTATTGCAACCTGCGATATGTCAATTCCCAAAATACCCAGTCCCGAATCTGCCAGTGGGATGTAGTTTCTGCCGTTGCCGCATCCAATGTACAGGCCGATACCTTTTGAGATGCCTTGGGTTTTTTGAAGGGTTTTGATAATTTTGTTGACAAACTTTATTGGCGGATCATTTTGGTATCTTTTGCCCTTTTTGTATTCCCTGTCCCATTGCTGAGATACCTGAGTGTTTTCTTCTTTTTCCAGTTTATGGTTTGCAGGCATGGTTATTCCCATATCACGGTGCCAATGACCTGGTTGTCTGACAGTGTTGTTCTGGAGTGGTGCTGCTCATGTCTCTCCTTTTGTATAGTCCATAACGGATCACTCTCGTCAAATGACTGCCCACAGAGGCTGCATGTCCTTATTTTGACCTTGAAAAGCCCGTCCAAACTGATCTCAGTATGACTTTGAGCTACTGCATATTATATTTTTGATATTCTCGGCATTGACATAGGGTTCTGGTAATTCCGGTGATCAGATAATCAGAATCTGCCAAGCCCCAAAAAATTACCACGGATCTTTTGATCTTTGTACATTAGCTTGATTTGGGTATTGCTTTTCAGTTTATGCCCTAATCCCAAAAGGCGTTTTTCCTTTTACTCGACTAAAATTGCAGGTTTGTATGGCCTTGCATGCCTCGCTTTCCCCTTTGGATCATAGATGTCGTCATCTGATTTGGCGTATACTGCAATGTCTGCGCCAAATTCCTTGCTTCCGATACTTGATAGTTCTTTAGACAGGAATTCCTTCTCATCAAACGAGTTGGATTGAATCCTCATCTGTTTGATCTCTTCGGACTCTGAGTGCAGATCCTTGATTACCTTTTGTACATAGTCCGGCATTTTTTTAGCATCTGCTGTTTGAGGATCTGCAATAAGCTCCCTCATTACTATACCCATGTTGTTCTGACCTGCTGCCATCATCTCTAGTACCCTGTGATATATCCTGCCTTTCACGGGATCTGAATTTACATATATTACAATTTTTTTCGGAGTAATCTTTGTAACCCTGAGAATATTTGCAATATCGCCTATAGTTGACTTGAGTAATTCCTCGGATTGGACTGATGTGGCATCCATCTTTTCTTTGGAGAACCTGGGCCACTCTGATCTTGACACTAATCCTGTCTGTCCAAGTTCCTCCCACATCTCCTCAGATATGTGCGGTGCAAACGGGGATAACATTGCAACCCGGATTGAGCTGATATGGTGCAATATTCCTGCTGTGTCTGCCCTTTCTTTGGCCTGTACTCTCTTGCGATACCAGCTCAGCTCAGATTCAAACGTAAACAAAATCCCATGCAGCGCCTCACGCAATCTCATTTTTTCAACGGCCTCTGTAACTTGCTTTATCATGCTTTGAGTCTTTGATAAAATCCACCTGTCTTCGGCTTGCAGCTCCCCTGGGATGATATCCTTTTTGAGACCGGAGCACTCTTCAAGCAATGACTCTAGCTTGCCTTGAATCCCTGATACGGATTCCATGTTAAAATCAGCGTCTTGAAGCAGTTCTGCTGATGAAATAATTGACAGCCTGATTGGATCTGCGCCGTGATCCCTTACTGCGATTCTTAACGGTATGATGTTTCCCATGCTCTTGCTCATCTTGGCACCGTCCATCATAA
Organism: Candidatus Nitrosopumilus sp.; assembly: GCA_965204345.1. GTDB lineage: Archaea > Thermoproteota > Nitrososphaeria > Nitrososphaerales > Nitrosopumilaceae > Nitrosopumilus. The sequence continues at coordinate 1,639,951 of OZ241981.1, forward strand.
CGCTCCCATTGACTACAATTTCTTGCGGCCATAATTTCTCATCAAAAATTGCCACGTGATTTAAGACAAAAAATGACAGATGGTTTTGCACCAAATCTCTGCCCGAATGTCTGGAATCAACCGGATAAAAATATTCAAATTCCTTTTTCATTGTATCTATAATATTCTCATGCAGCTTTGATGTACCGGAGGCCAGCCCCGCATCTCCCTTGCCCAGTAATACATAGTCAAAGAATTCCCGAGTCAGGTTCTCCGGCCTTACAGTTCCATCATTTACAAATCGTGAAATTGTATAGTATGCCATGTAAATTACACTGTCTGATAATGACTCTACGATCCAGTCGTTGTCCCATGGCAGCTTTGTTCCCAGTCCCTGCTGTCTTGCACAGGCCCGCTCATGCAGCCAGTCAACAACCTCGTTGAATTCTGTTTGGATGTTGCTTGGCAAAATATTCATCTTCTCAAAACAGTTGCGAGCAAGCTCCTTCCATTTTGCGTCTCCGTAATCCAAAAACCATTGGTTGTTTAATACCTTGACAACACATTCTGCACCGCATCTGCAGTGTACCGGGGCATTCTCAAGTACCGGAAATTTCTCTAGGTGTCTATTTTCTTGCAGCCACGCCCTAATCTTCTCTCGTCCAAACCTGACCCTTTCATTGCTGAATTTGCCGCATTTTTCATTTAATCTTCCCTCTGCAAACTCCTTGAGATACAGTTCCTTTGTAGCCTCTTCCAGCTTGGAATCTGTTTGGTCTGAGACTCTTAATTTCTCACAAATCTGCTTTGCAGGAAACTTGCCATATTCCTCTGTAACTATGATGGGAACAGGCTCAATTTTGAGTGCCAGTTCGTTGTTTTTGGCCTTCAAGTCCATCAACGCCTGATAATCCTTGGGGGCATGGGCAGGCACTGACATTACAAGGCCCGTTCCCATTCCGGGCTCTACAAATTCGGCAGGCAAAATTGGGATTTTCTGTCCAGCGTGATCTGTCGCACTCCTTCCGGCAATCTCTGCACCTGAAATGTCTCCGATTATTTTGACCTGTTTTTCAAAGAATTTTATCTTGTGTGCGCATTCTTCTGAGACTATCCATGTCTCACTGTCAACTGATGCTTTTTTGTATGTGACATTTGGGTTGACCCACAAATTTGTAACCCCAAATACTGTCTCAGGCCGCAGTGTTGTAACCGGGAAAATGAACTTGCCAAATGAAAACTTTACAAGAAAGTTCTTATCGTCAATCTTTGGCTCTACATCCCCCATTGTATCGTGCTGTGATACTGGGTTTTGATCAGCAGGACACCATCCTACCGGGTGACTACCTTGAATGATTCTGCCCTTCTCTTTTAGGGTGGTAATCTGCCACTCGATAAATTTCTGATAACCTGGAACTATGGTGGTAAACTCTCGCCTCCAGTCAATGGAATAGCCCATCTCTATCATTCCTGATTTTATTTCCTCATGAAAATAGTCTGCAATCTTAATTGGATCAACAAACGTCTTGATGTCCTCTTCTGGAACATGATACGTGTTTCTTAGCCCGTCAAGGATCTCCTTTTCTCCGGCCTGAATTCTTTTTGCCATCCCTAGTATCGGGGTACCAGTATAATGAAATCCCATCGGGAACAGCACGTTGTATCCCCGCATTCGATAAAACCTTGCATGCACATCAGCTAGCGTGTATGTCCTTCCATGTCCGATATGCTGTGGAGAATTCGGATATGGGTATGCCACTGTAATGAATTTTTTTGGTTTTTCGTTTGGATTTGTCTCAAAGTCTCTTGATTCGACCCATTTTTTACGCCATTTTGCTTCTATTTCATTCCAGTTTACTGTCATGTATCATTCATTCCCAAAAATCATTGATTTTGCCCTGGCTATTACCTCGTCTTTTTTAGATGTGTCTTTTCCCCCGCCTTGGGCAAGTTTTGCATCGCCACCGCCAAAGCCGCCAAGGATTGCAGCAATCTCCCTGGCTATCTCCCCTGCATTGACGCCTGACTCCTCACCTGCAAATATCACTACACGTATTGTGGGACCGGATTCATAGATTCCGCAAAATGCGGCTTTGCTGTCTTTGGCAACTAGCTTCTTGCCAAAGTTTTGAATAAAACGCTCATCATAATTCTCACTTGACGTAAAACAAATCCTGTTATTTACTGTCATTCCCTCCAACTCCCCTGATTCCCCCGCCAGGATCTTTTCTAACAAAATTGGAATTTGCTCTCTTGCCCTTTGCTTGCTTTCATTGCGTTCTCTTACCACGGCTTCCCTTGCAACATTCTCAGCAGACTGCTTCTTTGACTCTTCTTCTTGGTCCCTAACATACTGGAATGCAGTCGGACCTGACACAAACTCTATGCGAACCACTCCGTCTTGAATTCTTTTTGTCTTTGTAATTTTGATCAGCTCTATCTCCCCTGTCTTCTTTACATGCGTTCCGCCACAAGCCTCAATGTCCTTATCCTCAATTGACACAATGCGTACTGACTTTACCGGAACGACACCCCCCTGATAGATTCTAAACCCGTATTTCTGTTCTGCTGTCCCCCTGTCATAGTAGTCAATGCTTACTTGGTGATCCTCTTTTATCATCTGATTGGCAGCATCCTCAATCTGTTTTACTTGCTCCTCAGTCAGTGAGGAGTGATGTGTGATGTCCAGTCTGGCATGGTCATCGTCTTTGAACGCAGAGTGCTGCCAAACCCATGAACCTAGTACTGCCCTTGATGATGCATTGATTATGTGGGTGCTGGTATGATTTTTTGTAATGTTTGCACGCCTTGTCTCATCGACTTTGCAAAGTACCGTTTCCCCTTTTTTTGGAACTCCGCCTTTTAGCTGATGAACAATAATGTCTGCGTGCTTGTCCACATTAACCACACTATACCCTGCAATGCTTCCATGGTCCGGCTCTTGTCCTCCCCCTCTTGCATAAAACGAGGTCCTATCTAGTACCACCTGATCATCGAAGACCTTGATTACCTTGGCCTCAAACTCCATTGGGTCATCCCTGTAAAACAATGTCTCAGTCTCAGGCAATTCCTCAAGTGAAAGATTGGCTGTTGCCTCTTTCTTTTCAGACTGGTGCAAGTCTGAGAGCTTTGAGTAAAATTGTGAGGGAATCTCACTAATTGCATCCACCTCCTTGAGGTATTCAGGAGTAATTCCGTCTGACTCGTACAGCGTGATAAGCTGCTCCACTGAGGGTGCTCCTCCTCCCTGACGGATTTTCTCAGCCTTTTTCTTCATGTGAACTCTGGATTCCTCGTATCTTGCTGATTCTATCTTGAGTATTGTCTTGACATCCCCTCGTTTCTCATCTAGCTCAGGATAGACGTCTCTGAGATAATCAATGTGGGAATCAACTAGCTCATCCATGTCCAGCTTTAGATTCAGCCGGTTAACTGTTCCATTAATTCTTCGCAGCATCATTCTAAGATTGTATCCCCCGCCAACATTGCTTGGCAGTGCACCATCCGTAATTGCAAAGATTAGGGTTCTCAAATGGTCTGCAATAAGGTACACCCCCTCAAGCGGCGTGATCATTTTGTCTAGCTGGGAATCCGTAATCCCCGCCTTTCTTATTGCAAGGCGTCTTACCTCGTTGAGGTCATCTGAATCATTGATCCCTTTTGCAATCTCTGTAAAGTATCTCTTTAAAATTTCCGAATCCGAATCAATTCCGATAATGCCAAATAGTTTTTGATTGATTGGGCCAAAGCAGCAGTCATATGCAGTGGGCGTCCCCATGGTAATCCACGCAAATCTCTCAAGGCCTGCACCCATGTCAATGACTCGCTGGTCCAAAGTCGTGTGTTGCCCTAGTTCTCCCTGAAACTCTGTAAACACTGCATTTCCTAATTCCAGTCCCCTGACAAAATATTCCAATGACGGGCCAAAAGAACCGCCGCCTGCCCAGACGTCTTCCACAAAGACAACTTCCTCTTCTTTAATTCCAAACTGGTCTGTTAGTAACTTATAGTCCAAGTCAACACATTCATCCTTCCAGTATCCTCCCAGGTCCGGAACACTGTGCTGTCCTATCATGCAAAAACTTGAAAAATGCCGACCTGTGACTCCGACATTCTCCAAGTCCTTAAAGCGCAGGCAGGTTTGCGGAACTACCAATGGGTTTGCGGGAAACTCAAAGACTACCTTGCTTCCCATCACCCTTTGAAAGTCAACAACTGATGCAATTGTAAAAAACAAATCATCCCGCCACCTGCACACAACCGGATATCTGCTTACGGAGGTGTGGTTGTTTTTTACAAAAAATTCCTCTACCTGCTTCCATGACTGAGTATAGTCAAATCTTTTATCCGTAGGCGGCTCGCCGATGAATGAATAGGTGTCGGTCCCATCCTCGGGACACAGGACTCTGTCTGCATTTAGGGTCCAAAAGAACCTGCCACACTTGGCACATGATCTTCTGACAAATCCCTGCTCTTGGAACAGCTTGACATTATAGTACTTGTCAGGATCTGCTGAAAATTCTTTTAGAATCTCTCTTTTATCCAACGATCAGGCTGCTCTAATCCGATATTAAGAATTACCGCTAACAGGCAGTCAAGCAGGTGTTCCTTTTTTTGCGTTGATTTTGTACTTGTCCTATCAAGTGAAATATTTGGAGAAAGAAAAATGGTTCTTTTGTATAGTCTAAAATCATTCTGTACTCAAGAATGATCCGGCTTTTTTCCTTGGGTGCTAAAATTTGAAAACACTTGTTTTTCTTTAACAGTCTAATGCATTGTATAGTCTGGCCTTCACTTGCAAATAATTTTTTTTAAAAGGATCTGTTTTAGTATGTGAAAATATAACGAACTGATGTGACTTTTACTCTGAATCCTCAGCAAGACGAGGCGATACATCACGCTGATGGACCATTACAGCTAGTTGCAGGACCAGGCAGTGGAAAGACCTTTGTTCTAGTTGAAAAGGTAAAAAATCTTGTAGCCTCGGGCGTTCCGCAATCCTCTATTCTTTGTATGACTTTTACTGAAAAGGCAGCAGGAGAAATGAAACAGAGATTGGAAAAGTTTGGCATCCTGGATTCTACGATCGCCACTTTTCATTCTTTTGCCAAGGAAGTTCTTGAAGATAATTTTGTAGAGTCCGGATTGGGGAAATTCACTAAAATCTTTAAAAAAACATCACAGCTTGTTTGGTGCATAAGAAATACCGACAGGTTTAATTTTAATTCAGACTATCTGGATGTTGGAAACAATCAAGTTAGAATCTATGCTGCAATCCTTGAGGCAATAAGCTCATACAAAGAAAAGATGATCTCACATGAAAAGCTTGCAAAATGCATTAAAGATAACCTGGAAAAATTAGAACAGTCTGATCAGGCTGACCTGGAAGTAAAAAAACAGCTAAAGTCTTTTCATATGCTAAGCGAATTCAACAAAGTCTATACCGAGTATGAAAAATACAGGGAAGAGAAAAACCTGATTGATTTTGATGACATGGTGATCAAAGCTATTGCCCTGCTGCAAAGAGATCCCGTAGTTTTACAGCACTATCTTGACAAATTCAAGTATGTCCTAGTTGATGAATTTCAGGATAATAATTTCTCTCAACTAAAACTGGTAAAAATTTTGGGTTCTGGAAAAAATGTTACAGTTGTTGGCGATGATGATCAATGCATAATGAGATTCCAAGGTGCATTCTTTGGAATCTTCAAGGATTTTCAAACTAGTTTTTCTGACTTTAAACGAATCGAATTAAGTAGAAACTATCGCAGTACTAAAAATATTGTTAATCTTGCAAGCCAGCTCTTGGAGCCAATTACCGCAAGAGAATCAAAGTCCCTCTTTTCTAAAGAGGAAGACGGCGAGCTTGTGCGCGTGATCACCACTCCTACTGACAGAGGCGAGGTTGAATTTGTTGCAAAGAGGGTACGAGAGCTGCTTGGCAAACCCCTAAGGAGACGGGATGGAAGCACATCTCCAATAACTTACAGGGATATTGCAATTTTATCTAGAAGAAAAATAGAAGGCCAGCAGTTTACAAAGATACTGCGCTCATTTGGAATTCCGGCCACGTTTGTTGGCGGGATTAACATCTTTACTAGTCCAATAATCTTAGATCTTGTTTCATATTTGAAAATTGCAAATTCTCCTACCACCTCCGGTGCGGAAATTTACCGATTGCTGAAAAATCATGGAATATCTGAGCAAAACATTGCCGTGCTGACAAATGCTGCCCATAAGAGAGCAAGATATGTCTATGAAGGCAGTCAGGATTTTGTTTTAGATACGATTAGAAATTTTAATCGCTTTGATATAACGCAAAAATCTGAGATCTCTGAGTTACTTGAACAAATCGACAAAGTAATTGATATAACAAGTCATGCGACAACAAGCGAACTAGTCTACAGAATAATGTTTAACATTTCTGATCTGTATAAAAAATCCATAAATTCAGAAAAGTCATTTGATAAAAAAAATATCTTATTGCTAAACAAGTTTTATGAAATTGCACAAGAATTCCAAGATCTTTACCCTACAAATCCCCTGTCTGACTTTTTAGAACACCTGTCTATCATTGGAAATTTTGAGATTGAAATTGAAGATATTGTCATAGAAAATACTGTCAATGTCCTCACCATGCACAAAAGCAAGGGAAAGGAATTCCCAATTGTATTTGTAACTGATTTGGCCGATGACAGGTTCCCTAGTAAATGGAAGGAACCTCTGTTTCCCATACCTGCCGAGTTGATGAAGGATACCAGCAGTACAGCTGACTCTGAACCCCTTCACATTGACGAGGAAAGACGCCTGTTTTATGTGGCCATGACTAGGGCAATGAACATGCTGTTTTTGCTATATCCTAAAAAATATGCAGGAAATGTCAATGAAAAACATCCCTCTCAGTTTCTTCGTGAATTGGATTATGAAAGCAATCCCCTAATTGAGAACATAAAGTTTGATGAATCTGAGAATTTCAATATTGAATCCGAAGAACTAATTGAAAGAGAAAAATCCAGTTTACAGAGACAGGCAACTAGTGCAATTAACCAACAGCACCTGAGAACTGCAATACATAGAATCATAGAATTATCCAGAATCAAACACTATGAAAAGTTTGGAAGCTTTGATGACTTTGATCCTACATCCATTCTAAAAGTTGATGTGTCTGATTTGGACTTAACATCAGATATTGTTGGCCAAAAAATGCCTCTAATCAACAAAGAGGAATTTACGCTATCCCCAAGCAGTATAAAGGCATACGATGACTGCCCGCTAAAATTTAAATTTCAAAAAATTCTCCGTGTTCCTCAACCCGCCAGTGTTGCCCTAGACCTTGGTACCGTAATTCATGCAGTAACTGAAGAGATGGCAAATGAAAAAGCTAAGGGAGAAAGCCTGTCCCGGGAGAAAGGTATCAAGAAACTAAAAGAAAAGTGGATTTTTCGTTCATATCAAAATCATACGGATGAAAACAAGGCAATGGATAGGGCAGTTCAAATGATTGATGCATATCTAAGATGGGAGGACTCTACAAAAAACACCCTGGTTGAAACTGAGCTGTCATTTGAAGTAAAGATAGGTGAGATTACCTTTACTGGAAGAATAGACAGGCTAGAAAAAAATCCTGATGGCAAGTTTGAGATTGTTGATTTTAAATCCGGCTCTACTGTCAAATCAAAGAACAAGGCAAAAACTGATCCACAGCTAAACATTTACGCAAAAGCAATTGAGAAAATAAAGGGAGAGCTGCCAGTCAAGGCATCACTGTTTTATGTTGAAAAAGACAAGATGGTGGAATATCCTGTAACTCCAGACTCTTTAAAAGATGCATTAGAGCCAATTGAGGAAATGACAAAAGAGATTCTAAAGGAGAACTTTATGCCTACGCCAAGTATGAAGGCATGCATGTATTGCCCGTATCAGAGTATCTGTGATGCTAAAATTCTTAATGAATCCATCTAGTCCTGCTATCAGTTTCACTCACAGGCTCTGTGTCCATTGTTGCTATCTGTCTGTCCATTTTCATGAGAAAAGTCTTTTGCAAATCTATTGTAGATAGGCTAATTATTACATCTAATGAGGCTTGTATTTTTCTGTGTGTTTTATTGGAATGTTTACTATGTGTAGTTAATTTTAAATAAAATTTGGAATCTGGTTACTCTTTCCAAAATGCTCGCTTTAGAATTTCTTGATTAATCTTATTTTTTCTTGGTGATTTTATCGTTATATTATAGGAATATGCTAAAACTGACTCAGGTTCTTTTCTAATTTTTTAATAATCTACTTTGTCATATGCAAGCTTATCACTTTGTGTCTCTTCTTTGCAGGGAAATTAAATGAATTTTGTCCTGATTTCACAGCGTATGCCGAATTTTATCACCAGTTTCTACTGCAACATCAGTTCCTTACTTGGAGACACTGAAGACCTCCGGAAATCCGTTTTGCAATAAGTTACAGAATCGGTCTCCAAAAATGGTTTCAACTGATGATCAAATATGTGTAAAAAGAATTTGTTCTATAATTTCTGATGCTTTTTCTGTATCAGACACTCTAAACAAATATGTAGATTTTTTCTCCTAAGAAGTGTTTTTAGTTCTAATTTGTCTAGTCTTTGTAATCTGTTTTGATAAAAATTATTTGAACAGTTTGAAATTAGTTTTTCTAGATTATACTATCTGGATTTGATATTTTTTATTTTCTTTTTTTGTTTACTTTGTTTTTTATTTGATTGGATTTTTTCCTAACTTCTTTAATTCTATTTAGCGCTGTTTTGTAATATTCTTCATGTACTTCTGTTCCTATAAAGTGTCGATTTAGATTAATTGCTGCCAATGCTGTACTACCACTTCCCATGAATGGATCTAATACCAAATCTTTCTCTTTGGTAAATAATTTGATAAACCATGTAGGTAATGCTACTGGAAATGCTGCACTATGATTAACATTTCCGCATTCTGTAGGCATGTGGATGACGTTTGTAGGATAAACAGTATCTTTTCCTACCCAATTTGATATATTTTTACCAAAACCACTTTGAACTTTTGATTCGTCTCTAACTTTGTCTGTTTTTGATAGTTTTTTGAGACGTTTTTCAGCCCAATCCATCATTGGAACTTTAACTGCATCCTGATTCATGTAGAATTTTTTCTGTTTAGTAAAATGAAGACATCTCTCCCATGCATCTCTGAATCTATTTGGCCATTTGCCTGGAAACGAATTTTTTTTATGCCAAATGTATTCTTCTGTCCATAGCCATCTTTGCTTTCTCATCTCTAAAATCAGTTCTAAAACATAGGTTCCTCTTTCACCGTCTATTGTTCTTTCTTTAATGTTTAAAACAAAAGATCCATCTGGCTTTAAAACTCTCCTCAATTCTGCTGAAATTGGAAGAAACCAGTCAACATATTTTTTTGTTGGAACTCCCACATAGGTCTTCTTTCTGTTATCTGCATAAGGTGGCGAAGTAACAATAAAGTCTACAGAATTCTTTTCTAGTTTCTTTAACATAGAAAGACAGTCTTTATGATAAATTTTATTTAGATTCACAGATTTTTTTTTATTTTACCTCTTTTATGTGTGGGTAATAGTATCATATGCTAGTTTGAATCTGTTTTAGTTATATGATATTTCTCAGTTTCTATCTTAAATAATTGATCATTGAAAATTATTTCAGCAGGGTTTTGAATTCGTATAGGTTCTCTTGGAGATAATCTAGATTTAACATCTACTTCTGAAATAAAATAAATCCAATATTTTTCTCCATACTTTTTCGCTTTTTCTAGCTCATTTGATGACCAATAGAAATCTAATTCTTTCTCAGCTGAACCTTTTACTTCGATATAAATTTCATTTATGTTTCCATTGTGTTCTGAAAATGATTCTATGTCATAACCCGCATTTACAAATTCTTCACTAATTCTTTTTACTTCTTCTGATTCTTTTATGTGACCTTCTTTTTTGAGCCTATTTATCTCAAATTCCAAAACAATTTCTTCTGCAATTTCTCCTATAATTTTCCAATTTTGTAGTTGAATTTCAAGTTGTTTTAATGTCATTTTCTTTTGAGATTTACTAAATATGCTAGCATGTTTTGGGTTAATCACAACTTTGATGTGTTTCTTAAGAAGAATTTCTAATTCATACAAAAGTGGCAGTATTTCGGGATTTTCAAATCTGCCGTAAATTTCTTCTTTTGGACAGCATTTATTTTGATTTTCATCCGTATCAAATTTAGAAAATGTATTTCTTATTTTCTCTCCTAATTCTGTTTGAATTAGAGATTCTTTGATAAAAATCTCTTTGAATTCTTCACTGATCTTGTTTTCTTTATGACATTCTAAAATTTTTTCTCCAAGTTCAGTCAAAAAAATCTCATCAGTTTCAATTTTCAATAATTTTAATTCGTTGCATATCTTTTCAACTTCTTCATAATTAGGTAATCTAGCTTGTTTAACGGGCTCATCATTATAGGTTTGTTGGACATAGATCCGTGAAGCAAATTTTTCTTTTTCATATAATTTAATTAAATGTAAAAGTTTAGGAATATCATTAAGAGTTAGTGCCAATTATTTTCAGTATCTGCTTCGTAAATGTTCTATGACTGCTTGATAATCTTTGTTAAATTCTGTATCATCGATATGTTCAGGTTCTGGATTAATATCAATAGATTCTAGCATGTCGTCATTTAATGCATGAAGCATGTCTTTCCATTTTTCATTTAATCTTCTATTAATTACCTCATCTATTGTATTTTCTGCTGTTATGATATGATATTCAACATTTATTTTTTTATCCATTCCTATTCTATGGATTCTGTCCATTGATTGCATGTATTGTGCTCCGTTGAAATTTCTATCAAGATAAATTGCATGATTACAAACATTTTCTTTTTTTGAATTTTTGTGTAAAGAAACTGATTCACCAAGTGATGCTGCAGATGTAATTAATATTCTAGGCTCTGTACTGTTTTTGAATTCAGTTATCAATTCATCTCTATTTTCAGGTTCACTGAGTTCTCTTGGTGTCTTTCCATTGATCACAATAGGTTTTAGATCTGATAATAGATTATTTTTGAAAATATCCATGTTATGAATAAATGAATTCCAAATGATTACTTTGTGTTCTTTCTCTACAAATTCTCTTGCTAATTGTGCTGCTTTCACCATCTTTGAAGGTATTTCAAATTCAGAATAATGGGCAATTTTATCAATTATTGAATTTTCTACTCCTGGTAACTTGATTTTACTAGGTGGTAATCCAAACTCTTCTGCAAATGTTTTACTGTTTACATCAAAATCCGAAGACATTTCATGTAGTAAACTTGGATTAGATGCTGTTTGCAATAATCTCATTAATCTTGCAATTCTAAATTTTTGTAATTTTCCCTGCTCTTGAATTGTTGTTTCTTCTATTTCTTTGAGAGTTTTTGCAGCAATAGCATCATAGATTTCCTGCTGTCTGGTGTTTAGCACAACTTCGTGAAGTATCCATTTTGGTTTTGGTAAATCAAGATCATCCTTTTTAATTCTACAAAAAAGATTATCCAAAGTTGATTTGTGTTTTCCTATCCCTCGTTTGTTAACATAGTTGTTGTATATGATTTGATTTCCTAAAGGTTCATCACTTGGCCACAAAAATGTAATTTGTGTCCATAAATCCTTGGCATTATTTGGCATGGGAGTTCCTGATAGAATAATTCTTCGTTTTGCTCTTGGTGCAATATTGATTGCAGTTGATGCCCATTTTTTCAATTTTGGACTTTTGATATAGTGAGATTCATCTATAATTAGAACTGTTTTATATTTTTTCATAAATTCTTGTAATTCCCATTGATGATTCATTGCACTGTTAAAGTGCATTAAAAAAAGATCATACGAATCACCTAATTTGTGAAATTCTTTTGCAAATTCTCCACTAATTCTAAGTGATCTGGGTCTCTTACCAAAGCATTCTTCATATTCTTCTTCCCATGGAAGAAATGATGCTGTGGGGCCAATGACAAAAATTTTCTCTACAATTCTATCTTCTAACCATCTTGATATTGCTGCATACGTAATTGTTGTTTTTCCACTACCTGGAACTGAAAAATTTGCAGCATTTCCAAGTGTCATCATGTGCTCTACTGATTCTTTTTGATAATCTTTTAACTCTCTTTGAAAATTTTTTGAAATGTTTGGATTGTGTTCTTTCTTATTTTTGATCTCTTCTCCATTTTTGATTGCATTTTTATAAAAATCTACATCATTTTGAATTTCTTCTATTGATCTCTTAACTGACCCACAAACATCAACATTTTCTTCTCCAAAATCTCTTAGAAATTTATCTACGGTCCATTTAATTCTCTTGTTAAACTGTACCATATCTTTATTTTTGTAAGTGTATAGGTGTTTTGATTTTTCTCCAAATCCCGATTCTTTTAAAAAATCATCAATACTCCAATCTTTATCAAAATCGTTAGTAGGTTCAAAATTTACGACTATATTTTGTTGTTCATCAATACATATTTTGTGCAATTTCATCAACTACTGTATTTTTTCTTTAATTCTTCTGAATATCTTAAAATTTTTTCAATTAGTGAAATTGCTTTTGGAGATGATAATTCATTCCCTTGATAATCTAATAATGGCCTTAGGTTTTTCTCAGCCCTGCTTAATAACAAAAATTCCTTTCCTTCGTTATTACTTACATCTAAAACATCTGCAGCATTAACAAAATGAATATAAGTTGGAGTCATTTCTCCCTTATTTTCTTCAATTATTTCTTCAGAGTTTTTTTCTTGAGGTGCAGTTGGTTTTAATTCACTTCCTGCTGCTTCAATTTCTATAATTGCATCTGTAAGATCTTTTTCAATTATTTGTCTGATCTTCCTTAATTCTAAGTGTTGTATTCCTTCTTTGATTAATTGAAATGCTGTTTTTTTAATTTTTATAATTTTTTCTGGTTCGTAATCTCTATTTTTACATTCTTTAATGATATTTTGAAGATTGATAAAATGTTCTACTTTATTTTTTACTTGAGAATATTTTTCTGGAATCCCAACGAATGTTAAATATTGATCAATTAGTTCTAACCTGTTTAGTTTTTCTTTAATTTCCTCTTCCTTGTCATATCCATAAAGTGTATTGACAATAGCTTTTTCTGATAATCCAGCTTCTTTCCCTTCTCTAAGTTTTAAAAGATCGTTAATAGGGCCATATCTTACAATCTCATCTTTTCCTAATTGTATTCCCGCCTCTAATGTCCAAAGATCTTCAGGCGATATTGATTCTTCCAAACGAGCAACTTCTAGATATTTCCATTCATCTAATCCTGTATCTTCATAAAGTTTAGAAATGATAGACATTCTTCTATTTCCGTCAATTACATATCCGTCTTCTGTAATTACTCCACAATTCCATTGCCCACGTACTTTAAGATCTTTATATGTTCTTTTTGTCTCAGTTGGTTCTAAATTTAATAACATCTCTTTAATTTTTTTTGAATCCTCACTTATTTCGGGTCGCAGATGTCCTCCTTCTCTTTTAACTAGTTCCTTATACTCTGCTGCAAATCTTCCATTTCTAATATTATAAAATAATAAATCTGTGGGTAATCGATATACTGTAAGCACTTTTTTCTTTCCTTGTAGTGAAATTGGAAATCCATCCTTGAGTTGACATTCTGAGTGATCTGAAATGTATTTGTCAATTCTGATCTTACTGTCTGTATTTAAGCTCATATTATCATATCCTTGAATTTTGTATAGATAGTATTTTTAACATCCATTATTTTTTTAATCTCTTAATTACTGCTTCAATATCTAAAATCAATTGATATATTTCAGATTTTTTCAATATGCTTGAATCAAAATCAATACTTTCTAGATTTGTTAATGCACGTTTGAGTAATTTTTCTGGCTGTTGGGATTCTGACAATGCCTTTGCGGCATCTAGACAATTATTGAAAATTGTTCTTGCTGGAGTAAATTCATCATTCATGTCTGCTTGAATTTTTCTCTCTCTCTTTTTGTTAGCTTCTTCTGGTTTACTATACTCTGTGGCTTGCCAGAATTCTTTTCTTGATTTTTCATTTGCCAGAATTTCTTTGATTTTCCTAATTTCTCTTTGAGGTACACCATCATGAATCAATTGAAATCCTATTTTTTTTGCACTTGTAACTTCATCCGGATTTACTCCACTTTTTCTAAAATTATTCAGAACGTTTCGTAAATCGATAAAATGTTCATGTATTCCTTTTGCTCTGTTGAATACGCCTGGTTCTCCAATATAACTTAGATATTCGCTGATAAGGCTTAATTGTTCCATCTTATCCACGATGTCTTTTTCTTTAAATCCTCCATAGAGCGAATTTGCTATTTCAATGGGTGTTAATTCCGCATCAATTCCTTCTTTGAATTTTAATAATTCATTAATTGGTCCATACTCTACCTGAACATTTTTTGATAATTGTATTCCTGCTTCTAGCTTCCACAAATCTTGTGATGACACATTTGGTGGAAGCCTTGCAACTTCAATAAACTTAAATTCTGAATGTCCTAATGAACATAATTCTTCAAGTACAGAACGTCTTCTATTCCCATTGATGACAAATCCATCCCAAGTAATTATTCCAGGATCTTTTTGTCCAAACTGTTGAAGATCTTTTTCTAAAATTCTACTTTGTTTAGGATCTAATTCAAGCAATAATGATTGAATATCTTTTGAATCTTCTTCATTTTTAGGATCTAACTCCCTTCCTTTCTTTTCTACTAAATCTATATACTCTGCTGCAAATCTCCCATTCTTGATATTATAGAATGTGTGATCTAAAGGTAAACGCCATGTTTGCAAATCCATTCGTTTACCTTGTAATGTTACTGTGATTGTTCTTGGTACTTTACAATCTGGATTGTTTTGTATATACTCATTAATTTTTATCGCATCTGCTGCATTCTCATTATTCATAGAATAGTGTTTTTTGATGGAAATAAAACATTTTGCATGATGATTATCGTTGCCCCTGATTATCTGCATTTTTTACATCTTGATTGTCTACGTAATGAAAATCTGTCTTCTTTACTCATTTGCCTAAATCCAAATCTCTCTTCAACTTCTTTGAGGTTATGTGCAATGTCTCCACAATGTGGACATTTGGCTTCAGTGGATTCATCAGTACTTGAGTATCTTAATCTGTTTAGAAATAAATCCATTCTTCGTTCGATCTTTCTCAAATGTTTTTTTATGTTAATTTTGGATGATTTCTTATCCGACGTTAAAATTTCTTTGACAACTTCATTCAATGTAAAAATTAAATGATCACATAATCCATTTGATCTGCTTTTTTGATTCCATTCAAAACAAGTACATGAAAACAAATCTTCTGTGGAATATCTCAATGATGATTTATCAAGATGTTTTACAAAATTAATTTCTGTTTTGAATCCTTCTTCAAAAATGCATTCAATGTATTTATCTGGGAAGATTCTAATCTCTGGTATTTTTTTTAACCGTGATGAAATAAATAGTTCATCTGAAATTATTTTTCTAAATATTTCTATTTTTGAAATCTGATGTAGTTTTCCTAAAAATTGAAAATACATGTTTGAATAATCAATGAATTTTTTTGTACTAACAGGCAATGTTAATTCTTCAAGTGCTCCTATGTATTGGGTTTTTTCTTCCATATTTGGAAATAAAATAATATCTGCTCTACCTGATTCGTAGTTTATTGATTTAATTTTTACAATGCTTCCGCGATTGTCTCCTTGTCGTACAACTGCAACTGCTCCTCTTCTTGATGGGATTATGGGAGTAATTTTACACCACTCTTCTAATTCTTTTTTAGAAATTATCTGAATTGTTTTATTTTTTTTTAATATTTTTTTTACAATTTTTTCAGGTTCTACAAATGAAATAACGAAGCCTTGTTCATTACGTTTTCTTTCTTTTAATTTTAAAATCAAGTCTGAAATTTTACCAACTGTAATTTTTTCATTTATGAATACTTTGATGTAAATGATGTTTGATTTTATTTCCAGATTTAAATTTTGGATAACTTTTTGTTGTTCTTTTGTAAATTCATAGTTGGATAAATCAACTGCAAAATCAAATTGGTCTAGGTCATTAGGAGGATGACTCATCATGTTTGAATTAGTCAAAATCATGCCTGCAATTCTGGTTACTTGGTCATCCTGATCTTCAAAATCTCCTTTTTCAAGTTCAACTAATTCTGCAATGAACTTATCTGAGGTCATTTTTCTTCCAAAAAATTTTCTATTTTTCTTCCAAGACAATGTGCTATCTTCATTCATTTTTTTATAATTTTCAAAAGTAAAAAATTGATCAAAAAATGGCTTGGACTTCCAATATCCATCTTTTCTAATAACTTGATTTTGGTTAATGAAATCTTGTAATGTCATTACAATCAATGGATTGGGAATTTGTGCAATTATTGGAAGTTTTTCTTTAAGTGAGATGATTAATTCTTGATATGTAACTCCTTCCATTCTATTTTGGATTATGTTAAAAATGTATTCTTTAAAAAATAATTGATGTTTTTCTAGCCTAATGTCTCCATGTTCATTAGTTTCTAAGAAAAAATTATTTTTCAAATCAATTATGATTTTATCTATCATTTCATTGATTTTTTCATTACTAATTGTAGAAAGGGACACATGCGGTGTTAAAATCAAATGTTCAAAATCTTGAATTATTTGTGGTATTGATTGAGAAATTTTCTCTTTGTTTGTAAAATCTTGTTCATTTAAAAATAATTGTATTATTATTATTGCTCTTAATACATTATAACTTATTTTATTTTTGATTAGTTGCTGATGTTTTGACAATACTTGCTGCAAAAATTCATAACGTTTTGTTAATCTTTTATCTTCCAGATTGATTCTTCGTGACTCTGCATTTTTACCGATTACTCTTCTTTTTATATTTAATTTTAAAATCTGCAAAAGTTTGTAATAATCAGTAAATCCAAAAAGATGAAATTTCTCTATAAGATCTTTAGAATATTTTCCATTCACATACATTTCCAAAAATTCTAATAAATCTACAAATGGAAACTGTTCGTCTATTTTTTGGAGAGTGCCTTTGAATTCGTTATGATGAATATCTTGTTTTAGATCATCAATTAGAGTTTGCAATTTTTTAACAAATGGATCTACTGGTTCCTGAAATGCCATATTGTTCTAATAATACTTTCATAGATAAGTGTCAATTGGTCACAAAAAATAAGATTTGCATTTTTTCAGGATGACGTGTTATTGAATGTTCCATTCATTAGGAACCGTCGATTAATAACACATTAAATACACTATCTGACTAGTCTATCCATGTTTGGCAAGAAACCCACATTAAAAGAGGGAACTCACATCTTCTCAGTTAAAAAAAACGGCGAGTTCAATGACTTTATCTTTGGCGTAGTTACCGGTGTAGACGGACAAAAAGTAGGCGTCAACGGGGTAATTGTAAATCCTGTTGGACTGAAAAACAAGATTGCCCAAGGAAAAACAGGCCAGCGCTCCAGAGAAATCTTAGAATACCCAAATCCTGACAATGTGGTCCTGGCTTTGGTGTACAGAGTTGAGCATGAAAATTACGCTGACGTGCTGGATCTTGACGTTGACAAGTGTGATATTCTTCCTCCAAAAATCTATGCAATGCTTGATGGCTGGATTAGAGAGTCGCTGCCAGAGTTCTTTAATACTGTCTTGTCCCTGCCGGAGGGTTCTGAGAGAGACGAGGCAAAACGAATCCTAAGAAACAGAAAGGACACCCTGTCTGATCCGCATCTCAGACGGACAGTATATGCTGTTTGTAGAAGTCTGAAGATCCTCAACTAAACTTTTGAATTTTGGGCGTGGGTTCTCCATAGTTTTATATTATGCCCCAAGAAAATCTCGATACAATGGAATATGTTTACGCTGCTTTGCTTCTTCACAAACTAGAAAAGGAGATTAACGAGACAAATCTCAGCTCAGTTGTAAAGGCATCCGGAGCTGAAGTTAATGAAGCCCAAGTTAAATCACTGGTTGCAGCCCTGGCCGATGTCAACATCGATGAGGCAGTCAAAGCCGCACCTGTAGCAGTTGCACCCGCAGCAGCAGCCGCACCAGATGCAGCAGCAGCAAGTGGTGGTGAAGAAAAGAAGGAAGAAAAGAAGGAAGAACCCAAAAACGAAGAAGCAGCCATGGAAGGACTGTCTTCATTATTTGGCTAAGCGACCTTACTTTTTTCAGTTTAATTTTGATTTTTATTTTTGTTAATCCTAATTACTTTCAACTCTGCTGATTGGTCGATTTTACTACTTTTCCAATAGGTGATTTTATCAGCATTCTGGATTATTTGTAAACGATGGCATTTGCAGTTACTGGAGCATCCAGTGGTTGCACACAAGGCTGATATTTTTGGAATTGTTGTCTTTGCGACCAGAGATGCAGGCAGGACTCGGGAGATACTGTCTTTGGATGACTCTCTGCTGCATTTTCAGATTCCGTCTATGCCAGTATTGCCGCAGTTGTTGGGGTTGCTGTTTGGAGAGGTGTTACTGCCATTGGTCAAGGAATCCTGAGCATTGGCAACACAAACATTGGCACTGCAAACCGTGGGTGGTTACTGCCATTGGCAGAGGAATTCTAAGGGATGCCTGTTGGAGAAATCCCCAGTCTTTGTTAAAAAAGTCTATTGCTGTTGCAGGCATGATTGGAATTGTAATTTTTTTTTACTTTGTCATCTCATTTGGAGTCAATGTGGGGGATGCATCTGTCATTGCAATTGCTGCGACTATCAGAACACATCTAGTTGCAATCAAACGCAGCTGACATCTTTCTAAGGTTAGGGAAACTTAGGCCGGAGTGTAATCCTTTGCCTGACTGGCAACTGATTTTGCCTGCGAGTCTGCCTTTTGCAATATCTGCTCCTTTGTTTCATCTGTCATGAATCCTGATTCTACGGATACAGAGCGTGCAGACTGTGCTGCCTTGCCAAGAATCTGTGAAATATTATCTGCTGTGACATATGCTGCCTCAATAGACAGTGAGACTGCCTCTTGGTGTGCCTGAACGAATTCCCCTCTGACTTTCTCAACATCAATTATCATCTCTTCCTCTGCATAGGTGAGCCCTTCCTCTAATGCCAGATAAAGTGAAATGCCTGCCTCCACCGGCTTGATATCTAATTTGCCTAAAATTGATGCCAATTTCTCATTGATTGCATCCCCTTTCATTACTGGTGTACTGTCTTTTGCAATCCAGATTGTTCCCTGATCAATTTTGGTAGGAATTCCTGCCTCCTTGAATTCCGTAAGCATTGGTCCTGGTGCAATGCCCGTATTCTTGGCTGGAACCACAATGTCCATGCTTGCAATATCTCCGCCTCTTGCAGCCATCATGACTTTGTTTTTGGCAAGAAGCACGTTTAGCTTGAATGGTGACATGTTCGTAAACAGGAACATGCACTGGCCTGTTAGCTTGTCTGCAATCTCTTTAATGCCTGAGACGTCAAGTTCAGACAGTGCCTTTCTTGCAACCTTGTCCTTGATGCTGAAAAACTCTACATCCTCCTGAAGTGTCTTTCTTAAAGGAAGAATTTGCGTAGAGCGTACCTTGTTCATCCTGATTACAGCTAAAACCTTGTATTTTTTTGGCAGCTCCTGCAGCTGCTGATACATCTGGACTTTTCTTTTAGGGTATGTGGTCCTGTTCTCATGCATATTTTTTCTTAACCTCTTGCGCCTGTTTTACCGGCTTGCCCATTGTAGTTTTAATCAGGATCTTTTTCATGTTCTTCTCGCCGTTTGGAAGTTTCTTCTCAATTGCGCTTAGAACCGCATGTGCATTAATTGCCAAATCCGAATCCTCCATTGTCACATCCCCTATTTTAGATGAGACTGACAGTGATGCCCTTGTCCTTACCTTGATGCATGATCTAAATCTTTCCAAGAATGCTTCAATGGATGCATCAAAAGGAACCGGCGTTGGCATTTTTCCTCTTGGGCCTAAAAGCTGGCCCAGTGTCTTACCTACAGTTGGCATTACCTTTGTATCTGCCAAAAAAAAGTCATACTTGTTAATGAATTTTCGAGATTCTCTCTTGTTAGTGCCAAATTTTTCTAATTCTTCTGTTCCAATCACCGAGTCTGCCTTGGCCGCTTTTGCCTTTTGATTCATGTCTCCCGTAGCTATGATACAGACAGTTGCCGGAGAGCTAGTCTTTGGCAGCTGAACAACCTCGTTTAGGGCAAATCCCTTCTTGACATCAATGTCCTTGAAGGTAATGATCAACTCTATGGACTGTTTGAATTTTCTCTCCTTTGTTGCAGCTTTTGCCTCCTTTATCATTTCAGTAAGCTGAGTCTCTGTAATCATTACGACCACTTTCTAGAAAACCTACTTAAAATCGTTTAGAGATTGAGTTTTTTGATGACCCCTTATTTTTAAAAAATTACATATTTTCAACAAAATAGTTATAATTCCAAGTAAAATTTGGCTAAAAACTACATATATTAAATCATAACCAGATTTTTTCAGTACGTTGCATCGATTTGATGAATTAGATATGAAATTACTCTATGAGCTAACCACTGACGGTTCCATATCTGTCCCACACCTATCCAAAAAATTAGGAATTAATGCCTCTGTACTGTATAGCAGAATCAAGCGATTAATGAAGAAGAAACTCATCAAAAAATTCACTATTGAGATTGATGATTCGCTTTTGGGGATAGGGGTCAAGGCTTCAGTCGGCATTAATCGGGATCCAAAGTTTAAAGATACTATCCATAAGAAATTCATGGAAACAGCAGAAGTCGTCTCAATATCTGAGGTGACTGGCAGGTTTGACATCATGATTCAGGTCTATACAAAGGATCTTGAATCCCTCCATTCGGTGGTAATTGAAAAAATAGGCAAAATTGAGGGCATTCAAAACACCGAAACCTTTGTAGAATTACAAAAGACCGATAAAGATCCTGTTTATCTGATTCAGTAACTATTGTTGTAATTTTTCATCCCATTTGCCTTCATTGATTTCGGCAGTAATTTCTTTTGGAGTTTTTCCCTCTATTTTTACTCCCAATGCCCCACATGTGCCAATGATTGTTTTTGCAACTGGTTTTAATGAAGAGGCATAAGATTTCTCTAATTTCGTATTTGCCACTTTGACAATCGAATCCATTGTGACATCTCCTGCCCACTCTGTGCCTGCCGCTCCCGAACCTTTCTGGATTCCTGCTTCTTTCATAATTAGTGCCGCAGCCGAGGGAATGCCGATTTCAATTTCATATTTTTTTGTCTCAGAATCGACAATTACCGTTACTGGAACCTTCATTCCTTCAAAGTCCTTTGTTTTGTCATTAATGGATTTAATGACTTCCATGATGTTTACTCCTAGGGGGCCTAGTGCTGGGCCCAATGGCGGGCCTGCTGATGCTGCCCCTCCTGTTACAAGTGATGATACTTTTTGTTCTCCCATGTTAAATCAGACTCAATTAGAAAATTTAATCCTTCCTAAGAGGAAGTCTCACTGGATAGTTTTAGATAGTTTGCATCCACTGTGACTGGCAGCTGATATGACGCATCCAACAAAACTACTGTTGCCTCTTCCTTGTCTGTGTCAATTCTTGTAATTGTTGCCTTCATTCCTTTAAATGGACCGCCTGTAATTTCCACTATGTCATCTACTGTTAATTGTGAAACTGTTGATTTCTTAACCAGGTATCCCTCGATGTCTTTGAACTCCAGCTCTCCTCTTAGCTGGCCCCTGATGTGTCTGACACCTTCAACTGCCATGTATGCATCGCTGGGATTAATCGCCTCAATGACAACATATCCCTTCAAATCACTTACCCAAAATACTGACTGAATGTTAATTTCACTTGCGTTAGCCTTTGCTTCTAATAGTCTCATTACCACTTTTTCTTGTCCTCCTGTGGTCCTAATTGCAAATAAGTGTGATTTAATCTCCTCTGACAATTTTATCCACCAAATGTAATTACCGAAAAGACAAACTGTATGGTAAAACCAATAGCTCCCACTCCTGCAATTCCTAATAATACAAGTCTGAGATGTTGCTGATATTCATCTTTGTCTGGTTTCTTGGCCATTTTCATGGTATTGGCCATATTCTTCAGAGTCTGCTTGGGGTTCATTGCTGAAAATTAATAAGGTGTCCTTATATCTCTTGTTTCATATTAGCCGTGTTTTGATATTTCTAGGCTTGTCTGTATGGGTACCGTACAAAGTACCGTATGGATTTCTATCTGAGTCACAATTTGAAGATCATTCTCTTAAAATTTTTATTCATGTCTTGATCCCTTGATTGTAAAAGTTACACAAACAAGAACAAAATCATAAATAGTTATACGACGTCATAAAATTGAGACAATCATGACTGAAGAAATGGATTTTACTACTGCTCCTTGTATTTGGACAGAGAGAGATGCTGAATATGTAGCTGATTATGAAATTCATCAAGAACTAGGTTTAAAAAATGTCAAGACTTTAGGAATCAAAGAATAATAATTATTTTTTAGAGCATGACTAGATGACCTTGTAAACATGCACCAAGGTTCAACAGAAAAGTTATCAATCTAAAAACCAATTTGCATCTTACAGAATTAGAAGACTGTGTAAATGCATTGCAGATCAGCATGATCCTTTTGTATTGAGAATATTACAACTTGCAAAGAAATCGTAAACAAAAAAATTGTTCTTTACATCCTACGGATGGCATATTGTCTTTAGATTTGAACATCAAGAGATTATTTTCATAATGTTCTATAATAATTCTGATAACCCCAAGTCATAATGTGGCAAAATTTCTTTCAAAAGAAATGACTTTGAAGGATAATGATATTTTTCATGGAGATTTTTATGATCTTGCAATAATTCCAACTTCTGCAATTTCACTTATGATTCATGAGAATCATTAAAATAATATTTCCTACTTTCCAAGATATTGAAGTATTTATTCACAATTTTACTGTTATCTGGAATTTTTACAGTTTCACCAGTGTTTGCAGACGTTGAAATCGATATTGGTTTAGGTTCTGGAATTCCCGGATGTGATGATACAAATGAATGCTATATCCCATACCACGCTTTAGTTTCTGCAGGTGATGAGATTACTTGGTCAAATGATGATTCGGTAGCCCACACTGTCACAAGCGGAACACCCGCAGCTGGTCCTGATGGTAAATTTGATAGCAGCTTGTTTGTTACAGGAAGTACATATTCTGTCACTCTTTATGAATCTGGAGAATATCCTTACTATTGTATAGTTCATCCTTGGATGACTGCAAAAGTAATTGTTGATAGTGTTGATTTTGAGTCATCTGAGATTGATGTATCAGGATTAGATGAGCGAGAAGTCATGGAACCAAAAGTTGGAGAATGTGGAGCAGGAACAGATCTTGTTGATGGAATATGTGTGGTTGTAGATAATTCTGAGGTAGGAGATTATTTGATTACAACAGATGATCCCAAAGATGAAGAAATTCAAGAATTGAAAAATAATATTCATGGTCTAAAAGCAGAAATTACAGAGAAAGATGAAGAGATTAACTCTTTGAAAGCATTGATTGTAACACTTGAAGATGAAATCAACACATTAAAAGATAAAGCAGTAGACGATCTAGCTATTATTTTGGAACAATTGAAAATCCTCAATGAGTTATGGCAAACTAAAAAATAATTCCTTGGTAAGTAAATCATGTAATCTTCTTTATGATAGATGAGTTTTTATCCGAATTTGCACCTTAGGTGCTTGTTGTTGCAGTAGTTGTAGTTTTGGCATGATATCTGGCCTAGATTGTTTCCCCCCTAAAACATCTTTATTTTTTTTAAATTATGATTTTCCTCTATGAGAATATCTATTATGACACGTTTATTGCATACCCAATATCTCTTATCTCATGGAACTACTAGTTGCATATCAAGATGACCCCGCAGGCCATAACATGGCAAAATTTCTTTCAAAAGAGATGACTATGAAGGATGATGGCACTTTTCATGGGGATTTTTATGATCTTGCAATAATTTCGACTCCTGCAATTTCAGCTGACTGGCTGGAGGAAAAATATGATTATGATGGATTTATCTTTCTCTCAAAGCATGCTGCTGAATCCGGCGTTCTGGCTTTGACCTGTCATAGTACCGGAAACTTTTCTAGTGCAAAGTTTGGCGGAAACGATAGGCAGGTTGCAGTTCCAAAACCTGACTTTCAAAAATCATATCTTCAAACTTTGAAAAAAAATCAATCACAATTTTCAGACTTTCAAGTTACTATAGAGGCAACACATCATGGGCCTACTGCACTGACAAAGCCTTCCATATTTGTAGAAATTGGCACTACTGAAAAACAATGGACTGATGTATCCCTTTGCAGTTCTGTTGCCTCGCTTGTACATCAGGTAATGTCTCATCCCATCAAGGAACATCCTGTGGCAATCTGTTTTGGGGGTACTCACTATCCTACAAAGTTTACCCGTGAACTGTTAGAGGGTGCCTACTCTCTTGGAACTGTAATTCCCAAACATGCCTTAGCTGATCTTGACGAGTCCTTGTTTTCTCATGTTCTTGAACAAAATAGCATGGCAAAAGCCGCTCTTTTAGACTGGAAGGGATTGGGATCACATAAACAAAAAGTACTTGAACTACTTGGCCGAACTGACCTTGAGGTAGTCAAGCTTTGAATCTGCAGCAAAAAATCTTCAAAAAATTACTTGAGGTGCCAAAGGGCCAACTTACAACATATGGCGAGTTGGCAAAATCTGTTGGGTTAAAAAATGGCCAGCGCGCAGTTGGCAAAATAATGAACAAGAACCCGTATCCTGTGATCATTCCATGTCATAGGGTTGTCATGTCTACTGGAAAAATTGGCGGTTATGCATATGGCGAACATGTTAAAACCAAGATGCTAAATGACGAGGGTATTCAAATACAGGATGGAAAAATTGTAAATTTAAAAGATATTCTTTACAGGTTTTAATCTTTTCTCTTTTCTCTGATTTCATCCATCAATGTTCTAAGGTGTGCCTTGTTTCTGACTGTGTTTCCGCCAACCTTTTTGTACAAAGCCCAGAATTCAGGATTGGTCAGATCCTTTCTGTCTTTTGCAATTTTCAGTAGCCGCCTCAACGATCGAACCTTGGCAACGTAAACCTCCTTTTTGCCGACCCTTGCGCCCTTTCTTCCCTGCTTGGAACCCTGTGTTGTACCCCTTTTGTTCCTTTGATCTTTCTTTTCTTGCGCCCTTCCTCTTGATGTTCCCGTAAATGATTTAATTTTGATTGTATTAGCTGTGATGAGACTTCGGATATTTTCCCTTGTAATTGCATCTGCAATATCATCTAGATGATCAGCATCAAACTTTATTCTATGAACTCCGACACCAGTAACTCTGGCTGCAAGTCTCTTCTTAGCTTTAAGATTTACTACCATCTGCACTCACTCTTGCATTAAAAACCTTGAACTTTCGCTCAATTGCTTTAACAACGATCTCTTTTCTTTTTCTAGTCCCAACACTATGTCCAAATCTGACCCCGTCTTTTTTTGGATCTAGCTTTTCTAGATCATTTAAGTTGTAAACTAGGTTATCTGTAAATCCTGATGGGTGTAATCCTCTTGCGTCTTTGGGTCCGCCATACCCGACTTTGACAAGACCTGGACGGCCTCTGCTTTTTTGTTTTCTTTGATGGTGATCAATGCCCTTTGGTTTTCTCCAGTTAGTCTGAAGCCTAACATAGCGCCAGCTCTCCGGCCTGAGAAAATCCGGATTGTGTTCTTTTACCTCCTGTCTTTTTGCAATCTTTTCCTTATTGATCGGCATCAGTTTGACTCTTGAATTTTGGAATAAATACGTTCCTAGAAAGGAAAAAATTTCATATGGGAAAAAGATAATAAGGAAACTCAAGGCGGATCGAATATCTCATGAACCTGCCTGGGATTGAAAAAATTATTTTTGGAGGCATAATCCTCTGACTGAAGTACTTGGTACTGCCCCAACTAAGAAATTCTCATCACAATTGGTTTCATTTGGAATCAATCCCTCCAAAGTCCACAGAAATCTAAGCGTAGGTGATATGATTGCTCTTTCAGTTCAACGAAACGAGGGCGTGGTCAATTCAACAGGCTCTCTTTCAGTCAATACTGGCAAGTATACGGGCAGATCACCTGATGACCGATTTATCGTATATGATGGGAAAACTCATGATGCAGTTGATTGGGGAAAGATTAACCATCCGTTCCCAAGCGATAAATTTGAAAAGCTCTTTGAAAAAATGAAAAACTTTGTTGAGAACAAGGAACTTTTTGTTTTTGACGGCTTTGTAGGAGCCGATCCTGAGACCTGTCTGCCTATCAGGGTAATCAATGATCATGTATGGCAAAGCATGTTCTCAAGTAATCTGTTTATCCGGCCAACTGATGAGGAATTAGAAAGACACGAGCCTGAATTTACTATTTTATGCATTAATGATTTTGTGGCCGTGCCTGATGTTGATGGCACCAGAACTGATGTCTTTATTCTAATTGATCTAACTAGAAAGATTGTGCTGATTGGAGGAACTGAATATGCAGGCGAAATGAAAAAGTCCATGTTTGGCGTAATGAATTTTCTGTTGCCTGACCGTGGGATTTTTCCAATGCATTGCTCTGCAAATATTGGTGAAAATGGGGACACTGCTTTGTTTTTTGGCCTGTCTGGTACTGGAAAAACTACTCTTTCAGCAGATCCTAACAGAAAGCTAATCGGTGATGATGAGCATGGCTGGTCTGATAACGGGACGTTTAATTTTGAAGGTGGCTGCTATGCAAAGTGCATTAATCTTAGCCAGGAGGCAGAGCCTGAAATATGGAATGCGATTAAACCTGGCGCACTTTTGGAAAATGTCGTGTTAAATGACAATATTCCGGATTATGATGATAACACGTTAACTGAAAATACTCGCGTTGGATACCCCTTGGATTTTATTCCCGGAGCAGTAATTCCAAGCGTTGGTGGAAATCCTAGGGCAATTGTATTTCTGACTGCTGATGCCCTGGGAGTCCTGCCTCCTGTTTCTAGGCTGACTAAAGAAAGTGCAAAGTATCATTTCATGTCCGGCTATACTAGTAAATTGGCTGGAACTGAGAGGGGCATCAAAGAGCCAAAATCCGTATTTTCCCAATGCTTTGGGGCGCCATTTATGCCCAGGCCTGCATCCGTTTATGCCAAGCTTTTGGGTGAGAAGATTAACAAGCATAACACCATAGTCTATCTTGTTAACACCGGATGGTCTGGAGGTCCTTACGGTGTAGGCAAACGAATCAAGATAAAATACAGCCGCGCCATGGTAACTGCCGCACTTTCAGGGGCACTTGATACTGTCAGATATAGGCATGATGATTTGTTCAACCTGGATGTTCCAGTTGAAGTTCAGGGCGTGCCCTCTGACATCTTGGATCCGAAGAATACCTGGGCTGACAAGGATTCCTATGATCTTTCTGCCAAAAAATTGGCACAGATGTTTGTTGAGAACTTTGCGAAATTTGAAAATGTCTCACCTGAAATTGTTGCAGCAGGCCCGCACATCCTACGGTAAGCTATCTTCTCCTAATCAAACCAAACATTGCTATTCCAATTAAAATCACGCCAATTATTCCAATCTGTCTTTCTGGAATGTCTGGTATGGCCATTGCATTTTGATTTTCTGCCAGCGAATTAATCTCAATTGTATTGTATGCGCTTGATGTATTCCCGCTGACTTTGATTTTAGCATCTATCCAATACATCGAATTTTCATAAATATCAATGGACGCTTTTTTGTCTGGGGTTGCAGTTGTAGTATGTGTGCTCCCATCTTTACTGTTTGTTACTGAAATTTTTGCAAAACTCCACTCCTCTGGATGCCGAATGTCAAAATCTAATCTTTGGTTTTGCTGATTGATCGAAATTGAACCCTGTGTATACTGTATTATGAACGGAACTGTATAGCGTATGTCTTCGTGATTTATGACTAATCTACCCTCATGCTCGCCAAATTTTTCCTCACTCATATTCATCTTAAGATGCAGTGTGTCTCCCTCTAGGATATGTGCAAATTTGACAAATTCAGGCACCTCAAAATCTACCTCCAAACTATCCCAAGATCCGCCAAGCAATTTTAGTTTGAGTTGCTGCTCTGCAATCTTTTTTTCTGATGATACATTGACTACAAAATTTGGCGGCATGATGACTAGCTTTGCATTATATGCACTGCCAATGTCTAGTCTGCCTGCACCCGTCTCGTGTACTGAGAATCCCTGCCCATAGGTATCAGTTACAGGCTCAACTGTGGTTAATAATAAAGACTTTATTTCATGATGGTGAAGTTCTGGGTTTTTCTGAAGTAACAATGCTGCTGCCCCGCTGACATGCGGGGCTGCATAGCTGGTTCCGCTGGTAAAGTTGTATCCTCCGTTATTTTGAGTCGTATTGATGTATGCCCCGGGTGCTACCATTTCAGGCTTGATGTAAAATGGAGATACCGGTCCTCTAGAACTAAAATGCGTCACAAAATCTGGGTTATAAAACAAATGCATGGCAGATTCGCTGTCTTTTGTGATTGATTCTCTAATCTCTAATCCCTCCTCCCTGTCCATGGACACTGCTGGAATTCTTGGCACATATTCTGACTCTATAAACTCATGAATTAATTCCCCCAAAAAAATCCCCTGCCTGTTATTGTAAACAATTAGCGCCTTTGCTCCAGCATCTGCTGCATTTTTTTCCTTAATTGAAAAATATAGTAGTTCTCCCTCTACATCGCTTCCTCGCTCTACGATTACTATTGCATCTTTTGCATCTATCCCTTCAAAGTCTTCAATTTTTCCATACCCTCCAAAAACAATCTTTCCCTGAATTGAATCTTCCACTTTTGAGGATCCGACCATCGGAATTACGGTATATGGCTTTTCATCTACTTCTAAGGTTGCCACCAAACTTGAAGTCAGGTTATTGTATGTAGCTCCCACCGTTACTGATCCAAAGTTTCTTCCAGGGCTGCCAATTGTTTTTAATCCCGGTCCGTCATTTCCAGCCGCTGTAACTACAAAAATCTCTTTTTCTAGTGCCAAATTAACTGCACGATCAATCTTTGCATTTGTTTTGTTTACTCCCAAACTTATGTTAATTATGTCTGCCTTGTCCTCAATTGCCTTTTCAATTGCCATGATGATTAAATCTGATGATACCCCTTCCCCATCTTCTGAAACTTTGTAGGCTAGAATTTTTGCTTTTGGTGCTATGCCTGATATCTGCCCATCTGCTGCAATTACGCCTGCCACTTGGGTGCCGTGGCCATTTGTATCTAAGGGGGGCTGCCCTGTCTGTATAAAGTTGTACCCTCCTATCACTTTTCCGTCTTCACCCCATCCAAACAGTTCTGGATGATTAAAATCAACCCCTGTATCTATTACTGCAATTCTTATTCCCTCACCATCGATTCCATCAATTCTGGGAATATCTGTACCTACAAACGGTATGCTTTTTTGCAGGTATGTGCCAACTTCATTTTCAGTCTGTAATGTCTGTGATAAAATAAAAATCCCCAGAATTACTATAATTGATGAGAAAATTACTATTTTCACAAGTTTTACATCATTATAACAAGTAAAAATCAACTGCTTGCTAAACCAATAAATTGAATAAATATCTCATGTTTTGCATGGGAAAACACACTCTTCCTGAAATGCCATATGCTTATGATGCATTAGAACCTCACATTGATGCTAAAACAATGGAGATTCATCACACAAAACATCATCAAACATACACTGACAAACTAAATGCAGCTCTTGAAACATGTCCATCTGAAATTCAGGATAAGGACATTGTTGATATCCTCTCTGATATCAACTCCGTACCAGATGACAAAAGGGGCGCAATTAATTTTAACGGTGGTGGTTATGACAACCATAGGTTATTCTGGAATAACATGAAACCAAATGGGGGCGGAGAACCCGGAGGATCTATTGCAGATGCAATCAATGATTCTTTTGGCAGCTTCTCTGACTTTAAAGAGAAATTCTCATCTACTACAGCTGTAATACAAGGCAGCGGTTGGGGATGGCTGGTATACAATCCTTCTTCAGGAAAGGTTGAATACAAATCAATGCCAAACCAGACAAGTCCAAGAACCGAAGGACTAGTACCACTGCTTGGCTGTGATGTGTGGGAACACGCATACTATCTCAACTATCAAAACAAAAGACCTGCATACATTGAGGCATGGTGGAATGTTGTTAATTGGGACGAAGTAGAATCTAGATTCTCTAAAGCAAAATAAAGCTAAACCTTTATTTTTTTTCTTATTCTTTAGCCTATCTTCCAAATCTATGAAGAACTTATAACCATCTGGTAGGTGTTTGTTGTACATGAGTGAAGAACAAGCAGAACAACTAATGCAACAGATGCAAATGCTTGAAACGTATTTTTCTGACTTGTCCCAAAGAGAAGCAACTTTTATGAATATCTTGAGGGAGGCAGCTGCCTCTATTGAATCCATTAAATCCCTTAGTCAAAACGCTGAATCTGAAACTCTAGTACCCATTGGCATGGGAACTTTTGTTCCAACAAAAATTTCTTCTACTTCCAAAATTGCTATGAATATTGGTGCAGGGATTGTCGTTGAAAAAGATTTTCCTGCGGCAATTAATTATCTTGAGGCAAGGATTAAAGAAATTGAAATTGCCCTACAAGATACCGTTGCAAAAAAACAGGATGCGGCAACACGGCTAGAGCAAGGAAAGACACAGATGAATCAAATGATGCAGTCTATGCGACAACCACCACAGCCTCCGACTACGGGATAAGTTATGTTTGATAAGCTTCGTAGTGCGTTTTCTAATGCAGCAAAAAGTCTTGGAGAAAAAGAGCTTAATGAAAAAGACATAGAAGACGTTCTTTTTGAACTAGAAATTGCGCTTTTAGAATCTGATGTTGCCCTTGAGGTGATTGATTCTATAAAATCTGATCTCAAAGACAAGCTAATTGGCTCTAGAGTTGATAAAAAAGAAATTGAAAGATTTGTTAGGGATGGTTTGATTTCCAGCGTTTCTGCGTTGTTTGATGCTGCGGGAAAAATAGATCTCTTTGAGAAGATTAATGAAAGAAAAGAGCAGGGACAGCCCTTTCTTATTTTGTTTGTTGGAATTAACGGCACTGGAAAAACTACATCACTAGCTAAAATTGCGTACATGCTCAAGGAAGCAAAATATTCTGTTGTTATTGCTGCTGCTGATACTTTTAGAGCTGGTGCAATTGAACAATTGCGAGAACACACCAATCGTCTTAATTTGAAACTTGTTGCTCAAAACTATGAATCAGACCCTGCCGCTGTTGCACGAGATGCAGTTTTGTATGCAAAATCTCACAAAACAGATTGTGTGTTAATTGATACTGCAGGACGAATGCAGACCAGCAAAAATTTGATGGAACAAATTGGCAAAATTACCAAAGTTGTAAATCCTGACATGAAAATTTTTGTGGGTGATTCTTTAGCAGGTAACGATAC
Organism: Candidatus Nitrosopumilus sp.; assembly: GCA_965204345.1. Classification (GTDB taxonomy): domain Archaea; phylum Thermoproteota; class Nitrososphaeria; order Nitrososphaerales; family Nitrosopumilaceae; genus Nitrosopumilus. The sequence continues at coordinate 1,671,448 of OZ241981.1, forward strand.
TGTTAATCAAGCTCGTGAATTTTTTGAACATGTAAAATTTAATGCTTCAATTTTAACAAAGAGTGATGCTGACGCTAGAGGCGGAGCTGCATTATCTATTGTTAAGGTTACTTCTACTCCAGTTATTTATGTTGGAGTCGGACAGGAATATTCTGATCTTAGGCCATTTGACAAGGAACTCTTTCTAGAAACTGTGTTTGGCTCATTAGATACTGTAGATATTACAAAGTCTATAGATTCTGAACCAACATCGGAACCGACACCAACACCAGAACCGACACCAGAACCAGAACCGACACCAGAACCGACACCAGAACCAGAACCGACACCAGAACCAACACCAACACCAGAACCAACACTGGAACCAACACCAGAACCAACACTGGAACCAACACCAGAACCAACACTGGAACCAACACCAGAACCAACACTGGAACCAACACCAGAACCGACACTGGAACCAACACCAGAACCAGAACCGACACCGGAACCAACACCAGAACCAGAACCAACACCAGAACCAACTTCTGATGATCCTTTTGATGGAATCAAAGATGATGACATTGCAATTTATTCTGACTTGTTTGATATTCCTCCGCCTGAAAATGATAAAGATGCAATGAGTATGGCTAGTAAAATTCGTCAATGGATTAAAGATGGAAGACCTGATCCTAGAGAATCAAAGAATGTCAGTAATACAGACAATGTGGTAGATAAGGAAGAAATAAAAAAACATGATAAAGAAGAACCCAAAAAGAAAAAAGGCAGGTTCGGGTTCCTTAAACGATGAAACTAAAAACAAAAAATTTGCTCACTTTGGGAGAATTATCCTCAAAGGAATTTTTAGGACTAATTGATGATTCCATCAAACTAAAAAAAGAACTCAAAAGGGGTGCAGGCAAACCTGTTCTAAAAAACAAAACACTGACAATGATCTTCCAGAAACCTTCTACCCGAACACGAGTCAGTTTTGAGGTTGGAATGTATCAGTTGGGAGGACATACAGTCAATCTTTCGTCTAATGACATGCAGCTATCCCGTGGCGAATCAATAGAAGATACTGCAAAAACTCTTTCACGGTATTCTGATTGTATTATGGCGCGTGTATATGATCATGACTTACTTGAATCCTTCTCCAAGCATGCAAGCATTCCTGTGATAAATGGCCTTTCTGACACTTTTCATCCTTGCCAGATACTTGCAGATTTTATGACAATAAAAGAAAAAAAGAAAAGACTCAAGGGACTAAAGATTGCATGGATTGGTGATGGCAACAACGTCTGCAATTCCATGATTTATGGCGCAGCCTTATCCGGAGCTGGCATGTCTGTTGCAACTCCAAGGGGATTTGAACCCAACAAATCCGTCGTAAACCAAGCTAAAAAATCCACAAAAATAGAACTAACAACTGATCCATTCACAGCATCTAAAAACGCAGATATTGTTGTTACAGATACGTTCTCATCAATTCACAACCTTGACAAAAAACGATTAAAAAAATTCTTGCCAAAGTACCAGGTAAATGAAAAATTAATCCAGTCTGCAAAAAAAGATGCGATCTTTTTACACTGCCTTCCGGCAAAACGGGAACAAGAGGTTACCTCATCTGTAATTGATGGACCACAATCAGTTGTTTGGGATGAGGCAGAAAATCGCCTACATACTCAGAAGGCTTTACTGATTGCTCTGATTTGCGCTTAACGTATATAAGAGCAGATTCAAACTCGGATTCTATAGATGGCTTATTCGAAAATATTGCGTAGACTAAGAGAAGAAAAGACCAATTATAGAAAACGTGGCACCATGCTGATGGGCAAGCGTGATTTTATAACTGTAAATATTACTAATGAAAATACTCTAGTCCAAATATTAAAACCAGGCATGACTGGAGACAGGGTCGTAGCTTCTGCCCATTCTAGATCTTTACTTGACAAGGGATGGAAGGGTTCTAGAAAAAGCGTGCCTGCTGCCTATCTTACAGGCTATCTGGCTGGTAAGAAGGCATTGGGCCAAGGTACCAAGGATGCAATTTTGTACACTGGAACAAGACGATATACGCAAAGAATGGCAGCATCTCTGAAAGGAGTTATCGATGCAGGCCTTCAAGTTCCGGCTAATGAAGAAACATTTCCATCCGAGGATAGAATCAACGGGGAACACCTAACTGTTAAAAATGAAATTTTAAAAATAAAATCTTCCATTGACAATGAGGCCAAATAGAAATGAGTCAAGCAACACAATCCAAAGGCAGTTCCGGTCCGCGAGGCAAATCCGCTCCTGTATATGGACGGGGTCCTCCTGAAGGAACTAAGGGCAGTGGAGACCGTCCAAAGAGACCCCGACGAGAACCTGAAGAAGAGGTTTGGATTCCAAAAACTATTCTGGGACAAAAAGTTGTATCAGGGGAAATTTCATCCCTCGAAGAGATTATTGAATTAGGATTAAGGATTCAGGAATCTGGCATTATTAAGAAGCTACTGCCAGATTTAAAAAGCGAAGTTGTAGATGTTGGCATTATTCAGAAAATGACCTCTAATGGTCAGTCAACTAGGTTTAAAGCGATTGTTGCGGCAGGAAATGAAAATGGTTACCTGGGTATCGGTCAAGGAAAATCAAAACAAATGAGAATTGCTATTGAAAAGGCAACTAGTCAGGCCTATCTTAATGTTAATCCGATTAAAATGGGATGCGGCAGCTGGGAATGCAGGTGTGATCAAAAACATTCTGTTCCATTCAAAGTCAAGGGCAAAGGCGGAAGTGTTACAATCGAAATTATTCCTGCACCTCGTGGATTGGGCCTTGTAGCAGGCGGTAAAATTAAACGGTTGTTGGAGTTGGCAGGTCTCAAAGATGCATGGACTACTGCAAAGGGCTCTACCCCTACAATGAACTCGACCTCAAAAGCTATACTGGATTGTCTAAGACAGACATTCAGTCAGAGTTGATGAAAAATGGCAAATGCATATCTTGTTGTTAGAATAAAAGGTCAGGCTGATTGTCCTTACTGGGCAACCCATACCATGATGCTCTTGCAGTTGGATAAAAAATATCGTGCTACTATTCTCCCTGCCAAGGAGAATACCTTGGGAATGCTACGCAAAGTACAGCATTACGTGTCCTGGATTGAGCTTGACTCTTCTTTGGCCAAGGAACTAATTGACAAAAAAGCAAGAAAATCCGGCTATCAAAAAATTACTCCTGACGATCTAAAGGCGCTTGGATTTGCAAGTTCTGATGAATTAGCAACAGCTTTGGCTGATGGCAAAGCAACCTTGTCAAAATTAAAACCGCTAAAACCTTGGTTTGCCTTGGCTCCTCCAATTCATGGCTTTAAACGAAGCACCAAGAAACTTTATGGACAGAAAGGCATCCTTGGGCAAAATAAGGAGCTTGATACTATTGTAAGGAGAATGATTTAACATGGCAAGCAGGTTGCGAAAAACTAGACGACTTAGAGGCGGACGACACATGGGGTGGGGACAGGTAGGTCAACATCGTGCAAGTGGTCATAAGGGCGGTCTAGGAATTACCGGTATGAAGAAACATCACAGAAGCACTATGATGAAAGAAGATCCAGACCATTATGGTCATGATATCCCTAAAACACCTCACCCAAATATTATAAAAAAATGGGCCAGTCTCCGAGATCTAGATGACTTGTTTACAAAGTTCGGTAAAGAAGAAGAAGGAAAGAGGATTGTAGACCTTCAAAGTGCAGGATACGACAAGCTCCTTGGCGGCGGAAAAATAACTAATGCATATTCCGTCAAGGTTCAGCAATTCACAGCATCTGCAGAAGAAAAACTAAAGGCTGTCGGGGGAGAGGTGTTATCTGATAATGGTTGAGGGTACATTAACTACCACAATTCGAAAAATCGTTTTTAAAGCAGAGCCCTACCTGCCTCAGGTACCAAAACCTAAAAAGAAAATCGCCCTTCAGACCAGATTGCTTTGGTGTGGTATTGCGCTACTCATTTACATGATAATGGGTCAGACTCCGTTATTTGGGGCCAGCGCACCGGCATTTGACTTTCTTGCGTTTGCAAGGGTTATCTTTGCGTCTCAACAGGGCACCCTAGTCGAATTAGGGATTGGGCCGATAGTCACGGCTGGACTTTTGATGCAGCTGTTGAGGGGCTCGGATATTCTCAAATTTGATTTTAAGAAACCTGAGGAGAGAGGAATATTTCAAACTGCCACCAAGTTAGTGACCTATGTTGTTATTGTAGCTGAGTCTATTGTATATGCCATAGCAGTTTATGGTCCTGGCATTGCAGATCCGTACGTTCTATACGTGATGATCGGCCAGCTGATGGCCGCCTCAATTATGATCATGTTCCTAGATGAGCTAATTCAGAAGGGCTGGGGTCTGGGAAGTGGGATCAGTCTTTTCATCATGGCCGGTGTAGCCCAGCAGATTCTTTGGAGTATGTTTAGCCCGCTGCCTGCCGGTGATGGCGGCATGATTGGCATTATTCCGTATATTGCACAGTCTTTGACCGGTGATGGGGATATTGCAAATACCCTCTTCCGTTCCAATCAATTGCCGAGTATCTTTGGACTGTGTCTTACTGCAGGAATCTTGCTAATTCTTGTATTTACACAAGGCATGAAGATTGAAATCCCAATAGTCTCTACAAAATACAGAGGCTTTTCTGCCGTTTATCCAATCAAGCTGATGTATGTTTCTAACATCCCTGTAATCCTAGCTTCTGCATTAACTGCAAATGCCGTGTTTATATTCCAAATGATGTGGGCAAATCTGAACCCGCGGAATAATGATTTCTTTATGAATTTTATAGCTCAATTTGACCCGACAAGTCCTTCTACGCCTATTGGTGGACTTATTTACTTTATCACTCCGCCTAGGGGTCTAGATATAGCAGCTCAGGATCCGATGCGGGCAGTGGGATATGTGTTATTTATGATTGGTATTGTGGTCGTATTTGGCAGATTGTGGGTTGAGCTTGGCGGTTTATCCCCAAAGAGTGCAGCTCAGAACCTGCTTGATGCAGATGTACAAATTCCCGGATTTAGAAGATCAAACAAACCAGTTGAGGCAATGCTAAACAAGTACATTCCATCTGTTACGATTATTGGCTCTATGATATTGGGCCTTCTTGCAGGAGTATCTGATGTTCTTGGAGTCTTTGGTTCTGGAATTGGCGTTTTGCTTATGGTTGATATTCTCATTAACTACTACACACAGCTAGTCAGGGAACAGGTTGAGGTTGCTATGCCGCGTTTAGGTGCTTTGCTTGGCAGAAAATAAGAAAATTGTAATGATTGGTATTCCCGGGGTTGGAAAAACCACTCTGCTGTCTCAAATTGTCGAAATTCTAAAAAACCATGCAAAAAATGTCAGCATGATTAGTTATGGCACCCTGATGTTTGAGGTTGCAAAAGAAAACGGTCTTACAGACCGAGACGAGCTTCGAAAGTTACCCGTAGTGGAACAACAGCGTCTTCAGAAGGTTGCAGCAGAAAAAATCGCAGCCCATACTGAAGAAATTGTAATCATTGACACTCACGCCTTTATCAGTTCTCCTGAAGGCTACTATCCGGGATTGCCTGAGCATGTTCTGAAAATAATCCAGCCCACAAATTTTGTATCAGTATCTGCAAAACCCGAGGAAATCTACAACAGAAGGATGAAGGATACCACCAGAAACCGAGATAAGATCACTCTGGCTAACATTAAAAAGGAATTAGATGTTCAATCAGGCATGATTTCTGCATGTTCTGTAATCACCGGTGCCCCTGTAAGGCTTGTTTTAAACGGTGAGGGAAAGGTTGATGAAGCGGCTGATAAAATCATAAGTGCAATAGGACTGTAAAAAATGGATTTTAATTTTATTCTGCTTTTCATTGATTCTATCCCCCTACAGTTTGATCTCTTTGGAGATGAGAGACAAGCCTTGGGCAGCGATGATCCCATCGTTAAGGGATTGGTTCTTTCAATGTTTGCAGTGTCTGGGTTTGGTATTTTACTAAACATCTTTAATTCGGCGGTAAGAAAAAAGATGGTTGACCAAGTCAAACTAAAGCGTATTATGAAAGAGACTCGCGGATGGCAAAAGGAAAGAATGTCTGCAATGAGGGCAAAGGATCAAGCCAAGATTGCAGAGCTTGGAAAAAAGTCATCCTACATGAACAAAATGTCAATGGAGATGATGCAGATGAACATGCGTCCAATGATGATTACTTTTATTCCCCTGATTTTGATATTCTATCTTGTGCTGCCGCAATTGTTTGCTTACACTGTTGCAATATCCCCAATACCTCTAAATGTAATTCCTGGAGAGCTGTTCCAACTGACGTGTACGGCAGAACAAGCAGCAGATCCTGATCATGTTTGCACTGAAGAAAACGCATTATACCTTTGGGCCTGGTACTTTCTTTCATCTATTGCATTTAGTGGCATAATCATGAGAATCACAAAAACCTCGATGGATCTCAGTTGACAAAGTCCATCATTGTCTCTGGTCCTCCTGCAGTGGGAAAGACTACTGTTGCCAAAGGACTGGCAGAAGAATTCCAGATGCAGTACCTTAGTGGCGGGGATGTTCTCAAGGAGGTGGCAAATGAACATGGGTTTGATTCCAAAGGCGATGACTGGTGGGATACCCCGGAGGGAATGAAGTTTCTTAATCAGCGTGAGGAAAATTCCGAGTTTGATAGGCAGCTAGACGAAAAACTAATTGCCCTTTTTAATCAAGGCGGAATGGTGATAACCAGCTATACCCTGCCATGGCTAATCCGGGATGGGATAAGAATCTGGTTGGAGGGCTCGCATGAAAGCAGCACTAAAAGAATGCAGACAAGGGACAACATGAGCCCTGAAGATGCATATGAAATCACAAAAGAACGATTTGATAAGAACAAGGACCTCTACAAAAAATTATATGATTTTGATTTTGGCGAGGACAAGTCCGTATTTGATTTAATCATAAATACAGATAATCTGACTGCACAGCAGGTAATTGATGTTGCAAAGGAGACTGTGAGAAAACTGCTATGACACTGCAGCAGCTTGAAAATCTGCTTGAGATTGATCAGGACATTACTGATGATGCCTATGGAACATATTATGACAAAAGAACAATCGAACAGCTGTTTAATTACGGAATTATTCTCTTGGACAAGCCTCCAGGTCCTACAAGTCATGAAACCGTTGCCTGGACCAAGCGGCTACTGAAACTACCAAAAATTGGTCATAGTGGAACATTGGATCCCCAGGTGTCCGGTGTCCTGCCTTTGGGATTGGGCGAGTCAACCAAAGCATTGGGTGTTCTGCTTTATGGCCCAAAAGAATACCATGCATTGGGACGCATACATTCCCTTCCTCCTAAAGAAAAACTATACGAAACTGTAAAAATGTTTACTGGTGAGATTTTTCAAAAACCCCCACAGCGCTCTGCTGTACTAAGGCAAACTAGAACCAGGACCATTTATGAGTTTGAAGTCATAGAGCAAAAAGAAAGACTGCTCCTGACTAGAATCCTATGTGAAGCCGGAACTTACATTCGTAAGCTTTACTATGACATAGGGGAGGTTTTGGGTCCTGGCGCAACTATGATTGAACTTAGGCGAACTAGGGTGGATCAGTTCCATGAGTCTGACGGTTTGGTAACTCTGCATGAACTTGCAGATGCATTTGCGCTGTGGGACGAGAAAAAAGATGACAGCAAGCTGATGAAAATGATCAAGCCAGTCGAACACGCTTTAAGTGAATTAAAATCCGTGGTAATACGTGATTCTGCTGTAGATGCAATGTGTCATGGCGCACAGCTTGCAATTCCAGGCGTTTTAAAAATTTCTCCCAGCATGAAAAAGGGTGATATTGTTGGAATTTATACACAAAAAGGAGAAGCAGTAGCTCTTGCCGAGTCAACAATGTCTGAGCAGGAAATTCGTGATGCAACAAAGGGATATGCCTTTGAGACAAAGAGAATCATTATGGCTCCAAACACATATCCGAAAAAATGGAGAACAAAACCGACATCTCCAAAGGATTAAAAAATAACAAAATTATTCTAAAAGAATTGTTAGCACAAAGCCTCGTAATTTTTATTGGAATTGGCGTAGTTGCAGGACTTGCATTTGGCGTATATTTGATTGATGTTAAAAATACCAGCCAGTTAGTTTTTGTTGATGGCTCTTCTATTTCCGTGGTTACTGAAAAATCTGATTTTAAAAAGGGTGAGACAATAAATATTCGCGTTGTAAATTCTGGAACCACCCCTATTGGTTTTTCTGACTCATCTTACGGCCTTCGAATTTCTGGCCTATCTGGAATCTTGATGTATGCTCCTGATTCTTCTGGGGTTCCTCCAATTTTGGATCCTGGGGATGATGCTATTTTTTCATGGGATCAAATCAAAAATGACGGAGATGCGGCTCTTGAAGGCTTGTACAAAATTTCTGCCAAAGGCATGGATTCTACGGGCAATAATGTGGAAAAATCCACCACTGTCACAATTTGGAAGTAATTTTTGTTATTAACATAATTTATAATCAGATTTTCTCAAATATCGTTGTCGCAAGACTGTGCCGGGGTCGCCTAGCCTGGTAGGGCGCGCGCCTGGAAATAGTTAACCATAAAGCGCGTTCTCGCAAGGGAACGGGAGTTCAAATCTCCCTCCCGGCGCCATTAAATTACTTTAAATTTATGCCATCGTAGGCATAAGCACTTCAAACGACACTTGAGAATACATGACATAGAGTTTTCACTGTTAAATTTACATGACACAGTTTTGCCTCAAAATCTAGCTCAGATACAGGTATTAAATTTACATGACATGGTTTTGAAGTTTGTAAATATACATTGAATCTATCATAATTGCCGCTTTATTGGACAACGTATGATAAATTTCATTTCTTGACAGCAATTAAGATGTTATATTAAAGAGAACTTTGGGTGTTGACCTATATGTGATCTAATCGACTATGTCACAAGTCCTTGATCTTTTGCCAAACAAACATACAAGCCAGATACACGGTAAAGATTTGATAATATCATCTTATTTGCAAGTCTGATTTCTTTTCTGGGCTTTTCATTTTGAAGGCAAATCCAAATGACCAAACACTAGATCTGATGAACGAAAGTACAGTAATCATTAGTTTCTTTGTGTGTTTTACTCTATTTATTTATCAAAATCAGTAATTTTATTCCTAAACTCCGTCGCTTTGATTCTTTCCTAGTTTATACACTACACCAAACTCGAAATATTTTAGAATCTTTCATTTCAGATTCCTAAAGATGTAACAGTGTATCTTGTAATACAGTCTTTACCTGACAGTGTCTGTGCATATCTCTGGTCTATTTTGGAATCTGATATGGAATCAAATTTGGATGAGGTATCTTTTATGACAGTTATCTTGTTTTGGTCAATGATCATGCATCTGCCTGGTGCAAACTTTTCAGCCATGTAAGATAAACTGCCACAAATACAATTTAATGGATTTGGTATGTTTTGGTTATCTGATAACTGGAATTTGACAATTTATTGCCAAATACAACTACGGTTTACGGATCAGATATCCTTCCCATAAACAAAATCGTACCGCTCTCATCATCTTGAATTATAAACAAAAACGGATGATCTGCAATAAATTGTGGAGGTGGAGGTGGTACACTTGTCATCGTCCCAATGATACTTGTTACAGCAGCCGCTTCGGTTCCTTCCTCATTTACGTCTATAAACGTGTCCTGTGTTGCAGCACTCACGAATAGATTTCTTAGAGAAATATCTGCAATTCCTCCAAGATCGGCCTTTTGTGAACTAAATGCATCTAACATTCCAAGACTCATTAGTGGCCCATTAAGAAAATATTTTTCAGTTATTTGGAATTTTGGCATTGATACTTGAACTTGTTGTTTATGCAAGTTCTGCGTCCATTGTTTAATCTGTTCATGAGACATAGAGTCCTCAATCTGTTTTAGGCCATCTATATCATCTGGCAAAATTACCAACATAGATATCATGTCGCCTTCGTATGACATTTTTAGTATCTGAGCATCATCTGATTTTGTATAGTTGAATACGCCTAGCATTCTCATAAAATCTGTATCTACAGAATCCTCGCTATTCTTCCAAAAGGTGGACTTTACGGTGTTCTCCTCAGGAAACTGTGTTGCCCATGTACCCTTAAAGTATATGGCGTTGTTGATTACCATTTTAGTAAGTTCGTTTACACTAGAAATATCAATTACTTCGTCAATCTTGCCGTTTGTGTTATCTGAGGCCCACTGGTTATCTTTTTTACACCGTCACCTGGATCCAAAAAGTTTACCTTTTCTGCGGTGGAATGATATGTCTCTCGTGCCACAGAGGTATAGGAATCATATGGTTTAAACCAGTCTGCAATCCAAAGTGCGTTTGCCGTATTCAGTTCTATGTGCGGATCATCTCGGTTTATCGATGATATAAAATGTGACACAGAGTTGTGGCGTGCATCTCTGTCTGGTTCAAATCCAAAGACATCCTGCATTTCTTGTGCTGTGCTTTCTCTGGCACCCTCATACAATATTGAAAATGCCAGATACATGCTGACAGGTGAAAAGAATATGTTTTTAGGAGTGCCTGATATCTGCCTGTAAAAATCAATTGCAAACTTGTTGTTTGTAGCTGCAATACTGGTATCATCAGTTGCCTGCATCATTGTGGTACCAGTACCAGCATCATCAGTTGCCTGCATCATTGTGGTACCAGTACCAGTATCATCAGTTGCCTGCATCATTGTGGTGGAACCATCATTCATAGCAACGGCATCATCGTCTGTTGAGGTGTTGTCGTTGTTGTTTGATATTGTTACGTTTTTGACATCATCTTTTTGAGATGTTTCTGGTGGGCATACCGTGGCATAGTCCCTATCTGCTAATTGCATGGCAGAATTACTAGTTACACAAACTGGCTTGTCTGCAGAAGTCACCATCAGAAGCTTGCCATCATTGCACTGAATCATATCTATTGGTATGCCTGATTGGTATTGTTCCAATGGCGAGTCAGAGGATACAGCATATGCTGGCATCACCGCCACTATCATCATCGTCAATACGGTAACCAAAACCAAAAAATCCCGACATTGCAATTCCAGACATTGGATAACATGGATATGCCTTGTTATTAAAAATTATCAGCAGAGGTTCTGTCAAGTGTGGGGTTCTGGCAAATTCCGGTGTTCATGCCATAAATCATAGATTCAGGAATCTGTGGACTGTACTTTGAGATTTTTTGATGACTGGGTAATTTTTTTAAGAAAATCATCTCTTGCAATTCGCTTTTAAATTCCAGTGATCAGATCATCAAAACTTGCCAGAATCCCTTTAGATATAGATTTTATACTGATTAATTCACATCAAGTTATTGCACGATATTTTGGGGCCTTCTGAAATTTCATCATCTGAATGGCTGTCTCTAAATCAATTTCTCTACGAACTAAAGCAAGTCAATTCAACCTGTGTATCTGTCTATTACCCTTATGGAAAAGGCTCTGATGTTGTTTCTCTCTTGCAGGAAAGCAAAAGAGATGACGCCATTGAAAAAATAGAATTAAAAATTCAAAAAAGAATCCTTAAACTCAGAAAAAATCCCACGTCTGTCGGGCAATTTACTAGAACCTTGTGTATTTTCGGTTGGATGAACAATGGGAAAATTGTTCTCAAGGAGATTGGCACGTCAAAAAAACTTCCTTACATTTACATGAAAAGTAAAAAGCCATACATCAAGCCGTTTCGTGATGTGCTCAAGACCAACTATGATGTGTTGGTAGTCACACTTGATCAAAAATCTGCAAAGATACAGAAGTTTCATGGAAGTCAAATATTACAAGAGACAAAACTCAAAATTGATTTACAGGGAAGGCACAAAAAAGGAGGACAAAGCCAGGGTAGGTTTTTGAGGGCAAGGCAGACCAAAATTCATGTCTTCTTTAAAAAAATTGCAAACAAAGTCAGGGCTATGGATTCAAACTGTGAACTAATATTGCTGGGTGGGATTGGTCCTGCAAAAACAGAATTTTATGACGAGCTGAATTCAGAACTTGTAAAAAAATGCCGATTTGTAGAAAATCTGTCATTTTCAACCCCCATAAACAAAATACATGAAAAAATTATCCATCATTTGTATGAACACCGGAGAAAATATGTGATAGAACTGATTGAAAAATATGAAAAACTGTTCAAGGACGGATTGACTGCAAGAAGGAATTCCGTAATTTACAAGGCCTTAGAAATTGGCGCCGTAGATACGCTGATTGTTTCTGTAAACTATCATACAAATTCTCAATTTAAGACTATCATGAAAATGCTTGAATTGGCCAAAAACACATCATCTAAGATTGAGTTTGCTATCTCTCCTAAGATAATTAAAAAGTTAGATATTGATAATGCTGTTTTGGCTATACTTCGATACAGGATAAAATAATTCTGCATTTAGGAGCTCTGCTATTGTATTTTTTCTACAATGTCTGTGAACTTCCACGTACCGCACATTGCATCCTTGCTTTCATTTTCCAACAGTCCTGATTTGTCTAGGTGATTTACAATATGCACTGCAAATGGGAGCGCCCCTGTGGCTCCTGGGGAATTGTAATTTAAAACATGAAATGACCCCTCATCATCATCTATTAGCATCACATCTGGTACAAATTTTCCGTCTTCGGCAATAACTACTGATCGTATGCCTGCTGTTCCCTTTCTTGTAATTTTATCTGCATCGATTTTGGGCAAGAATTTTCTTACCCTGTTGATCATGGCAGTTTTTGATATGGATGACTGGATTTCATTTATTGCCAATTCCTGAAACTGTCTGTCAAAAATTGCTTTTCTTGCACCAGAGCCCAGCATCTCTAAGGTTTTTGGAATGAATTCCTTGATGTTTTCTGACGTGCTATATCCATATGGGCTGAATACTGGAACCGCATTGGGTCCAATCTCGCAGCTGCTATCAGCTCTGATAATCCAGTGCGGATCCAAAAATGGATATTCTGGATGCTCTGGAACTGAATACACGCTTGATTTTGTAAGATTGTGGTACTCTGTTGGAACTTTCCAATACTCTCCTCTGAAATGCACATCTGTAAATTCCTCTGCAATGCCTAGTTCATGTGCAATATCTACGGCCTCTCCACCTGCCGTATTAATCAAAAATTTTGCATGAATTTCATACTCGTGATTTAGTGTGATTATCCACCTGCCACTTTCTTTTTTTATTCCAGTTACCCTTGTATCCAGCAAAAATTTTGTACCGTTCTCTTTGCTATCCCTCATTAGCGCATTTGTAAATATTGCATAATCCGTTGAAGCATCCCTGTAAACACACAGTGCCGATTGACATTTTATTTCGGGCTCTATTTCTGCTACCTCCTCCTTATTCATCAGTCTGATGTCCTTGTCTTCAAGGCCGTTTTGTCTTCCCCATTTTAGATATTTTTCAAGCGTATTGCTGCCGTTTTCATCTAGTGCCACCTCGATTACTCCGTCTTTTTTGAACGGTATGTTTTTTATTTTTGCGTATTCCTCCCACATTTCATATCCGTGAAAAGCTGATTTTGCAAATAGTTTTTTCTTTTTGGGATTGTACAAGTATGGCGCATGGACTTTTCCGGTATTTCTTCCACTGGTATGAAATGCAACACTATGAGCCTGTTCTATAACCGCTATTTTTTTTGATTTGTTTAGAAACGATAGAAAATATGATATCGATGTTCCAAGAATGCCCCCACCGATAATCACCATGTCAAAATCCTGTACCAATAGCTCTCAATTTTATTTTGTCCTAGTTGATAATAAATTCAACATGCAACAATCAAGATTAATATCTGATAAAATTTTGATTTAGGTATGCTGCCTGACAGGTGTTCAGTAATGGAAGAAGGCAAACCTTGTGTAAATCCCCCCGAATTTATTGTATCTGTTATCGCGGGATCTGATGAGTACATGGTCGGATTAACTTGCCAAAAGCACAAACAAATTGTTTCTGGCAAAGTTGGAATCTTGCAAAATGAAGGCAAGATGCACGATGGCAAAATTAACTTCCTTCCTGTAAAGGCAGTAGGAACTGACTGCATTCATGGCGATGCTGATGATGATTTTGTCCAAATTGATATGAACAGTTCAAAAAATTAAAGCAGCTTACTTGTCATTGCATAGATTGACTATCTGATTTAGTTCAAACTGATAATGTCTTGCTTGTCGTAAAAAAATAACTGTGCAACAAGCAAGTTTGTTGCCTTGATGAAATTCAATGAATAGACCCTGCACCATTTTTTTTATAAAGATGCATGATTAAGCAATTAATTTTTGAAAGAAAAAAAACGTGTATGATCATCTAGCCAAAAGTTTGCTTTAAAATTGAATTTTAAAAAAAACCTTGCCTGAAAAAGACAAGGAGAAAAAATATTATTCCTCAGATTCTTTCTTCTTCTCTTTTTCAGATTGTAGTTTAGCTAATTCTAATTCTTTATTTGTATGCTTGAATTTTTTCAATCTGACTTATAGATAACATTTAGATATAAAAACTCAACATTATGTTGATCTGTATCTCATGCGTGAAAATCAGTATCCTACCGAATAAGTTGGGCTTTTTCCACTTATTCCAAGTTTCAAGTTTTTCACCACAATTTCTGCCATTTTGATTCTTGTCTCTTTTGTCGAGCTTCCAATGTGTGGCGCTAGTACCGTGTTTGAAAGTTTTGTTAGTGGGTGATTCTTTTTGATTGGCTCTGTTTCAAATACGTCCAAACCTGCACCTGAAATCAATTTTTTCCTTAGTGCTGTTTCAAGATCCTTTTCATTAATTATTCTGCCTCTTGACGTGTTTATCAGAAACGAAGAGTCCTTCATCTTCTTGAAAACTTTCATGTCAAACATCTTGTCTGTCTCTTTTGTATGTGGCACATGGATTGAAATAAAGTCACTTTCCGTGATTAGTTTTTCAAACGACACGTATCTTGCACCAAGTCTTCTCTCTCTGTCTTTTGAAACACGTCTTCTGTTGTGGTATGTTATTTTCATCTCAAATGCCTTTGCTCTTTTTGCAAGCGTGCTGCCGATTCTGCCTAAACCCAATATGCCCAGTGTTTTATTTTGCAAACCTGCTCCAACATAATCAAATGCCCCATAGATCTCCTTCCATTTTCCGTTGCGAATAATTCTGTCTCCTTCTGAAACCCTCCTTGAAATATCCAATAGCAGTGAGAATGCCATGTCAGCTGTTGCATCCGTTAATACTTTTGGCGTATACCCGATTCTGATCTTCTTTTCTTTGGCATACTCTGTATCTATATGATCAAAGCCGACACTGTATGTACTAATGACTCTGAGATTTTTTGCGTAATCCATTGTCTCTTTATTGATTCTGTCATATGGAAAGCAAATCAATCCGTCAATTTCTTTTATTTTTGATCGCAGTTTTGTTTGCGGAATTGGAATTTTTCCATCGTATACTTCAATATCGTACGTCTTTTTTAATTCTTTTAGTGCAAAATCGTGCAGCCTTCTTGTAAGGAAAACTTTCTTTTTCATCAGTCTTGAGGTTTATCTCAAACCATTTATACGATTTCTTTGTAGTTTCTTTATGTCTTCTGAGGTTGAAGAGGAATTTGCCATCTGTGTAGAATGTGGAAATTCGATTGAAAAGTGCGTATGTGTATGTCCTTATTGTGGCGAACGTGATAAATGTGAATGTGCCTTATTTGATGCGGCAACAGGCGGATAAAACATGCATCACATTCATATCAAAATTCAAAAAGTGAGTGAGAACCTGTGATTCCCGTGGATTTTACTTGGTTGATTGGAGGGCCTCAGGGCAGTGGGGTAGAATCTGGCGCAAACATATTCTCAAAAGTCTGTGCCGAGATGGGATACCATGTATTTGGCAAGAGGGAGTTTTATTCTAATATCAAGGGCGAACACAGTTATTTTACAGTAAGAATTACTGATAAAAAAATCAATTCAAATGTAAATGGCGTTGATCTGATGGCCTCCTTTGATGCTGAAACTATTTTTCGTCATTTTGATGAAGTCATATCCGGCGGCGGCATCATTTATGACTCTGACTTGGAAGATACAAAAACAGATTCTGTACACACTCTTGATGCCCCCTTCAAAGAAAGATTGCATGCAAAGCTAACCTCCAAAAACAAGCCGTTTACCATTGCAGGTGTCCTAGAAATTGCAAAAGAAAACGGGGCCGTATTGTTTCCCGTATCCTTTAGGTCCTTGCTTGAGACTCTTTCTGAGGAAACTGAAAATCCTCGCCTAAGGGGACTAGTAAGAATGTATAACGTAATTGGAGTGTCCCTGTCTTTGGGCCTAGTTAAGATGCCTCCTGATTCCTTGCAAAAGACAATCGAGTCAATTTTTTCAAAAAAGCCTGCAATTGCAAAAATTAACCAAACTACTGCAAGCTATTCTTACAACTATGCTGCTGCAAAATTTGACAATTTTGACCATACGCTACCTGGAATTCAAAAGGAATCCCAAACCCTCTTGGTTCAGGGATTTCAAGGAACTGCATTAGGTAAAATGGCATGTGGATGCAGATTCCAGCCTTATTATCCGATTACTCCAGCATCTGACGAGTCTGTCTTTTTAGAATCAAATGAGCTCTTGGAAATAATTGATGACAGGCCTGGCTCTACTGCCGTAATTCAGACAGAGGATGAAATCTGTGCGATGGGCATGGCCATTGGAGGCGCGCTAACTGGAACCCGTTCTGCAACATGCACGTCTGGTCCAGGGTTTGCACTGATGACTGAAATGCTGGGCTGGGCTGGGATAAACGAGGTTCCTGTTGTGATAACCAATTACCAAAGAAGTGGGCCATCCACCGGTCTTCCTACCCGCCATGGGCAAGACGACCTGCTCTTCTCCGTATACGCAGGACATGGGGATTTTCCAAAAATTGTTTATGCCTCTGGGGACATTGAAGAGAGTTTCTATGATACCGGCAACTGTTTTAACTATGCTGATATATTTCAGGTTCCTGTAATTCATCTGATGGACAAGTTTCATGCAAGCTCTGTAATTACATGCAAGCGATTTGATCCACGAAAGATTTCTATCAATAGGGGCAAACTATTGAAGAAGATAGATGATGACTATAGACGGTTTGAATTTACCGATGATGGCATATCTCCCCGTTCTAGACTGGGTATTGACAATGGTATTTTCTGGAATACTGGCGATGAGTCTGATGAATCAGGCCATATTACAGAAGATCCAATCTTGCGTGTAAAAATGATGGATAAGAGAATGTCCCGTCTTGATCTGATTCTAAAAGATATCTCCGATGATGAGCAGGCCAAATCCTTTGGCGTTTATGAGCATACTGTAATTTCATGGGGCTCGGCCAAAGGTCCCGTCCTTGATGCGCTAGAAATGCTCAAAAATGAAGGAATATCTGTTGGATTTATTCAGCTAAAGCTGATTCATCCCTTTCCTACTGACTATGTGAACTTTTTGCTAAAAGATGCCAAGACAATTATTGATATTGAGGCCAATCATTCAGGACAGTTAGGGAAGTTGTTCAAACAAAATACTGGACGCGATGTTGATTACTTTATTTTAAAATATAATGGCAGGGCAATGACATCCACTGAGGTCTATGATTCACTCAAAAAAATCATTCAAAACAAAGCAAACAAACGGGAGGTTTTAATGCATGGCGCTTAAGCTGGCTGATTTTAAGACCAGTGTCCATAATGATTGGTGCCCCGGATGCGGGGATTTTGGGATTGTCAATGCAATCCAGATGGCTTTAGCTGAGATGGGCATAGAGCGAGACAAGGCCGCGATGTTTTCTGGAATTGGATGCTCTGGCAAGACTTCTCATTATATCAACACATATGGCGTTCATACTCTGCATGGCAGAGTTTTGACTTTTGCCCAGGGGGCAAAAATTGCAAATCCTGAACTCACTGTAGTTGCAGTGGGCGGCGATGGTGACGGTTTGGGCATTGGTGCCGGTCATTTTGTAGCTGCTGGCAGACGTAATGTGGATATGACTTACATTATTTTTGATAATGGCGTCTACGGTCTGACAAAAGGACAGGCCTCCCCCACCTTGAAGTTGGGAGAAAAAACAAAATCACTGCCTTCTCCAAATACAAATTCTAATGTCAATCCCATTGGGTTGGCAGTCGCAAGTGGCTTTACGTTTGTAGCCCGTGGATACTCTTATGACGTGAGACATCTCAAAGATCTGATAGTTCAGGCAGTTAACCACAAGGGTCTTTCGTTTCTTGATGTTTTACAACCCTGCCCGACTTACAATGATCTTAATACCAGAGACTGGTATGCCGGGACTGATCTAGTTGATGAAGCACAAAAAAGGCATTCAAGAATTTACAAACTTGAGGATCATGGATATGAGCCCATGGTCCACTATGATTCAGAGGTTGAAATGAATGAAAAACTCTCTCAAGCTCTGATAAAGTCCCTTGAATGGGGTAAGAAAATACCCACAGGCGTGTTTTACAAAAATGAGCTTGTTTCTCCTTACACCCAAAGACTAAAAGACAAAATCCCAAACTATTTGGAAAACTCTCCTGCAAAACAAAATATTTCAAAAAATGGCTATTCTAATACTGACATTTCAAAAATATTGGACTCCTTGGAGGTATAGGATGTATTGTGAAATATCCGGTTCAGGTTACAATTTCAAATTTGTTTGTGTGTTATTTTGGAATTAGTTTATCACTGCTTTTATCGTCAACGTGATTGGAAGAATTGCTTCTACTGACCAAGCAGTTTTAGATGCTGTTTGGGAAAACGCGCCGCATTTGGCTTCAAATCCTGAGTTATTCTTCTGCTATTGGGATCTCTACAATGCCTGATTCTAGAATGTATGCTCTGAAATTTTTGTTAATTCCCGAATAAATTACCCATGCAACCGGGTTGCCTTGCATGAATTTCTTGTCTGTATCTGATGGAAATGCGTCTGAATTGGGGTGTGAATGGAAGATCCCAATTACCTCTGTCCCCTTTTCCTCGGCAATACTGTATCCCTCCATCAGCTGCTCGTCTGAAATTGTAAAGTTAACGGGTGACTCTTTTATGTTCTCTGCCAAAAACAAATCCGAAACTCTGTCTTCTCTTCCAAACAACAACGCACATGCCTCATTAGGTTTTTGATTTTCTGAATACTCTGCCAAAATTTTTTTATCTGATAGCGATAGTGTTATTTTTTGCAAATCTATTCGACATTAACTGTTCCCATCATCCAAGGATGAACTACACAGTAATAATCAAAAGATCCTGGGTCATTAAATGCAGTTTCAAATGTTTCACCTGCCGGAAGTAACCCCGAATCAAATATGCCATCTGCCCCTGTCTCCTTAAGCCCACTTGTTACAGTATGTGCCGCAGTATCGTCATTACTCCAAGAAACAAGGGTACCTGCATCAATGCTTACTTCAAACGGTAAATAGCATTCGTTTGTTTCCTCACATCCTGTTACGCTTGTTCCCTCTGGAATTGAAACCTTGGTCGGCTCTGATGGGGCCTCAATTACTATTGTTGCAACCATCCATGTATGTAAAATACACAGGTATTCGTATTCTCCTGCTTCCATTGACGTTGTATCTAACGTGTAACTTTCTCCTGCATTAATCAAGCTAGAGTCAAATGTTTCTCCAATGTCTACTGCGCTTGTTACGGTGTGTGCAACAGCATCTACGTTTATCCACTCAATTGTATGTCCTTGCGGTATCACTGCCCTGTCTGGTTCATAGTCTGGGTTTCCTTCTTGATCTGATCCTTCCAAAATATCAATTGTAAATACTGGCCCAGCTGGCACAAGATCCTCCTCTGGTTCCTCAATGCCCACCTGTTGGGGAATCATGTATGTGTCAGGAGCTGAGAAGACTCCAAATGATACCCACATGATAATTCCGGTTGCTGCAGCCATTGCCACAATTGATCCTATTGGCTTTACTATGGTTGGATGCTTCATTGCCAAATATGCAATAATTATCGCTGGAAATGCAATTCCCATTAAAATTCCTGCAATTGTAACTGTAAAGTTTGATGTATTCATAGTCATGGCATACATGCCAAATCCCAGTGATATTGACAAAATTACCAGAGTCGTAGCCTTGGCCCTGTTGCTAGTTGAAACCCCTCCATCTAGAATGCCTGCTGCCAAGAAAATCAGTCCCACAAACATGGTCAGGCCTGTTAATGCGTGCATTCCGTCAATGAATGTGTGTGCGATACCTGCATAGGACAACGTAAGACCTGCCAAGCCTATAGCTGTAAGTCCCATTCCTGGCATCATGAGGTCCCAATTACTCATTTAAGATAGCTGGTAGGACTGAGATACTTATTCCTTGCGAAATGTTGGGGATCTAGACGAATAAATTAAATGGCTTTGGGATAGGATAGAGTAAGTTGGGATTTAATGAAATACTGGAGATATCAAAACCCAGAATTGTCGTTCTTTTAGTAATTACAGCAGTTACATCCATGTATGGAGCTAGCAGACTTGTTCCCGGTGTCCCTGAACTTGATTACTGGGCTTATCTGCACATTATCGTCGCAGGTGCATTGGCCTCTGCTGGCTCTAGTGCTTTAAACCACTATTATGATAAGGACATTGATCCTAAGATGACGAGAACTAGTACCAGGCCTATTCCATCCGGACGCATGTCTGCATCCGGCGTCCTCATATATGGTTTAGCTGTAAGCTGTGTTTCTGTAATCTATGGATATCTTGCACTAAATGCCGTATCTGCATTCTTTATTGCAGTTGGCATTTTTTCATACGTAGTTATTTACACTGTATGGCTAAAGCGAAAAAATACCTCAAACATTGTAATTGGCGGGATAGCCGGCAGCGCTGCATCTTGGGCCGGATGGGCAGCTGCAACAGGCAGCATGGATTTGCTGGGTTTTCTAGTTGGCTTTCTGGTTTTTGTTTGGACCCCCTCCCACTTTTGGTGCCTTGCCATGAAAATCAAAGACGAATATGCAGAAGCAAAAGTTCCCATGCTTCCCGTGGTAATTGGAATGCAAAAAACATCCAACTTTATCTTAGGCAACACCATAATTTTGATTCCATACTCTCTGATACTTTCATTTATTCCTGATGGAATGGGACTTGTTTATACTGTGATTGCCGTTGTATCTGGAGGATTGATGCTCGTATATCACTACAAACTAACTAAAACTCCGACTTCTGAATTTGCCTGGAAGGCATACAAGGTAACTGCCCCCTATCTTACGATAATTTTTGTTGCCATAGCACTAGATGCCGCGTTTCACATTCCCTTGTTCTGAAAGTTACTTGTCTACGCCGGGGAAGCTAGCTTCGTAATCCTTTTCCATGGTTTTCTTTACCTGCTCTTCTATCTTGTCGACTGTCTTTTCAACTTCTGCCACTTCTATTCTGCGCTCATCCTTTGTAACCCATGAGACTTTGATCAGCCCTAAAATCTCCAAATCCAAAAGTATCTTGTTGAACCTGTCATCTGCAATAGCATGTCCGTCCTTTACTAAACTCTTGAAGAGCTCAACATCTGTTAAGCGATTTGCCTCTTTTATCTTCTCAAATACTGTGTTTCTTATTGGTATTGCCATTTTTATCCGTAGAATGATTTATCCCCTGACTTTGGCACGACGTTAGATATACCTTCCTTTACGGTGCTATACCATTGATCCACCTCTTTTGTTATTGATGGTTTTACCTGTTTTAGGCTATTTGCAAAATCATGACTTGAGATTTTAGGGGAACTGTTCCTCATTGCTTCTACTGCTGCCTCCCTGCACAATGCCGCCAAATCCGCCCCGGAGTAGTTTTGTGTGGCTACTGCAATTTCCTGCAGTCTTACATCGGCTGCCAGTGGCATCTTTTTTGTTAGAATTTTAATGATTTCGAGTCTTCCTTTTTCGTCTGGCGGGGATACATACAATACCAAATCCAGCCTGCCTGTTCTTAATAATGAGTTATCCAACACGTCTGGCCTGTTTGTAATTCCAATCACAACAACACGTGATGATACTCCCTCTTCGATCTCCGTTAACAGTTGGCTAAGAAGCGTTTCTCCTGCACCGCCCTCTCCTGATTTGGAGCGTGCCAGAGAATCCAGCTCATCAAATATTACTACACACGGTGATGAGGCTTTAGCTTTTCTAAATATCTCCCTGATTGCCTTCTCAGATTCCCCCAGCCATTTTGAAAGTATCTCAGGCCCTCTAACCAGGATCATGTTTGCACCAGTCTCAGTGGCCAATGCCCGCCCAAGTAATGTTTTTCCACATCCTGGAGGCCCATAAATCAAGGCTCCCTTTGGAGGCCTGATTCCCATTTTTGTAAACTTGCTTGGCTCTTTCATTGCCGTGATCAAGTTATCTGTCAGTGATTTTTTGATATCTTCTAGTCCTCCCACATCCTTCCACCAAACTTTTGGCCTCTCAACATAAAACTCCCTCATTGCCGTGGGTACCACCTCGTGCATTGCATCGTAAAAATCAATTAGTTTTATCTGCATTGACTGCAGCACTTCTGATGGTATTTTTTCAGTTTCAAGATCTATCTCTGGCAGATAACGCCTAATTGATTTTAGTGCTGCCTCCCTGCAAAGTGACTTGATGTCTGCACCCGTATATCCGTGCAATTCTGATGATAGATCCTTTAGATCAATATCCTCACTGATTGGCATTCCGCGGGTATGAATCTCAAGAATCTCCAATCGCTCATCCTCGTTTGGTACTGATATCTCAAATTCCCTATCAAACCTGCCTGGCCTCCTAAATGCTGGATCCACGCTGTCTGGCCTGTTTGTTGCGCCAAGCACAATGACATTTCCCCTGTCATTTAGCCCATCCATCAGTGCCAAGAGCTGGGCTACGACCCTTTTTTCCACATCCCCGTATGCCTCCTCCCTCTTTGGTGCTATGGCATCAATCTCATCTATGAATATTATGCTTGGGGAATTGTCCTTTGCCTCTTTGAAAATATCCCTTATCTTCGCTTCTGTTTCCCCATAATACTTGTTCATGATTTCCGGACCGTTGATAGGATACATGTTAGCTTCTGATTCGCTTGCCATTACTTTTGCAAGTAGTGTTTTTCCGCATCCTGGAGGCCCATAAAGTAAAATTCCGCTATGTGGCTCAATTCCCAACCTTGCAAACAGTTCTGGATGCCTTAATGGAAGCTCCACAATCTCCCGCATTGCTTTGACTTCGCGTCTTAGTCCCCCAACCTCCTCATATGTCACCCTGACTTTTCTATCCACTGTTGTCTCTACTGAAATGTTGAGATTCGTTGTACGGTCTATCTTGACTACGCCCTTGGGAGTTGTTTTTGTAATCTTAAAGTCCATGGAATTTCCTAAAATCATCACGGAAATCTCATCACCCTGTGTTATTGGCAGTCCCTTTAGCCTGTTTTTGACAAAATCTGTAAATTCTTTATCCACCGTGACTGTGTCATTTACCGGTATTAGCGCAACTGACTTTGCCAGCTTTGATGCTACCTTTCTAATTTTAACAAAATCATTTAGTGACGCACCCACATTTTTTCTTGTCTGTCCATCCACCCTGATTATTTCTGGATGCTTCTCATCCTCATCGACTGGCCAAACAGCTGCGCAGCTTGATCTTGACCCTGTCACCTCTATAATGTCTCCTGGCGTGACTTTTAGAAAATCCATTGCATCCGGACCTATTCTGGCACGTTTCTTGCCTACGTCTCGTTGCTTTGCTTCCCCGATTCTCATTTGCAAAGGCTCTTCTTTGCGTACCAAAAAACCACCTATTTCATGTCAACAGACATTCTGCTCATGTTGAGCACCTCAAATTCACTAACACCCTCCGTTGATTTGATGGCATTCTCCAATGCATCGCTTTGACCCTCCTTGTCTTCTAAGACAAATTCAGCCTTTAGAAATTCCAATCCAAAAGCTAGTGGCTCTCTGGCATGTCTTTTCATGGACATTCCCTCCGGCAGTGAGGATTTGATAGTTTCTACTAGTTTGTCCAAGTCAACCTCTGTTCCCTGCGGAAGGATTTTTGTAATGAATAGTAACTGCGTCATTTTCTATGGTCCCTGTGAATTACATGAGGAACAGGTATAGGTTCTTGCTGCCTCCCTGCAACTTTGACATCTCCAAATCAGGTCATCACCACAGCTGGGGCAGTTAAACTTTACACATTTATCATTAGGCATAATATGTCTGTGACAGCCACTACATGTCGGTAAGGAAATAGTAGATGATGACATGACACGATTTCCTGTAAACATCATTTATACCTTCCTTGAAATAAAGGCAGTTCAACCAAGCAGTTTTTTTATCTCTCCGCCGATTAAGGCTTGAGCTGTTTTGATTGATCCCCTCAGACCCAATAGTTTTATAATTGAACCCGTGTGAAAGTCAAAATCGTCTTTTTCTGAAATCTCTTTGGTGATTTCCGGCGTAACTGAATCAAACAACTTGTTAATTGTATTGTTGTCTGTTCTTTCCAAGACCTTCCTTGCCAGCAATTGTTTTTCAAATTCCTTGCCGAATCTTTTCGTCCATCTTTTCTGATATTCCTCAAGGTCTTCGTCTCTGCCTGTTCTTAGAAACTCTGAGATTGCCTGTCCTGCATACACTCCTCCCATTCCGCTAGTAAAAATTCCTCCTGCCGTTGTGGGTTTTGCCTGTCCTGCCGCATCCCCAATGATTACAGTTTTGCCTTCAACAAATTTTTTGATGGGACCCTTAATCCAGATTGGAGCAAAAATCTTCCTAATCGTTGAAAATTCCCCTCTTTCTTTGAGAATATCCTCCATTGTCTGTGCAACATTGATTCCGCGTCCTGCAACACCCACTTTGCCCTTGCCCTCATCAGATGGGATTACCCATGCAAAGAATCCCGGATATTTTTGCTGATCAAAAATCACTTCCACCCTTCCCTTTTTTATCCAGCCTGCATAAATCTCGTATTGGGCTGATGACAAAATGCCCGTTCTATCCTTGTGTATGAGTGATGAGACTCCCCTGGCATCAACAAAAATTTTACAGTCTATTTTTTCTTCACTGGTTCTAATCCCAGTATCAGTCAATTCCTGAAAGCTTGTTCTAACTTTGATTGTGGCTCCGTTTTTTTGAGCTTGAAAGGCAATTTGTTTGTCTAGCTCCCTTCTGCTAATTTCTATGACTTTTTGATTTTTGGAATCCAGGGTAAAGCTGTTGCCGTTTGGTGATGTTATTTCTGCACATTCTATCATGTGATCAAAGGTTTTTCTAAATGGTATTACCCCGAGTTCCTCTAATCCTGACATGCTTACCAGTCCTCCGCAGTGTTCTGGGGTTCCTATCTCATAGTCTTCTTCAATGACAAGCACTGAAAAACCCCTAGAGGCAATTTCCCTGGCACACAATAGCCCTGCAACACTGCCTCCTGCAATTACTACATCAATGCTCACAGATTTTGCTTATTGTTCAATTATTTAATTCAAAAGAATTTGTCCTAATCATACATATTTAGCCCATACAGTATACCATGGTTATCAAATCACGTTCACTTTTTGAAATTTAAAGAATCAGCCAAATCAGAAAAAGTACTAAAAAATCAGTGATCATCTAAGGCGTTTTTGCAACTATTACAAAATTTTAGATTCAGACGAGTTGTTGAACTCTGATACCTAAAGGTGCATATGATGATTGAATATATGTAATTTATCTCAAAGAACATGATTAGTATTAACTCTGTTCCAATCTACATGACTGGTGTAAGGCATTTTTGCATAATGAACCGTTTGATGATTCATTGGGATATTGTGAACAAAATGTCCTTGAGAAGACAGAGAGAGCCGGTACATATTTTGGAGGACTGGACATATTCAAAAGATGTTGGAATCTGCCTCATCCAAATACCATAGTGGATTAGCTTACTTACTGGCATCAACTAAAAAGGATGCGAATCGAAGTTTTAGATTGTGAATTAACTCTCAAACCTCTTGGGTTGATATGCAGAATTCTTGCCAGACTATTCCACTTTATCCTGATTTAAGGGACAAACATTGGGCATTTCTTACTCCTAAAGCCTTGCAATCATTGAACGAATACTTTGATAAAAGAAAACGTGATCATAAAGTATTTGATCGCAAAACACCTCTATTTAGAATTGTCTATCAGTTAGGAACTGTAAAATCAAAACAACTTCACTCAGCAGAAGCAAAAACTGCCGTTTATTGGTTAGTCAACAAAGCTAGTATAGAAATAACTTGTGTTAAAAGACATTTTGATATTTATATGGATCATGGATTCCGAAAACGGTTTAATAATGAGATATTTGTTATTATGTTGAAAAAGAACTTGATGAATTTAATTTAATATGGAGTGGTATACCAATACAGCAATCTCAAAAACAGGCACAGTAATTTTAGACTAGATTCTGAACTTAATTTCAGGTTATTTTAGATCCAAAATATTCATTCAATCTAAAAGATTTAAAATTATTAGCTAGGAAACAAATTTAAAAATAAATGGATTTTAGTAAACTCATTTGGCTAATGCTGATAAACGGTCATGAAAAAACTCGATTTTATTATCTAAAAAATTCCCCTAACAATATACGAAAAATGAAACTATTTTAAGAAAAATATTGGAAAAACACAAGGTGCTCTCAAAAGACCATGTTATCTCTTGTGATGTTAATATATTAACATATATAACAGTTATAACTGTTAATAAATTAACATATTTGTAGGTTTGAAAAGACTGAAAATTTTAAATTTTTTTGAAATTTATTTTTTCAAAAATATGTTAATATATTAACATATATAACAGTTATAACTGTTAATAAATTAACATAATTATGAGAACTGATTCAAATTTGAAAAGATCTGAATACCCTCAAGCATCAATGAGAAGATTGTCGTTAAGACCCCTCTTTCCAACAAAAAACGATATTGGACTTTTTGTTGGACGAGAAAAAGAAATGAATGTAATAGAATCTTGTATGCGAAATCGGCTAAATTTGCTTTTGGTTGGAGAAAGAGGAACAGGTAAAACCTCGTTGCTAAATTATACTTATTACAAAACAATAAAAATTGATAATGTTGTTGGAGTACTAGTAAACATTCTACCCAAATCTATTTCAGACACATCTAGTTTTCTTAATTTAGTCTTAGATTCCACTTTGGATGAAATAAGACATAAGCACTTTGCAGAACAATTTTTTAGCGAATTTGATACTAGACGAACAAATGATGTCTTTATTGCATTTAATTCAATAATCACTATCTTAAAACAACATAATGTTGAAGTTGTATTTTTAATTGATGGATTTGATCATCGTGTTGAACTTTGTTACAGAATAATGAGTTCATTACGTGAAGTTTTTTGGCAAACAGAATTTCCTGTAATTATGACAGGTGATTCAAATAAAATTAATGAATATAGAAGACCTCCATTAGATGCATTTTTTGATAAAAAACTAGAGCCGCAGCCTTTAAGCTCTGATGAAATAATGAAATTGTTTGAATTAAGACTCGGAAAAAAATATCTAGATAAAACCTCTGCAAATACACTGGCTGAAAGAACCGAATCTAGTATAATCGATAAAATTTTGTTAGTGAAAGAATTTTTTGAAAAAAACCCAAAAACTAGAAAAATACTTTTATCTAAACTAGAACCAAAATCTGAAAAAAATATGTCTATGGATACTTTAAATCAAAAAACCATTCTCAAAGTGTTTGAATCTTCTTTAGTGCATTTGTCTCCTGCAAAAAAAGAAATTTTACGGTATATTCGTATTAATGGACCCAGTTCAGCATCAGATAAGGAATTCCAGAAATATATGGGCGTATCTCGTTCCAGATTAACTCAAATGTTATTGTCATTAAGTAAAAATGAAATACTGATGAAAAGCAAGGATGCTAAAAAAAGGAAAACTCTATTTGGAATATCTGATGAAATAAAAAGTAGATTTACATGACTAAAAATACCCTATTGCATGAATTATTGGAAAATGATGCCTTTAAACATACTACTATCCCAATCAATGAACTCCCATATCTTTATGAACCATTTGAAAAAATTTCTAACAAAAAGATAGAAACAAAAATAATTAGTAGCATCCAAAAAAATCATGTAATAATCATAAAATCTGATGGTGGTACGGGTAAAACATGTGCTGTAAATTATTCTCTATTGCAATTACAGGATGATATTTTTCCAATAGTGCTTAGTCCATTTATGGAAGAAGTTGATGAGGTCTGTAACTCAACAAAAGAATTTACTAGATTTGTTTTGAATCAAACATTACATGCAGTCAAAAATTTTTCAAATTTGTCAAAAGATACTGAAAAAAAGGTACGTGATGCACTCGCAATTGAAACATCTTTTATAGAATCAAAAAAATATAGTATTGGAGGTTCTTTTAGAGCTGCCTTTTCAATTCTTCCATTTATTGCAAAAGTCGAAGCAGGAGTAAAAGCGGATTTAGAAAACTATGCCTCTAAAGCAATAAAATCAAAAATATTCAACACTCAACGAATTGAAGCAATACGCGGGTTATGTGAAACAATTGAAGCTCATAATCTAAAACCTGTTTTCTATATTGATGATACTGACAAATTTTTGAAGAGAGAAGATCTAGATTTATCTAAATTAGTTCCTAAGTTTTTTGGGCAAATTTTGTTAGGACTTATTAAATTAGACAGACCTCTAATTTTAGCTGCTCATGCATATTATACAAAATCTGCTTCTTACAGAGATGCAGAAAGTAACTATGTTGATCAAGTAATAATCTTGCCTGAATTAAATAAGACCGGAATAATTTCTTTGATAAATACCAGAATTAAGGCAGTTGATAGTTCTAAAAACATAAAAAATGTTTTTGAAGATAATGCAATAAAGTCATTAATCAAATATTACAATTCGAAAAAAATTATTAGAAACCTAATGCTTATCTGTCAAGAAAGTATTGATCTTGCTGATTCTCAAGGAACAAAAGTCAGTAAAAGCATGGTTGATTCGTTTATAGTTGGAAAATAAAATTAAAACTATTATCAATAAAACATACACTGTTCAATCCTAGTGTCACTTGCCTGTCTTAAAGACACTTAAGAATACGTGACATAGAGTTTTCACTTAAACCGGAGATAAATGACTGGGTTGACAAGATAAACACTCCAGAACATGCCAAGGTAGGATAAAATTAGTTCGATTTTCCTCACTCTTTAATTCAAAAGTTTTTCACTAAGCCCGCTTTTGATAGTTGTATGGGTGATATCAAGCAAGTTATTGTTGTTAGGACTGATCTTGAGATGGGCAAGGGCAAAATTGCCGCTCAGGTGGGACATGCATGTGTTCTTGGGGCAGAGCATGTTAGAAGATCCCATCCCAAATGGCATAGTGAGTGGTGGGGAGGACAAGAAAAGGTGGTAGTCAAGGTTCCTGGCATCAAGGACTTGCAAGAGATAAAAAAGCACGCAATTGACTTGAATCTTCCATGGTCTGAGGTATCTGATGCTGGTCATACCCAGCTGGCTCCTGGCACAGTAACCTGTATCTCTATTGGGCCTGCCCCAGAAGACCTGATTGACAAGATTACCGGAGATCTAAAATTACTGTAATGTGCATTATTTTTTGTGGTCTGTTGCGTTCATGAGGATAGACACGAATCTGTTTGATCGCACAAGTTTTAATCAAGACCTACAAACGACACTGGTAAATTCCAGTGATCAGATCATCGAAACTTACCAGAATTGTCCGTTGCATTTACCGTGTTCATCTTAAAATCATCAAGATTTGCTTTGATGTGGTTGTTTTCTCTAGTTCCTTGATCAATATCGGAGAAATAATCTCAATACACTAAATGAACATCAGTTTGAAAATCAGAAAACGCCCTAAGATTCAACAATGTCCCAAATTTATCTCTCGTGCCTATCCCTCATAAACGCAACAGAATCGCCATACTTGAATTTAAAACTTACATTACCGATCATTGTTTTTGCACTAGTACTTTTATTCGTGTATCCCTTAGAGTCTATATCCCAAACTGATGAGAATGAACAGTTTACAGTGCCAGACAATCTTATCCCAGATGACAGTACATTAGGTCCTGTTGCAAACGTGGATGTACCATCCAAGTTTGATGGCGGCTTTTATGACAAAATCCTGGGTCTCATATCTGAGGTACCTCAGGATGGTGACTATGGGGTACATGACGGCACGCGATACTATGATGTCCTAATTATAGTGGCCAGAGGCGATGGGGACGATGGCATAGATGCAGATGAGACAGCACGCGAGAACAAGTATGCAATTGCAGAGAAACTTGATCTTCTTGGCGCACGCAACATAGCATCTGCAGAGTCACTCTCATTTGTAACTGCATCTATCCCAGTTGCAGATGTTCCGGGGCTCTCACTTTATGACGAGATATATGCCATGGGAGATGGTGAAATTCCCGTGACTCTGGAGATTGATACGGTTAGGGGAACCGTACATGCAACTCCAAACGAGATTAATACTGCAACTGATACCAATCTTGATGGCAGTGGAGTTGTTGTGGCAATCATTGACAGAGGCATCAACCACGATATTGCATTTAACGACAGAATCATTGACCGTGTAGAGTGCGATGATACGTGTGAGCCTGCAACTGCTGCCAGTGTGATCGGCGTTAATAGTAATAATGATCTTTCTACTGCTTTTGCATCCCATGGTACGCATATAGCCCAAGTCCTTGCCGCATCAGGACTCCCAGCTCATAACGGCATTGCGCCCGGTGTGGAACTTTTGGATGCCTCAATTACTAGGCATACTGTTGATAACGATAAGAATCGTACTTTCGTTAATGCAAACAGAAATGACGTGGCACATGCCCTTGACTGGTCTCTCAAAAAAGGAGCCGACATGGCAGTCATGAGTTTTGGTTTTGGAATCTGCAATGGAGATTATGGAAAGACAACCAACCTCATCACAAATGAGGCAGTTGACAAGGGAATGGTTCTAGTATCATCTGCAGGAAACAGGGGCATAATTTATGGAGCGCCAAACCAGCCAGTTTATCAGTCTATAACTCATCCCGGATGCGGACACAATGAAATTACCGTAGGCGGAATAAATGATCGTGGTGAAACAATATCAAAGGCAAGCTTTGCAAGCAGGGGTCCAGCACCCGGAACAGTCATGCTAAAGCCCGAGATAGTTGCACCTGCACAGCGTCTTCAGACACTGGACAATGTTGCAGAAGATGACAATTTTAGTCCTCGGTCCGGAACCAGCCTTGCTGCTCCCCAGGTAAGTGCAACTGCTGCCCTGTTGCTACAGGCAAAACCTGATCTGACTCCAGTTGAGATAAAGACCATACTTCTTCTTGGGGCTGACTGGCAGGGTCCAATCCCTTGCACGTCTGTACAATATGAAACAAACAATCCCAACGACAACTGTTCTTATGCCAGACAGCCATCTAACACTGTTGAGAGAAACAATTCTGAATCCCTTCAAATACTAAACAATGTGGGCTTTGGCATACTAAACACTGGAGAGTCACTTAGGTATGTTCACAGTGAATCATCATCATCATCTCATGTAATGTCAGATCATCTCAAGTCAGATACGCATACAAAGCAGTATGAGTTTACAGTACAGGACACATCAAAACCAGTCAAAGTGATACTGTCATGGCTAGTTCATCCCCATGGCAGTATAACCGGACAGTTGGGTCATACTGATACAGCAGTTCCTATTGCGAACCTAGATTTTACAATAACTACTCCAAATAATGCTACAATACGGGCAACATCAGACCATCAGACAAACGAGTTTGCAGTGTTTGCCCCCACTCGCACCGGAACATACACCATAACACTTAGCGGCTCAGACATTGGTGACATAAACAAGTCGGTACAAAACTTTGCGCTGGCAAGTACCAACCCTCTTACACTTGTAGGTGACAGTATACTAGATAGAAAAATAGAGAGACACATCTCTACACAAACCAGAATTACAGATATCGCAGAAGATATTAAACAGTTAGAGCAAAAATTACAGGATAAAAAAGACAAGATAGAAGAACTAGACTCGTTACTTTCTGAGATTTATCTACAAATTATAGAGTTGGCCCCTGTTGGTTACGAACTTCCATTCAAGGATTGAATTTTTTATTTAATGTGTGCATCAAGATAACAAATGTCTGATGCATCCAAACGACTGCATCCTGTGATTAATAGTTTGCAAAAATCAAAAATATACCATAAATTAAACTCTTAGCAAATAAATTATTAGATTAGTTATTGATATCTGCTGTCAACAGGTTACAGCTGTCTAATAGTCCAAAGTAAAACTATCAAGGACATTGCAAGCTCCATACCTCACTAGAGTCAGATTACATATGAGAATCTTTTTGCAAGGAACACTCCGCAGCTGGCTGAATCAAGAGGGATGCTTGTCACCCACATCGCAGATTCGCTTGAAGAGATTGCAATTGACTAAAATGACCTGCCCATAGTGTTTTAATCAGCACTTTGGAAAGTCATTTTTGCTTCCCATAGATGTCATTTTGGGCTGGACCCTGACTAATGAAAAAAGGCAAAGGGCATTTAGCAAGCTAGGGGGGGGACACAATTGTCGTAAAAATCAAGGAACAGAAATTGGATTTAAAATACACAAAGGATTGATCTTGTCAGGTTTTCTCAGACAGTTGCTGGAAAATTTTTCCAACAGATCTATTAGTGATAAAGAGAACGTTGGGTTGGTGTCTGAGAACAACAAACAGAGGTGTGTTTGTGGTCAGACTTACCAGATGAGCTTCAAAAAGATATAGAATTTGACGGATAGTTTGAAAAACCACAACATTCAAAAAAAGAGATCAAAGAGTGTTCCAATAAAATTGCAGCACAGCCTAATGTGCATAAGAGATAGGATTCACTTGAAAAATTGATTCCTTTTGAGAATGTCCCCTGTTATGACTGCCACTGGGATTTGTGTCACAGGTGTATTGCCAATCTGGTTTATGTGGCGGCGGGTCATCTCTCTATCAGGTTATACAGGCATTACCAAGTCCATTTACTGGCACTCAAATATATCTAATCTTTTTTCTTCTATCCACAGGTTATACAGGCATTACAAAGTCCATTTAATGGCAATAGCAGACTTGTTTGTCCCAGCAACTATGCAAATCCAAACAGGGATCTAAAAAAGTCTGTAATTACATCAAAGAAACCCTTTTGATCCTCGGAGATTCTCTGCGAATCTGCAGGCACACACTCTCCGCCTACCATCTGCGTTCCTGAGCTGCATGATGACCCTTGATCATTACCAGTACCTGTGCCGGTTTGGGATGGTTCTGAATCGGTCACAGTCGTTGTCGACTTTATCTCTGTTTCTGCGGTTGGTTCTCCTGAGTCTGTCTTTTCACTCAAATCCGGTACCGGAGGTTCTGGCTTCATCCCTGTTTCTGCGGATGGTTCTGGGTCCATCTTTTTCATTCCTTCTTCTTCCTTCTCCTCCTCCCCCTCATTCAAACCTGGCACTTGTGGTTCTGGGTCCATTAGATTCTGGACTGCTCCAACCTGGGTATTGTTTGCAGGTATGCTTTGTTCTGGGGAATACTTGCCACTGCTTCCTCCACCACCGCCACCACCGCCACCACCGCCACCACCACTGCGGCTACTAGAAGGTGTGGATGGTGTAGGTTCTACAGAAACCATAGAGAATGAGCCAAATGAGCTAAAGTGCGTGGTCCAGATGATCATATCAGGGCCGGCACGAACAAAACATGATTCCAATGTGGTGTCAGCACCAATATTGTCATTGGCAGTATCCTGATTGACAGGAACAAACGGACATACAACCAGTGATCGTGATATCACATTGCCATCAGCATCGTTTCCTGAGAAGAAGGCACCCTCATGGCCTGCCTGGTCAGGCAAGAGTAACCTGACTGCCTGATCAAATGTTAATCTAGTGTTACCATCACCGACCGAGAATGCCAGTCCTATCTCATCATTTGAGGTTGGAGGATCAACCGCAGTACCGGTAGTAGTAACAAGGGTTGGAACGGCAATGGTGCCACTCCAATCATCAGATGAGCCAGTTACAACGACACTAGCTGGATAAGTGACAGTGACAGTTTGGGAATCAGAGACCTCAGAGGTGACCTCAGTTGTAGAATCAGAAATTCTCACACTCTTTGTTCCGCTTGCAGCATCATCAGCAAACGTTGGGGTGGCATTAAAGTCAAGCAGCTGGCCATCAGTGGCAATAATTGTGTCAGGTAATGTATCAGATACCACATTAAGGGTGATCAGATTTGAGGATGGCTCATATGTCACTACGCCACCATCGCCTCCAGAGGGAATATCGGCCTCAATTTCATCTCCTGTGGTGCTGATGGTGATGGTAACTGAATTAGATGCCTCATTGGGGTTGCCTGCAAGGTCTGCTGCCA
Source organism: Candidatus Nitrosopumilus sp. (assembly GCA_965204345.1). Lineage (GTDB taxonomy): Archaea > Thermoproteota > Nitrososphaeria > Nitrososphaerales > Nitrosopumilaceae > Nitrosopumilus. The sequence goes on from OZ241981.1 coordinate 1,705,850, forward strand.
TACCTGCACCTATTGATACGGTTACTGTTCCGTCAGATGAGCCGCGAGCCACATTAAAGGTGTAGACACTGCCTTCTCCGCCAATGTTGGATGCTGTCGGGGTACCACCGTTTACAGTACCAGTTACTGTAATGTCATCTAGATCAAAGTTCTCAATCTCCTCATCAAATGTTGTTGTAAACGTTACGGGGTCATCGCCAGTAATAGTACCATTGGCAGGCGTGATAGATACGGATGGGTTTACCATGTCCACTGTAATAGTATGTACAGCACCCGTGTTGCCCCCTGCCACCACACCATCAGGTATGCTTACTGTAAGCTGACCCTCTCCAGTGATCCCGTGTATGACTGTAAAGTCGTATTGTGCACCACTGGTTCCATTAAAGTCAGTTATCAGGATATCTGGTGCCTGTGTCCTGCCAATTTCCACAACGACGGAATTTTCCCCTCCAAGATCAAGACTAATCTCAGAGTTAGATACCTGGGTTCCGTCAATTGCCACAACGATGTCAGACCGCTCAAATCCTGTGACATTGCCGCTAAATGTCGCAGTAAATGGGATGGCCTCAGAGTTGGTAGGATCAGATGTATCAGTACTCAGGGATACGGATGGGACAGTGGTGTCTATTCTAACGGTAACTGAATTAGATGCGGTGTTGGGGTTGCCTACAACATCTGCTGCCACTCCTGTTGCAACTGATACAGTTACGGTTCCATCAGATGATATACTTGCAACATCAAAGATGTATGTGCGGGCATCAACTGTCTCAAAGCCGGTTGCTTCAAGGATGCCGCCGTTGGCATCGCCTGCCACTGTAATGTCATCTACGATAAAGTCCCTAACGTCCTCGTCAAATTCTACTGTAAATGGTACCGTATCAAGTCCGGTGCTGCTGCCTGCAGACGAACTTACAGAGACAGTTGGGGCAAGGGTGTCTATGGTAACTGTAACTGAATTTGACGCGGTGTTGGGGTTGTCTGCTGCATCTGTTAGCGCGTTTGCATCTATGGTTACGGTCACTGTTCCGTCTGTGGAGCCGCGTGCCACATCAAAGGTGTGGACACTGCCTGCTCCGCCAAGGTTGGATGCTATGGGACTGCCGTTATTTGCTGTACCCGTTACTGTAATGGCACCTAGACCAAAGTCGACATCCTTGTTGAATGTTACCGTAAATGGTACCGTAGTTAGGTTGGTGCTCTCACCTGCAGTTGTAGTTACAGAGACGGTTAGGGGAATGGTGTCGGGATTGTCTGGAGGGTCTGTTGGATCTACATCTCTGACAGTAACTATCTGTGTAAGAGTTGCGGTATTTCCTGAATCATCAGTGGCAGTCCATACCACACTGTGTGTTCCAACGGCAAATGATGCAGTATCACTGGCAGTTACAGCAACAACGTCTGAATCCACTATATCAGTTGCAGCTGGCGCGCTTATTGATACGGGTGTAAGTTCTGCTGTGGCATCCACAGTTATTGGTGCAGGCTGTACTATTGTGGGAGGAGTGGTATCCTCCAGAGTTACAGTGCTAGTTGTTGTAGAGATATTTCCAGATTCGTCAGTGGCAGTCCATACGATTATGGTATCACCCAGAGGAAACGATGCAGTTGCGTTGCTAGTTATGGTAAAAGGAAAGATATCTGTTACTGTGGGGTCTGCCAGCTGTATTGCAGTTAATGATGAGGTAGCCTCTGCTGTAACATTTTCAGGCTTTTGTATTACCGGTGGTGTTGTGTCTTGTACGGTTATCGTCTGTGCTGCAGTATCTGCGTTTCCTGCAGCATCTGTGGCAGTCCATGTAACTGTTGTGGAGCCAAGTGGGAAATTGTCTGGTGGTACGTCGTGAGTTATGTCAGGGCTTGGATCTGCATTGTCTGTAGCTGATGCCGTACCAGTATCAACAGGTGTACGAATGCCGGTAGCCTCTACAGTGAGATCAGCAGGAGCTGTAATTACAGGTCTTGTGGTATCTGGAGGGTCAGGATTGTCGTCGCCGTCGTCACTAGTTATAAAAACATGAAACAACCCACTACCAAATATGCCAGATGTCGCAATTATGCGAACAGGATAAGTGCCAACGGTGGCGTTATGCGGAGAGATGGTAATGTCTGCCGTACCACTACCAGTACGGGATATGCTGACAAAATCTGGGGCTTGTTCGAAATGCCACGAAATTGGTCTATTGTTGGGATGCGTTGCAGACACGCTTACAGTACGGGTCTCTCCGTTACGCAAAGTGATATCATCAATGGATTCTATTACCGGAAATATACTTGGGATGAAGTTTGTGGTGGATGTGGGGCGTGACTGTGAATCACTTCCACCAAAGCCAAAATCAGAACCAACATAGGTTACTGTAATTGGTGTATCATATGGAATGCCTGATGTCCTCAAAAACCTTGTGTCAGGGCTCCTCAAAATATTAGTGACCGAGGTGACTGTTCCATCAGACAGACTAAAATCACTTGATGTAAAATTAGTATAAAATTCTACAGGGAACTGTAGAATAATGGTGAAGGTAGTTGTCAATTCGGATGTAAATGTTAATGGTAGTGGTGAGATGTTAAAATTATCAATCTCTACGAATTCATTGTCTCTGTTTGAGTCTGCCACAAATCGCAGTAATGTCTGTGATTGATCACGTAGGTTAAGTGTCAGGGCTTCAGAGTGCCAGTTGTCGGTATTATTCCCATTGATACGAGTATATCGTTCCAGTGTTCTCCAGCTGAAATCTTCCAGATACTGCACATACAGACCTTCATCTGAGTTAATTCTCCTATCAACAAATCTATCAAAGGACACTACAAGTGGGTTTCCTGTGTCTATTGGCTGGTTAAGTCTAATAACACACTGGAAATCACAGTCTCTAGATGTTGCCACCGTATTGCCGCTAGCAGAACCTGGAATGGTTTTGTGGGCATTTTTTATCTCCCACACGCCATTGCCAGATTGGCTCCAATTATCAAGCGTGTTAAAACTGTCAGTCATTATGTTTGATGACGGGGGTGGATCGTTTGGGATTGCAAAGATCATGTGGTGAAGTATCATAATGTCATGTGAAGAATCATTGTCTGTACCTTCCCATGCAGTATAGAAATCTCCAAAACTACGGTATGGTCTATTCTTAAATACATCAATAATTTCATCATCGCCTAATTGCAGGTTATCTAAGTTAGTACCGTTACTGCTTTGTTCTAAATTGTCAAATATTTCATCAACGTTATGATCTTTGATATCCCATAGCGCTCCGGCTACCTGTCCTTGAACTAATTGTCCAACAAGATGAACGTTATCTACTGGGAAAAAAGCTAAAAATCTATCATCATCAGGGAAGGACTCTAACCTGTCTTGCTCCAAATCAATACTACTAAAAGTGTCACGTTGGAAATTTGACGAATTGGTAACTAAATGAGGAACAAAATTAGCCCAACCTTCTGTCCATGCACATCTAGGATTAGTTGGGAGATGAAGATAATGACCTCTCTCACCGACATCATCAAAATCGCCATCATTGTTTATATCAGTGTAACAAGGCTGACGCAGGAGTGGAAATACACCTTGTATATCCATAATATGGTGGCCAAATTCATGTAATATGATAAGTTTGCTTAAAGCCTGATCACTGGCAGAAGATCTCTCACCGTCAAGCCACATAATGTTGGCTGATCGTAAATATGCAGCACCGTTACTGGCACTGTCTGGAAAAACACTAGCACCACTATCAGGCTCCCACTTTACAGTAAGCCTCTCAGGAGAAATACCGTGATGACTAAATAAATCACGACCATCAGAGATCGCATTGATTATACCGGCAGCTCTTGCATTACTGCCATTCAATACAAAATCAAACATTCTTGTATCCTGACTAAAGTTCAAAACTCTGGTAGATGATTCTGTATAAACACGTTGAGATAAACCTTCCACAACTAAATCACTTGCGCCCTTGGAACTAACTCTGATAACTAGATCAACATTTGATGCATCAGAAGGATCATCATTTTGGATAGAATCTATGTGATATCCTCCCATGTTGGATGTAAATGTGCAGGCCCTGCTATTGTCAGTTGTAAACAATACGGTCTCTGTACCGTCAGATTCAGGATAATCATAGGCACAGACTTCTATCCCATTGATGGGTTCTGTGTTGTTGGAAAAATAAATTGGAGCAGATACAGAGCCTGTAATGGAAAAGGTGTTGGAAGAAGAGTCTTCTGCTGTTGCTGCTGCACCATCAGACGTCTCCTGAGTTGTATCTACGGGGAATGCTGGGGCAGCAGCGGTATCTGTGGAGGAGCCGGTTGCCGCTGCTGTTACTGCACCATCAGATGTGTCATGAGGGCCAGTGTAATCTGCCTCGTATCTTTCCATTGCATCATCTACTTCCGCCTGCGTGAAATTAGAGTGACTCAAAATACTTTTTACATCATCCAATGGAAGAGATTTATCAACAAGCCATCCAATTAAATCATCATTAACTTTGCCAATATCATTGACAGCTATCTCGCCCAAAAGTTGCAGATGGTTGGCATATATTTCAGCTACTCTTTCCTCCGTCAAAATCTCATTAACTATCTCATCTTTGGGTCCTGGTTTATTGCCAAGTCTGCTATCTTTTTGAGGTGCAAAAGATTCAGGACTAGATGCACTAGCTAAAATGTCGTGATCCAAAAACGTGTATCCCTCATCCATATACTCATTTTCGGGCATAGAATGCTCATCAGATATTGCAAGGTAGACACCGCCACTGGATTCTAAAGGATCAAAGCGCAATGCATCAATTTCAATAAATCCCTCCTCTAGAATTTCTATAGTAACCATCACGGTATAAGCCCTGTCCGGCACGGGATCATCTACTACATATCCGACATTATTATCAAATGACTCAAAGCTGGTTGGATCATCAGAGCCCGCATTTGTTGTGGCATCATCATGAAACAAAACTTTGTCATCGGGATTGGTAAATACTTTTAGTGTGAATGGTTCCATGTATGGTTCAAAATTTATATTGTCAGTATAGACACCGGTAAAATTTACCAAGGCAGTCTGACCCACCTTGGGCAATTCTGAGAGTTCTAAAGAATAACTGTGTATAAGAATTCCCGACGATGATAACATTGAAGATTCTTTGTAATCAGCAATAATCTGCTTTTCTTTGTCAGTAAATACATGCGTGTCTGTCTGGCTTGTGATCTTTTTATTTAAGGACTCGTGAGCTTTTTGGGATGTTTCTGGTGTATATGCCGTCATGGTATAGCTGCTGCTGCCCCTGTCTACTAATTTCATCGCAGAATCACCAGTTAGGCAAACTGGCTTGCCTGCAAGAGTCACCATCAGAATCTTGCCGTCATTGCACTGAATCATGTCCATTGGTATGCCTGCATGATGCTGGTCCAGTGGCGAGTCCGGGATTGCAGCATGTGTTGGCATCATCACTGCCACCATCATCACGGTAACCAAAACCAAAAGTTTCGACACTGCGATTCCGGCCATAAATAGTGGTGGGTATGCTTTATTATTAATGATAACAACGCGGTTCTGTTGCGTTCATGAGGGATAGGCACGAGAGATAAATTTAGGATATTGTTGAATCTTGAGGCGTTTTCTGATTTTCAAACTGATGTTCATTTAGTGTAGTGAGATTATTTCTCCGATATTGATCAAGGAACTAGAGGAAACAACCACAACAAAGCAAATCTTGATGATTTTAAGATGAACACGGTAAATGCAACGGACAATTCTGGTAAGTTTCGATGATCTGATCACTGGAATTTACCAGTGCCGTTTGTAGGTCTTGATTAAAACTTGTGCGATCAAACAGATTCGTGTATATCCCTCATGAACGCAACAAAATCGTTTTTTGGAATAAGATATAACAAGGTTCCTTATTTTTTCCTGTATGAAGACTAAAGGCGTCATTGTAACCATCTTTTTTGGATTTATTCTGCTCTCTTCTACTGTGCTTATCACTCTGCCTGGCATTGTTCCTGAAGATGAATCTGCCGAAGTTACAATTACTGGAACTCCCGCTGATAACTTTCCTGATGCGCAACGTGGACAATTTTGTGGCTCTAGTGATGCAAAATCCACAAAGTATGTTCAAGAATTTTCAATTCCCACAATGTGCACAAACCCATTAGCTATAGTGACTGATTATGATGGAAATGTCTGGTTTACTGAAACTAATACTGGCAACTTGGCAAAATTTGATCCTACTACTGAATCTTTTACCGAATACCAGAATCCCTCGTGGCCTGACGGTGGACGTTCCATGATGTGGGGTATTGACTATGCCCCTGATGGCAATGTCTGGTTTACTGATGAATCCTATGATTCAGTATGGAAGTTCTCCACAATTGATGAGACTTATGACAGATTGGCATATCCTTCTGAAGGAGACTCTTTGCCTCAGAAATTAAAAATTGATGGCTCTCAAATTATTATAAATGATTTTACTGGAAACAAGCTCACCTTTTTAGATCCCAGTCAGTCCGGCGAGGATATCAACTATCTTAGCATTCCCTCCCCAGTAGATGATTCTGTAACCGGTGACTTTGCAATAGATGCAGATGATAATGTCTGGTTTACTAATTGGCTCTTTCAACAGGGCGGTGTCCTGGTAAAATTTGATCAGATTGGCTATCGTGATTCTGTCGTAAGTTCTAATGAACAATTCCTTCCATTGCTTGATTTCATTGAAATCCATGAGCTGCCTGTGGAATTAAACACCCCTAATGGTGCCATAGTTGATGATGACGGGTTTGTCTGGTTGGCCGATACCACATCGTCTTCCTTCTTTAGTTTTGATCCCGTGGCTGAACAGTTTACCCACTATGTTACCTCTGATCCTGTATTGAGTACATATGGAAACCAAACAGGAGTTGTAAAATCCCCAATCTCTAGGCCCTATTGGATTGAGTCTGATGGACAGGGACGCATTATTTTCAACGAACAGACTGCAAACAACATCTCCGTAATGGACCCAAAATCCCAATCACTTGTTGAATATCACGTTCCCTCAAAAAATCCATACTGGGGTGACTGTGATCCTGGGACCGGCATTATGCTAGCTGACTGTGGCGTTGCCCAAATCTTTGATTTTGCAGTTGATGGCGAAAAAATTTGGTTTACAGAGTGGGTTGAGAATAATATTGGTGTTGTTGATACTTCTGTGCCATTGCCAATGGAAATTCAATTGGAATCTGACGAACTGACTTTGGCATCCGGGGATTCTGCACACTTTAACTTTATTGTATCCCCATTATCTAATGATAATGATGATGATCTGGATGTAACATTGATTTTATCCCCCGCACACAAGTTCTTACAGGTAGCCCTTGATCATGATAGCGTTGAATCCTTCCGGCTTGACTCCAATACCCCTGTTCATATCTCAATAACTGCATCTGAGAATGCCGAGCCTGGCACCTACAAGATTCTTCTTGGCGCACAATCCCCGGACATTGCAATCAGCAAGTATGTAACAGTGACAATAGAGTGATACCTCCTTTAGATCTTGAAATTGGGATTTCCGTATACAGTACTGCCTTTACTGGAATTGGGGGAAAGATAAGAGCTGATCCTGAAGATTTTCAAGTTAGTGAGCTAATTTCTACAAAGGCAAAAAATTCCATAGGTGATCAGGATGGGTATGCAGTTTACAAATTAAAAAAGAAAAATATTGACACCAGTCATGCCCTCTCTGACATTCTCCGAAGAAAAGGCACACGCCTTAAATCCCTTGGATTAAAAGACGCATCTGCTGTAACTGAGCAGTTTGTCTGTTCTGGTAACAAGGGAAGGGCAGTTGAAAATTTTTCAACTGAGAAATACACGCTTGAGAAAATCGGCTTTGTAAAAAAACCCCTCTCAAAAAAAGACATGATTGGAAATCATTTCAAACTAAGAATCTCTGAATCCCAAAACGGCCTCTCTGACTTTAAAGAACATGATAAAATTCTAAATTTTTATGGCTATCAAAGATTTGGCTCCAAACGACCTGTCACACACCTGATTGGCAAGGCCATCTTGCAAAGGGACTTTCAAAAAGCAGTTGACCTGATTTTATCTTTTACCTCCGTATATGATTCAAAAGAAAATACAGAGATTCGTGAGAAACTTGCCGATGAGGCAAATTATGAGCAGCTCCTTGATAAAATTCCTGTCCAAATGGACATTGAGAGAATCATTCTCAAAAAAATGATTGAGCATGGAGAGCCGGTACGTGCAATTCGAAACATCCCTGTATCCTTGAGACGATTTTATGTTCAGGCATACCAGTCCTTTATTTTTAATCAGTCCCTCAGTTCTGCTTTCTCTGAGGGCGAAAATCTCTTTGAGGCACAGTCAGGCGATGTCTGTTTTGATCACGCCGGAATTATTGGCAAATATGTAAAAGGATTGGATCAAAACTTGGCATTGCCTTTTGTTGGTTACTCGTACTATAAAAAAACTAGATTTGACTTTCAGATCTCAAAGGTATTGGATCTTGAGGAAATTTCCCCTAAAGACTTTTTCATTAAAGAAATGCAAGAAGTCAGCAATGAGGGAGGCTTTAGACAAGCAGCCATTGATTGTACAAACTATTCTACTTGTGATGATGACATGATAGAGTTTTCATTATCTAGGGGCTCCTTTGCAACTGTCTTGCTAAGAGAAGTAATGAAACCAAACAATCCCATGGCTGCCGGCTTTTGAGATCCATTTTTTAGGATTATTTTTAGATGTCTTTAAGTTGGTGTATTTTTAAGAAATTACCAATCATATGGAAAAAGCTTACGTGCTGATCAGTTGTGAAATTGGGGAAGAACAGTCCCTGTACTCCCAACTAAAAGAGATTTCTGGGGTAAAAACATGCCTGATAACTTATGGAAGTTATGATATTGTTGCCGAGTTTGTTGCTGATAATAGTGCTCAAATCAATGAGATAATTGCCACTAGAATTAGAAAACTCCGAAAAATTAGAAGCACGATTACCCTGCGAGTTACCGACTAGTTCTTAATTTTAACACTATACAGCCTGCACCAGCTGATATTCCTCCCATGATGGCAACTTGTATGCCATAGACAATCCAGTCCGGATTTGAGTACATAAATGATGATTCGGGTCCCACTATTGACTGTCCTTGAAGATGAAAAATTATGCCAAAAATCATGATGATCAATCCAATAACAACTAGCATTATCCCTATTTTCATGAATTTTGATTTGATTCCTACTAAAAAAGGGTAAACAGAATTGATAATTTGACCAAATGATTTCTGGATTTGCTCTTTAATTATTTCCCTTTGAAATCATAAAGTGTCCAATTGGAATAATTATCAAGAGTCTTCTGTTCGCAGTCATATGGGGCTGTTTTTATTTGGTGCTGCAGCCTCGCTTGCAGTCGTTTTATTTTTGACCTTCCATCCCCAAATCGAATCCATCAATGAAGAATCCCCAATTCTAATCAACCTCATGTTTCTTCCTGCCATGGCAGTCGGGTTTCTTTACGGTGTCCGAATAACCGAACGAGCAGTAAGGCCATCTGAGATTCGAAGCCCAATTAAAAGATCCATCATCAAAATCTTTCTGTTCTTTTTTGTTATAGGCGGAATGTTCAGCTCCGTTAACTTTGCCATTAATGGCGGCAGCATAATGCCTGACATTGAAATCTTAGATGACGGACTTTTGGCATGGATAAACCACTTTATTACTGCAAATGGAGGTGCAACCTTTCTAATTATAACCAGTATTACATTGATGGCAGCAGCTACAAAAAGAATTGTCGGTATGAATTCTGGATTTCTTAACAGGGTGGTAACATTTGTTGGCACTTTTGTCTTCTTTACGATGCTTGCCCTGAGTTTTACAAAATCTGATCCTACTTCGTCTGGCGTTTTACTGTATACCTTTTATCAGGCAGGCATTGTAGGCGGTGCATTTTATGCAATGAATAGACTTACTAAAAATCAGAATATGCTAGAAGATTATACTAATGGGTTTTGATACTATTGATCCAAATCTACGTAGATTCCTGAAATTTTGTTGTTGATTCTATCCCAGTATTTTTCACAGCCATCTGTTTTGAAATCATTCTTTTTACATTCATCAAAGTGAGCCGTATTGTCCCTTGAAATATTATCTGAAAATAATACATCATCTGCCATAAATAATGCTATGATGCCTATTGCCGCCAGACTTCCTGCAACTAAAATCATCGAATAGCCTACCTGTGCATGATTACGAGATTCCTTCATTTACGGAAAATCCATAACCCTTGAATTTAATCTTTTCAAGCTGTTCATTTGCGATCAATTTTGTGATCCTGGGATATTTTTTGGGAAAAGATGAAAAGAAGGTAGTGTAAAATACATTTATTGAGCATTCAAATTCTTCAGTACGAGTTCCTTGGGCCTATTCCTCTTGATGAATGGGGACCTCCTATGGAGAAGCTGGTTTATCTGATTTTTTCACGTGATAAGGACATCTTTAACATTCTATATGTTGGAGACTGTGAAAAAACTGAAGACAGGGATTTTTTTGCTCAGCACCAGCGCTACAAGTGCTGGACTGAAAATTCCGGGTCCAAACAGTCATTGCATTTGGCTATCTTGCCTTTGTTTGAATCAACTAGTGAACAAAGGCAAAATATACTCAATAAAATCATGAATCAATACAAGCCTGTTTGTAATTCCTCAGATATACCCAAAGCTGAGCCTAGTTACACTGTTAGAAAATCTGAAAATGTATCTGAAGAGCCTAAAAAAATTTCTTGCCCCTGTTGCGGCTCTGAAATGAAACCTGAAAAAATTCTTGAAAAATCCACGCTGTTTAGGTGTACCGGCTGCGGACTCAGTGACACCAAGCTTAACTCTTGATTTTATTTCGCACATCAAATAACTGCAAGGTTAGCAAGTCTATGGCTTTTTTCAGATGCTGAAATTCGTTTATTGAATGCATCTGGCCTTTTACTAGTGCCCTTTGAATTTTTATTGAGTTTTTCTGATGTTTATCTGCTGCAACAATTTCCATGGCGTTGAGCTTTGATAGCAAGTTATCCAAATCTTTTATCATTTCATCAGACGGCTTGTGCCTCTCCATGATTATATGAAATAATTTTGCTATATGAATTGTTACAACAAGTCTTCATCAATTTCTTGAATTGGATCTAAATATTGTGGACACGTACATGTGGGAATTTTGCATTTGCCTGCTTTTATGATTGAACTGCTATTTTCATTTGGCATGTGTGCCTCATCTGTATGATGGCATCTTTTGCAATTCATGTCTGAGAATATTTTTCCTTGTAATTTAAGCCAAGAATCATGGAATTAAAACTGCTCTTGCCTCGATTTCAGAGTTTTTTAGTTTTCTGAGCGCCTCATTTGCACTCTCCAATGGAAATGTTTGTGAAATCACCTCGATATCCTTTTCATTACATATCTTGATGACCTGCTCCATATCTTTTGTTGAGCCTATCAACGTGCCTCTGATTGTTTTTTCTTCAAATGCCATAAATGCCGGATTTTCACCTACTGTTGCAATTACAATTAATCCTCCCTTTTTTACTGATTTTATTGCAGTATCTGTGACCATGTCTGCCGGTGCAAATACTATTGCCGCATCCAACATTCCGTGTTTTTCTTTTACCGTATCTAGCAGTTTCTGCTGATTCTCTGAAAATACCACTGTATCTGCTGCTCCAAGCCTTTTTGCAACTTTCAAATGATTCTCTGATCTTGAAAATGCCACCACATTACAGTTTTCTACTTTTGCAAACTGTATTGCCATATGGCCGATCCCGCCGATTCCAAAAATTCCTATTTTTTTATTTGGTGCCGGCTCTGATGCCCTTACTGCCTTGTATGCCGTAATCCCTGCACAAAATAACGGTGCTGCATATTCTGGCTTCATATTTTCTGGAATTTTGGTTGCAAAGTCTTCAACTACTGTAATGTATTCAGTATATCCCCCCTTGAAGGATTCTCCTGTTATTATTGATGATTCGCAAAGGTACTCTTTTCCTTCTTTGCAATACTGACAGTTTTTGCATGCCTCTAAGAGGGGTGTAATTCCTGCCCTGTCTCCAACCTTGAATTTTGTAACTTTGTCTCCTACCTGAACTATCTTTCCAACTACCTCATGACCAGGAACCGTCGGTAATGTTGGCGGGATTCCTATATTTTTCCAATCTCCTTCAATCCCGTGCAATTGTGAATGACATACGCCGCATGCCTCAATTTCTATTAAAACCTCATTTTCCCGTTTGATTTCATGCTTGTTGATTTGAGTCAATTTCAATGGTTCTGTCTCGATTTTGCCACATTCTGAAAGTACCATTGCACGCATTTTTTCCATGTTTCCTACTGTTTGTTACTTGATTTAGCCCATATTTTACTATAATCCATATTTCACAATGGATTTTTTACATTTTTTGCATATCATGGTAATGTCACCAATAAGTTATCCAATTAATGCTTTTTGGATGAAGATGAAATTTCTTTAATAAAAGTTAATTTGATTTATCAGATTGAAGAACAGATGACAGGCCGAGTTTGAAGATGTGTATGTAAAACATAATATTATAAACATCAAAATTAGATTACATTTGTGGATGATCTTGAAAGTAAACCCACTAAAGAATTATCTGATGTAGAAACACAAAAACTGGAAAAAGAGATTACAGATATGCAAATAAAGGTACTTTCTGCTGATAATGACGAGTATTGGAAGATATACGGAGAATTAATTGCAAACCCTCAAGCTAGAAAACTAATGCAGTTATTTGCAAGAAAAGAGATGATTCTAAATGATGCTGTAAAAATAATGGATGGTGATTATAGTAATTTGAAGCGTCATGTTACAAAAATTGCTTGCCGTGGGCCATTTACAAATTATAAAAAAACGTTCACATAAAAAAACAAAAAAAGAATATAATTTTTTCAAAGGCTCTCGGGCAATACTTTTCTTTCCTGATGATACACAACAATATCTAAAAGAGAAAGGAATCTTAAAAAAACTATTACATACAAGTGCCAAAGTTTCACTAGTATCCATACTTGCTGCAACAGTTTGGTTTCAAACTAGAATTACTAAAAACTCTCAAGATGTCTCTTTTGATTATGGCCAAATACTAGACGTTCCATTTTATAGTGAATCCATGTTTTTCCCAATGCTAATAATAATTGTAGCCTTGGTTATTAATTCAATATATGAAAAGAAAAAAAGAGATAGGTCAATTAAGACCTAAGTTGGTTTTTAGATGATGGTATGGTGTTGCAAAACTATAATCTCCACTGTTTGATGTGTGCATTCCATACAATTTCACATTAGAACCAAGTGTGGTAACCGGTGCTCCACTATCACCATCAACTGAATCATAGGTAATGGCCATTCTTTGAAATCCAGGAATCCAGCCAGCATATGTACCGTACTGAATACTTTGACTTCCAACACCTGACATTTTCAGCCATGTTCCAACCTCTGGATTATCAGTTGTAGCATATGATGTAATGGAGATGCTTTGATTTGGGGATTGGTATACCTTGTATACTGTTGCCAAATCCGAAGTTGTTACCCTTACAAATGCACAATCACATTCACCAGATGATTCGGATGTTATGGTATCAACTGTGCCAACGACTCTGGTTGGATATTGTTTTACTGTGGCACCAAGATAATTTACACCGTGTGCTACCGTGACAAATCCTCTATCACCATCTGTCTGAACAGCAGAAAATCCCAGTGTTTGTTTCAGATCCTTGTTTGATTGCTATGCCACCAATACCATATCTACAATCAGCCTCTCTTTGAGAGCAATTGATTTGATGTGAATTTGTTTGCATATATTCTATATCAAATGGTATGCCCTCTATGTTGCCAAAAGTAGGTTTGATCGTATCTGTTTCTCCACTAGCACCTCCAGATCCAGATTCATTATCTACTACTACGATGTTGATTGTCTTTTTTAACTGATCAACAAAGTATGCAGTATCTTCATCTATGTAGTGTCTTGAATTGGGATTTTGTATCTCTGCCAAGATTTGCTGGCCTTGTGATTCAAGTACTGCCAGCTGTGCATCATCAATGGCTACTGCATCAATTTCTTGTTGCTGTAACAGATCCATTTGTAACTGCATCTCATCAATTCTTATTGTAAGATGTTGAATCTGTATAGGATCTGCATCTTGATGTATCATCTCGTCTAGTTGGGTTTGAAGTTCTCGCTGTTTTTCATCTAGTTTCAGAAATTCCTGAAATCTTCTCTCGCTATCTGTTAGATCTTCAACTACAGATTCTTGGGCATATACTAATGCAGATGTGCCCATAAGAACTACAGCAAAGAGTGCTACAGATAATGATTTTATGAAGTTGTTTTCACTCATTAATCCATACAATAATAAATTAGATAATAAATAATTCTTGTAATGTACTACCAGCTAATCTGACTACATCTTTGTCGGCTGGCGTATTGCCAAGAGATGATTTTCTTAAATCATCTAATTTATCTTCAATATTTTTTGTCCTGTTTAGACAATGCTCTTCTTGCCATAACCCAAATTTATTATTACATTCTTTGCACTTACGTTACTGATTGCCAACATTAGGAATTTCTTAAAGGGCTTGAAACTGCAGAAATAATGTTTATTGACAATAAAAAATTGACTCGTATCGTAAATTGGCTGAAAAAGAAGCATGCCGTAACTCAATAAAGCTGCTTAAATAACGAAAGCACATAGGGGTTAGTAATAACATGAAAAACATAACAAATAAAACAAAAACAATTCTGTTTACAACCCTGATTGCCGCAATGATTCTGTCATTTAGCGGTATAAGAGTTGCAAAAGCAAAGCAGGCAAACGATGAAAAATACACGCCTGAGAACATAAAAAACGCCATGCGAAAAGCAGATAATTATATTACCGAAAACTCGTATGTTTTAAGTTTTGATAAAAAATCCGCAAAGACAACAATGTCTGATCACGAAATCAAAATCATCAAGGATTTTGTTAAAATGCAAAATGATTACGTAGACAAGGTAAAGAAAAACCCAAACATAAAACATTCTTTTGATTCAGAAACAGAAAATAAATTCTCTGAATTAAAGAAGCAAATCAAAGAAAGTAAGAATAAGATCAAATATACAGATTACATATCTGATTGGATTCTTCCTGAGGCATTTGCATGGACTGATGTTTGTGGCGGTTCTTTTGATAACCCACATCCCGAATATATCAGAAAAGAAATCTACTCAATTAGCAGTAAAAGCGCTGCCATATCCACAGTAGAAAATTGGGGATATGTGAGGGTTCCAGAATATGCATCAAATCCTTCTGAATGGTTTAACTCCAACTCTCTAGATTATGGAAAAGAAATCAGTGCATACAATTGTAATTTCGGAGCATTTAGAGATCAGATTGTTTTAGATAATGATGGTAGATGGGATTTTAACAAGCAAATTAAAGAACCAAATCCTTCATTTCTAGATTATTATTCTCCTGTATGGTGGTGGATTTGGTACACAGGTGTTTGGCACGATGCCGAAATAGGCGAACCTACACAGTGGTAATCAATTCAAAATTTTTTTCTTTTTTTGATGAATAATGACTAACTTTCTTTGGTATTTTTTACCAATACTATTTGGATTTGTAGGTCATGCAATGATTTCAAATTCTTTTGCATATGATGACAAAGATGTTGTCAGAAAAAGCTTCAAACTGGCAATTGGGTCGTCTTGTGTTTGGGGAATTCTAACAATCAGTTATCTTGTTGCAATTGGAACAGGAACAGACTGATGAGTGTTTTGCCTCAGGCAGATTTTGATTAGCTGATCACCGTAGCCTGACGGCAAAGTAGAAGACCAGCTGGGTATTTGTGGTTTGGAATAAGACTATTATCCCAAATTACCATCCAAGTAGCAAAGTCCAATACATGGCAACAAAAATTTAGCAACAAGAAGACAGTATGAAAACTATGAGAGTCAGAATCTGCGTGGAACAGAAAAGTGTCTGTTCTGAATGTGACCATTCACTTACAAACCACAGTCACCGCAGACAGAAACTCACAAATTGTTAACGGAAAATGCAAGCCATGCCAATGTGATGGAACACTATCCATTGAGCAGTAATTATTTTCTTGCAGAAATGCCATTGCTTAATGAAGCATTTTTAAGATTGGGTACGGGTTTGAATGTGTCGATTTTTAAGAGCCTTGGGCTTGTATTGGCTATTTTATCTGGCAATTATCCAAAGGCAGCCAAGCTTATCATCTCTTTATGACAAGTTCTATGGCTAGGGCATGGCCTGTCCTCAGTAATACGCCGACCTTGCCTTTACACTAAGATTTATTTGCAAAATTGGAAAACATCCCATATGACTAAAATTTCTGATGAAGATCGTGAAAGAGTAAAACTATTAGAACTTGTTACTAGTTCTAGAAATGAATTCAAAAACCTCTCTTTAGAACAATTGGCACGGTTGGAATTACTAATTCAAAAAAAGGATTACAGTCATGATAAAAAAGCAAACAAATCCAAGGAAAAATTACTCAAAAAAATCAATGTCAGGATTTATGAATTAACCGAAGGACGAGGCATCTGGGGTTGATTAGATACTAATACCCAAATGATCTGATTTAGATATTGGCTGAAAATCACCTTGCTAATGAGAGCAGCCCATACTTGCTTCAGCATGCCAACAACCCCGTTGACTGGTATGGGTGGAATGATGGTGCACTAAAGAAGGCAAGGGATGAAAACAAGCCCATCTTTTTGAGTGTTGGGTATAGCTCCTGCCACTGGTGCCATGTTATGGCTCATGAATCATTTGAAAATGAGGATGTTGCTGAATTTATGAATGACAACTTTGTTAACATAAAAGTTGATCGGGAGGAGCGTCCTGACATAGATGATATCTATCAAAAAGTCTGTCAGATGGCAACTGGTCAGGGAGGCTGGCCTCTGAGTGTCTTTCTTACTCCTGATCAAAAGCCATTTTACGTTGGAACCTATTTTCCTGTTTTGGATTCTTATGGCCGTCGGGGATTTGGAAGTATTTGCAGGCAACTGGCCCAAGCATGGAAAGAAAAACCAGACGATATTGAAAAATCTGCCGGACAATTTCTTGGTGCGCTGCACAAGACAGAGACGATTCAAACTAGTTCCGCATTGGAACGAACCATCCTTGATGAGGCTGTTGTGAATCTATTTCAGTTAGGGGATGCAACCTATGGCGGATTTGGCTCTGCCCCTAAATTCCCAAATGCCGCAAATATTTCATTTTTGTTCAGATATGCCAAGCTCTCAGGGCTGGGCAAATTCAATGAATTTGCGCTCAAAACTCTCAAAAAAATGGCCAAGGGAGGCATCTTTGATCAAATTGGAGGCGGCTTTTCTAGGTACTCTACAGATGCCAAATGGCTGGTACCTCACTTTGAAAAAATGCTTTATGATAATGCACTGATGGCTGTAAATTATGCTGAGGCATATCAAATAACAAAGGATTCATTTTATCTTGACATCTTGCAAAGGACGCTTGATTTTGTTTTGCGTGAGATGACTCTGCCTGAAGGCGGCTTTTACTCTGCCTATGATGCTGATTCTGAGGGCGTGGAGGGCAAGTTCTATGTCTGGAAAAAAAGTGAAATCAAAGAGGTGCTTGGAGATGACGCTGATCTATTCTGCCTTTACTATGACGTAACTGATGGGGGCAATTGGGAAGGAAGTAATATTTTATGCAACAATCTCAGCCTTTCTACTGTCGCTTTTAACTTTGGTATTTCTGAACAGGATGCCAAAACGGTTCTAAATTCATGCGCTAAAAAATTACTCAAAGTTCGCTCAAAGAGAATTCCTCCTGGTTTGGATGACAAAGTACTGGTTTCTTGGAATTCATTGATGATAACTGCATTTGCAAAAGGATATAGAGTAACCGGTGATATCAGGTATCTAAACGCTGCCAAAGACTGCATTTCCTTTATTGAAAGAAACCTCCTTGATGATGAAAAATTGCTACGAACTTACAAAAATGGGCATGCAAAGATTGATGGATATCTTGAGGACTATTCTTATTTTACAAATGCATTATTAGACGTATTTGAAATTGAGTCTGATCCTAAATATCTTAAATTGGCATTAAAGCTTAGTCATCATTTACTAGATCATTTTTGGGATTCAGAGCATAGCAGTTTCTTTATGACCTCAGATGAGCATGAGGAATTAATCATACGCCCAAAAAGCAACTATGATTTGTCATTGCCTTCTGGAAACTCCGTCTCTGCATTTGTGATGCTCAGATTATACCATCTTTCACAAGAACAAACTTTTTTGGATATTTCTACCAAAATCATGGAATCTCAGGCGCAAATGGCCGCAGAAAATCCGTTTGGATTTGGGTATTTGCTAAATACAATCTCCATACATGTCCAAAAACCCGTGGAAATCACCATCATTAATGCAGAAAATTCCAAACTGTGCCAATCCTTGCTTTTGGATTACCATCCAAACTCTATGATAGTTACAATCAAAAATTCATCCCATCTGGATGAGCTTTTAGAATATCCTTTCTTTAAAGGCAAAACTTTTGAAGACAAAACGTCTGTCTTTGTTTGTAGGGATTTTACGTGCTCTTTGCCTTTACACACGCTTGATGAGATAAACTCACATCTTTAGATTTTTTTTAAATCTACTTCTATGATGTTTCCAACTTGCGGCCTGCCCATCTTTTCATATCTTGATTTTGGCATTCCGATTGTTATCTGTGTTTGCTGATATGTCTTGACATTGACTGCTGGCTGCGCTGCCAAAATAGCTTCTAATAGCGGCATGACTTGCTCTTTGGTCTCAGCATCAAGCTTGTTTGAAACATTTTCAATAATCATCTGCTTTTGTGAGATTGGCTCAGTTGAAATGTTTTCAATTAATGTCAATTGCAACATCTGACCATTGTCAATTATCTGCGTGATTTTAAACTCGTTTGTATCTGACATTATACGGTTTGATTTTTCTCATGATTTATCTTTAACGAATTGCAAAATAGAGTGCTATTACTGCTGTGGCTACTGCTGAAGACACTCCTAACCCGAAAATGATCTTGCTTCCATCCACATTCATGCTGTTTCTCTGTAATTCTTGAAATTAAACTGTACTGATTCTCTGAAAATTATTTTTGTGGTTCTTCTTCTGGACCTGTCTTCTTTGGCTCTGCTTCCCTGCTGTCTTCTGCTCTGGGCGGGCTGATTATTGCCTTTTTGATTAGTGCCGCTTTTTCTTTTATTATCTGATTAAATTCACTCATATCCTCCAAGCTTGGTGTCTGTTGTTGGTTTTGGCATGCCTGCAAAAACCCCGAATACACACATCCCGTGATTATTCCAAACGCTGTATCCGGAACTGATTCTATCTCCGGCACAAAATTCTCTGCTATCTGCTTGTAGGATTCTGACTCGTTAATGTAGTAATCTATCAAACTATCTATGAATTCCTTATTTTCTTTAGAGATCCCCATATCACTTTTTGCTTGTTTTCTAGTTTATTTAATTGTCTTTGATGGTTAATCGTTTATTTAGCTTATATTTTACTATAATCCATTTTATTCATTTGATAATTGATTGTGTGTTTTACTCTATTTGTTTTATCAAAATCACTAATTTGTACTTAAATTCATTACTTTAATTCTTTCCTAGTTCATACACTTCAAAGGGTTTGTGCTACAAACACTGTGAGCTTGCAGTCTCAAGTGTTGTTCAAAGGGTTTGTGCTACAAAGATACGCATGCTTATATGATGTTTCACACTCCTTTTCAGGCATTATAAACAAGTATATCTGAAATTTCAGAACTGGTATCATTTTTTTATAGAATAATTTGGCATATTTTTTATGAAGGAGCTGGTAGCAATGATCAGTCATTGTGTCATTATGGCAGAATTTCGAATTAAAAAAAGGCTCAAAATATGAAATCCGTGCCGAGACCCAAGGGGGCACAAAGGTATGAATGAGTTTGACAACCTAATCATAAAATCCGTGAAAAAGACAATCAGAAAAGATTTTGGCGATGTTGGAAACATGGTATTTCTGGAAATAAATCTCAAAGAATTTGCTTGGGAAGTTTGTTTGAAAAACACCCAATCGTTATACTTTGGATTCTATTTTTTTACATCTATGCATAAATTAACACAGATATCTGAAAACAAGTCAGGTTTTCCTGCAACATATCTACAGAAATTTCGCTAGTCGTTGTATAGTCTTTGATTCCTTTGCTTTTCTTACAAAACTAGAGGGTTTTGCTATCAATTCATCTGAATATGACGGATGCTTGTTCTCTCTGGGTATAACTTTTCTAGGTTTCCAAGGATTTCTAAAAAAAGGTGATGCCCTGATGGCAATCTGTTACTGTATATCCCACTTTTTGTGTTTTTTTAATTCATTTACCACAAAAGCTGTAGAAATAAACCGCTTTGGTTTATGGACTTTGTATGATGTTCACTTGATTGTGATTTCTGATCAGCGGTGTTGCTCATTGCAAATCTTCCAAATATCTGGTCATCTCAAAATTTGATTTTTTTTCTGCTTGTACAAGTATTAAATCCGAAAATAATGAAAAAACTCTATCATTTACCAAACGTCCGTTTTTTCCTAAAAATTTTAAAACAAATTTGATTGTCTGACCATTCCAAGTGTTCCCCTCATAACTAATTTATCTGGATGCGACCCCTGTCTTTGATAATCTTTTTTGAGTTTTTTAAACCACCCTTCAATCTCTGGACTTTCCTTGGTCTGTTTTTATTTTTTGATACATAACATAAATGTCAGATGCGTTATTTGCAAAATTTTTGAGTTTTTCTAGGTTTCTTAGGGCATACTGCTAGATGACCTAACGCTTATGCGGATGCGGCGCTTTGAGGATTGTGCTTTTCTCAGAGTTATTTGAGCCTACTATGACATTTGGTTTTCCAAAATTTGTCTGATATTCCTCGTTAAAACACCCAAAATTTTTTATTTTTATAAAATCCGGCACAAGGGTCATTTTGTCTTCTCTGCCATACTGTTCGGATCTGATTACACTGTTAACTAGATCATCTCATAATTAAAAAGAGGGTGCCAGATATGTCATCCACACGTGCAGGTGGTGAAACTGATTTTTACATCGTCAATTTGTATGTCCTCGTTGAAGCTATCCTGCTGGGTTACAAACCGCAAATTAAAATCAGACACTCCAATGTATTCTGACAAGTCAAATGATTCTTCGTGCCATGTGCCGTCATTGCCTTTACTGTTTGCAGACCAGTCGTATATGGTGTCCCATGTCCTGCCATTATACAGCTCTACTTTGAGATACTCGTCTTCACCTAGTGCCGAGTCAACGAATCTCCAAAATGACAGGGATGCCGAAGGGTGTGACAGATCCATTGGATCATCTGGGATGAATGTGCCATTCCTGATGCCCTCTACCCTTGTTTTGATTTCTTGTGGCATGTCTATTGGATTATCTAGGGCGATTGTACAGGAGTTCACACATTCATCAGCGTGCAGTACCGGATTGGTTGAGTTATGGCCAGGTGCTGGTGAGACAAAATGCTTTTTTGGTGTGGATATTATCCAGTCGTCTTGGCCAGTTTGAGTCCAGTCGTCCAGTCCGTCTTCAAAGTTATCTGAAAATATGGGCGGGATTTCGGATGGTGGACGAGGAGGGTCGTTAAGCTCATATTTTACATTTATGCCCCATTCGTTGAGTGTCCCAACATCCCCTATTTCATAGTCCCCTACTGAGAGAACCCAGTCGCCTTTAATGTAGGATTTTTCAAGCACATCAAATAATGGAGCAGTATATGTCTGTCTGATGTACTCAGCACTGTAGTCACTGTCGTCACTGTTCTCATGAAGGATAATCTCTGTTCCGTTTGGAGATGTAAGAACTAGTTTAAGATCATTAATGTGGGTATGTGTAATGTCTACTGATACAGATAAATCAGCTAGCTCTCCGTTTGTCGGGATGGTTATGGTACTAGTCGTATTCTGATTTCTCGTATTGTCCGGTATTGCAAAAGTGGAGAATGCTGTTGACTGGTATGTAGAGTATGGAGAACACGGGTCTGTAGGACATTGTACTAGAAAGTATTCGACACCCATCTCGACATCGTTGAGATTAGGTGCAGTAGAATTACCCACGTTATTTGGAGTAATAGTATCAGATGGCTGATTCAAGTCATATGCTACATCTTCATCTACACCGTCAGCAGAAAGCGTTGCATTCAGGATTGTAATGGGCGGTGCAATATTTATGACACGTGTCCCGCTTGGGGGCACTGCAATCTCATACAAGTCTTCTTCGGTAGTGAAAATTTTCAGGTCGGTTCCCTCCATGTTTACAGATTGTACAAACAATTTAGACACAGCATGGTTTATTCCTGGGAATGATACCGAATAGTCGTCATGCATGAATCCTGATTTTACCTCCATGTGATTCCAGTCCGTCATATTCAATGAGTCCAGTGACTCTGTTGTTGGGCCGCTGTCAGGCGGAAGTGATTCGGAGCGAAGAGTAATAGTTGCAGGACTGCCAGAGGTCACACCATCATGCGGTGTTACCTCAATTGTATCGGTGCCTGCAAAGTCAGAGTTTGGTGTGAATATGGCACGGGATGCGGTCTTTGTGATAAACTCGTCAGTTGTTATGGTTCCCTGTGTTGGATCTTTGGATATTCTAAATGATACGGCATCGCCGTCAGGATCTGAGGCTACTAACCGTATTATCTTTTCTGCTCCGGGGCTGACTATTACTGTGCGTGATTCTGCCACAGGAGGACTGTTCTGAGGAGGAGTTAATGATGATGGTACAGGTGAAAGGGGATTGGTGCTTGCCAGTGCAAAGTTTTGTACCGGCTTGTTTATGTTGTCAATGTTTGAGCCGCTAACTGTTATGGTGTATGTTCCGGTGAGTGTGGGTTTAAACACTGCAAACTCGTTTGTCTGATGTTCTGATGCTGCCCGTATTATGGTAGTATCATCCGGAGATGTTATGGTAAAATCCAAATTGGCAATGGGAACTGCTGTATCAGTACGATTCAACTGTTCGTCTATACTCCCATGCGGATGAACCAGCCATGACAGTATCACTTTGACTGGTTTTTCGGTGTCACGTACGACAAACTCGTACTTCTTTTTATCTGTATTTGACTCTAGATGGTTTGACATTATATGGGATGATGATGCACTGTGAACATACCTGAGTGATTCAGCAGTGTTTAATATGCCAAAGCCCACATTGTTTAGGATTCCAAGGGATGCAACATTGTTTGCCACAAAAGGATCCGAAGGCTGTCGGGCATAAGAACAGTTGTCGTTGGGATTGCTTGTTTCATACTGTGCAGACGTGCAAGGGACTGGACCCTGCCAGTCAGCCCCAAGAAGAAGTATGGTCTTTATCTCAACTGGGGTCAGATCAGGTTCTGCCTGTAGCAACAGGGCAGCAGTTGCACTTACCTGGGATGCAGCATAGCTGGTTCCGGACCGAGGAGAAAAAGTGTCAGATTCTGCAATATTATCCAGTGTCTGAAGATTATGTGCAGGTGCAACTATCTCAGGCTTTAGTAGGACTGTTCCGGGTGCTGGACCCCTGCCTGAAAAATCTGCCCTTTGTATTGTTTCACCACGATCATTTATTCCGCCTACGGTAATTTCATTGTGTCCACACCCAGGATGGGTTATAGATTGATAAACTGGCTGGTTTGGCGCTCCATAAATTGTGCCCCTGTTTCCTGCAGATGATACTGCAATCATTCCCTTGTCAACTGCCTCATTTGTGATGAAATTAACTGTGCTTACATGACTCGCACTACATAGTCCAAAGCCAAAGCTCATGTTTGCTATGTCTGCTCCGTTTCTAAATGACCAATCAAGGGCATGTACCACATTTCTTGCATTTAGATTAATGTAGGTATGATTTTTATTCTCATCTACATGATGTCTGCCAATTGAGGCATCCAAAAGTTCCACACCCGGGGCAATGCCGTTATGAGTTGGGAGTCCTGATGCGGCAAGAACTTGGGCTACCCACGTACCGTGGGATGGAAAGACATGATCGGCTGTTCCATTATTAACGCCGATCACACTAGCAGCAGTTTTAGGATTACACGTACCGTTACTGCACTCTACGCGGTCAGTGATTCTGCTGTTAAATGCAGTGTTGTGGCTGATCCCACTGTCAATGATTGCCACAACAACTCCACTACCATCAAGATTGGTGCCAGTTGCAGTACGAATCTCATAAGGAGTTGCATGGACGGTTTCACTAGCCGTATCAACTTCCAGAGTTACTGGGGTTTCACCATCTCCCATGGCATACACCTCGTCATAAAGTGAGAGCCCCGGAACATCTGCAACTGGGATGGATGCAGTTACAAATGACAGTGACTCTGCTGCCGCTATGTTGCGTGCGCCAAGAAGATCAAGTCTCTTTACTATTGCATCCTTGTTCTCGCGCGCCGTCTCATCTGCATCTCTGTCATCGTCCCCGTCATCTCTGGCCACTACAATTAGGACATCATAGTATCGCGTGCCGTCATGTACGCCATAATCGCCATCTTGGGGTACCTCAGATATGAGACCCTGGATTTTATCATAAAAACCGCCATCAAACTTGGATGGTACATCCACACTTGCAACAGAACCTGGTGTATTGTCATCTGGAATAAGATTGCCTGGCACTGCAAACTGTTCATTCTCATCAGTTTGAGATATGGACTCTAACGGGGATACAAATAAAATGACAAGTGAAAAAATTATGATAGATAATGTTATTTTTAATTTCATGAATAATTATATTATAGTAAGATATATTTAACTATTTTGTCAGTGTGTTTCTGCTAAGGTGATGAGCGTGCGGCATTCCCAGTGTTAATTCTCAAGGGGTGAATTAAGAGTTCTGATAAGTTTTGGTGTTTCATGCCACAAATCACAAATCTGAGAGATCTAGCATTGCACCTCTTTTGGGATTTTTTGATGGCCAGAATAAGTCATTCTTTTTTTTAAGAAAACCGTCTCTTTTGCAGTTTACTGTCAAATTCCGCTAGTCAGAATCTACCTGACCCAAAAACTGCCTTGCAGTATAATGGATCAAAAATACCTGAAGATAGCGAGAATGGCAAAGGGGGGGGAGGAAAGGCTAGCCCAGCGGAATCTCTACTGTCTGTGTCAGTGTTCCCTGCTCAGCGCCGTTGGTGCTAACGCTGATTGCGTTGCCGCCCTGCTGGATGCCTCTCAAGGAGTTGACCTGCTCATCAGTGTGCGTAAACTGTACAAAGACATTGAGGTCATCATTGCTGTCTTCCCTGCCATACCTGTCTGGGAACGCTATGGTGGTTACAGTTTGTCCGGGGATGCCAAGTTCTCTCTCTGCAAACACGTCTGGTACTGACTGCAACACCACGTATTGCGTTAGTGCCTCACCAGTATCCTCGTTTGTAAATTCAATGTTGGTGTTTAGGAATTCTCTGAGCACGTCTGGCAGGTCTGTCTGCGTTGATTTGTCGTTAATTTTCATGCTTGATTTTTGAGATACTGCCACGTTTGCATCCCCAGACGCAATTGCAATTTCTGCAGATGTTGGGACGGTGATCTTGCTTTTGTCTCCTGCCACAATCTCAATGGTGTCACCTCCCAAGAGAACGCCTCTCATGGAGTTGATCTGCTCATCAGAGGATGAGATTTGCAAGAAGAGGTTTGGACTGTTGTTGTTGTTGTTGTTGTTGTTGCTCTCCTCAGAACCGGGCCTGTCCACCAATGCGACGGTGGTAACGGTCTGTCCGCTGATTCCCAGGACGGTCTCGGCATATCTGTCAGGGTTTGATTGCAGTGTCTGGAATTCAGTGAGTTTCATACCGGTGTTAACATTTGTAATATCTGCAAAGTCGTTGATGAACTCACGGACTAGGTCAGGCGTTTGTACTTGGGTGGGGCCTGGCATGATAATATCATCTGAGAAATCCACTTTTTTGGATGACAGGTCAGGCGTTACAGCTGCACTGCCACCGGTAATAACAGGCGAGGATGATAACTCGTATGTGTTTACAGATACAGAGCCAGAACACTCGGTGAGGTTAAATGACTTTGAATCAGTTGATACTCCCCTTGCTGCGATATTTTCCACATGTACGCGTACAAATGACTCGTTTGGTGAGAGGCCTGCATCAAATGAGATTCTTCCAAGATAGGGCTGCTCATCAGAGCGTTCTGCCGTGATTATGCCTGCGTTGGTTCTAAGCTTTACAGAGAGATTGTCAGTTACAGGACCGGCTATTACGTTGATTGTGTTTGCCTCACAGACGTCCCATTGTACGTCGTACAAAACAGCTCCGGAGGCATTGTTTGCAACAGATGAGCCGCTGAAGGAGGAGGCACCGCCACCGCCACCGCCACCGCCACCGCCACCGCCACCGCCACCGCCACCGCCACCGCCACCGCCACCGCCACTGCGGCTACTAGAAGGTGTGGATGGTGTAGGTTCGACAGGAACCGTAGAGAATGAGCCAAATGAGCTAAAGTGAGTGGTCCAGATGATCATATCAGGAGCATCACGAACAAAACAGGATTCCAACGCAGTACCAGCTCCAATATTGTCATTGGCAGTAGTCTGATTGACAGGAACAAACGGACACACAACCAGTGATCGTGATACCACGTTGCCATCTGTATCCTCTCCTGAGAAAAAGGCTCCCTCATGGTCTGCCTGGCCAGGCAAGAGTAATCTGACTGCCTGATCAAATGTCAGCCTGGTGTTGCCATCACCGACTGAGAATGCCAGTCCTATCTCGTCATTTGGGGTTGGAGGATCAACAGCAGTACCAGCAGTAACAAGGGTTGGAACGGCAATGGTGCCACTCCAATCATTTGATGAACCGTTTACAACTATGCCTGCTGGATAAGTGACAGATACAGTTTGGGAATCAGAGACATCAGTGATAACCTCAGTTGTAGAATCAGAAATTCTCACACTCTTTACTCCGCTTGCAGCATCATCAGCAAACGTGGGGGTGGCACTAAAGTCAAGCAGCTGGCCATCAGTGGCAATAATTGTGTCAGGTAATGTGTCAGATACCACGTTGAGGGTGATCAGATTTGAGGATGGCTCATATGTCACCACGCCACCATCACCTCCAGAGGGGATATCGGCCTCAATTTCATCTCCTGTGGTGCTGATGGTGATGGTAACTAAGTCAGATGCCTCATTGGGATTGCCTGCAAGGTCTGCTGCCATACCTGCACCTATTGATACGGTTACTGTTCCGTCTGTGGAGCCGCGTGCCACATTAAAGGTGTAGACACTTCCTTCTCCATTAATGTTGGATGCTGTGGGGGTGCCGCCGTTTGCAGTACCAGTTACTGTAATGTCTTCCAGATCAAAGTTCTCAATGTCCTCATCAAATGTTGCCGTAAAGGTTACGGGGTCATCGTTGGTGGTGGTGCCATCATCTGGTGTGATGGTTACTGTTGGGTCTACCATGTCCACTGTGAATGTGCTAGTATTACTTGCAGTGTTGCCCCCCGCTGCCACACCGGCAGGTATGGTTACTGTCAGTAGACCTCCTGTGGTGATGCCGTGTGTGACTGTAAAGGTGTAATCAGCACCGGTTCCAGCAAAGGCAGATATCAGGCCAGACGTGTCAGTTCCGTCAATTGTCACGACAATGTCATCTCGAATGAATTGTGTGACATCACCGTCAAACGTTGCCGTAAATTCGATGGCCTCAGAGTTGGTAGGATCAGTTACATCGGTGCTCAGGGATACTGATGGGACAGTAGTATCTATTGTGACGGTAACTGGAGTAGATGCGGTGTTGTTATTGCCTGCAAAGTCTGTTGCCACATTTGCTGCAATTGACACAATTACGGTTCCGTCACCGGATATGCCTGCAACATTAAAGTTGTATATGCGGGCATTAACTGTCTCAAAGCCGGATGCTGTAAGGGTGCCACCGTTGGCAGTGCCTTCCACTGTAATGTCTTCTAGTTCAAAGTTCCTAACGTCATCGTTAAATTCTATTCTAAATGGTACCGTATCAAGTCCGGTGCTGCTGCCTGCAGATGAAGTTACAGAGACTGTTGGGGCAAGAGTGTCTATTGTGACGGTAACTGAATTAGATGCCTCGTTGTTATTGCCTGCGGCGTCTGTTAGTGCATTTGCTGCAATGGATGCAGTTACGGTTCCGTCTGTAGTGCCGCGGAGAACCTCAAAGTTGTATATGCGGGCATTAACTGACTGAACGTTGGATGCTTCAGGATTGGTGGCGTTTGCAGTGCCTGTTACTGTAATGTCATCTAGGTTAAAGTCAACGTCCTTGTTGAATGTTGCCGTAAATAGTACTGTAGTAAGATTAGTGAAATCATCTGCAGTTGTAGTTACAGAGACTGCTAGTGGAATGGTGTCTATGGTGACGGTAACTGAATTAGATGCCTCGTTGTTATTGCCTGCGGCGTCTGTTAGTGCATTTGCTGCAATTGATGCAGTTACGGTTCCGTCTGTCACGCCGCGGGCTACATCAAAGGTGTAGGTACTGCCTGATCCTCCAAGGTTGTCTGCTACTGGACTACCGCCGTTGGCAGTGCCTGTTACTGTAATGTCATCTAGGTTAAAGACAACGTCCTCGGTAAATGTTGCCGTAAACGTTACGGGGTCATCGTTGGTGGTGGTGCCATCATCTGGTGTGATAGTTACGCCGGGAGATATCCTGTCCACTGTGAATGTACTAGTATTACTTGCAGTGTTGCCCTCTGCTGTCACATCGGCAGGTATGGTTACTGTCAGCTGTCCTCCTGTGGTGATGCCGTGTGTTACTGTAAAGGTGTACTCAGCACCGGTTCCAGCAAATGCAGATATCAGGCCAGGTGTTTCGGTTCCGTCAATTGTCACGACAATGTCATCTCGAATGAATTGTGTGACATTACCGTCAAATGTTGCCGTAAATTGTATGGCCTCAGAGTTGGTAGGATCAGATGCAGATGTGCTCAGGGATACGGATGGGACAGTAGTGTCGATTGTGACGGTGACCGGAGCAGATGCGGTGTTGGGGTTGCCTGCAAAGTCTGTTACATCACCTGCTCCAATTGATGCAGTTACGGTTCCGTCTGTCACGCCGCGGGCTACATCAAAGGTGTAGGTACTGCCTGATCCAAGAAGGTTGGATGCTGCAGGACTGCGGTTGTTTGCAGTACCTCTTACCGTAATGTCACCTAGGACAAGCCCCCTAACGTCCTCGGTAAATGTTGCCGTAAACGTTACGGGGTCATCTCCGGTGGTGGTGCCATCGACAGGCGTGATAGTTACGCCGGGAGATATCCTGTCCACTGTAAGCGTACTAGTATTACTTGCAGTGTTGCCCTCTGCTGCCACATCGGCAGGTATGGTTACTGTTAGTAGACCTTCTGTGGTGATGCCGTGTGTTACTGTAAAGGTGTATTCAGCACCGGTTCCAGCAAAGGTTGTTATCAGGTTACCTGGTGGGGTGGCGGTGACTCCGTCAATTGTCACGACAATGTCATCGGCGATAAATCCTGTGACACCACTGCTAAATGTTGCCGTAAATTGTATGGCCTCAGAGTTGGTAGGATCAGTTACATCTGTATTCAGGGAGGTAACTGATGAGCTTGGAGGGGTTGTGTCTTGTACGGTTATCGTCTGTGTTGCAGTAGCTGTGTTTCCTGCAGCATCAGTGGCAGTCCATGTAACTATTGTGGGGCCAAGTGGAAAATTATCTGGTGCGTCGTTAGTTATGGCAGGACTTGGATCTGCATTGTCTGTAGCCGTTGCCGTACCAATATTAACAGGCGTCAGTATGCCGGTAGCCTCTACAGTGAGATCAGCAGGCGCAATAATTACAGGATTTGTGGTATCTGGAGGGCCAGTATTGTCGTCGTCACTAGTTATAATAATACGAAACGTCTCAGTAGCAGTGTAGGGACCAGATCTCGCAGTTAGGGTAATAGGATAAGTGCCAGCAGGGAGGTGGTCCGTTCTGATGATATAGGATACCGTGCCATCACCGTTAGGTCTAGTGAGGGCGGTGGGAGCGGATTCTTCTGATGGGAAAATCAGTATAACTGGAACATTGTCGACATCCGGTGGATAAGGCACGGTCAGAGTATAGCCCTGTCCCTGACGCAGATGGATATCATCAATAGGTTCTATCATTAGAGGATTTACGAATGGCTCGATGTTAAGATCATCAATCCGTACGAATTCACCGTTTGCGTTTGATAGTGCCACAAATCGCAGTAGTGTATGTGATTGGGGTATGCTCAGTATCAGGGATTCAGATACCCACATGTCGTTAGCATCACGAATGCCAGTATATGCTCTCAGTGTTACCCATCCAGAGTCTGTCAGGTACTGCACATACAGACCCTCACGTCCGTCAAGTCGGCTATCAAGGTATCTGTTAAAGGACACTTCGAGTCGGCCTTCTGTGTCTAGTGGCAGGTTAAGTGTCATAATACACCGGATATCACAGTTTTGAGATGATGCTAACATGTTGGAGGGATTGTCTTCGTCTGGAGCTATCTCCCAATTGCCACGGCCAGCATAGAACCAAGGATTAAAATCAAGAGGGAACCGCGGATCGAACTCTTGCCAGTAGGCACCAAGGAACCAATTATTAAATGTGTCAAAACTGTCAGTCATTATGTTTGATGACGGGGTCGGAACGTTTGGGATTGCAAATTCCATGTGGTGCAGTCTCATAATGTCATATGAAGAATCATATCCTGCGCGTTCCCATGCCTTGTAGAAGTCTTCAAAAGTACCGATGGGATTATTCCTAATTACATCCATAATTTCATCATCTCCCAATTGCAGGTTATCTAAATTATTACCGTTCCTGCTGTATTCTAAATTGTCATGTATTCTATCAACGTTATGATCTTTGATATCCCATAGCGCTGCGGCTACCCGTCCTTCAACTAATTGTCCATAAAGAGGACCATTAAGGGAACCAGTATGTGTGGGTTGAGCAAGAAAAATTGATTCTCTGTGCCGCTCCAAATTAGTATTAAAAACTGTATCTCGTCCAAGACTTGAATTGGTAACTAAATGAGGAACAAAATCAGCCCAACCTTCGCTCCATGCACATGCAGGGTTCGTTGTTGGGAGACTAAAATAATGAAATCGCTCACCGATATCATCAAAATCGCGATCACCGTTTCTATCAGTGTAACATTCACCTCTCCTAACGCCTTCTAGAGTATCTCCAATGGCTATATCGTCAATATGGTGGCCAAATTCATGTAATATTATAAGTAGATCCAAATGATGATTCCTATCATCGTCAAGACGGATCTTGTTAGTGTGTAGATACTTAGTGTCCTGTTGCCAACCAGGTTCCCAATATACAGTAAGACGTGCATTATGAATACCATGATGACTAAAAAAATCACGGCCATCAGAGATCGCATTGATTATACCGGCTGCCTCTGCATTATTGCCATTCAATTCAAAATCATACATTCTTGTATCCTGACTAAAGTTCAAAACTCCAGTAGATCGTATTTCATAAACATTTTCAGACATGTCTTGCAAAACTAAACGATTTGCGCCCCTAGAAATAATTTTGATAACTAGATCAATATTTGATGCATCAGAAGGATCATCGTTTTGGATAGAATCTATGTGATATTCTCCCCTGTTGGATGTAAATGTGCAGGCCTCTTCACCCTCAATTGTAAGCAATACAGCAGTCTCTGTACCGTCAGATTCAGAATAATCATAGGCACAGACTTCTATCCCGTTGACGGGTTGCGTGGTGTGGGAAAAATAAAGTGGAGCAGATACGGTGCCTTCAATGGAAAAAGTGTTGGAAGAAGAGTCTTCTTCTGCTGCTGAACCATCAGACGTCTCCTGAGTTGCAGCTACGGGGAATGCTGGGGCAGCAGAGGCATCTGTGGGGGAGCCATATGCTGCTGCTGTTGTTGTTGCCGTTACTGCACCATCAGACATATCCTGAGGGCCAGTATATTCTGTCTCGTATCTCTCCATTATATCAGCTTTTTGCGCCTCCGTGAAATTAGAGTGACCCAAAATAATTTTTACATCATCCAATGGAAGAGATTTATCAACAAGCCATCCAATTAAATCATCATTGACTTTGCCAATATCACTGAGAACTATCTCGCCCAAAAGTCGCAGGTGGTTGGCATATATTTGAGCTACTCTTTCCTCCGTCAAATCCTCATTAACTATCTCATCTTTGGGTCCTGGCTTATTGCCGAGTCTGCTATCTTTTTGAGGTGCAAAAGATTCAGGACTAGATTCCCTAGCTAAAATGTCGTGATCCAAAAACGTGTGTCCCTCATCCATATACTTATTTTCTGGCATAGAATGTTCATTAGATATTGCAAGGTAGACACCGCCACTAGATTCTAAAGGATCAAAGCGCAGCGCATCAATTTCAATAAATCCCTCCTCTAGAATTTTTATAGTAACCATCACGGTATAAGCCCTACCCGGCACGGGATCATCTACTACATATCCAATATCATTATCAAATGAATCAAAGCTGGTTGGATCATCAGAGCCGGCATTTGTTGTGGCATTATAAAACTGAACTTTGTCATCGGGATTGGCAAATACTTTTAGTGTGAATGGTTCCATGTATGGTTCAAAATTTGTATTGTCAGTATAGACACCGGTAAAATTTACCACAGCAGTCTGACCCACCTTGGGTGATTCTGACAGGTCTAAAGAATAACTGTGTATAAGAATTCCAGGTGATGATAACATTGAAGATTCTTTGTAATCGGCAATAATCTGCTTTTCTTTGTCAGTAAATACATGCGTGTCTGTCTGGCTTGTGATCTTTTCATTTAAAGGTTCATTGGCTTTTTGGGATGTTTCTGGTGTGTATATCGTGGCATAGCTGCTGTTGCTGCTGCCCCTGTCTGCTAATTTCATGGCAGAATCACCGGTTAGGCAAACGGGATTGCCTGCAAGAGTCACCATCAAAAGCTTGCCGCCATCACACTGAATTCCATCTATTGGTATGCCTGCATGATACTGTTCCAGTGGCGAGTCCGGGGTTGCAGCATGTGCTGGCATCATCACTGCCATCATCATTACGGTAACCAAAACCAAAAATCCAGATACTGCAATTCCTGCCATAGATAGTATGTGTGGGATGCTTGTTCTTAAAAAATGATTTGTAGAGGTTCTGGTAAATTTTGGTGTTCCATGCCACAAATCACAAATCGTTTATTTATTCATCAATTGTTTTCTAAATGTTGTGGAAACTAGAATCAGACGAGGATTTTTTTCGAATATACGATTCAAAAAAACTGGTTGCAGGATATTTTGATCCTGACTATGGTGATATTTTTTCCAAAAAGAATTCTGAGGAAATAATTTCATCCATGCTGAAGAACCGTGATAAGGTTCCGGGTGGGATAGTTATGGTTCCCCTTGTCAAATTTAATCTGTTTGATACTGATTTAAACACCGGCTTGGATAATGTTGAATCTCAAGTATCTAGGGTACATGAGCACTTGCAAAAATGGAGAGTTTTTCTATCAGAGACACATCATCAAACCCACTCAATTAGGATTTCTCATACTGATCAAGACATGCTCACCATCGCATTTCCTATAAAATTTTCAAAACCTACCCCCCTTGAGAAGACATCCTTGATGGACGAACTTTTTACAATTTTGGAAACACTACAGCAGTCTGATTTGTTATAACCTGATATTCACTTATGGCATGTGGTCTTTTTCCCATTTTTCTGCGTCATTTACACAGTTGAACCATTGAATCTCTATCTGCTCTGTATCAAATTCCCCTGCATTGTTTTTAAATTCCAAATCACATTCCTGTTTCATGTTGTTTGAAATTTGAAGTACTTTTTGCCTGATAATTTTATCTGGCTCTGAAAATTTCTCATCTTCGTCATAATTCTTTATGCCCTTTTTGGCTAGCTGAAATTCTCCCAATCCTAGATTCTCATACTCGTATGCTTCTTGAATTTGTGCATCTGATCTTATTTTTGCTGATTCATCGCCTGTCGCAATCCATTTAATCCATTCAATGTCGCTTTTCATTTGGGTTTGAGATGAAAGCTTGAACAGATCTACTGCGCCTTGAAATGTTTCTGGCGGGGTCAAGTCGTCGTATCTTGAAATTATTCTTTCAAATTCCTTCAAGTGAGTCTCATAATATTCTAGCAACTCTTCCTTTGAAATATCCCCCTCATCTAACTTAATTTTCTCAGAATAGAACCTTGTTTGCAGCTCTATTACCTCTTGCTGAATTTGTGACAATTCGTTTCCAAACTGCAATCCTTTCTGTTTGGTCTGATCAACTGAATAATTGTACGCTATAATTGATCCAATGATAAGGGTGGCAACTACTATAATGACGATGTTTTGAACTTTATTTTTTTTCAAAGATAATCTACGTAATTTCCATTCTCATCTAATTTTAATTCAATTGTGAACTCTGTACCGCTGATAAATGAGTCATTGCGCGTTGTTCTCACTCTGCCTATGACCAGCTCATATGGCCAAATTTCTACTACTATTGCGCCCACAGATGCTGTGGGAGTTTCAGTGATGGTCATGTCTTTACGCTTTATTCCGTGTTTTTCTAACATGTGTATGGCGTGATCCAACAACGGCTCTGGATTATTGTAATTTAATACCCAAACAGTTCCTTCATAGTCAATCTTTTGCAATTTGACACAGTCCTGATTTACTCATATAACAATTATTCGGGATTTATGACATTTAACGTCATGGTGCTTACTACTCTTGAGAGTTTTCTAATGGATGCAATCACCTTTTCAAATCCTTCCTGGCTTTCTGCCTGAATTTCTGCAATTACATCATATGCTCCAAAAGTAAGATATGCGTTACTGATATCTTCCACCTGCCTTAACTTCTCTACGATGTATTCTTCTGCTCCTAGGTCACAATTTAATAAAATAAATCCTTTATGCATTACTTTACCTTAATTAATTAACAGGGTTCAAGTCTTTAAGTTTTACACTATTACCATCTGCTACGTCCACCGTAGCTGTTTCTGCTGCCCTCTCTATCCCCGTATCTTTTTCGTCCACCCCCGCCTCCTCTGCTATCCCTTGGGTTTCGGCCTCTTTCTGATCTTCCATATCTGCTGGAGCGGCCTCCTCTTGAGTAGTTGGATCTTGACTGTCCGCCGTATCTTCTTGATGGCGTCTGCCTTTTTAGCGGATCTGGAATTGAAATCTGAATTCCCATCTCCTGGTTCAAATCTTTAATTGGCACCTTGATTTGACGCTTGACTAAATTCCAATCGCCTACTGATGAATATGAAACAAACGTTATTGCCCTTCCTTTTGCCCCTGCTCTTGCAGTCCTTCCAATTCTGTGAAAGTATGCCATCTCCTGATTGGGTACGTCATAATTTACCACTAATTCCACCCTTGGAACGTCAATTCCTCTTGACGCTACATCTGTTGCAACGAGGATATCTGCCTTGCCACTTCTAAATTTGCCCATGGACTGCTCCCTTCTGTGCTGTGACATGTCTCCTTCAATGGCCACTGCATTGAATTTTTCTTGATGCAAGAACTTTGCAACATCTCTTGTTCTATATTTTGTTGAACAAAATACAATGGACTGTCCTTTGATGGGCTTTATGAAGTCAATCAGATACTTGAATTTGTCTCTGTCTTTGATTACCAGATATGACTGGTCTATTCCCTCCCCGCTGAGATCGTCTGCATCCAGCAGAAACTGTTTTGGGTTATTGAGATACTCTTCTGACAGCCTTAAGATTTCAGTTGGCATTGTTGCTGAAAACAGTGACATTATTCTGTCTTCTGGGGCCAAATCCAAAATGAATGAAATGTCATCCACAAATCCCATGTCTAACATGGTATCTGCCTCATCAAGAACAATATGTGAAATGTCCCCAAGTTCAATCGAGCCCCTCTTGAGATGGTCAATTAGCCTACCTGGAGTTGCGACAACAATTTCTACGCCCCTGTGAAGGGCATCAAGCTGAATTCCCATTCCCTGTCCGCCGTAGACTGTTGCTATTCTAATCCCCGTATGCTTTCCAAATTTTTTAATTTCATCAGTAATTTGCATTGCCAGTTCTCTTGTAGGTGCCATGATCAATCCCTGAATTCCTTGCTTTGGCTGAATTTCTTGCAGCATTGATAGTGCAAACGCTGCTGTTTTTCCAGAACCCGTATGGGCCTGTCCCACTACGTCCCTGCCTGAAAGCAGCACTGGAATTACCGCTTCTTGAATTGGAAATGCCTCTTCAAAACCCTGATCCGCAATTCCTTTCAGCACCTCGTCGCTTAATCCTAAATCTTGAAATTTTGTCATTTTGTTTTCTTCTCTTAAGCAATGACGAAAAAGCTCACTGCCTACTCGTCATTATTATGATGCTTAGCCTTGATTTTGGTCTAATAAACGCTTGTTATTCTTTATGTATCCAGTTGGGCATCGATCACTTTTTTGAAGCTATCAAATGGCTGGGCTCCCTTTAACTCTACAAATCCTATCTGCTCGTTTCCTACAAAGAATCCCGGGGTGCCTGTTACTCCGTACTTTCTGCCATCATCGAGATCCTCGCTGATCTCCTCAATGTATTTTCCACTGGTCAAGCAGGAATCAAATGTATCTTGATCTAATTGCATATTTGCAGCATATTGACTGAACAATGACAAGGCATCAGCTGTTTCTATTCTGTTCCATTCGTTTTGTTTTTCAAATAACGCATCGTGCATTTCTTTGAACTTCCCTTGCTCGTTTGCACATTCTGCTGCAACTGATGCCGGCAGTGCGTTTGGATGGATGCTTTGTATTGGAAAGTCTTTGAATACTAGTTTGACTTTTCCTTCTTTTATGTATTCGTCCATAATTGATGGCAGAGTTTGAGTGTGGAACCTTGCGCAAAACGGACATTGAAAGTCTGAAAATTCTATGATTGTGATTGGCGCACTTGGATCTCCTATGATTGGATCATCATCACCTATGGAAATTTTTACCGGTTCTGCTGGTTGGTTTGTTGGCAGTTGATTCTGCAATAGCTTGAGTTCCAGTTTGGCCATTGCATCATTGAAATCCTCCTTGGAAATTTGTTCAGAATTTAGATTTGTTGAATATGACCCTGCAAAGAAAGCAGTAATTCCTACCAGCACGATTAATCCTATAATTAATCCATTAAAGGTTGATTTCTTTACTGATATCTTTTCATGGGCGTTTTGATTGGTCTCAGAATCATCCAAACTCATTTCTCTTTATTGAAAATTTGGCATACTTATTCGTATTGCCAAATCCTTGGCTGTCGCTTTATTTTTAGAAGATAATAAAAGCCAATGACGGGATCTGAACCCATGACCTATTGATTACAAGTCAATTGCTCTACCAGGCTGAGCTACATTGGCACGAAATAAAATGCCTTTTTTGAAGGTTTAAAGTGTTACCTGTGGGCTGATTGAAAACTATTTTTTTTATCAAAATTCACCAAATTTACCGTCAGTTTATAATATTGCACTTTTGATAACTGATATGCGCTATATCGAACCAACCCGAGTTAAGGTTTTGATGATGATGTTTTTTGCAACCGGTTCCATTGGCATTGTCATTGGATTGTCCCCGGTTGCAGGACCTCAGCAGACTCTGATTATCACTTTTATGGGTGTTATCAATATAGGATTGGGTGCATTTTTCACGTTCCTCTTTCTGACACAAGTTCAGAAAGTCCCTGATAAGAGAAAGAAAAAGAAAAAATGACCCAATAATCTCTCTTGTTGGCCTATCTGATTCTTGCAAATATTTCTCAATTAAAGTATAAATAATAATTCTCTTTCATCAACTCAGAAATGCTAGATTTAGTTGCAAAAAGTCTGTTTCTCACAAAAGGCAAGGGGGTACATGAGGATCGATTAACCAGCTTTGAGTATGCCTTACGGGATGCCGGTATTGCGGGAACCAACCTTGTCTTAATTTCAAGTATTTTCCCTCCCCATGCAAAACTTGTTTCTAGAAAGGAAGGGTTAAAGAAAATCTCTCCTGGGCAAATTCTGTTTACGATTTATTCAAAAAATCAGACAAATGAACCTCACCGGGTATGCTCTGCATCTGTAGGCCTTGCACAGCCCAAAGACACTAAAAGATATGGATACCTGTCTGAATACGAGTCTTTTGGACAAAATGAAAATCAGGCCGGTGACTATGCTGAGGATATTGCAGCACAAATGCTTGCATCCTCTCTAGGCATTCCTTTTGATGCTGATAAGGCTTGGAATGAAAAAAGGCAACAGTGGTCAATATCCGGTGAGATCTACAATACCCATAACATTACTCAAGCTACCAAGGGTGACAAAGATGGCAAGTGGACAACTGTTTTTGCCGCAGCTGTGCTCTTGTTGTGATTATTTTTTGTATCCCTTAAGATAAAACAATGCTGCTGCAATTGCAACTATTGTAATTATCACTACAACCATTATTGATTCATCAAATTTTATCTGCGGAGTTTGCAACTGTGTTCCCCCCAAAGAAAACTCTAAATCTTTGCTATTTACTGTGGTTTCTTCTCCAAAAATGTATTTTCCCTGAATTTTCTGTCCCTCTTCAGGATCAAAGACCCATCCCTGTCTTGTAATGTCTGTTGGAATTTTTTCGCCGTCTATAATTTGCGTTTGAATTATGTTTCCCTTTACATCTGAGACATTCGTGTCCTCAGACGATAATATGACAACTTGAATTATTGAGTTTAATGGATAAAATCCTGAAGAAAAATACTCTGATCTTTCCATGCTCTCAACTTTGAGAAATTCTAATGGACTAACGTTTAAAATTTCAGGCGCCTTGTTTGGATAGTCTACTGATAATTTTAGCTGTAAAAGTGATTTTGAGCCTGTTGGTATTACTGAAAACGTCATTTTGGCATTTTCATCAGTTGATAAATTCTTAGCTATGCTGTAAAAACCGCCCTTATCCCTGATTACTTTTGGTATGAGTATGCTGGAAATTTTTTCATACATTGAATCTGTATCTTCCATTGGCAACGTGTATACTGCCGAAACCATTCCTCTGCCTGATACTAGTCCTGTGGTGTCCAATGCAACATTAGTTCTATCATCACTATGCACAAAAACTGAGTGAAATTCCGCACTGGTATCTAATGCCTGATTTATTTCATCAATGTACAAATCAGCCATTTCTTTTGTAGAGTCTTGGATTGCTCTGATCTCGTTTAATCCCAGATCTCTCTCCACATTAATCATTACGCATGATTCGTCAATTACTCCTAGAACACACTGATCCTGATTTGTAAAAACCACTGCCTTGATTCTGTCATTTTCTCTAATTTTCTTTTCTAGCTCCGCTGGAATTTTAATTTCTTGAACGCTTGTACTTTGCAATGTTATTGATGCTATTACATTTTGTGATATGCTTTTATCAATAATAATTTGGGCTGATTCCTGGAATGTTGCATGGCCTATTTCCTGTGAATATGCAACACCTGTTGTAACTGCCATTAGCACAACTAGTGTAAGATACATTGCAATCTTTTGCATAGATTGATTCTCTGAAGATGAAATTATTAAATTTATTCCTCTTCTCAAATTCTTTGCTTGGATCATTTTTTTTAATTTCTTACCAAAAACAGATGCTCTTATAACTAATATTTGATTATGGCTTTATCTGGAATTATGGCATTGATTCCTTTTGTTGATATCTTCTTACATCCTATTATTCAGCTAATTGCGGTTTTGAGTGCGTTTGGAATTGGTCTGTTTCAGGGAATAGTCCTTGGCCGATCCATCCTCACAAGATTTCCACGACTCCAAAATCACGTTAAAACCGTATCTGTAACACTGTTCATTCTGTTTTTGATAAATGCAATCCTGAGCGTTCCAAGATTTGCATCTCCTGAAAAAATCACACTAGCTAATCTGTCTGCAAATAACCCCGGCGAGGTCATGTCTTTGCTTTTCTTAATTTTTGGAATAAATACCGGATTTCTTACCGTCTTGGCAATCTCCGTTACTGTGACAACCTTTGTTGTATTGAAATTTACGAGTCTAAACAGAGTTGCCAAGGGGTTTGTCCTCTTCTTTAGTGCCCTTATCTTGATATTGACCGGTGTTAGCAGATTCACTGATCTTACTCCTAGTACTTTTGAAGTACTGCTGTACTTCCTTTACCAGTTAGGAATCACAATCGGTATTTTGGCGGGCACAATTAGAAAAATTAAACCAAAAAAATTGGATTTAAAGTAGTTTCAAACGTTTAAATCAGATTATTTTGACACTGATGTTGACATCGAATTCAAACCGTTCGGGGAACAAGCTGGCAGTCCATGCGTTGGACTGTCAGCCCCATTTATTCAAAATTTAATTCAACGATGCAAGCGTGTTTACTTGCCCTCTGACGTAATCAAACCCTTCTTGCCAGAATTTTGGTTTTGTTATGTCAAATCCGTATTCTGAAAGCAGCTTTTCTGGTTTTTTAGATCCCCCCGCTGCAAGAATATTGATGTATGCCGGAACAAAGTCTCTTCCCTCTTTTTTATACCTCTGAAACAAAGACAATGCAAGCAAGTTGCCAAAGGAATACGCATAGCAGTAAAAGGGAGTGTGGTAAAAATGAGGAATACAGCTCCATTCTATTTGAAAATCTTCTGATAAATTCACCGATGTGCCGAACTGTTCCTTGAGATTCTGTGAATATGTTTTTGATATTTCATCTATTGTGGTTCCATTTCCAATTTGTTTGTGAGCATCAATTTCAAAAATCGTAAAAAACGACTGTCTGAGAATTGTTGCATACAAATCATCTATCTTTTCAGACAGCATTATTTTTTTCTCATCATCTGAGATTTTATCTGATATGTTGTCATACAATAGCAATTCTGAAAAAGTTGATGCTGTTTCTGCTAATGGCAACGGTGCATCCTGTATTAGAATTGACCTGTCTTGCGCTGCCTGGCTGTGAACTGCATGACCCAGTTCATGTGCTAGTGTGAAGACGTCCCTTGACTTGCCCGTAAAATTTACCAAGACATATGGTGTGATTTTTGGGGCAAGCGTGCTGCAAAACGCCCCGTCCCTTTTGCCCTGCCTTATCTCCGAGTCAATGTGATTCTCATCAAATACCTTTCTTGCATACTCTTCTAGCGTACTGCTAAATTTGCCTAGCGATTCAAAGACTAGATTGACTGACCTGTTATACGAGTAATTTTTTTCCTTGATGTTGGATGCTGCCGGTGCATACAGGTCATATCTGGCCAATTTTTTCATTTTTAGCATTTTTGCCTTTTGCATAAAAAATTTTTGAAAAACAGGTGCGTTTTTTTTGCAAGTCAAAAGCAGTGACTCTATTGTTTTATCATCCACGTCGTTTCCTATGTTTCTCATGGATATTGGCGATTTGTATCCCCTAATCTCAATGCCCTCGTCTTTCCAATTAAGGACAATGTTCTGATATATTTCCCCTACGACGCCTTTGTTTTCTGAATATCTTGCAAGAATGGTTTTGTATGCCATCTTGCGGATCTTCGGATTTGTACTTCTAACATAATTTGTAAGTTCTTCCCTGGTCATTGATTTGACTTTGCTTCCAATTTTCATCT
Source organism: Candidatus Nitrosopumilus sp. (assembly GCA_965204345.1). GTDB lineage: Archaea > Thermoproteota > Nitrososphaeria > Nitrososphaerales > Nitrosopumilaceae > Nitrosopumilus. The sequence continues at coordinate 1,747,436 of OZ241981.1, forward strand.
TGTACTCAAAGGAATTGGTTATTTTATCATACAATTTTACAAGTGCTGATATGCCAGTCACATCTAGCGTATTGATGATTCTCTCCTCTGGTTCGCTAAGTGCATATCTTGCAAACAATCTTTTGTGAGACAGGTACTCTGTAATCTCCCCTGCATCCTTCATGAGCCTTTTGGCATTTTTATCGTCAATCTGAGTTTTCCACCACAAGTCAAAAAACAAAATTTTGTTTGAAATTTCAGAGCCCAGTTTTGACATCCTCGTCATCAGTGATGTTGCCTCATCTGATTGCGTATCTGCTGAATATGACAAAGAGGCATAACCTCCAATCTTACTCATATTTTCAGAAATTTTTTCAACCTGATGTAAAATACCCATAAATTGTTTTGATGATATTTTGGGATTTAGTTTTGATTTGATCTTTTCAAAGTTTGCAGCCTGTTTTTCTAACTCTTGAATTTGTTTTTGAAATGCAGGACTCTTTGGATTTTTGGACAATTCTCTCAGATCCCATTTTCCTAACTGGTATGATGCCATCTGGTTTTGCATCTTTGTAACTATTAAAAAATGAATGCTCACCGTATCTTTTGTTAGCTAACATTTCAAAATTCCCCTTTCTCTGATCCTCGTATTTTTGAGTATGTTTTAGAAAATTGGGTCTTTTTTTCCACAAAATCTGTGTCTTATTCCTGTAATTTAGGCTCAAAAAATACCCAAAAAATCCTCAAATATATCGGTTCATATAGGAAATAAACGACGCAAAATTGGTCTTACTATGGTCTTGGAAGTTGTTAATGCGGATTCGGCATGTGGTCGTTGTGGCAAAAATGCCATGTTGACTGATAATGTTACTGGGGAAAGATTTTGTGGAAAATGCGGTTATGTCATTACTGAGACGTTGCAAGACTCTGGTCCTGAATGGAGATCATTTTCAAAGGAAGGCGGAGCAGATCCTACTAGAACCGGAGCCCCCACGTCTCTTGCAATGCATGATAGAGGGCTTGCAACTATTATCAGTCCCATGAATAAAGACTCCTCTGGAAAGCCTCTTACTTCGACAATGAAGAGCACCATTGAAAGACTGCGAACATGGGACAGCAGAAGTAAAGTTAACGCATCCTCTGATAAAAATCTCAGGCAGGCATTAAGCGAACTATCTACACTAAAAGACAAGCTCTCGCTTTCTGATGCTGTAATTGAAAAGGCATCCTATATTTACCGAAAGGCATTAGAAAAGGGCCTGGTTAAGGGCCGTTCAATTTCTGCATTGATTGCCGCATCTCTTTATGCCGCATGCCGGGACACTGAAACCCCCAGAACCCTAAAGGATGTCTCTGATGCTGGCAACATTAAGAAAAAAGATATTTCCAGATGCTATAGAATCTTACACCAAGAATTGGAACTAAAGATGCCCGTAGTTGATCCGGTCCAATGCGTTGCAAGAATTGCAAGCTCCATTGGAATCACTGAGAAGACAAAGCGATTTGCAGTCAAAGTGCTAAAGGATGCTCAGGCACATGAGGAATCTGCAGGAAAAGACCCTATGGGATTGGCAGCGGCAGCACTATACCTGTCTTGTGTAAAAAATGGTGAAGATAAAACTCAGCGTGATATTGCAGAGGCTGCAAATGTTACTGAGGTTACAATTAGGAATAGATACAAGGGTTTAAGATTAGACCAGAACATGGATATGATGGGAGGAAAGTGATGGTATGACTCAAACAAAACCCGTTATCGCCATAGTTAACGTAGTGGCTTCTGCCACAATAGAGCAAAAATTGGATCTTGTTGATATCACAAAAAAATTCCCCGCAGTCGAATACCATCCAGAGCAATTCCCTGGAGCTGTTTTCAGACTCAAGAATCCAAAAACTGCGACACTGCTTTTTGGCTCAGGAAAAATGGTCTGTACCGGTGCCAAATCCCAGGAACTGGCAGAGACTGCAGTGTTTGAGGTGGTCAAAATACTACGAAAAGGCAAAATCAAGATCAAAAATGATCCCATAGTTTCAATACAAAATATTGTATCCTCAATTAATCTTGGAGGTAAAGTTAATCTGGAGCAAGCCGCAAGAACGCTTCCTAGAAGCATGTACGAGCCTGAACAATTCCCTGGACTGATTCACAGGATGCTTGATCCAAAAACTGTCATTCTAATTTTTGCATCTGGAAAGCTAGTCTGTGTTGGTGCAAAGTTAGAAAAAGACGTTCATCGCTCTGTAAATCAAATCCATGCCCTTCTTGAAGAAAAGGGCTTGATGGTTTACAGCTAATCGTCTTGCTGAAAAATAATTTTTATAAAAATTTCAAGTAGTAGCTTGATAGTATTCCTTGTGGATGTAGCACCACTTCCAAATATCTTCTGGCACTGCCTTGATTACCGGATGCCCTGTTTGCTCAAAATGTCTTCTTGCATGTTTTCCAATTGATGAATCACAGCATCCTACATGCCCACATGTTAGACACATTCTAAGTGCAACTGTAGGCAGGTGTTCTTTTTCACACTCTTCACAGTTTTCTGTATTTTGAGATGTCTTGTCCTCTTGCGTAAAATGCTCACACTCTTCGGACATGTTAGTATTTTTTTAATGTGTCCTTGTATCTCTTTATTGAATTAATAATTACTATCTTGGATTCCTTGGCTGACTTCCAACCCATTATCTCCACCTTCTTGCCTTCCAGGTCCTTGTATACTTGGAAAAAATGTGCAATTTCTGAACGATAATGATCCTCCACATCTGTAATATCTGTGGTATGTAGATGTCTTGGGTTGTTTGTTGCAACACAGATTATTTTGTCATCTAACTTTCCATCATCCCTCATTTGAAGCAGTCCTATCGGTCTTGCTTCAATTAAGATTCCAGGATATGTCGGATTTGTAACTAAAATTAATGCATCTAGCGGGTCCCCGTCATCTGATAATGTCTGTGGTATCAATCCATAATCTCCCGGATAGTGAAATGGAGAAAATAGCACCCTGTCTAGTCTCATCATGTTGTGCTTTTTATCGTATTCGTACTTGTTCATGGAGCCTTTTGGAATTTCTACGATGACATTGATGATTTCTGGAACATCACTGCCTGTTTCAATATCGTGCCAAAAATTCTTACTCATTTTCTAGCTCTTCATCTGGATACAGAGTATATGAATTCTATGAAATTTTTTTGGATATGGTAAAATCCTTTATCCTTTTAGATAAACTGTACAAATAGGTGCAGTTTCCCTCTGTCTGAATAATTACAGCAGCCTCAAAAAAAAGTATCATGGGTGCTGATGGTTTATCACAAGCACTCCTGAATGTATATCATGGTGTCTCTTCTGCGTTGGAAAATACCTCTTTGGATTCTTTTTGGAGGAATGCTTTTTCAAACCTTCTGAAATTATTTCATATTGTGGGGTTCTTTTGGTGGCATTGTTATTGTTATTGTTGTTGCAGAAAATTATCTGTGACAAATGGTTGCTGAAATGATAATGCTGGAATATTCTCCCAATTCCAGTACAAGGCAGGTTCAGATACTTGATGATAACAAAATTACCTGATGAAATTATGACTGGAGATTTTTAGATGAATCTGAATTGTATGCCTTGGCTTCTAAAAAACAAAGAGACCTGCGTGATACTTTGATGATTATGCTAGTTCATTGGTGGTATTTGGAATTACTTTGTATATTTGTACTGTATAATCCCCTTCAAAGACATTGACAAATTCACCCGTGCTCGTATCTAAGCTTCTGACTCTGAATTTGTATTCGTATGATCCGTCTCCCTTGGTATCAACTTGTGCAAAGTGAACTGGATCTCCTTCTTTGTAAAACTGAATAATTACTGGATATCTTTCAGCAGTTTCTGCTGCCTCACCCCTGACTGTTCCCCACGGTAATGTGTTTTCCTGAGGAATACTCATTGTAGTCGTTGTTCTTTCTATGCTGATTTCATCATTAATTGGAGTAACTGTTACCTGGTTTGGTTCAGCAAAAGCATTTTCTGGAACCGTCATCATCATCATCATGCCAAAGACTGTCATAACTGATGCCATTAACAAAACGCTTGATTTTGCACTCATTTTGTAATTTAACTTTCAAAGTAACTTATAAAATTTATTACTAATTTGTTCTAATTTCTGGAATTATGGTAATTCCTCTTCTAAATCACAACATGCCTTGTGAACCCATTGATCCTTGGAATTTTTTAGTATTTCCTTGCCTGTTTTGATGACATCTCCGCACTCTACACATTTTCCATTAAATCTTGCCTTCATGCTAACTGTTGTACTTTGCTCCATTTAACTAAATCTTTTTAGCTTTTTTGCTATTTTTTTTGGCTATGCCTTGTGTTTTTCAGATAGTATTTAATGACATGTGATCATACTACAAGACAATGGATTCTGTAGATATTATAGATGATGTCAATGCATTGCTGAAGCTTGGCGTTGGCGATGTATATCGATTAGAGCACATCAAGCAGGCATATGTTCAAAATAAAACAATTTGGGTTACTGATGAGAATTATCTGACTCGACTGCGTGAAAAATATCTCCTAAAACATCAATCAGAGGATGCAGCAGACAAGAGTGAATCTGAAAATAAAGAGATAATTCATTGTTGGAAATGTGGGAAGAAAGGGCCGCTGAGTGCTACTTTTTGTATGGTTTGTGGTACTTTGTTGTTTGAAGTAGGTACCAAATCCAAAGTTTCTCCTGATTCTAAAACACCTGATAAACCTCGTCCTAAAAAACCTAAGAGATCGATTTCATTAAAAATTCCGGTTCTAATTGCAATACCTGTCTTAGTTTTGATAGTTCTTGGAGCTGGATACACTCAGGGATATTTTGATAATGTTATGAGTGGTTCCTCTTCTGCACCTGTGAAAACCACTCCTGTTGTTAATGAGGTGATTTCATCTGGCGAAACTGATTCAAGGTGTGGCCCTGGCACCGTTTATGACTCTGAATCCAACTCTTGTGTCCTGGGAACTTCTGTAAGTGCTGCTGGCGAAACTGATTCAAGGTGTGGCCCTGGCACCGTTTATGACTCTGAATCCAACTCTTGTGTCCTGGGATGATCCTCTAGCCTTGAGTGCTTGTACAGCATAATCCAAACAATTTGTTTCTGTTTGGTTCTGCATGACGTTTTGGGTCCTTTAGAAAAACTAGATGTCTTGCTAGTCCAAAGATGACAATTCTCAGCAATTAAAGCTTTGAACTTATTTCACTTCTTTTCTTTCCTTGAATTTTTCTTTGTACAGCCTGTTCCTTGGTTTTTGTCTTATTCTAAAATTGCAACAAATACACCACCAGCCAAGTGAATTCTCTGTTGCAGGTGACCCGTCTTTTAGTCTTGCACCATTGTGATCTATCCACACATCACATGTTTGGCATCTGCCCTGCCCTGAATCATATCGTCCTTTTCCCGCAGGTTTTTTTACCCTGAATTTTTTACAAATTTCCTTGCAAACTCTCTTTTGAATCTCCGCTGAAGACACTCTTATACGCTCACTGTTCCATGCTGATTTACAGAATTAACATTTGTGTGCCACTTTTTATGATATTCGTCCTTTAGGGTGTGAATTGGAATCAGAGATTTTGCATCAGTGTTTTCCACAATATACTTGATCTGCTCCCCGTCTCCGTGCCCAGAAACGTGGATTTGGTGCCATTTATCCTCCCTTTTGAGCACACCAAAGTGTACAAACCAGTTTTTTACCTGGTCTTCTTTGGTTTCCATCTCAGTGTTAAACGGCTCAGTCAATGAGCGGATATAAGAAGATCCTTCGGCAGGCTTTACATCAATCAAATCTTGCAGTCTGAAATCTGAGCAGTAGAAAATGTATTGATTCTGCTTTTTCTGAATGTCTCTATAATCTACAGCATTTGGATAGTCCAAAAATTCTCTTTGCCATAGTCTGTAATCTGCAAGCAGCTGTCGTTCTGAAAACAGGTCAATGTCCTTATCAATTAACCCCCAAGAGCCTCTCTGAATGTATATCTTGATGTTTTTGTCAGTTGGCCCGGGATATTTTCCCTTCAAATTTGGGGATTCATCAAATAATTTTAAGAGATATGCTTGCTTCATGTCAATTACCAAATCGCGATTTGTGTTTTTTGCTGCGATATAAAACGATAACAGCCTGTCCAAATCCCTAATTGGATAACCGACAATTGTCAGACTTTTAGTATCATTTACAATCCTTGAAATCTCGTCCTCTACATCATACTCTGTAATTGATGACGGTGCATCCACCCTGGTGCCCTCACATAGCAAAACATCCAAGTCAGACTCGGCACATCTTTGCACAAATTTCTCAGTTTCATCCTTTCGTCTTCCGTGGAATCTTAAATCTGCGGTATTTCCAATCGTACCTTCGGGGGTATTGAGAATAAATGCATGAACTCCTGGGATTGAATGGTCTACCGGAAGTGGTTCCACGCCAACAGAGTCAATGCTGAATTTTTTTCCAGATTGGAACACTTTGATTTTTCTAGGGACTTTTACCCTGTCTTTTGTCGCTCTACTAATCCTGCCTTTTTTATTTTTGTAAACCTGAAATCTCTTTTTTGCAGTATGATATTGGTCCGAACCAGTCTCATCAAAGTTTTGCATGATTAGTTTTGATTCCTCTGAGCAGTAAATTGGAATATCCTCTCTCAAATATGAAATGTATGCACAATGATCTACATGGGCATGAGTTAACAGAACCGCATCAATTTCAGTCTCCTCATCCCCTCCAAAACCCATGTGTTTTGCATAATCCCGTCTGTACAGCCCCTTGATTTTAGGCAAAATTCCCAATTCAAAGAGATCATTGAGACTGTTTGATGTCCTAGGTTTCAGAAACTGTGAAAAAAATTTCTCTTCTTGAGAAAAAGACATTCCAAAATCCATGAAAATTTTTGTCCCCTTGCTTTCAACTAGGAACTTGTTTCCACCAATATCATTTACGCCACCATGAAAAGTAATGTCTGTCATATTTTTACATCCCCTGCATGTCTATAAAAAAAGGATCGTCGGCTTTTGACCTGAAATTTTGTCTTCTTACCTGCTTGCAGTGCCAATTTCGTAAAATTACCACCAATGCCGAATTTCTCAGAGATCCTTGGCAAATAATGACTTTTTGCAAAAGAGACAAAAGCATGCACAAGGATGATTCCTGAATTTGCAACGGGCGGTTCATCTTGATATTGCCTTACAGATACAGGCAGAATTTCAATTCCCCAACCATGACAAATTTGAAGTTGATCCGTGATCTTCTTTGCCGTTGTTTTGTCTTGCTCGTCAGTTTTTGAGAGTTTTACTGGCCTGCCAAGAATTTTCAAAGTTTTTTCAATGACTATCCTTGGAGATAACCCTCTGACTTTTTTTGCTTCCTGTAGTGCCATGCCACATGGTGTTATGGAGGGTGCTTTGCCTCCAGGACAAGCTTTGAATCCAGAGGCAACTTTTGGTTTCTCTAAAATGTCAGTTACTGCACAAGGGCCTGATGCCATTTTTTGAGTTTGTACTTGTTTCATAGCGTAATTTGGATTTGGAATTATTATATGGCATGTCAATACTATGCATACTTGGCATACTATGATGGGAAGAATTTCAAAGGATTGCATGATTTCTGATAATTACAGACTATCATACCTTTTTTTATATTGACAAAAAATATTCGTCAGATAAAGGCTGCTTTCTTTGATTTATGCCTGATATCTTTTGCATTCTAATGTTTTACGAATAATAATAACCAAAAATACCCCTAATTGATGTCAAAGTCTGGGAAATTATTCAGGGATGCAAAAAAAGTAATTCCCATGGGCGTTAATAGCCCTGTTAGGTATTTTGAGCCGCATCCCTTCTTTACTAAAAAGGCAAATGGGGCATACATTTGGGATGCAGACAACAATCGCTACATTGATTTTTGCAACGGATACGGTGCCCTTCTCTTGGGACATCAAAGAAAAGAGATCATTTCATCTGTATCAAAGCAGCTTTCCAAGGGAACTCTTTACTGCACTCCGACAGAGTCTGAAACCGAACTCTCAAAACTAATCATTGGAAATTTTCCCTCCGTTGAGAAAGTCAGGCTGATGAATACCGGTGGCGAATCTACAATGACTGCTATCAGATTAGCCCGTGGATTCACCAAAAAGAAAAAAATAATAAAATTTGAGGGATGCTATCACGGTGCACATGATTCTGTTTTAGTTAAAGCAGGCTCTGGCTCTGCACACAATGGAATCTCTGTATCTGATGGCGGATTAGATGAGGTCTCAAGAAACACCTTGGTTGCAGAGTATAACAACATTGAAGATTTGCAAAAAACAATTAGAAAAAATAAGGACATTGCAGGGGTTATTGTAGAGCCAATCCTTGCAAACATGGGATTAATTTTACCTGAAAAGAATTTCCTCTCTGATTTGCGAAAGATTACCAAGGAAAATGGCATTCCGCTAATTTTTGATGAGGTGGTTACCGGTTTTAGGGTTGCACCCGGGGGGGCCCAAGAACATTTTGGAATAAGACCCGATATTACCACAATGGCCAAAGCACTCAGTAACGGCTTTACAATTTCTGCTGTTGGTGGCAAAAAGGAAATCATGGACTTGCTTTCCCCTGGCGGCAGGGTGTATCAGGCAAGTACGTTTGCCGGAAATCCCATCTCCGTTAGTGCGGCTATTAGCTCAATTAAAACAATTAGCAAGATCAAAAACAAACTCTATTCAAAGCTTGAGAGATTCAATCTGCTGTTTTGTGCCGCATTAGACGACATGGCCACTGACATGGGAATCGCCCATCAGATTAATTTTACAGCCTCAATGTCTCAAATCTTCTTTACAAACAAGCCCGTTGTAGATTATCAAACTTCTAAAAGTGCAAATGCAAAGAAGTTCCAAAAGCTATTTCAGGCTTTGCTGAAAAAAGGAATCTTTATTGCCCCATCGCAGTTTGAGGTAGTCTTTCTGTCTGATGCCCACACTGAAACTGATCTAAACAAGACACTAGACGCGTATCATTCTGCGTTAAAATCGGTGAAAAATTGAAGTACATAGTAGGAGCTAGGGCAAGTCAGCTGTCTGTTGCACAAACTAACTGGGTAATACGCGAATTAGAAAAGGCAAACCCTGACTGTGAGTATGAAATCAGGCCAATTACCACAAGGGGCGATGTTGATACTCGGCCACTGTTTACAATAGATCAAAAAGGAATCTTTGAAAAAGAGATTGACAGGGCAGTAGCCCAAAAGGAAATTGATTTTGCCGTACATAGTCTCAAAGACGTTCCATCAGAACTTGGTAAAGGCCTGACACTTGCATCTGTTCCAACACGTGAGGCAGCCAACGACGTATTCGTCTCTTTGGATGGCTCGACATTAGAGACCATCAGGGAAGGCGCGGTGATTGGGACCAGCTCATTGCGACGAGCTGTTCAGATCTCTAGAAAAAGACCTGATGTTACTGTAAGGCCCATCCGTGGCAACATTGAAACTAGGATAAAAAAGGTATCCGGGGACAGCTATGATGCCATTGTTCTTGCACAAGCTGGAATATCTAGGTTGGGAGTTGATGTAAAATATGCCCCGCTATCTGTTGAGGACTTTACTCCTTCCCCGGGACAAGGCGCTATTGCCATTGTTGCAAGAACAAGTGATCCTAAAACAATTGCAATGTTAAAAAAAATTGAAAATACTGATTCCCGTTTAGAGATTGAGGCCGAACGCTCCCTTTCTGACTATGTTGATTCCGGATGCAGATTCCCCCTGGGGGCATATGCCAAATCAGACGGATCTGATATGACTCTGAGCGTATCTGCATTTTCTGTGGATGGAAAGCAGTCCATTCTGATAAAAAAGCTTGGAGATAAAGAGAACCCCCAAGATCTGGGAAAGAGTGCAGGAGAGGAACTCTGCACGAAAGGTGTCAATGATCTTGCATTAAATTGGAGAGAAAAAGTGGAGGAGTGGAATAACACATGACTGGAAAAGTGTATCTTGTCGGTGCAGGCCCCGGAGACAGTAAACTAATTACGCTGCGTGCAGTTGAACTGTTGGAGAAGGCAGATGTTGTTTTGTACGACAGGCTGGTAAGCAAAAAAATTATTTCAATGATTCCGAAAAAAACAGAAAGAGTCTATGTTGGCCGTGCCGTAGGTGATGACACAACTCACCAAAACACGACAAATGATCTGATGGTTCAACATGCAAAATCCAAGAAAAGCGTGGTTCGACTAAAGGGAGGTGACCCGATCATCTTTGGACGCGGTGGAGAAGAGGCAGAATTTTTAAAAGCAAACAAGGTAAAGTACGAGATTGTTCCGGGAATCACCTCTGGAATTGGCTCTGCAACTTATGCTGGAATTCCGCTAACTCACAGAAAACACGCGTCATCTGTGGTTTTTGTAACAGGCCATGAAGATCCTGAAAAGAAAAAAGAGATTGTCAAATGGAAAAACCTTGCAAAATCAGTTGATACTATTGTAATTATGATGGGCCTGTCTAGAATAGATGTTATCTGTAAGCAGCTTGTATCTGGCGGACTGGATAAAAAAACTCCTGTTGCCGTAATTCAGAATGGCACCACCTCAAAACAGAAAATGATCAAGGGTACGGTCACAAATATTGCAAAAAAAGTCAAGGAAAATAAGATTCTCCCCCCCACAAACATCATAATTGGCAGTGTTGTTGACTTGTCAGACTCTATAGGTTGGAAATAATGCTTGATGGGAAAACTATAGCAATCACTCGATCAAGGGATGATGCATCTGAATTTATTTCCCTTGCCCAGGAAAACAAGGCAACACCGATTCCGTTGCCAACAATTGAGCTTGTCAGTAAGGGCCAAAAAATTGTCGATGAGTTTTTGAATCTGGTTGAAACTGAGCATCCTGACTATTCTGTATTTTTGAGCTCAAAAGCAGTAAAAATCCTCTTTGATACTGCAAAAGATGTTGGAAGCTTTGAAAAACTACAGTTGGCAGTTGCAAACACCATGGTAATGTCTGTAGGTCCCAAAACTACGGCAACTTTGGGTACATATGGCATCAAGGTAAATTACGAACCAAAAAATAGTTCTTCTGTTGGGGTCGGAGAAGAATTCTCTCAAATTCATGCAGTTGGCAAAAAAGCAATCATTCCCCGTAGTGGTGCGTCAAACTCTTTTCTCAAGGAACTGCTAAATAAAATTGGAATCAATGTCGTAGAAATTCATCTGTATGACGTATGTGCGTTTAGAGATACAACCCAATGGAACGGATTTCGAGAATTATTTTCTCAAAATAAGGTAGACGGCATTATCTTTACTAGTGCCTCCTCTGTCCGCGGATTCTTTGAGATTATGCAACATGACTGTGATCTGCCTGCCTTGATAAACCGCCTATCAAAGCTGTCTCTAGTGTGCATTGGCCCTTTCACATCTGGGGAACTCGGGAAGTTTGATGTCTCTTGTGCTGTATCTGACGTACATACTGTTGCAGGTGCATTTGATACCATGAAAACCAGCCTTGGTTAATTACTGGACTCAAATCATATCCAAAAAAGGACTAATGTCTTCATATTGCAATCTTTTGTGTATTCCAACCAAGAAGATGAGTGATATGAAATTCAAACCATTTTTTTTATGACCTGTTATCTCTTCTTCAGTTAAAGTTCTTTGGGAATGTGGAAAATATGGGTTAACAAAATTTACCTAGTAAAACTCTATTAGTTAAATTTTAAAACGCATGCTAAACGCTTTGTGTTTAATAATTCTAAAAATTGCATTTGATTGTATGTTTTGCTTTATTTTATTTTATAAAATCATTAATTTTACGCCTAGACTTTGTACACTAGTCAATGGATAGTGTTCCATCACATTGACATGACTTGCATTTTCCGTTAACAATTTGTGAGTTTCTGTCTGCTGTGATTATGTGGTTTGTAAGTGAATGGTCACATCTGGAACAGACACTTTTCTGTTCCACACCAATTCCAACTCTCATAGTTTCCATATTATCTCCTTACTGTTAAATTTTTTACACTGGTCACATGGTTTGTGCTACAAACACTGTGAGCTTGTGGTCTCAAGCATTGCTCAAAGGGTTTGTGCTACAAAGATACGCATGCCTATATGATGTTTCACACTCCTTTTCAGGCATTATAAACAAGTATATCTGAAATTTCAGAATTAGTATTACTTTTTTATAGAATAATCGGGCATATTTTTTATGAAAGAGTTGGCAGCAATGATCAGTCATTGTGTCATTATGGCAGAATTTTGAATTAAAAAAGGCTCAAAATATGAAATCCGTGCCGAGACCCAAGGGGGCACAAAGGTATGAATGAGTTTGACAACCTAATCATAAAATCCGTGAAAAAGACAATCAGAAAAGATTTTGGTATGTTGGAAACATGGTATTTCCGGAAATAAATCTCAAAGAATTTGCTTGGAAAGTCTGTTTGAAAAACACCCAATCGTTATACTTTGGATTCTATTTTTTTACATCTATGCATAAATTAACACAGATATCTGAAAACAAGTCAGGTTTTCCTGCAACATACCTACAGAAATTTCGCTAGTCTTTGTATAGTCTTTGATTCCTTTGCTTTTCTTACAAAACTAGAGGGTTTTGCTATCAATTCATCTGAATATGACAAATGCTTGTTCTCTCTGGGTGCAACTTTTCTAGGTTTCCAAGGATTTTTAAAAAAAGGTGATGCCCTGATGACAATCTGTTACTGTATATCCCACTTTTTGTGTTTTTTTAATTCATTTACCACAAAAGCTGTAGAAATAAACCGCTTTGATTTATGGACTTTGTAAGATGTTCACTTGATTGTGATTTCTTATCAGCAGTGCTGCTCATTAAAACCTTCCAAATGTCTGGTCATCTCAAAATTTGATTTTTTTTCTGCTTGTCCAAGTATTAAATCCAAAAATAATGAAAAAACTCTATCATTTATCAAATGTCCGTTTTTTCCTAGAAATTTTAAAACAAACTTGATTGTCTGACCATTCCAAGTGTTCCCCTCATCAATTAGTTTATCTGGATGCGACCCCTGTCTTTGATAATCTTTTTTGAGTTTTTTAAACCACTCTTCAATCTCTGGATTTTCCTTGATCTGTTTTTATTTTTTGATACATAACATAAATGTCAGATGCGTTATTTGCAAAATTTTTGAGTTTTTCTAGGTTTCTTAGGGCATGCTGCTGCTGCTGCTTAGATGACCTAACGCTTATGCAGATGCGGCGCTTTGAGGATTGTGCTTTTCTCAGAGTTATTTGAGCCTGCTATGACATTTGGTTTTCCAAAATTTGTCCGGTATTCCTCGTTAAAACACCCAAAATTTTTTATTTTTATAAAATCCGGCACAAGGGTCATTTTGTCTTCTATGTCATACTGTTCGGATCTGATTGCACTGTTAACTGGATCATCTCAGAATTAAAAAAAGGGTGCCAGATATGTCATCCACACGTGCAGGTGGTGAAACTGATTTTTACATCGTCAATTTGTACGTCCTCGTTGAAGCTATCCTGCTGGGTTACAAACCGCAAATTAAAATCAGACACCCCAATGTATTCTGACAAGTCAAATGATTCTTCGTGCCATGTGCCGTCATTGCCTTCACTGTTTGCAGACCAGTCGTATATGGTGTCCCATGTCCTGCCATTATACAGCTCTACTTTGAGATACTCGTCTTGACCCAGTGCCGAGTCAACGAATCTCCAAAACGACAGGGATGCCGAAGGGTGTGACAGGTCTATTGGATCATCTGAGGTGAATGTGCCATTCCTGATGCCCTCTACAATTGTTTTGATTTCTTGTGACAGGTCTATTGGATTATCTAGGGCGATTGTACAGGAGGTCACGCAGTCATCAGCGTGCAGTACCAGATTTGTTGAGTTATGATTCGGTGCTATTGGGACTGAATGCCTTACTGATGTGGATGTTGTCCAGTTGTCTTGGTCTGTTTTAGTCCATTTATCTAATTCGTCTTCAAAGTCATCTGAAAATATGAGCGGGATTTCGGATTGTTGACGAGGAGGGTCGCCAGGATCATATTTTACATTTATGCTCCATTTGTTGAGTTTCCCTTTATCCCATCTGGTATTGTCCTCTACTGAGAGAACCCAGTCGCCCTTAATGTAGGATTTTTCAAGCGTATCAAATAATGGAGCAGTATACGTCTGTCTGATCTCCCTAGCACCGACGTCCTTGTTGTCATTGGCATCATTGTTGTCATGAAGGATAATCTGTATTCCGTTTGGGGATGTAAGAACTAGTTTAAGCTCATTACTGTAGGTATGATCAATGTCTACTGATACAGATAAATCAAATAACTCTCCGTTTGTCGGGATGGTTATGGTACTAGTCGTATTCTGATTTCTCGTATTGTTTGGTATTGCAAAAGTGGAGAATGCAGTTGACTGATATGTAGAGTATGGAGGACACGAGTCTGTAGGACATTGTTCTAGAAAGTATTTGACATCCATCTGGACATTGTTGAGATTAGATGCAGTAGAATTACCCACATTGTTTGGAGTAATAGTAGTATCAGATGGCTGATTCAAGTCATATGCTGCGTCTTCATCTACTCCGTCAGCAGAAAGCGTTGCATTCAGGATTGTAATGGGCGGTGCAATATTTATGACACGTTTCCCGCTTGGAGGCACTGCAATCTCATACAAGTCTTCTTCGGTAGTGAAAATTTTCAGGTCGGTTCCCTCCATGTTTACAGATTGTACAATCAATGCAGATACAGTATGGTTTATTCCTAGGAATGATACCGAATAATCATTGTCCATGAATCCTGATTTTACCTCCATGTGATTCCAGTCTACCATATCCAATGGGTCTGGTAACTCTGTTGTTGGGCCGCCGCCAGGCGGAAGTGATTCGGAGCGAAGAGTAATAGTTGCAGGACTGCCAGAGTCCACACCATCATGCGGTGTTACCTCAATTGTATCGGTGCCTGCAAAGTCAGAGTTTGGTGTGAATATGGCACGGGATGCGGTCTTTGTGATAAACTCGTCAGTTGTTATGGTTCCCTGTGTTGGATCTTTGGATATTCTAAATGATACGGCATCGCCGTCAGAATCTGAGGCTACTAACCGTATCACCTTTTCTGCTCCAGGGCTGACTATTACTGTGCGTGATTCTGCCACAGGAGGATTGTCCTGAGGTGGTGATGATGATGATGGTACATATATGAGGGGATTGGTGCTTGCCAGTGCAAAGTTTTGTACCGGCTTGTTTATGTTATCAATGTTTGAGCCGCTAACTGTTATGGTGTATGGTCCGGTGAGAGGGGGGTCAAACACTGCAAACTCGTTTGTCTGGTGGTCTGATGCTGCCCGTATTATGGTAGTATCATCCGGAGATGTTATGGTAAAATCCAAATTGGCAATAGGAACTGCTGTACCATTATGATCCAACTGTTCGTCTATACTGCCATGCGGATGAACCAGCCATGACAGTATCACTTTGACTGGTTTTTCGGTGTCACGTACGACAAACTCGTACTTCTTTTTATCTGTATTTGACTCTAGATGGTTTGACATTATATGGGATGATGATGATGCACTGTGAACATACCTGAGTGATTCAGCAGTGTTTAATATGCCAAAGCCCACATTGTTTAGGATTCCAAGGGATGCAACATTGTTTGCCACAAAAGGATCCGAAGGCTGTCGGGCATAAGAACAGTTGTCGCTGGGATTGTTTTCTTCATACTGTGCAGACGTGCAAGGGACTGGACCCTGCCAGTCAGCCCCAAGAAGAAGTGCGGCCTTTATCTCAACTGGGGTCAGATCAGGTTCTGCCTGTAGCAACAGGGCAGCAGTTGCACTTACCTGGGGATTGGCAAGACTGGTTCCGGACCGAGGACTAAAAGTGTCAGCATCTGCAACATTATCCAGTGTCTGAATACGCTGTGCAGGTGCAACTATCTCAGGCTTTAGCAGGACTGTTCCGGGTGCTGGACCCCTGCTTGCAAAGCTTGCTCTTTTTATTATTTCACCACGATCATTTATTCCGCCTACGGTAATTTCATTGTGTCCGCATCCGGGATGAGTTATTGATTGATAAACTGGCTAGTTTGGCGCTCCATAAATTGTGCCCCTGTTTCCTGCAGATGATACTAGAACCATTCCCTTGTCAACTGCCTCATTTGTGATGAGGTTGGTTGTGTCTGCATCATTTTTATCGCAGATTCCAAAACCAAAACTCATGACTGCTATGTCGGCTCCTTTTTTGAGAGACCAGTCAAGGGCATGTGCCACGTCACTTCTAGTTGCATTAATGAAGATACGATTCTTATCTTCATCTACATCGTGCCTGGTAATTGAGGCATCCAAAAGTTCCACACCTGGAGCAATGCCGTTATGAGCTGGGAGTCCTGATGCGGCAAGAACCTGAGCTATATGCGTACCATGGGATGTAAAATTATGATCAGGTACATTAGTACTGTTAACGCCGATCACACTATCGGCAGTTGCAGGCTCACACGTATCATCACACAGCACACGATCAATTATTCTGTCGTTAAATGCTATATCGTGGTTGATGCCCCTGTCAATGATTGCCACAACAACACCACTACCATCAAGATTGCCATCAGTTGGAGTATTAATCTCGTTTGGAGTTGCATGTACGGTTCCCCTGGTCGTATCAATCTCCAGAGTTACTGGGGTTTCACCATCTCCCATGGCATACACCTCGTCATAAAGTGAGAATCCAGGAATGTCTGCAACTGGGATAGATGCAGTTACAAATGAGAGTGATTCTGCTGCCGCTATGTTGCGTGCACCAAGAAGATCAAGTCTCTTTACTATTGCATCCTTGTTCTCGCGCGCGGTCTCATCGGCATCTCTGTCATCATCCCCGTCATCTCTGGCCACTACAATTAGGACATCATGGTATCGTGTGCCGTCATGTACCCCATAGTCGCCATCTTGGGGTACTTCGGATATGAGACTCTGGATTTTATCATAAAAACCGCCATCAAACTTGGAGGGTACATCCACACTTGCAACAGAACCCAATGTGTTGTTATCTGGGATAAGATTACCTGGCACTTCAAACTGTTCATTCTCATCAGTTTGGGATATGGAAACTAGAGGTGATGTAAATAAAATGGCGAGTGAAAAAATTATGACAGTTAGCATTATTTTAGAATTCATGAATAATCATATTATGATTACTTGTATTTATCTATTTTGTCATTAGGATTCTATTGTACGAAAATTATGTCCGCCTAAGCTCAGGCTTCAGGCAAGGGATTATTACCGTATATGCCGATCACGAATAATGAAGAGAACCAGACTAAAGGAGGACCAGACCAGATACATCATACGTCAGCGTCAAAAGGGCACAGCTGCATCTGTTCTGGCCCAAACCATGCAGGTCAGCGCAAGGCACGTCAGACGCATATGGGCAGCCTACCGCAAGACCAGAACAATAAACTCCCACAGAAAGCCAGGAAGACCCAGAAAGACAATATCATCTGAGGATGTACGTCGTGTTCTTAAGACATATGATGAGGATCATGCAGTAATACGTACGACTCGCCACCTCAGAAAGTCATCTCATATAAGCTACCATACAGTATACAAAATAATGAAATCCAACGGACTGGCCAGACTGTCTCCTCAAAAATCCAAGAAGAGAAAGTACGTCAGATATGAGCGACTGTATTCCAATGCAATGTGGCATGTGGACTGGCACGTAATGAAGGATCCACGCCTAAAAGGACTGCAACTTGTGGCATATTTGGATGATGCATCCCAGATGCATAACGGGATTTGGGATATTTGATAGTACCACAAGCCAGAACACTGTAGCCGTTTTGCGCAAGGCTATCAAGTCATTTGGCACGCCAGGTCAGATACTTTCAGACAATGGAGCCCAGTTCACATCCAGAAACCGCGGTGTACCTGCCAAGGGATGGAAGCCCACCCTGTTTGAGGAAGAAGCCTTGGAGAGGGGTATTGCCCTGATTAACTCGCGGCCCCACCACCCGCAGACCAACGGCAAGATTGAGAGATTCTTTAGGACACTTGAGGATGAGCTTGTACACTTTGAGACGGTGGGGGAGTTCATCGACTTTTACAATGAGGATAGACTGCATTTTTCTCTGGACATAGAGAACTGTCAGGTGCCTCTGATGGCATTTAAGGCCAAAAAGGTTCCTGATACGATCAGGAAAAGCAACCAAAAAGGGATGGAGGTGGACATAAATGACTAGCGGACATAATTATCATATAATACAATTTTGTCATTAGGATTCTGCTAAGTTGATGAGTACGGCATTCCCAGTGTTAATTCTCAAGGGGTGAATTAAGAGTTCTGATAAGTTTTGGTGTTTCATTTCTAGTATTAGCAAGGGTAGTTTTTCCTGTCAATGATGAATTAAG
This sequence comes from Candidatus Nitrosopumilus sp., assembly GCA_965204345.1. Classification (GTDB taxonomy): domain Archaea; phylum Thermoproteota; class Nitrososphaeria; order Nitrososphaerales; family Nitrosopumilaceae; genus Nitrosopumilus. Next base: position 1,765,801 of record OZ241981.1, read on the forward strand.
AGTTCTGATAAGTTTTGGTGTTTCATGCCACAAATCACAAATCTGAGAGATCTAGCATTGCACCTCTTTTGGGATTTTTTGATGGCCAGAATATGCAATTCTTTTTTTTAAGAAAACCGTCTCTTTTGCAGTTTACTGTCAAATTCCGCTAGTCAGAATCTACCTGACCCAAAAACTGCCTTGCAGTATAATGGATCAAAAATACCTGAAGATAGCGAGAATGGCAAAGGGGGGGGAGGAAAGGCTAGCCCAGCGGAATCTCTACTGTCTGTGTCAGTGTTCCCTGCTCAGCGCCGTTGGTGCTAACGCTGATTGCGTTGCCGCCCTGCTGGATGCCTCTCAAGGAGTTGACCTGCTCATCAGTGTGCGTAAACTGTACAAAGACATTGAGGTCATCATTGCTGTCTTCCCTGCCATACCTGTCTGGGAACGCGATGGTAGTTACGGTTTGTCCTGAGATGCCAAGTTCTCTCTCTGCAAACACGTCTGGTACTGACTGCAACACCACGTATTGCGTTAGTGCCTCACCAGTATCCTCGTTTGTAAATTCAATGTTGGTGTTTAGGAATTCTCTGAGCACGTCTGGCAGGTCTGTCTGCGTTGATTTGTCGTTAATTTTCATGCTTGATTTTTGAGATACTGCCACGTTTGCATCCCCAGATGCAATTGCAATTTCTGCAGATGTTGGGACGGTGATCTTGTCTCCGTCTCCTGCCACAATCTCAATGGTGTCACCTCCCAAGAGAACGCCTCTCATGGAGTTGACCTTCTCACTATTGGATGAGATTTGCAAGAAGAGGTTTGGACTGTTGTTGTTGCTGTTGCTACTCTCCTCAGAACCGGGCCTGTCCACCAATGCGACGGTGGTAACGGTCTGTCCGCTGATTCCCAGTATGGTCTCGGCATATCTGTCAGGGTTTGATTGCAGTGTCTGGAATTCAGTGAGTTTCATACCGGTGTTAACATTTGTAATATCTGCAAAGTCGTTGATGAACTCACGGACTAGGTCAGGCGTTTGTACTTGGGTGGGGCCTGGCATGATAATGTCATCTGACAAATCCACTTTTTTGGATGACAGGTCAGGTGTTACAGCTGCACTGCCACCGGTAATAACAGGCGAGGATGATAACTCGTATGTGTTTACAGATACAGAGCCAGAACACTCGGTGAGGTTAAATGACTTTGAATCAGTTGATACTCCCCTTGCTGCGATATTTTCCACATGTACGCGTACAAATGACTCGTTTGGTGAGAGGCCTGCATCAAATGAGATTCTTCCAAGATAGGGCTGCTCATCAGAGCGTTCTGCCGTGATTATGCCTGCGTTGGTTCTAAGCTTTACAGACAGATTGTCAGTTACAGGACCGGCTATTACGTTGATTGTGTTTGTCTCACAGACGTCCCATTGTACGTCGTACAAAACAGCTCCGGAGGCATTGTTTGCAACAGATGAGCCGCTGAAGGAGGAGGCACCGCCACCGCCACCACCGCCACCGCCACCGCCACCGCCACCGCCACCGCCACCGCCACCGCCACCGCCACCGCCACCGCCACCGCTGCGGCTACTGGAAGGTGTGGATGGTGTAGGTTCGACAGGAACCGTAGAGAATGAGCCAAATGAGCTAAAGTGAGTGGTCCAGATGATCATATCAGGAGCATCACGAACAAAACAGGATTCCAACGCAGTGCCAGCTCCAAGGTTATCATTGGCAGTAGTCTGATTGACAGGAACAAACGGACACACAACCAGTGATCGTGATACCACGTTGCCATCTGTATCCTCTCCTGAGAAAAAGGCTCCCTCATGGTCTGCCTGGCCAGGCAAGAGTAATCTGACTGCCTGATCAAATGTCAGCCTGGTGTTGCCATCACCGACTGAGAATGCCAGTCCTATCTCGTCACTTGGGGATGGAGGATCAACAGCAGTACCAGCAGTAACAAGGGTTGGAACGGCAATGGTGCCACTCCAATCATTTGATGAACCGTTTACAACTATGCCTGCTGGATAAGTGACAGATACAGTTTGGGAATCAGAGACATCAGTGATAACCTCAGTTGTAGAATCAGAAATTCTCACACTCTTTACTCCGCTTGCAGCATCATCAGCAAACGTGGGGGTGGCATTAAAGTCAAGCAGCTGGCCATCAGTGGCGATAATTGTGTCAGGCAATGTGTCAGATACCACGTTGAGGGTGATCAGATTTGAGGATGGCTCATATGTCACCACGCCACCATCGCCTCCAGATGGGATATCGGCCTCAATCTCATCTCCTGTGGTGCTGATGGTGATGGTAACTAAGTTAGATGCCTCATTGGGATTGCCTGCAAGGTCTGCTGCCATACCTGCACCTATTGATACGGTTACTGTTCCGTCTGTGGAGCCGCGTGCCACATTAAAGGTGTAGACACTTCCTTCTCCATTAATGTTGGATGCTGTCGGTGTGCCGCCGTTTGCAGTACCAGTTACTGTAATGTCTTCCAGATCAAAGTTCTCAATGTCCTCATCAAATGTTGCCGTAAAGGTTACGGGGTCATCGTTGGTGGTGGTGCCATCATCTGGTGTGATGGTTACTGTTGGGTCTACCATGTCCACTGTGAATGTGCTAGTATTACTTGCAGTGTTGCCCCCCGCTGCCACACCGTCAGGTATGGTTACTGTCAGCTGTCCTCCTGTGGTGATGCCGTGTGTGACTGTAAAGGTGTATTCAGCACCGGTTCCAGCAAAGGCAGATATCAGGCCAGACGTGTCAGTTCCGTCAATTGTCACGACAATGTCATCGGCGATGAATTGTGTGACATCACCGTCAAACGTTGCCGTAAATTCGATGGCCTCAGAGTTGGTAGGATCAGTTACATCGGTGCTCAGGGATACGGATGGGACAGTAGTATCTATTGTGACGGTAACTGGAGTAGATGCGGTGTTGTCATTGCCTGCAAAGTCTGCTGCCACACCTGCTGCAATTGACACAATTACGGTTCCGTCACCGGATATACCTGCAACATTAAAGTTGTATATGCGGGCATTAACTGCTACAAAGCCGGATGCTGTAAGGGTGCCACCGTTGGCAGTGCCTTCCACTGTAATGTCTTCTAGTTCAAAGTTCCTAACGTCATCGTTAAATTCTACTGTAAATGGTACCGTATCAAGTCCGGTGCTGCTGCCTGCAGATGAAGTTACAGAGACTGTTGGGGCAAGAGTGTCTATGGTGACGGTAACTGAATTAGATGCCTCGTTGTTATTGCCTGCGGCGTCTGTTAGTGCATTTGCTGCAATTGATGCAGTTACGGTTCCGTCTGTAGTGCCGCGGAGAACCTCAAAGTTGTATATGCGGGCATTAACTGTCTGAACGTTGGATGCTTCAGGATTGGTGGCGTTTGCAGTGCCTGTTACTGTAATGTCATCTAGGTTAAAGTCAACGTCCTTGTTGAATGTTGCCGTAAATGGTACTGTAGTAAGGTTGGTGAAATCATCTGCAGTTGTAGTTACAGAGACTGTTAGCGGAATGGTGTCTATGGTGACGGTAACTGAATTAGACGCCTCGTTGTTATTGCCTGCGGCGTCTGTTAGTGCATCTGCTGCAATTGATGCAGTTACGGTTCCGTCTGTAGTGCCGCGGGCTACATCAAAGGTGTAGGTACTGCCTGATCCGCCAAGGTTGTCTGCTACTGGACTGCCGCCGTTTGCAGTGCCTGTTACTGTAATGTCATCTAGGTTAAAGACAACGTCCTCGGTAAATGTTGCCGTAAAGGTTACGGGGTCATCGTTGGTGGTGGTGCCATCATCTGGTGTGATGGTTACTGTTGGGTCTACCATGTCCACTGTGAATGTGCTAGTATTACTTGCAGTGTTGCCCCCCGCTGCCACACCGTCAGGTATTGTTACTGTCAGTAGACCTCCTGTGGTGATGCCGTGTGTGACTGTAAAGGTGTATTGGGCACCGGTTCCAGCAAAGGCAGATATCAGGCCAGGTGTTTCGGTTCCGTCAATTGTCACGACAATGTCATCTCGAATGAATTGTGTGACATCACCGTCAAACGTTGCCGTGAATTGTATGGCCTCAGAGTTGGTAGGATCAGTTACAGTTGTACTCAGGGATACGGATGGGACAGTAGTGTCTATGGTGACGGTGACCGGAGCAGATGGGGTGTTGGGGTTGCCTGCAAAGTCGTTTGCCTCACCTGCTGCAATTGATGTAATTACGGTTCCGTCTGTAGAACCGCGAGAAACCTCAAAGGTGTATGTGCGGGCATCAACTCTTACAAAGTTTGATGCTGCGGGACTACCGTTGTTTGCGGTGCCTGTTACCGTAATGTCACCTAGGACAAACTCCCTAACGTCCTCGGTAAACGTTGCCGTAAACGTTACGGGGTCATCTCCGGTAGTGGTGCCATCAGCTGGTGTGATAGTTACGCCGGGAGATATCCTGTCCACTGTGAATGTACTAGTATTACTTGCAGTGTTGCCCTCTGCTGCCACATCGGCAGGTATGGTTACTGTTAGTAGACCTCCTGTGGTGATGCCGTGTGTTACTGTAAAGGTGTATTCAGCACCGGTTCCAGCAAAGGCAGATATCAGGCCAGACGTGTCAGTTCCATCAATTGCCACGACAATGTCATCGGCGATAAATCCTGTCACACCACTGCTAAATGTTGCCGTAAATTGTATGGCCTCAGAGTTGGTAGGATCAGTTACATCTGTACTCAGGGAGGTAACTGATGAGCTTGGAGGGGTTGTGTCTTGGATGGTTATCGTCTGTGTTGCAGTATCTGTGTTTCCTGCAGCATCAGTGGCAGTCCATGTAACTATTGTGCGGCCAAGTGGAAAATTATCTGGTGCGTCGTTAGTTATGGCAGGACTTGGATCTGCATTGTCTGTAGCCGTTGCCGTACCAATATTAACAGGCGTCAGTATGCCGGTAGCCTCTACAGTGAGATCAGCAGGCGCAATAATTACAGGATTTGTGGTATCTGGAGGGCCAGTATTGTCGTCGTCACTAGTTATAAAAACATGAAACGTCTGAGTAGCAGTGTGTATACCAGATCTTACAGTTACGGTAATAGGATAACTGCCAACGGCGAGGCTGGTCGGAGAGATGAAAATGCTTCTCGTGCCATCACCATTAGGTACGTAGCCTGTGAAGAGATCGTGGGGATCAGGTGGGAAAGGAAATATAATTGGATCATCGTCGACATGCGTTGGAGACACGAGTACCTCACGGGTCTCTCCGTTACGCAAATAGACATCATCAATGGGTTCTAACGTGAGAGGATTTACGAATGGCTCGATGTTAAGATTATCAATTCGTACGAATTCACCGGGTTCGTTTGATTGTGCCACAAATCGCAGTAGTGTATGTGATTGGGGTATGCTCAGTATCAGGGATTCAGATACCCACATGTCGTTAGCATCACGCATGCTGTCATCACGATCAAAAAAAGTTAATGCAGTATATTGTCTCAGTGTTACCCATCCAGAGTCTGTCAGGTACTGCACATACAGACCTTCATTTCCGTCAAGTTGGCTATCAAGGTATCTGTCAAAGGACACTTCGAGTCGGCCTTCTGTGTCTAGTGGCAGGTTAAGTGTCATAATACACCAGATATCACAGTTTTGAGACGATGCTAACATGTTGGAGGGATTGTCTTCGTCTGGAGCTATCTCCCAATCGTGGCCGGCAAGTAACCACACATTAAAAGATCTAAAAGAAGGGAACTCGGGATTGAAAGTTTCCAAGTAGGCACCAAGGAACCAAGTACCAAATGTGTCAAAACTGTCAGTCATTATGTTTGATGACGGGGTCGGAACGTTTGGGATTGCAAATTCCATGTGGTGCAGTCTCATAATGTCATATGAAGAATCATATCCTGCGCGTTCCCATGCCTTGTAGAAGTCTTCAAAAGTACCGATGGGATTATTCCTAATTACATCCATAATTTCATCATCTCCCAATTGCAGGTTATCTAAATTATTACCGTTCCTGCTGTATTCTAAATTGTCATATATTCTATCAACGTTATGATCTTTGATATCCCATAGCGCTGCGGCTACCCGTCCTTCAACTAATTGTCCATAAAGAGGACCATTAAGGGAACCAGCATGTGTGGGTTGAGCAAGAAAAAATCCTTCACTGTGCTGCTCCAAATTAGTATTAAAAACTGTATGTCGTCCAAGACTTGAATTGGTAACTAAATGAGGAACAAAATCAGCCCAACCTTCGCTCCATGCACATGCAGGGTTAGCTGTTGGGCGACTAAAATAATGAAATCGCTCACCGATATCATCAAAATCGCGATCACCGTTTATATCAGTGTAACATTCACTACGAGTAAGGCCTTCTATAGTACCTCCAATGGCTATATCGTCAATATGGTGGCCAAATTCATGTCATATTATGAGTAGATCCAAATGATGATTGCTATGATCGTCAAGACGGATTCTGTTAGAGTGTAGATACATAGTGTCCTGTTGCCAACCAGGTTCCCAATGTACAGTAAGACGTGCATTAGGAATACCATGATGACTAAAAAAATCACGGCCATCAGAGATCGCATTGATTATACCGGCTGCTTCTGCATTATTGCCATTCAATTCAAAATCATACATTCTTGTATCCTGACTAAAGTTCAAAACTCCAGTAGATCGTATTTCATAAACATTTTCAGACATGTCTTGCAAAACTAAACCATTTGCGCCCCTAGAAATAATTTTGATAACTAGATCAACATTTGATGCATCAGAAGGATCATCGTTTTGGATAGAATCTATGTGATATTCTCCCATGTTGGATGTAAATGTGCAGGCCTCGTCACCCTCAGTTGTAAGCAATACAGCAGTCTCTGTACCGTCAGATTCAGAATAATCATAGGCACAGACTTCTATCCCGTTGACGGGTTGCGTGGTGCGGGAATGATAAAGTGGAGCAGATACGGTGCCTTCAATGGAAAAAGTGTTGGAAGAAGAGTCTTCTTCTGCTGCTGCTGCTGAACCATCAGACGTCTCCTGAGTTGCAGCTACGGGGAATGCTGGGGCAGCAGAGGCATCTGTGGGGGAGCCATATGCTGCTGTTGTTGTTGTTGCCGTTACTGCACCATCAGACATATCCTGAGGGCCAGTATATTCTGTCTCGTATCTCTCCATTGCATCAGCTTTTTGCGCTTGCGTGAAATTAGAGTGACCCAAAATAATTTTTACATCATCCAATGGAAGAGATTTATCAACAAGCCATCCAATTAAATCATCATTGACTTTGCCAATATCACTGAGAACTATCTCGCCCAAAAGTCGCAGATGGTTGGCATATATTTGAGCTACTCTTTCCTCCGTCAAATCCTCATTAACTATCTCATCTTTGGGTCCTGGCTTATTGCCGAGTCTGCTATCTTTTTGAGGAGCAAAAGATTCAGGACTAGATTCCCTAGCTAGAATGTCGTGATCCAAAAACGTGTGTTCCTCATCCATATACTTATTTTCTGGCATAGAATGTTCATTAGATATTGCAAGGTAGACACCGCCACTAGATTCTGAAGAATGAAAGCGCAGCGCATCAATTTCAATAAATCCTTCCTCTAGAATTTTTACAGTAACCATCACGGTATAAGCCCTACCCGGCACGGGATTATCTACTACATATCCAATATCATTATCAAATGAATCAAAGCTGGTTGGATCATCAGAGCCGGCATTTGTTGTGGCATTATAAAACTGAACTTTGTTATCGGGATTGGCAAATACTTTTAGTGTGAATGATTCCATGTATGGTTCAAAATTTGTATTGTCAGTGTAGATACCGGTAAAATTTACCACAGCTGTCTGACCCATCTTGGGTGATTCTGACAGGTCTAAAGAATAACTGTGTATAAGAATTCCAGGTGATGATAACATTGAAGATTCTTTGTAATCGGCAATAATCTGCTTTTCTTTGTCAGTAAATACATGCGTGTCTGTCTGGCTTGTGATCTTTTCATTTAAAGGTTCATTGGCTTTTTGGGATGTTTCTGGTGTGTATATCGTGGCATAGCTGCTACTGCTGCCCCTGTCTGCTAATTTCATGGTAGAATCACCAGTTAGGCAAACGGGATTGCCTGCAAGGGTCACCATCAAAAGCTTGCCGCCATCACACTGAATTCCATCTATTGGTATGCCTGCATGATGCTGGTGCAGTGGAGAGTCCGGGGTTGCAGCATGTGTTGGTACTGCCACTCCCATTATCATCATCACTGTGGCCAAAACCAAAAATCCTGACATTGCAATTCCGACCATGGATAGTGTGGATATGCCTTGTTATTAAGAATGATCAACAGGGGTTCTGGTAAATTTTGGTGGTCTGTCATAAATCACAAATGTAAGTCTTTGAATTGTATTTCTTTGGGATTTTTTGCTGACTAGATGACTAAGAAAATCATCTCTTGCAGTTTGCCTTTAAATTCCAATAATTAGTTTATCAGAATTTACCAAACCTTAAGGGGTTATTTCATCTCCTGATCATTCACTATGTGTTTGATCAGTTTGACAATATATGCAACTTGCATGGATTTTCCAATGCCTCCTTTTCTCTTGGGGTATGGTTCTAATCGTTTACTCTTATTTACAAATCGAGTTTCCTTTGAATAACGTTTTACGTTATCCCAGACACCATTAAATTCATAATGTGATATTCCTCGAATTTTTCCATTATCTGTCATTATTCTCAACAATAATTTTCCCTTTTTATTAGGTTCAAAATACAGTTTTATCAAAAAGATATGGACTTTGTGGATTTTTTGATTTCCTTAATAATACCTTTCAATATTCTACCAAATTGTTTTAAATCAATTTTAAGAGTTCCAGATATGGCAAGATCATGTTTTTCAATTCTACCCTCCAAAGTAATGTTCATACTTCCAGGTAAAACAATAGGATGTCCAGCTCCTGCAATTTCACAAGATTGCATAGCAGGATCAACATGAGTAATTTTAAAATTTTGTTCGGGGATCACGGAAATAGTCTTAGCCATATCGTCGATTTTGTTTTGATTTTGAAATGACATAAATTTATCTTGAGATATCTTAATGAATTGCAACGCATTTTGATTTCCTTTTTGGGCCATTTTGGCAGCATTGATAAATTTTTTAGAAAAATCTGAAGGAATAAATTCTTCTATGTTTTCCAAAACAATACCCAGGTTGAAAGTAAATTCAATTTCTCTAATGGTAAATTGATCAAAGTGTTTGAACCATAGATCACTATAATCCAGAGCAATTTCTAAATTTGTTTCAGTAGATTCACGTCCAGTCTGTTTAGAAGTTTTTACAATATGTGGATCAACTATTTTTTCTCTAAGAGTTTCAGGGAAAGATTTTCTAATGCCTATAGTAACCAATTCTGATTTAACCGTCTTGAACATCTCAGCAAAATTTATGATTGGATTTTGTTCTTGGATAGTAATTATTCCAAGTTTTTTTAAATCTTCGTTATGAGGCAACCCGAATCCGTAGATTTCAATTATGTCTTCAAATTTGACGGGTTGGGTCAAATATTGCTTTAATTTTTTTCCTATTCCGTCTATTCTAGAGTGTGAATTTCCAATAGAAATTTGATATTTGTATTCAATTTCTGAGTATTTATGATATAGTGTAGCTCCTCTATGCACTATGTCGCCGGATCCTAATAATTTCTGAAGAATAGGTAAAAATGATGAAACCCAATCCACTTGTTATTGAATCTACAGACAAAATTTTAGACTAATTTTGGTTCTAAAAGAAGTGTCTGTTTATTAGATATCGTAGAAGATACCGGAATCTCCAAATTTTCTTTTTGTGGAATGTGCATTGGCACATTTACAAGTTCAGTTTCATATATGTTATCCATTTGGTCATAATACTGAAAACCTATACCAATCATACCCATTCCCGAACCATGCAGAATAATTTTTGGGATGTATGTGGTGGTAGTATTTACAAAAAGATGTTCTTCACTGAAATTTTTTTCTTTTGTATGTTTGACCTCTATCTTCATATCCTTAGTATTCCAACTCCTTACATCAAGAATGGGCTTCAATTTTTGTACTTCACAGTGTCCCATGTTTTTTAATGTGAATGACAATGAAGGTAAAATTGGAACTAAATCATCTACTACGATTCCTTCTGAAGGAGCACTAGTCATGATCAGTTTTGGTCTAACTAATGTGGTTGATAATTCAATAGAGTTAATGACTTTATCATTTGAAATAAACTCAATTAGAAATGGTAATTTCTTCTCGTCTTCAGGTTTTAATTTATAGATGGCCCGAAATCCTACAAATCCCGGAACTTGAATTATATCTTTTTTAATTACTACAGTTTCATTTTCAAATTGGGCATCAAAACCTTCAGATTTAGTTCCATCAAAGACAGATTGATCAACATTTAAAATTCTTTGAAAGTAAATATCCGGATCACATTTAATCAGGATTTTATCGTATGAAATATCAGAATCCCACTTAATCCATGCAAGGATTTGTTCATTAGGTAAGGCTCTAGGAGATATATAATCTTCAAATATCCAATTTGAATCAGTCAATTCTATACAATACTAAAAATCTCTCATTATAATCTGATTTGTTAGTTTTTATAAAAATACTGTAAAAAATAGGCACAAGTATTCGTTATTGAGAAACTAATAAAATGTACGACAGAACTTGATCACATAGATTATTTGTTATTCAAGATTTGTTGAAAATGTCTTATCTTCATTCCCAAATAAAAAAACAGAATCTCTTTTTAGATTTATATTAATTGAAAATTCTTTGTTGTATTTATATAAAGTTTGTAGAAAAAGCACTTCAGATAAAGCATCAACAACATTACAAAAATATGGTTGTTTGGACCTAGTAATTTTCAGAGAAGAATATGATAGTTTTTTATCACATCTAAATACTGAAGAAAAAAATTCTGTATTGTGTATGAAAACATTGCTTAGTGAACTTTTTGAGAATTTCACCTTAATTAAGGATATGAGAAATGATTGGATTGCTCATATTAAAAATTCTAAAAATTTTTATGATGAAATAACAAAACCTCTTAAATATTTAGAACCAGAAGATTTCGCAATAATTATGAACGGTATTATCTGTTTTATCAGAGGATTAAAAGGGATTTTCTTCGTAGAACATGAATTCATTTCAAGCAATTATACTAAAAAAATAGATGAAGTACAAAAAAAATTTATTCTTTCAGAAGATAAGATAAAAATCATATTGAATGGGAAAATTCAAACTGCAAATGCACTTTTCTGCCAAAATGGAGAATTTTTTCGATTCCCTTCTTTCAAATAGGCAGATTGATTTCATTAATTCAGTAGTTTTAGAAGAATTAGCAGTGTTTGTTCAATAATAACACTTTAAAATTTTTAATGATGGATGATTTTTTTAGCAGTGTTTGCTCTAGTTGGATATTCTATATTGGAATCTGACCAACCATGTTTCTAAAGTTTATGAACTACATGAATTTGTAAAAATGTTCCTCCTTGATTTAATGATTGAGTAATTGTCTCTGATTTGGTTTGTTTTTGTGGCTTTACTTTGGTTTTTGCCATTGCTTTAATTTTTTCTTGTATCTATTCAATATTTTTTCTAAAGCATCATCAAGAGTTGGAATTTTTCTTGTTCTATCTTATTTGCCCCATGGTCTTGGAGTTTCCTTGTTGAGTATTTTTGGTAATTTGGCAGCTGTAATGTTTTTTATGCATATCTGCTATATTTTTGAGAATGACTAGTCTACAATCACCTTGCTACCCTGATTTAGCTGTAGCTATTTAGCTATGCCTATTTTTCCTCATGTATTTATAATATAACGGAGTTATGACGTACATGACTGCTGAAAATCTGGATATGGATTATTCAAAATATGATTTTAAGGATTCTACAGAGATGTATGTCCACCTTAGCAAGAAAGGCCTGTCTAAGGAAACTGTAATTAGCATTAGTAAAATGAAAAACGAGCCTGACTGGATGCTTGATTTCCGATTGCGTTCATTTGAAATTTTTATGAAAAAACCAATGCCAACTTGGGGCGGAGACCTCAGCGTAATTGATTTCCAAAATATTTACTATTATGCAAAGGCATCTGACAAGGTAGAAAAGAATTGGGACGATGTTCCAGAGAATGTCAAAAACACATTTGACAAACTAGGAATTCCAGAGGCTGAAAAGAAATTCTTGGCAGGTGTGGGTGCACAGTACGAGTCTGAGGTTGTTTATCACAGCCTTAGAGAAGACCTGGCAAAACAGGGCGTTTTATTTTTAGATACTGATGCGGCACTACATGAACATCCAGAGTTGTTCAAAAAATACTTTGGTAAAATCATTCCCCCAGAGGACAACAAGTTTGCAGCGTTAAACAGTGCAGTATGGAGTGGCGGTTCGTTCATCTATGTCCCACCTGGTGTCAAAGTTGACATGCCTCTGCAAGCATACTTTAGAATTAACGCAGAAAACATAGGTCAATTCGAAAGAACACTGATCATTGTAGATGAGGGTGCAGAAGTACACTACATTGAGGGATGTACTGCCCCTGTTTATTCCTCAGAATCGCTGCACTCTGCAGTTGTAGAACTGGTTGCACACAAAGATGCAAAACTACGATACACTACAATCCAAAATTGGAGTGCTGATGTTTACAATCTTGTAACCAAGCGTGCTTATGCATATGAAGGTGCTACAGTTGAATGGATTGATGGAAACATTGGCAGCAAGCTCACAATGAAGTATCCTGGGGTATATCTTATGGGCCAGAGGGCATATGGCGAAACATTGTCCATTGCCTTTGCAGGCAAGGGACAGCATCAGGATACGGGAGCAAAAATGGTTCATCTTGCACCAAACACGACCTCCAAGGTCACATCAAAGTCCGTAAGCAGGCTAGACGGCCGTTCAACCTACAGGGGAATGCTAAACGTAGCAAAAGGTGCCACTGGTGTAAAATCAACTGTAAGGTGTGATGCACTACTCTTAGATGATACGTCAAAAACCGATACATATCCCTACATGGAAATTAATCAGGAAGATGCAACAATCACCCACGAGGCAACTGTTGGAAAAATTGGCGATGAACAAATCTTCTATCTTATGAGCAGAGGATTCAATGAAGAGGAGGCACTATCCTTGATTGTAAATGGCTTTATGGAGCCATTCACAAAAGAGTTGCCAATGGAATATGCTGTTGAATTAAACAGGCTCATCAAACTAGAGATGGATGATTCGGTGGGATAATATCCCATACTTAATTTTGGTAAAAATCATGTCTCAAGAAATTCTCTCAAAACTCAATACAAGTATTATCGATGAGATCTCCTCCTCACGAAATGAACCTGATTGGCTAAAGGACTACAGAAAGAATTCGCTATCTGTCTATGACCGCCTGCCAATTGAGCTATCTCCACTATACAACAAATACACTGATGCAAAAAAGATGGATCCAGAAAAAGTGTCCCTCTCCACGTCTACTGCCCAAACCATTCCTAGCTTCTTAACAAAAAGATTGGGCGAGCTAGAAAACCAAGTCTGTGTTATCCAAATTGGAACCAATATTGTCAAAATCAACCTTCCTGATGATCTAAAGTCAAAGGGACTGGTGATTTCTTCAATTTCTGATGCAATAGAAAATAATACAGAATTGGTAAAAAAGGCATTAGAGGCATCAAAATCCGATGAAGATAAATTTACTGCGCTAAACAACGCTGCCTTTAACTCAGGAATATTCATACACATCCCGCGTAACTTGATTGTAGATAAGCCGATTCACATGTTTACCTGCCTGTCTGAGGATGGCCATTCAACCATTTCTAGAAATGTAATATTTGCAGATGAAGGTAGCAAGGCCAGCATTGTGCAGGAATTGTACTCTCCTAGCATTCAGACTCAGCAGGCATATCTGGAGTTGATGAATACTTCTCTTGGGGCAAATGCGCAATTAGATGTTACCGCTCTGCAGATGATTGATCAGCATGCAGTGGCATTCTCAACTAGAAGAACTGACTTGGCCCAGGATTCTAAAGTAAACTGGTATTCTGGACTGTTTGGCTCTATGCTGTCCAGATACAAAATTGAGTACTTTTTAAATGGCACTGGCGCATCATCCAACGATTCTGAAGTAATCTTTGGAAATAACGAGCAGTCATTTGATATCCAGACTAATGTTAATCATGAAAGTCCGGCAACTGAAGGAAGGGTCGTTGAAAAATCTATTCTAAGGGACAAATCAAAATCCCTCTTCAAAGGAATGATTAGAATCAAGGAAAATGCCGCAAAGTCAAACTCCTTTCTGTCTGGCCGTTCAATTCTATTGGACAAGGATGCAAAATCTGACGCAATTCCGGGATTGGAGATTTTTACTAATGATGTAAAGGCTACCCACTCTGCATCTGTTGCACAAATTGATGAGGAACAAATATTCTATTTGAAGACCCGATGTCTGAGTCACCAGGAAGCTGAAAGAACGATAGTTGAGGGTTTCTTGGAACCCCTCTCAAGAAAGATGTCTTTTCAGGTTCGAGCATGGATTGCATATCTGATTGAGTCAAAATGGGACAACAAGGAACTTACAATTAGCACTGATGAGGAACTAACAAAGTTTGTTGAAATTGAGGAAACCCGATACAACGAAGACTCTGAAATCCAACAGCATTACAAGTATAGGTGATGTTTTGTCTGAATGGATTAAAGCTTGTAGTACAGAGCAAGTAAAAGAAGGCCAGCTTTTCGGATTTGTCCACGAAGATAAGAAGCTCCTCATAGCTAATCTGGGGGGGAAAATCCATGCAACTGACTTGATTTGTACCCATGCTGATGCTGATCTTTCCACCGGTTTTCTAAGCGATGATGGCATTAGATGCCCGTTACACCTTTCTGTTTTTAATCTGGCAAGTGGAGAGCCCCAAAATCTCCCTGCTGAAAAACCCCTCAAGACATACAATGTTAAAGTAGATGCTGATGCAATTTACGTGGAGCTTTAAGAAATGCAAAGTACGGAATCTATTTTTGAAAATCTAAGAAGTGATTTCCCAATTCTTAAGAGAACTGTTAGGGACAACAAGCCCCTTGTATACCTTGACAATGCATCTACAACACAAAAGCCAAATCAGGTAATTGATTCAATCACTGATTATTATAAAAACCATAATGCAAATATTCACAGGGCTGTTTATGCGCTGGCTGAAGAAGCTACTGAGGCATATGAGGCAACCCGAGACAAGATTGCAAGTTTTGTAAATATAAAAAACCGCCAGGAAATTATCTTTGTTCGGGGTACCACTGAGGCAATCAACCTGGTTGCATACGCATGGGGCAGGCCTCATATCAACAAAGGAGATACTGTGGTTACTACTGAATACGAACACCACAGCAACATCGTTCCATGGCAGCTTCTAACTCAGGAAAAACATGCCAAATTAGAATACATTGGAATGGATGATAATGGCGAGTTGATTTTAGATGATCTTGACAAATATCTTGCAACAGGCAAAGTCAAGCTAGTAACTTTTAGCCTGATGTCTAATGTCCTTGGAACCATTACCAATGCTGAAAAAATCATCAAGAGATGCAGGGATGCAGGCGTTCTCACGCTGATTGATGGAGCCCAGGCAGTTCCTCACATGAAAGTTGATCTTGAAGAACTGGACTGTGACTTTTTTGCCTTTTCTGGACATAAAATGCTGGGACCTACCGGAATTGGCGTCTTGTGGGTAAAAAAATCCATACTAGAAACCATGAGCCCATTTCACGGTGGCGGTGACATGATTAGGGAAGTCCACAAGTATGAGACCACTTGGAATGACTTGCCATACAAATTTGAGGCAGGCACTCCCAACATTGCAGATGTAGTAGGCTTGGGCTCTGCAATAGACTATCTTACAAAAATTGGAATGGATAACATAAGGGAACACGAGGTTGAACTAACAAAATATGCCCTAGAAAAGCTGTCTGCAGTCAAAGGACTTCACATCTATGGCACAAAGGATATCTCAAAACGCGGCGGTGTCATCTCATTTAATTTTGCAGATGTCCATCCCCATGATGTTGCTCAAATTATCGATGCAGAAGGCATTGCGTTAAGATCCGGCCATCACTGCGCACAAGTTCTGATGGAGAGGCTAAATGTTGCTGCAACATCCCGGGCCAGCTTTTACATTTACAATACAAAACAAGACATTGATATTCTGGTAGATTCATTAAATATTGTGGCAAAGGTGTTCAAACTATGAGTAGCAATGCAGACATTTATCACGAGATGATCGTTGATTACTCAAGAAACCCGGTTAACTATGGCCAAATTGAAAATCATGACGTAACATTTCATGACTCTAATCCGCTATGTGGCGATAGCATTGACATTGATATGAAAATTGACGAAAACAAGGTTACTGATATAAAGTTTCATGGCAAGGGCTGTGCAATCTGCATGGCCTGCTCTTCGGTTTTGACTGAAATTACAAAGGGTAAGAGTCTGGATGAGGCAAGGGCAATTGAAAAAAATGATGTCCTAAGTGAGTTGGGCCTTGAACATCTACAGGCAGTACGAATCAAGTGTGCACTACTGTCTCTTAAGGTGCTCAAATCTGCACTTTATACGTACATCGGGGATAATCTAAAGGATGCTCAGGATGTGGATAAATTAAAAGAAGAGGCAGCAAACCTGTACTAGTATGAGTGATTTTACTCCTACAGTTCCAATCGCACTTCAAATTAGGAAAATAATTTTTGAAAAATTCAATGACATTGATGCCAAGTTTACAAATGATGAGATCTTTGAAATAATAAAGGCAGGCGGTGATCTTGATTCCTCTTGGATAATTGATGATACTGAATCCTTTTTTAACGAACTTTGTGATTCGGGTCTTGCCAGAAATATTGCCCAGAACCTTACTACGATGTACCTGAAACTATTTGATCCTATGGAGAAGCTTCACTGTGATAGCTGCGGGCATGATGTCCATTTGGGGGCATCTGAGGAACGCAAATGTCCGAATCCTTCTTGCAGGTCTTCTATTTAGATTTGTATTTTATCGCAGCATCTTCTAATGCCTTAATCATTGGCAGTTTTTCCCCGGTGAGATACAGTACCAGTGCCCCGCCTGCGGTACTGATGTGGTTGATTTTATCTGTTAATCCTTGCTGTTTTAGCGCAGTAGTCAAATGACCTCCACTAACAATTGTAGTTGCCATGGAATTTGCAACTGAGTTTAGCAGGGCTTTTGTTCCATAGCCAAAGTTTTCTTTTTCAAAAAATCCCGCAGGACCGCTAATGAATACCGTTCCTGCACCTGCAATTAATTTTGAATAGTATTCTACCGTTTTTGGTCCCAAGTCAAATATCTTGTCCCCTTTGCCCATCTCTCTTACATCCATCTCTACTCTTTCGCCATCCTTGTCAATTGCAATATCTACCGGGGTTGCAAAGACATCGGGGTATTCTCCTATCAGCGAATGTGCCTTTGCAACGACTTCCTCTTCGCGTTTTATTCCCATCGGGGACTTGATTCTTGCCTGTGCACGCATAAACACATTGCCAATTAGCCCTGTTAGTAAAACATGATCTGCCCGACCGTTTTGAATTAGCAGCTTTATTGCTTCTAGCCTGTCTGGTATTTTAGATCCTCCCAAGACAATAATGTGTGGCGCCTTTGCAACCGTCATAATCTCATCCAAATTCCTCACTTCCCTTTCAACAATCCTTCCTGCACATGCAGGTATCACTTGTGGAAATCCCACTATTGACGGATGTGACCTATGCGCACTAGGAAATGAATCTAACACACAAATGTCAAATAGCTTGGATAGTCTGGAAACCATGATTGTTTTTGCCGCATTTTCTGGGGTAAATTCATAGTTTTCTTCTGCACATAACCTTAGGTTATCCAAAAGCAAAATTTCCCCCGACTTTAAATTTTTAATCGCGTTTTGTGCAGATTCTCCAATTGTATCCTCTACGTATCTTATTTTTTTGTTCATTAACTTTTCAAGAACTTTTGCATGCCTGTCCATCCCTGTGTATTCGTTATTTCCAACCCTTCCTTGGTGAGATCCTATGACAACTTTTGATTCTTTTAGCGAGTCAAGTGTCTCAATTGCCTCTTCTATTCTTTTAGTACCTAGAATCTCCTGTGTCTCTGGATCTATTGGGCAATTCATGTCTACCCGCAAAAAAACTGTCTTATCTCTTAGGTCAAAATCATCTAATGTGAGTACTTTCACAAGTTGTCTATTGTCCTCTTGGTTAAATTCTTTAAGCCGATCAGTATTGTTTATGATTGTTGGTTTTGAAGACTGTTTGTCTATTGACAAAAATTAAAAGATGGGTAATTGAGGTTTCACTAGTTGCAAAGTTGGCTTTTTGATATTAGATCTCGCTCTTTTGTACTGCTGACTGTATCCTTTCTAATTCTTACTGCTATTGTTTATTCTGGGGTCACTGAAAGCTTTGATCAAAACATAATTTTGTTTTTTTCTGAAATTGTTGGAAATCCTATCATTGATCTGATAATGCAATCCATTACTGAAAGCGGCGAGGCATTGTGGATGCTGGGCTTTGCAATTTTGGTATTGCTAATTCCAAAAACCCGCAGGGTTGGTCTGACCTTGATGATATTGATTGTGATTTCCACACTGTTTACAGGATATGTCAAATGCGGTGTTGATCGAGACAGGCCTGATTTTGAGTATGATGCTGTCTCTTTTCCTGTACCTGTTAGTGAGGACACCTTTGCCCTGTTTTGCGAGGGCGGATACGATGCATCCTATCCTTCTGGCCATGCTGCAAGGTCTATGATATTTGCCATTATTTTGGGATATGCATTATCTGAACGGTTCCCCCGCGGCGCATATCTTATGTTTCTGTATCCATTTTTAATTTCCCTGAGCAGACTTTACGTGTTGGTGCATTATCCTATGGATGTAGTCGGTGGTACCATTGTTGGCGTGATGCTTGCTGGAGTGATGGCCAATAGAACAAAGCTATACAAAATTTTTGATAAATCAAAAACCTAGATCTTCTAGAACACTACGCTGCATCAAAACTATTGCATAATGCTGATCATCGTGGTGATATGTCCAATATTTAATGTCCCTGTCTTCCTTCTTTTGCCTTAGGCTCGTTGTAATTCCCGTTGTTACCGTATATCCGATTCTCTTTGCAGTCCTAGATTCCTTTGGCATTAGTACTTTGTATCCTGCCTTTTTATTCCTGAATCCCAATCTTACCATGTCTTCAACTGCCAAAACTGCCTCTTT
This sequence comes from Candidatus Nitrosopumilus sp., assembly GCA_965204345.1. Taxonomy (GTDB): domain Archaea; phylum Thermoproteota; class Nitrososphaeria; order Nitrososphaerales; family Nitrosopumilaceae; genus Nitrosopumilus. The sequence continues at coordinate 1,785,042 of OZ241981.1, forward strand.
CTCGTCTTTGAGATCATATGTTTTTGATATTGGTAAATCTTTTGGATGAAATTCCATGATTGCTGTATTTTTTTCAAATTAATATTTCTTAAAAATTTGACTTTGGCGATCAAACTATGTTAATTTTCTTAACTTGAAAGTCAAATCATGATTATGTTCACTACTTAACCGACTCTTTTACTTGGTTTTGTTATTGGCATCATTGGAAAGACTAGTAATACAATTACGAAAAAAGAAACAGGAAGCGACAAATCTACGTAAAAAAGCTAAAAATAATGTCAAGGAATTTCGTTCTGCTGAAAGACGTTCCTCTTTAGGTTTACAATCCCTTGATAAAAAAATTCAATCCGAACGTGAGGAATTCTCTGATGTTTCAAAGGTTCTTACTATGAAAAATTCCCAACTTGAGAGTATTGGCCGCCTGATTGCCGTAGCCGAAGATCGGCTTGCTAAGGAAAATGAAGTGATCGAGCAAACCAAGCAAGAAATTGAATTTGCTGAGAACCCTGCCGAAAAGCAAAATGCTGAGGCTAGATTACGCTCGTTAAATGATCGTGCAAATGAGCTAGTTGAAGAAATTAAAAGTCGAAATAAGACTGCCAAAAAGATTACCGGCGATGTTGCTGATTTTTCTGATGCCCAATCAAAAATTACATCAAAAATACAAAAACAAACCCAGTCAAAGCCTTCCTTGCGTGAAACAAAAGCTGTGAGTCGCAAGTCTGTCCAGAAATTCCTTAAAGAATTAGAAAAAAGAACAAAATCTGAGGAAAATGCCCAAAAGGCATTGGATAAGGCACATTTAAAATTAAAAGAATTGTTGGCAAATCGAAGAAAAGCTGCTGCAAAGAAAAAGGCTGCACCCAAGACCAGACCTGCAAAGAAAAAGGCTGCACCCAAGACCAGACCTGCAAAGAAAAAGGCTGCACCCAAGACCAGACCTGCAAAGAAAAAGGCTGCACCCAAGACCAGACCTGCAAAGAAAAAGGCTGCACCCAAGACCAGACCTGCAAAGAAAAAGGCTGCACCCAAGACCAGACCTGCAAAGAAAAAGGCTGCACCCAAGACCAGACCTGCAAAGAAAAAGGCTGCAGCTAAAAAAAAGTCTAGACGCTAACTATCACTAGTTTTTGTAGCGTTGTTTTCAACAACATAAAAGTGGGGGTTTTATCTTTAAATTTTAAAATGAAAAAACGCGGAATATTCATTACTGCAGTTGGACTGACTTTGATTGGAATATCTCTTATAATTGCAGCATCTGTAGTTCCTTCTGACATAACCGGCCCTAATGACATTTCCATGTCTGCAATGTTTGAGGGGATGTTTGATGAGATAACTAATGAAATTCAAATCATGCCTGGCGAATTAGCTTATGTCACTTATGATGTTTTTTCTTATGATATTCCTTTGTTATGGGGAATTCAAATCATTGATTATGATTCTGAGGATTCTCTGTCGATTGCAATTTCAAATATCTTTGATGATGATTATGGCAAATACGTAATGTCTGAACCCATTTTGTTTGAGGCATTAGACATTACACAATCCGACTCTTTGAATTTTGAAATTGAAAATACCGGCCCCCGAATTGTAACTATTGTCATGATGTTTTCTGAAGATCCTGAAAGTTCTGATGCCCTGTCCAATCCTAATTCCCCCGTACTGAACCTGGTGATTCCTCTTCTTATCTCTGGATTTTTACTTGTTCTGGGAATAATAATATCTATTATTGGCATAATTCTGATTTTAATAGATATGAAAAATAATTTAGATAATAAAAGAAATTATTGAGTAGGATTAATATCCATCTTACCAAATTTGCCTTTGGTTAAGGACACTTCACCCTTGAACTCATTGGTATAACCATTTGTAATGACAACGGTATCTCCAACATTTACTTCTTTGATATCGTCTCCCCACAAAGTGAGTTTCATTTGGTCATCCTCAGTTTCACCGTTAGAAATTACTGCATCGCAGACATCTACTGTACCTCCACTTTTGAGATTTACAGTTCTTGAATCTCCTTTGCTTTTAACTTTGGCTTCAACGTTCACTCCACTTCGCATTTTTTTTGCTTCGGAAATTGGTATGAATTCTGACATGTTTTTCAAACAATCTTGCACGATTATAAGCTTTTTCAAAAAACTAACACCGTGACGGATCAGGTTTTTAATCTGTCAAAATAGTAATTGAGAAATATCAGACAATACCCAATCTTATTGCAGAGGTATCGAAGCCCGGTCAACCGAGAGGGACTCAAGATCCTCAAAATAGGAAATCCCTTCTCTTAGGAGTTCGTGGGTTCGAATCCCACCCTCTGCACCAAATTTTCAGTTAAAAATGATAAAATCAGGTATTTTTTAAAATTATGCTACAATTGTCTTTACTTTAGTCACTGAATGTGAAGATATCTGCTTGTGCATTTCAGCTAACGCATCGTCCTTGAAAGATAGATTGCATCTAAAACATTTCCATATCATCTCAGACATGCTTAGTTTGGGCACAAATTGTTTATAAAGATATTGCATCATTGATCCAATTTGTTACAATACATGATCATTGTTTTGAGAAAGATGTAATTTTTATAATTTTTTAGACTAAATTAAAATTATTTTACGACTAAACCTAGATCCAAGGGTTTAGAAATAAAAAATCTTATATAATTTTTGAAAGACATTGGATATTTTTGAAATTTTTGGAGAATTTTCATATTTTGGAATTTTTTTTGTGTTAATCGGAATAAATGCCGCTCCCATTCTTATGCCCCCCAGCTGGATTGTTCTGACCTCGTTTTATCTTCTGGATCCAAGTTTGGATGTGGTGGTTCTTGCTATGGTGGGGGCAACTGGTGCAACTATTGGCAGGTTTGCTCTCAAAAAAATAAGCGGTCTGTTTAGACGATTTGTAGCAGAAGAACAAAAATCCAATCTTGACACTATCGGAAACTATCTTAATAATAAAAAATATGGTTACGTAATCGCATCTTTTCTTTTTGGGGCCACTCCCCTTCCAAGCAATGTGCTGTTTATTACATATGGACTGATGCGGGCAAAGAGTCTTGGCATTTACATTGGATTTTGGTTTGGCAGAACCATTTCCTACATTGTTATGATTCATTTTGGAAATGCCGTCCTGACTCCCTTCTTGGATATCTTTGAGGACAGGCTTACTGGCATACTGTTAATTGACGGAGTCGGAGTCGGAATCATTGTTCTTTTTGCCTCTATTAACTGGACTGTTTTAATTACCCAAAGGAAAATCAAGTTTGTCAAACCAAAAATATGGAGATTCTAATGAAAGTCACCGACTCTATTAAAAATGAAATTCAAGAAATCATGGATAATAATGACTCGGCACATGATTTTGAGCATGTAATGAGGGTGTGCAAAAATGCCCAAAAATTATGCAAACAGGAAAAGGCAAATGAGAAGCTGGTTCTTAGTGCCGCATTATTGCACGATATTGTCTCTTATCCAAAATCTGACAAGCGCTCAAAACTGTCTTCTATACAAAGTGCTAAAAAATCAAAACAAATTCTAAAAAAATATAATTTCTCTGATGATGAAATAGTCATAGTCTCAGATGCAATTCGTGATCACAGTTTCTCTCAAAACGCGGTTCCCAAAACACTTGAAGGGAAGATTCTTCAAGATGCTGATAGGTTAGATGCGTTAGGTGCCATAGGGATTGCAAGAGTTTTTGCTACTGCCGGCTCTCTGAAAAGATCTTTTTACAATACCGATGATCCCTTTTGCAAAGCAAGAAAGCCAGATGACAAAGTATGGACCGTGGATCATTTCTTTCAAAAATTACTCAGATTACAATATTTGATGAATACAAAATCTGCCAAATTAGAGGCAAAAAAGCGAACCAGAGTGCTCAAAGAGTTTCTAAAACAGCTAAACTGTGAACTTTAGCCATAGTCGACGTATCTGTCATAACGTGTTTCAATCTCCCTGTTTTCCCCTGTCCTTATTTTCTCATATTCCTCGTTTTTTCTAAACTTGATGTATTTGATAATTTCTGCAAATTCTGCCTCCTCTTCTGGATATGATTCAAAAACGGGCTCTACTAACTGCAGGTATTCGAGTGTTTTTTCTCGAAATTCCTCTCTGGTTGGTTTCTTGATTCCCTTCATTCTGAACCATACTGCCGTCCAGCTTGCACCTACTACATGTGGTAACAGGTCAAATGCTCTCTGAATCTCAAATCTTTCGTCGTTTCTCATGATTCCTGAAGTAATCTTGAAGCTGATTTTGCAAAATATGTCACTATCATATCTGCCCCTGCCCTTTTAATTGAATAAAGTATTTCTAGCGTTATGTCTTTTTCACTAACATATCCTAATTGGGATGCAGCCTTTACCAAAGCATATTCTCCTGAAACACTGTATGCCGAAACTGGAACACTGTATTTTTTCCTAGTCTCTGCAATTAAATCCAAGTATGCCAATGCAGGTTTTATCATTACAATGTCCACCCCTTCCTCAATATCTGCCTGAACTTCCATCATCGCCTCTCTTGGATTTGTGTATGGAACCTGGTATGTTTTTCTGTCTCCGAACTTTGGGGCGCATTCTGCAGCATTCCTAAATGGAGAGTAAAAATTGGAACTGTGTTTTGCCGAATGCGACATTATTGAAACATCTGCAAATCCTTTCTCGTCTAGTGCCTTTCTAATTGCTGCAACCTGTCCGTCCATCATGGCCGATGGTGACACTGTATCCACTCCTGCCTCTGCTTGGCTAACTGCAACTTTTGCAAGCGTCTCCAGGCTTGCATCATTGTCAATTTTATCCCCCCTGATAATTCCGCAATGCCCCGTAGATGTAAACTGACACAGGCATACATCTGCCATTATTACTATTCTGTCTCCAAATTTTTCTCTTACCTGCGAGATTGCCTTTTGTACAATCCCATTATCATCAAATGCAGAACTCCCTGCCTCGTCTTTTTGGGCAGGTATGCCAAAGAGCATGATTGCAGGAATTCCCAGCTCTATGATTTTTTCTACTTCGTCATTTACGTCTTTTAATGGAAGCCTCTCAATCTCAGACATTGATTCTATTTTGACTCTTTCCTTCAAATCCTCTTGAACAAATACTGGACAAATGAAATCCTTTGGAGAAAGGGTTGTCTGTTGGACTAGTCCTCTCATCTTATCTGATATGCGCAATCTGCGCAAGCGTCTAGCTGGAAACGACATGATCAAAATTCTCTGTATCTAAAATATAATTCTAATCTACTTGTTCGTGTTTTTTGTAGTCAAATAATTTGCTTGCTAATTCCACCACGTCTGGCTTTCCCTGCTCTGATGCCTTTCTAATATTGTTCATAGGCGTTGATACAATGCTTTCAACGACTGCCTTTGTCAGTTCCTCAATAATCCTGATCTTCTTTTCGTCTTTTTCATCTAGCATTTGAAGTGCTTTTTGCAGCTCTTTTTCCCTGAGATTCTCTATGTTTTTGAACACATCTTTTACAAGCGGTTCTGCATCTAGTCTTTTCATTGAGGCCTCCAATACAGAAACTTCCTCACTAATTATATTTTCAACGGTTTTTACCTTGTTTAATCGTGCATTCATGTTTTTTTCTACCATTTCAGCAATCTGATCTAAATTCATTAGTTTGACACCGCCAATTGTTGCAACTCTTTCGTCTACTGTTCTGGGATTTGACAAATCCAAAATCATCATTCCCTTACTCTTACTTTTCATGGCTTTTGTAATTTTCTCATTTGTAACTAGAAAGTATGGCGCAGTTGTTGCCACAAAAATCACATCATAGTTATCAAATCCCGAAAGCACCGTCTCAAATTTAATTGGATTCCCTCCCATTGTCTCACAAAATGTCTCTGATCTTCCAATGGTTCTGCTTGTAACATCAAACATGTATCCTCTTCTTTGAAGTGATTTTGCAACCAGTGTTGATACCTCCCCTGTTCCAATAAGCAATACCCTCTTTGTTTTTAATTCATCAATGTTTTCCTCTGCCACCTTTACTGCCATAGATCCTATTGAAATTCCTCCTGCCCCAATTCCACTTGAGTTTCTAATTCTGGTTCCGATTCTGATTGCCTTGTCAAACAGCGTGTTTAGATGCTGCCCTGATGCCTTTACCTCTCTTGCAGACGTGATGGAATTTTTTATTTGACCTAAAATTTGCTCCTCACCTAGTACCATGGAATCCAATCCCGATGTCAGTTTCAACAAATGATGGAGTGCCTTTTGATTCTCTACGAATTCCATGTTTTCATCAAATGCCTCTTCCTCAAGATCTGCAATTGCTGCCCACGTTTTTTTAATTTTTTCTGAATCATATGCCTTGGATTTTCCAAATAGTTCTATTCTGTTACACGTTTGAATGATTACACATTCGTCTAATCCAGAATTATTTTTGAACTGCTCATATGCGTTTTTCATATCTTTTATTGTAAATTGCTCAAGAATATGTATTGGTGAATTACGAAAAGTGACACGTGCATTGATGATGTTCTGATTCATTTCCAATTCCTCAATATTGTGATGGCCCGCCTTTGAGCTTTTTTCATCTGACCGTCTTTTATTAACTGATCAATCTCATTATCATTGATAATGCTGCGAAGACATTGTTTTCTTTGCTCCTGGGTAAATATTGCCTCTTTGGCCATTTTTCGTACTGTATTTTGAATTTTAATTTGAACAATGTCCTCTTTTGTAACGATCTTTCTGAGTGCCTTTTCTGATCTTTCCTTGATTTTCTTTGACATTGCAGGGCTTTTTCCTCCTGTAAAAACTGCTATTTTTATCGTATTCTCAAAATCTATTATTGCCGGATTTGAAAAATCACTCTCGTCTGGACTGTCTGAACTATAGACGATGATCTTTTTCTTTTTTGCATAATTTATGATTTTTTGATTTATTTTTTGATCATTTGTTGTTGTGATTATGAGGTCCGGTTTTAGCTTTGTAATGAATTGCGCATTTGTAATTCGCTGTTTTATGAATTTGATTTTCTTACTTTTTACTAATTTATCGATTTGAGTATTTACTGAATCACTAATTACAGTAATGCTGCCCCCTTGTTTTAGTGTGGAGTTGATTCTCTTTTGTGCCTCATTTCCTCCCCCTATGATGACTATTTTTTTATCTTGAAGATTAAGATCAACTATCATCGATCAAAAGGATTTCAGTTTCTATTTATGTATTAAAAACTGCTGCGTAAAATACAAGCTACATTTTTAATTGAATAGCCAGGTTATTGATTTGTTGACTTTTATGGACGACTATGATAAAGAACTTTTAAATGAAATTCAATGGACTTTTCCACTTGTAACTAGGCCTTTTGATGCTATTGCTAAAAAATTTGATTCAACCCCTGAGGATATCAAAAAACGACTCAATCAACTAAAAGAGATTGGCGTTCTAAGACAACTCAGTGCCATTTTTGATACCAGAAAGCTAGGATACACCAGTTCTTTGGTTGCCATGGAAATCGAGGATGATAAACTTGAGGATGTTGCAAGTCAGATCAATGGCCATCCCGGCGTCAGCCATAATTATGAGCGAGATCATCAGTTCAATCTCTGGTTTACTCTGGCTGTTCCTCCAGGTTCTGATTTGAAAGTTGAATTGGAGAAATTCAACGTGCTAAAGGGAATTAAAAAGGTAAGAATGCTGCCAACTTTGCAACTATTCAAAATTGGTGTCAAACTTGACATGGTAGACGATAAGAAGCATGATGTTGCACCTACAGAAGAAAAAAAAGAAGTTAAAAATATTGAATTTGTTCCGACTGAAAAAGACAAGGACTTTATTCGTGAATTACAAAAAGACATGGATATTGTTGATGAGCCCTTTGCTGGTGCCGCAAAAAATCTTGGAATGACTGAGGATGAATTGTTTACAAAAATGAAATATTACGAGGATATCGGTGTTATGAGGCGCTTTGCTGCCATTTTAAGACATAGGCAAGTCGGTTTTACTGCAAATGGCATGATTGTATGGAAAGTTCCCGAAGATCGAATCGCCAAGGTTGGAGAGACACTTGGCTCTTTTCCTCAGGTGAGTCATTGTTATGAGAGACCAACATATGCTGATTGGCCTTACAACGTGTTTTCGATGATTCATTGTAAAACCCATGATGAGGCAAACAAGATGGCCAAAACCATTCAAGATCAAATCAATGTTGATGAATACAAAATTCTGTTTAGTTCCAGAGAATTTAAGAAAACCCGTGTTGAATATTTTGTAGAAGACTCTTTTAGCCTGGAAGAGACTGTTTCTGCATCCTAAAACTCATTTTCATCGTGACCAACCACGTGTATTGTACAAAAATACTGATCGTTCATATTGCAATAGTATAGAGAGTCTTTTCCGCATTCCTTGCATGGCGGCTTTTGATCTAATTCTGATAGTTTTGTATGGTACGCTCTACTGCTTCTGGCAGTAATGTTTGAGTCCTTGTATATTCTGGTGATATTTGAATAGTACTCTAGCTCTTCAGGGTTGAGTATTTGGCCATTTTTCATCTTTTTAATCATGGCCTGCCATTTTCTGTATTTGCCTATTTTGGCAGCCTTCATCCTCTCGATGATTTCCATGGTTTTTTCTAAATCTATTGGACTGCCATCCATTTGATATTAGCCTGTATGGGGGGTTGCCTTTAATTCATAGGGCGGCCACGTGTCATACAGTTCCTCTATTTCCTTCATATCTGATGCTGAAACGTATTCCCCCTTTGTCATTTCCACATAGTCTACAATCTCCTCTTCGCTCACTACTGTTGGGAATACTGATGCAAATCCCTTCTTGGACATGATAAATTTCATTGACAGCTCTGTAATTGTCAGTCCGTTTCTATCTGCAATTGGTCTTAGCTGCTCTACTTTTTGCAGTGATGCCTTAATCCACTCTCCCTTCCTTACAGATCTATGATCCTTTTCATCTATTTTTGTCTCAGCATTTACTTTTCCTGTTAGTATTCCTGATGCCTCCGGCACCCTGACTAAGACCCCCACATCCTTCTCTTCTGCCTTTTTCATCAGCTCCTTTCCCGGGGTCTGCTCTAAGATGTTGTAAACTGTTTGGACTGCGCTCACATTTGGCTTATCCATTGCCTCTGTTCCTTCCTGTGTCCATCCTATTGCAGGACCTAGAGCAATCTGGTACGTCTTGATGGATCCATCTGCAACAAGGCTATCCAACACATCAAAAATTGAATCCTCTCGTATGTGCTGTAACTTTGGATTGTGCAAACCATACATGTCTAAATGATCTGTTTGCAGCCTTTCTAGGCTGTCCCTTAGTGCCTTACGTGTAAAATTCTCGTCAAATTTCTGTGGAAGCTCACTGTGGCCAATTTGTTCTACTTTTGAAAAATCATACCCGTATTTTGTAGAAATAACAACCTCATCTCTCATATCTTTGAAAACTTCGCCAATGAGCCTTTCACTCTTTCCTTTTCCATACATGTCGCCTGTCTCAAAAAAGTTAATCCCTAGGTCATATGCCTTTTTGAGCATTCGTTTTGCCTCATCTTCTTCAATTTTTTTGCCCCACCAATCCAAGGCAATTGACCATGCACCAAATCCCAACTCTGACACTTTGATGTCTGTTTTTCCTAGTTTATTGTAGTTCATCTTTTAATTATTTGATTTCGACATATTTATTTATTAAACCTATAATTCGATACTAATGTCAAAGGCTGAATACGAATACAGGGTTGTTTCAAAAATTGATGTTATTGTTGTTGGAATTAACAAGAGGATAAGGCACATGCTATCAGAGTTGGAGATTGGTGATACAGTCACTGCAAAATTGCTTTTTTGCAAGCATAAAGACATTCTTGGATTTAAAAGTGACAGTCTGCACTGAATGACATTTCATACGCACTAAAAACGGCATGCAAATCAAAAAAGATCCAAAGAATAAATGATCCCGCAGTTCCCAAATCCTGAATGTGCCGCAGAACAGACAGAGGACAACACTGAGATGAGAATAATCGATGACTCATTTGAGGACTATCTGAAATGATTGGCTGCTGAAATGATGCAAGATTCAAAACGCATATGATTTGTGAAATGATGTCAGATTCTCAAATAATGTTATATTCCGGTATATTACAATATACCATATGAGTACCATGAAGGTATCTGAGCAGACCAAAAAGAGGATCGGCAGGTTCCGAAACTATCCAAAGGAACCATACGAGTCAGTCATCAAGAGGATGGCCCAGGTGTATGAAGAAGATTTGGAACTTGGCGAGGATGACATAAGAGACATTCAAAGTAGTCTTGATGATCTCAAGGAAGGACGCATCAATACGCATGAGCAGGTCAAAAATGAGTTTGGGTTAAAGTAAATGTGGAGGATAGTGTGGACTGCCACTGCAAAACGGCAGTTCAGAAAGATAAACAGGCAAAACCAGCAGCGAATCATGACTGCACTTGATGACTGCATTGAGAACCCGATGGTCATGACAACCCAGCTTGCGGGAAGCAATCTAAGGCGTCTCAAAGTTGGCAATTACAGAGTAATAGCACACATCCAAAAACAGCAAGTCACAATTGGAATCATCAGGGTACAGCACAGAAAGAATGTTTACAAACTATAATGGTGCACAAAAATGACGTATCTTGAGAATTTCCCACAGCAGTACGCTCCAAAAGATGCAGTAGGCAATGCGTCTACAGGTCACTTTAAGGATTATTATGCTATGCATCCACAAGGTTTATTGGAAAATTAAGAGTAACAATGTCGGTTTTCAAGCAAGTTAGCCATTGTACTTGGTATCCACTGTTAACATGACACAAAAGACACCTAGGGCATTTATCACAGACGGATTACCAGCTTATGCTAGTGCATCAAGGAGGATATTTGGCAAGAAGACATATCATTCAAGAAATGTCCATCTTAGAGGCCAGATGAACAACAACAAGATGGAACGCCTAAATGGAGAGATCAGGGATAGGGAGAAGGTATTCAGGGGATTAAAGAGAAAAGATACGCCGCTGATTGCAGGGCTGAAGCTATGGTACAATTTCTCAAAGGAACATGGAGGGTTAGGTGGTGATGTTACGCCTTCTGAGGCTGCACTAATCAGGGTTGACGGTGATAACAAGTGGAAAACTATCATACAGAACGCCTCACTTTACAAGGAAAATTCGATCTAAACAACTCCCGAAGATGTTACAGAACCTTTGATAGCACTTCTAATATAGTATGCCAAAAAACCAACAAACCGATGCGGATTCTGCTTGCCATATCCATTGTATCACTTTTTGGAGTTACCAGTGCATATGCTGAGATTGCCTCCCCCTACGAGCAGCTAAAATCCGGTGTGCCGCTATATGAAATCCAGTGTGAGTATCAAAAGATTCTACTGGAATCTCCTAGGAACAACAAGCCTGTATGTGTAAAAAGTGATACGGCAGACATACTGGTGGAGCGCGGCTGGTACATGATAAAAATATTTGATGAGCTGCCATCTGCTGAGCTGCCATCTGCTGAGCTGCCATCTGCTGAGCTGCCTGTAGCAACTACTAACAACCAGACAGAAAGCAACTCAGATGCTGTCTCTGATCCGGTACAGACAGAGACATACTATCCTCACCACAGAGATCGGTATATTATTGCACGTAGTTCTGGCGGTATAGACCTATCTGTAATTGAACCGCTTCCTGAAGGTGTCTACCTTCCCACAACCATAGAAAACTATGAGCGCATTATGCAAAAAATACTTGATGGCATAGACGACAAACTGATACTTCCAAATTCCGAAGGTCCAAGATATGACTATACTCTTCAACCCCTTCCTGGAGGTCGCGAAGTAGGAGAACGGCTGAACTATACATACTATACAGAACAAGGAAACATTATCAGGCCAGACGGCGCTAATAAAATAGAGCTGATAATATTAGAACCTGATGAAATATTCAGGTCAGATTATTTGGATAAAAAAATGTCCGAATATTACTCCCTTGACCAAAAGGATGAGCTTGCATTTGCCAAAAATCTAATAGCAGGTCGAGAAAAATTCCTGCAAAACTTTGTAGAAAAATCAGAACTGCCAAGGATAGTAAAGACAAACCATCTGCAGGAGAAATCACACGTGTATCTTGAAAATGGTCAAATAGAAATGCGAATGGAATGGGGTAATGTGTACATGTATTTTGTGTATGAGGAAGAACCTCCATTTCATTCGTTGTCAAAAAATACGATGCGTCAATTAATGCATCAGTTTGCTATTGATAATGTACACGTAATAGATCGAGAAAGGTGTGATAACCTTGTCCTATACGATAAGGATGATATCCGCGATATTGGAATTATAGGAGATCTAGTAGGGATTCCCATATGGAAAGCAACTGTGGGAATTTGTGATCGAATTTATAGACATGATATAGAAGAATGTAAAGCATCATCTTCGTCCGCGATGATTGATAATGGAATTTGTGATTCAATTTATAAACCTCATACAGAGTACGTAAATGTTCGTATGGAGGGCATTACGGGAGAGATTGGTTGGTTTTCTAATTCTCCAAGAATAGATGACTGGATTGACAAGATAAACATTCCAGAACATGCCAAGGTAAGATAAAACAGATGTGAATATTGTACATTACGCCTGAAAAATCAAAGCTTGACCATTCACATATGACCAAAAACAGATTCTCAGGATGCAAATTTTGACATACTACTCCTTTTGGACAATGTGTAATGACTAACTTACTTGCCATACTGCTAGCAATCTTTGCAGTTATGGGAATCGGGCACGCATATGCACAGACATCTGAACTGTTTGTACCCTTGCCAGACAGTGAGCTAGAATCACTTGATGCTTTTGAAGGGTATAACTTTGAATCAAAGATGGTAACAATAGATACGCAAGTTTTCTCATCAGAGCAACTAAGCATTACAATATTTGGTCAATCAACAACTTTCACAAAAGACTCAGTAGAGCATTATGAAGATGGCAACTATCTGTGGGAGGGTTCAAATGATAATGAAGAAACTGCAATGTTTGAAGTAAGCGGTACAAAGGCAGTGGGAATAATAGACACATCAAACAGAACATTCCAAGTGTTTCCCGTAGAGGATACAACACATGAGGTGTATCTTATTGATCAGTCCCAGTTTCCACCAGACACCGTCGTACCACCTGGCGCAAGCGGTGAGCAATCCTTTGACAGAGATGAGACATATCACTTAATAGCACTTCTAATATAGTATGCCAAAAAACCAACAAACCGATGCGGATTCTGCTTGCCATATCCATTGTATCACTTTTTGGAGTTGCCTGTGCATATGCTGAGATTGCCTCCCCCTATGAGCAGCTAAAATCCGGTGTGCCGCTATATGAAATCCAGTGTGAGTATCAAAAAATACTGTTGGAATCTCCTAGGAACAACAAGCCTGTATGTGTAAAAAGTGATACGGCAGACATACTGGTGGAGCGCGGCTGGTACATGATAAAAATATTTGATGAGCTGCCAGTTGATGAGCTGCCGCCGGATTCAACTTTGCCTGTAGCAACTACTAACAATCAGACAGAAAGCAGCTCAGATGTTGTCTCTGTTCCTGTACAGACAGAGACATATTATCCTCACCACAGAGACCGGTATATTATTGGAAGTAGTTCTGGCGGTATAGACCTATCTGTAATTGAACCGCTTCCTGAAGGTGTCTACCTTCCCACAACCATAGAAAACTATGAGCGCATTATGCAAAAAATACTTGATGGCATAGACGACAAACTGATACTTCCAAATTCCGAAGGTCCAAGATATGACTATACTCTTGACATCATTCCGGGATATCCTGAAACAGGAACGAAGCTGAACTATACATACTATACAGAACAAGGAAACATTATCAGGCCATTGCGTAGTACTCAAATAGAGCTGATAATATTAGAACCTGATGAAATATTCAGGTCAGATTATTTGGATAAAAAAATGTCCGAATATTACTCCCTTGACCAAAAGGATGAGCTTGCATTTGCCAAAGATCTAATTGCAGGTCCAGAAGAATTCATACAAAACTTTGTGGAAAAATCAGGACTGCCAAGGATAGTAAATATGAACCCTGATTTTGACCGTTCATTGATAACTCTTGAAAATGGTCAAATAGAAATGCGAATGGAATGGGATAATGTGTACATGTATTTTGTGTATGAGGAAGAACCTCCATTTCATTCGTTGTCAAAAAATACGATGCGTCAATTAATGCATCAGTTTGCTATTGATAATGTACACGTAATAGATCGAGAAAGGTGTGATAACCTTGTCCTATACGATAAAGATGATATCCGCAATATTGGAATTACAACCGATCTAGCAGGGATTCCACTATGGAAAGCACATGTGGGAACTTGTGATGGTTCAATTTATAAACATCATACAAAGTACGTATATGTTAGCATGGAGGGCATTACAGGAGAGATTGGCTGGTTTTCTGGTCGTACTCCGGTAATAGATGACTGGATTGACAAGATAAACATTCCAGAACATGCCAAGGTAAGATAAAACAGGTAGAATATTGTCAATTACGCCTCAAAAATCAAAGCTTGACCATTCACATATGACTAAAAACAGATTCTCAGAATACAAATTTTGATATACTACTTTTGGACAAGGTGTGATGACTAACTTACTTGCCCTGTTGTTGGCAATCTTTGCAGTTATGGGAATCGGTCACGCATATGCCCAGACATCTGAACTGTTTGTACCCTTGCCAGACAGTGAGCTAGAATCACTTGATGCTTTTGAAGGGTATAACTTTGAATCACAGATGGTAACAATAGATACGCAAGTTTTCTCATCAGAGCAACTAAGCATTACAATATTTGGTCAATCAACAACTTTCACAAAAGACTCAGTAGAGCATTATGAAGATGGCAACTATCTGTGGGAGGGTTCCAATGATAATGAAGAGACTGCAATGTTTGAAGTAAGCGGTACAAAGGCAGTGGGAATAATAGACACATCAAACAGAACATTCCAAGTGTTTCCCGTAGAGGCCACAACACATGAAGTGTATCTCATTGATCAGTCCCAGTTTCCACCAGACACCGTCGTACCACCTGGCGCAAGCGGTGAGCAATCCTTTGACAGAGATGAAATAGACCATTTAGTGGAATCATACATTGGAGGATTCAAGTACGTTAGATTTACCGAAGACCTGGTCATAGACGTATTCATAGCCATAACTACTGATGCAATTAGCGAATATGGTAGCTTAGAACGGTTCATCTCAAACTCGGTAATACGTAACACAGATAGTACGTATGGATATAACAATATTCCAGTTGAACTCAACCTCGTAGATCGTGTTCGTGTAAGCGGATATACCGAGACTGACGACTTGGAGACTGATCTTTATAAATTCCGATTCTCTGATGAGGGCAACTTGGAAAGAGTTCGTGTGTTAATAGAGAGAGAAGAGGCAGATATTGCAATAATGTTTGTTGATAGTATTATTGATGATGATGTTGATGTTGATGATTATGCTAAAGATTTGGATAACAAATGCTCTCTAGCTGCACAACAGCTTGTTAGAACTCCAAGTACGGCATTTGCAGTGGTGGACATAAAATGTCTTGCTGCATACTCTGCAACCAACGCAATAGGGCGTATGCACGGGGCAGGATACGACATCGACATGGAAAGAAACCCAATTTTCAGTCACGGTCATGGGTATTATGATGTAGGCATTGCTCAAAGAACAATGATGGCATCAAGTGGTGGCAACTGTGATAATCCAATTACTCAGACAAAAGAAACATGTGATAGAAGAAGAGTATGGTCGGATCCATTCAGAAATTTCCTTGGTACAACCAACAGGATAGGTGACGATGTCAGCTGGAATGCCAGAGTAGTCTTTGCAACAGCGCCACACATTGCATCACTGCGCGGACCTGCACAGACATACGATGACACAAGACCTACAGGCTCTGTCACACTGCCTCAAAACATACCGCAGAGCGGAAAACTGAACATTTCTGCTACATTTAATGAAATTATAAACCCAAACTTCCCACTTGATGTCACTATCACAAACGGCTACACATCAACTACCGGAACGATGACTCGTACATCAGATACGACCTTTGAATACTCACACCTGCTTGACGGAGAAGACGGCACATTTGTAATACTGTTTTCAAATGCACGCGATATATTTGGAAATCCAGTTGCCAAGACCCCCACTTCAGGAGGCATGGTGACACTAGACGCAGAGGACATACTGCACAGGCCATTCTCAGGACCAATCACTACCAATTTTGAAGATAATTTTCAAGGAGGGCTATCTCAGTGGAAGCTTACGGGATACGGCAGACCAACAACAGCTACTCCTGATGAAGTCATATTCCCGGCAACAGATATAGATACTGCAAACAAAGTAATGTCATCTAATCAATGTAGCAGAATATGCATGTCCACAATACCTACTTTACTTGATACACGCCAACCACTTACAATATCCTTTGATAGATTTGTAGACAAATCCATTAGACAGGACGATGGTCTTTATCTGGAGTATTCTGTAGATGATGGAACAACATGGACCACGCTTGCCGAATATACTAGCGACAATGACGAAGACACAGACGATTGGGAGCGCGAATACGTCTCTCTTGTAATACCTCAAAGCAGTGCAAAACTGCGTCTGCTAATGGACGTATCTGAACGTAGAGGCTTTGTAGAAGTAGACAACTTTAAGGTATACAAGCCTGTACCTGCCGTACCAGACATCATGCTCAGACCCATACTGAGCATGGACAGAACACAGATATCCTTTAGCCTGATGGAGAGAATTCCAGTTAGGCTGGATGCGTCAGACTTTGAGATTAGCCATGGAACAATTACTTCATTGTCTCATCGAGCAAACTCTTCATCGGCAAGCATGCGCGTTGCAGACATTCCCTATGACACACCAATTACTGTGACATACACGGGACCGAGTATTCTGATAAATGGTGTATATCTGAATTCGGGCACCAGCGGAATGACAAACAGCATACCAAAGCCTGTTGTTCTTCCAGAAATAACTGCGCCATCAGATATGACAATAGAGGCAACAGGTGCACTTACACGTCTTGCCGCAGAACAGCTTGGAACACCAACGGTAACTGGTGACAGACTTTTGCCAGCAACAAACAATGCACCAAGGGATTTCCCACTGGGTGATACGACAGTAAGGTGGACTGTAACTGATGCCTCACGAAATTCTGCAACAGACACTCAGGTTATAACCATACGTGATACCACTCCGCCGGTAATACAGGATGTTACAGACCTGACATTAGAGACTGACACCGATTCCATTGCAGCAAACTATGCTGTACCTGTTGCAACAGATACAGTAGACACATCAGTTGACGTATCATGTAATGTTGCAGTTGGAGCAGACCTACCGATTGGAGAGCACATTATAACGTGTACGGCAACAGACGACTCTGAAAACACATCTCAGACCATCTTTAGGATAACTGTAATATTTCCAGATTTTGTTATGCCAGTCATTACAGCTCCCACTGATATTACCTTGGAGGCCACTGGCATCCTAACACCTGTGAATATTGGTACGGCATCTGCTACAGACAATGCAGGTGCAAGCCCTGTCATAACAAACAATGCACCAAACTCTTTCCCACTTGGCACCACGCAAGTTGTCTGGACTGCCACTGATGCAGCAGGCAATACCGGCTCAGATACGCAAGATATCACCATACAGGACACAACAAAGCCCGTATTTGGTATAGGTGTACGGGACATCAGCCTGACCTCCAGTGTTTCAACGTCAGTTGACTTTGCAACTCCTTCTGCCACTGACATCTTCCCCGTAAGCATATCCTGTGATCCTGCATCTGGAGCAGTATTTGCCATAGGTACCACTCAAGTTACATGTACTGCCACTGACTCAAACGGCAACTCTGCTGAGGCTGTCTTTAGCATAATCATATCTCATTCATTCTTTAATCCCGTCTTAATTGATGACTCATTTGATGCCACGCTAGACAGCTGGCAATACAAAGAAAAACCCCACACCGTAGCTAATCAGCAGTATTGCCACACCCAAAATACAGACGTGTATTCCTTGAGTCGCAGCACTGATCATGGCGGCTCTGCCAATGTACAATATTCCGTATCATGCTGGTTTGGGGCTGCAGGAGGCGCAAGGTCCTTTGAGATTCCCTCTGTGTATAGCTCAGGCGATTTGTCCATATCCCTTGACCGCAGAAGCTTGGCAGACCTGCTCAGATTTAACCACGTAGGACATATCAACAACATGCATTATCTAATTTCAGATTCGCAAAACAACGTTTTTAGCACCAGTCCGATATTTAAGGGGGAGCGAAATTCCAGTATAGGCGACACGGGCTGGGGCAGTTTCTCCATGAATATTCCATTTACTGAGTCACTTGCATGTCCGTGTGAGCTTTACATTTTTACCCATGACTCGTGGCAGGCAGAATGGAAAAAACAGTTATTCTTTGATAATGTGACCCTCAAAGTCATTCCATCTGCCTCAGGGGCAGTTGACACAGCTATGGATGTGCCCAGCACATTAAAAGTGGATGAACTGTTTGGCATGATGTTCTCAAATGGCACCAAGATAGTGGTTACAAACAAGCAGGTATACGATAACAGCATCGCAATATCATGGGACGCCTTTGATCATGCCCAGCAATACAAGGTAACAATTGCGGCAGCAGATACGCCAGCAGAAGAGTTTGCCTACAATACAAACAAGACAGATCACAGATTCATTGGGCTGGAGCCTGACACGCAGTATGAGATTCGAGTCGGGGTAACATCAGATGTCTCAACCCAAAGCGTACTACAAGCTAGAACTTTAAGTGACGGCGACGCAATCTTTGAGAGTATGCTGTCTCTGAGCGTTGCAATTGAAGATGAAAATGCTGCAGTGTTATCCTGGACTGATGCAAACAATGTCGGAGGCAACACGTATAGGGTTGAGCGCCAGATTGATGGCGGGTTTGTCCCGACAGACTTGCAGCCTGGAGCAAACACCGTGGCCTCTGAGAACATTTTGGATGAATGGCATGGGGTAACGCTGACATACAGGGTCTACGAGATAGTCGATGGCCAGAAGCTGTATTCAAATGAGGTTTCGGTAGATATACCACAGTAAGACGTCTTTGTACACATTAATTTTAGGTCATTTTGAAGTTTCCTACTCTTCTCTCCTTTCTCTTCAAACAAGTTTGGTAAATTCTCGTTATCTGATCATCAAAATTTACTGGAATCCGAATTGAACTGTCCTATGAAATGTCCCGAGTTTTGAACAGTGTATAGAATAGCAAATATTTATAAATCATTTAGCTTAACCTAATATGATGATTGGAGCGAATACAATCCTAGTTGCTTCTTTGACTGTTGCCATAATTCTACCACTGACCATGGCAGGTATTGTATATGCGGATGACGCATTAAAAAAAGATTTTGACCTCTTAAAAGAAGCAGAAAAGATTGAAGAAAAAGAAAAAGGACTCAAGTATGATAAAGACGGTAACAATAAAGACAGTATTAAAAATGAAGATCAGAAACGACATGAAGATATCGTAAAAGAACTCAATTCCAGAGGAATATTCCATAAAAGTCAAACACTTGGTGACAGTATGGTTGGTTATGAGGTAGTTAATACTCAAAGTATTAGCAACTCTGATCAAATACAAGTAATTACATATTCTCCGACGGGGAATAATATAGAAACAGACGACTATGTTTGTTCACCATGCGGTGAAACTCATGACAAAAAACTATCGATTAAATCTGGCATGGAATGGAATAATTCTTATTTCCCTGCATGGGTTAACAGAGTAGAGAGTGATTGGTCAAAATTTGGAGATATGTATGAAGCAGCAAGATCTCAAATATCTGGAAATGAACACGATGTAAGAATATACGTTAAGACAAAATCTAATCATCCTATTACTACTGCATCATTTACAATTCATTCTGATGTATTCATAAGGGATCAGCATGGTGGTTGGGTGACACTTGGTTCAACATTCATAAAAGCATATCCTCAAGTGTACTATCCATACGCATTCAGCATTAAAGGCGATGTATTGTACACAAAAGATTACTTGCCTGGTCCTACACGACATATAGCGTCTATAACTATCCTGGCAATATCATAATATCTTTTTTTAAAATCATGTCTTTGGAAATCTCGACCATCACATATTTGGAACAAGTAAAAAAAGTTCTTCCTGAATGGGATATTACAATAACACCTGTAGATCTCATGGAGAATCCCCAAAAATACAACAAAATGGACATCAAGTTAGTTAACATTAAAAATAAAATTACCCGAGATGCCAGTATCCCTTTGTTTAAGCCACCTCCAAATGCATTACCACCTCATCATGCTAGTGTTATCACTATAAACATAGCCTCATTAGCCTATAAAGAAGAACCAGAAAAAGAGGCGGATCTTACTCAAAAAATATTTAATCAGCTTGGGACATTCTATGAAATACGTAAGCATGGTTCTGATAAATGTCGGTGTTCCTGCCATAAATCATAAATGTAATAATTGGTAAATTGTACTTTGAGATTTTTTTGATGATTAAATCTTCTAGATAATTTAAGAAAATCATCTTTTTCATCTATCCCAAACTCGATATTAGTGGCACAATATCTTTTTTTACACACACGATCATCGGTATGTCATTTTTAACATACGTTGATACCTGGGTTTCCCGCAAATCCATGATCAAGTCTTGAAAATCTTTGATGTTATCTGCCTCAAATGCTAGCATAAAATCTTCATCATGTATGCCAAAGGAATACGTTGTATTGAGAACTATTTGTGGGTACTTTTTACTGACATTGATATGCTCATCCATTATTTCCTGGCGTTTTTCTTTTGGCAGTAGGTACCACTCTCTTGTTTTTGTAAATGGATACACGATAACATGTTTTTTTGGATTGTTGCCTGTGATGAATCCGTGGGCCTTTTGTTCCTGCACGTAAATAGACGGCCTTGTACATGACAAATATGTCATTGAAGGGATGATGTATTTTCCAAAGACTGTTTTGTATATTTTTTCCATTATGACTTGTATCTCTTCAACTGTTTTTGCTGCAAACCAAAATAAAAAGTCCGCATCATCTCTTAGTCCCAAATTTGAATATGATCTGAACATGATTCCAGAATTATTGATTACATTTTCAACTTCCTTTGCAGATTCTTCCTTTGCCAAATCTGCCATCCATCTCCATTTGGGATCAACTTTGAAAAATGAGAAATTAAAATAATATTGATCTTCTTCTTCTTCTGACACGCTCTCTTGAATTTTAAAACCCTATTTAAACAAAAACTAGATTCCCTGTTGTGAAATTTCAATTATTTTATCTGGTGTTTTATGACATGTTTTTCTTTGGATTGGTGTCGTTGGCATTCCAAAATGTTGGCACTTTTCTTGATTATTTCTTTATTTGCTTTAACCTTTGGTTGGTTCTGATTTAATACTGGTATTGATTTGTGCATCCTTTATCTCTAAAAATTTTACATGAACTTGCAATTCAATTATTTTTGTGAAAAATTATTGTAACTAAATTTAGCTAGGCTGATTGTTCTAGTGCCCACTCGTAACCTTCTGCTTCAAGCTTGTCTGCAAGTGACGCATCACCTGTTTTTAATACCTGCCCCTTTGCAAATACATGTACAAAATCTAACTTGTCTAAGAATTTGAGAATCCTTGCATAGTGGGTAATTATAACTACTGTTGCATCCCTGCCTGACACCTTGCTGATTGCCTGTGCTACTGCTTGAACTGCATCAATGTCCAATCCTGAATCTGGCTCATCCAAAACTGAAATTTTCGGTTTTAAAACTGCCATCTGTAAAACTTCCGCACGTTTCTTCTCCCCTCCTGAAAATCCCTCATTAAGATATCTTGAAAGGAATTCTTCTCTTAATCCGACTTTTTCCAAATTTTCTTTAAGATATTTTTGAAATTCTCTTACTGTGATGAATACTTCTCTGTCGTCTCCTTCCAGTGCCTTGCTAAGCGAATTGTAAGCTGTTCTTAGAAAGTGAGAAAACCCTACACCTGAAACTTCTGTCGGATATTGAAATCCTAGGAAGAGGCCTTTCTTTGCCCTTTCATCTGCGGTTAGTTCTAAAATACTCTCTCCGTCTAGCAAAATATCCCCCTTGGTAACTTCGTATTTTGGGTGTGCAAGTAACGTGTAAGCTAGCGTACTTTTTCCTGAACCGTTTGGCCCCATTATGGCATGTACCTCACCTGGGCCTGTTTTGAGATTAACCCCTTTGAGAATCTCTTTGCCTTCCCTTGATACGTGAAGATCCTTGATCTCTAATACTGCCATAATGCGACTTGTTCTGATTCTCTATATAATACCGACGAAATTTAGCTAATCCTAATCGCAAGATGCTTAATAAAATGAAAAGAAAAAAAATGGGGGGGGGGGTTGGTTTTTTGTGCAGTTAATTGGCCAGAGATGGTCTCAAAGTGATTTTGAGCTTGTAGCACGTTAGTATCTCTTTACATCTGTTTCTGATAGTGACCTCTGTAACTCCTGCAATACTTGAGACGTCCCTCTGTAGGACGCTTTGTCCAAGTAAAACTGATGCTACATACAGATATGCTGCGGCAATTCCATTTGGGGCTTTTCCATCTGCAATGCTGCTATCCTTGGTTTTTTCTGCAATTTCCAAGGCCAGTCTCTCGACTCGTACCTCTGTCTGTGTCATGTTTGCTATCTTTGAGATGTACTTGTCCATGGTTACAACAGGGGCGTGTAACTGTCCCATTTCCATTACCATGGTTCTATAGTATCTAGCTGCAAGTTTTGTTTTTGACTTGACATCTTTTGCAGGACAAATTCCTCGGCAAATTTCTTCCAATGATCTTACCACGTCACATTGTTTGCATGCCATGTAAATTGTAGCAGCAGTGATGCTTACCACTGACTTTCCCTTTACTTCTACATGTCCATCCAAATTCCTGTATATCATCGAAGCAGTCTCCAACACATTCTTTGAAAGATCCAGGCCTTCGCATGTTTCGCCCATTTTGGTTAAAACACTTGCCAGTCTTCTCTCTCTTGGTGAGGAGACTCTTACTCTTTGCTGCCATTTTCTGAGATTATGCATTTGATTTGCGACATCGTGGTTGATTGTTTTTCCACTAAAGTCCTTTGCACTGATTGAAATCTCAGTGGTTATTCCCAAGTCATGCTGGGAATACGTTGTTTGCCCTGTTGCCCTTGCAAGCTTCATCTTGTCTTCAAAATTCGAGCTTGTTGTTTCTGGACCAAAATCTGCAATCTGATCATCGACTACAACGCCGCAACCAGAACAGATTATTTCACCATTCTGTATGTCATCTACCAGTGTAGATTTGCATTCAGGACAGTTTTGTTTTTCTAGCATGTTCATTATTTTCTTCTCCTAAATTTTTTTGGCTTTTCAGCAGGAGATTCTTGAGATGCGAAAACGTTTTTGCCAACGTATTTTTTAATATTGTTCGTTAATGGCGTAGCTGATGCAAACGGTCTAGCTATTGGACCTATCAGTTCGTTTACTTTTGCAACTCTAGTTCCCTTTTCGTCACAGAGTATCTGTCCTTCAGCCAATTCTGTTGATAGCTGAATGATTACCCTGCCACTACCGGCTAGGTGCATTATTTCGCCTACCTCCTGCAATTAGATAACATAATTATCGTATTGTTATCATAGACTTCTGTCAACTTTACTTTAGCTAAGAGCTAGATTTCATCTTATTTTGATCGTTTGGATCTTTTTGCCACTAGCTTTTCTGAAATTTTGTTAAGAATTTTTGTCTTGGAGGATCCTTTTGGCACAATAACATACCCTGACCTCACAAAGGGTTTTTTGGGAAACCTTACTTTGTCATTTGATTCTGTAACTTCAAGTCCCCCGGCCTTTGTTGCATCTGTCAGTTCCTTTAGCGACGGATCAAAGACACACTTTTCCAGTCCTAACCTCCTGCCTTCAGATCTTTTTAAATTCTTGTTGAAATAATCCAGCCAGATTACGACGTGCTCGTAATCCTTCATTTTATTCCTTTAGTAAAATTGCGTTAACGATTCCGTTCTGTCCTGGTTTTGAAACAACCCTGCATTTGCCCTCTCGCGTTTCAAGAATTGCTCCCTTTGTGATGATTCCCCGCCTTTTGTAATCATTGTTTGTTGCGTTTTCTAGCACTTTGATAATCTTTGATTTTTTTACTTTGGCATCCCCTGTTGCCAAGTTAACAAAGTCAACTGACTTTAGAGCTGTTTTTTGATTGTTGCCGCGAACTCTTCTTGTTATTGTAACTTGAGCTGCATTGATAGGCTCGTTTGGATATCTGTCTATCTCATATTTTCTTCTAATTCTAAGCGGAATTCTTCTTCCTCCTGTAATCTTGCTAGTTGCTAAATTTTCTACTGACTTTCTCACAAAATCATGTCTTAATCACTCTAATTTATACAAAACGACAGAACCTAGCCATGATTTGAAAAATTCACCTGGTTTACTTTGTAGTAATTTGTGGAGAAGGAGCCGCTGCTTGCTTACTGGCAGTCCTTCGTACTTTGGAGAACAGTCTCTGCTTTAGATCCTCGACATCTCCCTGTATGCCAAAATATTTCTGGAATTTTTCTGTCGTCGTGTAAATTTTTAGCCGTCCCACATTTTGATGGCTGATATAGTCCAACTGTCGTAATTCTTTAAGATGTGCGTATACTCCGGATCCTCTTGTTTCCACCAATTGTTTTGACGAAATTGGCTGCATGTATGCAATATATGATAATGTCTTCAATGTTGCATTTGGGAGGACTGGCTTTGATGCATATCTTTTAACGGTTGCACTGTATTCTGGCTTTAGCTGCATTACGTATGATCCGTCTGGAAGTATTACCACTTCTAATGCTTTGAATGCATTTTTTGTCTTTTTCATTATGTTTCCAAGCAACTCCAATGTCTTGGTTCTGGATTCTGTGCCTGAAGCCCTTGTAACATCCTCAATTTTGAGCGGCCTGCCTGCCGAATACAATGCAGCCTCTATTCTTGCTGTTGCCTCATCGAGATTTTCAATTTTGACCAATTATTTTCTCCCCATTGTGCTTAATTTTTTAATTCTTCTCTTATTACTGTGATTTTGATGTCATCCTCAATCTGTTCGAGGTCTACCCTTTGATCCCTTGCTAAAAACAATGCGGCAAAGAAACATCTGATTGAGTCAACCTGATCAAGCTCTGCAATGACGTCTTGCAATAATCCAAATCCTGCGGCTCTGATCTTCCTCATTATCAATTCTTCGTATTTTCCAATTATGCTTTCAAGTGAAATAAAGAATTCTTGAAAGTCCGGCGCTGCTATGGGCTCTATGTCTAACTGCTTGCTTCGTCTTGATTGCGGGTTTGCAATTGTTCCGATGAGATTCTGCAGTAATCCCAACAAGTCATCTAGTGACACCGGGTAAGTGGATTCGTGTCTGTATGGAATGTCTATTAATTCAATGTCAACGTCTGTTCTTTGATGCATTGGCTTTTTCTCCATTGCCGCCTTTTGTAGTGCAAAAATGCTCTCAACTTTCATTCTGTAAATTAGTGATGATGACAGTGCTGCCATTCCTGCCACCTTGAGATCTTTTTTACCCGTTCTTTCAAGAATTTTTATTAATAAATTTAAAATCTGAATAAGATCAATTTCCCAAACGTCTTTTTTGACAACTGATGATGGACTAAATAGGATGTTTACTGGTTCCTGAGAGATGCTGTTGGGAGTTTGTGCTTTGCTCACATAACCTTTCTCTGACTATTCAATAATATCTAAGGGCTCTATTTTTTTCTCACATCCAGTCAACTCTTATATTGTTAGTGTAAAAAAACCAACTATGAAATCTGCTAGGATCACAGGTCCAAATGCACCACTTGCTGTATCTGAAACTGATACTCCCAAGCCCCAGGACACCCAGGTACTAGTCAGGGTCAAGTCTGTGGGTGTCTGTCATAGTGATCTACACTTGTGGGAGGGCGGATATGATCTTGGTGATGGCCAGTTCATGAAGGTTACTGACAGGGGTGTCAAATATCCTGTGACTCCCGGACACGAAATTGTCGGCACTGTTGAGGATATCGGTGATGGTGTTTCTGATGTTTCCAAAGGGGATAAAGTGCTAGTCTTTCCTTGGATTGGCTGTGGTGGGTGCCCTGCATGTAAGGCAGGCAATGAAAATTTATGTGATACCCCAAAATCTATGGGTGTTTTTCAGGATGGCGGATATTCTGATTATGCACTAATTCCTGATTCTAAATATTTAGCCAAGCTTGAAGGTGTTGATCCGGATGCTGCTACGTCTCTTGCTTGTTCAGGACTCACTGCTTATACTGCAATTAAAAAATCCAATGCCAATTCTCCGGAATTCATTGTTATTGTAGGCGCCGGTGGCTTGGGCCTGATGGGAGTACAGATTGCAAAAGCCATTACTGGTGCCAAAATTATCTGTGTTGATCTGGATGATCAAAAATTGGAGACCGCAAAAGAGATGGGGGCCGACTATGCTGTCAACTCCAAAGATCCACAAACAGCTCAGAAAATAATGTCTATCTGCAATGACAAGGGCGCAGACAGCGTAGTGGATTTTGTCAATGCCCCCCCTACTGCAAAATTAGATTTAGCGATTCTTCGAAAGAGGGGCAATCTGGTCCTTGTTGGCCTGTTTGGCGGTTCGATTGAGTTATCCCTGGTTACAATTCCTCTAAAATCAATTGTAATTCAGGGCGCATACACTGGCAACTATGATGACATGGTTGAGTTACTTGCCCTTGCAAGAAAGGGAACAATCAATCCCGTAATATCCAAAAGATATTCTCTTGATGAGGCAAATTCTGCATTGGAGGATCTTAAAGCACGTAAAATCATTGGTCGTGCAGTAATCAATCCCTAGTTCCATATCTTACACTTGCACATCTTAAAAACAAGCAATTCATTACCGCTCTAACTGTATCCAAATCAGGCATTATTGACTCTTGCCCATAAGTCATGAATCACTTGAAATTTGGCTGAAATTGCATTAGCTACTGTTTTGAGATTTAATCTTCTTCTAAAATCCATCCTGATTTGAGAATCCTCTGGTCCTCTGGCTCCCCTACGTTGGTGGCATATCTCCAGACACGTGGTTTATCCACAATCATTTTTTCCTTAATTTTTAGCAGTGATTCCATCTCTGAATTTAAATTCTGATCCGCATCTCCGTGCTCCTTGCAAAATTTACATTTTTGATCCAGTACTATGGGCTCTGACTCGATTAGGGGATATGCATTACATGCAAGCGGCCTTTCCTTGTAAATTTTGCATGGAAATCCCCCGTGAGGCGATTTGTTGCCGCTGTCTATATCTAAGAATGGACACGTGTTGCCATTTTTTTCAGAGCCCATCATCTGATATGCCAGAATTTTTGTTGGTGCAGAATCCTCTTTTTCAGAGATGCCTATCCTTGGCAAAATTTTGATTTTTAATCCGTGTTTGTTTGCAAGTCTCTCTATTCTCTCTTTTTCCTCTGGAAGTACGAGTACGCCTATTTTCCCAAATTTTTTACTTGGATAATATTCCCTTTCAATACAGCACTGGGAGCATTCTTTTATGCACCGGAATTCCACATATTTTCTGGAAATAATGCATAAAAATCTCTTGTGAAACGATTTATTTTTTCTCCCAAGAACCCTATCAGTTATATGCTCATGATCTTACTGAGCACTATGGGCAAGCGCCAAGTAAAAAATGAAAGTGCACTTAAGGAGATCAGGTTGCCTGAAGAAGGTGAACTGTTTGGCCGTGTATTAAAAATGCTAGGCGGAGAAAATGTCATGATCAAGTGTGATGATAATCTAACCCGGCGGGGAAGAATCAGGGGCAAACTAAAGAGACGAGTCTGGATCAGAGACAATGATATTGTAATTATTGCCCCCTGGGATTTTAAAGAGTCTGAACGTGGAGACATTGTTTGGAGGTTCACTTTGCCCCAAGTAGAGTGGCTAAAAGAAAATAATCACATCCCAAAAGATTTCTAGTTCTTTCTGTCTGTGTCAATTTCATTTTGATGCCTTAGTTAATATAGTGAGTTAATTGCTTGAGAATCAAATGGAACAAGGCACCGTAAAGTGGTTTAACCGTACTAAGGGCTTTGGTTTTATCGAAAGAGAAGGTGGAGAAGGAGATCTATTTGTTCACAAATCAGATGTTGATGGATTCATCAATGAAGGCGATAAAGTCGAGTTTGAAGTAGGTGAAGGTCAAAAAGGACCAGCAGCCCAAAAAGTCAAAAAATCAGCATAGGCAACAATTTTTTAATTTAAGATTTCAACTTTGTTTTCTTAAACCAGTCTATCTTTTTATTATTTTTAAAAACACAAAACTTGCAGATTGGCGCTGTGCTGTCACACATTTGCATTAATTTCCACCTGTCTGAAAATTTTTTTTCAAAGCTTAGATGGTGATGGCCTGCTGCAAGCCAACTCTGTACAAAAAAAAAAACAACAATTCCTGATGATATTCTAAAAGGAACTTGCAGATTATTATGCGCCAAAGTTATAGCAGCAGCCATGTCAGTTAAGATCCTCTGAGATCGACCAAGTTCTATTGTTTCTCCAGGTTTTTACTTGGAGATCGTTCTGGGTTAGAATAGAATCTTGTGCAAGATTAAATGCATTATATCACATGAAAAACGATTGGGATGAATCAAAAAAAAAAAACAACCGTCAAATATTTACCAGCAAGATTATGGCAGCACATATGCCAATCAAGGCAAACATGTATTTTCTATACTTTGGATTGTTTGTCCGCATCATTTCTCTTGCAACCCCTCTAAAGTCTCATGTTATAAATTATAAATCAATACGTGTCGTCATTTGTTTGTAATTTCTGTCTTTTTACCCAGTATGAGATTTCTTACCTTTATCATTTTGCGAGCCAGCATAAACCCACCTCCGGACATTGTACTGCCTAAAATCACATGTATTAGTGATGACTCTAGCTGTGGCGCAACTAGTATCACGTATGCAAATCCTCCAACCATCAACAAAATACCAAACCCTGCAAAGATTCCCATCATGATGGGAACCCTGGGAGGAACAGGTGGAAGCCCGCTGTTTACGGGATTCTCGGCATAACCTGCGTCCTTGCAAATGGCACAGCAGCGTCTTTGTTTCTTTCCCTGCCACATAGAGTCCAAAAAGTAAAACTCTTGGTGGCAAGAGTCGCATATTCTCTTTGGAATTGTAACCCTGCCATGATCATCAAAGTCTTGACCAATCTTTTTCATACATTCCCTGCAAAAGTATCCTGAAATACGCCATTGTTTTTGAAAGTTATACTTTTTCCATCCAAGCGTTATGTTGCATCCTGCACAAGATGTCATTTATTACGCCTCTGGGTTTGGTGTTTTTTTGCCTGAAAAAACTTGGGCAATTCCCTTTCGTGCCTCGATGATGGGCAAGAATATGATGAAAAATGACGCAACACTAACCCATACAATGGAGATTCCTACCCAAATACTATATGCCAAAACATCAAACACCAGTCCGGATACAATCAAAGGAGCAGGCCATCCTATAATGAATATCAAGGTCATCAGGCCGCCTCCCTTGAGACTGAACTTGAATGCCTTTTTTAGTGTCTCCTCGTCTTCCATAACCTTGGCAGACTCTGCTGCAGAAAGTTCCACAAGTGTTATCTTTTCTTTGAGTTCCTTCCAGTCAAAGCTAGTCTTTGATGCAAGGCTGCCAAACAATGAAATTGCACCGCCAGTCAGGATTCCAGCAATATTTCCAAACAGCATTGAATAATTGTGACCAAGACTGGCAAGAGAGATCTCCCCGCCAAACTCAGGCAATGAGGCAGCTACTGTGACCCAGGTACTAACAGCTACGACCAGACCGATAATTGCACCAAGTGTGGCTGCAACTCTGTTTGTCCGCTTCCACAGGATAGTAAGCGCAATAGGAATTACCGCAGATCCGATCAAGATTCCCATTGCAAGATACACAAAGCCCAAACTAAGACCCATAGCCAACAAGATAACTGCAAGACCGCCCATGCCTAAACCAAACCCTACAATTACCGCACGGGATACCTTGACTAGCTGCTTTCCTGTAGCGTTTGGATTCTTGTATGTACGATAAATATCATAGGTAATTAACGAAGACACTGCAATCAGCTCAGCAGAGCCTGCAGAGGTTACTGCCATAAACAGCATTGTCAATACCATGATGGCTCCAATCTCTCCCATCAGGGCAGTAGCAGCAGCGGGAACTACCAGACCTAACTGCACCTGCTCTGGAGTCAAGTCTACATTTAGCGCTATGGCAGTAAGACCCATCGTAGTTGCCAAAGTAAAAGGAATGGCAAACCAGCAAGCACCGCCTAGCAAGAATCCCTTTACAGTTGATGAGGGCTTTGCAGCAATTGCCCTCTGCCAGTATGCCTGGTCTACAAAGACCGTTCCAAAGTTTCCTACAATATTGATAATACCAAACATCAGGCCACCAATGGATGCCATCGTCAAAAATGCACCAGCTGCATTTCCTTCTACTGGACTGAGTTTAGCTGCCTCAACGAGTTTCTCATACATGCCTTCAACTCCTCCGGTAATGTCGCTATTGAGATATACGGCAGCAACAAAAGTAAGTATCACAACAAAAATGACTATGGTGTGCATGTAATCTGCAACAAAAGTAGCCTTGAGACCTCCAACTAGGGTATATATCATAACGCCTATCGGAATCAAAAATGCTGCCAGGGAAATATTCATGCCTGTCAGACCGTTGACAACTGCTGCTCCTCCAAGTAACAGCATGGAAGTTACGATCATGTTGGTTGTCAGTGCAAAAACAAGAAAGACCTTGTGAGAACCGGTGCCAAATCTTGCACGTATAATCTCCAAAAATGTATGTGCATTTGGAGCTTTACGCTTTAGCTCTATGGCCAATATTCCAAACAGCAAGACCTGAATTGACGCACCAGCTGCATACCAAAAGGGACCACTAATACCATACTGATAAGCAACTGTGGATGACTGTAGCAGGGTTGCAGCCCATGTCCAGGCAGAGACAATGGCAGCAGCTGTCAGCCCAGTCTTGATTGTTCGTCCTGCCGTGTTAAACATCTCAGAGGTCTGATGCACCCCCAAGTATCTCTCCTCAATCTTTACCTCTATTGTAATTATGACTGCAAAGACTGCACCAAGACCTACAACTACAGCCCAACCAATCCATTCAGGTAAAGCCTCACCGATTGCAAACCCTTCTGAGATTGCACCTGCACCATATGCATCATCAGGTAAATAGTAACTAAATATTATGGCAAGCAACATAAAAATTGGAAATATTGTTAATATTTTCACTGATTATATTTTACGCTCAAGTATATAAAACTGATCAATTTGTCCAATTTTTTAATTAAAAGAAATTCTTTAGTACTAGTACAAATGGTACAATCTGGATAAAGACACCTTGTCTGCAGGATTTACAGTTGTAATTTTCCCATCAACTTTTACCTCATATGTCTCAGGGTTGATCTCAATGTGCGGCGTGAGATCATTGTACAGCATATCCTTTTTTCCTATGTTGCGACAGTTCCTTACAGGAACCAGCCTCTTGCTGATGTTGAGTTTTGATGCTAGTCCATTCTCTAATGCCAGCTTGGATGTAAATGTAACCGATGTCGAATATTTTGCACTGCCAAGAGCTCCAAACATTGGCTTGTAATGGACTGGCTCAGTTGTGGGTATTGATGCGCCGGTATCACCCATTAAAGAATATGCAATAAACCCGCCCTTGATAATCATTTTTGGCTTGACTCCAAAAAATGGCGGCATCCAAATTACAATGTCTGCTAATTTTCCCGGCTGCAGCGAGCCGACATGCTCGGAGATTCCATGAGTTATTGCAGGGTTTATCGTAATTTTTGCCAGATATCTTTTTGCACGAAGGTTGTCATTTTGACCAGTCTCCTCTGAAAGCCGTCCCGTCGTCTTTTTCATCTTGTCTGCTGTCTGCCAGTTTCGTATGGTTACCTCTGATACTCTGCCCATTGCCTGACTGTCTGATGACATCATGCTGAGTACCCCCATATCATGCAGCACATCCTCAGCAGCTATTGTCTCTCCACGTATTCGAGATTCAGCAAAGGATACGTCTTCTGGCACCGAGGGATTAAGGTGGTGGCATACCATCATCATGTCTAGGTGCTCTGCAAGTGTGTTTGTAGTAAACGGCCTTGTGGGATTTGTTGATGACGGCAAAATATTTTTTTCACCTGCAATCTTCATTATGTCAGGAGCATGACCGCCACCGGCTCCCTCTGTGTGGTATGTGTGGATTGTTCTGCCGGCAATGGCCTGTATAGTATCATCTACAAAACCGCATTCGTTTAACGTATCAGTATGAATTGCAACTTGGGTGTCTGTTTTATCAGCTACACGCAATGCAGAATCAATTGTAGCTGGGGTAGTGCCCCAGTCCTCATGCAGTTTCAAACCGCAAGCACCAGCTTGTATCTGCTCTAAAAGAGCTGGCTCTAGAGAATCATTTCCCTTGCACAAAAATCCAAAGTTTAGCGGAAATTCATCTGCTGCCTCAATCATTCTATGAATATTCCAAGCTCCAGGCGTGCATGTTGTGGCATTTGTCCCGTCTGCAGGTCCTGTACCGCCTCCGATCATTGTAGTTGTCCCGCTGCAAATCGCATCAATTGCCTGCTGTGGCGAGATAAAATGTATGTGAGAGTCAATGGCACCCGGAGTGCAAATCGTATGCTCACCTGCAATTACTTCGGTATTTGATGAGATTACCATATCGATATCATCCATGATGTATGGATTACCAGCATTGCCTATTCCAGCTATTTTACCATCCTTTATTCCAATGTCTCCTTTGACTATTCCCAAGACTGGATCCATTATGACGGCATTAGTAATTACAAGATCAAGCGAGTCTTCCCGTTTTATTCCACTTGCCTGGCCCTGTCCGTCCCTTGCACTCTTTCCTCCGCCAAATACTATCTCATCCCCGTAATTTAGCAAGTCTTTTTCAACCTCTATTATCAATTCAGTATCAGCCAGCCTGATCTTGTCGCCAACTGATGGGCCAAAAAGATCAACGTACTGCTTTCTTGGAATCAAAAGTGTCATGATATATGCCTGAATCCCTGTGTCTTTGCTTTTTGCAATGCCATTGATTTTTTTTCATCCAATGGTCCGTTTACTAGCCCGCTGAATCCAAAGACGGTTTTTTTTCCGCCAAACTCTGTTAGTTCTATCTTCCTTGAATCGCCTGGCTCAAACCTCAGGGAGGTTCCTGCAGGAATGTTCAGATGAGTACCATAGGATTTTTCTCTGTCAAATGATAGATTCTTGTTTGCCTCAAAGAAATGGGTGTGTGATCCCACTTGTATTGGCCTATCACCGGTGTTTGTAACTTGGATGGTGAGAACTGTTTTTCCCTGGTTTGCAATAACTGGCTGGTTGGAAATAATGTATTCTCCAGGTATCATAACATATCACACAATGGGATCATGTACCGTAACTAACTTTGTCCCGTCCTCAAACGTAGCCTCAACTTGAATAGAATGAATCAACTCTGTAACCTCGGGCAAAACATCATCCTTTGTTAAAACTTTTTTTCCAGAACTCATAATATGTGATACGGATTTGCCATCACGTGCTGCCTCTAGTATATGATCAGTAATTATTGCAACTGCCTCCGGATGATTCAACTTTAATCCCCTCTCCTTTCTTCTCATGGCTAGCTGCGCCGCAAGAAAGACATAAAGCTTGTCTATTTCTCTTGGCGTCAACATCATAACTGAAGCTACCACTATCAGATATTTAATAATTGATAAAACAGTTCCAGCAAACTCATTATTACATAAAGTGAGACAAAGGGGGTGATAGAATGCCAGCAGAGATGAAACCTGATGAGGAGACACGAGGCATGGTTTGCGGTGGCTGTGGCCATGCGTTTTCAAGTCACAAGATCAGTAAACACAAAGACATCCAAACTTGACGGCAAATGCAAAGTGTGTGGTTCTAAAAGCCTATCTGAAGGATAGCACAATTTTTAATTTATTTTTTTATATATTTGTAATTTTGCGTTTTGGATTGTCAAAATGATTATCATCCCTGATGTCAATTCCATCTTTGTCGGCTGGTGTATTGCGAAGAGATGTTTTTCTTAAATTATCTAATTCATCTTCGACATTTTTTTGTTCTGTTTAGACAATGTCCTTTACCATAGGCCAAATTTATCATTACATTCTTTGCACTAACGTTACTGATTGCCAACATCAGGAATTTCCTGAAGGGTTTGAAATCGCAGAGATAATGTTTATTGACAATAAAAAAAATTGACATGCACCGTAAATTGGCTGAAAAAGAAGCATGCCGTAACTCAATATAACTACTTAAATAACGAAAGCACATAGGGATTGGTAATAACATGAATAACAAAACAAAAACTACATTGATTACAAGCTTAATCTTAGGATTAAATATAATGGCACTAATACCAATTGTTCAGGCCGATTTAGGACAACATGCTTGTTTGGATAGTAACGGTGGTTCACATTGTTACGCTATTGCCATACTTGAATGGGTACAATGGCCTTGGGGTTCTGATGAACGAGAAGAATATGGTGTTAAAGGAAATCTAAAAGTAGAAAGTGTTACAACTGCAAGTGGCACTGATCATTTTAGTGTCCATTCTATGTGGATTAGAGACCCTGTAGATGGAACATGGGTAGAAGTTGGATGGATGCGAGGTGATGATACAAGTGTTTGTGGAGCCTATGCTGCTACAACTCCTAGATATTATTGGGTATCCTATGACGGAAGTAATGGCGTTCCAGACAGTGGATGCAAAACAAATGTATCTGCATCAGGAACACCTTACTTTGAGTTATCTGACACTAATAAGGACGGTGATTGGTTAATCAAAGCATCATCATATACACTTCAAAGTGCAAGAACTAATGACTTTGGAAAAGGAAATGTACATGTGGGTGGAGAATCAACTCATCATCAAAATACTATGAATAGTAAAGCAACTAATCTACAGTATTATGATACACAGTGGAGAAACTGGTCAGACAATATCCTGACTGAAACACACAGATATTATAGTATTGATGAATGTACCGCGACATCATTTGAATTTGGGAGTGATAACCCATCATGTTAGAGAAGAAATTTGTTATTTATGGAATGGTTGCAATTGTAGCTATTTCATTAGGCGGAATGTCTTTTCTTACTAACAACGAGGTTTCTGTGAATAGTGATGCAGAAATACATGTGGGAACTTCCCCAGAACATAGATTGTCAAGCGTGTATCCCCAACCTCCCCCATTACCTGCACAAAAAATAGTGTCTAATTCTGTAGATCTTCAAAAAATACAAAAACATGCGGGATTTACATTGTTAGAGCCTAAACTTCCAAAAGATTTTGTCGTACTTAGTGCAACGTATAATCCAATCTATGATGAAGCTACGATATACTATGGACATGAATCTCTTCTATCTTTAATTGGTGATGATTTAACAATGGATGATTTACTGGACATGGGGGTTGTTGTAATTGACTATGAAAGACGAAGCAATATGGACAACATAGATGCAAAAATAGCAAAACACTCTCAGCACAGCAAGGGTGCCGCCTTTGATGTAGATGACAAGAAAGGATATTTAGTCGAGGATGACTTTGTGAATCGCAAAAAGGCTGTAATCTTTGATGAAACAGAAGGTATTGAAATAACTATTGTTTATAATGAAGGTTCAATGTCACAAGTAAAAGAAATAGCACAATCATTGTATTCCCAAAAGTAAAATTCAATGATTCTGTTAGAACTCTTTTCTCTTTTTTTATTACTAGTGAATAAAAGGGAACCACTACAGACCAATCAAGGTAGCACTGTGAGACATGCGGGTTCATTGTCTACCACGTACGCGATTGTAAATCAATCCTTTGTGGATGCCTTTCCAGTATCACACGAAATTTCAGCAAGAATACAGATAGATAATCAGGAAAAAACTTTGGGACCCTTTGTAGGAATTGACAAAATAGATCAAAGAGATAGCGTATATCTAGGCGGACGTTGTGGTGGCGGAACAGGCGATGAGAGGAACTGTGGGACTTTCTCATTAACCGTCTATGCTGAACCTGCAACATTTGAGACATAATGCTTATCTCAAATCCCTTCATTTTTTTATCTATGAAAAAATGGATCCCAATCTCCATTGGATGTATCTTTTTAGTGACTGTTGGGTATTTGTATGCAGAATATGATTATGAGAATAGAACCTATGTAATACCGATGAGAGAATCCATCCTAGTCCCAGATGTATCTGATGTACATTATGAACCCATCTACAGTGAAAGATTCTGGCTATCAATGGAGAGGATCACACCTTTGAATGACGGCTCCATACGCATAGACTTTTCACAAAACGGCTGGACAGACACATCGGTTATTCCGTTAATACCAGAATTTGAACATTCTGAGAACATAAAAATAAACCAGATGTTTGCAGTTATGTGTCTTCCACTCAAAGAAGAGGATCACAAGATGCTGTGTGATGACACAGATGATCAAGATGCAAGAGCATGTACGACCCCCTTAACGGGCGGAACTCCTTCGGTAGTAAATTTTCTACAATATCTTGGAATGACGCCTGACAGGAATGGCGTCTTGTCATACAAGTTCTTCCACGTTTCTGCAGATTTGCAAGAGTACATGCCATGCGACTATCCAAAGGTCATAAGGAACTCCGTTGATGTAAGAACCCTCTATTACGACCCTGATATCATATATCCTAATGATGTAGAATGGCATAACAGAACCGAGGAGCAGAGACAACAGTTACATGATCAAATTGATGCGATAAATAGTGCGCAGACCCCATGATCAATGGATGGAAGTGGATCCCAACCGGTTCTCCATCAAATTCAAGTGATCATATTATCAAAATTTGCCAGAACCGATAAAACAATCCAAGCAGTTGGATCTTATCAATTGCACATAAAGTTCATTGTATTTCTTTGATTTTATTATGAGTAATGTAGAGGCTGCATTCATCTTCAATATTTTTTTGGCCTGTTTAGACAATATCTTCTTGCTATAGACAAATTTACTATTACATTCTTTGCACTAACGTTACTGATTGCCAACATCAAGAATTTCCTGAAGGGTTTGAAATCGCAGAGATAATGTTTATTGACAATAAAAAAAATTGACATGCACCGTAAATTGGCTGAAAAAGAAGCATGCCGTAACTCAATATAACTACTTAAATAACGAAAGCACATAGGGGTTAGTAATAACATGAAACACATCACAAATAAAACAAAAACAATTCTGTTTGCATCCCTGATTGCTGCAATGATTCTGCCATTTAGTGGTATGCAATTTGCAGAAGCAAAACAAGACAAAAATAACGATGTAAATAAACTACAAGCATACGAACGCAAACTAGCTTATTTACAAGAAAAAGCGCTACGTGATAACAAAATTGATGACAAAGAATTAGTTGAAAGAGTGGGAAAAAATTGGGAATCTCAATACGAATCCAAAACTGAATTTGATTTTAAACAAAATCAAATCAAATCATATGTGACTTCTGATCTTGAAGAAAATGGTTGGAATGAATTTATGATCAAGGGAAATGTTCGGATACATAATTTTGACACCATTATTGGAAAGACAGGTAGTAGTCATGAAATTGTCGGTTTAATTGCTGGACTTGAAAAAATCCAAGAAACTTATGCCCAACCAGAACCTGTGATAAAATTCCATGATTGGATTGCCCAACAATACAATATCCCAACAACAGAAAATGCAATTGAAGAACGTATTACTGAAATCGTAGGAGATTCAAAATACAGAAACATCAGTAGCAACATCTACAAATCATTCAATGATATGGCACAAAATGGTAACGTGCCATCAGAATTATTTGATGAAGATATGGCTTATTGGAATGTAATTATCAATATTTCATTCTGTCAATTTGATGATGGTTGTAACGTTGATGTACTCAATGAAATATTAGAAACCAAATCCTACGAACGAGAAGTTACTGAAATACCAGATATGGCACAAACATGGCTGGATCTTGTGCTTCCAAAAGCTTTTGCTTGGTCCGAAACTAGTCATAGTTCCTATGTTTATGGACACCCCTATGCATGTGATTATGGTACATGTAAAGTAAGTACTAGTAAAAGTTTCAGTACTGGAGAGCATTCAATTTATGCAACAAGCCCTTCATGGCCACAACCTCATGGCAAGATGCACGGTGTAGGTAATACATCATTCAAAATGTATGGCTCTTCTTGTGGTTCACCAAGTGCATATCATAGCGTAGTAGTAGAGACTGAGGTAGGATATAGAGATAGTTCAGTTACTGATGGTGGATATGGTTGTGGAATTGCACAAAAGACTTTCCGACCTAGTACAAATCCACACAGTGTTTGGACATGGACTACCACAGCTACAACAAATGCTTGGTTGCCTTAAATACCACCCACTTCTTTTTTTATATTATGAATAATTCAATTTTTGTATTCTCAGTTGTTTTAGTTGTGTCCATGCTGATTGGTATGAATTATGAATCACTATACAATTATGGTCAATGGATATCACTTATGAATGGAATTACTGATCTTAGATTTTCAGACACACATGAAGCAGTTAATAATTTAGGACACTATTCAACGTTGGGGCACATTGCAATAATTGATGAGAATTCTATCGAGGTTACGTTTAACAACAAAAATAATTATGGCATATATTCAGAGGGAGTAAAGATTTGGAGTATTCCAACTCAATTTGAATTTATCAAGACAGTAAACGTAGGCGATATTTTTATCGTCCATTGTAGAGAACATGACCAAGGCTTAGGAGCACAGTTGTTGGAATTAGTCGACATAGACATTCAAAATAACAATATGACATTCAATCATTATAATGTCGGACTTTCACCATCTGTGGAATGTATGTATCCGGAAATAATTGAACATAGTTTCGATATCAAATGGGATCGATTCAAAATATTCGTTTGATACGACGGTTCTGACAAATTTTGATGATCTAGATATGCTATAAATCACAGTTTGATTGTATGTTTTGCTCTATTTTTATTTTTTAAAACCATTAATTTTACGCCTAAACTTTGTACACTAGTCAATGGATAGCGTTCCATCACATTGACATAATTTGCATTTTCCATTAACAATTTGTGAGTTTTTGTCATATGTATCTGACAGGCATCTCGATAATATGTGGAATATAGATACAAAAAAATACCAAATTGTGATCTATAACTTTGACACCCTTGCATATGACAATCTGGCAGGTCTGAACGCTCTCATAGCCAATGTAGAGAATCAAAAGAATAACAACTCATACAATCCCACGAAAGCCGAAAAAAATACCATGAATGGGCTGCAAAACAGATAGGAGAGCATCCTGTAATGCCAGACATGAAGCAAGAGATGATCAAGCAGGTCATCCGTGCGTATAATGAGAGTGCAAATTATGGAAATGTGCCTGCTGATCTCTATGATTTAGATCCATCATTTTGGTTGGACATAGCAAGTGACAAAATGTGTGATCTTTTAGAGGACTGTAGACAGAATGCCATGCAATCCGGATTAGACTTGTTAGACTGCACAATCGTTCCATGTGCAGAGGCAACAACCTATTCGACATACCATGTGCTGAGCACGTATATGAATCCCTACAGATGCATTTATGGTAATACCTGTTATGTTTCAGATGTAGATAGCGGAAGTGGACCACTACAGACCCATCAGGCTGGCGGTGGGACACATGCTGGTTCATTGTATACCACGTATGCGATTGTAAATAAATCCTATGTGGATGCCTTTCCGGTATCACACGAAGTTTCAGCAAGAATACAGATAGGTAATCAGGCAAGAACTTTGGGACCATTTGTAGGAATTGACGAAATAAATCAAAGAGATAGCGTATATCTAGGCGGACGATGTGGTGGCGGAACAGGCGATGAGAGGAACTGTGGGACTTTCTCATTAACCGTCTATGCTGAACCTGCAACATTTGAGACATAATGTTTATCTCAAACCCCCTATTTTTTTTATCTATGAAAAAGTGGATTCCAATATCCGTTGGATGTATCTTTTTAGTGACTGTTGGGTATTTGTATGCAGAATATGATTATGAGAATAGAACCTATGTTATACCTATGAGAGAATCCCTTATCGTCCCAGAGGTATCTGATGTACATTATGAACCCATCGACAGTGAGAGATTCTGGATGTCAATGGAGAGGATCACCCCTTTGAATGACGGCTCCATACGCATAGACTTTTCACAAAACGGCTGGACAGACACATCGGTTATTCCGTTAATACCAGAATTTGAACATTCTGAGAACATAAAAATAAACCAGATGTTTGCAGTTATGTGTCTTCCACTCAAAGAAGAGGATCACAAGATTTTGTGTGATGACACAGATGA
Source organism: Candidatus Nitrosopumilus sp. (assembly GCA_965204345.1). Classification (GTDB taxonomy): domain Archaea; phylum Thermoproteota; class Nitrososphaeria; order Nitrososphaerales; family Nitrosopumilaceae; genus Nitrosopumilus. Next base: position 1,825,578 of record OZ241981.1, read on the forward strand.
TCAAGATGCAAGAGCATGTACGACCCCCCTAACGGGCGGAACTCCTTCGGTAGTAAATTTTCTACAATATCTTGGAATGACGCCTGACAGGAATGGCGTCTTGTCATACAAGTTCTTCCACGTTTCTGCAGATTTGCAAGAGTACATGCCATGCGACTATCCAAAGGTCATAAAGAACTCCGTTGATGTAAGAACACTCTATTACGACCCTGATATCATATATCCTAATGATGTAGACTGGTATAACAGAACCGAGGAGCAGAGACAACAGTTACATGATCAAATTGATGCGATAAATAGTGCGCAGACCCCATGATCAATGGATGGAAATGGATCCCAACCGGTTCTCCATCAAATTCAAGTGATCATATTATCAAAATTTGCCAGAACTGATAAAACAATCCAAGCAGTTGGGTCTTATCAATTGCACATAAAGTTCATTGTATTTCTTTGATTTTATTATGAGTAATGTAGAGGCTGCATTCATCTCCAATATTTTTTTGGCCTGTTTAGACAATGTCCTTCTTGCCATAGGCCCAATTCATCATTGCATTCTTTGCACTGACGCTACTGATTGCCAACATTAGGAATTTCCTGAAGAGTTTGAAACTGCAGAAATAATGTTTATGGAGAATAAAAAAAATTGGCATGCACCGTAAATTGGCTGAAAAAGAAGCATGCCGTAACTCAATATAACTACTTAAATAACGAAGGCACATAGGGATTGGTAATAACATGAAAAACATAACAAATAAAACAAAAACAATACTGTTTGCATCCTTGATTGCCGCAATGATATTGCCATTTAGCGGTATGGGAGTTGCAGAAGCAAAGAAAGAACCCGACATGACAGACTATGTCTCTCAATATAAGTACATTGACACAAAGATTCGTGATAACAAAGAATCAATTGAAAATGATAACAAAAAACTAAAAGATAAATCAAAATTATCTAGTGCAGATATCATAAAAATTGAAAAACGAATCAAAGACAAAAAGGCAGAAAACGTCAAACTATGGAAGAATGCTGATGAAGTTGAAAAATTGAATATTGAGTCTTACATCTTAGATGATGAGACACAGGCAATCTTTGATGATGCTTTGGAAACCTTGACTGAAAATTATCTGAACACAAATGGTGTCTATGATGTATTTCCAGAAAACAAATACAGAAAGATGATAGTCATGGTTGATCCTGATGACTTTGAGACTAGCAGTTACACAGGAGACCGAGATGCATTTACTATAGAATTAGAAAATGCCATTGAGGTAGATGTGGAAACTATCTTTGAAGAAATGGTTTTAACACATTCAACCTCTTGTCCAAATGCAACATCGTCATGTCATCCAGCTAAGGGCGGAATATCAGTAGCTCACCAAGGCTCAACAGGTGTTGGTAGTACCCTAGGGTTCAAAGCATTACATCCAACATATGGTTATGGTTTTATTATTGCAGAACATGAAGTCCCAAATGGAAATGAACGAGTTGTTCAACCTTTAGGTAGTTCTGGAGTAATTGGTCAAGCTAAAGTCATGCCTAGTGGTTCATGTGATTGTGCATTTATACAATTCACAGGAGGCCATTGGATGTATGATGAAATCTGGGCACCTGATTTTGGTAGCATATACCCAGTACAAACAAGAAATACAGCATCTACCCCTGCTGGAACTATGTTATCTTGGGACGGAATTGGCAGTTCAGGACTTGTTGGATCGCTAATCTACGAAAGTTCCCATAGTGGCAAAATTAGCGGTATATCATCTGGCGGCGATAGTGGTTCAGCAATAATTAAACCACAAGCCAATGGAAAAGCTGATGTTTATGGTATTGCTAAAGGTACCACTGGTGGTTACACATACTATGAACCATATGATCACATCAAAGATCAATTGGGATTGATATGGTGATCCCCTTTCTTTTCTTTTTTTATTTAAAAAATTAATATTCGATGTAGTTTTGGTTCAAATATGAATATACTATTCTTAACATTTTTTTCAATCTTTATGATGTTAGGAGGAACAACACAATTTACTTTTGACTTTGATGCTTATGGACAAATATATCAAGGACATGGGCACTTTAACTCATTTAAAGAAATTTTAGAGGGCAGGCAAGTGGGTGATCCTCTCACTTGCCCTAATCCCGAGCACGTACTTGTTTTACGGCCTAATTCTAATTGGGCCTGTGTTTATTTTGAAACCGCAAAACACCTACACTGGGATACTGTAGTATATTCAGAATATGATGCACCACAGATTACCACATCCGTTTTTTATGATGGAGATTATCATCACATTACATATCAAACAAATGAAGGGATAGTTGACTCTGTTGAGATTTATGCAGATGCAGGATATGTGATTGAGGATTATGTTTTGAATGTATCTCTAACACCTACAAAAGAGGAAGGGAATTTGGTGGTGACGCTCCCAACCATTGAGTCTAATATGTTTAAAGACTACTGTATTGAATCCAATAGAATTGCAGATTCTCACTATTTCTTTTATTTAGTTGACGGCATGGAAGTAGAAGAATATGAAGAAATTAGCACAATGCCTAGTTTTACTATTGTAAAATTACCTTATGAATCTGATTCAGAATTGGTTGAAATAATTGTTGCTTGTTTAATCTAAAAGATTAGTTGGATCAAGTACAAATTATAGCGTTATAGAGTTTTGATAAATTTTGGTGTCCCATGCCACAAATCACAAATATTATTCTCGGAATTGTATTTTGAGTCTTTTTGATGGTTAGATAATTTAAGAAAATCATCTCTTGCAGTTTGCCGTTAAATTCCAGTAATTAGCTGTATGTGAGATAAATCCAATGTAATGTTTGAGGTGAAAATTTAGGTGAGGATAGACCAAACTGGACAGAAGCACATCTGAAAAAATTTCCAACACGCAGAAGCTGTAATGATTCAGTAAAATGATCTTGATTGGGAATAACCACCATAAGGCTATCTACGTATTTTTGATTTAGAACTAACAAAGGTCATGTGAAAATAACACCAATATCTTTTATTTCTATGATCACAATTATCACACTCATAAAACCCTTCACGACTTTCCTCACAGCACCTATCGACAAAAAATTGCGTATACATACCATCAGGGGGATATGCAATAACTTTTTTGCCACAATTATCACATGAAAAATCATGACTTGTTTTCTTGTCTGCCATGAAATCTTACCTCATTCGCCTTCTTTGTTTCCAATCAGTATCTTTTTTTGGTTTGTCCCAATACGGACTCTTGTACTTTGGGCAAACTCTAGGGTTTGATTCATCTCTTGGAACCCATTTGTGAACACAACGCTCACATTGATAGCCTTTTAGGAATATCTTTGCCACAATTATAGTATATTACTAGCAGTATCTAACTATTATGAATCTTTACACTGTTCAATCTTAGGATCTTTTCAAGTGTAATAATCTAGGAACCGCACGGAGATTTTTTGACAATTGTGGTTTGGTAATTTTTAAGAAAACCATCTCTTGTAGCTTGTCGTTAGATTCCGGTAATTAGTTTATCAAAATTTATCAAACCCAAAGTACAGAAACAGGAAGACAACATCTATACCATTAAACTAAATTTGCAAAACATCATTAACCAAATCAATTGATACCTTCTGAATATTGAAAATACTAAACTAGGAAAAAATTGAAGTGACGAAGTTTAGGCGTAAAATTAATGGTTTTGATAAATAAAATAGAGCAAAACACACAAAGAAACTGATGATTACTGTGCCTTTATTCATCAGATCTAATGTTTGACCATTTGGATTTGCCTTCAAGATGAAAAATTCAGAAAAGAAATCAACTTGCAAATAAGATGATATTATCAAATCTTTACCGTGTATCAGGCTTGTATGTTTGTCTGACAAAAGATCAAACACTTGTAACATAGTCGATTAGATCACATACAGGTCAACACTCAAAGTTCTCTTTAATATAACATCTTAATTGCTGTCAAGAAATGAATTTCATCATACTCTGTCCAATAAAGCGCCAATTATGATAGATTCAACGCATATTTACAAACTTCAAAACCATGTCACGTAAATTTAACACCTGTATCGGGGTTAGATTTTGAGGCAAAACTATGTCACGTAAATTTAACACCTTTGCTGGATGTGAGTTTTGCTAGTTTTGAGGCAAAACCATGTCACGTAAATTTAACACCTTTACTGGAGATGTGACTTTGAGAATCTTTGATCATTTTGGGGAAAATTTAGATCACGTAAATTTAACAGTGAAAACTCTATGTCACGTATTCTTAAGTGTCATCGGGGTTAGATTTTGAGGCAAAACCATGTCACGTAAATTTAACAGTGAAAACTCTATGTCACATATTCTTAAGTGTCCCCTTTTTCAATCAATTTGCCGTGCATGTCAATTTTTTTATTATCTGCCACATATCTCATTGTAATGAAGGCAAAGCGCAAGATTGTATCGCTTGTAATGCTGCAGATAATGCTTATTGCGGCAAGTTTTATCATCATTATACACTTTGAGTCTCAGACGGCATTTGCAGGAAATGCAGTAAACGTTGCAGGTAAGAACAGATTGCTTACAAGCACCGTGCTAGTGGAGCTACACCACGCATTATTCTATAATCAGACACATGATACTGTGAAAGCCTCACTTGAGGATCTATATGAGAATATCATGCTCTTAAAAGAAGGCGGGCAATCCCCAATGGATATTCGCCCACTCCCTGACCGATTTGATGCTGACTGGAACGCAATACATGAAAAATTTCTTTTATATGAAGCAGATATCCTGGATATCATAACACAGGACAGCGTGCAGCAACTCCAAATAATGCAAGCCGAGGCAACCGGCGTAGAGCTTACACGTCTATCTGACATACTTGCAGAGAATCTCAGCAACGAAGTCGACGCACTCTCAATACAACTCATATTGCTGCAGATAACACTTGGGCTGTTCAACATCTGTGTGCACATATTTATGATTGCACTAATCTGGAGAATCTTCAACAAGTACGCAGAAGACGAGATAAAGACTACAAAGCTTGCCACAATAGGCGAGTTTGCAACAACCATGGCGCACAACCTGACAAACCCGCTCAGTGCAATACAAACATCTGCCACAAGGATACGAAGGCACAGTGACCATCCTGTGATAATCTCAGAAACAGACAGGACAGACCGCTGCATAGCCAGAATGTCGCATCAGATCGAAGATGTCATGAACTATACTCGCATATCGCCGCCCACCCTCTCAGAAGAGTCGGTACTGGACATTCTGCAACAGTCAGCATCCATGGTGGAGATTCCCAAGAACATATCACTGGCAATGCCCGAGTCGGATGTGGTAATAGAGTGCGACAGGACAAAGCTGGAGGTGGCCTTTGTCAATCTGCTGCGCAACGCAGTACAGGCAATAAAAGACGTGTCTGGAAGCATCACAGTCAGGCTCGAAGGCAAATCCGAGATGGTCAGAATAGAGTTTGCAAACTCTGGTCCACCCATACCGGATAAATACCTGCAAAGGATATTTGAGCCCCTATTTACCACCAAGATGCGCGGGACGGGTCTGGGCCTTGCAAGCTGCAAGAACATACTGGACTCTCATAATGGCTCCATAACTGCATCCAACGAGCCTGTAACGTTTACAATAGACATACCTCAGAGGCAATGAGGAGAAAGAGATATGATTTCAAGGAAGATCCTGTTTGTAGATGACGACAATGAGGTGCTAGAGGTATGCATGCAAGCTCTGGCAGACGACGGTCATGACACAATGGGAGCATCAAGTGGCCAGGAAGCCATATCAAGGTATTCAGAGTTTAGGCCAGACATTGTGTTTATGGATGTAAAGATGCCGGGGATGAGCGGCTTTGATGCGTTTCTTGCCATACAAAAACGCCACAAGAACGCGCGCGTCGTGCTCATATCCAACTATTCCATTGATAAAGTAAAGTACGAATACGCCAAAAAGAAATCGCTTGCTGGACTGATTCGCAAGCCGATAAAATGGACCGACATTGAGCGCATGATAAAAAAACATGCAAAATAATTTTATGGGCGTCCAGACTTTTTCATGACCTGAAATCTGCTTTTGTAATGGTCTTGGGCCTCATCAAAGAATTCTCTGTACCATCTGTACATGTTGCTGTCATCGTGTAGCATCCTTCTTATTTTGACAGACCTCTGAGGAATTCGTGCTGACCTGGGATGCCTATAGTATAACATATACGTGTAAAACCAGCATGATACCTGTTCTGCCAGTCCGTGTTCTGATATGCTCTCAAAGCCTTTTGCATGCCTTACATGTATGTAATCCATCAGTTCACGCATCGGGTTATCTGGGATTACCGTCGTCTTTGCACTCTCAAACATCAGGGCTTTTGAGAGTATGCGTATCTTGTATGTGTCATCCCCAAGAACTGATCTCAGTCTCTGCCATATTCCAAATACCTTTGGAAGCGACTCTGCATAAGTGGAGGCCATCACGTCTATCTCGTCGTTTGTGAGGTTTAATGCGTCCATGCAGTACAACATGCCGTGCAGCGATAACCGGTATTTCCACGATATCTTTTTTCCGATAACTTTCTTCTCGCGTACTACCAGACCGATATCCAGTATCCCATCTGTGCGCCGTCTGCCATCTGTTCTGCCAATAAAGAGTCTGCGATATTGACGCTCTTTTTCCCTTATGAAACTGACGTTGTGACGGCGTATGCTTGCCATATCCCACGTAGTGCACGGACCGTAAGTCATTAACAGACGCAGCATACTGTGTATGCTTTTCTGATGTTTGGTCAGGGCTATTGTAGAATACCCATACTTTGCGCGCGCTGCCGGTCTGACATACACCTTGTATGACATCAGATTGCCATGGTTTGGCTCTGGCGGTTTATCTAAAAGCATACCATAACTCAATGCGTATTCTCATATAACAGTGTAACAAGTATAACGAATGTCCCGAGTTTGGAGCAGTGTAAAATAATGCGATATGTCACTTGTGTCTAAATTAAAAAATTACGGTTTCAAATAACATTGTTCTTCTTCATCATATTCTAAAATACTTAGGTCTCCACCCATTGCTTCATAGTCAGAAGGCCAAACACATGGGCCTGCGATATTTCCGTATACAATGATATTCCAGAATAATTCAAAATTAAAAATAAAAATAATTCCAGCAATAACCATCAAGAGCGGGAAAAAAATTAAAAAAAAAGTTTTAGAATCTGTCATGCCACCATTCGACATATACACCCCACCATAATTTAGGCCACCAGTAACTAAGAATTTCAGGGTTAGGCTCATCTTCAGTTACAGTGTATGAACTATGTGTGTATGGATTGATAACTGCTTCATCACGGAATGGACCATTATTGCAATTGCCAGGAGCGCCAGACGTTACAACTTTGGCAAAGTCAATGTCTTGTGCACTTTCACCACCCCAAGAAGCATATGAGGGAACCATATGGTATCCGTTTTGATATAATTCTTGTTGAGCATCGCCCAAAGAACTAAATCCACTTGTTGTTGTTGTTGTTGGTGTTGAATCTACAGGATGTGGATTTTGATAGTTACCACCACAAGCTAATGTTGAGGAACTAGAACTGTGTTGTGTTTGGTGTATTTTTGCATATTCATAAATACCAAAAGCAGAAATTATTGGTGTATGTGCAAAATCATATGTTGTAAATGTAATATCACTTACAGACCCAACTGATCCAGTTTCACTTCCAAATAAAGCTCTGAATTTACCATTTTCAAGTTCTTCTAATGCTTGTTTTAATTGTTCGTTCTCTGATGTTTGAGTTTCATTTACTTGCCCTGTGAACCCAATTACAGCATCCATAATATCATTATTATGGACTGCAAAATCCAAGGCTACATCGATATCAAATTGTGTCACATCAGGGTTGTTAATTGTATTTATGATATCAAATGTTATGTTTTTATTTTCATCATAAATGACATATTCTTCCATGACGGCAAAGGCATGTTCAATTTCTTCTATGGTGTATACGTTGTATTCAAACTCTTCTTGATTTTCCTGAGCAAATGAATTTGTCATTCCGATTGGAATAAGCAAAATCAATGCCAAGAAAGGAATTGTGTATTTTGTTTTGTTATTCATGTTATTACTAACCCCTATGTGCTTTCGTTATTTAAGCAGTTTTATTGAGTTACGGTATGCTTCTTTTTCAGCCAATTTACGGTGCATATCGATTTTTTTATTGTCCATAAACATTATCTCTGCTGTTTCAAGCCCTTCAGGAAATTCCTGATGTTGGCAATCAGTAATACCAGTGCAAAGAATGTAATAGTAAATTTGGGTTATGCCAAGAAAGACATTGCCTAAACAGACCAAAAAAATATTGAAGATGAATTAGATAATTTATGAAAATCATCTCTTGGCAATACGCCAGCCGACAAAGCTGGTATTGACATCAGGGAATATAATTGTCAATGATAATTCAAAATACAAATTACAAATATAAAAAAATAAATTAAAAATTGGGCTATCCTTCTGATATGCTTTTACAACCTAAATGAGATGATACATCAAGATGCAGATCCTATACAGATTCAACATCTTACAATAAGAATTGATGAGATGCAGTTACAAAAGGATCTGTTACAGCAACAAGAAATTGATCCTGAATCTTGAAAATACTAAACTAGGAGAGTCAAAGCGACAGAGTTTAGGCACAAATATGGTGGTTTGATAAACAAAATAGAGCAAAACACGCAAAAAAACTATATTTTTCATAACAAATGCACATAAGGCATGATAAAAATTACAGAGCCAAGTGGCAACATTTTCGATGATCAAAAATTAGAGTCCCTTGGCAATAATGATGCAGTAGTAGAGCATCTTTTAGTCTCGCGGGACTCGCTACAAAAAAACAGGCTGCGGGCAAATACGGAGGAAGGCACAGATATAGGAATTGTCCTAGAACCTGGCCTGCATTTGCATCACGGCGATGTTCTAGTATGTGATGATAAGACCATCCTCGTTGAGCAGCTTGCTGAAAAGGTGATTACTGTTACGATAAAAGATGAAAACGCCGATCTGATGGTTTTAGCTGGACACATCATAGGAAACAGACACAGGCCAATCTCAGTTAATGACGGCGTAATTTCATTTCCAATACAGGCAGAGTCTGAAATTGAGGTATTTGAGAAATTATTTTCAGTAATAAAGAACAAAATCGAATTGAAAATTGAGGATATGGTATTTAGGCCGCAAGTGGGGGCAGATGTCTATGACCATTGACTGTTCTGAAGACATTAGTGCAATGCAGCTATCCGATTCTTTTTTTCCCTCGGGAATGTTTGCAACATCAAATGGAATAGAGCAATTGTTTTTGGAGAAAAAAATCTCAACTGCCGGGCAGCTAACGGATATAATCAGAGTCTTTCTAAGTCATCAGGTAGGTCCGCTTGACTGTGTTGCACTATCTAACGCGTATGATTTTGCAGAAAGCGACTTTGGGAAAATCTTGGAGATAGACGAGCTGGTCTATTCAATGAAAACAATAAAAGAGATCAGAGACTCCTCAACTAGGTCGGGGATTCAGACCCTAAAGTGCATCATAAATATTCAAGACTCCGATGAGGTGCTAAACCTGTATGACAAATCACTAGGGCTCAAAAATGCTTATGGGACATATCCTGTAGTGCTTGCAATTAGCTGCAAGGCATTGGGAATTTCAAAAGAAAAGTGCATGGCAGTACTGCTTTATGGTTTTGTGACAAGCGTGGTAGGCTCTGCCTTAAGGCTGGGAATGATTCAGCATTTTGAGGGACAGGAGATAATTCACAATCTAAGGCCTGCCATAAATGATACCATTAACCAAAATATCAATAAAACATACTCTGAGATGTGGCAGTTTGCACCGCAAGTAGATGTCTTTCAAATGTCACACGAAGCTATGAACTCTAAAATGTTTATTACATGAATTTTTAATTTTATTGTATCATGGCACCAAGAATACCCCGAATAGGGATAGGCGGACCTGTTGGTTCTGGAAAGAGCATGCTAATTGAGAGAATCGTTCCAATGCTTGCAGAACGCGGGTACAGTATCAGCATCATATCCAACGATGTGATCTCAAAGGAGGATGCAGACAGGATGCGAAAGAACTTGGCCACAAACCGTGGCTTGCTGCCTGAGAATCTGGTGATTGGCCTTGCAACTGGCGGCTGCCCTCATACTGCAATACGTGAGGATCCGTCAATGAACATATCTGTGATTGAGGAGATGGAGGATAACCATCCCGAATTGGACTTGATAATAATTGAGAGTGGCGGTGATAATATCACCACTACATTTAGTCCGATACTTGCTGATTACTTTATCTACATCATTGATGTAGCCGGTGGCGATAAATACCCAAGAAAGGGGGGACTGGGAATTGAGACATGTGATCTGCTAATCATAAACAAGATTGACTTGGCACCGCAGGTTGGCGCCGATTTGGACGTGATGGATAGTGACGCGCAGAGGATTAGAGACAAAAAGCCATACGAGTTTGTCAACTGCATGACAGATGAAGGGATTGCAAAAGTTGTCAAGCATATTGTTCATGGCGTACTGTTTGACGGCATGCCAAAGTCTCGACTGACTGCTGGGAATGAGGCATGAATGATATCTCTTATCATACACCAAAGGACGTCCCATCTGAATTTTTAGCATATGATGGGACGATAAGGCAGCTGGGAGTTGGCAAGGCTGGAAAATCAGGCTTGCTCAAGCTAGTTTTGACTAGAAAAGGAGAAAAGACACTGATCAAGGAAAATATCTCCGAGCCGCCACTGCACCTGCAAAAGGCACTACACTATGAGGAGGGGTTTTCTGCCATTGCGTATCTGTACTTGGCATCATCATCTGGCGGCATCTTGCAAGGTGACAGGTACAGGATGGATGTCCTGATGGAGGAAAATTCCATTGCACACATTACCACGCAAGGGGCATCCAGAATTTACAGCATGAATTGCAATTTTGCAACACAGATCATTAACATTGCACTGGAAAAAAACTCTTACCTGGAGTTTATTCCGGATCAAATAATCCCATATGCAGACTCTAGATACTATCAAAAAGTAAGTCTGGAGATTGACGATTCTGCCACGCTTGTTTATTCGGAGATAATTACACCCGGACGTGTTGCTATGGGGGAGCTGTTTGCATATGATATCTGCTATCTGAGGACGCAGGCAAAAAACCAGGACCGACTTGTCTTGTTTTCTGATGTGGTAAAGATTGAGCCAAAAAAGCAAAATCTTTCAATGTTTGGAATATTAGGCAAGAATAAAACAGTCGGAACAATATACATTCTAACAAAAAAGGATTCTGGGGAGATAAAAAAAAGGATCAGGCTATATCTGCAAAAAGATGGCAAGATTGATTCGGGGTACAGTATGCTGCCCCGCAACTCGGGTATAATTGTAAGACTTTTGGGTCAAAACACGGAGGATATCAAAAGTGCCATATTTGAGATAGCAAAAATTACTAGAATGATTGCAATTGATGCGCCATTTTCAGCAGTAAGAAAGGCCTGATAGTCAATGCCTATGTCAAAACACGTATTTCACACTTGTATCTGCAAGACCTGACTGAACAAAACGTTTACTGTCAAATTCAATGTGGATAATACGGGAATCAATGTTTGCTGACCCTGATTTTATCCATTTGCAAATCATACAAAAACTCACCATGTTTCTTATCTGATATCTTGAGAATTTCTACAAGTGCCTCAATCTGCAAGCAGGCTAGATGACCGTTTAACTTACAGGGAAATACCAAGTGTAACAAAAGATGCTACTGGTGTAAAATCAACTGTAAGATGTGATCACTACTCTTGGATGATACATCAATAACTAATACATATCCTTACATGGAAATTAATCAGGAAGATGCAGCAATTACTCACTCTGTATCTGTTGCACAAAATATAGCTCACAAATGAGACAATATTGATTTTTTTTAATTCGGTTTACCGAGAATTGTTCATTTTATAAGTTGTTTTTCTTGTTATCTTTGATCTATTCTTTCTTAGATAACAATTCTGTCTTTTTTGACTCAAACTCTGATTCTTGTATAATGCCTTTTTTCATTAAACTGTGATATTTGTTGATTTTTGATATTATTTCGTCTTCATCAGTTTTGGTTTTAGGCGTTAATTTTGACATAGTATGAGATAACCCTTCTTTGATTTCAGTACCTATGATCTTTAATTCTTTTTTCATTGTTTGTTGTACATTATACTGGTTATTTATTGATTTTTTCCATTCTCTTTTATTTTTATATCCAAAATTTTTTAGATTGTATTGTGTAGTCCATCTGAACATGAGTGAAATGACTAATGCGATACTGCCAACTGGTGCAACAAAATTATAAAAAACAATTATTGATAATGAAGTGCTAAAAATTCCATCTTGATGCAAACTAGAATCATCTATAACCCATGATCTGATGTATGACTCAATTAATTCTATGTCATATTCAGAATAATACAAATAATTTGTACCTTCTGGAATTATATTAACTGGATAAAATATATCACCTAACACAAACCACACAAAAACAAATAAGGCAAAAACTAAAATCCATTTTCTGGTCTTTTGTATTTTTTGAGTCCAAAATAGTGCAAATATTGAACATGAAAAGAAACAAGCCCAAAATCTAGATACAGGCATTTTTAATGTATTCTCTTCGGACAACAATTTTCTGTAAAATAACGTACTAATTAATAATGCTATACTATTGTACTAATTCGTTAAACAAACACATGAAAAAATTTTGATTGTTGCAGATGTTTAATTATAATAAATTATAGTATTCATTTACACCCTGTTTTTTTTAAATAACTAAACTTGTTTTTTCTTTTGTGTTTTTAATTGTGACTTTGAATTTATTGTTTTTGTAAAATTTTTCAGTTAAATCAAAATCAGGCAATATCGATGCAAAAACCAAATACTGAATAATTCATGTCTACATTTACTACCAATTAACTTGTCTTTCATTACAGTCATTTCAACAAATTCTTTTTTAATCTGCTCCAAATTCTTTTTAGTATTTTATCATCTAGTGAATATCTAATCCTTCGTTAAGATCATTTAATGTTGTTTTTTGAGTTGTTGATTTTTGGTGTTCATATGGCAGTTTTCATGCTTAATGTATGAAAGTTAGGGTCTGAACTTATTGTGAGTCCCGCGGGGCGGAATTGAACCACCGACAACCCGGTTTCTGTATGCCTGATATGCTGTTTTTCGGTCAGCCATCCAAAGCCAACAACTACAGCCGGAAGCTCTACCAGGCTGAGCTACCACGGGACAAAAAAAACGAGGATCTATACTATTAAAAAACTATCGTAGGTAATTTTTTACAACTGATCCGTATGATCTCTAAAGCATAAATAGTTTGAAAAGTTGGTGAAAATGTTTGTCTGAACTCTCTTTATCTTATTCTGGATATGTCTGTGCTCCGTATTTGCACAATCATGAATCTGTTGAACTAAAGGATGCGTGGATGAATTCAAAGAATATTGAAAAATTATATTTTGTCACCGGAACCTTTTCTACTGAAAGCAAACCGTATTTTTCTGATTCTACAAACCATTACATTTTGGCCAAATTCAAAGACAGTGAGCATATCTCAAAAGATCTTACCTTGCACAACCAAGAAAAGACATCTTTTATGTTTAACATCACAGATGATCTTTTTCAGAGGGAGGTTCAGGGTGATACTAATTTTGTTTCTGTATATTATTTGGAATATGGCGATGAAGATGATGATCTTCAGGAGATTGCAAATTTATTGCTAAAAAGAGAAAAAATTGAGATAGCTGGACTTGGAAATATGAACACATTCTGTACAAATCCCTCCAAATTCACATTTCCATACTCTGAAAATATTGTCGTTATTGAAGTTGCCAGTGAAAAGAGTCATCAAAGTGTAAAAAAGTACTGTGATCAAACCAAGCGAGATATTAATCGAAAGGGATTAACGATAACCAATTTGCTGAGCCTTTCAATTCTTGATCAACTAAAGTAGAAAGATTAAAGTTCAGACTTGAAAGCATGATGGCAATTTTACGTATGACTGGCCATTGAAATAACGTTACAAAAAGACAGTCTTGTTAGGTTCCTTGCGTATTTTCCGTTATTTTTTTTAATTCAGAGAGAATCAGAACTAGAATCTCTTTTTCGCTTAACTTCAAGAGTTCCACCGTTTCTTCTTCTGTGAATCTGATCTCCTCATTTATTTTTGCATATGTCTTAAGATCAACCATTAATTACAATACAAACAATGCTACGATTAAACTTTTTGATGTATGCTTGAGATGAAAACAGATGTGTTGTTTGCTTGTGATAAAAAATGAAAATAGGGATTTGAACTGAAATAATTTTCCATTCGATCATCAAGTGTAAACGTTAAATATTCGATCAAAAATTGTTCTGCATGAGTAAACCATCTGATCTTGGTTCATTAAAAATTGGCTCATACATTCTCCTGCCTCATTCTGATCAGCCTAGTGGAGAGCCATGCAGAATTGTAGAATATGATACATCAAAGCCTGGCAAGCACGGCGCAGCCAAAGCAAGAATTGTTGGTGAGGGAATCTTTGATGGCCAGAAAAGACCCCATGTGGGTCCTGTCAGCATGCAAATTCACATTCCAATGATTAACAAGAAGGTTGGCCAGATAATCTCAATTAATGGCGATGTTGTACAAGTCATGGATTCAGAAACATTTGAGACCATTGATATTGGAATGATTGATGATGAAGTAAAGGGCAAGTTAGAGAACGGCCAAAACGTAGAATACTGGGTTGTCATGGACAAAACCAAAATCATGAGAGTTAAAAACTAGGATTTGTGATTTATGGCATGGAACACCAAAATTTGCCAGAACCTCTACAAATCATTTTTTAAGAACAAGCATCCCACACATACTATCTATGGCAGGAATTGCAGTATCTGGATTTTTGGTTTTGGTTACCGTAATGATGATGGCAGTGATGATGCCAGCACATGCTGCAACCCCGGACTCGCCACTGGAACAGTATCATGCAGGCATACCAATAGATGGAATTCAGTGTGATGGCGGCAAGCTTTTGATGGTGACTCTTGCAGGCAATCCCGTTTGCCTAACCGGTGATTCTGCCATGAAATTAGCAGACAGGGGCAGCAGCAACAGCAGCTATGCCACGATATACACACCAGAAACATCCCAAAAAGCCAATGAACCTTTAAATGAAAAGATCACAAGCCAGACAGACACGCATGTATTTACTGACAAAGAAAAGCAGATTATTGCCGATTACAAAGAATCTTCAATGTTATCATCACCTGGAATTCTTATACACAGTTATTCTTTAGACCTGTCAGAATCACCCAAGGTGGGTCATACTGCTGTGGTAAATTTTACCGGTGTCTATACTGACAATACAAATTTTGAACCATACATGGAACCATTCACACTAAAAGTATTTGCCAATCCCGATGACAAAGTTCTGTTTTATAATGCCACAACAAATGCCGGCTCTGATGATCCAACCAGCTTTGAGTCATTTGATAATGATATTGGATATGTAGTAGATGATCCCGTGCCGGGTAGGGCTTATACCGTGATGGTTACTATAAAAATTCTAGAGGAGGGATTTATTGAAATTGACGCGTTGCGCTTTGATCCTTTAGAATCTAGTGGCGGTGTCTACCTTGCAATATCTAATGAACATTCTATGCCAGAAAATAAGTATATGGATGAGGAACACACGTTTTTGGATCACGACATTTTAGCTAGGGAATCTAGTCCTGAATCTTTTGCTCCTCAAAAAGATAGCAGACTCGGCAATAAGCCAGGACCCAAAGATGAGATAGTTAATGAGGATTTGACGGAGGAAAGAGTAGCTCAAATATATGCCAACCATCTGCGACTTTTGGGCGAGATAGTTCTCAGTGATATTGGCAAAGTCAATGATGATTTAATTGGATGGCTTGTTGATAAATCTCTTCCATTGGATGATGTAAAAATTATTTTGGGTCACTCTAATTTCACGCAAGCGCAAAAAGCTGATGCAATGGAGAGATACGAGGCAGAATATACTGGCCCTCAGGATTTGTCTGATGGTGCAGTAACAGCAGCAGCAGCAGCAGCATATGGCTCCTCCACAGATGCCTCTGCTGCCCCAGCATTCCCCGTAGCTGCAACTCAGGACACGCCTGATGGTGCAGCAGCAGCAGAAGAAGACTCTTCTTCCAACACTTTTTCCATTGAAGGCACCGTATCTGCTCCACTTTATCATTCCCGCACCACGCAACCCGTCAACGGGATAGAAGTCTGTGCCTATGATTATTCTGAATCTGACGGTACAGAGACTGCTGTATTGCTTACAACTGAGGGTGACGAGGCCTGCACATTTACATCCAACATGGGAGAATATCACATAGATTCTATCCAAAACGATGATCCTTCTGATGCATCAAATGTTGATCTAGTTATCAAAATTATTTCTAGGGGCGCAAATGGTTTAGTTTTGCAAGACATGTCTGAAAATGTTTATGAAATACGATCTACTGGAGTTTTGAACTTTAGTCAGGATACAAGAATGTATGATTTTGAATTGAATGGCAATAATGCAGAAGCAGCCGGTATAATCAATGCGATCTCTGATGGCCGTGATTTTTTTAGTCATCATGGTATTCATAATGCACGTCTTACTGTACATTGGGAACCTGGTTGGCAACAGGACACTATGTATCTACACTCTAACAGAATCCGTCTTGACGATCATAGCAATCATCATTTGGATCTACTCATAATATTACATGAATTTGGCCACCATATTGACGATATAGCCATTGGAGGTACTATAGAAGGCCTTATTCGTAGTGAATGTTACACTGATATAAACGGTGATCGCGATTTTGATGATATCGGTGAGCGATTTCATTATTTTAGTCGCCCAACAGCTAACCCTGCATGTGCATGGAGCGAAGGTTGGGCTGATTTTGTTCCTCATTTAGTTACCAATTCAAGTCTTGGACGAGATACAGTTTTTAATACTAATTTGGAGCGGCACAGAGAAGGATTTTTTCTTGCTCAACCCACACATGCTGGTTCCCTTAATGGTCCTCTTTATGGACAATTAGTTGAAGGACGGGTAGCCGCAGCGCTATGGGATATCAAAGATCATAACGTTGATAGAATATATGACAATTTAGAATACAGCAGGAACGGTAATAATTTAGATAACCTGCAATTGGGAGATGATGAAATTATGGATATAATTAGGAATAATCCCATCGATACTTTTGAAGACTTCTACAAGGCATGGGAACGCGCAGGATATGATTCTTCATATGACATTATGAGACTACATCACATGGAATTTGCAATCCCAAACGTTCCGACCCCGTCATCAAACATAATGACTGACAGTTTTGACACATTTGGTACTTGGTTCCTTGGTGCCTACTTGGAAACTTTCAATCCCGAGTTCCCTTCTTTTAGATCTTTTAATGTGTGGTTACTTGCCGGCCACGATTGGGAGATAGCTCCAGACGAAGACAATCCCTCCAATATGTTAGCATCGTCTCAAAACTGTGATATCTGGTGTATTATGACACTTAACCTGCCACTAGACACAGAAGGCCGACTTGAAGTGTCCTTTGACAGATACCTTGATAGCCGACTTGACGGAAATGAAGGTCTGTATGTGCAGTACCTGACAGACTCTGGATGGGTAACACTGAGACAATATACTGCATTAACTTTTTTTGATCGTGATGACAGCATGCGTGATGCTAACGACATGTGGGTATCTGAATCCCTGATACTGAGCATACCCCAATCACATACACTACTGCGATTTGTGGCACAATCAAACGAACCCGGTGAATTCGTACGAATTGATAATCTTAACATCGAGCCATTCGTACCTCCTCTGATGTTACAACCCATTGATGATGTCCATTTGCGTCAGGGACAGGCTCATACTGTGTTTGTGTCTGCAACGCATGTCGACAATGAACGAATTCAATTTACTTGGGAAGAAACCTGCACGGGTGTCTTTAGCAGCGGAAGTCGTACTGGTTATGGCACGTTGTCCTTGTCCTTCTCTACGGGCAACGCCCCTGTTGGCACTTGTCCTATTACCGTAACTGCGATATCTCCTGACTACACAACCAGTGAGATGTTTCGTATTTTTATAACTAGTGACGACGACAATACTAACCAACCAGATATCGAAAGCCCTGTAATTACTGCGCCTGCTGATCTCACTGTAAATGCTACCGGCATACTGACGCCTGTTAATATTGGTACTGCAACGGCTACAGACAATGCAGATCCAAGTCCTGTCATAACTAACGACGCACCAGACACTTTCCCACTTGGCCCCACAACAGTTACATGGACTGCCACTGATGCTGCAGGAAACACAGCTACTGCAACACAGACGATAACCATCCAAGACACAACCCCTCCAAGCTCATCAGTTACCTCCCTGAGTACAGATGTAACTGATCCTACCAACTTTGAGGCCATACAATTTACGGCAACATTTAGCAGTGGTGTGACAGGATTTATCGCCGATGACATTGTCGTGACAATTGACGGAACTGACACGTCTGGCCTGATATCTGCCTTTGCTGGAACCGGTGCTGAATACACCTTTACAGTAACACACGGCATCACCACAGAAGGTCTACTGACAGTAACCATACCTGCCGATGTGGCAGCAGAGGGCAACACTGCAAGTAATACTAGTACATTCACAGTGGACAGGATATCTCCCGGCGTAACTATCACACCAGCTGATGGCACCACCACCGGAGATGACCCCGTAACGTTTACGGCAACATTTACCGAGGACGTTAGGGAGTTTGTCCTAGGTGACATTACGGTAACAGGCACCGCAAACAACGGCAGTCCCGCAGCATCAAACTTTGTAAGAGTTGATGCCCGCACATACACCTTTGAGGTTTCTCGCGGTTCTACAGACGGAACCGTAATTACATCAATTGCAGCAGGTGAGGCAAGCGACTTTGCAGGCAACCCCAACACCCCATCTGCTCCGGTCACCGTCACCATAGACACTACTGTCCCATCCGTATCCCTGAGCACAACTGTAACTGATCCTACCAACTCTGAGGCCATACAATTCACGGCAACGTTTGACGGTGATGTCACACAATTCATTCGAGATGACATTGTCGTGACAATTGACGGAACCGAAACACCTGGCCTGATATCTGCCTTTGCTGGAACCGGTGCTGATTACACCTTTACAGTCACACACGGCATCACCACAGGAGGTCTACTGACAGTAACCATACCTGCCGATGTGACAGCAGAGGGCAACACTGCAAGTAATACTAGTACGCTCACAGTGGACATGGTAGACCCAACAGTAACCATCACATCAGCTGACGGCACCACCACCAACGATGACCCCGTAACCTTTACGGCAACATTTACCGAGGACGTTGTCTTTAACCTAGATGACATTACAGTAACAGGCACTGCCAACGGCGGTAGTCCAGTAGCAGACAACCTTGGAGGATCAGGCAGTACCTACACCTTTGATGTAGCCCGCGGCGTGACAGACGGAACCGTAACTGCATCAATTGCAGCAAATGCACTAACAGACGCCGCAGGCAATAACAACGAGGCGTCTAATTCAGTTACCGTCACCATAGACACCATTCCGCTAGCAGTCTCTGTAACTACAACTGCAGATGATTTCACTAATCTTACTACAGTACCATTTACGGCAACATTCAACAAGGACGTTGACTTTAACCTAGATGACATTACAGTAACAGGCACTGCCAACGCCACCAATCCTGAAGCATCCAACGTTCAGTCAGTTGATGCCCGCATATACAACTTTGATGTTGCACGCGGCACTACAGACGGAACCGTAACTGCATCCATTGCAGCAAATGCACTAACAGACGCCGCAGGCAATAACAACGAGGCGTCTAATTCAGTTACCGTCACAATAGACACTCTTGCCCCAACAGTCTCTGTAACTTCATCTGCAGGCAGCAGCACCGGACTTGATACGGTACCATTTACAGTAGAATTTAACGATGACGTTAGGAACTTTGAACTAGAAGACATTACAGTGGAAGGCACTGCCAACGGTGGCACCCTTACAGCATCCGGCTTTGAGACAGTTAATGCCCGCATATACAACTTTAATGTTGCAGGCATATCCGGTGACGGAACCGTAATTGTGTCAATTGCAGCAAATGTGGCAACAGACTTTGCAGGCAATAACAACACCGCATCTACTCCAGTTACCGTCACAATAGATACTACTGTCCCATCAGTATCCCTGAGCACCGATGTAACTGATCCTACCAACTCTGAGGCCATCGAATTTACGGCAACATTTGACGGTGATGTCACACAATTCATCGCCGAGGACATTGTCGTGACAATTGACGGAACTGACACGTCTGGCCTGATATCTGCCTTTGCTGGAACCGGTGCTGATTACACCTTTACAGTAACACACGGCATCACCACAGGAGGACAGCTGACAGTAACCATACCTGACGGTGTGGCAGCAGGGGGCAACACTGCAAGTAATACTAGCACATTCACAGTGGACATGGTAGCCCCAACAGTAACCATCACACCAGATGATGGCACCACCACCAACGATGACCCCGTAACCTTTACGGCAACATTTGATGAGGACATTGAGAACTTTGATCTGGAAGACATTACAGTAACTGGTACTGCAAACGGCGGCACACCGACAGCATCCAACATTAATGGAGAAGGAAGTGTCTACACCTTTAATGTGGCACGCGGCTCCACAGACGGAACAGTAACCGTATCAATAGGTGCAGGTATTGCAGCAGACCTTGCAGGCAATCCCAATGAGGCATCTAACTTAGTTACCGTCACCATCAACACTACCGGAGATGAGATTGAGGCCGATATCCCCTCTGGAGGCGATGGTGGCGTAGTGACATATGAGCCATCCTCAAATCTGATCACCCTCAACGTGGTATCTGACACATTGCCTGACACAATTATTGCCACTGATGGCCAGACGCTTGACTTTAGTGCCACCCCCACGTTTGCTGATGATGCTGCAAGCGGAGTAAAGAGTGTGAGAATTTCTGATTCTACAACTGAGGTTATCACTGATGTCTCTGATTCCCAAACTGTATCTGTCACTTATCCAGCAGGCATAGTTGTAAACGGTTCATCAAATGATTGGAGTGGCACCATTGCCGTTCCAACCCTTGTTACTGCTGGTACTGCTGTTGATCCTCCATCCCCAAGTGACGAGATAGGACTGGCATTCTCAGTCGGTGATGGCAACACCAGGCTGACATTTGATCAGGCAGTCAGATTACTCTTGCCTGGCCAGGCAGACCATGAGGGAGCCTTTTTCTCAGGAGAGGATACAGATGGCAACGTGGTATCACGATCACTGGTTGTGTGTCCGTTTGTTCCTGTCAATCAGACTACTGCCAATGATAACCTTGGAGCTGGCACTGCGTTGGAATCCTGTTTTGTTCGTGATGCTCCTGATATGATCATCTGGACCACTCACTTTAGCTCATTTGGCTCATTCTCTACGGTTCCTGTCGAACCTACACCATCCACACCTTCTAGTAGCCGCAGTAGTAGTGGCGGCGGTGGCGGTGGCGGTGGCGGTGGCGGTGGCGGTGGCGGTGGCGGTGCCTCCTCCTTCAGCGGCTCATCTGTTGCAAACAATGCCTCCGGAGCTGTTTTGTACGACGTACAATGGGACGTCTGTGAGGCAAACACAATCAACGTAATAGCCGGTCCTGTAACTGACAATCTCTCTGTAAAGCTTAGAACCAACGCAGGCATAATCACGGCAGAACGCTCTGATGAGCAGCCCTATCTTGGAAGAATCTCATTTGATGCAGGCCTCTCACCAAACGAGTCATTTGTACGCGTACATGTGGAAAATATCGCAGCAAGGGGAGTATCAACTGATTCAAAGTCATTTAACCTCACCGAGTGCTCTGGTTCTGTATCTGTAAACACATACGAGTTATCATCCTCGCCTGTTATTACCGGTGGCAGTGCAGCTGTAACGCCTGACCTGCCATCCAAAAAAGTGGATTTCTCAGATGATATTATCATGCCAGGCCCCACCCAAGTACAAACGCCTGACCTAGTCCGTGAGTTCATCAACGACTTTGCAGATATTACAAATGTTAACACCGGTATGAAACTCACTGAATTCCAGACACTGCAATCAAACCCTGACAGATATGCCGAGACCGTCCTGGGAATCAGCGGACAGACAGTTACCACCGTCGCATTGGTGGACAGGCCCGGTTCTGAGGAGAGCAACAACAACAACAACAACAGTCCAAACCTCTTCTTGCAAATCTCATCCTCTGATGAGCAGATCAACTCCATGAGAGGCGTTCTCTTGGGAGGTGACACCATTGAGATTGTGGCAGGAGACAAAAGCAAGATCACCGTCCCAACATCTGCAGAAATTGCAATTGCGTCTGGGGATGCAAACGTGGCAGTATCTCAAAAATCAAGCATGAAAATTAACGACGGATCAACGCAGACAGACCTGCCAGACGTGCTCAGAGAATTCCTAAACACCAACATTGAATTTACAAACGAGGATACTGGTGAGGCACTAACGCAATACGTGGTGTTGCAGTCAGTACCAGACGTGTTTGCAGAGAGAGAACTTGGCATCTCAGGACAAACCGTAACTACCATCGCGTTCCCAGACAGGTATGGCAGGGAAGACAGCAATGATGACCTCAATGTCTTTGTACAGTTTACGCACACTGATGAGCAGGTCAACTCCTTGAGAGGCATCCAGCAGGGCGGCAACGCAATCAGCGTTAGCACCAACGGCGCTGAGCAGGGAACACTGACACAGACAGTAGAGATTCCGCTGGGCTAGCCTTTCCTCCCCCCCCTTTGCCATTCTCGCTATCTTCAGGTATTTTTGATCCATTATACTGCAAGGCAGTTTTTGGGTCAGGTAGATTCTGACTAGCGGAATTTGACAGTAAACTGCAAAAGAGACGGTTTTCTTAAAAAAAAGAATTGCATATTCTGGCCATCAAAAAATCCCAAAAGAGGTGCAATGCTAGATCTCTCAGATTTGTGATTTGTGGCATGAAACACCAAAACTTATCAGAACTCTTAATTCATCATTGACAGGAAAAACTACCCTTGCTAATACTAGAAATGAAACACCAAAACTTATCAGAACTCTTAATTCACCCCTTGAGAATTAACACTGGGAATGCCGTACTCATCAACTTAGCAGAATCCTAATGACAAAATTGTATTATATGATAATTATGTCCGCTAGTCATTTATGTCCACCTCCATCCCTTTTTGGTTGCTTTTCCTGATCGTATCAGGAACCTTTTTGGCCTTAAATGCCATCAGAGGCACCTGACAGTTCTCTATGTCCAGAGAAAAATGCAGTCTATCCTCATTGTAAAAGTCGATGAACTCCCCCACCGTCTCAAAGTGTACAAGCTCATCCTCAAGTGTCCTAAAGAATCTCTCAATCTTGCCGTTGGTCTGCGGGTGGTGGGGCCGCGAGTTAATCAGGGCAATACCCCTCTCCAAGGCTTCTTCCTCAAACAGGGTGGGCTTCCATCCCTTGGCAGGTACACCGCGGTTTCTGGATGTGAACTGGGCTCCATTGTCTGAAAGTATCTGACCTGGCGTGCCAAATGACTTGATAGCCTTGCGCAAAACGGCTACAGTGTTCTGGCTTGTGGTACTATCAAATATCCCAAATCCCGTTATGCATCTGGGATGCATCATCCAAATATGCCACAAGTTGCAGTCCTTTTAGGCGTGGATCCTTCATTACGTGCCAGTCCACATGCCACATTGCATTGGAATACAGTCGCTCATATCTGACGTACTTTCTCTTCTTGGATTTTTGAGGAGACAGTCTGGCCAGTCCGTTGGATTTCATTATTTTGTATACTGTATGGTAGCTTATATGAGATGACTTTCTGAGGTGGCGAGTCGTACGTATTACTGCATGATCCTCATCATATGTCTTAAGAACACGACGTACATCCTCAGATGATATTGTCTTTCTGGGTCTTCCTGGCTTTCTGTGGGAGTTTATTGTTCTGGTCTTGCGGTAGGCTGCCCATATGCGTCTGACGTGCCTTGCGCTGACCTGCATGGTTTGGGCCAGAACAGATGCAGCTGTGCCCTTTTGACGCTGACGTATGATGTATCTGGTCTGGTCCTCCTTTAGTCTGGTTCTCTTCATTATTCGTGATCGGCATATACGGTAATAATCCCTTGCCTGAAGCCTGAGCTTAGGCGGACATAATTTTCGTACAATAGAATCCTAATGACAAAATAGATAAATACAAGTAATCATAATATGATTATTCATGAATTCTAAAATAATGCTAACTGTCATAATTTTTTCACTCGCCATTTTATTTACATCACCTCTAGTTTCCATATCCCAAACTGATGAGAATGAACAGTTTGAAGTGCCAGGTAATCTTATCCCAGATAACAACACATTGGGTTCTGTTGTAAGTGTGGATGTACCCTCCAAGTTTGATGGCGGTTTTTATGATAAAATCCAGAGTCTCATATCCGAGGTACCTCAAGATGGCGACTATGGGGTACATGACGGCACACGATACCATGATGTCCTAATTGTAGTGGCCAGAGATGACGGGGATGATGACAGAGATGCCGATGAGACAGCGCACGAGAACAAGGATGCAATAGTAAAGAGACTTGATCTTCTTGGTGCACGCAACATAGCGGCAGCAGAGTCACTGTCATTTGTAACTGCATCCATCCCAGTTGCAGACGTTCCGGGATTCTCACTTTATGACGAGGTGTATGCCATGGGAGATGGTGAAACCCCAGTAACTCTGGAGATTGATACGACCAGGGGAACCGTACATGCAACTCCAAACGAGATTAATACTCCAACTGATGGCAATCTTGATGGTAGTGGTGTTGTTGTGGCAATCATTGACAGGGGCATCAACCACGATATAGCATTTAACGACAGAATAATTGATCGTGTGCTGTGTGATGATACGTGTGAGCCTGAAACAGCAGATAGTGTGTTCGGCGTTAACAGTACTAATGTACCTGATCATAATTTTACATCCCATGGTACGCATATAGCTCAGGTTCTTGCCGCATCAGGACTCCCAGCTCATAACGGCATTGCTCCAGGTGTAAAACTTTTGGATGCCTCAATTACCAGGCACGATGTAGATGAAGATAAGAATCGTATCTTCATTAATGCAACTAGAAGTGACGTGGCACATGCCCTTGACTGGTCTCTCAAAAAAGGAGCCGACATAGCAGTCATGAGTTTTGGTTTTGGAATCTGCGATAAAAATGATGCAGACACAACCAACCTCATCACAAATGAGGCAGTTGACAAGGGAATGGTTCTAGTATCATCTGCAGGAAACAGGGGCACAATTTATGGAGCGCCAAACTAGCCAGTTTATCAATCAATAACTCATCCCGGATGCGGACACAATGAAATTACCGTAGGCGGAATAAATGATCGTGGTGAAATAATAAAAAGAGCAAGCTTTGCAAGCAGGGGTCCAGCACCCGGAACAGTCCTGCTAAAGCCTGAGATAGTTGCACCTGCACAGCGTATTCAGACACTGGATAATGTTGCAGATGCTGACACTTTTAGTCCTCGGTCCGGAACCAGTCTTGCCAATCCCCAGGTAAGTGCAACTGCTGCCCTGTTGCTACAGGCAGAACCTGATCTGACCCCAGTTGAGATAAAGGCCGCACTTCTTCTTGGGGCTGACTGGCAGGGTCCAGTCCCTTGCACGTCTGCACAGTATGAAGAAAACAATCCCAGCGACAACTGTTCTTATGCCCGACAGCCTTCGGATCCTTTTGTGGCAAACAATGTTGCATCCCTTGGAATACTAAACAATGTGGGCTTTGGCATACTAAACACTGCTGAATCACTCAGGTATGTTCACAGTGCATCATCATCATCCCATATAATGTCAAACCATCTTGACTCAAATACAGATAAAAAGAAGTACGAGTTTGTCGTATATGACACCGAAAAACCAGTCAAAGTGATACTGTCATGGCTGGTTCATCCGCATGGGAGTATAGACGAACAGTTGGATCATAATGGTACAGCAGTTCCTATTGCCAATTTGGATTTTACCATAACATCTCCGGATGATACTACCATAATACGGGCAACATCAGAACATCAGACAAACGAGTTTGCAGTGTTTGACCCCCCTCTCACCGGACCATACACCATAACAGTTAGCGGCTCAAACATTGATAACATAAACAAGCCGGTACAAAACTTTGCACTGGCAAGCACCAATCCCCTCATATATGTACCATCATCATCATCACCACCTCAGGACAATCCTCCTGTGGCAGAATCACGCACAGTAATAGTCAGCCCTGGAGCAGAAAAGGTGATACGGTTAGTAGCCTCAGATTCTGACGGCGATGCCGTATCATTTAGAATATCCAAAGATCCAACACAGGGAACCATAACAACTGACGAGTTTATCACAAAGACCGCATCCCGTGCCATATTCACACCAAACTCTGACTTTGCAGGCACCGATACAATTGAGGTAACACCGCATGATGGTGTGGACTCTGGCAGTCCTGCAACTATTAAACTTCGCTCCGAATCACTTCCGCCTGGCGGCGGCCCAACAACAGAGTTACCAGACCCATTGGATATGGTAGACTGGAATCACATGGAGGTAAAATCAGGATTCATGGACAATGATTATTCGGTATCATTCCTAGGAATAAACCATACTGTATCTGCATTGATTGTACAATCTGTAAACATGGAGGGAACCGACCTGAAAATTTTCACTACCGAAGAAGACTTGTATGAGATTGCAGTGCCTCCAAGCGGGAAACGTGTCATAAATATTGCACCGCCCATTACAATCCTGAATGCAACGCTTTCTGCTGACGGAGTAGATGAAGACGCAGCATATGACTTGAATCAGCCATCTGATACTACTATTACTCCAAACAATGTGGGTAATTCTACTGCATCTAATCTCAACAATGTCCAGATGGATGTCAAATACTTTCTAGAACAATGTCCTACAGACTCGTGTCCTCCATACTCTACATATCAGTCAACTGCATTCTCCACTTTTGCAATACCAAACAATACGAGAAATCAGAATACGACTAGTACCATAACCATCCCGACAAACGGAGAGTTATTTGATTTATCTGTATCAGTAGACATTGATCATACCTACAGTAATGAGCTTAAACTAGTTCTTACATCCCCAAACGGAATACAGATTATCCTTCATGACAACAATGATGCCAATGACAACAAGGACGTCGGTGCTAGGGAGATCAGACAGACGTATACTGCTCCATTATTTGATACGCTTGAAAAATCCTACATTAAGGGCGACTGGGTTCTCTCAGTAGAGGACAATACCAGATGGGATAAAGGGAAACTCAACAAATGGAGCATAAATGTAAAATATGATCCTGGCGACCCTCCTCGTCAACAATCCGAAATCCCGCTCATATTTTCAGATGACTTTGAAGACGAATTAGATAAATGGACTAAAACAGACCAAGACAACTGGACAACATCCACATCAGTAAGGCATTCAGTCCCAATAGCACCGAATCATAACTCAACAAATCTGGTACTGCACGCTGATGACTGCGTGACCTCCTGTACAATCGCCCTAGATAATCCAATAGACATGCCACAAGAAATCAAAACAAGGGTAGAGGGCATCAGGAATGGCACATTCATCCCAGATGATCCAATAGACCTGTCACACCCTTCGGCATCCCTGTCATTTTGGAGATTCGTTGACTCGGCACTGGGTCAAGACGAATATCTCAAAGTAGAGCTGTATAATGGCAGGACATGGGACACCATATACGACTGGTCTGCAAACAGTGAAGGCAATGACGGCACATGGCACGAAGAATCATTTGACTTGTCAGAATACATTGGAGTGTCTGATTTTAATTTGCGGTTTGTAACCCAGCAGGATAGCTTCAACGAGGACGTACAAATTGACGATGTAAAAATCAGTTTCACCACCTGCACGTGTGGATGACATATCTGGCACCCTTTTTTTAATTCTGAGATGATCCAGTTAACAGTGCAATCAGATCCGAACAGTATGGCATAGAAGACAAAATGACCCTTGTGCCGGATTTTATAAAAATAAAAAATTTTGGGTGTTTTAACGAGGAATATCAGACAAATTTTGGAAAACCAAATGTCATAGCAGGCTCAAATAACTCTGAGAAAAGCACAATCCTCAAAGCGTCGCATCCGCATAAGCGTTAGGTCATCTAGCAGTATGCCCTAAGAAACCTAGAAAAACTCAAAAATTTTGCAAATAACGCATCTGACATTTATGTTATGTATCAAAAAATAAAAACAGATCAAGGAAAATCCAGAGATTGAAGAGTGGTTTAAAAAACTCAAAAAAGATTATCAAAGACAGGGGTCGCATCCAGATAAACTAATTGATGAGGGGAACACTTGGAATGGTCAGACAATCAAGTTTGTTTTAAAATTTCTAGGAAAAAACGGACATTTGATAAATGATAGAGTTTTTTCATTATTTTTGGATTTAATACTTGGACAAGCAGAAAAAAAATCAAATTTTGAGATGACCAGACATTTGGAAGGTTTTAATGAGCAGCACTGCTGATAAGAAATCACAATCAAGTGAACATCATACAAAGTCCATAAACCAAAGCGGTTTATTTCTACAGCTTTTGTGGTAAATGAATTAAAAAAACACAAAAAGTGGGATATACAGTAACAGATTGTCATCAGGGCATCACCTTTTTTTAGAAATCCTTGGAAACCTAGAAAAGTTGCACCCAGAGAGAACAAGCATCCGTCATATTCAGATGAATTGATAGCAAAACCCTCTAGTTTTGTAAGAAAAGCAAAGGAATCAAAGACTATACAACGACTAGCGAAACCTCTGTAGATATGTTGCACAAAACTAGGTTTTAATCTCAGGCAAAATCACATAAAAAATATTTTTGATACGCAGGCCTAAAATAATCCCTCTACCGCAGAGATATATGGATGCTGATGATTATCGGAAAAGCCGTCTGATTTTATGATGACGATTATGAGTATTGAGGCATCCTTTTTTGAATAAACTTAAAAAATTTGTCAAACTGACTATTTTTTAGACTATGAAACTTGCTTCTCTTTTTTCAGGTGGAAAGGATAGCACGTATGCAATTTACAAGGCACAAAAGCAGGGACATGAAATATCCTGTATACTGAGCATGCTTCCAAAATCTGACGAAAGTCATTTGTTACATTATCCAAACATGCAATGGACAAAGTTACAGTGTGAATCTATGAATATTCCTCAATTAAGCATTGGCTTGGATTCTGATAATTCTGATGATGAGCTGTCTTCTCTTGAAAAATTACTAGTCCGCGCCATGGATGAATTTGACATGGATGGCCTAGTCCATGGTGGGATAAAAAGCAAATTTCAAAAAGATAATTTTGAAAAAGTTTGTTCAAAATTGGACCTGATTGCATTTGCGCCATTATGGAATATGGATTCAGAGCAATACATGAACCAATTAGTTGATTCTAATTTTGATTTCATTGTTACTGCCGTCTCTTCTGCAGGACTGGATGATTCTTGGCTGGGAAAAAATGTTTCACAGTCTGATATCCCTTTGTTGAAATCTCTGTCTGAAAAATTCGGCTTTAATCTGAATTTTGAGGGAGGCGAGGCTGAAACTTTTGTAGTCAACTGCCCTCTTTTTACCAACTCGATCAAAATTAATCAATTCGAAAAAACATGGGATGGGTATAGGGGAAGGTTTCAAATAGTGGATGCGGAGTTAAATTACAATGCTTGATGGCCTTAAGACTAGTTTGGGTGACGCAATCAAAAGAATTGTAAAATCTTCAGGCATAGATGACGAACTTATCAAGGATTTGTCTAAAGATGTACAGAGGGCATTGCTTCACTCTGATGTTGAGGCTAATCTTGTCTTTGAAATTACTAAACGTCTTACAGATCGCGCATTACACGAAACCCCTCCTCCCGGCCTCTCACGTAAGGATCATATTGTTAAGATTCTGTATGACGAACTCTCAAAATTACTTGGAACTGAATCTGAATTTGATTTTAAACCTGGCAGGCAAAATAAAATTATTTTATTGGGTGTTCAGGGCAGTGGCAAAACTACTGTTGCATCAAAGCTTGCCAAATTCCTAACCCGTCAGGGATACAAAGTTGGGGTGGTCGGCGCTGATACTTATCGTCCGGGCGCACTAGTCCAACTTCGAACCATGTGTGAAAAATCCAATGTTGAAGTATACGGTGAAGAAAACAACAAAGATTCTCCTAACATTGTAAAAAATGGACTAAAACATTTTGCAGGACAGCCCCTAGATGTAATTTTAATTGATACTGCAGGTCGTCATAAAGAAGAAAAGGATTTACTTGAAGAAATGGACAAGATAAACAAAGTTACAGATCCTGATTTGGCTTTGCTTGTCATTGATGGCACCATTGGGCAACAGTGTTTTAGTCAAGCAGAAGCATTTCACAAGACGATTCCTGTGGGCGGCGTGGTTGTCACTAAATTGGATAGCTCTGCTAACGGTGGGGGTGCACTTGCTGCATCAGCTGCTACTGGTGCACAAATAATGTACATAGGAACCGGAGAACGAATTGATGATTTGGAAAAATTCTCTCCTACCAGATTTGTTGGGCGACTGCTTGGGATGGGTGATATTCAAGCTGTATTGGATTTGGCCAAGCGTTTGGAAGATGAGGGTAATGATGTCCGAATGAAAAGAATTTCCAGTGGAAAAATGAACATGGATGATTTCTTTTATCAGTTAGAGGAAGTTACAAAGGTTGGTTCCTTACAAGGACTTCTTGATAGCATGCCTGGTCTTTCTGGAATGGTAAAAAATGATCAAGTAGATCAGCTGGAAGGCAGGGTCTCAAAATGGCGATACATCATTCAAAGTATGACTATCGCAGAAAAGGCAGATCCTAGCTTATTAGGATCATCTCGAGTTAAAAGAATAGCTCGTGGATCTGGCTGGCCTGAAAGTGAAGTTAAAGAACTACTTAAAAATTACAAAAGTTCTAAGAACATGATGAAGGCCTCCAAAGGTCGTCAAATGCAAGGAACCCTTAGAAAAATGGGTTTGGGGTAATTTTTTCATACTTTTTAATCAAGCATGTCTAGTTATTCACAGATTGTTCCTCTTGCAAATAAAATTAGCAAGAAATATGACTTGTGTGATCATTGTCTGGGAAGATTGTTTTCAAAACAATTGCGCCTTTCATCAAACAGACTACTAGGCAAGAGATTAAAAAAAAGTATTTGTGCTACCAAAAGGTGCTATATCTGTAAAAACCTGTTTGATAACCTAGGTTATTTCTTACAATTAATGCTTGATGCCTCGTATGGTTATTCCTTTTCTTCATTTGGTGTAGGTGCAATCATCAAACCCTCCATTGTTGATCGAGATGATCTTATCAGATCCCAATACAAACTCAAGGGCATTGATAGCATAAAGACTGACATTACTAAAGAACTGGGAAAATTATTTTCAAGGAAGACAAAAACAGTGCTTGATCATCTTGATTCTGAGATTACCTTTACTGTGAATTTCAAGGACGAATCATGCGAATTGCGCTCAAAGTCCATTACTATTTCGGGACGATATGTAAAAACACAACGCGGCTATCTGCAAAAACAAAAATCATGCGCTAATTGTTGGGGAAAGGGCTGCAGAATTTGTAACTTTCATGGCATTTCTGAATTTAACAGCGTTGAGGGAGTAATCTCTCAGTTTATCTTTAGCAAATTTGGAGGAACAACTGCCAAATTTACCTGGATTGGTGGCGAAGATAAATCCAGTCTGGTTTTAGGACGTGGAAGACCGTTTTTTATCAAACTACAAAACCCTGTCAAAAGAAAAGCAAGACTGTCTGATGCTGATTTTGCTCCAATAAAAATAACTAATTTAAAATTGGTTGCAGAATCCCCCAAAAGATCTCTATCCTTCATCTCCACTATACGCATAAAAATTTCTACAGAATCACAGCTTGATTCAGCATCTTTGAAAAAATTAAAGGATTTACCTATACATCCCACTATAGTTTATGATAAATCCGGTAAACGATCTGAGAAGAAAATTTTTGAGGTGCACTATAAGAGGAATTCGCCAAATCTTTTTACGTTAACTATTAGGGCTGAGGGAGGACTGCCTGTCAAAAAATTTGTACAAAGTGACACTGTTGTTCCTGGAATCTCCCATATCCTTGGTGTTTCGTGCATGTGCCAGGAATTTGATTTTCTAGATGTTAAGGTGTAATGATAACAATTAACTAGCAGCAAATCCTGTCAATATCATGCCAATGAGAAAAAAAGGTAAACATCAAAGACATGCTGATCAAAGAGCTGATACACGCAAAAAAAAGAAAGCCGGAAAACCACGTTCCTGATCTAATCAACCTTTTTACATTCAAAATTATCGAGAGTTAGTGTTGGATCCCTTAGTACGTCTCAAGGATGCCCATTCTAAAGGAATTATTCCTGATGATGTTTTTGATTTGGCCATCAAGCGATTTCCCATCACTATTGCAGGAATCAATAGAATTGAAAAGGCATCCGGGATTCGGTATCCTGTAGCATATGTTGAACCTTCTCTTGTACTTTCCTCACCTAGCCCCAATTCGTATGAATTTGGAATTTTATTTGCAAGAACAATTCCTGTAGTGTTTGAAGAAAAGTTTCAGGTTGTAATTCAAATTTCTGCCCCCCTAATTGCATACGGACTCAAGGGTACCATCCATGCAATTTTGGCCCATGAGTTTTTACATTTTTTAGATTTGATGCGTAAAATATCAAAGATGGAGTTGGTATCTGATGAAATCTCTGGAAATTTATTTGAAAATGTGTACAGTGATGAAACTAGATTGTTTGAGCCTAGAGCAGTTTTCAAAGATCGTACGCTGTTAAATCACATCACAAAAAAATTCCCTGCAGGATTTCGTGATTTTAAGCTTGAAGACAAGGTTATGAAATTTTGGGCCGATAGAAACCTTCCAAAATCTAACATATCTTTGGATGCTAATAATGTGAAATTATCTGCCGAATCCATCTCAAAAATTAAACTTGATCCTGCATTTGTTTCAAAGTTGGAGCAATTAAAAGTCAAAAGTTCCAAACTTCATAAAAAAAGACTCTACTAAACCTCATCAAAAATGAAAGTTTGTCTAAATGACTTGAATCCTAATTTATGAAATGGTGGTGTTCATCGTCATCTTCTCTGATATGCCGAAACTTTTTCTGTACTCTGCAAAAAGCCACTTGGTTTCTTTAAAATTGGCATTCATGCCGATAAACGATGTGCCTTTATTGCATCCCAAAATGATGCTGATTCTTTTTTTAAGAAACTCAAAGAAACTGTCTCTTTATAATCTGCAATAGAATTATTTTCATATTTTTCTGTATATGACCCAAAACAGCTTCTGATTGAACTTGAACCAAAGCGCTCCAAACTAGATATGCATTGGGTTTTCAATGCGTGATAATGTTTCCCACGAAAATGAAGATGACCGTTTTCTCTGAAATTATAAAATGATACTATTGATTAAATTCTGTGAGTCCACATTTGCCACAGGTGTTTCTGTCTTTGTGCTGTGCCATAAAAGTCCCCTTTCCGCATCTGGAACAAACCTTTCTTGTTGCTGATGCCTTGTCTCCGTCTATTTTAAAATAAGATGCGATACTGGGGCTGAAACCTTTCTTGCCCTTTTTTTCTACAGGCATTATTCAGCTTTCTCCTCTGCCTTTGATTCTTTAGCTGGTGCATCCTCTGCCTTTGATTCTTTAGCTGGTGCATCCTCTGCCTTTGATTCTTTAGCTGGTGCATCCTCTGCCTTTGATTCTTTAGCTGGTGCATCCTCATCTGCTGCTGCTGCTGCATCTTTTGCTGCTGCTTCTGCCTCTGCAAGTTTTGCCTTGGTTTTTTCTAATCTTGAAAATATTGTTGGATTGATGTGTTTCTTGGCCAATCCCTCATCCTCATAAACAAAGAATGTGCCCGTAACATGAGACTTGCCTACATGAGTCTTTAGTCTCATTGGAATCACCACTTTGCCGTCTAGCTTGAATTCCTTTGTAACCATGTCTGTTGCTTCAATACTTTTGAGCTTGCCTCCCAGCCCTGCAAAATTGCAAGTCAGTTCCCTTCTAGATAAAAAGCCGTTATCTACGTCTGTAACTGTCTCAATAATGGACATGTATCAAAAATCTCTGGATATTTCATATAAATCTTGATTGTAATTGCAGAAGAAATTTAAGAAATTCCTTCAAAACTATCTCATGGAACGTTATTTGCTACATTACAAAAATAATGGTTACTTTCCTCAAAACTGCAGGGAGCTTGCACACAAAGCACGAGATCTTGCATCTGAGATGAATGTCTCAGTTAGGCTTGCTAGGGTTGCTACCAAGTTTATCGAATTTGATGTAGCTGCAAAAAAGGAAGACATAGATGCCCTAGTTAAAACACTGTCCCCTATTGGGGATATTGACAATGTCAGACATGTAGTTGAGGAGCATATTGAGAAGGACAAGGGTGTTGAAGACGGAATATTTTATTTTAACAATGAGCGGTTTTGGGAATGTCACGAGGCCTTTGAAGGCGTTTGGAACCAGTGCTATGGCAGGGAAAAAGAACTTGTTCAGGGTATTATTCTAGTTGCAGTTGCATTTGCTCATCAACAAGAAAACGAAGAGCACATCGGTATTGGAATGTTGCGCAGGGCTCTGGAAAAACTGGGTTCTTCTCCTTCAACATATCATTCAATAGACATTGATATGATTAGACAAAATGCCATTAATATGCAGCAAGCAAACAAGCTAACTAGATTTGAGATTTAATCAACTCTAAGGATTTTGTAACCACTTCTGCGCCTTCTAGCAGTCCAATGCTTCCTTTCCTTGCCTGTTCTTCAGTCATTCTGGTTGTTCCGTCTTTTTTGATAAAATCTCCTGAGACTACAACCGGAACCGGATCATCGCTGTGTCCCTTGTTGATGCATGGTGTTGAATGATCAGCGGAAATTATAATTGCAACCTTGCCTGAATCAACGTTCTCAACTAGCGTTTTAAAGAATCTCTGATCAATTTCTTCTATGTTTTTCATTTTGCCTATTGCATCGCCATCATGACCAAACTCATCTGGTCCCTTGAGGTGAACATAGATTGCGTTTTGAGTCTCCATTGCCTTTGCTGCAACTCGTGCCTTTTCTTCATAATCTGTCAATCCTCCTGCCTCAAATGCCTTCATTTTTAGAACGTCTGAAATCCCGATTTCCACTGGCATATCTACTATGCATGAGAAATTCATGCCATACTTTTCGTTGATTGGTATGACGTCCGGATACCTGTTGCCTGCATCCCTTAGCAGAATACAGCTTAGCTGTTTCTTGTCTTGATCTTTTCTTTTTTTGTTAATCAGGCTGTCTTTCATAATTTTTATTGATTTTTCTGAAAACTCATTAATCAGGCTGGCAGTAAACTTTGAATCCTCCGTATTTTCTAACGGCAGGCATTTCTCAATTTTTAAGAAATCTCCGACAGCCTTTGCCACTCCCATTCCCCCGATGTTACTATATGCCGGGTCCGTATTGGTAATCCTTGAGGATAATCTCTGTGATTCTTTTCTAATTCTTACTGTCACCCTGTGCCCTATTGTTGGGGATACTGCCACTGATACGTCAGGTGCTGACAATCTGATTTTTTCCTCAATCTCCTTTGCAATTCCGTCTGCATCCTCTTTTTCAATGTGTCTTCCCGCCCTTCTGTCTATTATTACTTGCTCGTCATTTAGTGTCGAATAATTTCCTCTTAATGCCAAGTCTCCGTCCTTAAAATCAATTCCAATGCCTATTGCCTCAATTACTCCTCTGCCGACATAATCTGCATGCTTGAATTTGTATCCCAGCATATTAAAAACAGCAATATCTGACTCTGGAGCAATGCCCCTTCCTACCGAAATCACTTCTCCTATCGCTCCATTACTTGCAATTTTGTCCAGAGTCGGGGTATTTGCAGCCTCCAATGGCGTCTTTCCATCCAAATCCGGATGTGGCAAATCCCCTACTCCGTCTAAGAGAACATAGACCATCCGAATATCTGAATTATCCAAAATATTCCCTGTTTAGTGCAGATCCAATGCTCTCCTTTAAATCTTGCAACATTGTATGCGATCAAGATAAAATATCTTGCAAATTTGTTTTTGATGATACAAAAGACTGTTTTGATTAGCGTCGCAATCTTGTTTTTGTCTAAATTCCTCAAAGCTTTTTTTAATATTTTGCCTTCCCTTAGATCTTAGTAAACGTTTTAACATACATTTACCTCCATTAACCATTATGGGGGATATGCGCAAGGATTATGTTTCTGAGCGTTTTATGATTGTCTCAAAAAAGGGTGATAAAATTATTGATTCAAAGAAATCCCCCTTTGCCCCCGGCAATGAGGCAATGACTAATCCGTCTGTTTTGTCCCTTGTTGCAAAGGATGGAATGCTACAACGTCTCCAGGACAATGAAGACGAGTCATACGTCAAAGGCTGGGCCATTCGTGTCTTTGAAAGCAAAAATCCTATCGTCTCAATCAAGGCTGAAAATTCCTACAGTGACAAGCCATTTTACAGCGAACCTGCATATGGATACCATTACATCGTGGTTGCATCTCCTAACGAAAAGGATGCTTTTGCAACTCTTGACACTGAGCAGTGGTCAAATGTTCTAGTGGTTGTTCAGGACAGATTAAGATGGCTTTATACACAAAAAGGCGTCACATATGTTTCAATTTACGGTGATCATGGTGATCTTGCAGGCAACACCAATCCCCACCCACACCTGAATCTGCTGACCTTTTCTACCATACCCCCAGTTATTGAAACAGAAGCCGAAGCATCCCACAAGATTTTGAATGAAAAAGGCGTCTGTCCCATGTGCCAAACCGTAAATGAAGAGATCGGCGGTCCTAGGCAGGTTCTTCAAACTGAAGGGTTTATTGCATTTTGTCCCTGGTCTCCTTCCTATCCTTACGAGTTTTGGATTTCTCCCAAAAAACATGCCACTAGCTTCTCAAAAATAACTCAAAAAGAAATCAATGACCTGTCTTTGATTTTACGCGCCACCTTGGGCGGCCTGTCCAAAACAATCAAAAACGTCTCATACAATCTGGTCTTTCATCTTTCCCCTGAAAAGAAAAACAGCCGGCAGATTCACTGGCATATTGAAATTTATCCTATCACAAAATCCTGGTCCGGATTGGAACGCGGGTATGGCATTTTTCTAAATGACGTATCCCCAGAGCAGGCCGCAGAAAAACTTGGGGCTGCGTGCAGAAAGGAGCTGGCCAATCTTGTTGGAATAGTCTGATCTTTTGAATGGTTTATTTATCAACCAAATTAGGTTTAGGTTATGGCAGTAGAAAAATGGCTTGCAGTTACCAGCGTGGCATTATTTGCAATGTTTGCAGGCGAAATGATATCCATCTATAACTTTATGATTGTCGTACCTGATGACTTTGAATTTGCAAGGTCTTTTTCTGCTGATCCCAAAATAATCCAGTTTGTTTCAATTGGAGTTGCACCTGCAGGCGTTTTAGCTGCCGTTGCCTTTATCATGTCAAGACAGTACGGCTCACGACAAATTGGAGGATTGATAATGATTGGCGGCGTGATATTGCTTGCAAGCATGCTGGTCTGCTATACCATGTTGGATAAAATTGACGAGATTTACCTTACTGACTCTGTCAAATATGTTCCAATCCTGTTTATTGCGCTCTCTTTTGTCGTAGTTGGTGTTGGTGCCTTTTTGACAAAACAGAAAAAAAGGCGTCCAAAAAAAGAGTTCTTCTAGGCATTATCAAGTCTTAATTCACTGCCTGCTTTTTTAAATCCCAACTTTTCATAAAACGGCCTTGTGTCATCTGTGCAATCAAGAATTGTCTTGTAACAGCCCCCCCGGTCTCTTGAAATTTCTACTAGGTACTTCATAATTTTTTCTCCGATTTTTTGTCCCTGACACTCCTTGCTGACTACAACATCCTCAATGTGTCCCACGGTCCCGCCATTATGGATAAATTTTGATTCTATGATGAGTGTTGCAGACCCTACTATTTTTCCTTGCATTTCTGCAACTGCAATGATGTGGTCTGGATTTGCGCTAATCTTCTCAAATATCCTCTCTGCCTTGTCCCTGTCAATGTCACTTGCCTGTCTTAGCGAGTCCAGTGATTTTAAAAATCCATTCCAGAGATCCTCCTTTTTTAGTTCCCTGATGATTATCTCATTCATTTCTTTCCTCGTTTTTGAGTGTGTTCTTTGGGTGCTTTTTCATATGATCATTATTTCCCATGTCTGTAAATCTCTTTTTGTAATGAGACTGGCATCTGATTTTTTATTAGTCTTTGCTAGTTTCTTCAATCTTGGCAGAGTCAGGCCCCGGGTTTTGATTTGTATTTTATTAGCAGTTCATTTGTAATCTCTCTTTTTTCATAAAGCTCATCTATCATGTCTTTTAGCATTTGTGAACCCTCGTATCGTGGCGACGGGCGTATCTTATCCTCGTTATCCCATAGCAATAACAACAGCTTGCAAACTTGCTCTACGGTGATTGCATTTCCAAGTAGTAAGGTAATTTTATCATGCAGTTGTTTTGTTCCTCTAACCCGTGTCGTATTCATAAATCCAATTTTTTCATTGGCTGCCAAAATATCATCAGCAGGATGCTGTGAAATTTTGGGTTTAGAAATGCAAATTTTCCAGATGACAGCATTATTTCTTTTTCAAGCAGCTCCGTTATTGCAGGTTCAAATAACTCTCGTGATGTGTCCATAGTTAGCTTTGCATGCAGTTTGGCTATTGAAATACCTGCTCCATTTTGTAATGCTGTCTGCAATTCCCGAACTGATTTTTTGCTGATTTCATCCATCCAAGATTCCTGCTAAAGCTGCTGCCCTCATAAATCCTATTTGAAATGTAATTATTTATGTTTGAAACTGACCTTACCTTAAACTCAAACCTTATCCTGTAATTTTTAATAGTTTTTTAATTGTATCCCCTGGCGTTTCTCCAAAAACAATTATCATCGGCTCTTTTCCAAAATCACCCCTGTGAAAGATTACGTCAGGCGGCATCCTCAATTTTTTGATTGAGTTTTTTACCCCCCATGCAACAGTTGATCCCCTTCTTTTGTTGTCCCCCGGTTCCTGGGTCCTGTCATAGCTGGTCATTACAAAGTTTGATTTCTTAATTTTATCAATTGTTGAATTTTGATATTTCAAATTTATTGCAGAGCAGGTCCCTGGAAATTTTTTATTTACTGCCAATAATGCCGTAGCAACGTGCTTGGAACCCCCGTATGCTAGATTGCCTGCAACTATGACCTCCCTTTCTGCCCTGACTATTCTTCCTGACAATCCCATTACGTCTTTTGTGGATTTGGGATCCCCTTTAGAGTATACAAAATTTGTCTGGCATTCGGGAATGTTCTTGTAGATATTTTTTATTCTTGTAAACTCGTTTATTGACTGGGCCAGTGCTGATCTTGTTTTATCCTCTTTGTGAATGTCTGTTATCTTGATTCCCCTTCCAACTTTTTTTGCATTTCTAATCGAATTAAAAGTAAATTCCCTTGCAAATCTTACCGATTCACGTATGGTTTTCTTGTTTGCAACTGCAAATGTCATCGCTGCTGAGTAGTTGCATCCGCCTCCGTGGTTTGTATTGCTGATCTTCTCTCCCAAAATCCTGTATCTTTTGTCTTTCTCCAAAACAAGGTCTGCCATCTTGCCGTTTTTTTCTTCAATTCCCGTGATGACTATATTTTTTGCCCCCATCCCTTGGATATCTTTTGCAATTTTCTCTACTGTGTTTTTAGAGCTGCTTTTTGAGTTTGATAGTATCCCTGCCTCAAATTTGTTTGGAGTGATCACAGTAGCTAGTGGGATGATGTACTTCCGAAAATCCTTTACTGCCCTGCCTTCAATGAGCATTCCGCCTGTTGTTGACTTGATTACTGGATCCACCACGATTGGAATCCTTAATTTTTTTAATTGCTGATGTATGATTTTGATTATCTCTGAATTAAACACCATTCCAATTTTAATTCCGCCAACTTTAAAATCAGAGAGGACTGATTCAATCTGATTTTTTAGCATGCTGCTTGATACTGGCTCGACTAGCCCAAAACTTGACGTGTTCTGAGATGTAATTGCTGTAACTGCCGTTAATACGTGCGTTCCAAACTCCGTAAATGCCTTTACATCGCTTTGAATTCCCGCACCTGATGACGGATCAGACCCTCCTATGGATAACAGATTCATTGGTCTTTGTTGTTTTCTAGCACTAATCTGTATTTCCATTTTGCATGCATGATTTTGCAATACTTGTTTTATACTTGAAGAGATATCCATTCTCTGATGACACAAGTCCCGATGACTCATTATGATAGTTCCGTTAAGAGGCCACGCTGCACAGCTTGCCTGTTGCCCATACAATACCAGATGATTAAGGATGGCAAGTTTCTCTGGCAGTGCTTCAAGTGCGGCAAGCAGTATCTTGTCTCAAAAAATATGGATGATGCCGTGGAGGAGAGCTGGAGTCCGCCGCGATAATGGATGCATCCGAATTAGATTCTTTAAAGTCTGAAAATAAGAGACTGCGAGACTATATCTCCCTAGTCTCAGCCGAGATAGAACTATCCCAAAGGGCATACGAAATCAAGCAAAATTTTGCAGACGGTTCTCCTGATTCCAGGCGTCTAATTGTGCCTATCTTGGAGAGAATTGCCAAAATAAAATCAGAAAAATCTGTTTTGGAAAACGAACTAAATCTTGGTTAATCTAAATGTCTATGTTGAGGTCTGGGTTATACAATCATTAGAACAAAACTCGCCCTTCATGCTGAGAAACTCCCTGCCACAATGTTTGCATTCTCTAATTGTTTGCATATTATACTTGGCAGTTTATGACATAAAAGATCGATCATTTCTCTTAATATACTGCCAAGATATTTTCCTGCGATCAATATTTTTCATCCTTTTCACGATTGTTTAAATCAGGCAAAAACATAGAGTACGTCATGGCTACTCAAATGACTTCGGCTCGGCGAGGCGTTGCAACTGATGAAATGAAACAAGTGGCCAAGGATGAAGA
This sequence comes from Candidatus Nitrosopumilus sp., assembly GCA_965204345.1. Taxonomy (GTDB): domain Archaea; phylum Thermoproteota; class Nitrososphaeria; order Nitrososphaerales; family Nitrosopumilaceae; genus Nitrosopumilus. The sequence continues at coordinate 1,866,863 of OZ241981.1, forward strand.
TGTCTCACTTGATTGGCTAATTCCAAAGATTGCAAAGGGCTCTGTCATTATTCCCAGCAACAACGTGAGGCCGCAAAAAATTCACAACGTTGGCATTGGCAACGGCCTGAAAACAAAGGTCAATGTAAACATTGGAACCTCCACGTTAAACGTAAACATTGAGGAGGAAGTTGAAAAAGCAAAAGTTGCAATAAAATATCATGCAGATACCATAATGGATCTCAGCGATGGGGGAGATGTCAAAAAAATCCGCAGGACTCTTTTGGATGTGGCACCCATTACTTTTGGAACCGTTCCAATCTATGAGGCATACAACTATGGCGTTGAGGTTCACAAAAATCCCCTGAATCTGACTGAGGATGACTATATCAGGGCGTTTGAAAACAACGCAAAGGACGGAGTCGATTACACCACTGTTCACTGTGGGATTACAAAGGATATTGCAAAGAGAATTCTCAAGGTTCAAAGATATGGCGGGGTCGTAAGCAAGGGCGGTACAATTACTGCTGCATGGATGCTAAAGCACGACAAGGAAAATCCATACGTTACCCACTATGATTACATGATGGAAGTTGCCAAAAAATATGATGTGACATTTAGCCTTGGGGACGCACTAAGACCGGGCTCAATTTTAGACTCTCATGATGAATTGCAGGTCCAAGAGATGATCAACATATCTAGGCTAACCAAGCGTGCACACGAGCATGATGTTCAGGTTATGGTTGAAGGTCCGGGTCATGTACCGCTAAATGAGGTTGCTGCAAATGTAAGATTGGCAAAATCCCTGATTGGCGATGTCCCATACTATGTTCTAGGTCCCCTGGTGACTGATATTGCATCTGGCCATGATCATATTGCAAGTGCAATTGGTGCGGCAGTTTCTGCAAGCGAAGGCGTAGATCTCTTGTGTTACTTGACTCCTTCTGAGCATTTGGCACTGCCAAACGCAGATGAGGTAAAATCCGGCTTGATAGCATATAGAATTGCAGCCCATGCAGGTGATCTTGTAAAAATTCGCGACAAGGTCATAAAGTGGGACGTCCAAATGACTGAGGCTAGAAGGACACTGGATTGGGAAAGGCAGCTTGCTTTGTCAATTGATCCTGAGGAGGCAGCCAAAATTCACAGCAGAACCGGGCAACATCCTGGCAATAACGTGCCTTGTACCATGTGTGGCGGTGCATGCGTGTACATGATGCTGCCTCAGCAGAAAAAATATGATAAAGAAAATGAAAACCTACAACAGGCTGACTAGAATCTTTTCAAGGCTTGGAACTGTTTGATAATCTTTTAGCTCCTCTGTGCTGCCTATCCATCTAAAATCAGAGTTTTCCCAATTTAGCCTGATTGTAGGATTTGCAGACTCGAACAGAAATGGGAATATCTCCCATTCGTGATTTTTGTATTGCGGGGAACTGACTTTCATCTCTTTTGCAGCCTTGCTTAGCGTAATTTGGTCCTCTGTTATGCCAACCTCTTCAAAAATCTCAATTTTTGCCCTTGAGAGTGGCTCCTCGTCGTTCTCTATGACCCCGCTGACTCCTGCCCACAACCCCCTCATTGACCTTACTTTGTCACTTCGTCTTAGAATCAATATCTTGTCATTGTCCCTGATAAAGGATGTGACAATCTTCGTTGAGCGCAGCATTTTACTGCTACTTTTCGACTGCCTTTACCATTTTTGTCAGTTTTTTATATGACTCGCTTATGTCCGTATGCTTGCCTAGCCTTTCTTGGCATTCTTTGATATAGTTTACCACCTCCTCGGTCTTTGACTCTTGGACTGATGTGAGCAATCTGCCGATATCCTTCCAAAGCTCCTCTGCCACTTTGCGAATTTCTGGGTTTGCAATGATTGTCTCAATTAGTTCCGGGGATTCTGTCATGATGCTCTCTGCTAGTGTCTTTTGTACTCTAAAGGTGGTCCCTGACATTTTTTCTGTAAGGTTCATCTTTTCATCCTTTGAAATTATGCTTGCAAAAACCAAATTCATCAGATGTGTTAATCCTAAAATAACTGCAATTTTTTTGTCATGCTCTGCTGCATCAATTGTAACAAAGTTTGCCCCTGCAAACAGTGTCTTTGCAACTGTCAGCTCTTTTTTTGCATCTTTTATTGGGACTGAAATTATGTTTTGACCCTTTATCGTCTTAATTCCCGGGCCAAACATTGGGTGTATGCAAATCGGATTTATTTTCGATGGCATCTTTGAGAGTGATGAGACTACCTTGGATTTTTCAGACGAAATTTCAATAAGGTATGTTCCGTGCTTCATCTCTTTTGCAATCAATCTTATTATTTCCGGGGTTCTCCGTGTGGGCGTACACAGTACCACGTAATCAGCCTTTAGTATTCCCCCCACTAGTGATTCTGTTACTATGACGTCTTTTTTTGAAACCTTGTTCTCCGGATCATAGCCTGTCACTTCAAATCCGTTACCTGCAAAGTATTTTGAAAACCATTGTCCCATCTGACCCCCTGCACCGACTATTGTGATCTTTTTCATTGCTTCTCACTCATCATGCTGCCTAGTATGCTCATTCCTTCCATCAATTTATTCTCATCCTGACATGCTGAAATCCTGATAAACTTTTTGTAATCTCCAAATCCTTCCCCCGGTGCCACTGCCAGTCCTTTCTCTAATGCGCTGTTGGCAAATTCTACCCCGTCAAATCCCTCCTGGTTAATTCTTGCAAAAAGATACATCGCCCCGTCTGGAACGACAAAATCCAAGCCCATTTTAGCTGCTTTTTGCATCAACACATCTAGTCTGTTTTGTACCGTATTAGTATTATTGGTTGTGTCTGCCTCTAGGGCCCTCATGGCTATGTATTGGATTGGTTCTGAAACACTTGTAAGGCATAATGCCCCTAATTTTGCCATTTTTTCAATAATTCCCTGGTCTGCTATGCCGTATCCCACCCTGAATCCTGTCATGGCATGGGATTTTGAAAATGACTGGGTAACTATGCTTTTTTCATAGTTATAGCTTAGAATGCTCTTCCATCTGGTCTTTGCATACTGTGAATAAATCTCGTCACTTAGTATGTAGAGGTCGTTTTCCCTTGCCAGCCTGACAATCTCGTCTTGTGTTTTTTCACCTAGGATTTTTCCTGTTGGGTTGTTTGGATAGTTTAACACGATCATTTTCGTATTTGAATTAACTGCATTTTTGATCTGCCCTATTGACGGTTCCCACTCTTTCTCAAGAGTCGTGCTGACGGTTCTTACCTTGACTCCTGAATTTAATGCGCAGTCTTTGTATGCAGGCCATGCCGGCTCAATTACAATCATTTCATCACCTGGATTCAAGAGCGTCGTAATTGCAGCAAAGATTGAAAACCTTGCCCCCGGACTGACAATAATGTTGTCTTGGCTGATATCTGCATCAAATTTTTTGGATGTGTATTTTGCAAGTGCATCCCTGAATTCCGGCATCCCCTTTGCCTGGCCATACTTTAAAAATCCCTTCTCAAAAACTTCCCCTAGCGCTTTTTTTACATTTTCTGGGGGCAAGAAATCCGGCTCTCCTACCTCCATGTGGATGATCTTTTTTCCTTGCGCCTCAAGTGATTTTGCCTTTGAGAAAACTGATAGGTGTGTCTGCTTGTTTGCTGACTGAACTTTGATTGATTCATTTAGCAGAAAATTTAAAAATTTTGTAGCAATCGCCTCTTCCAGTCCTATTTTGTTGCACAGTGAAATCACTTTTGCACGCAAGTTATCTTCCCTTGTCTCATCTGTTATTCCCTTGCCGATATTTTTTTTGACCTTTCCTATCTCTTTTGCAATCTCTGTTCTTGTTTTTAGCAGCTCCATCATGCTCAGAGTAACCTCCTCCATCCTGTCTCGAAGATCATCAATGTCTGCCATTTTCTTACAGTGTCGGCTTTATTGCCCCTGAAAGGAGTGCATGGTCTGCTATGGTCAGTGCCACAAGGGAGTCTACCACCGGTGGTGCCCTTGGCACTACGCACGGATCATGCCTGCCTTTGACCTGAAGGACTGCCTCTTTTTTGGTCTTGATATCTACAGTCTTTTGTTTTTGCGCAATTGATGATGCCGGCTTGAATGCGACCCTCATCGTAATTGGCATGCCGTTGGAAATTCCCCCCAAAATTCCCCCGGACCTGTTTGTTTCTGTTATTATTTTTCCTTTCCTTATTGCGTACAGGTCATTATTTTCTGAGCCGTAAAGCTCTGATCCCCTAAAACCTGAACCAAACTCAACTCCTTTTACTGACGGAATTGAAAAGATTGCCTTGCTCAAATCTGATTCCAATGAGCTGAAAATCGGTTCTCCTAGCCCTACTGGCACATTGGTTGTTACTGATTCAATTATTCCCCCTAGCGAGTCTCCCATCTTTTTTGCATCTAGGATATCTGCCCTCATTATTTGTGCTGTTTTGTTCTCAGGGCATCTTACCTCGTTCTTGTAAATAGAACCAATCATATCTTCACTGAATTCTCCTTGCATCTTTGTTTTTCCAATCTGTGCTGTAAATGAATTCGTCTCAATACCAAGTGTGACTCTGAGCAGCTTTCTTGCAATGGCCCCGCCCATCACATGGGTTGCCGTCAGTCTCCCTGAAAACCTGCCTCCTCCCCTGTGATCATTGTAATGGTTGTATTTTGTCATGGCCGGATAGTCTGAGTGCCCCGGTCTTAGTTTTGTTTTCAAATTCTCATAATCCCTTGATTTTTGATCACTATTGCAAACTATCATTGTAATTGGCGCACCTGTGGTATGGCCCCTGAATATTCCTGAAACAATCTCAACTACGTCTCCCTCCTTTCTCTGAGTTGAGATCATGTTTTGTCCTGGCCTTCTAAGGTCTAGCATCTTTTGAATATCTTTTTCATTTATCTCTAGTCCTGCAGGGCATCCGTCTAGTACTGCACCAATTGATCTTCCATGACTCTCACCAAAACTTGTCAATACAAGACGCTGACCAATAGAACTTCCCGGCAACACACTATCAAAGCTAATCGATGTTTATAATTCCTCATTCTGAACTTTTTTAAAAATTATTTTGATGTTTTTCATTATATTTTAACATCTGTTTAAAAATTATGGTATTATTAAATATTATTTGTAATAATTATAATATCTTCTTAAATATCTTAATTGCGTATGTAATGTGTGCAAAATCACGCAAGTACTAACAAATGATTTGCACGGCTCTGTGAAAAGTGGCAGGTTAGCATGCCAAGGCATGTGAGTGAGGAGGTTCTCTTTGCTCCATCACAGGGTTTACACTTTGATAGCTTGAATATTTTTTTTTTGAAGACTGTTTATACAATCTGGATTTTTGCGCCAATGCGGCTCATCTCTTCTATGAAATTTGGATATGATACCTTGACTGATTGAGGATCCGTCACCGTACAGTCTCCTATGTGCATTCCTGCAATGCAAAAGGCCATGAACAGTCTGTGGTCCTCCTCTGAGTTCAGATTTGCCCCTGACAGTCTTTCTGCGGGGTTTAGTATTAATCCGTCTTCTTTCTCCTGTATGATGATTCCAAGTTTTGATAGCTCCCTTGATATGATTGCAATTCTGTCTGTCTCCTTTAGTCTTGCATGCCTTACATTGAATATCTCAATTGGTTTTGTCGTGTTTAGTGCCAAGATTGCAAGAGGCGGAAGCAGGTCCGGGGAGTTGCTTAGATCAAATCTCCCGCCTGTCAGTTTTTTTGTTGATTTTACTGTTATCTCATCCTCTTCTATTGAGATGCCGACTCCCATCTGTTCTAGGATGTCTATAAAGACCTCGTCGCCTTGAGGCAGGCTGCCTATGCTTCCCTTGATGGTTACATTCTCTCCGTTTAGTACCGCAGCTGAGAGAAGCAGTGCAAGACTTGAAAAATCAATTGGGACTGCAAACGCTGATTCTTTGTAGATTTGCGGTGCTATGCTGTATGTTTTGTATGGGATTAATGTCTGTACTGTCGCGCCAAACTTTCTCATTGTAGCTATAGTTGCATCCAGATATGGCTTTGAAACTAGGTTTCCTTCAATGCTAAGATTGATTCCTTTCTCTGTAAGCGGCGCACTAATCATCAGTGCTGAGATAAATTGGCTGGAAAAATTGCCTGGAATTTTTACATCCCCGCCCGTAATTTTTCCCCTGATTTTGATTGGAGGCTTGCCATCAGTTGACTCGCATTGTGCTCCCATGCTTGAGAGTGCGTCTAGGAGCGGCTGCATTGGTCTTTTTTGCAGGCTAGAGTCCCCCGTCAGAGTTATCTCCTCTGAGTACAAACTTGCAATCCCTGCTGCTATCCTGATTGTGGTCCCTGAATTTTCCGTGTTAATTTCAGGCACTTTTGTGCCTATTCTTATCGGATTTTTGACAGTGATTGACGAATCCCTAATCTCAATGTCTGCCCCAAATTTCTTACATGCATTGATTGTGGCAGCCGTATCTGCTGACAGCAGTACATTTTCCACCGTGCTGTTTCCTCCGGCAAGCGATGCCAGGAAAATTGCCCTGTGCGTGTAACTCTTGTTTGACGGGCAGGCTATCTGGCCTGAGATCCTTGACTTTTGAATCTTACACTTCATGAACTTCTGCCTTTTTGTTGCTAATCCCTGAAACAATTACGTCTCCCTCTAGTGATGAAAATACTTTTTTGACGGCAGCCTCGCTCTCTTTTTTTGCTATTGCCGCAATCGATGGGCCGTTTCCAGACACTGATGCGCCTAGCGCCCCCTTTTCAACTAGTTCTGCAATGATTTTAGGATCTGAATTTAAAATTGATGCAGTTGCCAGTCCGTTAATTGTCATTGCCTCCCAGTAGTTTGCTTTTCTTGCAAGCTCCCATGCGCTTTCAAAGACTGTTGATAGTATCTTGAGCTTTTTTAAATTTCCCCTCTTTCTATTTTTTGGAATAAATATTACTGCAACAAGATTTGCTGGTCCCTCCTCCCACTGAACCCTCTTCTTCTTTGCATTGTCTGTCACGTTGAATCCCCCATAGTAACAGGAACACGCATCATCATATGCTCCTGTAATGCTGACTTTGGACTCTATTGACGCATCCACACCTGTCAGCAGTATCTGCTGATCTGTTAATTTTGGTCTGAATACCTTTGCACATGCAAGAGCTACGGCAGATGATATTGCACTTGAGCTTTTTAATCCGTACCCCGTCGGGATTTCCGAGTCAAGCGTAACTGTTATCTTGTTTTGTCCCAAATCCCTTTTTGAAACAATCTTTTCAACTGTCTTGTTGATTAATCTGGAACTGAGGCTCTTGTTTTCAGACCGAATTGAGATTCCTTTGCCCGGGCTGCTCTCTACTGTTGCCTCTACCCTTAGTGATATGCCCAAAGTTGCCCCCTTTTGGTTGGCAATTGCATTGACTATTGATACTGCCCCGTGTACTGTAGCCGTTGCCTTTGCCATTTAAAATCCCCCCAGCAGTGCTTTTTTCATGGCATTATAAGGTGCTTTTATGCCATGCCAAATCTCAAAAGCTCCGGCTGCCTGGCCTAGCAGCATCTCATATCCGTAAATAATTGTCGCGTCTCTCTCTTTGGCCTTTTTGATAAAATCCGTATTCATTGGCATGTACACAATATCATAGACAACGGTTTCTTCCTTAATGTCCTCCAAATCAATTATGGTTGTCTCATTTTTGAGGCCTATTGGAGTTGCATTGACAATGATGTCATAATCCCTTACTGTACCTACAGACTCTATTGCCGCAGATGCTGCAGCCAATCCGACTGTATTTGCAAATTCTGCAAGCTCGTCTGCTTTTTGCAATGTCCTGTTTGCAATGGTTATTGTCTCTGCCTTCTCTTTGGCAAATCCTGCAACGATAGCTCTTGCGGCCCCTCCTGCACCAATCAGCAAAACACTGGCATCTTTTATCCCAAGTTCCCTTCTCTTAAATGGCTCTAAAAACCCGTCCATGTCAGTATTGTATCCCTTTAGGACTCCGTTCTCATTTGATACCGTGTTTACTGCCCCAATCAGGCTGCATGACTCGTCTGTTTTGTCCAGGTACCTCATCATCTCTATTTTGTGCGGGATGGTAATGTTGAATCCGTCGATTTTTATTTTTTTTAGTCCTCTGATGCCCTCTTCTAGCTCACCTTTTGGAATTCTGTATGCAATGTATGAAGAGTCCAAATTCATTTCTCTGAATGCCGCACTGTGGATGTTTGGAGACAGTGAATGATCAATAGGATCACCAATTACTGCAAATGACTTGCTCATCTTACTTTTCTGAGTCATATGATTGATTTAAACTCTCAAGTCTGCCCTTGCTACTTTTTTTTTCTCAAGCCTGTGATTTTTTTGACCTCATCTACGCTGAACTGCCCTGGTGCAACTGCTTTTCCCAACGATACATAGGTGTACGGACTTCCCAAGTACAGGCACAAAATTCTTGAAACTCTTCCAAAATCCCCCATGGCAAACGCAATCAGGGTGCTGATCTCCTTCCTTCCAATTTTGCCATACAATTCTAACATTCTAGTTGAATCATCAGTTGATCTTGCAGTACATACAATCTTGATGTTTGGCGAGAACCTGCCCATCTGATTCATCTTCATTTTTAATTCTGTGGATTTTGGGGTCTTTTTGAAATCATGCCATGATACTAGCAGCTTGGTCTTTGCTGATTTCAAATATCTTGCCAAGTCTGAATTTCTCCTCAACGTGTTAAATTCAACATCTAGCAGAAATGGATCATACTCTGCAACCAGTTTCAGAATTGCAACCCGCTCCTTTTCGCTGCCTGCAAACCTTCCCCCCTCCGTTTTTGGCCTTAGCGTGCATACGGTTCTGCCAAGATCCTTTTTGATCATCTCCAATGTCTCTGGAATGTGTTTGGTCCTTAGGAAATCAAATCTGACTTCTGCAAAATCCGATTTTGCCAATGCGGCTTTTAGTGTCTTTTTGGTTCTTGCAGGTGTTGTCTCTGCTATTGACACGCATGTTTTGTATTTCATTTTTCCAGGATGTATTCATCTGAGACTTCCATTCCAAAGTGTCTGCCTGTTGCAGGTTTTGAATGAACCATTACGGTGTCTCCCTTTTTTAGATGAGTGACTGATACTAGCTGCCCGTTGGATTTTACAAAACGAATCGTCTCTGCATCCTGTGCTATGATTCCGCCTGTCTCATTTCCTGCCGTGGCCTTGATCATCAGCATTGGCCTGCGCTCAATCTTTGATCTGCCCACAGTTGCTCTTCTTGCTTTGCCCTTTGAATTGAGAACTAGCACCTCTGAGCCTGTCTCCACTTCTGAGAGATAGTTTGTTGTTCCATCCGGTGATAGCGTATAGCAGTGAACTGCTCCTGCATTTACCCTAAATGGCCTAGGTGACGTAAATGACGATCCCACTGATTCATTATGGACAAGAAACAAAAAGTTTGATCTGCTTCCAACTAGCATGCCTTCTCCTTTGTGAAGCATTGATGCCGTATCCACGCAGACCCTCTCCCCGTCTCCCACCTCCTTGATCTCTGTAATCTTTGCAGGCCTCATATCAAAATTCTTGGTTCCAAGGTATATCATGGCCTCCCTGACTTTGCTAATTGAGGATGTGCTGAAAATCACCCCGTCTACACCCACCTCTAAGATGGAGAACATCTTTCTAACCTCTTCTGGTGTTCTGGCAATTGCAAATATTTTGGTGTGAATTTTGTGCAGTTTTGCAATAATGTTTTCCAACGGGATTACTTTCCAATCCTTTACCTCCACTATTACAAAGTCCAGTCCCTTTTTGGCAGTATCAAGAACGTTTTCGATATCCGAGTTTGAGAGTATCTGAAACTTTCTCCCAACTTTTTTGCCCCTTGGCTTTGTTCTGTCCTTCTCAAGGACTACATAGTCTGCTGCACTTGATGGAAACACTGTCTGAAGCCTTGTTTTTTTCTTGCCCATCTTTTTGGGATCAAGATACACCATCCTTATTCCTTCGTCCTGTATCTGAGGCAAGAGTCTGGCTAGCTGTTGCTGAGACGCCTTGGGTGAAATAATTAGCTCTCTTGTCTTACTCAATTTTCTTCATTGCTTCCTTTGCGGTTCCCTTTCTGAAAATTATCTCAGATAATGCTGCCACCATCTTTTCAGGAGTTTTGTGTGCAAAGATGTTTCTGCCATACGTTACTCCCTTGGCTCCTGCCGTCATTGCATCTTCAGTCATTTGAAGAATGTCCAGGTCTGTCTTTGCCTTGGGTCCGCCTGCAATAACAATGGGAACAGGCGTGCTCTTTACAATCTTTGCAAACGAATCCACGTCTCCCGTGTACAGTGTTTTAACAATGTCTGCACCGCACTCTGCGCCTATACGTGCAACATGTCCTACAATTCCCGGGTCATGTGGGTTTTTGATGTTCTCTCCCCTCGGATACATCATTGCCAAAAGCGGCATTCCCCATTTGTGGCACTGGTCTGCTGTCATCCCAAGCTGCTCTAGCATCTCCGGCTCTTCTTTGCCTCCGATGTTGATGTGCAATGAAACGCCATCTGCCCCCATTGCAGCTGCCTCCTTTACTGTTCCAGTCAGCATCTTTCGGTTTGGTGATGATGACAATGACGTGCTGCTTGAAAAGTGAACCAGGATTCCTATCTTGGTGGGCTTTGGCAATGCTTTGAGAATTCCCTTGTTGATGATTACGCTTGTGAGTCCGTGCCCTTCGCACTTGTAAATTGTGGATGCCGGGTTCTCAAGGCCCTCGATGGGTCCGTCTGAAACGCCGTGATCCATTGGAATGCATAGCATTCTTCCTTTTCTGAGAATTCTGTTTAGTCTGATTTGATTTGCCGATACCATGAATTGATCTGATTTTTGTACCCTACTTAAAATTAATGTGGCCCTAATGTACCATGCCTGACTCTGGTATTGATTATGATTTTTGGCATCTTGTGCCCATCCACTTGATGTGTACATCGCTTGGTAGGATATTTTCTGCTAAAAAATTCTAAATGAGACTCGTAAAAAAGATAGTCTGCAAACCTGCTCTCTCTTTCTCACAAACTAGAATCATGTCTTGCAAAAGATTTGACTTGAGCAAGGCACCTGCAGGATATATACTGTCTAATCCAAAAATAACACAATTCTCCAAGCCCCAACTTTTTAAAGATCGCACCCAAAGTCACCAATTTGGTCTGAGCTTTTTCTGTATGTTGTTTCTGTCAAGAATTAAATAGAAATTCTAAAGGATGAAGGTCACTTGAGTCAGGCCACCAAACAGATACAAAAAAGCGACATTAGGGACATCTTGGAGAATTCCCTTGATGGGAAGAGACCCGGTCCCAAAGACGTCTTGAGACTGTTGGAATCTGACGATGTCCATCTGATGGGCCTTGCTGCGGGCCACCTGACAAGAAAGCAGTTTGGCAAAAAGGCTTCTTTTGTAAATAATATAATTCTAAACTACACCAACGTATGCATTACTGATTGCAAATTTTGCGCCTTTTACAGATCTCCCGGAGCTGAGGACTCTTACACCCTGACTCTTGATGAAATTGAAGCTCGGGTAAAGACGTCCTGTGAGATGTTTAAGATTCGTCAAGTTCTGATTCAGGGCGGGCACAATCCGAATTTGAGAATAGAGTATTATGAGGATGCGTTTAAAATGATTAGGGCAAAGTTCCCCTCTGTTGGGGTTCATGGTCTGTCCACCTCTGAAATTGACATGATTGCAAGGGTTGAAAAGTCCTCCACCAAAGAGATTCTATCCCGACTAAGGGATGCCGGCTTGCAATCAATTCCCGGTGCGGGTGCTGAAATCCTGACTGACTCTGTCAAGGAAATTATCAGCCCTAAAAAAATCTCAAGTGATGCCTGGATTAGAATCATGGAAGAGTCCCACTCTCTTGGAATTCCCGGCTCTGCAACAATGATGTATGGTCATGTGGAAGACAACAATGACATTGTCGAGCACTTTGCTAAGATTGTAAGACTCCAAGAGAGAACCAAGGGCTTTATGGCATTTATTCCGTGGAATTTTGAGCCAAACAATACCCTGATGCATGAGCAAGGCGTTGTAGAGTATGGGACCGGCGGAATTCAGCTCTTGAAAATGATTGCAATTTCCAGGCTGGTTTTTAACGGACTGATTCCTCACATCCAATCCTCATGGCTGACCAACGGGGTTGGCATGGCCCAGCTTGCATTGCAGTATGGAGCCGACGACTTTGGGGGCACGCTCATTGGGGAGGAGGTCGTCTCCTGTACCGGAGCACGTTCTACTGAGCTTACTGATAAAATAATTATAGATGCAATCCATCAGATTGGCTATCAGGTCGAGGAGAGGGACAACTTCTATAATCCTGTGTCCGTGTTATAATCCGTAACTGGACCACTTGGAATCGACCAGCTCTCTTGTCTTCTCATCAACTCTGACCTGCTTTTGTATCTCCCTTTTGTATCCCTCCTCTCTTGTCTTCTGAGTTGCGTCTATTCCCATTTTTGAGCCTAGGTTGACAAGTGGCGATGCCGGGTCAAGCGTGTCTGTTGGGGCATCGTTGATTATCGTTGTGTCCCGTGCAGCGTCTGCCCTAGTCGTAATTGCCCAAATCACGTCATTGATGTCATGGACATTAATGTCCTCATCTACTACTACAAACATCTTTGTCAGGGAGAGCTGTCCCATTCCCCACAGTCCCATCATGACCTTTTTTGCCTGTCCCGGGTATCTCTTCTTAATTGATATGATTGCAAATCCCTGGAACCATCCAGCTGCCGGCATGCCAAAGTCTACTACCTCCGGATGGAACATCTGGATCAGGGGCAAAAATGAGCGCTCAATTACTTTGCCAATGTATGCATCCTCAAGTATTGGCTTTCCGACTACTGTTGTGACGTATATTGGATCCTTTCTTCGCATAACTCCTGTAAGTGTAAATGTTGGATATGGCTCAACTGGCGTATAGTATCCCGTATGATCCCCAAATGGGCCTTCGTCCCTGGTGTCTGCAGGATCCACATATCCTTCCAAGACAATTTCTGCATTAGCCGGGACATCCAGATCAACTGTTTTGCACTTTACAGTCTTGATTCCCTCCTTTCTTGCAATTCCTGCAAACAGATACTTGTCTAACCCTTCTGGAACCGGTGCAATTGATGAAAATATCGTGGCAGGCTCTCCTCCGATAATTACTGCAGCTGGAATCCTCTCTCCCCTCTCTCTTGAGATATCGCCGTGATGTGCGCCGCGCTTGTGCTTTTGCCAGTGCACCAGTGCATGTGTCTTATCTACAATCTGCATCCTGTAGACTCCCAGGTTCCTAACCTTCGTTTCTGGATGCCTTGTTGCAACCAGTCCCAGTGTGATAAAACGCCCTGCATCCTCTGGCCATGATTTTAAGATTGGCAAGTCATCAAATGATGCATCCTGAGACGTAATTTCAGTTACCGGCCCACTGGCTTCTGTCTTTGGAAACGATGCCGTCATCTTTGTGAATTCTGGAAGCTTTTTAATCTTGTTTAGCAATCCTGACGGTACGTCCATCCTTGTCATATCTGCAATGCGCTGACCGATTTCCGTAAAATCCGTCATCTCCAGTCCTATCTCCAATCTTTTCATAGAGCCAAACGCATTTCCTAAAACCGGCATGTCGTATCCTTTTACATTCTCAAAAAGTATTGCAGGGCCGTCTGCATACATTTGCCTTCTCATAATTTCGGCAATCTCCAAGTCCGAATCGACCTCTGTCTTGATCCTCCTTAGTTCACCGCACCTTTCAAGCTCTGCGATAAAATCCCTGATATCCTCTATTCCCACATTGGTTCTCCGCTCAGATCAAGTATAAGCTTAACTCGATTCTACATTGGCGGGAGTTCAGTCTTTTTGTCATGTCCGCCGGATCCGAATTTGCAGTAAAAGCACAGTTCTGATTCCATGTACTTTAGCTGCTCTATCTGGATTGCTCCAATCTTTAATGCGATCTTTGTGAGAATTCTGTACTTTAACGGCATTGCAGGAATCACTTCCTCAATGTATACCTTGTAATGATCCGGACAAAATTTCAGGGTAACCTTTGATGGCTCTTTGCCTTTTTGGTTAACCTGCCTTGTAAAGTTTATCTGCTCTCTGATGTATTCGTGTTTTGGACATGGACAATTTCTGCCCCCAGGATGCTTGTAGGCTGGGGTGTTCTTCCAGTCAAAATCTGGGAACTCTTTCTCAAAATCATCCATGAGATCAATTATTTAATTTAGCATATAAAACTTGATCAAAATCAGCTGCTCAAATCAACCCAAATGTAAATAAACCCCGGATTGACCATTCCAGATTATGGCAGCTGCTAAAAAGCAAACAAAAAAAGATCTTGAAGACAAGATTGCCAAATTAGAAGCAAAGATAAACCAACTTTCTACTCAGCTAGCCTCAAAGCCGGCAGAGACTCCAAAACCTGCCGCCAAGGCAAAGCCAGCTGAAAGGCCTGCTGCAACAACCAAGCCAAAGGGCACACTGCCCAAAGGAATGGATGCAAAGCCTGCTGAGACAAAGCCTGCTGAAAGGCCCGCTGCAACAACCAAGCCAAAGGGCACACTGCCCAAAGGATTTGAAGCAAAGCCAGCTGAGGCAAAGCCAGCTGAGGCAAAGCCTGCTGAGGCAAAGCCAGCTGAAAGACCTGCTGCAACAACCAAGCCAAAGGGCACACTGCCCAAAGGATTTGAAGCAAAGCCAGCAGATGTCCCAAAGCCGGCTGAAACAACAACGTCACAGCCACCTGCAACTGTGCAAGAAGCACTAGAGGATGCATACATGACTGCCCCGACATCTGACTTTCATCAGTACAGGGCCAAAGTCACAGGTTATTCACCAGCTCCCAACAGATACTTTGTGAGACTGACTGCTCCTGTGGGCAAGGTTCCAACCACAAATTGGAATCTCCAAAAATCTAAAGTGACCGGCTATACTGCATGCTCAAACCAGTACTATGCAACAAGGGCAAGACTTGCATATCATCCTGCCGATAAAACATTTGGAAGTTTTAGCGGGATCAACATGAGCGTTGAGGGAATCAAGGCACAGCAAGCTCCTCCGACACCAGAGCCACCAAAGCCCAAAAGAGGCACACTACCAAAAGGTTTCTAATCCAACTATTTCCTTATTTTCTATTTTTAATAGCAATGTTCATCTTTGATGATGTTTTGTACAGTGTATGGCTCCACAAATCCCGTGCCCTAATTGCCAGCAAACTGACTGGCTTGAAAGCGATGAGTTAAGCTATCTTCCCATTGTCATGAAAATGGAGGATGGAACATATGCTGCAGACACTAACAATGGAATTCATGTTAGACTATGGAGATGTGACAACTGTCTGTATGTGATGCAGTTTTGGGAACCTGATTAGGCGCTGTCTGGAAATTTAGTGCGACATCTGCATGATTTTTTTTTAAAATGGCATCATCTGTACATTTCAAATGCCGGGATTATTGCATCTTGTAAGCATATGTCAAAAATATGACGATTGTAGTTACGACTATGGAGGGTTCTTTGTATGATATTGTTTTATGACACTAAGATTGAAAAGTGTACATGCAAGTCAGATTATCTTTGTAGCACAAACCCTTTGAGCTATACTTGAGACTGCAAGCTCACAGTGTTTGTAGCACAAACCCTTTGAGCTATACTTGAGACTGCAAGCTCACAGTGTTTGTAGCACAATCTCATTTCTTGCCAGAAAACAACACCATGACAAGAATGATGCAGAAAATCACACCTTCTCTGTACCTGACTCGTAGATTCTCTTAAGCTTGGAACCGCACGCAGGACACTTTTGCCTGTCATGAACCGTGCTGCATGAAATACAGCAAAATTCCACAGACTTTGCAATGTTTCCCGAGCTTTTTCCAGACAGCTCGTCAATCTGTCTTTGCATTTGACGTAGCATCTCAGACTGTCTTTCTCTAAACATATCCTCTCTTTTCTTTATTGCAAGCTCAGTTAGAAGATCCTCCTTGAGCCTTCCAATCTCTGAGATTTTTTCCCTTAACTCTAGCTTTAGCTCGTCTGCATCATCCTTTCCGGATGTTACGCTTGTAAACTTTGTAAATAGGTTTAATCTCTGGGATGCCTTTGCATACTCTTTTCGCAGGGTCTCTGGGTATAGCTTTGCCTGCTTTCCATACGAGTCCTTTGGCTTGTGGCCAATGACATGGTCTGCAACGTCTATTCTGCATCCAGAGTCAATCAGTGTGGATTTTAGTAAATCCCTTAGATCATGCGAGTCCATCCTGTATTGTTTTCTGCCGTTTGTCTCCACAAATTTTTGAACTCCTGATCTTTGTGCAATTCTTGAGAATTTTGTAAACACCCATCTAGGTGAAATTGGCTTTTGAAACTTGGTTAGAAACAGCGGCTGGTCGTCTTGCATGCTGTTTCCTGTCTTTTCCTTTCTAAAATCAAGGTATTTCTGCAATATGTCTACTGCATCCCTCTCCAGAAATCCGACATGCTTGTAGTCTGTCTTTATCCGAGTTAATGTTATTGGGACTGGACATTTCTCCAGATCCCACGAATCGTGGTTCTCAGAGCCAAACCACTTTGCCATCTGCGGCCATGCCTCATAGTTGAACCTGTCAACCAGAGTAGAGACATCTAGTCCCCTGTGAAACTTGCACAGAAACACGGCGTGTTCTGTAATTGATGGCTTTCCAATAGTTAAAAACTTCATTAGATCTGAGATGGTCATGTCCTGCTCCTCTAGTTCGGTGCTATGTGATGTCTTTGGATTGTAGTTGACCTGCAGTAGATATTCGTTTTTTTCAAAATATGACACTATGGCACTCTTTATCAAATTCATGTATGTTGCCTTTTTGTGCGAATGCATCTCATCGAGAAGATACTGCTTTATGATTCTTGTTACGTTCTTTTGATCGGCAAAAGGCTGTTCTAAAAGTTTTAGCAGTGATTCCACATTCTCAAATTTCTTTTGTTCTGTCTTTTGTACAAATGTGTTATCACTGGTAGTCTGAAGCATATTTATCGCAAAGGCCTTTTCGGATATCCATCTGTTAAACTTCCATAGATGATGCAGGTACTGCAATTGTGTGCTATTGATACTGGTACTGATTTTGTTCTGGTTTTTGAATTTGCTTCCGCGGAGCTGTGATGTCCAAAAGGACACGGTATCCAGACTTTTGAACCATTGAGGAATTGTGGCATTATTTGTCCTTTGGATCTTTTTTGATTCGCATGCCACTTTTAGTGCATGTGTAATATCGTTGATGACATACCGGTCATTTTTAAATCCAAGAATGTCCTTATGCTTGGAGAAAAGTGATTTTACAGTTACTGTATCACCCACCTCCAACTCTGATAGTATGGGTCTTAGCTTCTTACTGATTCCAACAACATTTTTGTCAATTTTTGAAACAACAATGTATTCGTATTGGATCTTTGACATGAATACTAAACTGTATTCTTGATAATTAAATATATTGTAAACAGATAACTAATGTAACATTTACAAAAAAGCAGCATACCATAACTGATGATATTACAACCTTTGAGTTTTGCTCTCCTTGGATTGCACTCAACCAGTCAAACTATGCAAAATACAACAATCTAGACAAGACATTTCGCAAAAAATTCCTTGAGCGTATACTTACTGCCAATCTGCTTAGCGCACTAAAGGGCCTTGGTTGCATGATTGACTATGATCTGTATGTAAAGATAAAGTGGTTCAAGCACATGCCAGTTACGGCGCATGAGCATGGCTTTTCTGGTTTTTATGGAGCCTTTGTAGCTAATCTGTCATTACCACAATATCTAGGCATAGGCAAAAGTGTCTCAAAAGGATTTGGCATACTAGAAAAAACACAACAATGACAAAATTATCTTGTATTGATTTGGTTTTAGAAATATGTGGAGTTTTGTTTTGATCCTTATTATTTAGAGTTCTATCTATAGTTGATATGTGGGATTCACAATCGTACCATGAGATAAAGTTTCAATCCTTATTGTTTTAGAAATCCATTAAGAGCATGCATTCTAGTTTCATTGATCCCAATGTCTACAAAAATTTATCTTTTTCACGCTCTTCTTTAGAGAGTTCATCTTGTTCATAATTTATGCCCTTAAAATAACTATGAATTTGGGATTGTTTTTTAATATACCATATTGCGATAAGCATTATACACACAGGAATACCCATAATAGGCCACCATGAAGTCAACAATATAGCTAAAACAGGTGCTAAAAATAATCTCCGTGCTTTAATCATCTCTTACTTCAACTCTTGATGGAATTTTTGAAATAATGTATTTTAATGTCACTACTAAACCAAGTTCAAAAATATTATCCCAGATTGTACCTGCATTCAATTAATATATTATCATGCCATCAGAGCTTGGGCATCAAGACCTGAACCTGTCTATATTGTAAACAGATTCCCTCTGGCAATATCCTTTAGCGGAATGTCTGCATCGGAGAATCTCTTTGCAAACAGCTCGAAGAGTTTTGATGAACCTACAAAAAACGTTCCGTTGTGTATTGGATGGATTTTCGGCCCATGTCTCATTAATCTCAGTTAAGAATTTGACCCAATCCTGCCAAACTGACAGAGTCAACGATCATAACTAATTTTAATATCTAATCTAATTAACTATGCCAATTGGACCAGAAGTTTCCTCAAAGATAACTGTAAGTTTGGATTAGCAAGAAGCATTTGATAAAATAATTGGCATTATCAAAAAAGATACAAAGTTTTCCATACAGTCACAAGTTAGGCCAACAAAGATAACTGCATATGGTGGACGTGGACCATCAAAACTTACAAAGGCAACGCTAGGAGCCGTAACCTTTGGGACGATTGCTATACTATCACACTACTCATCTCCAAAACGAATTGCCACCATCTTCCTCAAGAAGCATACCAATGCAACAAAAATTACAATCCAAACAGAGGGATGGACAGATGGAGATTCAAGAGTCGCAACTTTTGTAAATATAATAATTGAGGAATTGATGAAATATGAAATAGATGATGATGAAAAAATCGTACAAAATGTACAAAGTGATGATCCGATAACAATTCTTAAGACAAGATATGCAAAGGGTGAAATAACAAAAGAAGAATTTGAGGAAATGAAAAAGAATTTAGAATAAAAAAGTCTCGTGATTGCCTTAAGAAAAGAATTTACAAAAATCGATTTTGATTTTTTGGACTGGCTCTAGTTTCAGCAAAGCTGAAATCCACGATCAAATAATCATCATCAGGCATTTTGGGAAATCCAAGCAAGTACTATAAGAAAAAGAATTTGAAAAACAAGTGACACAGAACGTCTTTTCTAAGTACTCATGCCGGATGAACTTGGACATGTCTAAAACTATCGGCAGGACACAATTTATGAAAATTCTACACTACACTCAAAAAAAAAACAAACGTATCGGCAGCTTCTCAAAAACGAAATCTGCATTTCTAGTTCCTTACAAGAGTTTCAATCTTTATAATTTTAGAATTCTATTCAAACAAGGGATGGATATGCCATTAGGATGAGTATGATAGAGTCTCAATCTTTATAATTTTAGAATTCTATTCAGTATGGAATAAATTGGATGTAACAATGGATACAAAGTCTCAATCTTTATTATTTTAGAATTCTATTCAGACTTAGGTGTCCATGTTGCAGTAATATGTTACGAACGTTTCAATCTTTATTATTTTAGAATTCTATTCAGTTGAAAACTATGACATTAGCAAGGGTGGCATAGAAAACGTTTCAATCTTTATAATTTTAGAATTCCCCCACAGCATCAACTGTGTGACCATATGCAATGGCATAGAAAACGTTTCAATCTTTATAATTTTAGAATTCTATTCAGAGCCTCACTTTTTCCTGCATTTGCATAATCAAGGACATATTTTAACTGTTTTTTCCTGCACGTGACAATTATCTGAAAATTATTGAGCGCTATTTAATGAGCCGACATCGCATACCTTGCGATAGCAGCAATCATGGCACTTGCTGCCATAACTGGCATCAGGTATCAGGCCATCACCAATTACCTGCCGGGTCTGCTCTAGCATTTCCAAGGCAAACTTGCGCATCTTCTCATCAATGTTTACCGTAACCTGCTTTCTGGTATTGTTGCTTGCATATATTAAAATCCCTACCTTTACGGGTTTGCCAAATGTCTCCTCTAAAGCAACTGCAAGCAATCCGAGCTGAACCCTTACTGTGTCATAAATTTTTACATATTTTGAGTACTTTCTCTCCACTATGATTATCTGGCTGTCAGTTATTATGGCGTGGTCTACAATGCCTACAAAGTCATGCTTTGATGAGTACATCTTGAGTGAAGTAACCTTTTTTCCGTCTAAATTTTTTGGAATATAGTCTCTGTTTATTGCCTCTGATGTCTTGTGATATTTTTTGCCAGCAGATACTGCCCCCCGTTTCTGCTCATACTGTGCAAGACCTGCAACTGTCTCAAAGTATGTAAATCTGTGACAAAAGACATATTCGACTACCATAGTTATATTGATCATTTAAAACACCATTGATGGCCTGTTGCCTGTTACATACTCTGCATCAAAGTCCCTTCCCAAGGTTATGACCTTGCCAAAGCACTGGCTGCAGCTGGCAATTAGGTAAAAAGAGTCCTCCTCCTCGTTTATGACCGCCTTTATCTTCTCTAGCAGATCTGTTTTTTGCTGGTTGTTCATAATGCCACAAAAAACACTCTTTTGGATTCTGGTAAATCCCGCATCCTTTAAGATTTGGATGGTTGATTGGCGGGTGCTATCATCTACAATATCGTATATTGCATAGTAAATCATCCTGCTCATGATGCTGCTGCCCTGTCCAGTCTTAGCAAGTCTGCTGTCATATCCTTGCAGTACTTCCACACTGTCTTTTCCACTATTTTTTGGCAGTCTTGCTTATAGGATGAGATCAGACTGGTCCTGCCAGTCTTGCTTAGTTGCATGGATGCAGTTACTGTCAAATCTTTTGAAAACCACCCATCATTTACAATTTTTCTATTAAACAGTGATAGCAATACCCTGTCAATTACCGGTCTGCACGGCTCTATCAGGTCATAGGCAAGTGTCGGTTTGCCATAATGGTCCTTGTGATAGAATCCTGAATTGGGATCCAGTCCGCAGAGAATTATCACCTTCTCCACACTAGAGTATGTCAGGCCATACATGTAGTTTAGTGCCACGTTGAATTCATCGAGTCCCGGATTCTGCGTTCTTTTTTTAAACTGCCATTTCTTGGCAAGGCATGCAGATATCATCTGAAAGTATAATGTGGCACAGCTGCCTTCATGCCCTAGAAACTGCTGTGCGTAGTGCTTTTGGTACGGTTTTATTTTTATGACAATTATAGATGAAGATTATATGAGGTCTTATTGTAGTGCGTAGTGCTTTTGGTACGGTTTTATTTTTATGACAGTCTCTGTGTCTGCAATAAACGATGCTGCATCGTGCAGCTTTGTTCTTAGCTGCTCTTGCTTTCTGTTTTGCCTTAAGGTTGTGAGGACCTGCCTCTGCTTTGATAGTTTTTCTGATAACAGCTTTTTTGTTAGACTGAATGCAAATTTTGTATCTGCATTTAGGTACTGTTGCCGCCTTATCTGAGTCTGGCGTCCAAGTGCACTTGACCAGATGCGTGCCAAGGGCTTGCCGGACCAGGATGTAATTACTAGCTGTATCTGCCTTTCTATGCACAGTCTGATTGCAGACGTGCTGATCATTGCATTTGAGCTGACCAGTATCGTGTCTGTCTTTTTAGCTGGAATTTCCGCGTCCTTTTGGTCCGGTGTTTTTATTACAAATCGCTCACGCCTTCTGTGTATGCTAGAGCCATGCGTGGTCAGTTCAATTATCATTTGTCTTGATCTTTGAGACACTTTGATATATCTTGATCATTTAATAATTTTAGAAATGACTGCTATGTGGCGTGACAAGCTATTTAGCTGATGGACTTTTTTTTACAAAAAAAAAAGCCAAAGCACAATGTGCAATCTAGCTAATCAGGTTCTTTTGAAGGAGATGAGAAATATGATATCTCAGCCAAATATATGAAATAACCATTATTCACAAAATGATTTTTGGTGGTTAATGGCACAATGATGCCATCTGACATCGTCCATACTTGTTGGGTTTGATGGCATTTTAAAATAAACCCCAAAAAATACGTATAATCTGATGATTTTAGTCATTAAATGGATAAAAAACCGCGCGATTATTGTTAAAATGCATGATAATAGTCGGTTTTATTCAAAATATAAATAAACAATGCAATATTAACTCAAAGCAATGGCAACAAAAAGCAAGGCAACAAAAAAAGATCTAGAGACAAAAATTGCTGAATTGGAGGCAAAGTTAAGCAAATTATCAACACAACTTAAAGCCAAACCAAAACCTGCTGAAACCAAACCTGCTGAAACCAAACCTGCTGAAACCAAACCTGCTGAAACCAAACCAGGTAAAGCAAAGCCGGCAGAAGCCAAACCCGCTGAAAGACCTGCTGCTGCAACAACCAAGCCAAAGGGCACACTGCCCAAAGGATTTGAAGCAAAGCCGGCAGAAGCCAAACCGGCAGAAGCCAAACCGGCAGAAGCCAAACCCGCTGAAAGACCTGCTGCTGCAACAACCAAGCCAAAGGGCACACTACCCAAAGGATTTGAAGCAAAGCCAGCAGATGTCCCAAAGCCGGCTGAAACAACAACGTCACAGCCACCTGCAACTGTGCAAGAAGCACTAGAGAATGCATACATGACTGCCCCGACATCTGACTTTCATCAGTACAGAGCCAAAGTCACAGGTTACTCACCAGCTCCCAACAGATACTTTGTGAGACTGACTGCTCCTGTGGGAAAGGTTCCAACCACAAATTGGAATCTCCAAAAATCTAAAGTGACCGGCTATACTGCATGCTCAAACCAGTACTATGCAACAAGGGCAAGACTTGCATATCATCCTGCCGATAAAACATTTGGAAGTTTTAGCGGGATCAACATGAGCGTTGAGGGAATCAAGGCACAGCAAGCTCCTCCGACACCAGAGCCACCAAAGCCTGCAAAGGGAAAGCTCCCAAAAGGCATGGAACAGGCACAGCAAACTCCACCACCACAGCAACAACAGCAGTCCGCATATGGCGGTGATGCAAAGTCTAGAGAAGAAAAACTCGCAGACTATGAGGCAGAATACTTGCAAAGAATAGAACAGCAAAAAATAGATGATGAGAAGGCCTACCAAGAACTGCTTGAATCCGAAGCAAAGGCTAGGCAAACAGCTAGTAGGGGTACTTTGCCAAAAGGCTTTGAACCAAAACCAGAACCCAAGACACCAAAAGAGTCTAGGGGAACACTGCCAAAAGGTTTCTAATCTATTTGCAATCTCTTCCTACTTATTTTTATTTCAAGCTTAGAAACTCTTCTAGCACTTCCTTGGAATGTCCTGCAGGCTTTACCTTGGGATATATCTTGAAAATCCTTCCCTCTTCGTTTACAAGAAATGTGCTTCTCATGACTCCCATGTATTCTCTGCCCATGAATTTCTTCTTGCCCCATACCCCAAACAGATTTGATATCTCCTTCTTGACATCTGCCAGCAATGGATATTTGATTCCCATCTTGTCGCAGAACTTTCTATGGGATTTGACATCATCAGGACTGACCCCTATGATCTCAATTCCTTCCTCTTGGAATTTTTCATAGTCCCTGGAAAACTCGTCTGCCTCTGTGGTACATCCTGGGGTAAAGTCCTTTGGATAAAAGTAGATTGCATGTCTTTTGCCTTTAAAATCATCTGATCTTACAATGTCTCCGTTTGCGTCGCTTGCTGCAAATTTTGGCACAGAATCGCCTTTAGAAACCATGCATTCTCAAAGAATCAGTCCGTAATTAATTGCTTTTTAGATCAGCTTATCAAAAAATAAAGCCGAATGTTTTATATGGATACTGACAAGGCTTTGCTTAATGGTCAATCCAAGGGCATATCTTGCAGAGGCAATTGCAACTTATGGACTGGTGTTCTTTGGCCCTCTTTCAGTAATTTTGGCAGTATCTGCATTTGGCGAGGAACTAACCACCCAGTCAGTACTGTTTATCTCCCTTGGACACGGCGGTGCCATTGCCCTGATGGTCTATGCGTTTGGGCATGTCTCTGGCGCCCACATTAATCCTGCCGTCACCATTCCAATGATGATTACAAGAAAAATTGGAATCGCAGACGGGGTCGGATACATTGTCTCGCAGCTAATCGGTGCTGTGGCAGCAGCTGCAACACTTATGGTCATGCTGCCTGAACTTGGCTCCAAGGTCAACTTTGCAACCCAGGGCGGTCCAAGCGACCTTATCAATAACAGCATTGGTTCTGGATTTGCAATTGAGGCGATCCTGACATTCTTCTTAGTTACTGTAATCTTTATGACTGCCGTTCACAAAAAGGCATCTCCCGGGCTGCACGGGCTGTCTATTGGCGGGATGGTCTTCCTAATTCACCTGATTGCCGTGCCCCTGACTGGCGCCTCTGTAAATCCTGCAAGGACATTTGGTCCTGCCTTGATCTCCGGATTTTGGGAGTTCCACTGGCTGTACTGGGCAGCACCAATTTTGGGTGGGGTTATTGCAGGGCTGATAATGAATTACGTGTATACAAAACCTGCAGAAGAAGAAAAAGAAGAGGCATAACCATAATGTTCTTTAAAAGTCCAAACCCTGGCTTTCTTGTATGACTTTGTCATCATCATCATCATCAACTGACATCTTTGAAATGTTTGAAAATGAGTCTCAAAAGCTCAAAGACTTGATTAGTTCTACAGATGTGAGTTCTGGGCTGAGCATCTCTGAGATTGTTGAGACCTACCATAAGGTCATCAGTGTCTCATCTATTATTTCGGTGATAAAACAGCAGCAGCATCCCAGCTCTGAGCAGCTCTTAGAGAAAATTCAGAAAACTCAGGCAATGATATCTGAAAAATTTGACTCTTGCATGCACCCTGAAATTTTGAAGCATCTGTCTGATTCAGTCAAAAGGGCTACTTGGGACCTGCAATCTGAAAATTCTGCTGAAAAATCAGTGGAGCAAACCCGGCAAGATGCAAAATTATTTGAGGAGCTGCGAGAGATTATGAGCACCCTGGAATTTGCCAAGCAGTATGATCGTGGACTGGCCAAATGATTCGGGAACTTGGAAAAAATTTAGTTGCCTTAAAAAAAGAATTTGCCAAGAAAGAAGAAGAAGAAGAAAAACCAGGTGACGGCAAAAGCCAGATTCAGGAGGTCATTCCAAAATCAAAATCCGAACTGTTTCCCATTGAGGATTCTCATCTGAAGCTGCTGCATAAATTTGCACAAGAAAATCCCATCTACTACAACTCCTTTGAGAGAATCATAGGTACCGTCAAGTGTACCGTATATGAGGGAGACATTAACAGATACTGGCTAAACAGTATCCAGCACGGCTCAAGCAAGGCCCCCTTTTCCCCTACCTGGATGATGTCCGGATATGTCTGCACGCTGCTTGCAAAGGAGCTTGGCTATTCTGAAATAATTGATGTCGGTTCAGGTGATGGACGCATTGCATTTTGCGCAAAAATTCTTGGCATGGATTCATCTAGCATCGAAATTGATCAAACGCTGGTGGAATTACAAAACCATTTGATCCCAATTTTGGATTTTAACCCGTACTGTTCTGATGCTGTCTCCTTTGAGTATTCTTCCCTGAATTTAACACGCCCGATTTTTTTTATTGGCGGCCTGGCCCAGATGGGCGGCACCTCTCTTGCCTCTGGTGTGCTAGATAAAATAAAATCTATCTCTCATCTGAAAAACAAGTCTGGTTGGGCTTTTGCTGGAACCCTCTCAAAAAAATACTCCGTTGATCCTAAAAACGAGGCAGGCTGGGGCACCTTGTTATATGAGAACAATCTCAAGTGCGTCCAAAACATTCAGCTGCCTACTGCTTGGACATTTCGTGAGTCCGATGAGACCCCCTACATTTTTGCCGAACCGTCACAATAGCAATCCAAATTAAGCCTAAATCTGCAAAACTTTTCGGACTCGTTGCATAGCTTGGATAGTGCGAACGCTTGCGGAGCGTTAGGTCACCGGTTCGAATCCGGTCGGGTCCGTATACCATCCTCCTAAAAACTAAACATTTTACCTATGAGATCAGTTACAGTCAGCAAGTCGTCATAGTGCAGATACGGACACTCAAGGATATACAAGGAACATGTCATCTGCAGGCAATAGAATATAAGCAAATTATTCAAAGCAGTCATTGTTGTCAGCCAGCAAAGAAGTCAGGTGCATTACCATAAGTGACGGAAAACTGCGAATTGAGAACTGGGTTACAGATGATCCTGACATTGTAGGTTTTTTTCAGGACTTTGACGAATCTGACAATCTTGAGGAAAGATTGACATCCTTGGTAAAGACTGGAATCAGTGTAGCCAAATCAGCAAAAACCCAAGACAACATAGATTATGTAGAGGCTGCATTTGAGAATCTCAATTCCAGATTTGATAAACGGATGAAAGACATCTTTGGGGATGACGGGGACTTTGCCAGCCTGATAAAGGATCACTTTGGCCAAGACGGTCGGATCATCAAGGAAGTGTTCAGTCCAAGCCGAGAGGAAAGTCCCCTGTACGTTCTAAAACAGGAACTGGGTGCAAGCCTCTCAGAAATTATGAATCAGCTGGCAGCCAACAAGGGAGCTGCCATAGAACGGGAAAAGGGAACGCAAAAAGGGTTTGACTTTGAGGATAGGTGCAGCAGACAACTTGAGATGATTGCCAGAACACACTCAGACAAGCTGGAGAAAACTGGAACTCTGTCCGGCAAATTGGGCAACTCAAAGAAAGGCGACTTTGTAATCACTCTTGGTGATACTGGGCAGGTGATAGTTTTTGAGGTCAAGGACAACAGGTCAGTCAGCCAAAATGCTATACAAAAAGAGATGTCTGAGGCCATGAAGAACAGAAATGCTGACTATGGAATATTCATAATGAGAAAACGGTCAATGCTGCCAGATGCAGTGGGATGGTTCAACGAGTATGACGGAAATCATCTGATCTGTGCAGTCGAGGATGACGATGGAGTGATACTAGACCATGAGATAATTGAGATTGCATACAAGTGGGCAAGGGCCAGACTGCGTCTGACTGACATGGACGGTACAAAGTCAGACATATCATTTATGCTCGAAAAGTCAAATGAGATCAAATTAAAGATAGCAGAGATGAAGCAGATAAGGCGCCAATGCACTATCATCGAAAATGCATCAGGTGAGATAAGGCACACTGCCACTAGTGCAGAGAATGGGATCAAAAGTGATCTTGAAGAGATTATACAGTCTCTCTCAAAACAGCGCTCCTGCTAGCCTGCTCATAAGATCCAAAATAGCCGTCACCAGAAAGAATACTTGTTAAACAAGACGATAATTTTTGGGCGTTATGTCTAATGTACATCCTTTTAATACTCAGATGAAGACCTTCTTCCAATAGATCAACAATATGGGCAGGCAATTTCTGGCAAAAACGTCATGATTGGCGGCTTTTAATGGTATATTTCCAAGTATTGCATAATCATGCATCTTCTAAGCAAGGCATGCCTTCTGATGTGAATTTTTAGCATCCAAACAACCCAAAGATATTCCATATGCAGAAAATACGGATGGGCATATGTGGCTGTACAATCTGCAAAAATCTGTCAAATCCGAGAATTTGTAATCATTAAATACTCTTAATTTTTTTACAATGTGTTAATAGATGCTAATTATGATCTTGCTGTTAAATGGGGGGAGGGTTAACTGAGATATCCTTACTGTTCTAGGCATTGGCTCCTCCTGCTGGTTATGATCCCGCTGCTAGTGGGAGGGGGAACTCTGATATCATCTGCACCCCCTGCATTTGCCCAGTCTATATCCATTGACGATGTCACCATTGCCGAGGGTGAATCTCTTTCGCATCCGATAACACTCTCTGGTTTCGGACCCACTCCTGATATCTTTCTCTCATCTATTGTGGGTTCAGATTCTTCGATTCCTCTGTCCATATCTCAAGGTGGAATAATCACCGCTGACATATCTTTTGATGTAGTGGCTCATCCCTCAACTGGCACTGACATAAGAACAAACTTTGACCTCTCTAATGACATTCAGATACGCATAGGTGTAGATGGTAGTGGTGCTTTTAGGACTAGTGCTTTTACACTGACTGTCACAGATGTCAACCGTATTCCTGCAGGAACTGCACCTAGTTTTTCATTGAATATTGGTGAGACACACACAGGCAACCTAGCTAGCAACATTGCAGATCCGGACGGTGATACCCTGTCCTATACCCTGACTAACAATGCATGCCAGTCATCTAGCGTAACTGTAAATCCGACGGGTGCCTTTACCGTTACTGCAACAAATAACAACGCGGTGACATATCCTGAAGACTGTAGCTTTACCTTTGAAGTGACAGACGGCTCTGCAACAGAGCAGTTTACATCCTCATACCGTGTGTTATCTACTGTATCCAACTCCCTGCCACCAATACCTGCCTCCGTACCATCTGCAACAGTCGAATATCCAAACCTAACTGTTCCTCAAATTTCACTGCGTGATCACTTTGTGGATCCCGAATTTGACACGCTGTCTTTCAATAATTTCTCAAGCTGCGCTGCTGGTGTCACCTTGGATGTTACACTGGTAAACGCCACTATTATGCAAATTAATCCCGTCGCAAGTGATGTCGGCACTACATGTGTGGTATCCTTTGACATCTCAGACGGCACGACGCAAAGCACGGGACAGCCATATTCTTTTGAGCTGGTAATCACAGAAAACCCCGCACCCGTACGTACTGCAACACCGCTGGTAATTGATGTTCCAGCAGACCAGCCTCAGACATCTACAATTAACATTAACGATTATTACACAGATGACAAGCCACTATCAATAAATTCTGTCACCTCTGATGACTGTTCATTTAGACAGGTCATCGTGGATGTTGGGATAATCGAGTTTACGCTTCTCGCTAATGATCCCGAGGGGGTAACATGCACAGTAGAGATGGATGTCTCTGATGGAAACCGATCGATAACTGCAACGCTCACAATAAACCATCTGGAACGTGCAACCGCATCTCTGAATACAGATGCAAGTGATCCGACCAACCTTGAGGCCATACCATATACGGTAACATTTGGCAGAGATGTCACAGGTTTTGAGCTGGATGATATTATTGTGCGTCATGATGATGTCATCATCAGATCTGGCCTGATAACTTCCATTGCGGGAGAGGGAGACGAATACACCTTTACAGTCACACACAGCTTCACAGAAGGACTGCTAGTAGTAATCGTATCTCAAGATGCAGTTGTTGGCGGCAATGATTCTGCTGTATCTCGTATTACGGTGGACAGGATAAAGCCAACAGTATCCATTGCACCTGTCGATGGTACCACCACAGGTGATGACCCGGTAACGTTTACTGCAACATTTAGCGAGGACGTTAGAAACTTTGTGCTAGGTGACATTACAGTATCTGGTACCGCAAACGACGGCAGTCCAGTAGCATCCAACCTTCTTGGAACAGGAAGTGTATACACATTTGATGTTGCTCGAGGCTCTACAGACGGAACCGTAATTGCCTCAATTGCAGCAGACGTAGCAGAAGATCTTGCAGGCAACCTCAATGAGGCATCTGCTCCGGTCACTGCCACCATATACACTGTTCCGGTGCCAACTATCACCTCCGTCAGGGGTCTCATTGATAGCACTGATCCGTCTGAAACATTTAGAGTAACATTTAGCAACCCTGTCACAGACTTTGTTGCCGATGACATTCTCATAACTGGTACCGCAAACGGCGGCAATCCTGAAATATCAAACTTTGCAGGTTCCGGAGATACGTACACCTTTGATGTCGCAGGTGGGGTCTCAGATGGAAGCGTAATAATATCCATACCTGCAGGCGTTGCAGTACATCACTTATCAGGTGCAGACAATGCGGCATCTGCTCAGTTTGACTTTCTCTTTCTCTTTTTTGGCCCAACCACTACCATTAGTACGACTGCCGATCCCCTGACTCCTCTTCATACAGTACCATTTATCGTGACATTCAGTCAGGATGTCTTCCCTCTTACCCTAAGTGACATTACAGTAACTGGTACCGCAAACGGCGGCAACCCGGTTGCATCAAACCTTCAGATACTTAATTCCCGTACAACTAGCGATGGTGAAACTGTTGCCCCGAGATTTAGCTTTGATGTTGTCCGCGGATCCTCAGACGGAACCGTAACTGTATCCATACCTGCAGCCGCGGCAACAAGTAGTAATTTTGATTCCAATATTGCATCCAACGAGATCACCGTCACAATAGACACCACCATACTGCCACCGGTTCCTGCAGTAGCGCCAGTCATAAACCTAGAGCACCCTGTGCTAGACCCACACCAAGAGTTCTCACTTGATGACCACTTTACAGATCCTCAAGGTGATACGCTATCGTACACCAATATATCAGATGACTGTACTGGAACCCTGACGCAGCAGTCACCAGCTGGCTCTGATACGTTCAGGTTTGTATCCTCTGCTGCTGAGACATGTACGCTCTCCTTTGACATCTCTGATGGTACTGGTGCCAGCACAGGCGGTGCATACACTGTAAACATATCTGTGGTATTGGATGCCGCACCAGTACGTACTGCAACACCCCTGACAGTTGATGTCCTATCAAGCCAGCCCAGAAAGGTTACACTTGACATTAACAATTATTACACAGATACCCAGACACTGACACTAGTCTCTGCCCCCACATCTAGTGACTGTACGGACTTTGTCTCTACCATCCTGTCAAACGGACAGTTTGACTTTGAGCCTATCAATGCTTTTGCCAGTGCATCAACATGTACAGTACAGGCAACTTTCTCTGATGGAAACAGGCATACAACTGCAGAGCTTACAATAAACTATCTGGATGCTGCAACCGTATCCCTAGATACAGATGTAACTGATCCTACCAACTCTGAGGCCATACAATTTACGGCAACATTTGGCAGTGACGTCACAGGATTTATCGCAGATGACATTGTAGTGACAATTGATGGAAACCCCGCCACACCTGGCAGCCTGATATCTGCATTTAGTGGAAGCGGTGCTGACTATGCCTTTACAGTAACACACGGCATCACCGCAGAAGGACAGCTAACAGTTACCATACCTGCCAATGCGGTAGCAGAGGGTAACACAGCAAGTACTGTCACTACATTCACAGTGGACAGAATAGTCCCAACTGTAACCATCACACCTGCCGATGGCACTACCACCAGCGATGACCCAGTAACGTTTACGGCAACATTTAGCGAGGACGTTGTGAACTTTGAGATAGGTGACATTACAGTAACTGGCACTGCCAATGCCACCAATCCTGTAGCATCCAACCTTCTTGGAACAGGCAGTGTCTACACCTTTGATGTTGCTCGCGGCACCACAGACGGAACCGTAACTGCATCAATAGATGCAGGTGTACTAGCAGACCTTGCAGGCAATCTTAACACTGCATCTAATTCAGTTACAGTTACCATAACTACCAACACACTGCCACCGGTTCCTGCTGTAACACCTGGCATAACCCTACAGCACCCAGTACTGGCCGCACACCAAGAGTTCTCACTTGATGACCACTTTACAGATCCCGAAGGTGATACGCTATCATACACCAATCCATCAGATGACTGTACTGGAACCCTGACGCAGCAGCCACCAGCTGGCTCTGATACGTTCAGGTTTGTATCCTCTGATGCTGAGACATGTACGCTCTCCTTTGACATCTCTGATGGCACTATTGCCAGCACTGGCAGTGCCTACACTGTAAACATATCTGTGGTATTGGATGCCGCACCAGTACGTACTGCAACACCGCTGACAGTTGATGTACCTGTAGACCAGCCCCGAAAGGTTACACTTGACATTAACAATTATTACACCGATGACGGCACACTGACACTAGTCTCTGCCCCCACATCTAGTGACTGTACGGACTTTGTCTCTACCATCCTGTCAAACGGACAGTTTGACTTTGAACCTATCAATGCTTTTGCTAGTGCATCAACATGTACAGTACAGGCAACCTTCTCTGATGGAAACAGGCACACAGATACAGAGATTACAATAAACTATCTTAGCCTTCCAACCGTAACTGTTGCAGAGGGTGAATCTCTTTCACATCAGGTATCATTACCTGCTAACTTTTTCCCCGCTGATGTCGGTCTCATAAGCACCGGTCATCGTTATCTAAGCATAAATTTGGATGGACTAGTCACAGGCAACATACCTTTTGATGTAGTGACTCATCCCCCAACTGGCACCAGCATAAGGGATGACTTTGACCTCTCTACTGAAATCCAGGTAGAATATCAACTAGATGATGGTGCTGATATCATTACTGGGTCATTTACACTGACTGTCACAGATGTCAACCGTGTTCCTGCTGGAACTGTACCACCTAGTTTTTCATTTAATATTGATGAGACACACACAGGCAACCTAGCTACCAACATTGCAGATCCGGACGGTGATACCCTGTCCTATACCCTAGATAACAATGCATGCCAGTCATCTAGCGTGACTGTAAATCCGACGGGTGCCTTTACCGTTACTGCAACGCCAAACAACGCGGTGACATATCCTGAAGACTGTAGCTTTACCTTTGATGTGACAGACGGCTCTGCAACAGAACAGTTTACATCCTCATACCGTGTGTTATCTACCGTAACTAACCTACTGCCACCAATACCTGCCTCCGTACCATCTGCAACAGTCGAATATCCAAGCATAACAGATCCGCAAATTTCACTGCGTGACCACTTTGAGGATCCCGAATTTGACACGCTGTCTTTCAATAATTTCTCAAGCTGCGCTGCTGGTGTCACCTTGGATGTTACACTGCTAGACAATCATAACATGCAAATTGCTCCCTTCGCACGTGATGTCGGCACTACATGTGTGGTATCCTTTGACATCTCAGACGGCACGACGCAAAGCACGGGGCAGCCATACTCTTTTGAGCTGGTAGTCACAGAAAATCCCGCACCCGTACGAACTGCAACGCCTCTGGTAATTGACGTCCTATCAGACCAGTCTAGGACAGTTACAATTGACATTAACGACTATTACACAGATGACAAGTCACTGTCAATATTTAGTACTATAACCTCTGATGACTGTACATTTAGATCTACCTCACCAGACAGTGGCGTGTTTACATTTGAGGCCATAGAAGACTCTACTGGCGGGCTAACATGCACAGTACAGACAACCTTCTCTGATGGAAACTACCTTACACCTGTAGCGTTTACAATAAACTATCTGGATCGTACATCCGTATCTCTGACTACGGATGTAGGCGATCTCACCAACCTTGAGGCCATACCATATACGGTAACATTTGGCAGAGCTGTCACAGGATTTGATCAGGATGATATTATAGTGCGTATTGATGAAACCACCACCACACCTGGCCTGATAACTTCCTTTGCGGGAGAGGGAGCCCAATACACCTTTACAGTCACACACGGCCTCACAGAAAGCCTGCTAGTAGTAGTCATACCTGCTGATGCAGCTGATGGTGGCAGTGCTAGTGATATATCTCGTATTACGGTGGACAGGGCAAACCCCACAGTATCCATTACGCCTGCCGATGGCACCATCACTAGTGATGACCCAGTAACATTTACTGCAACATTTAGCGAGGATGTCCAGAACTTTATCCTATCTGACATTACAGTAACAGGCACCGCAAACGGCACCAATCCGGCAGCAGCCAACTTTGTAACAGTTGATGCCCGCACATACACCTTTGATGTTGCTCGCGGAACCTCAGACGGAACCGTAACTGCATCCATAGCAGCAGATGTAGCAACAGACCTTGCAGGCAACCTCAACGCCGCATCTGCCCCGGTTACCGTCACCATAGACACCACTGTCCCATCAGTATCCCTGGACACAACTGCTGCTGATACTACCAACTCTGAGGCCATCGAATTTACTGCAACATTTGACAGGGATGTCACACAATTCGTCCAAGAGGACATTGTCGTGGCAATTAACGGAACCGACACATCTGGCCTGATATCTGCATTTAGTGGAAGCGGTGCTGACTATGCCTTTACAGTAACACACGGCATCGCCACACAAGGTGAACTAGCAGTAACAATACCTGACGGTGTGGTAGCAGAGGGCAACACGGCAAGTACTCATACACTTACCGTGGACAGAATAAGACCATCAGTATCCATTACACCTGCCGATGGTACCACCACCAGTGATAACTCAGTAACATTTACTGCAACATTTAGCGAGGACGTCGAAGACTTTGAACTAACTGACATTACAGTAACGGGCACTGCAAACGGTGGTGTTCCGGCAGCAGCCAACTTTGTAACAGTTGATGCCAGCACATACACCTTTGATGTGGCTCGAGGCTCTACAGACGGAACCGTAATTCCATCCATTGCAGCAGACATAGCAACAGACCTTGCAGGCAACCTCAACACTGCATCTAATTCAGTTACAGTTACCATAACTACCAACACACTGCCACCAGTTCCTGCTGTAACACCGGGCATAACCCTACAGCATCCTGTATTGGCTGCACACCAAGAGTTCTCACTTGATGCCCACTTTACAGATCCCGAAGGTGATACGCTATCATACACCAACATATCAGATGACTGTACTGGAACCCTGACGCAGCAGCCACCAGCTGGCTCTGATACGTTCAGGTTTGTATCCTCAACTGCTGAGACATGTACGCTCTCCTTTGACATCTCTGATGGCACTGATGCCAGCACTGGTGCTGCCTACACTGTAAACATATCTGTGGTATTGGATGCCGCACCAGTACGTACTGCAACACCGCTGACAGTTGATGTCCTATCAAGCCAGCCCAGAAAGGTTACACTTGACATTAACAATTATTACACAGATGACGGCACACTGACACTAGTCTCTGCCCCCACATCTAGTGACTGTACGGACTTTACCTCTACCATCCTGTCAAACGGACAGTTTGACTTTGAGCCTATCAATGCTTTTGCTGGTGCATCAACATGTACAGTACAGGCAACCTTCTCTGATGGAAACAGGCATACGACTGCAGAGCTTACAATAAACTATCTGGATGCTGCAACCGTATCCCTAGATACAGATGTAACTGATCCTACCAACTCTGAGGCCATACAATTTACGGCAACATTTGGCAGTGACGTCACAGGATTTATCGCAGATGACATTGTAGTGACAATTGACGGAAACCCCGCCACACCTGGCAGCCTGATATCTGCCTTTAATGGAAGCGGTGCTGACTATACCTTTACAGTAACACACGGCATCACCGCAGAAGGACAGCTAACAGTAACCATACCTGCCAATGCGGTCGTAGAGGGTAACACAGCAAGTGCTACGACTACACTCACAGTAGACAGAATAGTCCCAACTGTAACTATCACACCTGCCGATGGTACTACCACTGGCGATGACCCAGTAACGTTTACGGCAACATTTAGCGAGGACGTCGAGGACTTTGAACTAACTGACATTACAGTAACTGGTACCGCAAACGGCGGCAGTCCTGAGGCATCCAACCTTCTTGGAACAGGAAGTGTCTACACCTTTGATGTTGCTCGAGGCTCCACAGACGGAACCGTAATTCCATCCATTGCAGCAGACGTAGCAACAGATCTTGCAGGCAACTCCAACACCGCATCTGCCCCAGTTACTGTCACAATAGACACCGTTCCCCTAACAGTCTCTGTGACTACAACTGTAGGAGAGAACACCAACTCTGATACGGTAACATTTACGGCAACATTTAGCAAGGACGTTGAGGACTTTATCCTTACTGACATTACAGTAACTGGTACCGCAAACGGCGGCAGTCCCGCAGCATCCAACCTTCTTGGAACAGGAAGTGTCTACACCTTTGATGTTGCTCGAGGCTCCACAGACGGAACCGTAATTCCATCCATTGCAGCAGACGTAGCAACAGACCTTGCAGGCAACCCCAACACCGCATCTGCCCCAGTTACTGTCATAATAGACACTCTTGCCCCAACTGTCTCTGTCAGTTCATCTACAGGCAGTAGCACCGGACTTGATACGGTACCATTTAGAGTAACATTTGACGAAGACGTTGAGAACTTTGTCCTAGATGACATTACAGTAGCTGGTACCGCAAACGGCGGCACCCTCACAGCATCCGGCTTTGCAACAGTTGATGCCCGCACATACACCTTTAACGTTGCAGGCATATCTTCTGACGGAACAGTAATTGCATCCATTGCAGCAGATGTGGCAACAGACCTTGCAGGCAACCCCAACACCGCATCTGCTCCAGTTACCGTCACCGTAGACACCACTGTCCCATCAGTATTCTTGGACACAACTGCTACTGATCCTACCAACTCTGATACCGTCAACTTTACTGCAACATTTGACGAGGATGTCACAGGATTTGTGCAATCTGACATCGTTGTAGCAATTGACGGAACCCCAGCAGCTAATAGCCTGATAACTGCCTTTAGTGGGAGCGGTGCTGACTATACCTTTACAGTAACA
The DNA here is from genome assembly GCA_965204345.1 of Candidatus Nitrosopumilus sp. Classification (GTDB taxonomy): domain Archaea; phylum Thermoproteota; class Nitrososphaeria; order Nitrososphaerales; family Nitrosopumilaceae; genus Nitrosopumilus. The sequence continues at coordinate 1,903,412 of OZ241981.1, forward strand.
CACGGCATCGCCGCAGAAGGACAGCTGACAGTAACCATACCTGACGATGCGGTAGTAGAGGGCAACACAGCAAATACTCGTACACTTACAGTGGACAGAATAGATCCAACTGTAACCATCACACCTGTCGATGGTACTATCACTGGCGATGACCCCGTAACCTTTACGGCAACCTTTAGTGAGGATGTTGAGAACTTTGTCCTAGCTGACATTACAGTAACTGGTACTGTCAACGGCGGCAGTCCAGTAGCATCCAACCTTCTTGGAGACGGCAGTGTCTACACCTTTGATGTTGCTCGCGGCTCGACAGACGGAACCGTAACCGTATCAATTGCAGGAGATGTGGCAAGAGATCTTGCAGACAATCCCAACACTGCATCTAATTCAGTTACCATAACTATTACAACACTGCCTCCGGTTCCTGCGGTATCGCCTGGCATAACCCTGCAGCATCCTGTATTAGACCCACACCAAGAGTTCTCACTTGATGACCACTTTACAGATCCTAATGGTGATACGCTATCATACACCAACATATCAGATGACTGTACTGGAACCCTGACGCAGCAGCCACCAGCTGGCTCTGATACGTTCAGGTTTGTATCCTCAGATGCTGAGACATGTACGCTCTCCTTTGACATCTCTGATGGCACATATACCAGCACAGGCGGTGCATACACTGTAAACATATCTGTGGTATTGGATGCCGCACCAGTACGTACTGCAACACCGCTGACAGTTGATGTCCTATCAAGCCAGCCCAGAAAGGTTACACTTGACATTAACAATTATTACACAGATACCCAGACACTGACACTAGTCTCTGCCCCCACATCTAGTGATTGTACGGACTTTACCTCTACCATCCTGTCAAACGGACAGTTTGACTTTGAGCCTATCAATGCTTTTGCCAGTGCATCAACATGTACAGTACAAGCAACTTTCTCTGATGGAAACAGGCATACAACAGCAGATCTTACAATAAACTATCTGGATGCTGCAACCGTATCCCTAGATACGGATGTAACTGATCCTACCAACTCTGAGGCCATACCATTTACGGCAACATTTGGCAGTGACGTCACAGGATTTATCGCAGATGACATTGTAGTGACAATTGATGGAAACTCCGCCACACCTGGCAGCCTGATAACTGCCTTTAGTGGAAGCGGTGCTGACTATGCCTTTACAGTCACACACGGCATCGCCGCAGAAGGACAGCTAGCAGTAACCATACCTGCCAATGCGGTAGTAGAGGGTAACACAGCAAGTGCTACGACTACACTCACAGTGGACAGAATAGATCCAACTGTAACTATCACACCTGCCGATGGTACTACCACTGGCGATGACCCAGTAACGTTTACGGCAACATTTAGCGAGGACGTTGAGAACTTTGAGCTAGCTGACATTACAGTAACTGGCACTGCCAATGGCGGCAGTCCAGTAGCATCCAACTTTGTAACCCTTGATGCCCGCACATACACCTTTGATGTTGCTCGCGGCACCACAGACGGAACCGTAATTGCGTCCATTGCAGCAGACGTAGCAACAGACCTTGCAGGCAACTCCAACACCGCATCTAATTCAGTTACCGTCACCGTAGACACCACTGTCTCATCAGTATCCCTGGACACAACTGCTGCTGATCCTACCAACTCTGAGGCCATCGAATTTACTGCAACATTTGACAGGGATGTCACACAATTCACCCTAGAGGACATTGTCGTGGCAATTAACGGAACTGACACATCTGGCCTGATATCTGCATTTAGTGGAAGCGGTGCTGACTATGCCTTTACAGTAACACACGGCATCACCACACAAGGTGAACTAACAGTAACAATACCTGCCAATGCGGTCGTAGAGGGCAACACGGCAAGTACTCATACACTTACCGTGGACAGAATAAGACCATCAGTATCCATTACACCTGCCGATGGTACCACCACCAGCGATAACTCAGTAACATTTACTGCAACCTTTAGTGAGGACGTCGAGGACTTTGAACTAGCTGACATTAGAGTAACTGGTACTGCCAATGGCACCAATCCAGTAGCATCCAACCTTCTTGGAACAGGAAATGTCTACACCTTTGATGTTGCTCGAGGCACCACAGACGGAACCATAATTCCATCCATTGCAGCAGACGTAGCAACAGACCTTGCAGGTAACCTCAACACTGCATCTAATTTAGTTACAGTTACCATAACTACCAACACACTGCCACCAGTTCCTGCTGTAACACCGGGCATAACCCTACAGCATCCTGTACTGGCCGCACACCAAGAGTTTTCACTTGATGCCCACTTTACAGACCCCGAAGGTGATACGCTATCATACACCAACATATCAGATGACTGTACTGGAACCCTGACGCAGCAGCCACCAGCTGGCTCTGATACGTTCAGGTTTGCATCCTCTGCTGCTGAGACATGTACGCTCTCCTTTGACATCTCTGATGGCACTGATGCCAGCACTGGTGCTGCCTACACTGTAAACATATCTGTGGTATTGGATGCCGCACCAGTACGTACTGCAACACCGCTGACAGTTGATGTCCTATCAAGCCAGCCCAGAAAGGTTACACTTGACATTAACAATTATTACACAGATACCCAGACACTGACACTAGTCTCTGCTCCCACATCTAGTGACTGTACGGACTTTACCTCTACCATCCTGTCAAACGGACAGTTTGACTTTGAGCCTATCAATGCTTTTGCCAGTGCATCAACATGTACAGTACAGGCAACCTTCTCTGATGGAAACAGGCATACAACAGCAGATCTTACAATAAACTATCTGGATGCTGCAACCGTATCCCTAGATACGGATGTAACTGATCCTACCAACTCTGAGGCCATACCATTTACGGCAACATTTGGCAGTGACGTCACAGGATTTATCGCAGATGACATTGTAGTGACAATTGATGGAAACTCCGCCACACCTGGCAGCCTGATATCTACCTTTAGTGGAAGCGGTGCTGACTATGCCTTTACAGTCACACACGGCATCACCGCAGAAGGACAGCTAACAGTAACCATACCTACCAATGCGGTAGTAGAGGGTAACACAGCAAGTGCTACGACTACACTCACAGTAGACAGAATAGTCCCAACTGTAACTATCACACCTGCCGATGGTACTACCACTGGCGATGACCCAGTAACGTTTACGGCAACATTTAGCGAGGACGTTGAGAACTTTGTTCTGGCTGACATTACAGTAGCAGGCACCGCAAACGGCGGCACTCCAACAGCATCCAACTTTGTAACCCTTGATGCCCGCACATACACCTTTGATGTTGCTCGCGGCACCACAGACGGAACCGTAATTGCGTCCATTGCAGCAGACGTAGCAACAGACCTTGCAGGCAACTCCAACACCGCATCTAATTCAGTTACCGTCACCGTAGACACCACTGTCTCATCAGTATCCCTGGACACAACTGCTGCTGATCCTACCAACTCTGAGGCCATCGAATTTACTGCAACATTTGACAGGGATGTCACACAATTCACCCTAGAGGACATTGTCGTGGCAATTAACGGAACTGACACATCTGGCCTGATATCTGCATTTAGTGGAAGCGGTGCTGACTATGCCTTTACAGTAACACACGGCATCACCACACAAGGTGAACTAACAGTAACAATACCTGCCAATGCGGTCGTAGAGGGCAACACGGCAAGTACTCATACACTTACCGTGGACAGAATAAGACCATCAGTATCCATTACACCTGCCGATGGTACCACCACCAGCGATAACTCAGTAACATTTACTGCAACCTTTAGTGAGGACGTCGAGGACTTTGAACTAGCTGACATTAGAGTAACTGGTACTGCCAATGGCACCAATCCAGTAGCATCCAACCTTCTTGGAACAGGAAATGTCTACACCTTTGATGTTGCTCGAGGCACCACAGACGGAACCATAATTCCATCCATTGCAGCAGACGTAGCAACAGACCTTGCAGGTAACCTCAACACTGCATCTAATTTAGTTACAGTTACCATAACTACCAACACACTGCCACCAGTTCCTGCTGTAACACCGGGCATAACCCTACAGCATCCTGTACTGGCCGCACACCAAGAGTTTTCACTTGATGCCCACTTTACAGACCCCGAAGGTGATACGCTATCATACACCAACATATCAGATGACTGTACTGGAACCCTGACGCAGCAGCCACCAGCTGGCTCTGATACGTTCAGGTTTGCATCCTCTGCTGCTGAGACATGTACGCTCTCCTTTGACATCTCTGATGGCACTGATGCCAGCACTGGTGCTGCCTACACTGTAAACATATCTGTGGTATTGGATGCCGCACCAGTACGTACTGCAACACCCCTGACAGTTGATGTCCTATCAAGCCAGCCCAGAAAGGTTACACTTGACATTAACAATTATTACACAGATACCCAGACACTGACACTAGTCTCTGCCCCCACATCTAGTGATTGTACGGACTTTACCTCTACCATCCTGTCAAACGGACAGTTTGACTTTGAGCCTATCAATGCTTTTGCCAGTGCATCAACATGTACAGTACAAGCAACTTTCTCTGATGGAAACAGGCATACAACAGCAGATCTTACAATAAACTATCTGGATGCTGCAACCGTATCCCTGAGTACTGATGTAACTGATCCTACCAACTCTGAGGCCATACCATTTACGGCAACATTTGGCAGTGACGTCACAGGATTTATCGCAGATGACATTGTAGTGACAATTGATGGAAACTCCGCCACACCTGGCAGCCTGATAACTGCCTTTAGTGGAAGCGGTGCTGACTATGCCTTTACAGTCACACACGGCATCGCCGCAGAAGGACAGCTAGCAGTAACCATACCTGCCAATGCGGTAGTAGAGGGTAACACAGCAAGTGCTACGACTACACTCACAGTGGACAGAATAGATCCAACTGTAACTATCACACCTGCCGATGGTACTACCACTGGCGATGACCCAGTAACGTTTACGGCAACATTTAGCGAGGACGTTGAGAACTTTGAGCTAGCTGACATTACAGTAACTGGCACTGCCAATGGCGGCAGTCCTGAGGCAACCAACCTTAATGGTGAAGGAAGTGTCTACACCTTTGATGTTGCTCGCGGCTCCACAGACGGAACCGTAACTCCATCCATTGCAGCAAATGTGGCAACAGACCTTGCAGGCAACTCCAACACCGCATCTGCCCCAGTTACTGTCACCGTAGACACCACTGTTCCATCAGTATCCCTGGACACAACTGCTGCTGATCCTACCAACTCTGAGGCCATCGAATTTACTGCAACATTTAACGAGGATGTCACAGGATTTATCGCAGATGACATTGTCGTGGCAATTAACGGAACTGACACATCTGGCCTGATATCTGCATTTAGTGGAAGCGGTGCTGACTATGCCTTTACAGTAACACACGACATCACCACACAAGGCGAACTAACAGTAACAATACCTGACGGTGCTGTAGCAGAGGGCAACACGGCAAGTATTCATACACTCACAGTGGACAGAATAGATCCATCTGTAACTATTACACCAGCCGATGGTACCACCACCAGCGATAACTCAGTAACATTTACTGCAACCTTTAGTGAGGACGTCGAGGACTTTGAACTAGCTGACATTACAGTAACTGGTACCGCAAACGGCGGCAATCCAGTGGCAGACAACTTTGTAACAGTTGATGACCGCACATACACCTTTGATGTTGCTCGCGGTTCCTCAGACGGAACCGTATCTCCATCCATAGGAGCAAATGTGGCAACAGACCTTGCAGGCAACTCCAACACCGCATCTGCCCCAGTTACCGTCACAATAGACACCATTGTCCCAACCGTATCCATTACACCTGCCGATGGCACCATCACTGGTGATGACCCCGTAACCTTTACGGCAACCTTTAGCGAGGATGTCCAGAACTTTGTCCTAGCTGATATTACAATAACTGGTACTGCCAACGACGGCAATCCAGCAGCAGCCAACTTTGTAACAGTTGATGACCGCACATACACCTTTGATGTTGCTCGCGGTTCCTCAGACGGAACCGTAACTTCATCCATAGCAGCAGACGTAGCAACAGACCTTGCAGGCAATTCCAACACCGCATCTGCCCCAGTTACCGTCACAATAGATACTACTGCCCTAACCGTATCCATTACACCTGCCGATGGCACCATCACTGGTGATGACCCCGTAACCTTTACGGCAACCTTTAGCGAGGATGTCCAAGACTTTGTCCTAGCTGACATTACAATAACTGGTACTGCCAACGACGGCAATCCAGTAGCAACCAACTTTGCAACAGTTGATGCCCGCACATACACCTTTGATGTTGCTCGCGGCTCTACAGACGGAACCGTATCTCCATCCATTGCAGCAAATGTGGCAACAGACCTTGCAGGCAACTCCAACACCGCATCTGCCCCAGTTACTGTCACAATAGACACTATTGTCCCAACCGTATCCATTACACCTGCCGATGGCACCATCACTGGTGATGACCCCGTAACCTTTACGGCAACCTTTAGCGAGGATGTCCAGAACTTTGTTCTGGCTGACATTACAGTAACGGGCACTGCCAACGGAGATGCTCCAGCAGCAACCAACTTTGCAACAGTTGATGCCCGCACATACACCTTTGATGTTGCTCGCGGCACCACAGACGGAACCGTAACTCCATCCATAGCAGTAGACGTAGCAACAGACCTTGCAGGCAACTCCAACACCGCATCTGCCCCAGTTACCGTCACAATAGACACTCTTGTTCCAACTGTCTCTGTAACTACAACTGCCAATGATCTCACCAACTCTGATACCATAACCTTTACGGCAACCTTTAACGAGGATGTCCAGAACTTTGTTCTGGCTGACATTACAGTGGCAGGCACCGCAAACGACGGCGCCCCAGCAGCAGCCAACCTTGTAACAGTTGGTGCCCGCACATACACCTTTGATGTTGCTCGCGGCTCCTCAGACGGAACCGTAACTGCATCAATAGATGCTGGTGCGCTAACAGACCTTGCAGGCAACTCCAACACCGCATCTAATTTAGTCACCGTCACAATAGACACCACTGCCCCAACAGTCTCTGTCAGTTCACCTGCTGGCAGCAGCACCGGACTTGATACGGTACCATTTATAGTAGAATTTAGAGAGGATGTTGAAGAGTTTATCCTAACTGACATTACAGTAACAGGCACTGCCAACAACGGCACCCTCACAGCAACTGACTTTGTAGCAGTTGATGCCAGCACATACACCTTTAACGTTGCAGGCATATCCTCTGACGGAACAGTAATTATATCCATTGCAGCAGACGTGGCAGCAGACCTTGCAGGCAACCCCAACACCGCATCTGCTCCAGTTACCGTTACCATAAACACCGATGTCCCATACGTATCCCTGAGCACAGATGCTGCTGATCCTACAAACTCTGAGGCCATCTCATTTACTGCAACCTTTAGCGAGGATGTCACAGGATTTGTACAATCTGACATCGGTGTGGAAATTGACGGAACCCCAGCAGCTAATAGCCTGATAACTGCCTTTACTGAAACCAGTGGTATCCAATACGACTTTACAGTCGCACACGGCATCACTCTAGAAGGTCAGCTGACAGTAAGAATACCTGACAATGTAGTAGAGGGTGACAACACCGATGCTGTACATATTATCACTGTGGACATGGTAAGGCCATCCGTAACCATCACGTCTGCTGATGGCACCACCACTGGTGATGATCCAGTAACCTTTACTGCAACCTTTAACGAGGATGTCCAGAACTTTGAACTAGGTGACATTACAGTAGAAGGCACTGCCAACGGCGGCAGTCCCACAGCATCCAACATTGGTGGTACTGGCAGTGTCTACACCTTTAATGTGGCACGCGGCTCATCAGACGGAACCGTAATTGTATCAATAGCAGCAGACGTAGCAACAGACCTTGCAGGCAACCCCAACACCGCATCTGCTCCAGTTACTGTCACCATCAACACTACAGGAGATGACATTGAGGATAATATCCCGCTTGGAGGTCCTGATGGCCAACCTACATACGAGCCATCCTCAAATCTGATCACCCTTAATGTAATACATGACACATTACCTGACACAATTATTGCCACTGATGGCCAACTGATTAACTTTAATGGCGCACCAACATTTGCTGATGATAGTGCAAACGGAGTAAAGAGTGTGACAATCTCTAATTCTACAACTGTTGTTACTTCTGCTGTCTCTAATTCTCAAACAGTAACTGTCACTTATCCAGCTAATGTCGTTGTAACCGGTTCATTTGGTGATTGGACTGGCCGTATTGCCGTTCCATCACTTTCTACTGGTACTGCTACTCCTCCAACACCAAATGATGAGATAGGACTGGCATTCTCTGTAGGTGATGACAACACTAGACTAACATTTGATCAGGCAGTCAGGTTACTATTGCCTGGACAAGCAAGCCATGATGGTGCCTTCTTCCAAGGAGAAGATGCTGATGGCGTTATAGATTCACGACCACTAGTTGTATGTCCGTTTGTTCCTGTCAATCAGGCTACTGCCAATGATAATCTTGAAGCTGGCAGCGCACTGGAATCCTGTTTTACTCGTCCTGGCTCTGATATGATCATCTGGACCACACACTTTAGCTCATTTGGCTCATTCTCTGTATCTGATGATCAGCCTGCTGTTACACCATCCGCATCTTCTGGCGGTAACCGCGGTGGCGGTGGCGGCGGTGGCGGCGGAGGAGGAGGAGGCAACAGCGGCCAGTCTCCTGACTCGCGCATATGTGGCCTCCAGCTTTGCAGTGAGATCAACACAGGAACGGGCTCTTCATCTGGTTCTAGCATATCTACAAACAATACTCAGACTGGAGCAGGACAAGATCTGATGGATCCAGAACCACAGGTACCCGGTCTGAATGAGGCAGAGGAGGAGAAGAAGGAAGAAGGGCTGATAAAGATGGACCCAGAACCAGCTATGGAAACTCAGATGGACCCAGAACCAGCTATGGAAACTGATATGGACCCAGAACCAGCTATGGAAACCCAGATGGACCCAGAACCATCTATGGAAATTGAGATGGATCCAGAACCACAGGTACCAGGTTTGAATGAAAAGACAGACCCAGAACCAACAGCAGAAGCAGGAACGTCTACAATGATGGATTCAGAACCACCTCAAACCGGCACAGATAAGAACAATGATCAAGAGTCAACATGCGGCCCCGGAACACAGCTGGTAGACGGAAAATGCGTGCCTGCTGATTCACAGAGCAGCTCCGAGGATCAAAAGGGCTTCTTTGCTGCAATCCAAGACTTTTTTAGCTCCCTGTTTGGATTTGCATAATTACTGGGACAAACAAGTCAGGATGATTCTATTGAAACACTACCATGTACAACTTGTTTGCCACCAATGCAATACTTTGAACCAATTGGCTCCAAATGACTTGAGAGACCTGTGAAGATAATAGCAAGCCACGGATCAAACATCTCAGAATCTGCAGAAATGCATGACAGAAATGCCCTTAGGCCTGCAGGCGAGGAAATAAAATCTGCCAACATACTTTCTTTCAATACTCAAATCATTCTAATTTTTGTTACCTCAGATGAAAGATTAAAAATCCTCCTCAATACTGCCTTGATGTAAAATACAGTCCATTTCCGTATTGGTTGTTGAAGAAATGCTAGAGGATTCAAACATAAAACAAAAACTAAAATCATAAAAGATTTAAAATTTCAGACTAGTCTTGCCCGAAAGAATACTAGAGAATTAAACTCTATGACAAAAAAAAAACACAGACTGATTGGGATGTTGCCATGCAAAAATCTGAAGAAATAATTTTACATGCCGGGAAAAAAGGATACAAAATAAGTGAAAAAATTGCCATACAATGCGGATCACTTGGCCCTAAATTCAAAAGAAAAACAAAGGCAAGCATAAAAGCCGGAAAGATACAGCTGACTTTTAAAGTGATGATTTGGATTTGCTAAAAAAACTTGTAGATTTCCAAAAAGCAGAAATCATCACAAACAAGGCATTCCAAGAAAAAAAATAAAGGCAATCCTTTCAAAAATTCAGATCTCTTTTCAGGCTCATTTTTTATAAACTTCTTAAATATTGCAATCTCTTAACTATGTGATGAGTCGTGAGGATTTCAACTATGCTTCTATTTTGGTGCAAGATATTATGACTAGGGCACTAATTACCGTAAACTTATCCACTACTGCATTACAGATTGCAAAAATGATGGAACAAGGAGGAATTGGTGCAATTATTGTGCAGGAAAACAACAATCCTGTCGGAATTATAACTGATAGAGACTTTGCAACAAGGCTTGCTGCAAACAATCTTCCATTTGATACTCCTGTTGAAAAAATAATGTCTGCACCGCTGATCACAATTAATCACAATGAGCCCATCTCTGCTGCTGCTCAAAGAATGACTAGCAAAAAAATACGAAAACTTGCCGTTACTGAAAATGGCAGGGTAATTGGAATAATCACTTCTACTGACTTGGTCACTCAGCTGGCAAAATAGCTGGAATGTTTTTGTCTCTCTCTGCGAAAGACTGACTCAAACATGTGGCAGCCTGCTAAATGACTCTTGGGAACAATGATGACAATGACAATACTGTTCTGCTTTTATTTTCAGAAAACAAGGCAACGCAGGCCTTTATTGCCAAATATACCGTTTACTGCCCCAAGTGATCAAACCAGTGTCTCATTTTCACCTGTGATTGCCTTTGATTCATCAAATTACATCCTTTTTTTATTATCAAAATAAAATATCATGAAAAAAAAAATTCCAAAATAAATTACGCATCCTATAACATCTGCAATTATGACACTATTTGGGCAACTCTTGTTCTTCTCTAGTTGTAACACTGCAGGTGATGCTCAGATGACAAAGCAAATCAGGGAATAAAGCCCCTATGCTACATGCAATGATTGCGGACTTGGCTTATGGTGTGCTTTTGTCTAGCTAACAACTAATATCTTGCATCATTTCATAACTAGGCTATGAAAAAAAGATGCAGGTGGGCAAAAGGTGATCTCAATATCTCTTACCATGATGCTGAATGGGGTGTGCCCCAGCACGATGATCAAAAACTGTTTGAATTTCTGATATTGGAAGGCGCACAAGCTGGATTGGCCTGGGTTACCATTCTTAGTCGCAGAGAAGGCTATAGGAAGGCCTTTTCTGACTTTGATGCATCCAAAGTCTCAAAATACACTAAAAGACACGTAAGAAGACTGCTTGAGGATGAGGGCATTATTCGTAATAAGCTAAAGATTCATTCTGCAATTAACAACGCAAAGCAATTTCTCAAGGTCCAATCCGAATTTGGCACCTTTGATCAGTATCTGTGGTCTTTTGTAAATTACAAGCCAGTCAAAAACAAATTCAAAAAACACTCTGATCTGCCTGCATCTACTCTGCTATCTGAAAAATTAAGCGCGGATCTTAAGAAGCGCGGATTTAGTTTTGTCGGTCCTACAATATGCTATGCCTTAATGCAGGCCGTAGGAATGGTAAATGATCATACTTCTGAGTGTTTTTTGTTTAAAAATTAATTTTTAAGGAGGATTTATCCTTCTCTATATATGGCAGAAGGAAAGTTTGCAACGTCTGTGTCCTGTATGGATGGGAGGATACAGCTGCCCTTGGCAAGATGGATCAAAGAAAACCACTCTGTAGACTTTGTTGATGCAATTACAGAGCCTGGGATTGATAGGAAAGTTGCAGACGACTCTGACCTTGAGTCAGTTAGGGCCAAAATTGATATCTCAATTAATGCCCATAAATCCGAACTAGTTGTGGTGTCTGGCCATTATGACTGTGCTGGTAACCCTGTATCTGATGAGGAACATATTTCACACATCAAAAAAAGCGTTAAAGTAATTTCATCATGGAATCTAAACGCCAGGGTCATAGGCCTTTGGGTTGACGCCTCTTGGAACGTTCACCCTGTTTGATGCCATGAATCAAAAATTAGCCCAATTCTCAAAAACTGCTGGTCCGGGAATTTTGTTTGCCAGTACCGCCATTGGCGTTTCTCATCTAATACAATCCACAAGGGCAGGTGCAGATTTTGGATTGTTAATTATGGGGTTTGTAGTTTTAGCCATGGTCTTAAAATACCCGTTCTTTGAATACGGTTCCCGCTATGCAAGTTCCACGCAAACAAGCATAATTGACGGATACAAAAAGCTTGGCAAGCCTGCACTCTCCTTGTATTTTGTACTGATAGTATCCTCCATGTTCTTTGTCACCGGAGCAGTCGGCTTTGTCACTGCCGGCTTTTTTGAAAATCTTTTTGGCATAGATTTTCTTGGCAAATGGACTGTTGTTATCTTGTTTGCAGTGTGTGTGATAATTTTGGCTGTTGGAAAATACAATGCCCTTGATAGCCTAATCAAAATAGTCGCAATAGTGATGCTAGTATCCACCGTGACTGCATTTGTCTTGGTACTGTATGACGGGCCCATAGAGCCAGTAGAGGGATTCGTACCTGCGGACCTGCTGACCGTATCTGGCGTCTTCTTTTTGCTTGCACTGATGGGCTGGATGCCTGCACCCCTGGAAATCTCTAGCTGGAACAGCCTGTGGACACTGGAGAGAATCAGGCAATCCCGTTACAAGCCAAAACTAAAGGAGACGATATTTGAATTCAAGTTTGCATATGTGATTACGGGCATTCTTGCTGTGATGTTTGTAACTTTGGGCTCTTACATGTTCTTTGGCTCAGGCGAGCAGCTCCCAAACAACAACGCACAATTTGCACACAAGGTGATCACTTTGTATACTAGTACCATTGGGGACTGGAGCCATCTTATCATCTCTGCATCTGCCTTTGCAATAATGTTTGGAACCATTATTGCCGTCTTTGATGGGTATTCCAGATCCCTGAGAAGAACCATTGAGTTGCTTTTTACCTCAAATGAGGGCGGTATCCAGGGAACAAAATCCCGAGTTTTGTATGTTGTGCTGCTCTTGATAATTGCCATTGGCTCGCTTACCGTAATATTCCAATTCGGCGACAATCTAAAGGCACTAGTTGACTTTGCCACCGTCCTGTCTTTTGTTGTTGCGCCAGTAATTGCCATCTTTAATTTTAGGCTGGTCACTGGAAGGTTTCTCCCAGAGTCAGAGCACCCCTCCCTGCTGATGAGAATTATCAGTGCTGTTGGGATTGCATTTCTGATTGGTTTTGCACTGTTATTTTTAATAGTAAAGTTTGGCACATGATCCTTTAAATTTGACGAATCCAAATTCCTTTTATGAAAATCTCAGCTAAAATAAAAAAATCCCTAAACGATCAGGTTCTGCTTGAGGCCTCTGCATCCAACAGCTATCTTGCAATGGCCTCTTGGTGTGAAGTCACCGGGTATCAGGGCGCCGCAAGTTACTTTTATGCCCAGTCCGATGAGGAACGAGCCCACATGCTAAAGATTGTTCATTACCTTAATGACGTGGGTGCAGCTGCCGTAATTCCTGCAACCAAAGCTCCTGCTGTCTCTTCCTACAAATCCCTTGAGGGACTAGTCAAGGCAGCACTAAAAAATGAGCAGGCTGTAACTGCGGCCATTTACAATATCCTTGAAGTTGCACAAAAAGAAAAGGATCACTCGACATGTGTCTTTCTGGAATGGTTTGTCAATGAGCAAGTTCAGGAAGAAACAAAGTTTGAGACTCTCTTACAAAAGTTTGATCTGATTGGACGCGACAAACTGGCCATAAACGAGATTGACAAAATTCTTGCAGCAGAGGCTGCTGCACCTGCAGACCCTGCCGTCTAGATGTGCGTTCTAAAATAATTAATACTGCGTTATTTTAATTTTTTTTATGACAGTTACCGTTACAAGAAAGCCCGGCGGGATTACTCAGTTGTTTAACACTGACACCGGCCGTGTTACCTACAAGTGCAAGGCAGAATCTGCATATATGCTCATAGAGGCATTTGGCGGCATTGTAAAATTTAATCAGAAAGGGGCAATGGCTACCGTCACGGGGCATACTACATCCCTTGAGTCCTGTGATGTTATCAAAAAGGGACACTCCGATTACAAAGAGGCACTAGATGCAATCATTTGGTCTCACAAGGAATTTGCCCAAGGCGTTTCTGATGCATATCAGAATGAAATCCAAGAGTTGGAAGACAAGCTGTCTGAAACATGATTTTTTAGCATCATCATCTTTTTTTTAGAGCTGCTGCTGCTTTTTTTGTTTTAGCCATAAATCATACAGTGCTCACACTCGCAGGCCTCTTGTTCTTTTGATTTTTTAAGACATTTTTTGTGCTGACCTGCCTGGCACTGAACGCAAATCTCTTCAATGTTTTCCACACTTGTGTACTTTTTTGATTGGTCAAAACCAAATCCCCCGTCCTGTGGTCCTACCATGATTTTCTTTGATTGACGTTCTATTTCTACCTCACTAATTGATGGCAGATCTAATCGTATCCTGCAATTCTTTTTTGTGCGTTTCAATAATCCCTCGTATCTCAAAGGTATCTACGTATCCTCCTGCTGAAGCCCTTGTGGCCTTTAGTAAGTAATGCAGGGCTCCCTCCTCGATCTTTCCTACATAATACCCGTATAGGAAATCTGATTCTGCATCACATCTCCAAATTTGCTTGACTGTGGGAAATGTCTGCCTGATTTCAGTTGGTATCTCCCTGATTCTTCTCTGAATGTATTGGTCAAGCGATCTTCTGATTGTAGAGTCCTCTAACAACTTGTTTCTGGTTGTACATACTCTCTTTTTTAGTCCTTTTTTTCCTTGTCTGTCTTTTCTCCCGGCTTGTCCCACATGTGCATGGTGCCCCTGATCATAAATGAGCCTACTATTATTGCAACTAGCCCCCCTGCTATGAACAAAAAGAATCTCCCAATATCCTTAATGCCTGCCATACTGGTATTTACGGCCTGACTAGTTATAACTGTCTAAACATTTCAATTAGATTCAATAATGAGTCTGCAGGCCTCTTTTCATGTCTAAAATTAAACAAATTGCTGCCTGGGTTGCAATTATCGGGGGAGGAATTGGATTTTTCTTCTTCTCCATTGAAATGGCAGAATTCATGCGCTAGGCATGAAACCTAAATACGTTCTTGCCCCTTGCAATATTGCGTCTGATGATCACCCCTGAAATCTCCGATTTTCTGAATTTACAGAGACTGGGGTATGTTGCAACTGTAGCCCCTGATGGCAAACCAAACATCTCTCCAAAGGGTACCATAATTGGCTGGGATGCCAAAACACTTGCCTTTGCAGATATCCGTTCCCCTGATACTGTGAAAAACCTGCAAAGCAATCCTGATGTGGAGATCAACGTAATTGATCCCATTCTTCGAAGAGGCTACCTGTTCCAAGGCACATCTAGAATTATCACAAACGGAACTCTTTATGACCAAATACTGAGCCGCTATAGAGGCTGCGGCATCAAAAGTCCGATAAGTTCCATCGTTTTAGTTGACGTCTCAAGGGTATCTAAAGTGACCTCTCCATTGTATGATCTTGGGATTTCAGAGTCTGAGATAAAATCAAAATGGAAAAAGCATTTTACAGATTTATGATCCGTCCTAGCTCCTTGCTAGCTTTTTTTCCATTTCGATTAATTCTTCTTTTGTTCTTCTGTGTTCCTCACGTTCCTTTTCTAATAGCGCCTGAAGCGTTTCTAGCTCCTTTTGTGTCATGTTGAGTTTTGATTTTAGCGAGCCTACCACTACACTTGCAGCCTCAATTATGCCTGCCGAACTCTTTTGGCCGTCATTTCTCCCCTCTTCTTCTTCTTCTATGAACTTCTTTTCTGAGGGGGTTAGGATGCTTGGGTCTTGAAAATGATCCTTTTTGTCTAGCTCCTGCTTTGCATTGTACAGCCTTGCATTTGCCTCATCCAATTCTTTTCGGACTTCGACTTGCTGCTTTCTGGCATTATGAAGCGATGCCTGTTGCTGTGCTATCTGCTCCTTGACCTTATCGCGCTCTTTTTTTGCCTCCTCCAACTCTAGTCTTATCTGCGAGCGTTCTCCCTCTGTTTTTTTGACATCGATGATGGCCTCTGCATCCTTGATCACTCTTTCTTTTTTGCTCTGTTCGCTGATCTCTTTGTATTCTCGCCGAATGACATCAAGCTCCATTCTTTTCTGGTTTAATTCTCTTTTGACTGTCATTAAATTTCCAACAGTCACATCGTATTCTTCCCTTACCGTCTGAACCCTTTGTGTAACGTCGTCTAGCTCTCTTTGCTTTTCTGCGGACTCTGTTTGCAACTTTTGGACTTTAGATTCAAGATCCTCCGTTACCGTGTCATTCTCAGTTGGTTCTGCCGCTTTCTCTTCTTTCTTCTTTTTACTAAAAAATCCCATACTTACCAACACTTTTTCCCAAAAGATGAACCTTTCTTTACTCTTGCCTGACTCGTCCTCTCAGGAATTTCAAATAAAACCCGATGCTGCCAACAACTATTCCCCCAAACAGCGACATTGTGCCCAGTTCCCGCATGTCCTGATAGATGTTTGGCGCAAGAAATAGCAACAGTGCGCCTAGTATGATTAGTGCAAATCCCCCGCTGTTCCTTGATCTGTTGTGCTCTCCGTGGACCATTTACGTGTACTCTGACAGTGTTCTTGCCACTTGCCTTGCCCCGATGTCTGAGATAAACGGTCCTATTTTTGGCCCCCTTGATGTCCCAAGTATGATTTGGTATAGCGTTCTAAAGAAGTCTTTTGGCTCAATATCACTTGTTTTTGCAATCTGGTATATTGTATTTTGAATATCTTCTGGCTCTTTGCCCTCTTCCACCTCCAGTTCATTGACAAGCAGCTTTAGTGCTTTTTTTGTAATTTCATCCAAATCAATCTGTATTTTTTCCTGCTCGTCAAACTCGTCTGAAAAATTCCCTGCAAGCTCGATTAGTCTCTCTATCTCCGGCTCTGGGTTTTTTATTACTCTGTAATCTAGCAGCTTCTTCATCACTCTTTGGCTTCTGTCCTCCTTGAAAATTCTTGCCAGTTCCACGGCCAGTCGGTAGTTGACATGCGTACTTGGCTGCTTTGGGGGACTGAGGAGGTTTACATATTCATACAATCCTTTTGATTTTATCAGCTTTGCCTGATTCTCTACCCTGATTCGTCCAAAGTAAATGTCCTCCAACTCGTTGTATTCTGTCATCAGCGATGGAATGTCATCCAATCCTAATTCTCTTGCGCCCGTAATTCTCTTGTAAAGCAGCAGCAGAACTGATTTTGGACTCCCAAATTCCAGCCATTTTTGGGCCGTGATGACATTGCCTGATGATTTTGAGATCTTTTTTCCTCCCTTGTCTAGGAACATCTCATATTTTACGTGGTGCGGGTGTGCAAATCCTAAAATTTCGTCTGCTACCCAGTCGTTTACTTTGACTGAGTCCATAATGTCCTTCCCATATGCCTCGAATCTGATATCAAATGCTGTCCAGCGTGCCGCAAACTCTACTTTCCAGGCCAACTTTCCAAGATCCCTTCTGATGTCTGCCTCTCCGGCATGACCGCATCCCTTGAGCATTTTTGAGCCAATTTCTGCATCATGGCAGCCGTACTTTACTTTCTTTTCCCCTGCAATGTATTCTGAGGCTTTTGCAGTGTAAAGCCGATTGCAGTTTGCACATACTGGAAAATATGGCAAGTATCTCTGATATTTTTCCTGCCCTACAAGCTCTGAAATCTTGTCTCCTATTTTGGCACTGTTTTGCAGTATTGTGTGGATTTGATCTTTTAGCAATCCCTCTTTGTAGGTATCTTTTGCCCTTCTAAACTCGTATTTTATTCCGACCCTGTCTAGTCCCTCCAAAAGAATGCTGCTCATGTGCATCCCGTAAGAGTCATGGCACCCATAGGGGTCAGGAATGAGCGAAACGGGCTTTGCAATGTGCTCCTCCAAATCAAATTTCTGCATTCCGTCTGGAATCTTTCTTAACCCGTCAAGATCGTCTGAATACGCAATCAGTTCTGATTTATGTCCTAAATTCTCCAATGCCAGTTTGACTCCATATGCCCTTACTGCATCTCCCATGCTTCCAATATGTGGTATGCCTGATGCGCCAAGCCCGCTCTCCACCCTTAGCATGTCTGTATTTCTCCCGAGTTTTTTCTCACGCTCAAGTAATTCTGAAGCTAGTTTGTCTATCCATGTTCCCTTTCCGATAGTTTCTTGCCCTGACATTTGCTTTCACTGGTTCAACGTCTTTGACATGTATGGCCCATATAACGAATACCCTAATCTCTGATAGTATTCCCTTGTACCCACTGCACTGATGACCAGAATCTTCTTTGCATCAAACTCTTCTTTTGATATCTTTTCAGCTTCTCTCATCAAACTTTTCCCCAATCCCAAATGCTGTATTTGGTCTTTTTGTTTTTCTCCTAATTTCAGTGATCTTCCATACACGTGAATCTCTCTAACTATGCAGCACGTGCTGCCTTTGATTTCGTCTCTGTGTGCATCCATGCTTGGTTTTCGCAATCTTAGAAATCCATACACTGATTCATCCTTGTCTTCATAGGATAGGAAAACTTCTTTTCCTCCCGATGAATCATAATCAATTCTGCATAGTCTGATCTCCTCATTTGGCTCCTTTTTTGAGAGGCCTGCTTCCCTGCACCTGATACACTTGCATGACAGTCCTAGCTTGGCAAGGTTTTGGTGCACAATCTGTCTTAAATTTCCTGATTTTGGGCCTGCAGTGATTTCTTTGGGCGATATCTCCCTTTGCACCCTCATGATTCTGACCCATTTTGGAACGTTTCTTTTGGCCTCTGTTAGCACCCTGATCATATCCTCATCTGAGTATGGCGTGTACTTTTTCTGCTCGTATTCTTTGTATAACGGAGTATTCTCAATTACCAGCGATGGATAAATTTTCAACATGTCCGGGCGTAGCTGCGGATCTGAAAACAGCTTTTTAAAATCTGCAATATCCCCTTCTGGGGTCATTGTGGGCAATCCCGGCATCATGTGTGCCACAATTTTGTATCCTGCATCTTTTGAAATCTGAAATGATTCCACTACATCGCCATAGCTGTGGCCCCTGTTGACTAATTCATATACCCGTTCTTGTAATGACTGTACCCCGATTTCTATCCTGGTTATCCCGTAACCTAGCATCAAATCAACATGCTCTTCTTTGCAATAATCCGGCTTTGTCTCAATTGTAAATCCCACGTTTCTTATTGACGCATGCTCGTTGTTTGATTTGGCCTCTTCTAGGCTCTTTGAATCGTTTCCATTTAGGGCATCATAGCATGATTTTATAAAGTTCCTTTGGTAATCCTTTGGCATAAACAAAAATGTTCCGCCGACAATAACAACCTCCATTTTAGATGGATCATGTCCAAACGCAATTAGTTTTTCTATCTTTGATGTGATCTGTAATTTGGGGTCAAATTCATTCTGAATCGCATTAAGTGATGAGGGCTCTTTTCCTGTATAGCTGTTGGGGGAGTTAAACTCGATTCCTCCCGGACAGTACGTACACCGGCCATGCGGGCATGCATATGGCTTTGGCATTAATGCAACTACTGATACTCCTGATGCTGTTTTGGCAGGCTTTCTTAGCAGCACGTTTCTTAGCTTATCAAAATCATCCTCTTTTGCCACTGATAAGATCTCATAATTTCTTGGAATTCTCTCTAGTGCATATTTTGTACAAATCTTTATAATTTCCTCTTTTACCTGCTTTTTACTTGGTTCTTGAATTGTTAGCAAGTTTTGGGTAATTTCGCTGCACGCTTTGGATAAGACAGGATCTAGTCTATTCATGTATAGTCATACTGGTTTCTACATAAATTCGTTAAATAATTTGGGATCTTGCCCACTATTTGTGCCTGGTATTTCTTGGGTCTGGAATTTTCCGGCCGTTTTTCTACTTGCAATGCCTTTTCCAATATTTTTTTTAAACTCTGTTATTCCAGTTGATTTTTTTTCATTTCTGCAACTATTTTTGTCTTAAATGAATCATCATCATCCATTGTCTCTGGCATGCGTTGCCCTAAGAATCATCCATGCAATTTAGGGCGGGCTGGTATCTTATTCTGGTTTTGTCTCAATGCCTTTTGGGGATGCATTGGCGTCGTTTTTCTGTTCTTTTCTGTATTCCATTTTTAGCCATATTGGCGTGATGATTGTTGTTACTGCCACCATGATTACAATCGTAGAGTATACTTCTGAGGTTAGAACGCCTGCTGTAACCCCGACTCCGGCCACGATCAGTCCTACCTCTCCCCTTGAAATCATTCCTATCCCTACTCTCATTCCCTGTGCCTTGCTTTTCAAAAATAGTATCGATGGCAATCCACATCCAAACAGTTTTGTCACAATGGCCACTATGATGATTATTCCACTTAGCATCAAAATATTCAAGTCTACTGCTCTTAGATCCACCTGTGCCCCAATTATTGCAAAGAACAGCGGTGCAAAAATTAACCCAATCTTGCCAATAAAGTTCTCCACCTTCTCAAAGACCTTGGTAGTTGATAGGGCCATTCCTACTGCAAACGCCCCGACAATGGGGGACAGTCCTATTGATCCTGCCAGTGCCGCTGCCCCAAAGAATGCCGCAGTCGCTATTCCTTCAACGCTTCCCTTTGCCTTCCATAATCTTGGGGTAATGACCTTTGGAATTATTACCACTGCTGTGACTAGCATTATTGCAAAGAATCCCAGCACCTTCAAAATCGTTATTGTTACTTCTGTAATGTCTATGCTTTCTATTCCCACGTCTGAGCCTGTGATTGATATTACTACTGACAATACTGCAATTGCCAAGATATCATCCACCACTGCTGCCCCGATAATCAGTCTGGCCTCTGGCGTCTTGATCTTTCCAAACTCGTTTAGTACCTGAATTGAGATTGCAATACTTGTGGCAGTAAGCGCAGTTGCAATCAGCATTGATTCTAGTGCCTCAAATCCAAACACCTGGAACACTGCAAGCCCTGCAAAAAATGGAACTACTACCCCTAGTGTTCCTACTGTAAATGATGCCTTGCCTCCCTTGAGAAATTCTTTTGGCGTCATTTCCAATCCTGCCATGAACAAAATGACAATTGCCCCCATCTCCCCCAGAATTTTGATCTCATCGTTGATCTGCAAAAGATGCCTGCCATCAATTATGAAAAACTGTCCTAATGCAAACGGACCAATAATCATTCCTGCAAGCAGCTCTCCTAGCACAATTGGGAGTTTTAATCTAAGGAAGAGCTCTGCCATCAGCTTTGCTGCAAATAAGAGTATTCCAACTCCTATGATTGTCTCAATTAAATGCGCCTCTGCTGCCATATTTTCCTGATAACTGTTGAAAAATCTGTCATATAAGGTAGTATCAGATCTATTTTTTTTCATTTTTGTTTAAAAATCTGAAATTCCAGCTAAGTTATTATCTAGTTTAAAAAAAATTCCGGCATGGGATTCAAAAAAGGCATTGACACATGTGTGGAGTGTGAGAAGAAGATGAGGGAGGATCCTAACGAGACAGGAATGTGCAGCAAGTGTGGTGCGGCACAAAATCGCATCGAATCATCAATATACAAAGAGCTAATCGGCGAGGGAAGGTTCCCCTAACTGATCTCCTATAGGCAAGCTATGCAATTTTTGTAGAATTTACAAAAACTCCTTTTTTAGAAGTTATCTGTCCTATCTCCTGACTTGGGATCTTGTACTTTTTGAATACTGTTTTGATCCGTGCTGCCTGATCCTTTGGTGCAACTACGCAGAATCCCACTCCCATGTTAAATGTCTTGTACATTTCCTCAGGCCTTACTCCCTGCTCCTCTACCAGGCCCATGATTGGCGGGATCTTGGGCAGAGAGTCTATTTGATAGCCTATGTTTTTGAGGCGCAGCAATTTGGTAAATGCTCCTCCCGTAATATGTGCAAATCCGCTTACCCTGCACTTTTGATTAATCTCAAGGACCGGCTTTGCATAGATTTGAGTCGGTTTTAGTAGTGCATCCCCTATTACCCCGACTCCTTTTACCCTGTCTTTTATCGAATATTTTTTTAATAGCGCTTTTCTTGCAAGCGAATAGCCGTTTGAGTGAATGCCTGAGCTGCCGGCCCCGATGATCACATCTCCTGCTTTGATCTTATCCCCCAAAACCATCTCTTTTTTTTCCAACAGTCCTACTACCATTCCTGCCAAGTCAAATGCAAATCCCTTCCCCTCAATCACGTCTGCCATTATTGCGGTTTCTCCCCCCACAATTGGCATTGCTGATTTCTTTGCACCTGCTACCAGACCCTCGACAATTTTTTTAAGCGCCGTTACGTCATTTTTGTTTGCAGCAATATAGTCTACAAAAGATATCGGGGTCGCTCCGATACATATCACGTCATTGACGTTCATTGCAACGCAGTCAATTCCTATGGTACTGTATTTTTTCATCATGCTTGCAATCACTACTTTGGTTCCAACGCCGTCTGTATGTGTGGCCAGCAGCTTCCCCCCTGGGATTTCCACTATTCCCGCATAATGGCCAAACCCGTGTGCCATCTTTGCCTTTTTCTGTAGCTTGTGGGTTGAGGAAATTAACTTGCCGATTGCCCTTTGACTCTGTTTAATCTTGGAAATATCCACGCCTGCTTCCTTGTATGTTAGTGCCATAGTTTGATGCGCATCTGATATGAATAAAAGAATTTGCCTGCCGTCTCGATCACATGTACATTCCGGCTATCTCTTCTCTGTGTTCTACGTACTTTTGAGACAGCTCGCTGAATTCTGAATGAATCCTGTCTTTTTCCTTTTGGAGTTCTGATGTGTCTATTTTCATATCATAAAAGCGGTTTATGGCCTCAATTAGGGTCGCAGCCGCCTCAGAATCAGGCGCATCCTTGTTTGCCTTTGCCAGTAGGGTAAGTCCCTGAATTTCTCTTACCAGGCATTCGTTTAGTATTCCTCCCGGTATGCCTGTGATAAATCCTTGAGGTATCATGCTGATGTCCTTGTCTGCCATTGTTCTTATCAGATCCTCCTCTGCTGCACAGTATGCCTTGTCATCGTGTTCCATGCTTGCGACTCCGTCTAAGATCACAATCTCCTTAGAGCCCTTCTTTGCTGCCCAATCCAGAATTGAGGATACTAGCGAATATAGTCCTTCCATTCTTAGCGTTATTTCACAAATTATCGCGCAAATTGTCCCTTCTTTGTTTGCATAAAATCGGAACGGATGACGCAATCTTCCTCTCATAAATACCGTTGATGGCGGCAGATGTCTTGATCTCATGACTGCTATCTCCTCCATCTCCAACTCTGCAATTATGTGGTTAATTGAAACCGGCCCTACTAGGCCTGCCCCCACAAATCCTGCAAATATTACTGGACTCTTTAGTTCTGCTTTTTTAATTTCAAAGACTTCGGCTTCTGGAAATTCTCTTTGCACTGTTTACATCAATTTTTCTGTCTAATTATCTTTGTTGATGAAGAGATTTAACATGACTCTTCCTTTGTCTGTTATGGTGTAGATCACGTTTGCCCCGACTGGCTCTTTTTTGATAAAATTATAGTCTACACACAGATGCAGATAGTTTAGAAATGATTTTTTCATTCTGATCTTTGATTTTGAATACAAGTCTGAGAATGTCATCGGACTG
Source organism: Candidatus Nitrosopumilus sp. (assembly GCA_965204345.1). Lineage (GTDB taxonomy): Archaea > Thermoproteota > Nitrososphaeria > Nitrososphaerales > Nitrosopumilaceae > Nitrosopumilus. The sequence continues at coordinate 1,927,063 of OZ241981.1, forward strand.
CCCCTGAGTTGGTATAGTAGTTTCAATAGTGACAGGGTACTGTAATCTCTAGTCCTTGCCTTTACTGCATCTAGAATTTGCTCATCTCGCTTTATAATAAAATCTTCGAATTGATCTGCTACCTCTAGTGGTACATATGTTAGTCTTGCTCGCATCATACCGTATAGTACGGTACATTACCTTATTAGTCTTTAACTTGAGCTTTTTTGATCTTCTAAGCTGGTTTTTTTACACCTGATTGTGCCTAAATTTCTTTTTTTTAGAATTAGCTTGAATTGTTTGAATTGTGAAATTATAGTATATCATCTGATTTAAACGCCCATCATCTAAAATTCATCTGTGGAAATTGCAATAAGTGGCGTGCTGACCCTGGCTGGACTGGTCATGCTGTGTTTTGGCGGCAGTTGGCTAGTTGGCGGCGGTGTTGCCATTGCAAAGAAATTTCGCATCAGCAATCTTGTAATTGGAATGACTATTGTTGCTTATGGCACATCCACTCCCGAACTTGCCGCTAGTATTGCAGCAGCTGGCGAGCACAGTGCAATCATTCTTGGAAATGTCATAGGAAGCAACATTGCAAACGTGGGATTGGTAATTGGCATATCTGCAGTTTTTGTGCCCCTTGTTGTACGCAGGTCTATCTTGAAAAAAGAGGTTCCCATCATGCTGGGTGTTTCATTACTGCTTGTCCTGCTTTCAGCTGACGGTGATCTCTCCTATTATGATGGAATAGTGCTGCTTGCCGGCCTTGGCGCATTTGGATTTTACACGTATCGTGATGCGATAAGACAAAGGGAAAAAGATGATGCGCAAAGTCTCAAGGATACTAAAAAGAACGTCTACCTAAAATCATTTGGTCTGATTGGAATCGGCATTGCTTTTTTGTATGTTGGTGCCGAACTGACAGTTAGCAATGCTGTGATTTTGGCAAAAGAGTTTGGGCTGTCTGAAAAAATAGTCGGCTTGACTGTGATTGCAATTGGAACATCCCTTCCGGAACTAGTCACATCAGTTGTTGCCATCAGAAAGGGCCATGCAGATATTGGCATTGGAAATATCATTGGAAGCAACATCTACAATATTTTGATGATAATGGGCGTGGGTGCTGCGCTTGGCGGCGTAATGATTGGCACTGATGTTTATGCTGATTATGCAATTATGATTATCTTCAGTCTGTCCCTGCTTGTTGCCTTAAAGACCGGACTCATTGGCAGGACCATGGGAATCTGCTTGGCTGCAGGCTATGTTGCGTATCTGACAGTCACGTTTTTTAGATAATCTGTGCCTATTTTCCAGATTTAAATCGAGCTTACTGCAATGTCTTTTACCTTGATTGATGGCGTAATTGATGGCAATGATGCCCATTGAATCACATTTTTTGGACTGTCTCCAACATCTGAAATATTCTTTAACATTTTTGGCAAACTGTGAATTATTCTAACTGATTTTCCGGGATTTGTTATCTCCCCATCTTTAATAATTCTGATTCCACTTCTTGCAGTACATGAAAAATCCCCCTTTATGGGATTCACTGCATAAGTGTACCACAGCCGTCCTACTAGCAATCCCTGCTTTGTATCCTTGATCATCTCTTCTTGTGTCTTTGTTCCCGGCATTAGCGTTAGATTGTGTGGCAATGACGCTGGAATTGGCTCTGTGCTTCTTCCCATCTGAGATCCTGCACGTGACGCATTCCCTGTTGATTGCCTGTCTTTTTTGTATCCGTCAAACAGGTTTGAATACGTGTCTGTGAATATGCCGTTTGCCACCAGTGTCCTTTTCTTGGTTTCTGTGCCCTCATCATCGACTGATTTTGTTCCCATTCCATTTGGAACGTGCGGATCATCGACTAGACTGAATTCTTTGGCTGCAATCTCTTTTTCAAACTTGTCTGAAAAGCAGCTCTTCTTTTCTGAAAACAGTTTGAAATTAAAGTTTGCAGCCATCACAAATGCCAGTATCTCTCCAACTGAGTATGGCTCAAAAATTATCGAATATTTTTCTGATGGTATTTTTTGCGGGTTTATTGATTCAACGCACATTTTTTTTGCATCGCCCCCTATCTGCTCTGCTGAAAAGCTTGACAGCATTCTTCCGCTACCGTGCCCTATTCCTGACACCGGGGTATTGCCTAATTCTGATTCGGCATTAATTATGCCTGCAATGTATGTTGCTTTTTCCTTAAAGCTTAGCCCGTTGGAATTTTCCAATTCAAAATTCTCTGATACTATGTTCAGTGATCCTGTAATGGTATCTATTTTACTGTCTTTGGCTGAATTGATCATGTTTTGTACGATATCCGTAATCTCTGATCCTGATATCTCTTCTAGTCTTTTATCATATGTTCCTTTTATCTCCAAGCGATTTGTTGCATGCGGCAACCCCTTCCAAAATTTTATCGGCTTGCTTTTTGATAATGTTCTAAGGGTTTGATCCATGGTATGTTCTATCTCCTGTTCATTAGTTGTCTGAATCGATGCAATTTTTTTATCCTGTATCAGCCGGATTCCTAGACTCTTATCAAAATTCTGTTTAATCTCTGCTATCTTCGAATCCGTAACCCTGATGGTTGTTGTTTTCTTTTTTACTGATACTATCTCACACTCGTCTATCTTTCTTTTCCTTGAATGCGCCAGTGCCTTTTCAAAGGCTGACAATTATTACTGCTTCCTTGGGTTTTTGTAATTAAATTTGTTTATCTTTATCAATTCTGCATATGAACCAAACTGCTTGTCTGATACGCAGTCTAGCCTTTCTTCGACTATACTATCACTCTCAAACCTTTTTAGAATTTTATACTGTGTGTCTCTTTCTGCTGGCACCCTTCCTGTCTCCCTTATCATTCTTCTAATTTCCTTGGGCTTTAGCAATTGACCGTGTTCTGAACCTGCCGATGTGGAGATGCTCTCATTAATGAGGGTTCCGCCAAAATCATTTGCTCCCCACATCAGCAATAATTGGGACATTTTTTGTCCCTCTTTTACCCATGACATTTGAATATTGTCTATGTGGTTGTTTAGCATAATTCTTGCGACTGCATGTGTAAGCAAAACATCATTTCCACTGCCTCCCTGCCTGATTCCCTCATGCAGCTTGTGCTTGTACATTGGTGCCTCTGTATGGATGAAATTAAGCGGAACAAACTCTGTAAACCCTCCCGTCTCTTTTTGAATGTCTCTTAATTTTGCAATATGTCTTACCCTGTCCCTGAGGGTCTCTACGTGGCCAAACATCATAGTCGATGTTGTATTAATCCCCATTCTGTGGGCACACTTGATGACTGTCTCCCAATCGTCTGCACTTATTCTTCCTGGTGAAATTCTGTCTCTTAGTTTTTGATCCAGTATCTCAGCTGAGGTCCCGGGAAGTGTATTGACTCCTGCCTCCTTCATTCTTTTTAGAAACTCCTCAATTGAGACGTTTGATCTTGTTGCGCCATACAAAATCTCCTCAGGCGAAAACCCGTGGATGTGTATATCTGGAATCTCTCTTTTGATTTCCCTGCAGATATTCTCATACAAGTCGCCTTCCATGTCAGGTGGCAGCCCTGCCTGTATGCATACCTCCGTTGCCCCTAGCTGGTATGCTTCTTTTGTTCTACGCACAATCTCCTCTGTTGGCAGAAAATATCCCTCTTCTTCTCTAAAATCCCTACTAAATGCGCAAAATCCACATTGTTTTATGCAGACATTTGTGAAATTGATGTTTCTGTTGACTATATATGATACTGTGTCCCCTACCCTCCTTCTTCGTAACTCATCTGCGACAAGTCCCACTAGATGAAAGCTTATCCCGGTTGCATTAAACAGCTCTAATCCGTCATTTGCAGAGATCTCTTTTTCAGACAATGCATTCTCTAGTATTTCTGAAATTTTCGAATCTGCATTTTTAAAAAGTGAGTCCATGCTGCCTGTCATCTCCAGTATTCCTCCCTTACGAGTCCATCCTCGTCTTCAATGACTGACATCTTGCCTCTTAACTCTTTACTAATCAGAGAAAAGAATTCAGGATATGCTGGAAATCTGCATCTTAGCTCAAATCCTGCCTTCCTTGAGTTTTCATCGACTTTGCTGATTTGCGGCCAAGAAAATTCCGGATTGACAAAGTCCGGGGTAAGCGGGGATATCCCTCCCCAGTCGTTTATTCCAGCTGATAGGAAACTTTGATATGATTTTGGGGAAAGATTTGGCGGAATCTGTATGTTCATTTGCGGCATGATTATTCTTGATAGTGCCACAACTGTCTTGAAATATTTTTCATCTGCTGATGGCTCATCCCTCATTTTTGTATCTTGTTTTGGCTGAAAGTTTTGCAAAATTACCTCCTGAATATTTCCGTACTTTTGGTGTAGATGCCTTATTGCAAATAACGAATCAATTATCTCCTCCATTGTTTCTCCTATTCCTACAAGAATGCCCGTAGTCATCGGTATTGCTAATTTGCCTGAATTCTCCAAGATTCCCAACCTCGTCTCTGGTCTTTTACTTGCCGCTAGATGGTGCGGCATTCCTTTCTCTGTAAGTCTCTCACTTGTATTTTCCAGCATAATTCCCATTGATACATTTGTCTTTTTTAGTTCCCTCATTTCCTCATAATTTAGATTCCCTGCATTTGTGTGGGGAAATAGCCCGGCATCTAATGCCCATTCTGATGCGTGAACCAGGTACTCTGAGGTTGACCTGAATCCGTTTTTCTTTAGCCATTCCCTTGCCTCCTGGTATCTCTGCTCTGGCTGTTCTCCTGTAACAAAAAGAGCCTCTACACACCCGTACTTTTTTGCCAGTCGCAGCAGTTCTGTAACCTGCTGTCTTGACATTAGTGACAGCTTTGCCTCTTCTGGCTCTGCCTTGTATGTGCAATAGGAACAAGTGTCCTTGCAGAGGTTTACAATGTTGAAAAATGCCTTTTTGGAGAATGTAACTGAACTGTCCTTGAACCTCATTCTTAGCTTTTGGGCGGCCAAAAACAGTTCATCTGATGACTGTGTTGATTTCTGATAAATTTCAATAGCATCCTGACGTGATACTGCTTTATCCTCTAAAACATTGTTTAGACCCTCAGAATCAAAGACAAGATTACTCAACAGAAAGATTTCTTGATTGGCAGTATTTATGCTTGTATTGGACTAGTTAGAAGACGGTCTCTCCTGTAGGGTAATTGTCACATTTGTTGTCCTGCCATCCCTTAGAATTTCTAATACCATCTCGTCTCCTACTGATTTTGCCCTTTGCAAGTGAATCAAAATATCGCTAATCTTCCTAACCTCGATTCCGTCTACTGATAAAATTATGTCTCCGCCTATTGGGTAATTGGCTCCCTTGACTTCTATGGTCTTATCAGATCCAATCAATCCTGCATTGTATGCTGGACTGTCCTCCACCACTGTGATGACTAGAAATCCCACCGCATCTTTTAGATTCAGCACATCTGCCATGTCCGGATCAATGTCTCGACCTGAAATTCCAATCCACGGGTGCTTGTATTCTCCTGCCTCAATTAACGTTGGAACGATTTTGGCAACTGTTTGTGATGGTACTGCAAATCCCACCCCGGTAAATTCCCCTGTTGCTGATTGTATTGCGGTGTTTATTCCGACTATGTCCCCGCGCATATTAAGCAGCGGTCCCCCTGAATTACCCGGGTTGATTGCAGCATCTGTCTGAATCACATCCGGAATTGAAAAGCCTGCCCCTGACGGAAGCAATCTTCCTAACTGACTGACAATCCCCGATGTCATGGAGCCTGATAATCCAAACGGGTTTCCAATTGCCGCTATCTCTTCTCCCACCTTGAGATTAGACGAATCGCCAATTGACAACGGATTCAACAGGCTTAGATCTGCATTGACCTTGATAATTGCGATATCTGTAAACTCATCCACTCCTATAATTTCTGCATTATATGACCTGCCATCAAGAAATGTCACCGTAACCTTGGTTGCATCCTTGACAACATGGGCATTTGTAATTATGTGTCCTTTTTTGTCAAATACAAATCCTGAACCAACTCCTCCCAGAATGTCTATTGTCTGGCTTCTTTGAACATTGACTCGTACCACTCCTGGCTCTGATTTTTCAAAGATTTCAATCAATGACAGGCTCTCTGAATAATCTGGTGCTGTTGTCTCTTTGACTGTATCTTCTATGTCCTGCTCCTCTGCTATGGTGCTTGGTTTTAGAGATTCTGGAGGCGGCACAAACAGCACACCGACAATTACCAGTACTATTGCAGCTCCTATAGCCCCGCCTGCTAGCATTCCTGATTTGTCCATAGAGTTTTTCATTCCTTGTTTTCTATCTAAAAGGCTTGCTATACTCTGATGGAATTTTGGGTATGGTCTTTCATGGAATAGCTTCTTCCTCTCCATATTACTGATGATGATTTCTTTGCCTGCAGTAATCCGTTTAAAAATCCCAAGACTACTACAAAGCTGCCCACTGGTGCAAACATGGCATATGCCATTCTCAGTTTTAGCCCAATTTTTATCTCAATTACTGCTCCAACGTAAATTAGGGCTGATGCAATGGCTGATGCCATGCATAGCATCTTTGCAGATGCTGTTTCAGCTGGAATTGACGATGCTGCTGTTGCTGCTGATATTGCAAATATTGGAAACGGCACAAATAACAAAAATGTTACCGCAAAGAAGATTCCTATTGCAATCTTGCCATCCTGAAGATACAGTGGAATCATCAGTCTCTTCAAGGCATTCCACAGGGTATTCCTGTCTCGTGCCCAAACTGCGTCAATGAGATGCTCACCCCTGACCATCCTCATTTTGTATCCTCCCTCTTTGACCTTCTTGCCTAGTGCTCCATCCTCAATAATTTCCTGTTTTACACCCTCATGTGTTCCTATTTGCTGATATGTTGTCTTTTTTAGAATAAAAAAACTGCCAAAAAAATATCCTGTTTTCTTTGATGGATTATTCACATTCAAAGCTGAGAACCTGGTATGCAGAAATGTAGAGATCATTGGAAGCGTAATGTTTGTCCAAAAATCAAATGTGAGCATTCTTGGAATCGCTGATAGTGCATCAAGATTAAATGAATTCAGATGTGATACTGCAAGTGACATTACATTTTTTGCATGATGCGTGTCTGCATCTGTAAATAACAGCAACTCTCCTGTTGCCTTGTCATATCCTTGCATACACGCCCAATTTTTCCCCATCCATCCATCCGGTTTTGGTTTTGCCGATACAGCAATTATTTTTTCATGCCTTTTTGCATATTCTGAAATTATTTTCCCTGTTGCATCATCAGACGAATCATCAATTGCAATAATTTCAAAATTTTCATAGTCTTGCCCTACTAGGGAATCCAGGCATCTCTTGATGTGTTTTTCCTCATTTCGTGCCGGCAGAATTACTGAGACTCTGGGGCTTGTTTTTGACGTGTTTTCAAATTTATCCAGATACGGTGCTAGCCTAAACGAATCTGTCATGGATTTTATCAGATATATCCAAGCACCCGAAATTCCAACCAGCACTGCAGTTAGCGAATAATTAAAGATATCCGTAAACAGTTCCATGAATCCTATCTCTCTGCTTCTTCTTTAATTGCTTGCATGGCCTGCTCTGTCCCACTCTTGATGTGTTTTTTAATCATGCCTGTAAACATTCCCATAATGCCGGTTAGCTTAATGTCCCAGTCTGTGCACAGCATGGTCTTGTCCTCTTTTGGAACCAGTGATATGATCTTCTCTCCGTCTATGATTCCTTTGATGAATTTGGCCTCTATCCTTTCTTTGGGGTAAATTTTTACCTCTTGCAGGCATTTTTGATCCCTAAATGCAATTATGACCTCTCTGCTTATGATGTTGTCTTTTTTGGAGATGTTTCTGACTTTTTTTGTTCCTTTCCAAAACTTTGGCTCATTATCAATATCTGATACAACCTCCCACACTCTGTCACTTTTTGCATTGATTTCTGTCTCTACCCTGATTGTAGCCATGCTACCACGCATTTGTGTCGCATTAAATATATTAGATTCGTATTATATCTTGAGGTAGGCTGTGATGGGTAAATGCCTAAAATCCGGAACACTAACTCCAGTTCCAACGGCGTTTGCCATTCTTCCGTCACAGCCACCTAAAATTTAAAAAGAAAACTATGTTCTCAAACTATATGCCAAAAATTCAAACCCTGGATGGTGCCGGATTCTGGAAAAACGCATATGCACACCAACGCGGAAAGTTACTCAAAAAAGTAAACGTTCCTGAAGATCAAATTATTATACTTGTCAATAAGCAGTATATGGAAATTCCAGCTGCATTACGATATGAGATTGAAACTAGCGGAATAGATAAAAAAGAACTCCTATAACATTCGAAATTGATTTTAACTAGAAGAATCAGGGTTTGATTATGACTGATGTGTCTTATGATGACTTTGCAAAGCTGGATATTAGAGTTGCAAAAATCATTGCAACTGAACCTATTGAGGGCAAATCTCGAATCATTAAGGGAAGAATTGACTTGGGCGGAGACGACCAGCGTGATGTTATAATTGGCGGCGCACAATATTACCTGCCTGAAGACCTTGTGGGAAAGACTGTCATTGTAATTGCCAATCTTGAACCCAAGAGGATGGCAGGCGTTGAATCAAATGCAATGCTGTTGGCAGCTGACGTTGATGACAAGCCATTCTGGCTTACTGTGTCCCAAGACGTTCCATTAGGCAGCCTGATAAAATAACTCTAAAAGTTTAGTTTTAGAAATGGGATATTTCAATTTCTCAAAGTGAGTTGCAATACAGAATCTGACCAGCTCTTTAATCTGTAATTCATTTTCCGTTTTAGACCCACTCCGATATTATTTTATGATGTGCAAAAAAATTCATGTATTTTTTGCCTGATTATTGCATTTAACATTTAAGACTGTGTGATTTGCTCAAACACCAAATTCCTTGATCTTCATCTTCCCCTTGAGATAAACGGCGTAATGCTGCAATCCGGTATCTATGCAATAGTGCTCTGAATCTTTTGTTCTAGCATGCATTATTTTACTTCCTTTTGTGTGTCCAAAGATCTGATTGACTCCTGGAACGTCCACAAATTCCCCATAATCACACCACAGTGGACCGCCTACCATGTTTGAACCGCCGCGAGAAAACCCTACCTGAAAAAAGGAATGCATACGATCTACATCATCAATATCTTTTAGATCCTCTTTAGAATAATCCAACACCTCCTGAACTGAATCTGATTTTTTTCTACGCTGCTGTTTGAGAAAATCATGGGATAGCCCTGCATGAGTGCACAGCCAATCATCGATCCAATGATACATCTTTAGTTTACCCCAAGGAATAGACTGCTGTTTTATCAAGTCATGTTTTTCTTCTGCATACCCAGAGCACTTGAGATTTGGGTTATCAGTCATATAGCTAAGATCATGGTTGCCAATCAGATGAACTCGGTTTTGTATTTGCAATGATTTGTCAAGCCATCTTGCAGTATTTGCAGCGTCCTTGTCAGTATCATAAAAATTATCAAAATAATCTCCCAAAAATACAACCTGATCAGGTTTTTCTTTTTTGATAATTTTTTCTGCAATCTCAAATTCATTATGGATATCAGCAATAATCACGAATTTTTCAGATGACAAAATGTTAGAAGACATGATTATTTTACCGCTTAGATGCTAATTTAGATTCTGTGATTTTAAAAATTTTTTTTAAACATGATTTATGAAAAGTATGTTAAGCATGCCTTGTTAGCTTGATGGCTTGCTGGAATTTTTACCGTCCTGCTAAACATGGTCCAGAAATATGATGTGTTTGCAGTGACTGGGCATGGCAAAAGATGTTCTCAGATGTTCAAGTAATAACAGAATATGGGAGATGTATGGCATATTGCTTGTAGTTAGTATGCAGTATTCCTTGCCTAAGTGGACTTGCTGCAATTGCAATATTGGGACCAAATGCATGGCTAATAGTTTGATATGTGATCATTGCATTGATAATTATTCTACTGTTCCAAACTCGAAACATTTCATAGGACTTCAATTTAGTTTGATAAATTCCCGTAATTAGATCATTAAAATTTATCAAGAAGTTTGCACTAAAGATGCAATGATAAGGTTCACATCCACTCTTTCTTTATTTGGCATTACGCTCATAATCTTTACGATAGTTGGCATACTTTTGATACCCACATGTTCTTATTATTTTGATGATACAATAACATGCGGACCAGACCCGAATCTGCCTCCACAAATTGCTATTGATATATGTGTGCAGCGAACAGCTCCTATTGCGGTATGCTCAAGTGTTTGGGACGACATACAAGCCGCCTTAGAACCGTGAAATGACTGGCAACTCATCCTAAAAACTGTCAACAGTGCATCCTGGCAATAAATTGTCAAGTTCCAGTGATCAGATAATCAAAGTATGCCAAATCCATTAAATTGTATTTCTGACAGTTGATCCTACATGGCTGAAAAGTTTGCAGCAGACAGATGCATGGTCATTGACCAAAACAAGATGACTGTCATAAAAGTTACCTCATCCAAATTTGATTCTGTCTCACATTCCAAAATAGACCGGAGATATGCACAGACACTGTCAGGCAAAGACTGTGTATTACAAGATACACTGTTTCAAACTCTGGGCATTGCCCCTAGTGCTTAATTTGGGACATGGAATAACCTTCTAATCCAAAGGATGGCCTAATGCATGTCTACTTTAACATTATAATCTGTCAGTCCGTTGTTCCAAACTAGTTCGTACTTTATTTGGAGATATGATCATATGCAAGTATAATATTTTGCAGCATTAAAGCAGATGTGTTTGCATTAGATTTGCCAAAACATATTTGAGAAAATCAACCAAAATGAGACAAGGAGAAGATCCTAACTAATGATGTTACAAAGCCATTTGTGACATTAATCATAAATCATTAATTTTTTCTCTTCTAGTAGTGAATGCAGGTTGTTTACAGATCTGTAGACATCTGTTTCCTGTTTTGCCCCGGTACAAACAAGCTTTCCTGATGAAAATAACAAAATGACTGTTTTTGGGTCTATCATTCTGTGAATAAGTCCTGGAAACTGCTCAGGCTCATACATGCTTCGTGGCAACGTTCTTGCTGCCTGTTCCAGATGGATCTTTCCGCCTAGATTAATTGATGCTACCATGTTTTGAATTGTAACCTCTGCATCTTTTTTCACTTTGATTCCGCCTTTTCGTAATTTCTGTACGACTGTCTTTACTGCTTTTCTGGCCATCTCTTCTGATTTTGAACCCGTACATACCATTTTGCCTGAAGTAAAGATCAGCGTTGCTGTCTTTGGAATTTTTAGTCTAAATACTAATCCTGGAAACTGATCCGGGTGATATTCCACATCTGGAAATCTCCTGGTAATGTCGTTTAGATCCATTTTTTGCATTACGTCTGCTGAGGCTACTACGTTTTCTACACTAACGATGGGTTTTGTTTGTGGCATATTCGGCTTTTTTTGTATTTGAACTATAATAAAAGGACTCGCCGTCATTTTTCTCAGAAATGCACCTTTTTCTCATTTTGATCCGTAATTTGGTCCTTAATTTTAGGAAGAATGCTTTAATTTGGTTCTATGATCTGTTGATTCAGTGAATTTTACAAATTTTGATCTTGATCAGTTGTTTGCAATGAGCGATGACTCTAATCCCTTGATGATGCTGGTTTGGATTTTACCGATAATTCTTTTTGTTTTTTACGGGCAACAGATCCAGTTATTTGTCACATCAAGGGAAATTAAAAAAAGCATCAAAAAATTAGACGGGTTTAGAGAAGGCTCTAGAGCCGAATTAATCAGTTATGTAAAAAATAACTTGGATCCTACGGGCAATCCTACAAAAAAAATTGATAAATTCTTGGATTATTTTACTATAATGCCCGTAGACATGGATCCTAATGGCATAGTTGACAAAGTCCAGCACACTGTGAGATCCAGAGAAGACTATACCAGAGAGCATGTTAAATCACTTTTGGCAGAAGTCAATGAGCTTGAACTGGCCAAGGTGCAAACTTTACTTGAAATTGCCTCTTCATTGCAGATGATTTACAAAATAATTAACCACATGTTCCTAACTGCAAAAAAACAAAACAACTATCCTCTGATTTTGCCTTTACAGATGATTCTCCCCTTTATAATGGAGCAGGCAGAAGCCATGAAGGAAGCAATTCCCGCATTTAAAGCAGGCCAGCCTGTGGGGGACGGTATTGGTCCCATGGTTGTAGGAAAAATGATGCTAAAACACAGCAAGGAAAAAATTGCATTTCAGACATCCCTTGCAAAGACTGATTTTGAAGACAGGCACTTGTTCTTACTAAAAGCTGAGGGTCCAAGTTCTACTGTGGGACGGCCAGCAGATGCCCTTCTGAGAATCGCCTCTAAAAACAAGCTTGATGCAATTATTATGATTGATGCTGCACTGAAAATGGAGGGTGAAGATTCTGCAACAATTGCCCAAGGCTTTGGTGCAGCTATTGGAGGCATTGGCACTGAAAGATTCCAAATTGAATCAGTAGGTGCCGCCAAAAACATACCGATATTTTCAATTGTAATCAAGCAATCTGTAAAGGAGGCAATAACTTTGATGACTAGGGATATTGCTGATACTGCCGATGATGTCAGGATGCAAGTTTATGATATGATTCGAGAGAATACTGTTTCTGGCAACTCTGTAGTGATTGTCGGCGTAGGAAATACTTGTGGGGTGCCACAATGATATTCTCAAAGAAGAAAATTACTATTGCATATACTGTGGAGCAATGTACAAAATGCGGTTCTATGAGCAAAAGAAAATTTCAAAAAGGCGATGTCTTATTTGCAGACACATCCAAATGTGCCTCCTGTAATGAGGCTGTTTGCATTGAGAAAATATTTGGCCAAACAACCGAACAATAACTCTTGGATCATTTTGTTCTATATTTTACGTTACAGCAAGGACAGAACCATGAGACTGCCTCTCCCTGCTCTTTGAACATGAATCCTCTACATTTTGGACATGCCCTGACTTCTTCACTCATACTTTTTCCTGGTGTTTTTTTGAGCTATTCTGCCTTGGTTGTGACTGTGACTCCTGTCTCACCTGGAATGAATGTGTGTTCTGCCTGAGCAACCCTTTGTTCGTTTACTTCTACAAGTACTGGATATGCCTGTACTGCCTTTTTCTTTACTAGAAAATCTAATAACTCCTTTCCCTTCTTTTCTTCCCATTCTTTTGCAATCCATCTTAGCGCAAATGGTAGCATATTGAAGTTTTCCCAGATAAAGTCTAGCAGTCTGTCTGCCTCTTCATTTTTTGTCTTCTTTCGTGAATTTAATGCAAAAATATTTTTTACTTGTCCGTTTCTCACAAATCCTCCGCCCTGCTCTGTTGTTACAAATGGTTCACATGCATAGGCTGAGTTTTCTGAAAGTGAAAATCCCCCAATTGACCAGATGTTTGGAATTGACTTGCCTGCATGTATTGTGTACTGTTCTAGCGAGTGTCCGCTCAGATTTGCAATTGGCTTGAATCCCATTTTTTTAATTGTCGTCTCAATTGTTCGACCCACATCACTTGCTTTGACTCCCGATTTTATCATGGACATTGCGTTTTCTAATGCTTCTTCTGCTGCTTGCACTAGCCCGTCAAACTGTGCATCATAACATACTGTCACTGCCGTATCTGCAATGTATCCGTCAATCTGTGCGCCAAGATCAATTTTTACCAAATCCGTATCCCTGATTGTAATTGGGTCATTTGGCTCTGCCGTATAGTGAGCTGCAATTTCATTAATGCTTGCATTTACTGGAAATGCACATTTTGCACCCCTTTTCCTAATCTCTCCTTCTACTTCTTCACAAATCTCAAAAACTGATTTGCCTATCCAGTCTTTTACTCTGACAATCTCTCTTACTTCTGCTGCAATTTTGCCAGCTTTGATGTATTGCTCTGTTTGCACGATTTCGATCGTAATTTTGCCTTTAAAATGATTATCTGTGAAGCTTAAATTTGGGCAATTCTTTGGATTTGTTGGGATTGTGGTCTAGCTTGGTATGATTCTGCGTTTGGGACGCAGAGGTCGGGAATTCAAATTTCCCCAATCCCACCATTTCATTATCTTATTATCAAATTGCATCCTAATCTAACTGCCGAGCAATGAAGAAGAGTTAGAGTAATGACCTTGGTATGAAGAAACTAATCGAGTCTGAGCTCCGGCTTTTTTTTATCAATTATCTGATTTTTGACCTTATTGAAATCTCAAAAATACAGGATGACTAGCTGCTGGACTCTTGTTTGTGATTGGCTTGTACCTTTCTGTTGCTGTACGAGTATTTTGAAATCAAAGTGTCTGTGGATAGATGTACACAACCAATCAAAAGTGATGTGGGTTAGGTTTGTTGGAGTATATTCTAACAGTTCCATAGAAACTGCCTAACTGACCATTCTGAAGAATGATTTCTACGTATGCCTTAATACTGAAAAACAAGGTTAATTTTTGATGTTTTTAAGATATCTGACTTTAACTATTAGCTCAACTTTTCCTCAATCCCCTTCTAAAATGACACGTTGAAATTATCGCCGGTATTTTTCTCAATTATCCAAAAATATCTTTTATCTAGCATCTCTCCTAACACCTCTGTTGCCTCGTGTCTTACCAGTTCTGCCGGGTCACGTAGTGCCGCATATGCTAGTACGTGTGCCAATTCTGGATTATCGCTTCTAATCAGAATAAAACACGCCTCGTGCCTGATATGGGCATCACTGTCATTTAGCAAAAGCCATTGGCCCATCATCTCAATGTGGTTTCGTATCAGATGGCCTTTGGGGTATTCCTTGATTAAATCTTGCATGACCCATACTGCCTCATTTCTGATGGACTCGTCTGGATGCACGATAAATTTTTTGCAAAATTCCAGCCTGTCCTCGCCTGAGAGTGTCTGTGCATATCTCTGGTCTATTTTGGAATCTGATATGGAATCAAATTTGGATGAGGTATCTTTTATGACAGTTATCTTGTTTTGGTCAACAACCATGCATCTGCCTGGTGCAAACTTTTCAGCCATGTCAGATTAACTGCCACAAATACAATTTAATGGATTTGGTATATTTTGGTTATCTGATCACTGGAATTTGACAATTTATTGCCAGGATGCATCTTGGCGGTTTTTTCTAATCAATATCAAGAATTCTCAACTTGTGATCATCTTGAACAAAATAGAAACTGTAGGTGTTTTTATCAAGGGATTCAAATGTTCCCCCGCCAAAAGATAAAATTAGATCATCATAAAAAAATTCATCAAACCTTATGCTGTCAGGTATGCCCTGTCTCTCAATGAAATCAGTATGATTAGCCAACAAATCAATGAACCTAGGGGTTGCTGAGAAATAAGTTGGTGATGCAACTTCCTCACCAGTTTCTACATTTTCAATAGAAAAATGCCTAAAACCAACTGAGCTTACTTGATAGTTAAAATTGTAGTCTACATTGTTATGTCCAATAAAAGTTCCATTACCATAAAATATTGGGGGATCTATGTCGATTCCACCCAATATCCTGGCAGTAATGCTATCAGGTATGCCACCAACTGAAATTAGTCCAGGCATGTGAATTGCACGCTCTTTTACTATCTCCTTTTTGTCATAGTCTGTATAGGGATCACGATCTGTAAAACTTTTTATTTTCCAAAAGGCATACCTGCCATCGCCCCATCCTTTTTCAACTAATTTATCAAATGTGTCTTCAGTAACACAGTATATCTCGCGTGTTTTAAATTTTATAATCTCTTTTTTATCACCACATGCAATTGCAAAAGATTCATCGATGGCTGTAACGCCAACAACTACCGCAATTATCAACAAACCTGGCAATAATATGGACTGCATCATACTTCAAAAATTACACTCATATTAAAACAAGACGTAGGATTCACACTATAATATAAAAAATAACAGAGAAGAAGGGGTTGCTCATTGCAGTAATTCTTTTGCTCCTGTACGGTAAACTGATACTGCTTTATGTCTGCTACATTGCTCATCGCAGTCGCAGTAATTCCTTTGCGTCATCCCAAGGAGTAAATACTCTGAAATAACCTACATCACCATCATCATTGTTACGGCAAAGACCTGGATGGTCTCTTATGTCAAATGATGTTGTATGAGTTGGTTGTATCGCATCAAAGAAACAGGTATAGCCCTGATGCAGGCCCACAAGTTTGTTTACATTATTTTCGACAAATATTATTGGAGCACCGCTATCACCATTTCTGCTAGGATAATTTGTTAATACTTGATTGGTAAGTACGCCATTGCCACTGTCAAAGATGGTTGCATCTGTGTACAAGACTGAACCTCCACCATTGTTTCTTATTCCATAGATGTTTACCTTAGAACCTGTTGATAGCGATGCTGATGTACCCTGTTCTACAATTACAAAAGCACCGTCATGTTTTATGATTTGATCTTGTGATACTTGGATGTCGGATTCAGTTATTGGTACAAAACCTACATCACCAATACCATTCAAATGATATTCCGCAGTAGTAGTTGCAAGCCTTCTTTTTTCTTCACCTATGAAATATCCGTCAATTGTGGTATTCGGTTCAATTTCAAGTTGATGGCCTGATGTTACAAAGCCCACCTGTCCGTTTGTTTTTGTTGCACCAATGGTAATTGTACTATCTCTGATATCAATACCGCCAATCCTCTTTTCAATTTGCTTTGTAGTTTGTTGACCACCATAATATATCGTACCCGTTGGTTCTGGCACTTCTGGGCAACCACGGTTGGTTGCACTTGCCTCATTTGGACAGTTGTCAATTCCGTCATGGTATCCGTCACCGTCAGTGTCTGGATTAAAAGTTCCTGATCTTGGGTGTATGGTTATGGTAAAGCTGGCAGTTGATGGGTTGTTTGCAGCATCTCTTGCCGTACACGTTACCGTTGTTATGCCAATTGGGAAGAATCCCGTATCATGGTTGCATGATGGCACAATAGTGCCATCTGCATCATCCACAGCAGTTACCCTAAACTCGATATATTTGACAATGCCTGCCCTGATTTTAGATACAATGTCATCAGGCACCGTAATCACAGGCGGTGTGGTATCAGGACATCCCCTTAGTTTTACCGGTCCCGGTGTTTGTGGGCAATTATCTGACCTGTCTGGCACGCCATCACCATCAGAATCTAGTGGTACAGGTGGTGGAACAGGCATACTTGACGTGCTCTTAATTATCACATCATCAATTCCCACCTCCTCATGAGAAGAACTCATGGATGCCGTAAAGCGCACATTAAATGTATCAGACCTGTAGGCATTCAGGTCGTATTTCTCAGCATGCCATGCGTCATCATTATCGCCATTCTCATCAGTCCAAAAGTCAAGCTGCCTCCAGGTGTTTCCGTTGGTTGTAACTTCTACTTTGAGATGCTCACCATGTTCATCATAGCTATCCAATGACCTGTCAACATATCTCCAAAACTCCAGTGTCGGGTTTTTCAGGTTTGAGATGTTAATTGGCTCTGATATGGTTATGGTGCAAAGCGAATGGCAGTCGTCAGCCTCTGCAACCTTGTTGCTGCTTGGATGGTCTGGAGGCAGCCGGTATTCATCAAAACTATCTGCCCTCCAGTCCGGCTCGTTTGTACTTGTCCACTTGTTTAGTGTACCGTCCTCAAAGTCATCTGAAAATACAACAGCATTGTCAGTAGATGCCGAGTTCTGAATCGACATGTTATCTATCATTATATTTTCACTAAATGCACTACTGCGTGCTGTTATGCGCACCTGTAGATCATCTATTTGATATTCAGGTGACAGCTTGTATGATTCAGTATGCCATTTATGGTCATTGTCACTTGTAGATGGCCGCCAGTCAAATATCATATCCCATGATGAGCCATCATACAGCTCGACTTTGAGATATTCACCGGCATCCAGTTCAGAGCTAACAAACCTGTCAAATGTGAGATGGCCTGACTGTCGGGAGGACAGATCCACGGGAGATAGCGTGATTGTGCATGTTCTATCACAGTTTGAGGAATAAGCTACCGTGTTGCCTGACTGGCTGCCCGGTACTGCAGTAGATGGGGTGCGAATTATCCAGTTAGAGTCTCCGCTCTGAGTCCAGTTCTCCAGATTTCCAAAATCCTCAGATATTGTAGTTGGGGTGGTTGGTGGCGGTGGCGTCAGCATAATAGGATTGGTACTTGCCAGTGCAAAGTCTTGTACCGGCTTGTTTATGTTATCAATGTTAGAGCCGCTAACTGTTATGGTATATGTTCCAGTAATAGTAGGGTTAAACACTGCAAACTCGTTTGTCTGGTGGTCTGATGTTGCCCGTATTATTGTATTATCCGGAGAAGTTACTGTAAAATCCAAATTCGCAATTGGTACTGGTATATGTGTACGTGACAACTGTCCGTCTATGCTGCCATGCGGATGAACCAGCCATGACAGTATCACTTTGACTGGCTTTGATGTGTCCTGTACTGTAAACCAATACTGCTTTGTGTCAGTATTTGACACAAGACGGTCTGATATTATGTGGGATGGTGCATTGTTAACATACCTGAGTGATTCAGCAGCATCTAGTATGCCAAATCCTACGTTATTGAGTATTTGAAGGGATGATGCCTCATTATTTGCAATAGTTATATCTGCTGGCTGCCTTGCGTGGGAACAGTTGTCCCTTGGATTAACTTGCTCGTATTGGGCTGACGTGCATGGTATCGGACCCATCCAGTTGGCACCCAAGAAAAGGGCAGCCTTTAGCTCAACAGGAGTCATCTCAGGCTTTAACTGCATCATAAGGGCAGTGACTCCACTTACCTCAGATGCCGCAAAGCTGCTTCCACCTCGAATAAAAGTGTCAGTTGCTGCAACAGAGTTCAATACTTGAATGGCCGCTGTTGGTGCAACCAGCTCAGGCTTTAGTAATACAGTTCCTGGTGCAGGACCCCTACTCGAATAGCCTGCTATTGCTGGCATACCATCAGCATTGCTCTTTATTACACCTACGGTAATTTCATTGTGTCCGCATCCGGGATGAGTTATTGACTGAAAAGCTGTCCCTCTTGCTATTCCGTTCTCATAAAGCATGCCCCTGTTTCCAGCTGCTGATACTGCAACCATTCCCTTGTCAACTGCCTCATTTGTGATCAGACTAATCGTGTTTGCATGGCTTGCACGACAGATTCCAAAACCAAAGCTCATGTTTGCTATGTCTGCTCCGTTATTAAAAGACCAATCAAGGGCATGTACCACGTCTCTTGCATGTGTCTTGACAAAGACATGTTTGTTCTGACTATCCAAGCCGTGTCTTCCAATTGAGGCATCCAAAAGATTCACACCCGGTGCAATGCCGTTGTGGGCTGGCAGTCCTGATGCAGCAATGACCTGGGCTATCCACGTACCGTGGGATGGAAAGGCAGAAGAGACCGCTCCGTTATTGAATCCTACCACGCTGGCAGCAGTTGCAGGACTACACATACCATTACTGCACTCTACACGGTCCGTGATTCTGTTGTTAAATGCGATGTTGTGGTTTATACCACTGTCAATTACTGCCACAGCAACCCCGCGACCATCAAGATTGGTGCCTGCTGCAGTACGAATATTGTTTGGAGTTGCATGTATGGTTTCCCTAGATTTATCAACTTCCAGAGTTACGGGAGTTTCGCCATCTCCCATGGCATATACCTCGTCATAAAGTGAGAGTCCCGGAACTTTTGCAATTGGGATGGATGCAGTTACAAATGAGAGTGACTCGGCAGCCTCTATGTTGCGTGCACCAAGAAGATCAAGTTTCTCTACTATCGTATCCTTGTTCTCGCGTGCTGTCTCATCTGCATCTATACCATCATCACTTCTGGCCACTACAATTGTGACATCATAGTATCGTGTGCCGTCATGTACGCCATAGTCGCCATCCTGGGGTACCTCAAATATGAGACCCTGGATTTTATCATAAAAACCTCCATCAAACTTGGATGGTATATCCACGTTTGCAGCAGAATCTGGGGAATTGTCACCTGGAATAAGATTGCCTGGCACTTCAAACTATGCATTCTCATCATCAGTCTGGGATGCAGAATCCAGTGGATACGCAAATAAAAAAACTAGTGAAAAAACTATGATCGGTAACGTAATTTTTGCATTCAAGATAGACTATGATCATTACTGTAGTTATTATCCTTATTGGTAGTCATCCTGACTGAATAAGTCAGGCATTGCTTGTATTGACTCTTAGGCAGAAGAAGACTCAAAACATCTTAAATCATATCTAACTGCCTTTTTCACCTTATTATGTTGAAGCAAAACCTCCCGGCTTTGATCAAAACATCTTAAATCATATCTAACTGCCTTTTTCACCTTAATTGCTGTGCCTTCATTACTTGTGTCCAAATCAGACAACCAGTAGTGTAGCAGTGTATGATATGATATTTGCAATAATCAGGTGTTCATCTACACATGTGAAATACTCTAAGGAAGTGTCAAAGATGGAGCCTGCCACATGTTGTTAGAATCCAACGTATAGCCAAGCATCTCTAAATTATCTGTCAATGCACTGCACAAACCATTTGTTGTTGGCAATATACATCTGAGTTCATACAATGATATAGCTGTGTCTATCTGTGTTGGCAAATCATCTGCATGGCTTTCGGGAATGAATACTCCAAACTCTATGCGAATTGACAGTTCCTCGGTTCCCAAAACATCCTCAATGTCTCCTGCATCTGGATATATTCCAAGACTTGGCAGTATTGGATCAAGCATCACAACTAGCTCTTCTGTCTCCTCATCGACAAAAGTTGCAGTAAATACCAGCTCATCAGCTATGGCATAATTGCCTTCTGAATGATCTATCATGATGTTGGTAATGGTGCTATGGCCTTTATACAGCTCATTTACAGTTCCAACCGGTCCCACCGTGCCGTTATCGTCATTTATGACATCAAGATTGCTCTTCTCTGAATTATCCTCGTTTACTAGCTGTGCAAAACTGATTCCTACTGGAACAATCAACAATACTGCAAAAATAGTTATTATTGTCTTGGCTGAAACCATTACAATATTATATTTGGGGTTTAATATAAGATAGATCATTGTCAGGTTATCGGAATCTAGGTTGAATTTTCCTTGTAAAATGAGGCATTTTGCATGATGAGGGTATTCTGCTCATTCTGGCCATCCGCCTCTGCCAGTCCTGAGATATCCCGAGATTTTACAAAAGTCATTTCTATCTCTTATCTTCAAACTCTATTTCAAGGTCAAGGTTTCGGGCATTTCTGACTATTTGCACCACTTTCTCTATATCAATTGGAAATTTTGGGGTCCATTTGCCTGAAACAACCGCCCTTGTAATTGGAATTTCACTTGATACCCACACTGCATTAACTGATAAAATCCTGATTGGAAAAAACAGATCCTCAATGAATCTTTTGTCGGTTTCATCGGCTTCTACCAGCCAAATTTTGCCATTGAACTGCTCTTGCAATATGCGGTATAGCGTGCGACTCTTTCTGATTATCATGATGTCGTATGCTGCCAAGGATAAAACAAAATTTCCATCAAATTCCCTGCATGAGTATAGCGTAAAATTATCGATCTCTTTGTTTGATTTTGCAATGTTTGCAATATTCATTGATGCCTCGACATCTGCCTTTGTTAGTATCCCTGACTCTACTTTGCTCTCACACTGAGGACATAGCACCGAATTTTTTGCATCAAAGCCACAAATTGGAAGTTTCATTTAAATCGACTTTTCATTCTTACAATCTTGTTTATATCCCTTGGTGTAAAATTAGAACTTTGATGTTTTTTACACCAGTGGGTTTTGCTGCATTTGATTTAATTTTCCATAAATTTTTGATGAACTCTTTGATTTCATTTTCTTGGACTAGTGCTTTTCCAGTTACACAATATCTAGTCCCTTCAAATGTGGTACCCGTAGTATATGCTTGTAAGATATTTTTAGATGATTTCATAGAAGCGTTACGCATTGGTATACAGTTTGTATGTTTGTCCTTAGTACATCTAAACATGAAATACACTTCTTTCATTTTAATCGACTTTTTTCATTCTTACAATCTTGTTTATGTTTATCGGTGTAAAATGCCTGTTAAAATGCTTCATTGAGCAATGGCATTTCTGCAAGAAAATAATTACTGCTCAATGGATAATGTTCCATCACATTGACATGACTTGCATTTTCCATTAACAATTTGTGATTTTCTGTCTGCTGTGATTATGTGGTTTGTAAGTGAATGCTCACATTTAGAACAAACACTTTTCTGTTCCACGCCAATTCCGACTCTCATAGTTTTCATACTGTCTTCTTGTTGTTAAATTTTTGTTGCCATGTCTTGGACTATTGTTTCTTGGATAATATTTGTTGGGTGCATATGATGGTATCATACCCGGGGTCAAAAAACGGATTTGATAATCGCTGAACTGTACTTTGGGATTTTTTGATGGCTGGATATCTAAGAAAATCGTATCTTGTAGTTTGCTGCCAAATTCCAGTAATCAGATCATCAAAATATACCAACCCTGAATTGAATCATCCTATGAAATGTCTAGGGTTTGGAACAATGTACAAGATTATTTATATGCTGATAGTAATATGCTATGATTATGGCAAATATATTGCTAAAAGGCTATCAATGTGAGGTTGTGTTCACAAATGGATTCCAAGAGATGAATCAAACCGAGGACGAATGAGGTAAGATTTCATGGCAGACAAGAACAAAAATCATGATTTTTCATGTGATAACTGTGGCAAAATAAATACCACATGTCCACCTGACAGTGTGCATACGCAATTTTTGGTCAAGAAGGACGGTGAGGAATGTATTGAAAGGTTTCCTGTGTGTACTGTATGTAATCATAAAAATAAAAGATATTGGTGTCGTGTTGGCAAGATCTTTTTTAGTTCTAAATCAAAAAAAACCTAGACAACCTTATGATGCTTATTCCAAACCAGGATTATTTGACTGAATCATTGCAACATCTGTGTGTTAGAAATTTTTTCAGATATGCTTCTGTCCAGTTCGGTCTATCCTCACCTAGATTTTCACCTCAAACACTATGTTGGATTTATCTCACATACAGCTAATTACTGGAATCTAACGGCAAACTGCAAGAGATGATTTTCTTAAATTATCTAACCATCAAAAAGACTCAAAATACAATTCCGAGAATAATATTTGTGATTTGTGGCATGAGACACCAAAATTTATCAAAACTTTACAACGCTATAATTTGCACCTGATCCAACTGATCTTTTAGAGGGGACAAGAAACTACTATTTCAACCAATTCTGAATCAGACGCATAATGTAATTTTACAGTAGTAAAATTAGGTGTTGTGTTAATTTCTTCATACTCGTCTACTAGCACTTCCTTGCCATGAACTAAATAAATGAACTCGCGAAATTCTGCGGTTCCATTGAATTCAATACAGTAATCTTTAAGCACATTAGATTCAAGGGATGGATGCGTCACCACCAAATTCCCTTCCTCTTTTGTTGGTGTTAAAGATATATTCAAAGTATAATACTCAATCACATATTCTGGATCTGAATAAATCTCAACAGAGTCAACTACCCCTTCATTTGTTTGATATGTAATGTAATGGTAATCCCCATCATAAAAAACGGATGTGGTAATCTGTGGTGCGTCATATTCTGAATATAACACAGTATCCCAGTTTAGGTGTTTTGCGGTTTCAAAATAAACACAAGCCCAATTAGAATTAGGCCGTAAAACAAGTACGTGCTCGGGATTAGGGCAAGTGAGAGGATCACCTACTTGCCTGTCCTCTAGAATTTCTTTTAATGAGTTAAAGTGCCCATGTCCTTGATATATTTGTCCATAAGCATCAAAGTCAAAAGTAAATTGTGTTATGGCACCCAGTATTATGAGTATTGGCAACGATGCTAAGAGAATTGTTCTGTTCATAGTTGTGATCCAACTAGATTTGTTATTAACATTTCAAATAAAAAAAAGAAAGAGGAAATCACCATTGTAGATTCAATTGTGATTTGATGTGATGATATGGTTCATATGAGGTATAACTACTACCAACCCTACTTATAGTTAAACCATAAACATCTGCATTGCCGTTAGATTGTGGTTTGAACATTGCTGAACCACTATCACCAGGTGATGATGCTCCCCTAATTAGACCCCTATCTGATCTCTCATTGACAACTTGTCCATAATGGGCAAAACTTCCAAGTCCATCCCAAACTAAGATAGTTCCCGAGGGGGTCGGTGAATTATTTCTTGCTTGAACTGGGTATGTGGTGCCAATATCTGGAGCCCATATACTATCATACATCCAATGTCCGCCTGTAAATTGTACAAATGCACAATCACATAAACGATCACCTATTGCTCTAGTTATGCCAACTACATCACTGCTCCTTTTTGGTTGAACAACTTGTTCATTTCCATTTGGAACTTCATGTTTTGCAATAATGAAGCCATAACCATAGTTTTTATGCAATGCTTTGAATCCCAATGTGTTTCCATAACCTGTTGAGCCTTGGTGAGCTACTGATATTCCGCCCTTAGCTGGATGACATGACGATGTTGCATTTGGACAAGAGGTTGAATGTGTTAAAACCATTTCTTCAAAGATAGTTTCCACATCTACCTCAATGACATTTTCTAATTCTGTAGTAAATGCATCTCGGTCTCCTGCATAACTGCTAGTCTCAAAGTCATCAGGATCAACCATGACTATCATCTTTCTGTATTTGTTTTCTGAAAATACATCATAGACACCATTTGTGTTCAGATAATTTTCAGTCAAGGTTTCCAAAGCATCATCAAAGATTGCCTGTGTCTCATCATCTAAGATGTAAGACTCAATATTCAATTTTTCAACTTCATCAGCATTCTTCCATAGTTTGACGTTTTCTGCCTTTTTGTCTTTGATTCGTTTTTCAATTTTTATGATATCTGCACTAGATAATTTTGATTTATCTTCTAGTTTTTTGTTATCATTCTCAATTGATTCTTTGTTATCACGAATCTTTGTGTCAATGTACTTATATTGAGAGACATAGTCTGTCATGTCTGGTTCTTTCTTTGCTTCTGCAACTCCCATACCGCTAAATGGCAATATCATTGCGGCAATCAAGGATGCAAACAGTATTGTTTTTGTTTTATTTGTTATGTTTTTCATGTTATTACTAACCCCTATGTGCTTTCGTTATTTAAGCAGTTATATTGAGTTACGGCATGCTTCTTTTTCAGCCAATTTATGGTGCATGCCAATTTTTTTATTATCAATAAACATTATTTCTGCAGTTTCAAGCCCTTTAAGAAATTCCTGATGTTGGCAATCAGTAACGTAAGTGCAAAGAATGTAATGATAAATTTGGCCTATAGCGAGAAAGATGTTGTCTAAACAGGTCAAAAAAATATCAAAGATGAATTAGATAATTTAAGAAAATCATCTCTGAGAATTTATCGTTAAATTTCAGTAATTAATTCATCAGAATTTGTCAAACCCGGATTGAACTGTCCTATGAAATGTCTAGAGTTTGTAACAGTGTAGGATAGAAAGATCAGTTAACTTTTTGTATCAAATTACCTAAAATCAAAATAATAGTCGATGAATAATGAGTAAGAGTTTTGATACTTTTGTACATAATATAAAAAAAACATTAGAATTTTGTGAATTACGGGATTTTGAATCTATGACAGGTCATCAAAATGATGATGAATGGAAATCATTTTCCTCACATCGCTATGCGGATAAAATAAATTATGATAATAGGTTTGTTATTACAAGACAAGCTAATCCTTATTATTTCAAATGTTTGGATTATTTAATAGGGCAACTAGACAAACCGTTTTCTGAAACATTTTACAACAAATTATTTCATGAATTTCTAGAGGAACAAAAAAGGAATAATTTTCAACTGACTGATTCTTGTAAAAAATTCATAGACAAAATACATAGTATTAGAGAACCAGAATACAAATTTTTAATTCCCATAAGTCGCTCTCAACATTGGAAAAATTTGAATTTTGGAAAAATAAAAATTGTTTTGCTTACTGAAGAAGTTTTAAAAGAAGAATTTAATCCATCTGATTCTCGCATTGCTAATTGTGAGGATCTCATAAAAACTAATGGCACTAATATTTTCTCAATTGTAACAGTAAATGCCGTAGATGAAACTACTGCAAAAGAGATAGCCGAAGGGATGACTGAACGATATATTTACTCCAGAAAACTCTTAGATCCTTTTACATTTATGCGATTAAGGAAAAATGATTTGCACCTAATTAATGAATCAATTCTAATGAGAAAAGATGATATGTTCTCTTGTGATCACTCTAATCATGATATTCCGATAGGAAAGTCTCAATCTAAGCAATATTATGAAAAGTTAAAACCATATGAGGAAAAATTAAACAAATTCCTTTTTAATCCTACAACAGACTTGCATAAAAAAATTTTAGATGCATTATACTGGTTTGGAGAAGTTGATCATTACAAAGACAGCAATATTAGAAAATTTTTGTCAAGAATTAATGGAATGGAAATAATTCTATTGAATAATTATACATGTCGTAAAAAATTTAAAAAGTTTGGCATTAATGCATCTTTATTTTTATACAAGGATGATACGCATGGGGTATTTTATGAAAAGAATTATCTTAAAAGAAGCACCATAACTCATAAAACATTAGAATCCGTATCTGATCAAGAAGTATTAGATCAGATGTATGATCTAGGTGAGATTCTTTTAGCACTAATTGATCTTTCTACCAAATATTCCGATTTAGAGGGACTTTTAAAACAAGAATTTAACATAATTAATACAAATACGCCTTAGGCAAGGAATGCCACACACTAACTACAAGCAATCTGCCATACATCTGCCATCCTGATATCATTAGATCATCTGGTAACATCTTTGGTCATCTCTGGTCA
Organism: Candidatus Nitrosopumilus sp.; assembly: GCA_965204345.1. Classification (GTDB taxonomy): domain Archaea; phylum Thermoproteota; class Nitrososphaeria; order Nitrososphaerales; family Nitrosopumilaceae; genus Nitrosopumilus. The sequence continues at coordinate 1,953,996 of OZ241981.1, forward strand.
CTGCAAACACATCGTATTTCTGGACCATGTTTAACATGGCGGTAAAAATCCTAGTAAAGCATACAAGCTAACAGGCATGTTTTACATACTTTACATAACCAAGTTTAACATACTTTACAAACCAAGTATTGCAATTTACAAATTATTTACTTAACATATGTGCCTAGCGGTATCGAAAAACCTGACCATTAGTGTACAACACTAGTGTACAACACTAGTAACAACACTAATGTGCCACACAGAGTTAAATACGAAAAACCCATAGGTATGAAAATATTACGGATGCCATAAATGTTAAAATCGTGCCTAAAAAACGTGGACTAAGGTTAGATGCTGGCTTGTTATAGTCATCTATACTAAGATGATTTCTTATTATAGAAAACAGGGATATTCTATAACACGGTCCCATAACACGATTTCATGATATAATTATAAACAAAATTTCACACCTTGCCCATGATCCATGACGGGAGTTAGTATTACGCAGAGGGCAAGGTGCACACGTCGCAGTTTATAATAGGCATGGCTATTATTTATACCTCATTTATGCAATTGCCAGAATCTTTCATAAAAAATACACCCAAATTATTCTATAAAAAAGTGATACCAGTTCTGAAATTTCAGATATGCTTGTTTAGATACTGTAACATCATACAGGTGCATTTATCTTTGTAGCACAAACACTGTGAACAACACTTGAGACTGCAAGCTCACAGTGTTTGTAGCACAAACTATGTGACCAGTGTAAAAAATTTAACAGTAAGGAGATGATATGGAAACTATGAGAGTTGGAATTGGCGTGGAACAGAAAAGTGTTTGTTCTGAATGTGGACATTCACTTACAAACCACATAATCACAGCAGACAGAAACTCACAAATTGTTAACGGAAAATGCAAGTCATGTCAATGTGATGGAACACTATCCATTGACTAGTGTACAAAGTCTAGGCGTAAAATTAATGCTTTTATAAAATAAAATAAAGCAAAACATATAATCAAATGACACTTTTAGTCAACAAAGTTAGGAATCAAGATGAATAGTACTATAATTCTAGTGTTTTCTGTATTTCTTTTTGCAGGAGTCCTAGTTCCAGCACATGCACAAATTTCTGAAAATGTGGTAATTAATGAAATAGATATCAATCCTCCCGGAGATGATTCTGCAGCTGTCTCTGAATGGATTGAACTATACAACCCGACTGATTCTGACGTTGACATTGGCGGGTGGGAAATTGCATCAACAACTGCCTTGAAAAAAACAATGACCATATCTTCAGACACTGTCATTGAACCTGGCCAATTTTTGACATATTCCTATCAAAGTCTTTGGTTTGCTGATACAAATGAATCTGTTGAACTCAGAGACGATGCCGGGGTTGTAATTGACAGCACTCCTTCGTTATCTGATACTAAAAATGATTTTACCTCTTGGCAAAGGCTCTATGATGGATATGATTCTGACAGTTCTGATGATTGGAAGTTTGTCGTATCTACAGCTGGCTCTTCAAACGGAAAACTAGTTGAAACGCAATCTTCTGAGGAATTATCTGTGACTGTTTTGGAACATGTCTCGTATATTTTTGGAGACGTTGCAGTAATTGAAGGAAGTGTTTCTAAAGAGGTTTTTGTCCTAAAGCCCTTTTTCAAGTCTGAACAAATTACTGTTACCATCACCGGTCCTGATTTTCATAAAATCATCACCTTGTATCCTGATCTTAATTTGAATTACAAAACTACTCTTAGCTTACATCAGGTATTGGGAATTAATGAGGGCACCTACAACGTATCTGTAGACTATGCCGGCGCAACTGCTGATACTAGTTTTTCAGTAGGTCATGAAATAATCAAAGAGGAAATTCAAAAAGAGGGCGACATTGGCATTCGTACCGATAAATCTCAATATCTTCCAGGCGAGACGGTCTCTATTGCTGGATTTGCAACTGATATTGTTCCTTTTCAGGGAATGAAATTTACTGTAACTGATGCCTTGGGCATTGTAGTTGACAATGGAATTCTGTTTCCAACTGATGGTGAATTCCTGACTAGTGTTTTTCTGACCACAGTAGACCCCATTTATGGCGTTTATGACGTCTCTGCTGAATATTCTGACAAAACCATCTCTACCTCTTTTGAGGTTGTTGAGGATTTTAAAGAAAATACTGCAATATCTCTTTGGTCTGACAAGGTTGCATATCAAACAGGCGATACAGTTACTCTTACTGGCAGGATAAATCAAGTTTGGATCAGTACATTGGATCTGCAAATTGTACAAACAAAGCAAAGTTCTATCAATACCCCTGGTAGCTATTCTGGGTTCAAAATTTTAGATAGTTTGAGAATATTGGGCGATGGCTCTTTTACATACTCGTTTGAAATTCCTGAGAATCCTTTAAGACAGGGTGATTACAAGATTGATGTTTCCAAGGATATTGGAACTGCCTCTCTTCTTATTCACGTCGTAGATGATCCTGAAAATTTTGTCGTTTCATCTGATCGTTTAACTGTTGAAACTGATGCGCCTGTCTATGAACTTGGAGAATCTATGTCTCTTAGCGGTTTTGTTAAAAATCTCCTAACTAGTTCAAGCTATACTACCGGTTCTGTAGTTGATATCTCTGTTACTGATGAAAACGGGGATCCCATTGAAATTCTTACTCAATCTAATGTAGGCCAAAGCCCATCATTAACGTCTTATGATTTTACTGCAATTCCTGATACCTCTGGCAAATATTCAACCCAAATTGACATTGTCCCAAATTTTTTCAAAGTTGGAACTTATGTTATAACTGCACAATATAACACAGATGTTGCAACTACCACTTTTTCTGTTGTTGATCCGTTGGATTTGAATAATAACAGATTGAGTGTTTCTATTGATAAAGACATCTATGGATTGGGAGAAGTTGTTCATTTGGATGGAATTGTTCCTCCACTAAGTGATCCATCCGTAGTCATCTCTGTCATCCGACCTGATGGAACTAGAACCGACTCTGGCGCTATACCTGAAAACCAGAGATTCTCTTTTAACTGGACTGTTCCTGCATACGAAAAACCCCCAATTTTAAAAGATGATGATGGTCGTAATGTTAGAATCTCTAATTATGGTGTCTACAAAATTACGATAGCAACTGTATCTCAAAGTACGAATCTTTTCTTTAAAGTTTCTGAGGATCCTGCTAATGACTCTTTATCCACTATTCCTCTGTTTGTTAGCACTGAAAAATCATTGTACAAGGCTGGCGAAAGATTGAAAGTTCTTGGAAATGTCATTCAACGTAGTCCGGGTAACGAAGGATTAGCTGTTAAAGAACGAGTACAACTACGAGTCATAGATGGGACATTCCCATTTGAGAAAATCCATGAGGCAAATGTTTATCCCACTCAGGGGGGAGAATTTTCAAGTTTGTTTGAATTACCTCCTACCATATTTAGTGAAGGTGAATACATAGTTCGTGCAAATTATAACAATGCTCAAACTGATACAAGATTCAGCGTAGCCAATGATTTTGTCGTTGGAACAAACATTGATTTATCATTATTGTTGAATCTTGATAAACCACAATATCATCCTGGCGATGTTGTAGTTGTGTCTGGAAAACCTTCAAAGCTGATTTATCTTGAAAAATTTCAAGTATCCACCATCAAAAAATCTGATGCTGAAATAAATTGTGGCACTTTTATCTGTGGAACCAATACTGGTCCTGTTACCGAGATTAAACCCACACCTTCAGGTTCATTTGTACATGAATTTATGATTCCAAATGATGTCTCATCTATTGGTTCATATGAAACAACAGTAGATGCTGGTTTTGAAATCCGTTCCATTACATTTGATGTGATTGCAAAGCCCTCTTCAACATTGGATACTGTGATTGTAAAAGAAAATAGGATTTCTGAATCTGTCATTTCTATTCCTACCGGGGAAAAAGCCGACGATGATGGTGTTTCTATTGCTCCTAGAGTGCTTACTGGTTCCTTGATTACTCCTTCTAGGGGAGAAGAATCAAATGTCAACCTTAAAGTATCCTCTGAAAACGGAACCTGCATTGTTGGCCCTGATGCTGACTGTCTGGTACAAGAATCTACTAGAAAACCAGGCCAAATTTATGATGTTGTTACTGTGGATGGATTAGATTACAATGTTAGGTACAGCGGCCCTGACGTACGCCTTGAAAAATTCAGTATTTTGCCTGAATCCCCTGATGAATTCCTGCCTGACACTAATTGGAGTGTTAAAGTAGTAAAAGACGAACAAATTTCACGATTTTATTACAAAATAACCTACAAAACTTTGGAATAGCTTTTAAAATGATTTTATAATTTTTAATTAAAATGAAATTACAGGTTTTGATGCTTTATCAAGATGATCCCAAAAAGTGTACAGCGGCAAAAATGGTAAAGTTTGGTCTTGTACAAAACATCAAGAAAATCGGAACCAAGGGATTGGTGTTGGATCCTTTCTCTGAAAAAACACTATTGCCTAGAGATAAGTCCACAATTCGCTCTATTATTGGAATTGATTGTTCGTGGAATCTTGCAAATCAGGCCTTTTCTGCAAAATTTGCCGGCATCAAAAGAAAATTGCCTCCCTTACTAGCTGGCAACCCTGTAAATTATTCAAAACTAAACAAACTAACTACGGCTGAGGCAATATCTGCATCCCTGTTTGTTTTGGGATTTGAGGACCAAGCTATGAAGCTACTTGACAAATTCAAATGGGGCCACACGTTTTATGAACTCAATCAAAATCTTCTAAAAGAATACTCTAAACTTGAAAATGAAAGCCAGATTGAACTAATTCTCAAGGATTATGGGTTGGGCTGATTTCTCTTTTTCAGATATGCCGGCATTATACGTGCTGCTGCCGCTGCCACCCCCACTATTACTGCTGGAATGATCCAAATCCAATATTCTGGTTCATTTTCTGCAAATTCCATATTTTCGTATGTACCTGTGGGCATTTCCATCCTGTCTGCCGTTACCATAAAGCTTGATTCATAAAAATCAGGTTTTGATACTTTTTCTGAAATTGCAAATATTTTGAGATTGTTTGCACCTATTCCTAACTCCCTTGTTTGCTCAGCAGGTATGTTAATCATGACATGATCCTCTTTTACTTTAATCGTCTCTGATGATACCTTCTCTCCCTGGTTGTTTGTCAAAAAATACAGTATTGAATCTGAATTTTCAGCTTCAACTGTTATTACAAGTTCCTTGTTTTGCTCTGCTGCATTTTTCATCTCTATGTTTTTTATTAACGGAAATTTGGGTTCTTCAAATTTTCCCCAACTGCCTTTTTTGAATGGATACGAGTCATCACCGTATGCTTTTGCCTTGATTGTTCTTGACTCTGGGGCATATGATTCTAAATAATATGGCCCATTACTTATCACCGCATGTTTTTTCTCCTCAATCCATTTTATTGACGAGTCATACCTTTTTTGATAATAGCTTGCGTCCTGACTGCCTTCTTTTAATGGCTCTGGTATGTAGTTTGTTTTTCTGAATTCCTGCAGATATTCTTTGATAATGTTTGCATCATTTGGAATTATCAGTGATAGCCAGCTGACATTTTTACTTGTGGCCCCTGACCTTGAAAATGATACTTTGCCATCCATTACTGCTTTTTCCATGGCTGCCGTGATTTCCCATGGCATAGGGCTCCATATTGATGCCCACTCTGCTATCTCTCCCTCATCAAAGTGCCAATAATTTACATAGACTTCAATTGTTTCTTCGTCAATTTGGTTAACTCCTTTGATTGTCTGTATGCTTTGGGCTGCTCTGGGGGTGAATTCAGTATCAAACGTCTTGTCGTTTTCATCAACTTGGGTTCCCCACTCCATTGTAAAATAAAGTGAATGCAAAATATCATCCATATTCATTTTCTCTCCATTGTGCCAATTGCTAAGTTTAAAATCAAATGTGACCTTGCTTGTTGCAACTGCATCCTTCTTTACTTTTTCCCATTTTTGCAATGCCGGATTCCATATTTTTGATTCTTGGTCTATTGGCACGCTTCCACTTGGCCCTTTGGTATCAACTTTCCATGTTGCCCTAACTGGAAATGTTTCTCCGGTAAACGGATGCTTAAATGTCGCAGGATCTGAAATTATTCCCCAAATGTGCCTGCTATAGCTATCTGATAATCCCATTACTGGATTCCATGCCCCCTGATAGATCTGTTTGACTCCTATTGCAAATTCATCATGGTCCCCCTTTGCATTAATTGGCGTGAATCTGCTTGGAATCCCTGCCCCAAAATCATTTACTACTCCTGAAATATCCTCATTTACTATGTATTGATCAACTCTGCTTGCCAAAAAAATTCTCACTGATTCATTTATTCCTTCCATGACTGCATCTTGAATTAACCCTGCCCTCTGCTGTTCTGTTTGAAAATCCCCCGTGTATATTTTCTGGGTTAACTCGTCTAATTTTTCATTTTGATAGTTCCAATATGACGGATCATTGAATCCTGGCATGTTTGAGAACCATGGCGAATACATGTGTCCTAATCCCGTTGAGTCATATTTTACAAATGCAGAACGATTCCATCCCTCTGTGTATAAACTCCATTTTAAATCTGAAGGATTTGAGCCGTATACTACCACAAATGCCTTGTTTAGATCTCCGAATTCCTTTTTAACTGTAAATCCGATTTTCTCTAATTCGCCTGATAAAATCTCCCCGATGGACTTTCTTACCGGATCATCACTTCTGATAAATATTGTAATTTCTATTGGCTTTCCATCCATTGCCCACTTGCTGTTTGTTTTTCTTGCCCCCTCTTCTTTTAGCTTCTCTGAGATGATTTTTTCTGCTAGTGTGGGATTGTATCTGAAATCAAATGTCTCTAACTGCTCAATTACTGTTAGATATTCTGGATCTGTTGACCCATAATATGAAATGCTTGGAGACCCATAGCCTCCCATCAACTCATTTACAATTAGTTTTCTGTCTACCAAATAGTTTAACGCAAATCTGATGTCTCTGTTTGAAAACGGATTGTATTCCTTGGCTTTTGCAGGATTTAGTAAAATACTGTAATATCCACCCGTGGAATCAAATACCTGCAATCCTTTTTCTGCATGGTTGTTTTCTAGTCTATCTGGCGAGATTGTAAAATAGTACGTGTCCAAATTGCCGTTTCTAACTTCCTCAAGCGCGGTATTTTCATCTAGATACTGTATGAATTTCACTGAATCAAAATATGTGTTTTTTTCTGCAAATGATTCGTTTTGTGTTATTGCTATTATTGAAACAGCTAGTATTGCAACTAGCATTTTTTTCATAACCTTGTTTGCTAGGACATATAATAAAACCTATATCGTAATAACCTGCTCTTTTATCTCCCAAAACCTATATTTCTAACATGACTGAAAAATCACGATTGAAAATTCATCCAAAAATGATTACTGGACTGCAAGGAATCATTGTAGGTGGCGTCTCCATGCAGGATTTTTGTGCTGTCACCAAAATAAATCCTCAAGATTCCAAGATTATTTTAGAAGAATTTATCAGAAACGATATTGGAACAAAAAAAGACGATTTCTATTACTTTGAGGACGGAGATAAACTAAAGATTGCCGTTCTTTTACTTGAAAACGGACTTGCTTTGGACGAAATTTCAGTTGCCCTTGGTTGGAGGGATTTTGAAGGCCTGACTGCTGAAATCTTGCTTTCAAAAAATTTTGCTGTAATCAAAAACATGATGCTAACCAAACCCCGTATGGAAATTGATGTCGTTGGTATTAGGCTGGGCATTGCCATGCTGATAGACTGCAAGCATTGGAAACGCTATGGTGCTTCTGCACTAAATACTGCAGTACAAAAACAAATCAAGCGTACTAAACGGTATGTTGAAAAAACCCCTGGGGCCATTGCAGTACCTGTCATTGTTACGCTGTATCAGGATAAAATCAATTTCATAGAAAACGTTCCTATTGTGCCTATTTTTCAATTTTCTTCATTTGTGGATGAATTTTATGGCAATATTGATCAAATGAACACTATATGAAAAGACTGGTTATGAATAATAAAACGCCCCCAATGACAAATCCCTTGGTGATCTTTAGCGAATTATCCAGTGCTTTAGAATAGTCTTTGTAGATGTTTTGACCCATGACTTTGACCTTTGTTTCATTTTCTAAAATCTCAAATTTCGCAGGCGCCGTATTGACTTCGGCTGTTTTTGCAATTTTGAAGAACCATTTTGAGAGCTTATCTGCGCTTGTAATTAGCCCTAATTGATAGTACCCATTTCTGTTTCTTGCTTTAACCGGAGCATAATGCGTGTCTGATGTACATATCTCAAGCAGATTGTAATCCCTCTTTGCAAAAATATCTATGATTTTTTCTCTTACTCCATTTTCCATATTGTTTGCATCTGCCCATCCTAGAAAATATTTTTTGCTATTAATTTTTAGACACGTGATTCCCAATCCTCCCATTCCCAAATCCTCTGCCCAAACATCCATGTCGTCTGTATTTGCATATCCAAATTCTATTGGAAAATTATTTTTTGTAATCAATGTATCCAGACATGATTTTGCAGCCTTTAGCATATCTTCCCCGTCTTCCTTTGATATTTCCTCCCCCATTGCATTGTGACAGTCAACTGCCAGTATTCTTGTATAGTTTCTGTTCTTAGAATACTGTTCAATCTCTGTCTTCATATAAGTTGGAATATCCTCCATTCCGTGTGGCGACAGTGATAAAAACAGCAATGGGTTGTTCCCAAAACGAATCCCCGTGACTCTTGCTTTGTTTATTTGAACCGTAACCGGCTCTGAGCACTGCATTCCTTCCTCCTTGACTGTACTGTTTTCCATATTTTTCAAGTAATTTTCAACTTCATTTCTTGATGGAAGGTTTAGCGCATGGTCTGAAATGCTATGCATTACCATTGCAGATGATGACAGGTTTTTGTAAATTAGGTATGGTATGTTGCTGCCCCCTACCGGGTGGTATGGACCTGGATGTATCTCTGGCAGCACCATTCTGAATTCTTTGTCTCCTGCATGATCTGAGAATTTTATTTGAGACGTAGTAACTTTGGTTTCTGAGGATTGCTTTTCCATCAGCTCTTCGGCATCTGCAAAATCGTTTCCCTGTGATGCAAGATATGCTTGAATGGTCTTGTGAGTACTTTCCATCTCCGGCCTGCCTGCCCTGTCTGTCATTATTGACCATATGTTTGCAATTATCAAAAATACAATGCCGTATGCTAATCCTACTGGTTCATTTAGTATTTCAAACCATATGCTTTGTGGGATTAACACTGCAAACATTGCCAACGGCTGAATAAATGCAATTGCCCAAGCTTTTTTGAGGCTAATCCCCAATGTTGTTGTGTATATTCCAATTCTAAAACTTGCAAAAAGCATCATTCCAAAAACTATGAAAAATAGTTGTACCTCCTTGGATAAAACCAGACTTGCAAGCAGTCCCATCAGAATTGTTACTACCCATAGCATGCTACCAAAAAATGACGAATGCAGTGATTTTGAATATTCCTTCTTCTTTGTAAATTTTGTATCCAATACCTGTGTTAGTGCCAAAACCCCTAGGACTATTGGTAATCTGTACCATACTTCATCTGTATATGTTTCTCCAAGATATCCAAAATATGTTGCAAGTGTAATTACTGCTCCTACTCCTAGTGAGGCTGCTAATGAAAAATAATGTGACCCTGGGTTGATCAGCGTAAGTGAAAATCTATTGTGTATGTTTGAAACATCGTCTGGATCTTTTTCCATTGTTTCTTCACGGAGCTAAAAATGCATCAATTATCCATGAAATTACGATTAAACTAATTGGAATGGATACTACGATTTTTGGGTCGATCTTGAATCCTTTTGTCTCATCTTCAAAGAATCGCATGAGACCCCCACTTGATGCTGGAAGTGGTGCTGATTTCTTATCTGCCATTACAATTCGTCGTTGCGGATTTTAACATAAAAACTTTATTCTGTGTCCAAAATATGACCCTAAACCCAGATTTTATCAGAATCGTGGTGGGATTCAGGTGATCACAAGTCAGTCTATGACAGGAACTGACAACTCAAATTTTTCCCTTACTGAGCATCTGGCCCAATTCTGTTTATTCTGATATTTGAACCGATTCGGTAGATGGGGTGTGTGTGTGTGTAGATACAGTCCTTCAAAGATAATACTGATATGCGAGACGATCTGTGGGCGGTTCTGGTAAATTTTGGCGCTTCATGCCACAAATCACAGATTTGGAAAGTCTGAACTGCACTGGGATTTTTTGATGACTAGATAGTTTAAGAAAATCATCTCTTGGCAATTTACTGTTAAATTTCAGTGAACAGATCATCAGAATTTATCAGAACCGAACCACGTATGCGTATGTCAGTGATCCGACTGTGACAAAAAGCATGTCTGTGCCAGTCACTGCAGCCCTTTTGACAAATTGTTGTTTTGACATGGACTCGTGCGAGTTTCGGAAAATTATTCCTCATCAGCGTGCCTTTCTAGTTGAGTTATATTGGTAGAATGATGTGATGTAGTGAGGGCTAAGGGTATACTGTCATCATATTGATGTTCAGAATGAGTGGATCTTACATGGCCCTCACTATCCAGTATCTGGCTGTCTTGAAAAATTGCGCATGGTCTGAGTTTCAGGAATCAACCCTGTATTCCCAGATGCCTTCTAGTTGAGTTATATTGGTAGAATGATGTGATGTAGTGAGGGCTAAGGGTATACTGTCATCATATTGATGTTCAGATCAACGCCGACTCATCATGCCCTCACTATCCTATATTCTAATTCCGAATCTCTTGGAAGGTGCAAAGTATTGGATTTTGAAAAAGGCTGTTGCAGAAAATGGTTTTGGGTTTTGGAGATTTGATTTTCAAAGACTTGGTTTTGTTTTTTTGATTTTGTTTTTTGGTTTTTGAAGATTTAATTTTTGGAAATTGCACAATTTTGATGTCATGTAATTACGCGATAGTTGAAATGGATGTCGTGTGATTGTGTGATATTTTGGATGATTTTTGTGTAAATTGCCTGCTTTGTGTTTGGAACTAAAGTTAGGGATTTTTCCTTATCTGTGCTAAAAGTTGTGTTTTTTGGGTTTGTTTAATATCTGATACAACTTTTGTACCAAGGGCGTTTTGTTAACCCCCTTTTTGCAGTGGTTTTTTGATACCATTAGACTGCGATAGTTGCAATGGATATCGCGTAATGGTTCAGGCAAATTCTGATGAACTGATCACTGGAATTTAACAGTAAATCGCATAGATGATTTTCTTAAACTATCCAGTCATCAAAAAATCCCAAAAAAGTGCGGTTCAGAGATTGCACTGATTTACGGCACAGGCCACCAATTTACCATAGCCATCACTAGATTAAAAGCCAGGTTTGATATATTATGCCCAAAATTATGAATCTGGGGTTAAATCTCAGATGGAGAACAAATCTTATTGTTTGTCTTGAATTTTACCCATTGTTTCTAGTATGGCGTTGATGGTTTTTAGAATTTCTTGTTGTCTGTCATGATTAGTCTCATGTTCTAATTCTTTTGACAAGCTCTCTATCTTTTTTTCCAGGCTCTCTTTTATGGGATTTTTACTCTCACTTGTCGATTCTTTGGGAATATCTTTTTTCTCAGGTGTCCGTCCACAACTGATGCACAATGCCTGGCCCTTGCTTATGACCCTGACTCCCTTGCAGTATGGGCATGGTTCACTGAGTAATGTTGCCCCCTTTAGCAGCATATCTGCTGCTTTCTTTGTCAGATCCTCTGCCATTCTTTTTATCTAATTTTCTATCTAAAAAACACACTTGTTTTTCATTTTTTGCTAATATTCAAACAAGGCTTAATAGTGTGGATGATTGAATTGATCTTGAACGAATGGCGATAATTTGTAATACTTGTGGTCTTCCAGAAGATTTGTGTGCTTGTGGTGAGCTTGCCAAAGATAGCATTAAAATCATTATCAGATTGGAAACTAGGCGATTTAAGAAAAAAGGCACCATGATTGAAGGATTAGATCCTAAATTAAATAATTTAGAGACTGTTGCAAAAGAACTCAAAAACAAGTATGCCTGTGGCGGTACTGCCAAAGAGGGCTATATCTTTTTACAAGGTGATCATAGAGATACCATCAAAGACACCTTGATTAACTTGGGCTTTGCTGAGGATACTATAGAATTACACTAAAACGAATTGCAAAATTCAATTAAGATATTACAATTCCTTGGAATTCCTTTCACTGCCTTACTTTCTGTAATTTTTGGTTTACTTCTTGTATCTTTCCCAATAGGCATCTATGTTGTTTTTGAGACTGATATTGGGGATGACATTAATTACGAATACCCTGTAACTCACCTTGATTTTTTTAGTGACACTGATCTTTACCAGTCCCCTGTTGATGTTAGTATTGGTGATGTCTTTGTTGTTTTGTGGGCTTTCTATCTTGTTTTGTTTGTGATTGCAATTTTTGGACCAAAACATAGTTTCTTAAAAACCATCTCTCCGATAATCTCTTTTGGCAAATATGATACACGTGTTAATTATTTAGTCGGGGTAACAAAATGGTTTTCAATCCTAATTCTGATTTCTGCGCTAATTAATTATGTTCAGGAAGGATTTGGCGTTTCCATAGTTGCTCCCGTTGTGGAAAATGACCTGATTCAATTCTTCTATGTAAGTCTTGCACCTCTGATTGAGGAATTTACGTTTCGCTTTGTCTTAATTGGAATCCCCCTGTTTGCTTTGTATTCCCAAAAATCCTCCATAACCTATTTTCTGAGATGTCTGTGGAATCCTGCAGTCTTGGGAATTCTTGATGAAAAAAAGGCAATTGTCTTAGTTCTAACTGTGGGCCTTCTTTTTGGATTTGCCCACGTTGCCTTTGGTGAATCCTGGAGCGGTGGAAAGATTACACAGGCTGCTGCCAGTGGAATTATTTTGGGATGGGTCTATCTAAAATATGGCTTTATTGCATCTTTGCTGATTCATTGGGCTACTAACTACTTTGTATTCTCTTATGCCAATTTCATCTCTCAGTTAAATTCCATTTCTATTGAGGATGCATTCTCACACTCTTTGATGTCCTCATTGGAAATCCTGTTTTTATTGTCTGGGGTTTTATCAATTTCCGTCTTGATAATTCATAGATTTTCCTCTACAAAGGAAGCCTGATTTAGAGCTTTAGTGCTGCCTTTAATCCCTTGTATCTGTTTCTAATTGTAACCTCTGTCACTCCTGCTGCTTCTGCGACATCTCTTTGAGTTTTATTCTCGCCATTTGTCACACATGCTACATAAAGTGCAGCGGCAGCCAATCCCATGGGATCTTTGCCTGCTGAAATTTTTTGCTCTTCGGCTGTTTGTAAAATTTTCGTTGCTTTTCTTTTCGTTTTTTCAGAGAGGCTTGCCTTACTTGCAATTCTGGAAATACATTTTACAGGATCTACTACTGGCATCTTTAAATTTAGTTCTCTTAACAATAAACGGTAACACCTTGCAATGTCCTTTCGTTTTATGTTGCTTGCTTGCCCTATGTCCTTTAACGTTCTTGGAGTTTCAGTGTCTCTACATGCGGCATACAATGCAGACGCTATTAATGCCGAAATTGAACGCCCCCTGACCAATCCCTTCTCTAGTGCTTTTCTGTAAATATAAGCTGCTTTTTCAATAACTGAATCCCTTACTGCAAGCTTGTCTTTTAACCTGTCTAGCTCACTGAATGCCTGTCTGAAATTTCTATCTACTGGCTCGTGAACCTGGCTTCTGCTATCCCAGGTTCTCAATCTTTCAATGGTGCTTTTCATTGCAGCTGTAAGTGGTTTTCCTGTTGCATCCCTATTTTGCGGGTTGATTACTGTGGCCAATCCCATATCGTGCATGGCAAGTGAAGTTGGAACTCCTGCCCTGCTTTTGTTTTCACCCTCGTTTGAAAATGATCTCCATTCCGGACCTGATTCCTCAACTTTATCTGTAATCACAAAACCACATTTGCTACAAAAGTTCTCCCCCGTATTGGCATCTGTTACTAGTGTCCCCTTTCCACATCTTGGACATTTGTCTTTTGAATTGCTTGTTTTAACCATTTTTTCTCTCAAAACCCTTTATGATGATATTTAAGATTTTCTAAATAATAATATATAAGTTTATTGGTGATCCCTGCCTAAAATTATGATTCCTTTGCGTTTTTAATCGATGCTACTCTAGTATCTCTTTGATCTTTTTTACAATTCCTGGTTTTTCATTTTGCTCTAATAGAAATTTTAAATCCTCAGTATTATCTACATCCCACATTATTCTTTTTATAAAAACCATCGCAACATTTAGTGTGTGTTCTTTAGCTGTGTTCATGTGGATTTTGTAGCTGTCCTCATCATAATGTGTCTCCATCAAGTCTACTGGCATTCTGGCTAGTGCATTAGTTCCATCAAACCTTCTAGATGGCACAATGATTGCAAAATTTGGATGAGTTTTATAATTTAGCATAAAATCAATATCCTGTGTTTTGATAAACGGTATGTCCTGTGGAAATATGATTGATGCATGAAAATCATTTTCTAAAAGGTACTTGTCTGCCAATGCCACTGCACCATTTACACTCTCTTCTTTTTCGTCAATGATTGTAACTGTCTTGTATTTTTTTCCAATTTCAATTGCCTCTTCCTCCTTTGTTACCATGATTATTTTTTCAATTTGAGGCGATATTGATAATATGTGAAGAATTTCTTCTAACATGACCTTGCACAAGTTCTCTATTTGCTGTGGAGATAAATCTAAACGGGTTTTTGCCTTAGAGAAAGTCTTTACGGGGACTATTGCTGCAATTTTCAAATTATACGTGTACTTGTTTTAGAATGAAATTTGCTAATGCGTCCTCTGATAATTTATTTTTCATGGTGATTTTTGTCTCAAACACATTCATATCCAAACTATGAATTTTTTTGGTCAGCGTCTTATCTTTGGTATCCACAATGATGTTGGCACATACATCTGAATACATTTTTGCTAGTCCGTAGGCATTTGATTCTATTCCTGCTGCTTGCATGTATTTTGCGGCAGGTCCGCTAATTGCATTATCCCCTATTAGCGGACTAATTGCTACTACCTTCTTTTTCATTTTTGATAATTCTTTCCTAATTCCTTTAATCTGAAGCATCGGGCCTATTGACGTTAATGGATTGCCTGGTGCTAAAATCACCATATCTGAATCATGAATTGCATTTACAGCTTCTGGATTTGGACGCGCCTTGTCTGCTCCGATATATTGTATTCCCTCGACTGGATCCTTTCCTCTGTGTTTGACCCAATATTCTTGCAAATGTAATTCTCCTTTATCTGTGGTTATTCTTGTTTCAATACTGTTGTCTGTAACTGGAATGATATTGGCACTAACTGCAAACTTTTCACACATCCATTTTGTTATGTCACTGAGGTTCTTTCCGTTTTTTAGCATGTTGGTCCTAATCAAATGTGTTGCAGCGTCTCTGTCTCCGACTCTGAACCATGTCTCTTCTCCGAAAACTTCCATTTGACGTAAAAAGTTGAATGTATCTTTTTTCATTCCCCATCCTCTTTCTTGATCAAGTAAATCTGCCAATCCATAAATTATGGTATCAATATCTGGACACACATATAGTCCGTAAAGCCAATAATTGTCTCCTACATTGCTAATTACATTAACTTTGGATTCTTGTGACACTAGTCCTCTGACTAGTTTTACTGAACCTGTTCCTCCTGCTAATACTGTAATCATACCATATACCTCTAAAACTGAAAATACTAATTCTGTTACTCCATATTACTTTTTCAAAACCTCTCGATCTTAGCATTTAGGATAAGTTTATTACCGTATTTCATGGATTTTACTCGTGTCTAGGGCTGTAATTATGACTGTTTTACTTGCAACTCTTATCGTTGTTAGCACTAGTGCTCCTGCTTGGGCTGCCCAATTAGATGCAACAATTAATCCTAATAATGAATTATCTCCATTTAAGATGACTTATCAAAAAACCGTCTTTATTGAATATCCAAATGGCGGTAATCTCTTTGATGATCTTCAAGGTAAAGAATGGAGAGTATCTGGTACTGCTGATTCTACCAATCCTGGTGTTCAAAGTCTTATAGAAGAACTAAATCGTGGAATTGTAAATGATGGCAGTCAAGCACAAATTACTGACTTGGATGTGTCTTATGATTTTAAGCTTAAAGCAAGAAACATTAACACTTCTATTGATTATAATGTTGTTTTAGAAGGATCTCTAAGTGATTATGTAATCACTCAGGATTCTCAAAGAACTTTGGTTGACTTGGGATGGAGGGGTCTCTCAACCGATAATGAGATTGTGATAGATGATGTCGAAATTAACATTCCAATTAATATATTACGGGACCAAGAGCCTGAAGTTTATGCTTATTTTGTAGGTACAGAAGCAGAAGACGTACTTGGAAGACATCTCATTGATGCTGATTTTATTTTAGAGCAACCACTGACCAATTGGCATTTTTTGTTTGATCCAACTGGAATCAGTGTGGATGCTGGAACTTATGGTTTAGATGACGAAATAGCTGGATTTGTTCTATCTGAGTGGACCATGGGTGAGAGTAGTATTAGAGAACAACGTCAAGTTCCAAAAGTCTTTGAAGCTGAAATTGTTTCTGATCAAACCTACACTGTAACAAGTATTCAATCATCTGACTCTGCAACCTTGACTGCTGTTGGATTTGGTGCTTTAGATATGTTAGATGGAATTGAAATTATTGGTATAACCCCGACTCCTCCTGAGGATTTTATGACTACTTCAACTGGTGATTTCCCTGTACTGATTATTTATGGAATGGCTGGAATTGCAGCTGTTGCAGGTATCGCATTTTTCTTCATTAGCAGCAGATCACTCAAAAATACCTCTCAGGGACAACAAGGAATTGATCCTACTAGACTTGTAGGCTATGAAACTAGCGATTCATCTGGAGGCTATAAAACCAACAGAGGTGAGGCCCAATTAAAAAATGATTCTGACTATCAACAAACACGAAGTCATTATGATACGACGCAAAGTCCACCACCACCGCCACAAACAACTCCTTCTGATAGGGAAGACGCAGCATGTGGGTGTGCGGCTTCTGCTGAAATGGGCTCTGAATGTGATTGTGCTATGCAAGGTGCATGTCTTTGTGATGGAACTTGCCAATGCAATGCGGATATCTGTAAAGAACAAGTTTCTTCAATGAGATAATCTTACACTTTTTATTCGTATTTTCACATTTCCACAAATGAAAACCTTCTGTTTCGTTTGATTTTTTTGTAAATTTTACAATTTACGATAAACAAGCTTTAGACGACCAATGAGAACGCATTCATACAAAAGATCTAACAAAAGAAATTTGAGTATGGAATCTTTGCCAAGAATGGTCATGACCTCATGGGAATCAAACCCGTACCCAAGGAGTATCAAGCCTCATGTGACCATTACACAAGGACTTACAAGGTTTTTTAATTGGATAGTGTCATAATGATATTAAAAGTCTTGACCCTAAGACATGCTAATTACATTAGCCTGGTTTTCCTTTCTGCCAAGGCCCACAGCTCTTCAAGTGAAAAGAAAACAAAATTTTATCAAAACAAATGACTGCTTGCTTCTCAAACAATCTTGGCAGATGTTGTGTTTTCCAATATCAAATAATCATCAACATTCTCTGACTGTCTGAAATTATTTCCGGTTTTACTGCATTGAGTCATTCCGTTATGCCGGCAGACCTTTGTTTTCAATACATGAAAAGGAATTCTGGTAAATTCCGATGATCAATTCGTCAAAATTTACCAAATCCATGCGAAATCTTGATATTTCCAGCAAGTCATCTGTTAGTCATTTTTAATAACAAGGCAATCCACACTATGTATGGCTGGAATTGTAATGTCAGGATTTTTGGTTTTGGGCACCGTGATGATGATAGTGATGGTGCCAGCATATGCTGCATCCACTGACTCACCATTGGAACAGTATCAGTCAGGCATACCAATAGGCATGATTCAGTGTAATGACGGCAAGCTTTTGATGATGACTTCTGCAGGCAAGCCCGTTTGCGTAACTAGTGATTCTGCTCTGCGATTAGCATATAGGGACTATGCCACGGTATACCAGCCAGATATATCTCAAAAAGCCAACGCCAAAAGCGTAACAGGGTCAAACAACAATGACGAGGACACCTCGGCAGATGATGATGCCGTTACTATGGATGATGGTATCACCACAAAGATGCAGCCATCTAATTATACCCGTATTGCAGCTACGAACAATCAGTTTGCAATTGATTTTTACAGACAGATATCAGACACTCCTGAAAATATATTCTTTTCACCTGTCAGCATGTATCTAGCATTTTCAATACTGTATGAGGGTGCCGGAGAAAACACTGCGCAAGAAATGCAGGATGTCTTTGGATTTGAACCAGACAAAGATGCACGCCACAACTCTACATCACATTTTATATCCTCAATAAACCAAGATGATCCATACATAGAACTGAATACGGCAAACGCACTTTGGATTGTAGACTGGTTTGAACCATATGATTCCTATACCTCTGTGGCACGAGAGACATATCTTTCCACCGCAGAAAAGGTAAACTTTTTGGATGCAGATGACGGTGTAAAAAGGATAAACCAGTGGGCCTCTGATAACACAAACGGCAAGATTGAAAAAGTAATTGCTCCGGCGGATGTAAACGAATTGACTGCAATGGTAATCAACAATGCCATATACTTTAAGGGCACATGGAAAACACAGTTCCCAGAGGAGGACACCGCAGAGTCCGCCTTTTGGAAGAATAGCGAGGATTCTGTAGATGTAGATTTTATGACGGTGCTAGGCAGATTCGACTTTGGATTATTAGATAATGCTAGGATGCTAAAAATGCCATACGATGGCGACAGGCTATCGATGTTGGTAATCCTGCCAGACGATACAGACGGCCTAAAACATCTGGAGGATTCCATATCACATGAACAGATTAGACAATGGACACAGAACTTGTATAATCAACGAGAAGTTCTAGTATCAATTCCAAAGTTCCAAATAGCTGAAAAATATATTCTTAACGAACCGCTGATGAATCTTGGAATGCCAGATGTGTTTAGTCCAGACAATGCTAATCTTGGAGGAATTGCAGATATTTCTTCAGGTAACAACCTATACGTAACTGCTGCAATTCAGGACACGTTTATAGACGTAAATGAAGAAGGGACAGAAGCGGCTGCTGTAACAACTATCATTTCTGCGCGAGAAAGCCTACCACCTCCACCTCCACAATTCATTGCAGATCATCCGTTTTTGTTTATAATTCAGGATGATGAGAGCGGTACGATTCTGTTTATGGGAAAGATATCTGATCCGTAAACTATAGTTGTGCACTACGGTTCTGGTACATTCTGGCGTTCCATGCCATAAATTCACAGATTTAGCTGTCTCTGAAAATACTTTGGGAATTTTTTTCTGAGTATTACCTCTTGGTAATTTTTAAGAGAATCATCTTTTGGCAATTTGCTGCTAAATTCCGATGCTTTTCAAGAATTGTTATAAAGTTTCAGAAAAAGGTTTCAAATAACTTTCAATTTTTACTCTGATATTTTTTTTCTTTGATTTATGATTGTCATTGCATGTCCTTGCAAATGACCCTTGTCTAGCAGATATTTTTTGTGTTGTGAATACTGAATTCTTTTCCACCACAGCTGTACTTCATATTTTTTTATTAACGTCCTGTATCAATTCATGCTTGATTTTTAAAATTTGGAATGTGTGCTGGGAGTAACCCTCCTTCTGTTTTCACGATATTTCGCTTTGCAGCCTACCTGAACCTAGTACAGGATCTTAAAGTTCTGTTTGGCTTTGCTCCATGTGGGTCGTCTGTTTCATTCCTTTTATGGAAACCTCAGGTTTTGCCATCACCGTGCGCCATATTGGATTCTTTTCTGTTCCGTTGCCAATCATCTCTGATTATCTATCTCCAGATCACATTTCCTGTATGGAGGGAGGAGTTTCCTCTGCCGTAGCAGTGTGTCGTGCTCCAGCTCACATAATTCCTATTTCTTAATTGGATTTGAGTATTACTATGCAGGTCTTGTACCTATTATAAACAAAGTTCCAAATTCTCGTTTCCATTTTTTCTTATTTTTTAAATCTTTGATTTGTTTGGTTTTTACTTTAAATCCCGCATTCTTGAAAAATTCCATCCATTCTTTTTTTGAATGCAAGTGCATTTGTATCTTCATAATTTTTGCCCATCTAGATGTTGCTTTATTGTCTTTGTAAAAATCAGTACCACAAAAAAACTGCCCTCCATGCTTTGTCAATTTGTATATCTTATCTAATGCAACCTCTATAGAATCTGCATAATAAAGTGATTCCATTGAAAAGATAAAATCAAACTTTCTTTTACCGTCTAGTGATTCGATATCTGTATGTATGAATTCCTCTTTTTTACTTTCTACCCTTTTTTCTGATTCTTTTATCATGTTTTTACTTTTGTCTATGCCTGTAGCTTTTTTACAATTTTCTTCTTTTGAAATTTTTCTTATGACCCATCCATTTCCACATCCTATGTCTAAGAATGTAAATTTCTTCTCAAATGATATTGTCTTTAAAAATTTTAAAACATTCTTCCCGTGCTCTATCTCCATTGATTCTGCCTTTCCGTTTTTAGCCCACCTGTCAAAAGTTTCCCTGACTTTGTCCATTTACCTTGATTAATTCATTCTCAATATAATCTTCATCTTGCTGGTCATTGCTATGGATGAATTGCTGTGTTTCTTATGTGCAATTTTGATGAATTATCTTCAAATAAGACTGCCTGATGATACTAGTATTGCCTTTTGGGCAGTTACTATCTGGAATGGTGCATCTCATGAGAACATCTAGCATCCTGCAATGAATGCTAGTATTGCCTTTTGGGCAGTTACTAGGCCTGATTTGGTCCAATCTGACTATTATACATATCATAGCTGCTCAAGTTTTAAGTAATATGAGCCTCGATTTGATTCTTATGAGGAAAATTCCAATAGTTTTGAGTATCTTTGTGCTACTTTTAATGCCTGTTTATGCCTCTGCTCAAACCCCAGCTGGAATTACTATTCTTGAAAATTTTGGTGACTATAGCAATGGAGAACCGTTGTTTGTTTATGGTCAAATTGCCAATCCTGTAGATGATTCCTTTTTGATCATGCAAATTTTTAATCCTAATGAGGATCTGTGCCAAATTCAACAGCTGATACCATTAGAAAATGGCGTCTTTATCACTGATGTAATTCCCCTAAAGGGTAGGATATGTGGAACTCCTGGAGAATATGAAATAAAATTATTTTATGGTGACATGTCCAAGTCTACGACATTTAATGTTTCATCTGATTCTTTTATAGAACCAGACACTGAACAAAAAATACTCTTGGCTCAGAATTTAATTTCTGAACAAACAGCTATCATTGAGCAAATATCTGACATTTCTTTATCTTCATCAAATCCGGTTGCAAGTGATTTAGACACTTTAGAATCTGATTATGTATCTTTGTGGGGTGAGTTTTTTGTAGATGATTTAATTTTTGAAATCGATCCTTTGATCAGACCTGCCATAGAATCATCTTTAGATTCTGTAGAGAAAATGTTAGATGACGGTGAGATTTCTTTTGAGATTGCGCAATCCATTGATAATGTGTTATTTGCATCTGTTTTTTACTATGAAATTGGCGATAAAGCCAAAGCAATTGACCTGTTAGCTGATGCTTTTGTAGACATAAGAAATGCCAATCCAGAAAAAACAGCCACCCAAAGGATTCCTACTTTTGATGAATTAGAAGCAACGCTGCTAAATCTAATGACAAAATCTGACACCGTACTGAGCAAATCAGTTAAAAATGAAATTGGCTTTATTTTTGCTAGAGGTACTGCTCCTGTCTATACATATGAACTTGCTGAGCTTATTGATATTTTAACTAAATCTCGTTATCTTGACGTTGTATCTAGAAAGCAAAGTGATCTTTACAACTTGGTTCAACGTGATTGGGAATCTCTAAAACTTTCTTTAATTGGCAAGGACTCCATTGAAGAGTTAATTCTCTCCATTGAGCGTGTCTCTAAACTGCATCAGGCTGCAATTCTTTTACGTGAACTTGATAGCGTTGATAGGTTCATTTCTTCAGATTCTGAGGAAAACAGTGATCTTGCTAATCTCATTATGAATGATTGGGATGACCTAGAACGTGATTTATCTTTGGCATCTAACGTAGATGATATCCTCGAATCTGAATCAAAAATCAATCAAATGGCACAAGTTATTGATATTTCATCTAGAATTCACAAAAGTGTTGAAATTTCACAAAGCAACGGTGTTGACCCCAAGCTTGCAAGTAGTTGGAGTCTGCTTTTAGAACAAGTTGAAAATGCTAATTCTGTAGATGATGTTTTACAAATTGTGTCTGAATTTAATCAATCCATGACTGAACTTAGAGAAAAACGAAATCCATTGACTGTATTAAAACTCCAATATGACAGCATGAAAGAAACTGCAAAACTTCAGGCTGATTATGAAAATTTGGTTTTAATTGATAATGCACTACAGATTCTAAAGACTGCTAAAGAAATGGAATCTGGCAATCCTTCCATAACTAGGATTGATCGAATTGAGGTTTTGCTAACTTGGGTTAGTGAAAAGGCCCCCTTGATAAAAAGTGATTTAGACGCATATAATAAAGACACATACAAAGTCCGGGCAAGTGATATTTTACAGCGTGCAAAATCCCTTGAAAATTTAGCTGAACTAAGTTTAACAAAGAACAAGTTCCTGCCAAAATATGTTGAATTTGCTGAAACGTTCAATGAAAAAATTGACAATGCTAGGGATCTTGTAATTAAAAACCAGCTTAATGAAGCTGATAAACTAGTTGATGCCTTATTTGACGAATGGACTATGGTTTCAAAAGCATATACTGATGATCCATTCGGTTCTAATACCGGATATAACCTAGATGAAATCAAGCGAATTGAATTTTATGAAAAATTAGATGGCTTTTCAAACATGGTATCTACTTTCCACAATGCCGATTTTTCTGAATATGTCGATGAATATGAACAGAAAATGAGTGACGCTAATGATTTGATCGAGATTGCCAATTTTGTGGATGCTGAATCAAAAATTTTAGAAATTGGCTCGTATCTTAGTGAACATTTGGTATTAAATGATGAAAATATCATGTTTGACATTTCATTTGATACTGAAAAAGATATCTGGATAATCTCTGGCGCTACTGACAAATCTACTTTTGATAGACGTGAAAATCTGTATGTAACAGTATACAACATGGATGGTACCACTCATAGCAGTCTTGAATTTACTGATACCAAGCAAGGAAACTTTTTGACCCAATGGGTTGCCCCTACTGATTCTGGATTGTACGTTGTAATGCTACAGTACAAAGATTCACAGGCTACACAAATTGTAAATGTTGAAGAAAAATTTGACTATGAATATACTGCATCTGATTTAGACATGGTTGATTTGGCACGCGAATTTGGTGAATTAGAATCATTTGCTGAAAATTTCGGCGGTAATTCCTTTTATGATAATCCACGATTTTCTTCTGTGATTAATGAAATCAAACTTGCATTTGGTAACAAAGATGAGAAACGCATAGATGATAACCTGGAAGAACTAAAAACGTTAATTGAGCGCTATCTGCCTGTTCGTTCTCGTTCTGCTGTAGTTGAGGTTGCCTATGACAATGATAAATTAGTTGTATCCGGCGCAGTCGAAAAAGCTGTGACGTTTAGGGAAGATTTGTTTGTTGATGTATATGATCAAAGAGGTGAATTGGTTGAGGCGATTGCTCTTAAGGACAATCCATCTGGTCTATTTACTGAAGTTGTTCCACGCTCACTTGATTCAGGCATTTATGTTGCACAATTACAATATCATGACATGTTGGTAACTGATTTCTTTAATGTAAACTAGTCAGTTTTTTCTTTTCACCAAACTGAATAATTGCCTTACTGCAAGTTTGGGGTGATGGGCAGCTAGTTTGATCATATTTGATATTCCAAAATCTGCCTTAATGAAATCGATAAACTCCTCGGACTTTAACTCCCTAATGATATCAAGTTCTTTATCCCATTGTACATCTGTCAGTCCCATCCATCTGTCTTGTACCTTGCTTGCAGAGTTTATTTTTGATTCAATCTCTTTTCTCCAATTTTCTTCATATGAGTAAAGGGCTTCCTTGTCAGTTTTCCCTTTTTTTATTGCATCTGATGCCACCTTGCCTGCTACCCTGCCAAATTTTATTGCGTATCTGATTCCTTCTAGCACCAATGGGTTTGCTTGTCCGGCCGAATCTCCGACTAGCATCAAATTATTGAAAACCGTCTGTCTTGATAGCCCATCATTTGGAATTAGTCCATAATGAAACTCAACTTTTGTTATCCTGCCCAATTTTTTGATAGGCCCTGTCTGTTTTTCCATTAGTTCGTCTAGTCTTTCTCTGGGGTCTACATCTGACTCTGGCTTTCCTACTCCCACTCCGATTCTTACCGTATCCTTGCCTAGTGGAAAGATCCACGCATAGCCTGCCGGAGAATATTCTTGCCCTACCATCAACCACCACGTATCTGAATCTACATTTTCTGCTTTAGCTTCATATTCTGCACCAGCTCCAAATCTTTCCCATTGTCTTACAAATCCCATTGCCTTACAAACCGTTGATGCAAATCCGGTTGCATCAATTACAACTTTGGAATGAAATGTTATTTTTTCCCTCCCCGCTCCTGTGCCCGTAACTCCAACTATGTCTTCCTTTTCATTCTTTATGACATTGCTGATGTTTGTCTTAACAAAAATATCTGCTCCTGCATTTTTGGCTTGATCTGCTAGCCATCTATATGTTTTTCTTACATCCAATACTGCGGCCCGCGAAATTGGGTCACTTATTGTTACCTCATTATTTGGCGAACAAAATGAAAAATTCTTGATTGGATTAAAGCAATCATCTGGAATTCCAAAGTCTTTGATATTTTGAATCCATGTCACTCCGCTTGTTCTTACTGTCTCTGCTATGGTGCTTTCTTTTTCCAATAATGCAACCTTGACTCCGTTTTTTGCAGCCGCATATGCTGCTGATGACCCTGCCGGACCTCCCCCGACAATTACTAAATCATAATGATACTCTTCATCCATTCTGTCTAACCTATAATGACCCGTGATATAATTTTGAGGTCTGATTGACTTTTATTTTTTTAATACTGGGGTTCCGGTAGCATCGTTTTCCCTTTCTGCATCAAATGTTTCCATATGTGCCGGATCCCTGTGCATGAAACTGTGTGTTTCTCCTTCTGTTTTTCTACAGAATTTTGAGTGAATGGTCTCCTCAACCTTTAGGGTTGTTTCATTTTCATGAAATAGTCGTTTTCCACAGTCAGGACACACAAATTCAGGCATAAATTTGGTCTGTATCAAATCTATTTAGATGTTTCATGCTTGGCCCCTGTCATGGGGATAAACTTTAGATGTCAATCCCGTTATTGTAAAATATGGACGAATCTGAATTCATTCCTTTTATTATGTGGTCCGCAGTTACCGGGATTATAATGGCAGTTACTGGGCTTAGCTACAGGGTTTATTTGAAGAAAAATAATTCCTACTCTTGATTTAAATATCTTCTAATCAGGCATGGAATTTAATTTTGTTGTATTGTGCCATGTCTTTATTTTGTCTTTTTCTGACTCTCTTTTTTTGGGAATTGTTCTCTTTGACTTCCTATGTTCATATATTATGTGACAATTGTAAATTCTTTTGCTGTCAATTAAGTTACAAATATTATGATATGAGATCTCTTAAATCCTTGATGCCTCTTGATAGTCCTTGAACTGTTTGATAATTTTTGGAGAAACTACAAATCTCCAAAGTTTCTGGATTGGCAAAATCAACTATTAATTGAACGCGGCTTTTTGATAATGGCAGTTATGAATTAACTCTTGAGATCAACAAAATTAAAAAATACCAATCTTTGCCTGATGGTGCGGATATTAGCATTGACAACAAGTTACTGTAAACGTGCAATTTGCTGAAAAATATCATTTCACAGGGTTCTATGCTGGAAACTGCTTATGCTCAAAGATTCTTTGGATATTATCCTTCAGAAGCCGTTTTTCCACCGTCTACGTTCAAAATGACTCCGGTAACCCAGCTTGCCTCCTCTGATGCTAGATATAATGCGGCATTTGCAACATCTATTGGTTCTCCGACCCGTGCAAGTGGTAATCTTTCTTCTAGTACCTTGCGTGCTTGAGAATCATCCAGGTATGGCTTTATCATCCCTGAGTTAATTATTCCAGGGTTTACACAGTTGCATCTGATATTTCTTCTTGCATACTCGACTGCAATTGATTTTGTGAACATTGCTATTGCAGCTTTGGTTGATGAATATACTGCTAGGTGCACTCTTGGTATTGCTCTTTCACTTGAGGTGGAACCTATGTTTACTATCGACCCGTTTTTCACTTCTGACATTTTTGATAAAACATATCTTGTCATGTGAAATACCCCTGTTAGATTCACATCAATTAATTTTTTGATTTCCGTGTCTTGCATATTGTGAAAGTGTATTGGATCATTTATCGTTCCCGCGTTGTTTACCAGTATGTCTATTTTCCCATATGTGTCCATAATCTGATTTACGGACTGTGATACTTGAGACTCGTCAGTTAAATCGCATGATATTGACGCAGTTGATTCTTCGTTTCCTATCTCTTTTCTAGCTGCCTCTAGCTGTTCTAGATTTCTTGCAATTAGGATTACCTTGGCTCCCTCGTCTGAAAATCTCTTTGCAATTCCCTTTCCAATGTCGCTTGATGCCCCGGTAACAATGGCAACTTTTTCACTTAATCGCATACTGTTGTATAGTGCTCATAACTTATAGAATTTATGCTGAATTTTATTCGTGAATTTAAAATATTTTACTGATTAATTTTTTTGATATATTCTATGATTCCTGTATAATCTATCTCTCCAAATCCTTCTTTGACTGCATCTGAGTACACTTCTTCTGCCTTTGCAATCATTGGCAGCTTGATGCCTAATTCGTTTGCAGTGTTTGTCATGGTGGCTATGTCTTTTTTTAAATTTGCAAGCGTAAATGTTGGATCGTATCTGCCCTCAATCATTTTGTATGCCTTTTTTTCACTCATGCCTGTTCTGAAATATGTCGAGTTTAGAATTTCAAGAAATATTTTTGGATTTACATCTGCTTTTTTTACCAGGGTGATGCCTTCAGATAGTGCCAATGCTAACATGGTGATTTGTAGATTCATGGCCAGTTTCACACAATGGGCAACTCCGTTCTCTCCCAAGTAAAACACCTTGTTTGCAATTGTATCCAGGACTTTTTGACATTCCTGAAAACTCTTTTCGTTTCCTGATACCATCATTACTAAATCTCCTGAGATGGCAACGTTTGGCCCTCCCATTACCGGAATGTCCAGCTTAGTTATGCCGTATTCTTTAAATTTTTTTGAAATATCTTTTGACTCTGTAGGATTTATTGTACTCATGTCTGCAACAATCAAATTCTTGTGTCTTCCCTCTATGATTCCATCTTTTTCAAAGGAAATCTGTTTTACTGCATCTGAATCCTTTACTACTATTATTGCCAGGTCTGAATTCTCTGCTACTTCTTTAGGCGATGCTGCAATCTTTGCTCCTTTGTTTTTTAATTCTAGCGTTTTTTCCTTTGTCCTGTTGTATGCTGTAACTTCAAAACCCGAATCCAGCAAATGTGCTGCTACTGCATTGCCTAGCATCCCTAATCCTATTATGCCTATTTTCTTCATTGCGTGTCTTCCCTAGTGTCTTTCTTCATTTTGAACTTCCCACTGGCTATTTCCAAATCTTGAGGCGACAAATTCTAACTGACCTATTGTTTTGTCCCCCTTCTTAACTTTGGCATAATCTAATCTCTTCATTTTGAATATCTTCTCCTTTGGCTTGTATCCGCCCTCTATTACTTTGATTTTGAATCTCTTACTTGCCTTGATAATCATTTTTCTTGCACCCTGAACATTGCCAATCCATGAAAACATTTCAAATTCCCCAAAGTTCTCAGTAGATACGTTATAGCCGTATAATCTAGCCTCAAGCTTGATTGAATGTGTCCTTGCCTGCTCGTTTAACCATGCAATGACTTTTTCACCGTGTCCCTTCTCGACTCCAAATGTCTCTGAATCCCCCATAATTACATCTGAGATACTAATCAATAATAATCATTTTCAAACTATTGTTAAACTAAAATATTCATTAAATTATCATATTTTATGCTCACAATTGATTGCAAGGATGTTGTTTCGATTAAAAATGATTTGCTTGTCTATGTTGCAGATCAGGTCGCTGCCCTCCCGACCTTGAAACATGATCAGTTCACTCTGTCTTCTTTGGATGATGATGATGAAATAATTGACACTGTCAAAGTAATTTCTGCAATAAAAGAATATTTGAACTCTATAAATGAGGAAAAAAACTTTGCAATTACATCAAATAACGATCTCATCAACATTACTTCTATTTCTGGAAAGATAATTGAGACGCCTGCCAATGGCGATGAGCCAAAACATGAGCTGTTTTCATGCACTCATTGTGGTTTTGTAACCCAGTACCAAGCTGAGTTGACAGTCCACATGAGAATTCACTACATCTAGTTTTTTAGGATTTCGTTGTCTTTTTAACTACCGACATTTCTGCTACTATTGCAAAATATGATGTGAAAATACATTTTGATATTCTGATACATTACTACTTGGCACTTTGTATGTTTTGAAATTTGTCCTAATTCCTTACTGCTTGCCTGATTTCCAAAAATATCCCTGATGATTATTTTACATTGGTTTTGTTTTATTGCATGTCTTTTACTATACTATAAAATTCCAAATGCTGCCACAAAAAAGCCTGTCATACATTCATCGGCCATCTTCCTCATATCCTGATTTTCAGCAGGATCTTTATAAGCACTAATTCCCCAAATATCGTGTGAAAAGACCTTTTAAAAATAATACGATTAGGGTATATTGTGAAAAATGTGATCTAATTTTTGAATCTCGGGAAAAATTTGACAGGCATCTTGACTCTCATTCTTCTAATGTGGCATGTGAGGTATGTCCCATTGATACGATAATTTCCAAATTTGCCAATATTTTAAAAAAAGCCTTCTTCCCGTAATTTGGAATAAGTTTTTTTAACCGATTATTTCTGATTCTAATTATGAATAAAAAAGGCCTAGTTGTAGGTGCCGTAATTATTGCAGCTATAGTTGGAATTGCAGCATCGGCGTCTTTGTCCTCATCATCTGAAACTGCTAATCTTGCCATGGGTAGGGAGCACGGAACTATCTCTACTGCCATGGGCTCTCCCATCTTGGGTGATCCAGATGCACCGATTACTATTGTAGAATTTGGTGATTATCAGTGCCATCAATGTTACAATTGGTTTCATAACACCAAGCCTGCAATAATGCGTGAGTATATTGAAACTGGAAAAGCAAATCTGGTCTTTGTTGACTTGGCATTTTTGGGACGTGATTCTCCAAAAGCTGCTCAGGCAACTTATTGTGCTGAGGACCAGCAAATGTATTGGCAATATCACGAGATGCTCTACAATTCCCAAGAACCTACAATCGATGGCGGATGGGCAAACTCAGAGCGACTAAAGGCATTTGCATTTGCCTTGGGACTCGATATGGGCTTGTTTGAGAGCTGCCTTGATTCTAATAAATATTCAAAGCGTGTTCAGTATAATTCACAGCAGGCAAGAGATCATGATGTAAGAGGAACTCCTGGATTTTTTGTTGTAGGTCCTGATGGACAAGAACAGCTCGGAGGCGCACAACCATTTTCAGTATTCAAACAAGTACTGGATGCAATGGTCTAATGATACCTGCAACTAAACTGGTATTTTCAAACCCAAAATATTTTCTTTTATCTTTTGCCATTTTCACTTCCATGTCTGTTGGCCTGTTGATTTTATCAGAGTATATTTTCTTGGAACCTTATGTTGTTAGCCATCTTCCATCTGGCACAGAATTTGGATTTGCACTGATAATAGTAATTTCGGTGTTATCTGCACTGGTCCTGCCTATGAATATCTTTAGAATAAACATCTTGAAAAAATCTAAACAAAAAATGGGCGGTGGCATGTTTGGCTCTATAATTGGCGCAGCAGCTGGTGCATGCAGCTGTGGGCCGGTTGGATTTGCCGTAATCTCCACTTTTGGTTCAGTAGGTGCCACTGCAACTGCATTTCTAACCAATTATGAAATGCCGATTCGAATAATTGCAATCGGAATTCTGGTTATTACCTATTTTACCACTGTAAAATCACTAAAAACTGAATGCAAGTTTGATCCGTCTTCTTAATGAGCTAGAAATTACCCATTAGGCAAACTTTTGGATATTGTTGATACCTTTTAGTACATTTGAAATTATACTCTTTTATGCGTAAAGTAGATCAAATTTCAGAAGATGATGCATGGGATAATTTTATTTCGATGATTAGCAATGACAAGACACAAAATATCCCTGCTGTTTCGTAACTGGGATATCTTTTTTAGGATTTTTTTTTCGCTCAGAATTAACCGCATCTATTCCATTTAGAGTGTTCAAATAGTCAGCATAAATCCCCATGGTCTTCAAAAGAGTGTTGTGAAACTTTTCAATAAACTAAATTTAAAAATTGAGAAAGTGGTAGACATTCGTAATAAGATGGATGCAGAATTGAAAATGTTTTAAAAAATACAGATAAACAAATTTTAAAAATCTAATATTTGTGCCTTTATTATCTGAAGGTTCTTCTTCAGAAGTTAATTCTACAACAGTTTCAGATGCTTCTTCTTCATCATCATCATACGTAATTTCTATATTTGATTGCTCTTGAACATGTTTTACTAAAAACAAATGTGGCCTCTAACCAAAGCCAAGAAAACTAGTTCATTTTTCCTTGTTCTTTAATTCAAAAGTGAACTTTGGTATCAATTATGCACTAAATAGGCAAATTTTTACAACCTTGGAATGTATCTTCTAGTCTTTTGAACTGTTACCATGACATTCATTTATGTTCCAATTAGGCCTAGTAGGAGAGATCCTGAAGCTGACGAAATAGAAGATGCTGAAGATTAAGGCATCTCCTCCAAATTTCCATTCTGGTCTGGCATATTTTCAAAACCATCAAGGTTGTGATATTTATTTGCCTTTTTCAAATTCAACGCAATGCAGAATTGGAGTCTGATCTTTGGGATTATCATAGCTTCCAGTCCGATTCTTTTTGCAATGGCTGCGTTTCCTGATTCCATAGCCTGGAGCTGGAATGAAGGAAGGGGCGGTTATTTCTTTGCCCTTATCTTTGTTGTAGCTGAGTTAATTGGATTAAAAATTGTAATCTCAAGAAAAAAACTGCTATCTGTAATCCCTATAGCCCTTGTAGTTGTTGGCTATCTTGTTTCCCTAGAGTATGGTCTGCGAGAATACATTATTGCTTCTGCAGAATCCTTTGACGTTCAGCTAATTGACTCTTGGACCTGGATGTGGGACTTTGTTGTTATGGCAATCTTTGTAGTTGTTGCCTTGAGTATCTTTTTTGGAAGGCGTTGGATTCGAATTGCCCCTGCGGGACCTATATTTCTGACCGGTACTGCAATAATTCTCTCACTTGATGCATTTTTCCCATATGACACGCTTGGTCCCTTACAATATGTCGTCCCATACTTTGTCCAAGCAAATGTTTGGATAATCACTGCACTTGATCTTGGAACCGCAATTGCCCGTGATAATGTGATGTTCTTGCGTGGTGATCATGGCTCGATGGCGCTTCAGGTATTTTGGCCATCAGCCGGCGTTCACAGCATAGTCATCTTTTCACTGGTAATTGGTGCCTTTATGTTAAAACTCAATATCCCAAGACATCGAAAATCCATCTATTTTGTTTTGGGAATCATCGGGACCATAATTGTCAACCTGATTCGAATATTCTCTCTGTCTTGGTATGCTCTCAAGGTTACCACTGATCCTGTTGCTTGGGAGGAATATCACAAAATTGCAGGCGAAATCATGTTCTTGCCTTGGCTATTTGCCTTTATTCTGGTTGTAATTTTGATAGAATCCAGGCGACTCAAAAAATCTGAAAAACAACCCTCTAAAAGTATGACGTAATATCGCTCTGTCCCTGAATCCCTGTTAGTTCTGCAACCCTTACGCCCAGTCTTCTAATTGTCATGGCCTGATCTTCTAATGCCTCCTTTAGCAGCTGTTCTGCTGTTTTTTCCAACTCCTCTATGCTTGCTGTGGGACTGCGCAACATTCTTGATTTTGATTTGTTTGATAAATCAGACTGTACAAAATGTATTCCTACTGATTTGAACATTTGATTGTTTTTTTTCACAACCTCATGCACTTGTTGACATAATACTTTGATATTTTCTGATAAGAACTGATGATCTTTTGAATCCTTTTTTAGCGTTGTAATTTTACTGTACTGTATTCTTGCCTCTCTCTCTTTAACCGGCTCTCTGTCTATCCCTCTTGCTGCGTTGTAGATGTATGCCCCTGTTTTTCTACCAAACACATTATTCAGGGTAAAAATATCAATCTTTTTTAAATCTTGTATGGTTTCCAAACTCATCCCTGAAAGTTTTTCCTCTATTTTCTTACCGATACCAGGTATTGCTCTGATTTTTAATGAGTCTAAAAATACCTCAACTTTTTCTGGCGATACTGCTGTTAACCCATCTGGCTTTTGATAGTCTGATGCAATTTTTGAGATTAATTTGTTTGGTGAAATTCCTATTGAGCAGCTAAGTCTTATCCTGTCTCTTATGGAGTTTTTTATCTGCTGTGCTAAGTGATTTGCTTTTTCATAACTCCCTTCTGTTCTTTTGGTTACATCCAAGTATGCCTCATCCCTTCCAACATATTCAAAAATATCTGCGCTGTCTTTCATAATCTCCATTGCCTTTTCAGACATGTCTGAATAGAAATCAAAATCCACTGACAGAAACACTGCATCCTTTCTTTCCCCTAGTCTTTTTTTTGCAAAAACTATCGGAATTCCTGATTTTACCCCGTATTTTCTGGCTGTATAGTTTGCTGTTGCAATTGCACCGCTATCCCCGCCCCTGTCTGAAAAAACACAAACACATACCGGCTTTGATTTTAACTCCGGGGCTCTTACTTCTTCACATTGGGCATAAAAATAGTCAAAATCTATGTGGAAAACTATTCTTGTTTCCAATACCATGCTGATTCTTTTTGATTATTATTATATTGTGTCCCTTTTAACCTCTCTTTTTTAAAAAGTACGATTTCTACGTCTCTATTAAATACAAATTTGTACAATCTCTCATATGACAGTAATGTACATACCGATTCGGCCCTCTAGAAGAGACGACGACGACGAATCCGAAGACTGATCTCCGGGTTTTATCTTGGCGGTTCCTTTTTGATTCTGTAGATGTTTTTCTTTGATATCACAATGACCTCATTATCCTGTGTCGTTCCTTCACAATCTATTGAGATTTTTCCATACGTATCATCAATATCCTCTTTTTGCGACAGTGTAAATTTTAGTTTCAATACCTGATCTGTGTACAGTGGCTTGAGAAACCTGGTGTTTCTGTTCTCCCATTTTGCATCTCCGTCTGTACCTAGAAAAACTATATGATTCCCATAAACTTGATTCAATCTTGTAAATTCCCCCTCCATTCTTGAAAGAATTGCCCTTCCTGATACTAGATGCCTGCTATCGTTTTTTCTGTCTTCTAAAAAAGCATTTTTGACTCTTGAAAATTTTAGATACTCTTCAAGCTCTTTATCTGATATGCTGCATGTGGAATAAAATGATTCTCCTACCTGAAATTCTGAAAATTTTTTCATTGTTACCTTGACTCATCAACACAGAAAATTACTTCTGATGATGAATTGGAACTATCTGTAACTAGGAAATTAAACGCCTCTGCAATTTTTTGATTATCTGGCTCTGTTCCCGTAACTGAGCCTGGGAAAATTGTAAAGATTCTGATCTGTGATTTTAGGACATCGCTGAGTTCTTGATTAACTGTGGTTGTAAACGGCCTTAGTGCCCCCCTGAATACCTCTATCTGTGCCCTTTGTGTTCCTGTAACCTTTCTTCCCACCGGGAGGTCAGGGCCAATTATCATGATGGAACCTGTTGTGTCTTTGAAGAGCCTTGGATCTTTTCCTCCGCCTGGAACAAACTCTTCAAGCGCTCTTTGGGCAACAGTTGCAGGAGTTGAGATGAATTTTGCAACCAGTTCTTCCCATTCTGTCCTGTTTAACTCTGTCAATTTTTCAATTTTTGGCAATTTTCCTGTAACGTGAATTACCCCTAGAATCTCCCCAATGTTGGTTTTGGCCGTGTTTAGCCATCTTTCAACTTGTTCTGGATTGGCAATGTCTACAACATGTGAGTGGAATTTTCCGCTAATTTGTTCTTGCAAGTTTGCAGGCGTTGTCTGTGAGATAAAACATGCGACTTTTCCTCCGTTCTTTTCAACATGCCCTGCCAAATACTCTACCCTATCTGCATCTGTTTTGTCAGTCGCGTCAATTGTGAATACTATTGTCTTTCCACCAAAGTCTGGCTGATGTACTCCCGGGGCAGCAGTTCCAATGTGTGCCTTTACTGGATAAAATACTCTGTCCCCTGGAATGACTTTGCCGTTGATGATCTTTGCAATTTTATCATCACACAAATTAAGGACTGATTCTGCAACCTGTGCTTGTGATAAAAATTCCCGATTGGCAATCATGTGAGATGTGTTGTTTTGAACCTTTTCTGCAATTGTTTGAATCTTTGTCAATAGGCCAGTTAATGTCCCTGTAAGTTTGGCAACATCTTTTCCATTTGCCACTTTTTCTGCCACTTTAGCGATTCCTTCCTTATCGATCCCATCAGCTAAAATACATTCTAACAAGTCATCTTTTACTTCCTCTACTTTTACTGGGGACAAATCCTCAAATCCGCTAACTCTCATAAACTCTGCTGCAGCTTTTGGATATACTGTCTTGTAAATCCTATCTGAATGGACCGGACCTGGATTTGTTGCAATTGATATGATTCCTCTCTCAGCTAGTTCCCATGACATGCATTCAGCCAGTCTGTTCTTTGCACCCTGTGATGCCGTATACGGACTTCTGAACCTATACGGTCTCTGTTCTAATGGCCTTTCTTCAGTAAAGAACGTAGATATTGTGATTATTTTTCCTCCCTCCTTCATTACTTTTAGTGCCTGAACCGAACCCCAGAATGTTCCAGTAAGATGAATTCCTACGGTGCTCTTAAATTCGTCAAGTGGGGAGTTTGCAAAGCAAGTTACAGGACCGGAGACTCCTGCGTTGTTAATTATGTAATCCAATGTAATGTTTTGACTCTTCAATGTGTCAAACATGCTGTTGATTGCCCCCTCGTCTGCAACATCCACTCCTGCAAAAATCCTCACCGTGGCATTTACTGATTGTGGGATCTTGCCTTTAAGCTCTTTTGCTGCTGCCTCTAATGGCTCTTTTCTTCTTCCAAGAATGATTACGCTGGCGCCTTCTTCGATAAACTTGGTGGCAATGGCCTTGCCAATCCCTGTTCCGCTTCCTGTAATCAGAGCAATCTTGTTCTGGAATTTTGACATGAATAAAGTCTCCCTTCATCTGTGATATTTATTTGGATTGATCTCCGAGGCGATTCTTTTCTTGATATCTTTATTTGTGGGTATGATTGATGATTCTTAATGCATGATACAGAATCAGACACATTTGTCTATCAATCATGGCCTGAAAAATTTGCCATAATGCTAAAAGAGATTGGTATAGATGCTGAATCCAAAGAAATTGGAACCGATGAAATTGAAAATGATGACTATTACAGTAGATATTTTGCTCAGACGCCCAGAATGGTGACTAACAAGGGATGTATTGACGTTAGGAATTCAAATATTGACGCAGTACAAATTATTCAAAAGGGATAATCATGCAAGATCCTAATCCGCTTCCATGGGGTGCACTAGATAGATTTCAGGCTCAGTTTATCGTAAGAAAATCTGCTGGCTCTGCTTTTAACAATTATGTTGCAAAAACCAAACTTACCACCCGGGGTCATTTTGCCTCCAAATCAGTAGTTAAGGTAGAATGGAATGGCTCTGGAAGCTTGGCCTCCATACTAAATGATGATGCTGAGTTAAACGGCTTGATTGCAAGGCAGTCCGTAAAGGATGCAACCATCTATGTCGAGCCCACAGAGGTAGCAGTCAGAATCAGAGGCAAATGGGATAATCACATTGCTTTTGGAATTACAAAGGAACTTTTTGAAATCTATGACAGAATAGCAGGTCACATTAAATCCGTTTAGGCCTTCCACCAATCCAAGGCCAAAAAATCCACCTTGTCTTTGCCTTTTGGAATTGCCAAAATGAACTGCTTTCTAACCGTGGTTGCAAGCCTGCCTGCAAGAACTATTCCCGTGGATGTGATTGACTCATTTCTTTTATACACCTGAATCAAGAACGGGGCATGATCTATGCCAGGACCTTTTTCATACACTGCAAAGTCACAGCCAAACTTTATCCCCGGATTTATGATGTATCCCTTGTCTCTGAAATTTTTATAGACTAGATATTTTTTATCAAATTCGTGAACCTCTTTTTTACAAATTGCAACTAATTTTTCTACAGTTATCCTTTTTTTGTATTGTATGACTGTTATTTTTTTATTCTCCAAAAGGTACAACCCTTCAATGAGATCTAAAATTAACGGCGCGTCTATTTCACTGATCTTTGGTTTTGGTATGCCTATTGGTTTTCCATAGTACCCCCTGCTGAAAAGCTTTTTTGAGTCTTCAATATCCCATACGATTATCCTGTTTTCAATTAATTCACTTTTCATTGTTTTTACAAGTCACTATCTGTATATGAATTCTCTAGTACTGCAGGATTTTTTTTAAGCTAAAAATAAAGTAAAGTGGTGGGAATTTTAGTTTTATTACAGGCTCAATGCCAATAATATGAAGGAATCCGATACTCTTTGGCATTTGTCTGCCATCTCCTCGATTCCCTCAATGACATCCTTGATCAACATCAACTCTTTTGTGTTTGTCACTTCTGTTAGAAGCTTCAATGTTGCCTGCCGGTATTTTATGTCAATTTCTCTTTCAATGGTCTGTGTTTCTTGGGCTAATTCAATGGCATTTGCTGTGTTTGTGTTCAGGCTGCGTATGATTTCATTTAGTTTGTAAACTTCGTCTACTACCAACTCTATGAGTACCGTAATGTCCTTGTCCAGTTTTGCACTTTTCAGTGTTGAAATTTTTACATTTGATAGCTTAAATGAAATACCTGTGATGTAACCTGCAATTTCATCCATTGTATAAGCTGTGTTTAGAAGATTTTCCCTATTCATGATTAATCCTCCAACATCTGCAACTTCGCGTGTAATCTTTCTTCTCAAGTTTTCAACTTCTTCCTCAATTGTTGAGATTTGCTCAAGCGTGTTTTTGATTCCTGGCTTGTCTTTTTTCATCATTAGTTCAGGCAGTGTTGCAAGTTCTCTGGATGCATTTAGAATCCTGTTGATTTCGTCTTGTAAAACTGCGATAGCCTTTCTTTTTGCTTGAACCTCAAGCTCTCCGCTATACATAACATAAATGCAAAAACTTTGAGGTAATTTAAATCCTCTACGGTTTTAGATATTTTTTGAGCACAAATTACATCAAATTTTTGTCATGTGCCACTTTTTTTTGACCCTTGTACAACGTTATGACTTCCTCGTTTGTTGATGCGTCCTCTACTGCCTTTTCGATTCTGATCTTCCCTGTAAATTTTGGAAATCTCAGGGCCAATCCTGCATCTTTTCGAATTACATCCATGGCTGCCTTGTGAATTGGACTAAGTGTGATCTCTGATGCGACAACCTCAATGACTAGTTCCGGCTCAAACCACACGTCTGCCTCCATCTCACTTGTGATGCGCGGGTTTTTTTTGATTGTTACCTTTGGATAAAGAATCTGATATAACTGATCCAGGGATTCGTCTGAAAAACCCGTTCCAACCTTACATATGCTTGTGAACGTATCATCATCTTCCTCATATGTTGCAAGCAGTAATGTCCCGTAACTTCCCGTCCTTCTGCCCTTGCCAAAAAATCCCCCTATCACTACCAGGTCTAGGCTATCTCCCAGCTCGTTTCTGTATTCTCTTTTTAGTTTCAACCAATGACTGCCCCTTGATCCTGCCTGATACGGTTTGTCTAATCTCTTTAGCATCAATCCCTCGCTTCCCGCATTGATGCTGTTCTCCATAAAGTCTTCGACCTCGCTTTCATTTTTGACTATCTTCATGGGGATGTATTTTGCAAACTCATCTTCCTTGACGTGCCTTTCTAATTTCTCTCTTCTTTCTTTGTAGCTTAGCTCTGCACAGCTTTTTCCATTACAGTACAACACATCAAAAAAGTTCACCGTAATTGGATATTCTGCAACTGCCTTTTCTATCTTGTATTTCCTTCTCCTATGCATTAATTCCTGAAATGGCAAAAATTCCCCAGTGTTTTCATTTATTGCAACTGCCTCAGCCTCTAAGATAATGCTGTCAGCCTGAATGTTTTTTGGTATCTTTTCTATTAT
This sequence comes from Candidatus Nitrosopumilus sp., assembly GCA_965204345.1. Classification (GTDB taxonomy): domain Archaea; phylum Thermoproteota; class Nitrososphaeria; order Nitrososphaerales; family Nitrosopumilaceae; genus Nitrosopumilus. The sequence continues at coordinate 1,992,688 of OZ241981.1, forward strand.
GTCCGGATAGTAGCTTTCAATGTTTTCTAAGCTTCTAGAAAACAATGCCACTTTTTCCCCTTTTATGTGGAGTTGAATCCTTTCTCCGTCTAGCTTGTATTCTGCAGCAAACTCATTTCCAAATTTCTCAATTACCTCCTCTTCACTTTTTACCCTGTCTGCCAACATTGGTCTAATGGGATTAAACAAGATGATTTCAAATTTCTCAATTCCTTCCAATCCTTTTACGGCAATTGTTTCTGCAACTTTGCCCAAGTCACTAGATACATTGTATGCGTGCTGTAATTTTTTTCTATTGTCTTTAGTTCCTGAGAATGCCATGGCCAATGCGTCCATTACCGTATTTTCTGCAACCCCCAATCGCAGTGTTCCTAGCAGTAACTTTGTAACAAATTTTACCTCAGTTGGCCTGGTTTTATTCCACAAGCTGGAGATAAAATTAATCTTTTTGTCTTGAATGTTTTTTCCTGCTCCCTCTAGCTGAGAAATTGCCCATAACACCTCGTAAACTCTTTCAACTGTGTTGGCCTTGGTATCAAAGATTGCCTCATCGTATGTGTCTGAATCAATTCCAAAATCAAATAATCCCGTCTGTGTCTTTTTCTCTAGTGTGTTTGAAATTGCAGTACCTAGATCCCCTGTTTTGTTCAGAGTCTCTATGATGTCTCTTTCATTAATTCCCAATGATTTTTTTGCCGCCCTTAACACCAGTTTTTCTGAAACTCCCAGCTCAATTCCTTCAAAATCCGGTCTTAGTTTTCCTTGAATGAGGTAAATTATTTTAGAAATTACTTCATTTGGTGTCTTTTCAAATAATTCCACTAAAAACTGTGTTAATTCCAATCTTTTTCTAGTCGATTCCATTTTGCTAAATGATTCAGCTAGTGTTGCAAACTCCATTTTACTTCCATGTGTAATCCTGAATAAAGGTCTGAATTAGATGTATCTGAAGATGGTTGGCTTGTCAGACTTTGGAAGATCTGAGACTAGCGCAAAATTGTAAAATGGATATGCGTCTTTGTACTGTTTCATAAAACTCCATGCCACATCATGCGTCTTGAACTCTGTCCTTAATCCGGCAATCTCGCTTTTTTGGCCAAATACGTCAAATGGAACTATGGAGTATTTTTTAGGCCGATTATGCGGCTTTGCTTTTAGAAACCATGCCAGAGCAAAAATAAACACTGCCCCCAAAATAACATATTCTCCTGCTACCTTAAAGAATGTTAAAATGATGCTTGGGATGGTCTGTCCAAACAACACTGCCACAAAGCTTGAAAATGATATCACTGCAAGTGCTGTGAAAATATACGTCTTCCAATCAAATATCCTTTGAAAAGCATTCATTGTCTAGATTGACTAGGATGTTTTTTGATTTAACTATTTCCTATGATTTGCACGATCTGAAATTACTAGTCCGGATCTTCGTAATTCTCTTTCTTCTTGCCGCTATCTGTTTCTTCCATTGGCCTCATCTTGCCTTCTAGAACATCCATTCTTGCCCTGTATCCTTCGGCGTATTCCAATTCTGATGGAACAAGTGTTGCCGGATGAATAAAGCCCTGACTTCTAATTGCCATAGCTTTCCTTGTTGCATTTTCTCTGATATAGTCCCAATCCGGAGTTGAAAAGCCATCAAACGGTCCTGTCAGTTTTCCATTATGCATGCTAAATACCAGTGCCTCAACAATTGGAATACAAAAATTGATTGTAGCTGCCGAATTTAGCTTTACTGGCATCAAGGGCATGTTGTGACTGCCTCTTGTGTTTCCTGCAACGTAATGGGGATTGTTAAATACACTTCCTACTTCCTCAGTTGCTGGAAAATTCTTTTGCGTTCTGACTACACAAATTGGATCATCCTTTCCGACATATGTTCCCGCAATATTGTGCAGTCTGTCAGTTGATGCATCCAAAATTGGCTCACCGTCTTTTGTATAGACTGAATCCACCACATATCTTCCCGGATACATTAGTGCTGCCTCGATAGTCGGCTTGTCTTCCCATAGATGTAACTCTGCAATCTGTGCTTTCTCTACATCCATAATGTGAATCTTTACTCCGGCTGCAAGACTCTTGTTTACAATCAGTCCTGTGTTGCTTAGCGCATCTACAAACATTCTGTAAATTGGATAGTTGAATGCTCCCGGTTCTGTCTTGTCTGCTGCAAATACCGTGAATGCTTCGTTTGATCTTTCTTCGAATTCCATTTCTGCAACTCCCGGACCCATGCCTTTTACATTTCCTGAAAAAGAATCTTTTAGCAGATCTTGACCTGCCCCATAAAGGCCCTCTTCTTTTGCGACCTGAGTTCCTGCCATGAAAGCATCCCATGCCAGCTTGTGAATTTGCTGATTATCTACTCCGTGGGTATGTGTCATTACGATGTGGGTATCGTCTCCACAATAACCAATGTAATAATCAATAAGCAAATCTGCTGAATTTTTGACGGTATTTCTAATTGCTTCTACTAGTCCGTCACTTGGTTTTGTATGTCCGCCAACCCCGCCGACATCTGCCTTGATAACTGAAACTGTAATCCTCATATGATTGGTTTTTCTACCTTTGATTTATGTGCTTTTAGCAGAGTTTTATGATCTGTAATTTATTGATCTTTTTTGGGTTTTTCTTCAAAAATTCATAACAGTAATAAATGCCCTCAGCAAGCCATCTCATATGGCAGATAAACCCCACTTGAACCTGATTGTTACAGGACATATTGATAATGGAAAATCAACTACTATGGGTCATTTTTTGATGGATCTTGGAGTTGTAGATGAGAGAACTATTGCAGCCCACGGTGCAGAATCCGAGAAAACCGGAAAAGGTGATACCTTCAAGTACGCCTGGGTCATGGATAACATTAAGGATGAAAGAGAGAGGGGCATTACTATAGATCTTGCCTTCCAAAAATTTGAATCTCCAAAGTACTTTTTTACTCTGATTGACGCACCTGGTCACAGGGACTTTATTAAAAACATGATTACTGGTGCTTCTGAGGCAGATGCTGCCATTTTAGTACTTTCAGCCAAAGAAAGTGAAACTGACACTGCAATTGCAGCAGGCGGGCAAGCAAGAGAACACGCATTCTTGCTAAAGACGCTTGGTGTAAGCCAAATCATCATTGCAATCAACAAGATGGATGCAGTTGAATACAAGGAAGACGCATTTAATGCCGCCAAAGAAAAGGGTGAAAAACTAGCAAAATCTGTTGGTTACAAATTAGATAATGTTCCAATCATTCCAGTCTCTGGATGGAAGGGAGATAATCTTGTTAAAAGATCTGAGAACATGGATTGGTACAAGGGTAAGACACTGCTTGAAGCATTTGACGACTTTATAGTGGCAGAAAAGCCAGTTGGCAAGCCACTGCGTGTTCCGATCCAGGATGTCTACACCATCACCGGTGTTGGCACTGTACCTGTAGGCAGAGTTGAAACAGGAGTGATGAAGGCAGGTGACAAAATTATTGTAATGCCCTCAGGTGCTCCTGGTGAAATAAAGTCCATTGAAACCCACCACACAGAGATGCCATCTGCAGAAGCAGGTGACAATATTGGTTTTAACTTGAGAGGTGTTGAAAAGAAAGATATCAAGAGAGGGGATGTTCTTGGTACTCCTGATGCTCCTCCAAATGTTGCAAAGGAATTCAAAGCCCAAATTATTGTGATTCACCACCCAACAGCAATTGCTCCCGGTTATACACCGGTAATGCACGCACATACTACACAAGTTGCAGCAACTGTTACTGAATTCCTACAAAAAATCAATCCGGCAACTGGTGCCGTTGAAGAAGAAAACCCAAAGTTCCTTAAAGTTGGAGATTCTGCAATTGTCAAAGTTAGGCCTGTAAGACCAACTTGTATTGAAACCTTCCAAGACTTCCCTGAGATGGGTAGATTTGCCCTCAGAGATATGGGTGCAACTATTGCAGCAGGCATTGTAAAGGAAATCACTGAAGAGTACAAACCATAGGCGGATTTTTATGACACAAACCGCCCGTGTTAAACTCACTTCTACCAGCCTCCCAAAACTAGATGGCGTATGCGGGGAGATCATGGGAATCGGTAAAAAAACTGGCGTTAAAGTCAAGGGTCCAACTCCGCTTCCTGTAAAAAGGCTGCATGTTGCTACTAGAAAATCCCCATGCGGTAGCGGCACGGAAACCTATGAAAAATGGGAAATGAAAATGCATCGAAGAATTATCAATATTAACGCCGATGACAAAGCAATCAGACAACTAATGAGACTGAAAATCCCTGACGATGTCTACGTTGAGCTCTCACTAACCTGATCTGCTTAATCCTTAAATTATAGAAATTTTGATGATAAGTATGGTTGAAGACACTTTTGATGAGGTAGAAGAAGAATCCCAAGTTGAGACTTTTGAAGTAAACTATTCCTGCCTGAGGTGTGGTACCCTTGTTTCAAATACTGAATTATCAAGATTGCCTGAAATCAAATGCATTTGTGGATTCAGAGTTTTTACTAAAGCAAGGCCTCCTGTAGTAAAGACAGTAAAGGCAATTTAGTTATCTGTCCTTTTTGTAACTGTGCACCCTTTGCAAATGGGTTCTCATATCCTCCATGTTTGAAAAATATTTGTCACATTCTTTGCAATCATACTGTAAATCTTTTCCATGAACAATTTGCTTATGGTTCATCAATTCTTCCTCTCTTGAGAATTTTTTTTCACAGATTTCACATTTGATTCTTTTAAAAAATCCCAAACTTATCCAAACTCTGCCTTCTTTTCGTCCCAACACTTTCTACATAACTGTCCCTTTATCTTCCAATTTCCTTTCGGGTTGTATCTGATTAATCCCATTTTGCCATTACATATGGAACAAAAATTTTTCCGTTTACTGTGCGATTCTTCCTTTTCATCAAAGCATTTTTTGCATAACAGTCCTTCCATGTCCCATTGCCATCTAGGTTCCCACAAATCCGTAATTTTTTGCGTGATCCCGCAGACAACACATGGCTGTCTGACTTTGCCTTCATAGTATTCCCTTGATTTTTCAAAATGACAGTCCCCGCAAAGAGATCCCTTGATATTCCATTCTCTCTTTGGTTTGTGCCTGTGAGTCAGTTCTTTGTTACATACTGCACAAAACGACGGTTTTCTGCTAAATAATCCCATTTTCTTAGATCCTCAAAATACGACATATTCTATAAATGTAAACAAAATAAAAATAACAAAAAAAAAATGATTATTTATCTAAGATTTTTTCAAGGGCCTGACTGGCATTTAGCATACCGTTTCTCTTGGCAAACTCTTCGATCATTTTGTATTGTTTTTCAGTAAAACATACCGGCATTGAACGACTTTCCATGAACAATGTTTGATATTTTTACCTAATATCTTTTTCCCTTGGAAAGATATTTGAATTGTTTTTATTTTTCCTCTAGTATGGGAAAGAAGCGACAAATTTTGGTCATTGGAAACAATACTAATGGGTGTACTCCAAAACACGAACAAATTGCATATGATGTGGGTGTAGAGATTGCAAAATCCGACTCTGTTTTGGTCAACGGGGGATTAGGTGGCGTAATGCATGCTGCATCTCATGGCGCACATGATGCAAATGGCCTAACTGTTGGAATAATTCCTCAGGATGACTCTTCTGCAGCCAATGAATTTTGTGACATTGTAGTTCCTACCGGCATGGGTCTTACTCGTGATTATCTCAATGCGTTAAGTGCTGATGGTGTTATCATCGTTGGCGGGGGGTCAGGCACTTTATCTGAAGCATGTGCATCATACATGTACAAAAAACCTATGGTTGCCGTCAGAAATCTTGGAAGTTCTGTGGATCCATACATAGATGGATTTATTGATCATCGAAAGAATGTCAAAATCGTTGGCGTTGATACTCCTCGGGAAGCAGTCAGGAAAATTTTAGAACTGATTGCTCAAAAGCGATAGTTAATTATTTTTTTGTTCATTTCTGTACAATTTGGCGTGACTGTCTCTATTGGATAGTTTTCTTGATTGACAATGTTTGCAATAATGAAGGTTACTATAATTCCACGTACAGACAAAACAAATGACTTTTTTTCATTATCTGTTAAAACATGCAAAATTACGCCTTTATCGATACTAAATTTCCTAGATGATTTACTCATACTTGTATAGTTGGCCTATGTTTATTGATTGGCAATGTCCTCATATGGCTATTCAAATAGTTCACAAAGGATTTTTTTTAACGGTTATGGTTTCCAACACAACCATTTAACGTATAATTAAACTCCGTAAAAGCCTGCTGGCATGTCATTTTTTGTCAAATTGTTACTGCATAGATACTAGCAGCGGGTCTGGTTTGTAAAATTCGCCATGTTCCTCAGCAAGTCTGTTTAGCTCATCTACAATTTCTTTAATTCCTATCTCTTTTGCTGTCTCAAACAATGGCTTTTTTAACCCCAGTCCTAACTGTGCGGCTTTTTCAATTTCCTGTATGTCACTTACGCCGTTTGTGACAAGCCATGCTGCATTGTTAAGTACATTTGCAACCATTTGAATTGGATTGCACTTTTCTGCCAATTCTTCTGAGAGTGCCACTCTTTCATATTTGTCATCTGAATATCTGTAATACCCTTCCCCTGACTTTTGTCCTAGCTTTTGCTCCTCAAACATCTTTTCTACTAGCTTGTGCGGATTGATTACCTTTTTGTCTCGCAAGTACATTTCTGTAGTGGCCTTGTGAATTACATCCATTCCTGTAAAGTCTGCCAGCTCAAATATTCCCATTGGAAATCCTAACTTGAATTTCACCGCAGAATCAATCTCTTCAAGTGTTGCACCAGTTCTGTCTTTTACAAAACATGCTTCATGTACCATTGGTATGAATAATCGATTTATTATGAATCCTGGCACATCTTTTCTACACAACACTGTCTGCTTGTTCAGTGATTTTACATATTCCTTGGTTATCTCTGTAATTTCCTGTGATGTTTTTTCACCTGGAATCACTTCTACTAGTTTCATTAGCTGTGGCGGATTGAAAAAATGAATTCCTATGAATTTTTCAGGGCGTGATGTTGTATTTGCTATTTCAGTAATTGGGAGTGTGCTTGTATTTGATGCAAAAATTACTTTTGATGCGGCGACTTGATCCAATTCTGCATAGACTTTTTTCTTTAAATCCATTATTTCCGGAACAACCTCTATTACCATTTCTGCGTCTTTTACTGCCTCATTCAAGTCTACTATTGGGGAGATTCTAGAATAAACTGAATCACCTTCTTCTTTTGTGATCCTTTGTTTTGTGACCAGTTTATCCAAACTCCATTTTATCTTCTCCATTGCCCTGTCTAAGAATTCTTGCTTGATATCTCGTAAAACCACATTGTATCCTGCGGTTGCAGAAACCTGTGCAATGCCATGGCCCATGACTCCTGAGCCTAAAACTGTGATGTTTTTTATTGCCATGACTACTCGAAAATCGAGTATCCTTTATAATGTATTTCAAAATTTTATAAGGTAATGGGCCTGTTTAATCGAAAAAAGGAGGATCAAATCAAAACCAAGTGTGATACATGCGGTACAGAGTTGCATGATCCTGAGCGCTTGAAAAGACATATGAAAAAAGCACATGGCAACATACCTGCAAAAAAATTGGATCCAAATGCAGGTGATGGCGGAACTTGGTAATGGAAATCAGTTCTAGTCAAAAAACCGCCTTGATATTTGTGGGTGCTTTTCTTACTGCTGGCATTGTTTTGTCCGTCCTGGTTTTCCCCTTTTGGAATCTTATTCGTGAGGATGTATATGAGGAAGTGGTTATTTTGACAAATGATAACGGTGTATGTTATGTTGAAACATCTGATAATATTCCAAAAACCATCGAAGACTGCCCACTAAATCCTGGCGATAAAACCACCGTAAAATTTGGAGATGGACTTGCATGGGCAACTATTGTCAACCCCTAATCGATGATTTAATATCCTAAAATTTTAATGGTTAACTATGAACTGTATTTTTTGCAAAATTGTCTCCGGTGATATACCTTCTAAATTTCTTAAGGAAACTCCCTACTCTGTATCTTTTTTAGACGCATTCCCTCTTGCAAAAGGCCACGTACTTGTTATTCCAAAAAAACATCATGAAAAACTTCAAGATATGAGTCCTGATGAAAATACTGATTTGTTTTCTCTTACCCGTGAGATGATTTCCAAAGTTGATTCTCTTACTGGTTCAACCTTGCTTGCAATTCATAATGGAAGGGAATCGGGTCAGGAGATACCTCACGTTCATGTGCACCTGGTGCCTAGAAGTAAGGATGATTCTGCCGGTGCAATTCACAGCATGTTTGACTCTACTTTGAGATTGTCTGATTCTGAAATGAACAAACTTTATGAGCAGCTTAAAAGCTAGTATGGGAATAGTTTTTCCTTTGTGATTAAATTTTCTACTTTAATTGCTTTTGTTGGACATGTTTTGGCGGCGTTCATGATTTTATTGACTCCTGCTCCTTTTTGATTAATTACTGATGATTTTGGATTTGATTGTTTGATCTTGTCTATCTCAAATACTTCTGGTGCAATAATTTCACAACTGCAACATCCGATGCATAAACTCTTGTCTACATCGACAAACAGGTCTGGCTGTTTCTTTGGTTCCTGTGCTTTTTCATATTCTCCATTTCTGCCATCTGCACGCACACGTGCGTTATAGTCCTCCCAAAATTTACGCTCATATTCTTTCCAAAATTCAGGATCCCCTTCTTCAAATTCTCTTGTATATTTGCCCCAGTCTTGTTCTGGAATATTTCCCTCATCTGGAGCTCCCCACTGTGGTTTTCTTTTGAAACCTGATTTTGTTTTGTCTTGATGTGTCCCTTGGTTAGGTGAGCTGTCTTTTTGGGCTTGGTTTTTTTTCAGATGGTTGTATGCCTCTGTAATTTTTTTAAATTCTGCACCGTCCTCCTTTGTGTCTTGATTTTTATCTGGATGCAATTCCAATGCTAATTTCCTATAAGCTGATTTGATCTCTTCTTGTGATGCATTCGATTCTACTCTTAGTATTCTTTGTGCCTGATACGTGTTCACTGTTGATGGTAACTTGTTATACGTTAAAAATAATTGCATGTGGATTTTGATCTGATTTATCTATTCTAACGCTATTTCCTCGCTTAATTTCCATGCTGGCTCTACAATGCATAAAAACCTCAAATTTTGGGTTCCTGTATTTCTGATAAATTGCTTTGATTCTGGGGGAACATATGCAGAATCATCCTTTTCTAAATTGTATATCTTTCCTTCTACGTTTAATTCTCCTCTTCTCTCTAAGACATAATAAATCTCAGATGACTTTAATTTGTGTAATTTTGATTTTTTATCTATCTCTAGTGTGAATTCCGCCAAACTGTACTTGATTCCATTTGATGTGTTATGTGGGTGAAAATACTGCTTTACTTTGGTCCCTTCGTTGCCTTGAATTGAATTTATTTGAGAATTTCTACGTAATGACATTTTATTAAATTATTTTTGAAACTTTGGATTTAAAATCTGACTCGTACCATGTTGTTTTATACGCTGATCTTTTTTGTGGCAAGATGTTAATTGCAATGTGTGAAAATTCTTTTTTCTTGTCTATTGATCCATGAGTGTGGAGTGTCTTTGTTGGAATGTGTACAATATCCCCCTCATTGAGACTAACTTTTTGTATTCTTTTAATCTTAAAATTATTTTTACCAGTACCATATTTTTTAAAAATTTCCAAACTCCCTTTTCCTTTTACTCCAATTAACACCTGGTTCCCATTGTGACTGTGTAGCTTTGTTCTTGATCCTTTCTCAAAATGAACATGGTAAATGTCTTGATCTTTTGATTTGATTTTTTCTGAAAGTATCTTCATCCATGTCTTATTTGTAAACCAGTTTGGATTCAGCTTTCGTCTGTCTCCGGTTCCTGAGATGTTTGTTTTTTTCAAATTATATCCTACCCAAAATCTTCTTCTTTTTTGCCTGGAATTCCCTATCCGTAATTATCCCTGACTTTTTTAGTTTCCCAAGTTTTTCTAGTATTTCTAAATCCTCCTGTGTGTTTGATGATACTTTCTTTGCAGCTGCTATGCCTTTGTTTAATTTTTTTATTCCTTTTTCTTGCAATATTCTTTTTTCTTTTTCAGCCTGTTTACGAATATCTTTACTTGTTTTTAGTGCTTGTTTTGCAGTCATTGCTCCAAAATCCACTGCATCTTCTAGTACTGCATCAGCTTTCTTCACGCCTTCTTGCAATGCCTTGTCTGCTTTTTTGAGAAATTTGTCTATGTACCCTCTTTTTTTGTCTTCCATACTAGTACAGTATTTTCAAATCTATTATTTCTTTCTTATGTAAATTGATTTAATAGATGGGTCGCTGTATTTTATATAGTCTTGGCAATCCCCCCTCATGGTGTAAAAATTGTTGTTTTGAGAAAAAATATCCAAGAAAATGATGCTATGGATATTGTTGAGCAAAAGAAAACAGCTCCTTTCAAGTCCCTATTATCTCGTCCAAAAAAAGAGAATGTTCACATTCATTCTCTGAAGTTATATTATGAGTGTACATTGATGGTATCAGGAAAATATATTGCAGATTATTTTAGAAAGTCAACTCATACCATCTCTGTTGATTCTAATGTGCATGAAGTTGCCCTCGGCGATGGCTTGTTTCCCATTCGTTCTAAATCTGGAATTACCAAAGCATTTGCAGGTAAACGTGGTAAAAATAAAATTGATTTAGACTTGGAAGAACATGTTTTTGTTGAAGAAGAAGAAGAATTAGCCTTTGATCACCATGGAAGAAATACCAAATTCACACTTAAAACAAATTCCAAGACAGTTGAAAACTATCCTAAAAAATTACTAGAAAAAAATATTTCAAATGTTAAAAAATCTGAAATGACTCATGATGAGGCCATTGACAGGCTGCAATCTCACTTGAAAAAACCTCTTGAGACTGATGTTCGTCAACTGCATGAAGAATTTATTTTACATGCAATCACAGAGACATACATTCCAATTTTTGAGGCAAGGCTGATTGGTCCTAAAAAGAAAGTTGGGATTATTCGAATTGATGCTGTAAGAAAAAAGATTCTGTGATTTTCTTGTATTGTGCCTAAAATTATGTCCTTCAAAAATTAGACTATTTTTTTTGGTTTTAGTGGAGAATCTTGCCCTTTAATGGTATTGAATCAAAAATTTTGGAAGTGATTGGATGATTCCAATTATGAACATTGGCGAATTCTTGATGGTTTGTATTTTTGCATTCATTGTGGATCTGATTTATAAGATATACTTTTGAAAAGTATCATACTATGTCCTCTTTAAATGATTTTTAAAGTGATTTGAATCACTACAAATCATAGCAAATAAAAAACAAAAAACAATTGTCAAACTATTTTGTTCTGATTGGCTTGTTTTTGGGCAGTATTGGCGTGATATCAGTTCACTCTGTCATAACACAATCAAACGAAGATGTATCCTGATCTTTATAAAAATCTATGAAGATCTTGAGGAACAACTGATGCAATTCTACTCTCTTTTGAATTTAATGAGACGTGACTCTGATGACTTATGTAGATGATGAATAATCACTACTTTTTTTATTTATTTTATTTTTAATCAGTTTTTAGATTTTTATCAGTTTTCTGAATTCATCACTTGAGAGTAGTTTTGCAAACATTGGTTCTGCCTGTGCCCATTTTCTGATCATTTTAGGATTTTTTGATATTGATTGTTTTAACAATTTCAGTGCTTCTGGATGCCTTCCTAATGCCGCACTACTTCTTGATTTGGCGTAAATGACATTTACATTGTCCTTATGTTTTGATAATATTTGATCAAAAATCCCAATTGCCTTTTCATGTTTTTCTAGTTCTGCCAATTCAATTCCTTTATGAAACCATGCATCCATGTGACCGGGATGATCTTTGTGTACTTTATCAAAACAATTTAATGATTCTTCATGTTTTTTTAATTTACCTAGAATAATTCCTTTGTAAAACAACGCATTTGGTTTTCTTGGTTCAATTGTAATTGCTTTTTCTAAAACTTTTATCGCTTCTTTGTGTTCTTGTAGTTTATCCAGTAACACACCCTTGTTAAAATATGATGCAGCATTTTTTGGATCTGCCTCAATTGCTTTATCATAACATTCTGCAGCAGCTTGAATATTGCCATTTTCTGCCATTGCAATTCCTTTATTATTCCATGCTTGAGAATCTTTTGGCTTTACCTCTAATAATATGTCAAAACAAGTGATTGCATCACTGTATTTTTTTATCTGATTTAATGCCAAACCTTTGTTGAATAACGCTCCTGTGTTCTTTGCATCTTGTTTTAGAACCTTGTTAAATGATGATATTGCTCCCTTTGGTTGGTTTTTTTCCATTAGTGACATTGCTTCATATATTAAATCATCTGGATTTTTTTTGGAACTAAATAATCCCATAATTTCTTAATAATGGTATTGCTAATGAAAGTTTGGTTTAGTTTAATGATTTGAATTTTTTTATTGATTTTTTTGCCATATTTTCTTGTTGATCTACTGATGTATTTGTGGAATCTACTGTTACATATGCCTCTTTTTCATCTTTTTTCTTTTCCATATGTTGCATGGTTGTTATTTTATAAAAATTTGAATTTTTTTAAAAAATACGATTAATTTGATTTAGGCATATTTTTACACATATCTGATTCTGAATCGATCTATTTTGTAGATAAAGTGCATGTTCATAGATGGCATCAGGATTCTTTTATTTGAGAGTGTATTGATTTCATTATTAATTTTTGTCTGTTCGGAATTTATTTTATTATGTTATTTTGAAACCGTGTGGCAGGTTGTTGGATTGTTAATGGCACTGTTCATATCATCATCAATCTTGCAGGCAATATTTTTGCTCATCGTATATGTTATGATTTATAAAAAAACAAAAAAAGAGATCTGATAGGGTGAGAGATAGATGGCCTATACTAAAATAATGTCTTGTTTTGTGATGGTCTGGTTTGTTGTCGTTGTTATTAGCATTATTGTTGTTCAACCCAGTTATGCGAATCTTCAAGATAATCTGATAGGAGGCAGTGATTTTGAAAAGTTAAAAATTCTTGAATATGACAAGAATCGCTTTGGCCTGTTTGGCTCTGATCAGTTAAAATGGATCATAAACTGGAATGGTGAGAGTTGGCAAGAGGAAACCCTGTTTGTTCAAGCAAGTAGCACTGCGTCCAAAATAACGTTTCTTGCCAGTGGAACTGACCGTCTTCATTTGGATGATATTGCACTGTCAAAAACATCGCTTGGGAAAAATTCAAACGAGTTTGCATTGGATTTAATTCCTCAAAAAAGAGCTATTACAAACGAGCAAGATGCGCCGTTTCTGCTTGAGATAAACCCGATCTCTTTGGATTCCACCTCTGCTGCTGCCACTCCCATGATACAACTAGACGTTGTTTATGATCAAAATGATTTCAAAGAAATATCCGTAAATCCCGACAGCGGGATTCCCCCATTCAAATCAGTCATTTTGGTCCATCCAGCACAAACTTCTGGAATAAAAAACTTCACCATACTTTCGCAGGATAGTCTTGATAATAATGTACAGGTTGTGGGAACCGTTGAAATACAAGAACCAAAAAACACATTTCTCTGGAATTTAATCATTGGCATACTGACAATTTTATTGGCATTGGGACTGTTCAAAGTAATCAAGAAATAAAAATTCTTCTGTATTGGCAGCGCGTACTGCTGTCTATGTTTTCACTTTGAATAAGGCAGCTTCACCTTCTCTAATGACTAATTGCAATTGAGGATTATCCTCAAAGAGGGCTATTCGTTCAGAAGTACTTATGTGAAGAGCTGGAAATACTGGTAGAAGCTGGTTCACATCCGATTGTTGTCTGTCTTGCGGATCACCGCCAGTAATTAACACATATTCAATACCATACTTGTCCAATATTTCCATCATTTTCATGTCTCCGGGATGGTGTAATACAAGGTTAGCCTCATATGCTCTCTCTTTTAGAAATGTATCATCTAACACAACACTACTGTGTATTCTTCTCCACATTTCTCTGTTATTAGTTATATCAAATATCTTTATTGATGAAAGCCACATTCCTTCACCAGTTCTATCCTCAAGGATGGTTGTATTTGAATCAAGATTGTCATTCATCCAACCCATCACTTTTAATTCATTGCTTGTAGGTAAATATCCTAGCAAATTATCTTTATACTCGTATGAAATATGAGTATCAAGACTTGGAGTTAGTGCAATAAAAACCAACGAGTAAATCGCTATGGACAAGACTGATTTTGAACGTAATGAAATTTCGCGTTTGTTAAACCTAGTTGCAAGTTTATCAAAAATATCAACCCCTGCTAAAATTATTCCTATTTGAGAGATGATAGCTCCTAGTAAAACAAGTCTGTCAGGATACATAAACCAGAAAAGATTCTCGTAAATTACTTTATTTGATATTGTTCCAAACACTAGGGAAAACATTACAATCAAAAATAAACTAAACTCTCGATTGGATTTAAACAACCAAATTGCAGAAAGAACCCCCCCTAGTAATAAAATAAAATAAGGAAAATATATAGAATCCATGTTGTATATGTCTGCATCCTCTAATAATAGCCAAAAATAGTCGATAAGAATATTATTTATCTTCTGCAATTCATCTGCAAAATAAACCAGTGATGCGCCTGATGTTACTACCAAAATAATTAACGCCAATCGTAAAATAAGCATATAGTTTTTTATCTTAAATTTCCCGACTCGCAGTCCATTTGTTTTGGAGTTTATGGGGGATTTTAAGAGTATTAATTTAATAATTATAAACAAAACAAAGGGAACGATCATGATAGTATATGTGATAAATATTACAACTGACAATAGCGAATAAATAATAAAATTAGAATTATTTTTATTATTAATAACTATGCTGATAAAAAGCAAAAGTATGCAAGTAAATGTAGCAAATACAAAAGTTCCTGTAGATAATGGAGTAAGTAGTACATCATGAGAAATTACAAAATAACCTACTTCATTTCCTGGAATAAAAAACAATGCTCCAAATGCAATGCTTGCCAAGTAATACGATTTGGTTTTTTTGTATATTATTGAAAAACAGATGGGCGGCAAGAGTGCAACAATTGTTACTGTGACGGCATATTGGGATATTGGCAGCATGACGTTTGTAATCAAAGAAAAAAATGCAGTCAAAGCATGAAATCCCTGAGGATAAACTGTCATTCCATATGGCAAATCAAAAAATGGCCAATTATTGTTAAACACACTCGTATGATACATTATAAATTGCGAAGCGTGACCATGGTATTGCGAATCAAAAACAGGCGGCCAGTTCATATTTTCTGCAATTATAAAAAAGTGAGTCAGTGACAGAATTATGAGTATGCCTGCAATCAGATTTGGAAGAACTTTTTCATTTTTAATTTCAGACAGAATTTTAGCTCTGTCTCTGAAAATCAAGTAAGAGCCAACCATCATAAACGAAAAGAAGGCTGTCAGAACAGTAGTCTGTGTAAAGTGAAGCATTGCCAGAAAAATCGCCAAAAGAATCAGCAATACCAAGCCAAAGGCAGAGTACAGGGAAAAATTAATTACAAATCCAAAATTCAGCTTGTATCGGATAATTTTTAATAGAAAATACCCCATAATAACTGAAGACGACAAATAAACAATCATGGATGTCAGTATCTCGTTTTTAAAATTCGACCTGTCTGAACCTATTTTGCTGTCAAATAATTCAGGCACTACCTCTGCATCTGTAATGAGCGTGGTCTGGGAATAAGAGTCCCCTCCGTTTACAAATGTAATTCTAAGAGACTTGACATTGCCAGGATCAAAGCCAGGTTTATTTTGAACGTAATTGGAGGGATCTACAATAACTTTTGCCCAAGTGCCATCTTCTAAACCAAACCACTGTGGCAAATTCCAAAAAGGACGCTGTATATCATTTGCATCAACCATGATCAAAAATGCATTAGCCCTCCATGCTTCATGAGTACTTTTATTTATTCCAGCCACATTTTCAAGATTCATCCAAAATCGTAATCCTTGGCCCGTAGACAGATCCACAGGCTTGGAAAAACGGCACTCAAGAACTGCTGTTTCTGTGGCATCACTGCTGGAAAAATAACTATAGGTAAAATCGCTATCATCATCATCATCATCACTATTCATATTCAGAGATTTGTCCAAAAAACTAGACTCTGAATCCCACGTACAGTTATTCTCACTGTCAGACTCGAAAACATAAAAATCATGAAGATTTTCGGCAAATACAATTGATGGCAACGCACATAATACCAACAAAACAAGTGCTATCCCACTAACAAGAAACAACAGATTCTAAAATTTTCTTGTTTATTTATCTTTTCTTTATAAGATTAGGAATTTTGTTTTTTAATAAAAAATTACGTGGAAGATTTTTGATTGTCAATAGCATGGGTCATATCATCATCAATCTTGCAGGCAATATTTTTGCTCATCGTATATGTTATGATTTATAAAAAAACAAAAAAAGAGATCTGATAGGGTGAGAGATAGATGGCCTATACTAAAATAATGTCTTGTTTTGTGATGGTCTGGTTTGTTGTCGTTGTTATTAGCATTATTGTTGTTCAACCCAGTTATGCGAATCTTCAAGATAATCTGATAGGAGGCAGTGATTTTGAAAAGTTAAAAATTCTTGAATATGACAAGAATCGCTTTGGCCTGTTTGGCTCTGATCAGTTAAAATGGATCATAAACTGGAATGGTGAGAGTTGGCAAGAGGAAACCCTGTTTGTTCAAGCAAGTAGCACTGCGTCCAAAATAACGTTTCTTGCCAGTGGAACTGACCGTCTTCATTTGGATGATATTGCACTGTCAAAAACATCGCTTGGGAAAAATTCAAACGAGTTTGCATTGGATTTAATTCCTCAAAAAAGAGCTATTACAAACGAGCAAGATGCGCCGTTTCTGCTTGAGATAAACCCGATCTCTTTGGATTCCACCTCTGCTGCTGCCACTCCCATGATACAACTAGACGTTGTTTATGAGCAAAATGATTTCAAAGAAATATCCGTAAATCCCGACAGCGGGATTCCCCCATTCAAATCAGTCATTTTGGTCCATCCAGCACAAACTTCTGGAATAAAAAACTTCACCATACTTTCGCAGGATAGTCTTGATAATAATGTACAGGTTGTGGGAACCGTTGAAATACAAGAACCAAAAAACACATTTCTCTGGAATTTAATCATTGGCATACTGACAATTTTATTGGCATTGGGACTGTTCAAAGTAATCAAGAAATAAAAATTCTTCTGTATTGGCAGCGCGTACTGCTGTCTATGTTTTCACTTTGAATAAGGCAGCTTCACCTTCTCTAATGACTAATTGCAATTGAGGATTATCCTCAAAGAGGGCTATTCGTTCAGAAGTACTTATGTGAAGAGCTGGAAATACTGGTAGAAGATAGTACACACTAGAGGGGTGTCTGTCTTGCGTATAACCGCCAGTAATCAACACATATTCAATACCATACTTGTCCAATATTTCCATCATTTTCATGTCTCCGGGATGGTGTAATACAAGGTTAGCCTCATATGCTCTCTCTTTTAGAAATGTATCATCTAACACAACACTACTGTGTATTTTTCTCCACATTTCTCTGTTATTAGTTATATCAAATATCTTTATTGATGAAAGCCACATTCCTTCAGTAGTTCTATCCTGAAGGATGGTTGTATTTGAATCAAGATTGTCATTCATCCAACCCATCACTTTTAATTCATTGCTTGTAGGTAAATATCCTAGCAAACCATCGTCATACTCGTATGAAATATGAGTATCAAGACTTGGAATTAGTGCAATAAAAACCAACGAGCAAATCGCTATGGACAAGACTGATTTTGAACGTAATGAAATTTCGCGTTTGTTAAACCTAGTTGCAAGTTTATCAAAAATATCAACCCCTGCTAAAATTATTCCTATTTGAGAGATGATAGCTCCTAGTAAAACAAGTCTGTCAGGATACATAAACCAGAAAAGATTTTCAAAAATTACTTTATTTGATATTGTTCCAAACACTAGGGAAAACATTACAATCAAAAATAAACTAAACTCTCGATTGGATTTAAACAACCAAGTTGCAGAAAGAACCCCCCCTAGTAATAAAATAAAATAAGGAAAATATATAGAATCTATGTTGTATATGTCCATCTCTTCGAATAATAGCCAAAAATAGTCGATAGGAAGATTATGTTTCTTCTGCAATTCATCTGCAAAATAAACCAGTGATGCGCCTGATGTTACTACCAAAATAATTAACGCCAATCGTAAAATAAGCATATAGTTTTTTATCTTAAATTTCCCGACTCGCAGTCCATTTGTTTTGGAGTTTATGGGGGATTTTAAGAGTATTAATTTAATAATTATAAACAAAACAAAGGGAACGATCATGATAGTATATGTGATAAATATTACAACTGACAATAGCGAATAAATAATAAAATTAGAATTATTTTTATTATTAATAACTATGCTGATAAAAAGCAAAAGTATGCAAGTAAATGTAGCAAATACAAAAGTTCCTGTAGAGAATATAGTAAGTAGTACATCATGAGAAATTACAAAATAACCTAATTCATTTCCTGGAATAAAAAACAATGCTCCAAATGCAATGCTTGCCAAGTAATACGATTTGGTTTTTTTGTATATTATTGAAAAACAGATGGGCGGCAAGAGTGCAACAATTGTTACTGTGACGGCATATTGGGATATTGGCAGCATGACGTTTGTAATCAAAGAAAAAAATGCAGTCAAAGCATGAAATCCCTGAGGATAAACTGTCATTCCATATGGCAAATCAAAAAATGGCCAATTATTGTTAAACACACTCGTATGATACATTATAAATTGCGAAGCGTGACCATGGTATTGCGGATCAAAAACAGGCGGCCAGTTCATATTTTCTGCAATTATAAAAAAGTGAGTCAGTGACAGAATTATGAGTATGCCTGCAATCAGATTTGGAAGAACTTTTTCATTTTTAATTTCAGACAGAATTTTAGCTCTGTCTCTGAAAATCAAGTAAGAGCCAACCATCATAAACGAAAAGAAGGCTGTCAGAACAGTAGTCTGTGTAAAGTGAAGCATTGCCAGAAAAATCGCCAAAAGAATCAGCAATACCAAGCCAAAGGCAGAGTACAGGGAAAAATTAATTACAAATCCAAAATTCAGCTTGTATCGGATAATTTTTAATAGAAAATACCCCATAATAACTGAAGACGACAAATAAACAATCATGGATGTCAGTATCTCGTTTTTAAAATTCGACCTGTCTGAACCTATTTTGCTGTCAAATAATCCAGGCACTACCTCTGCATCTGTAATGAGCGTGGTCTGGGAATAAGAGTCCCCTCCGTTTACAAATGTAATTCTAAGAGACTTGACATTGCCAGGATCAAAGCCAGGTTTATTTTGAACGTAATTGGAGGGATCTACAATAACTTTTGCCCAAGTGCCATCTTCTAAACCAAACCACTGTGGCAAATTCCAAAAAGGACGCTGTATATCATTTGCATCAACCATGATCAAAAATGCATTAGCCCTCCATGCTTCATGAGTACTTTTATTTATTCCAGCCACATTTTCAAGATTCATCCAAAATCGTAATCCTTGGCCCGTAGACAGATCCACAGGCTTGGAAAAACGGCACTCAAGAACTGCTGTTTCTGTGGCATCACTGCTGGAAAAATAACTATAGGTAAAATCGCTATCATCATCATCATCATCACTATTCATATTCAGAGATTTGTCCAAAAAACTAGACTCTGAATCCCACGTACAGTTATTCTCACTGTCAGACTCGAAAACATAAAAATCATGAAGATTTTCGGCAAATACAATTGATGGCAACGCACATAATACCAACAAAACAAGTGCTATCCCACTAACAAGAAACAACAGATTCTAAAATTTTCTTGTTTATTTATCTTTTCTTTATAAGATTAGGAATTTTGTTTTTTAATAAAAAATTACGTGGAAGATTTTTGATTGTCAATAGCATGGGTCATATCATCATCAATCTTGCAGGCAATATTTTTGCTCATCGTATATGTTATGATTTATAAAAAAACAAAAAAAGAGATCTGATAGGGTGAGAGATAGATGGCCTATACTAAAATAATGTCTTGTTTTGTGATGGTCTGGTTTGTTGTCGTTGTTATTAGCATTATTGTTGTTCAACCCAGTTATGCGAATCTTCAAGATAATCTGATAGGAGGCAGTGATTTTGAAAAGTTAAAAATTCTTGAATATGACAAGAATCGCTTTGGCCTGTTTGGCTCTGATCAGTTAAAATGGATCATAAACTGGAATGGTGAGAGTTGGCAAGAGGAAACCCTGTTTGTTCAAGCAAGTAGCACTGCGTCCAAAATAACGTTTCTTGCCAGTGGAACTGACCGTCTTCATTTGGATGATATTGCACTGTCAAAAACATCGCTTGGGAAAAATTCAAACGAGTTTGCATTGGATTTAATTCCTCAAAAAAGAGCTATTACAAACGAGCAAGATGCGCCGTTTCTGCTTGAGATAAACCCGATCTCTTTGGATTCCACCTCTGCTGCTGCCACTCCCATGATACAACTAGACGTTGTTTATGATCAAAATGATTTCAAAGAAATATCCGTAAATCCCGACAGCGGGATTCCCCCATTCAAATCAGTCATTTTGGTCCATCCAGCACAAACTTCTGGAATAAAAAACTTCACCATACTTTCGCAGGATAGTCTTGATAATAATGTACAGGTTGTGGGAACCGTTGAAATACAAGAACCAAAAAACACATTTCTCTGGAATTTAATCATTGGCATACTGACAATTTTATTGGCATTGGGACTGTTCAAAGTAATCAAGAAATAAAAATTCTTCTGTATTGGCAGCGCGTACTGCTGTCTATGTTTTCACTTTGAATAAGGCAGCTTCACCTTCTCTAATGACTAATTGCAATTGAGGATTATCCTCAAAGAGGGCTATTCGTTCAGAAGTACTTATGTGAAGAGCTGGAAATACTGGTAGAAGCTGGTTCACATCCGATTGTTGTCTGTCTTGCGGATCACCGCCAGTAATTAACACATATTCAATACCATACTTGTCCAATATTTCCATCATTTTCATGTCTCCGGGATGGTGTAATACAAGGTTAGCCTCATATGCTCTCTCTTTTAGAAATGTATCATCTAACACAACACTACTGTGTATTCTTCTCCACATTTCTCTGTTATTAGTTATATCAAATATCTTTATTGATGAAAGCCACATTCCTTCACCAGTTCTATCCTCAAGGATGGTTGTATTTGAATCAAGATTGTCATTCATCCAACCCATCACTTTTAATTCATTGCTTGTAGGTAAATATCCTAGCAAATTATCTTTATACTCGTATGAAATATGAGTATCAAGACTTGGAGTTAGTGCAATAAAAACCAACGAGTAAATCGCTATGGACAAGACTGATTTTGAACGTAATGAAATTTCGCGTTTGTTAAACCTAGTTGCAAGTTTATCAAAAATATCAACCCCTGCTAAAATTATTCCTATTTGAGAGATGATAGCTCCTAGTAAAACAAGTCTGTCAGGATACATAAACCAGAAAAGATTCTCGTAAATTACTTTATTTGATATTGTTCCAAACACTAGGGAAAACATTACAATCAAAAATAAACTAAACTCTCGATTGGATTTAAACAACCAAATTGCAGAAAGAACCCCCCCTAGTAATAAAATAAAATAAGGAAAATATATAGAATCCATGTTGTATATGTCTGCATCCTCTAATAATAGCCAAAAATAGTCGATAAGAATATTATTTATCTTCTGCAATTCATCTGCAAAATAAACCAGTGATGCGCCTGATGTTACTACCAAAATAATTAACGCCAATCGTAAAATAAGCATATAGTTTTTTATCTTAAATTTCCCGACTCGCAGTCCATTTGTTTTGGAGTTTATGGGGGATTTTAAGAGTATTAATTTAATAATTATAAACAAAACAAAGGGAACGATCATGATAGTATATGTGATAAATATTACAACTGACAATAGCGAATAAATAATAAAATTAGAATTATTTTTATTATTAATAACTATGCTGATAAAAAGCAAAAGTATGCAAGTAAATGTAACAAATACAAAAGTTCCTGTAGATAATGGAGTAAGTAGTACATCATGAGAAATTACAAAATAACCTACTTCATTTCCTGGAATAAAAAACAATGCTCCAAATGCAATGCTTGCCAAGTAATACGATTTGGTTTTTTTGTATATTATTGAAAAACAGATGGGCGGCAAGAGTGCAACAATTGTTACTGTGACGGCATATTGGGATATTGGCAGCATGACGTTTGTAATCAAAGAAAAAAATGCAGTCAAAGCATGAAATCCCTGAGGATAAACTGTCATTCCATATGGCAAATCAAAAAATGGCCAATTATTGTTAAACACACTCGTATGATACATTATAAATTGCGAAGCGTGACCATGGTATTGCGAATCAAAAACAGGCGGCCAGCTCATATTTTCTGCAATTATAAAAAAGTGAGTCAGTGACAGAATTATGAGTATGCCTGCAATCAGATTTGGAAGAACTTTTTCATTTTTAATTTCAGACAGAATTTTAGCTCTGTCTCTGAAAATCAAGTAAGAGCCAACCATCATAAACGAAAAGAAGGCTGTCAGAACAGTAGTCTGTGTAAAGTGAAGCATTGCCAGAAAAATCGCCAAAAGAATCAGCAATACCAAGCCAAAGGCAGAGTACAGGGAAAAATTAATTACAAATCCAAAATTCAGCTTGTATCGGATAATTTTTAATAGAAAATACCCCATAATAACTGAAGACGACAAATAAACAATCATGGATGTCAGTATCTCGTTTTTAAAATTCGACCTGTCTGAACCTATTTTGCTGTCAAATAATTCAGGCACTACCTCTGCATCTGTAATGAGCGTGGTCTGGGAATAAGAGTCCCCTCCGTTTACAAATGTAATTCTAAGAGACTTGACATTGCCAGGATCAAAGCCAGGTTTATTTTGAACGTAATTGGAGGGATCTACAATAACTTTTGCCCAAGTGCCATCTTCTAAACCAAACCACTGTGGCAAATTCCAAAAAAGACGCTGTATATCATTTGCATCAACCATGATCAAAAATGCATTAGCCCTCCATGCTTCAGGAGTACTTTTATTTATTCCAGCCACATTTTCAAGATTCATCCAAAATCGTAATCCTTGGCCCGTAGACAGATCCACAGGCTTGGAAAAACGGCACTCAAGAACTGCTGTTTCTGTGGCATCACTGCTGGAAAAATAACTATAGGTAAAATCGCTATCATCATCATCATCATCACTATTCATATTCAGAGATTTGTCCAAAAAACTAGACTCTGAATCCCACGTACAGTTATTCTCACTGTCAGACTCGAAAACATAAAAATCATGAAGATTTTCGGCAAATACAATTGATGGCAACGCACATAATACCAACAAAACAAGTGCTATCCCACTAACAAGAAACAACAGATTCTAAAATTTTCTTGTTTATTTATCTTTTCTTTATAAGATTAGGAATTTTGTTTTTTAATAAAAAATTACGTGGAAGATTTTTGATTGTCAATAGCATGGGTCATATCATCATCAATCTTGCAGGCAATATTTTTGCTCATCGTATATGTTATGATTTATTAAAAACAGAGTTAGCTAATCTCATAAAGGGTTCTGTTGCGTTTATGGGGGATAGACATGAGAGATAAATTTGGAACATTGTTTAATCTTGGGGTGTCCTGATTTTCAAACTGATGTTCATTTAGTGTAGTGAGATTGTTTCTCTGACATTGATCAAGGAACTAAGGAAACAACCACACCAAAGCAAATCTTGATGATTTTAAGATGAATACGGTAAATGCAACGGACAATTCTGGTAAATTTCGATGATCTGATCACTGGAATTTATCAGTGCCATTTGTAGGTCTTGATTAAAACGTGTGCGATCAAACAGATTCGTGTCTATCCCTCATGAATGCAACAGAACCTCATAACAAAAAAGTAAATAAACAAGAAAATTTTAGAATCTGTTGTTTCTTGTTAGTGGGATAGCACTTGTTTTGTTGGTATTATGTGCGTTGCCATCAATTGTATTTGCCGAAAATCTTCATGATTTTTATGTTTTCGAGTCTGACAGTGAGAATAACTGTACGTGGGATTCAGAGTCTAGTTTTTTGGACAAATCTCTGAATATGAATAGTGATGATGATGATGATGATAGCGATTTTACCTATAGTTATTTTTCCAGCAGTGATGCCACAGAAACAGCAGTTCTTGAGTGCCGTTTTTCCAAGCCTGTGGATCTGTCTACGGGCCAAGGATTACGATTTTGGATGAATCTTGAAAATGTGGCTGGAATAAATAAAAGTACTCATGAAGCATGGAGGGCTAATGCATTTTTGATCATGGTTGATGCAAATGATATACAGCGTCCTTTTTGGAATTTGCCACAGTGGTTTGGTTTAGAAGATGGCACTTGGGCAAAAGTTATTGTAGATCCCTCCAATTACGTTCAAAATAAACCTGGCTTTGATCCTGGCAATGTCAAGTCTCTTAGAATTACATTTGTAAACGGAGGGGACTCTTATTCCCAGACCACGCTCATTACAGATGCAGAGGTAGTGCCTGGATTATTTGATGTAGAATATCACGCACAGCTAGCACAGCGCCTGAACATTGCAAATGCAGAGGTAGTGCCTGAATTATTTGACAGCAAAATAGGTTCAGACAGGTCGAATTTTAAAAACGAGATACTGACATCCATGATTGTTTATTTGTCGTCTTCAGTTATTATGGGGTATTTTCTATTAAAAATTATCCGATACAAGCTGAATTTTGGATTTGTAATTAATTTTTCCCTGTACTCTGCCTTTGGCTTGGTATTGCTGATTCTTTTGGCGATTTTTCTGGCAATGCTTCACTTTACACAGACTACTGTTCTGACAGCCTTCTTTTCGTTTATGATGGTTGGCTCTTACTTGATTTTCAGAGACAGAGCTAAAATTCTGTCTGAAATTAAAAATGAAAAAGTTCTTCCAAATCTGATTGCAGGCATACTCATAATTCTGTCACTGACTCACTTTTTTATAATTGCAGAAAATATGAACTGGCCGCCTGTTTTTGATCCGCAATACCATGGTCACGCTTCGCAATTTATAATGTATCATACGAGTGTGTTTAACAATAATTGGCCATTTTTTGATTTGCCATATGGAATGACAGTTTATCCTCAGGGATTTCATGCTTTGACTGCATTTTTTTCTTTGATTACAAACGTCATGCTGCCAATATCCCAATATGCCGTCACAGTAACAATTGTTGCACTCTTGCCGCCCATCTGTTTTTCAATAATATACAAAAAAACCAAATCGTATTACTTGGCAAGCATTGCATTTGGAGCATTGTTTTTTATTCCAGGAAATGAAGTAGGTTATTTTGTAATTTCTCATGATGTACTACTTACTATATTCTCTACAGGAACTTTTGTATTTGCTACATTTACTTGCATACTTTTGCTTTTTATCAGCATAGTTATTAATAATAAAAATAATTCTAATTTTATTATTTATTCGCTATTGTCAGTTGTAATATTTATCACATATACTATCATGATCGTTCCCTTTGTTTTGTTTATAATTATTAAATTAATACTCTTAAAATCCCCCATAAACTCCAAAACAAATGGACTGCGAGTCGGGAAATTTAAGATAAAAAACTATATGCTTATTTTACGATTGGCGTTAATTATTTTGGTAGTAACATCAGGCGCATCACTGGTTTATTTTGCAGATGAATTGCAGAAGAAACATAATCTTGATATCGACTATGCTTGGCTATTATTCGAAGAGATGGACATATACAACATAGATTCTATATATTTTCCTTATTTTATTTTATTACTAGGGGGGGTTCTTTCTGCAATTTGGTTGTTTAAATCCAATCGAGAGTTTAGTTTATTTTTGATTGTAATGTTTTCCCTAGTGTTTGGAACAATATCAAATAAAGTAATTTTTGAAAATCTTTTCTGGTTTATGTATCCTGACAGACTTGTTTTACTAGGAGCTATCATCTCTCAAATAGGAATAATTTTAGCAGGGGTTGATATTTTTGATAAACTTGCAACTAGGTTTAACAAACGCGAAATTTCATTACGTTCAAAATCAGTCTTGTCCATAGCGATTTGCTCGTTGGTTTTTATTGCACTAACTCCAAGTCTTGATACTCATATTTCATACGAGTATGACGATGATTTGCTAGGATATTTACCTACAAGCAATGAATTAAAAGTGATGGGTTGGATGAATGACAATCTTGATTCAAATACAACCATCCTTGAGGATAGAACTGGTGAAGGAATGTGGCTTTCATCAATAAAGATATTTGATATAACTAATAACAGAGAAATGTGGAGAAAAATACACAGTAGTGTTGTGTTAGATGATACATTTCTAAAAGAGAGAGCATATGAGGCTAACCTTGTATTACACCATCCCGGAGACATGAAAATGATGGAAATATTGGACAAGTATGGTATTGAATATGTGTTGATTACTGGCGGTAATCCGAGAGACAGACAACAATCGGAGGTGTACCAGCTTCTACCAGTATTTCCAGCTCTTCACATAAGTACTTCTGAACGAATAGCCCTCTTTGAGGATAATCCTCAATTGCAATTAGTCA
Source organism: Candidatus Nitrosopumilus sp. (assembly GCA_965204345.1). Lineage (GTDB taxonomy): Archaea > Thermoproteota > Nitrososphaeria > Nitrososphaerales > Nitrosopumilaceae > Nitrosopumilus. The sequence goes on from OZ241981.1 coordinate 2,019,464, forward strand.
TTAGAGAAGGTGAAGCTGCCTTATTCAAAGTGAAAACATAGACAGCAGTACGCGCTGCCAATACAGAAGAATTTTTATTTCTTGATTACTTTGAACAGTCCCAATGCCAATAAAATTGTCAGTATGCCAATGATTAAATTCCAGAGAAATGTGTTTTTTGGTTCTTGTATTTCAACGGTTCCCACAACCTGTACATTATTATCAAGACTATCCTGCGAAAGTATGGTGAAGTTTTTTATTCCAGAAGTTTGTGCTGGATGGACCAAAATGACTGATTTGAATGGGGGAATCCCGCTGTCGGGATTTACGGATATTTCTTTGAAATCATTTTGATCATAAACAACGTCTAGTTGTATCATGGGAGTGGCAGCAGCAGAGGTGGAATCCAAAGAGATCGGGTTTATCTCAAGCAGAAACGGCGCATCTTGCTCGTTTGTAATAGCTCTTTTTTGAGGAATTAAATCCAATGCAAACTCGTTTGAATTTTTCCCAAGCGATGTTTTTGACAGTGCAATATCATCCAAATGAAGACGGTCAGTTCCACTGGCAAGAAACGTTATTTTGGACGCAGTGCTACTTGCTTGAACAAACAGGGTTTCCTCTTGCCAACTCTCACCATTCCAGTTTATGATCCATTTTAACTGATCAGAGCCAAACAGGCCAAAGCGATTCTTGTCATATTCAAGAATTTTTAACTTTTCAAAATCACTGCCTCCTATCAGATTATCTTGAAGATTCGCATAACTGGGTTGAACAACAATAATGCTAATAACAACGACAACAAACCAGACCATCACAAAACAAGACATTATTTTAGTATAGGCCATCTATCTCTCACCCTATCAGATCTCTTTTTTTGTTTTTTTATAAATCATAACATATACGATGAGCAAAAATATTGCCTGCAAGATTGATGATGATATGACCCATGCTATTGACAATCAAAAATCTTCCACGTAATTTTTTATTAAAAAACAAAATTCCTAATCTTATAAAGAAAAGATAAATAAACAAGAAAATTTTAGAATCTGTTGTTTCTTGTTAGTGGGATAGCACTTGTTTTGTTGGTATTATGTGCGTTGCCATCAATTGTATTTGCCGAAAATCTTCATGATTTTTATGTTTTCGAGTCTGACAGTGAGAATAACTGTACGTGGGATTCAGAGTCTAGTTTTTTGGACAAATCTCTGAATATGAATAGTGATGATGATGATGATGATAGCGATTTTACCTATAGTTATTTTTCCAGCAGTGATGCCACAGAAACAGCAGTTCTTGAGTGCCGTTTTTCCAAGCCTGTGGATCTGTCTACGGGCCAAGGATTACGATTTTGGATGAATCTTGAAAATGTGGCTGGAATAAATAAAAGTACTCATGAAGCATGGAGGGCTAATGCATTTTTGATCATGGTTGATGCAAATGATATACAGCGTCCTTTTTGGAATTTGCCACAGTGGTTTGGTTTAGAAGATGGCACTTGGGCAAAAGTTATTGTAGATCCCTCCAATTACGCTCTAAATAAACCTGGCTTTGATCCTGGCAATGTCAAGTCTCTTAGAATTACATTTGTAAACGGAGGGGACTCTTATTCCCAGACCACGCTCATTACAGATGCAGAGGTAGTGCCTGAATTATTTGACAGCAAAATAGGTTCAGACAGGTCGAATTTTAAAAACGAGATACTGACATCCATGATTGTTTATTTGTCGTCTTCAGTTATTATGGGGTATTTTCTATTAAAAATTATCCGATACAAGCTGAATTTTGGATTTGTAATTAATTTTTCCCTGTACTCTGCCTTTGGCTTGGTATTGCTGATTCTTTTGGCGATTTTTCTGGCAATGCTTCACTTTACACAGACTACTGTTCTGACAGCCTTCTTTTCGTTTATGATGGTTGGCTCTTACTTGATTTTCAGAGACAGAGCTAAAATTCTGTCTGAAATTAAAAATGAAAAAGTTCTTCCAAATCTGATTGCAGGCATACTCATAATTCTGTCACTGACTCACTTTTTTATAATTGCAGAAAATATGAACTGGCCGCCTGTTTTTGATCCGCAATACCATGGTCACGCTTCGCAATTTATAATGTATCATACGAGTGTGTTTAACAATAATTGGCCATTTTTTGATTTGCCATATGGAATGACAGTTTATCCTCAGGGATTTCATGCTTTGACTGCATTTTTTTCTTTGATTACAAACGTCATGCTGCCAATATCCCAATATGCCGTCACAGTAACAATTGTTGCACTCTTGCCGCCCATCTGTTTTTCAATAATATACAAAAAAACCAAATCGTATTACTTGGCAAGCATTGCATTTGGAGCATTGTTTTTTATTCCAGGAAATGAATTAGGTTATTTTGTAATTTCTCATGATGTACTACTTACTATATTCTCTACAGGAACTTTTGTATTTGCTACATTTACTTGCATACTTTTGCTTTTTATCAGCATAGTTATTAATAATAAAAATAATTCTAATTTTATTATTTATTCGCTATTGTCAGTTGTAATATTTATCACATATACTATCATGATCGTTCCCTTTGTTTTGTTTATAATTATTAAATTAATACTCTTAAAATCCCCCATAAACTCCAAAACAAATGGACTGCGAGTCGGGAAATTTAAGATAAAAAACTATATGCTTATTTTACGATTGGCGTTAATTATTTTGGTAGTAACATCAGGCGCATCACTGGTTTATTTTGCAGATGAATTGCAGAAGAAACATAATCTTCCTATCGACTATTTTTGGCTATTATTCGAAGAGATGGACATATACAACATAGATTCTATATATTTTCCTTATTTTATTTTATTACTAGGGGGGGTTCTTTCTGCAATTTGGTTGTTTAAATCCAATCGAGAGTTTAGTTTATTTTTGATTGTAATGTTTTCCCTAGTGTTTGGAACAATATCAAATAAAGTAATTTTTGAAAATCTTTTCTGGTTTATGTATCCTGACAGACTTGTTTTACTAGGAGCTATCATCTCTCAAATAGGAATAATTTTAGCAGGGGTTGATATTTTTGATAAACTTGCAACTAGGTTTAACAAACGCGAAATTTCATTACGTTCAAAATCAGTCTTGTCCATAGCGATTTGCTCGTTGGTTTTTATTGCACTAATTCCAAGTCTTGATACTCATATTTCATACGAGTATGACGATGGTTTGCTAGGATATTTACCTACAAGCAATGAATTAAAAGTGATGGGTTGGATGAATGACAATCTTGATTCAAATACAACCATCCTTCAGGATAGAACTACTGAAGGAATGTGGCTTTCATCAATAAAGATATTTGATATAACTAATAACAGAGAAATGTGGAGAAAAATACACAGTAGTGTTGTGTTAGATGATACATTTCTAAAAGAGAGAGCATATGAGGCTAACCTTGTATTACACCATCCCGGAGACATGAAAATGATGGAAATATTGGACAAGTATGGTATTGAATATGTGTTGATTACTGGCGGTTATACGCAAGACAGACACCCCTCTAGTGTGTACTATCTTCTACCAGTATTTCCAGCTCTTCACATAAGTACTTCTGAACGAATAGCCCTCTTTGAGGATAATCCTCAATTGCAATTAGTCATTAGAGAAGGTGAAGCTGCCTTATTCAAAGTGAAAACATAGACAGCAGTACGCGCTGCCAATACAGAAGAATTTTTATTTCTTGATTACTTTGAACAGTCCCAATGCCAATAAAATTGTCAGTATGCCAATGATTAAATTCCAGAGAAATGTGTTTTTTGGTTCTTGTATTTCAACGGTTCCCACAACCTGTACATTATTATCAAGACTATCCTGCGAAAGTATGGTGAAGTTTTTTATTCCAGAAGTTTGTGCTGGATGGACCAAAATGACTGATTTGAATGGGGGAATCCCGCTGTCGGGATTTACGGATATTTCTTTGAAATCATTTTGCTCATAAACAACGTCTAGTTGTATCATGGGAGTGGCAGCAGCAGAGGTGGAATCCAAAGAGATCGGGTTTATCTCAAGCAGAAACGGCGCATCTTGCTCGTTTGTAATAGCTCTTTTTTGAGGAATTAAATCCAATGCAAACTCGTTTGAATTTTTCCCAAGCGATGTTTTTGACAGTGCAATATCATCCAAATGAAGACGGTCAGTTCCACTGGCAAGAAACGTTATTTTGGACGCAGTGCTACTTGCTTGAACAAACAGGGTTTCCTCTTGCCAACTCTCACCATTCCAGTTTATGATCCATTTTAACTGATCAGAGCCAAACAGGCCAAAGCGATTCTTGTCATATTCAAGAATTTTTAACTTTTCAAAATCACTGCCTCCTATCAGATTATCTTGAAGATTCGCATAACTGGGTTGAACAACAATAATGCTAATAACAACGACAACAAACCAGACCATCACAAAACAAGACATTATTTTAGTATAGGCCATCTATCTCTCACCCTATCAGATCTCTTTTTTTGTTTTTTTATAAATCATAACATATACGATGAGCAAAAATATTGCCTGCAAGATTGATGATGATATGACCCATGCTATTGACAATCAAAAATCTTCCACGTAATTTTTTATTAAAAAACAAAATTCCTAATCTTATAAAGAAAAGATAAATAAACAAGAAAATTTTAGAATCTGTTGTTTCTTGTTAGTGGGATAGCACTTGTTTTGTTGGTATTATGTGCGTTGCCATCAATTGTATTTGCCGAAAATCTTCATGATTTTTATGTTTTCGAGTCTGACAGTGAGAATAACTGTACGTGGGATTCAGAGTCTAGTTTTTTGGACAAATCTCTGAATATGAATAGTGATGATGATGATGATGATAGCGATTTTACCTATAGTTATTTTTCCAGCAGTGATGCCACAGAAACAGCAGTTCTTGAGTGCCGTTTTTCCAAGCCTGTGGATCTGTCTACGGGCCAAGGATTACGATTTTGGATGAATCTTGAAAATGTGGCTGGAATAAATAAAAGTACTCATGAAGCATGGAGGGCTAATGCATTTTTGATCATGGTTGATGCAAATGATATACAGCGTCCTTTTTGGAATTTGCCACAGTGGTTTGGTTTAGAAGATGGCACTTGGGCAAAAGTTATTGTAGATCCCTCCAATTACGTTCAAAATAAACCTGGCTTTGATCCTGGCAATGTCAAGTCTCTTAGAATTACATTTGTAAACGGAGGGGACTCTTATTCCCAGACCACGCTCATTACAGATGCAGAGGTAGTGCCTGGATTATTTGACAGCAAAATAGGTTCAGACAGGTCGAATTTTAAAAACGAGATACTGACATCCATGATTGTTTATTTGTCGTCTTCAGTTATTATGGGGTATTTTCTATTAAAAATTATCCGATACAAGCTGAATTTTGGATTTGTAATTAATTTTTCCCTGTACTCTGCCTTTGGCTTGGTATTGCTGATTCTTTTGGCGATTTTTCTGGCAATGCTTCACTTTACACAGACTACTGTTCTGACAGCCTTCTTTTCGTTTATGATGGTTGGCTCTTACTTGATTTTCAGAGACAGAGCTAAAATTCTGTCTGAAATTAAAAATGAAAAAGTTCTTCCAAATCTGATTGCAGGCATACTCATAATTCTGTCACTGACTCACTTTTTTATAATTGCAGAAAATATGAACTGGCCGCCTGTTGTTGATCCGCAATACCATGGTCACGCTTCGCAATTTATAATGTATCATACGAGTGTGTTTAACAATAATTGGCCATTTTTTGATTTGCCATATGGAATGACAGTTTATCCTCAGGGATTTCATGCTTTGACTGCATTTTTTTCTTTGATTACAAACGTCATGCTGCCAATATCCCAATATGCCGTCACAGTAACAATTGTTGCACTCTTGCCGCCCATCTGTTTTTCAATAATATACAAAAAAACCAAATCGTATTACTTGGCAAGCATTGCATTTGGAGCATTGTTTTTTATTCCAGGAAATGAAGTAGGTTATTTTGTAATTTCTCATGATGTACTACTTACTATATTCTCTACAGGAACTTTTGTATTTGCTACATTTACTTGCATACTTTTGCTTTTTATCAGCATAGTTATTAATAATAAAAATAATTCTAATTTTATTATTTATTCGCTATTGTCAGTTGTAATATTTATCACATATACTATCATGATCGTTCCCTTTGTTTTGTTTATAATTATTAAATTAATACTCTTAAAATCCCCCATAAACTCCAAAACAAATGGACTGCGAGTCGGGAAATTTAAGATAAAAAACTATATGCTTATTTTACGATTGGCGTTAATTATTTTGGTAGTAACATCAGGCGCATCACTGGTTTATTTTGCAGATGAATTGCAGAAGAAACATAATCTTGATATCGACTATGTTTGGCTATTATTCGAAGAGATGGACATATACAACATAGATTCTATATATTTTCCTTATTTTATTTTATTACTAGGGGGGGTTCTTTCTGCAATTTGGTTGTTTAAATCCAATCTAGAGTTTAGTTTATTTTTGATTGTAATGTTTTCCCTAGTGTTTGGAATAATATCAAATAAAGTAATTTTTGAAAATCTTTTCTGGTTTATGTATCCTGACAGACTTGTTTTACTAGGAGCTATCATCTCTCAAATAGGAATAATTTTAGCAGGGGTTGATATTTTTGATAAACTTGTAACTAGGTTTAACAAACGCAAAATTTCATTACGTTCAAAATCAGTCTTGTCCATAGCGATTTGCTCGTTGGTTTTTATTGCACTAATTCCAAGTCTTGATACTCATATTTCATACGAGTATGACGATGATTTGCTAGGATATTTACCTACAAGCAATGAATTAAAAGTGATGGGTTGGATGAATGACAATCTTGATTCAAATACAACCATCCTTGAGGATAGAACTGGTGAAGGAATGTGGCTTTCATCAATAAAGATATTTGATATAACTAATAACAGAGAAATGTGGAGAAAAATACACAGTAGTGTTGTGTTAGATGATACATTTCTAAAAGAGAGAGCATATGAGGCTAACCTTGTATTACACCATCCCGGAGACATGAAAATGATGGAAATATTGGACAAGTATGGTATTGAATATGTGTTGATTACAGGCGGTAATCCGAGAGACAGACAACAATCGGATGTGTACCAGCTTCTACCAGTATTTCCAGCTCTTCACATAAGTACTTCTGAACGAATAGCCCTCTTTGAGGATAATCCTCAATTGCAATTAGTCATTAGAGAAGGTGAAGCTGCCTTATTCAAAGTGAAAACATAGACAGCAGTACGCGCTGCCAATACAGAAGAATTTTTATTTCTTGATTACTTTGAACAGTCCCAATGCCAATAAAATTGTCAGTATGCCAATGATTAAATTCCAGAGAAATGTGTTTTTTGGTTCTTGTATTTCAACGGTTCCCACAACCTGTACATTATTATCAAGACTATCCTGCGAAAGTATGGTGAAGTTTTTTATTCCAGAAGTTTGTGCTGGATGGACCAAAATGACTGATTTGAATGGGGGAATCCCGCTGTCGGGATTTACGGATATTTCTTTGAAATCATTTTGCTCATAAACAACGTCTAGTTGTATCATGGGAGTGGCAGCAGCAGAGGTGGAATCCAAAGAGATCGGGTTTATCTCAAGCAGAAACGGCGCATCTTGCTCGTTTGTAATAGCTCTTTTTTGAGGAATTAAATCCAATGCAAACTCGTTTGAATTTTTCCCAAGCGATGTTTTTGACAGTGCAATATCATCCAAATGAAGACGGTCAGTTCCACTGGCAAGAAACGTTATTTTGGACGCAGTGCTACTTGCTTGAACAAACAGGGTTTCCTCTTGCCAACTCTCACCATTCCAGTTTATGATCCATTTTAACTGATCAGAGCCAAACAGGCCAAAGCGATTCTTGTCATATTCAAGAATTTTTAACTTTTCAAAATCACTGCCTCCTATCAGATTATCTTGAAGATTCGCATAACTGGGTTGAACAACAATAATGCTAATAACAACGACAACAAACCAGACCATCACAAAACAAGACATTATTTTAGTATAGGCCATCTATCTCTCACCCTATCAGATCTCTTTTTTTGTTTTTTTATAAATCATAACATATACGATGAGCAAAAATATTGCCTGCAAGATTGATGATGATATGACCCATGCTATTGACAATCAAAAATCTTCCACGTAATTTTTTATTAAAAAACAAAATTCCTAATCTTATAAAGAAAAGATAAATAAACAAGAAAATTTTAGAATCTGTTGTTTCTTGTTAGTGGGATAGCACTTGTTTTGTTGGTATTATGTGCGTTGCCATCAATTGTATTTGCCGAAAATCTTCATGATTTTTATGTTTTCGAGTCTGACAGTGAGAATAACTGTACGTGGGATTCAGAGTCTAGTTTTTTGGACAAATCTCTGAATATGAATAGTGATGATGATGATGATGATAGCGATTTTACCTATAGTTATTTTTCCAGCAGTGATGCCACAGAAACAGCAGTTCTTGAGTGCCGTTTTTCCAAGCCTGTGGATCTGTCTACGGGCCAAGGATTACGATTTTGGATGAATCTTGAAAATGTGGCTGGAATAAATAAAAGTACTCATGAAGCATGGAGGGCTAATGCATTTTTGATCATGGTTGATGCAAATGATATACAGCGTCCTTTTTGGAATTTGCCACAGTGGTTTGGTTTAGAAGATGGCACTTGGGCAAAAGTTATTGTAGATCCCTCCAATTACGTTCAAAATAAACCTGGCTTTGATCCTGGCAATGTCAAGTCTCTTAGAATTACATTTGTAAACGGAGGGGACTCTTATTCCCAGACCACGCTCATTACAGATGCAGAGGTAGTGCCTGGATTATTTGACAGCAAAATAGGTTCAGACAGGTCGAATTTTAAAAACGAGATACTGACATCCATGATTGTTTATTTGTCGTCTTCAGTTATTATGGGGTATTTTCTATTAAAAATTATCCGATACAAGCTGAATTTTGGATTTGTAATTAATTTTTCCCTGTACTCTGCCTTTGGCTTGGTATTGCTGATTCTTTTGGCGATTTTTCTGGCAATGCTTCACTTTACACAGACTACTGTTCTGACAGCCTTCTTTTCGTTTATGATGGTTGGCTCTTACTTGATTTTCAGAGACAGAGCTAAAATTCTGTCTGAAATTAAAAATGAAAAAGTTCTTCCAAATCTGATTGCAGGCATACTCATAATTCTGTCACTGACTCACTTTTTTATAATTGCAGAAAATATGAACTGGCCGCCTGTTGTTGATCCGCAATACCATGGTCACGCTTCGCAATTTATAATGTATCATACGAGTGTGTTTAACAATAATTGGCCATTTTTTGATTTGCCATATGGAATGACAGTTTATCCTCAGGGATTTCATGCTTTGACTGCATTTTTTTCTTTGATTACAAACGTCATGCTGCCAATATCCCAATATGCCGTCACAGTAACAATTGTTGCACTCTTGCCGCCCATCTGTTTTTCAATAATATACAAAAAAACCAAATCGTATTACTTGGCAAGCATTGCATTTGGAGCATTGTTTTTTATTCCAGGAAATGAAGTAGGTTATTTTGTAATTTCTCATGATGTACTACTTACTATATTCTCTACAGGAACTTTTGTATTTGCTACATTTACTTGCATACTTTTGCTTTTTATCAGCATAGTTATTAATAATAAAAATAATTCTAATTTTATTATTTATTCGCTATTGTCAGTTGTAATATTTATCACATATACTATCATGATCGTTCCCTTTGTTTTGTTTATAATTATTAAATTAATACTCTTAAAATCCCCCATAAACTCCAAAACAAATGGACTGCGAGTCGGGAAATTTAAGATAAAAAACTATATGCTTATTTTACGATTGGCGTTAATTATTTTGGTAGTAACATCAGGCGCATCACTGGTTTATTTTGCAGATGAATTGCAGAAGAAACATAATCTTGATATCGACTATGTTTGGCTATTATTCGAAGAGATGGACATATACAACATAGATTCTATATATTTTCCTTATTTTATTTTATTACTAGGGGGGGTTCTTTCTGCAATTTGGTTGTTTAAATCCAATCTAGAGTTTAGTTTATTTTTGATTGTAATGTTTTCCCTAGTGTTTGGAATAATATCAAATAAAGTAATTTTTGAAAATCTTTTCTGGTTTATGTATCCTGACAGACTTGTTTTACTAGGAGCTATCATCTCTCAAATAGGAATAATTTTAGCAGGGGTTGATATTTTTGATAAACTTGTAACTAGGTTTAACAAACGCAAAATTTCATTACGTTCAAAATCAGTCTTGTCCATAGCGATTTGCTCGTTGGTTTTTATTGCACTAATTCCAAGTCTTGATACTCATATTTCATACGAGTATGACGATGATTTGCTAGGATATTTACCTACAAGCAATGAATTAAAAGTGATGGGTTGGATGAATGACAATCTTGATTCAAATACAACCATCCTTGAGGATAGAACTGGTGAAGGAATGTGGCTTTCATCAATAAAGATATTTGATATAACTAATAACAGAGAAATGTGGAGAAAAATACACAGTAGTGTTGTGTTAGATGATACATTTCTAAAAGAGAGAGCATATGAGGCTAACCTTGTATTACACCATCCCGGAGACATGAAAATGATGGAAATATTGGACAAGTATGGTATTGAATATGTGTTGATTACAGGCGGTAATCCGAGAGACAGACAACAATCGGATGTGTACCAGCTTCTACCAGTATTTCCAGCTCTTCACATAAGTACTTCTGAACGAATAGCCCTCTTTGAGGATAATCCTCAATTGCAATTAGTCATTAGAGAAGGTGAAGCTGCCTTATTCAAAGTGAAAACATAGACAGCAGTACGCGCTGCCAATACAGAAGAATTTTTATTTCTTGATTACTTTGAACAGTCCCAATGCCAATAAAATTGTCAGTATGCCAATGATTAAATTCCAGAGAAATGTGTTTTTTGGTTCTTGTATTTCAACGGTTCCCACAACCTGTACATTATTATCAAGACTATCCTGCGAAAGTATGGTGAAGTTTTTTATTCCAGAAGTTTGTGCTGGATGGACCAAAATGACTGATTTGAATGGGGGAATCCCGCTGTCGGGATTTACGGATATTTCTTTGAAATCATTTTGCTCATAAACAACGTCTAGTTGTATCATGGGAGTGGCAGCAGCAGAGGTGGAATCCAAAGAGATCGGGTTTATCTCAAGCAGAAACGGCGCATCTTGCTCGTTTGTAATAGCTCTTTTTTGAGGAATTAAATCCAATGCAAACTCGTTTGAATTTTTCCCAAGCGATGTTTTTGACAGTGCAATATCATCCAAATGAAGACGGTCAGTTCCACTGGCAAGAAACGTTATTTTGGACGCAGTGCTACTTGCTTGAACAAACAGGGTTTCCTCTTGCCAACTCTCACCATTCCAGTTTATGATCCATTTTAACTGATCAGAGCCAAACAGGCCAAAGCGATTCTTGTCATATTCAAGAATTTTTAACTTTTCAAAATCACTGCCTCCTATCAGATTATCTTGAAGATTCGCATAACTGGGTTGAACAACAATAATGCTAATAACAACGACAACAAACCAGACCATCACAAAACAAGACATTATTTTAGTATAGGCCATCTATCTCTCACCCTATCAGATCTCTTTTTTTGTTTTTTTATAAATCATAACATATACGATGAGCAAAAATATTGCCTGCAAGATTGATGATGATATGACCCATGCTATTGACAATCAAAAATCTTCCACGTAATTTTTTATTAAAAAACAAAATTCCTAATCTTATAAAGAAAAGATAAATAAACAAGAAAATTTTAGAATCTGTTGTTTCTTGTTAGTGGGATAGCACTTGTTTTGTTGGTATTATGTGCGTTGCCATCAATTGTATTTGCCGAAAATCTTCATGATTTTTATGTTTTCGAGTCTGACAGTGAGAATAACTGTACGTGGGATTCAGAGTCTAGTTTTTTGGACAAATCTCTGAATATGAATAGTGATGATGATGATGATGATAGCGATTTTACCTATAGTTATTTTTCCAGCAGTGATGCCACAGAAACAGCAGTTCTTGAGTGCCGTTTTTCCAAGCCTGTGGATCTGTCTACGGGCCAAGGATTACGATTTTGGATGAATCTTGAAAATGTGGCTGGAATAAATAAAAGTACTCCTGAAGCATGGAGGGCTAATGCATTTTTGATCATGGTTGATGCAAATGATATACAGCGTCCTTTTTGGAATTTGCCACAGTGGTTTGGTTTAGAAGATGGCACTTGGGCAAAAGTTATTGTAGATCCCTCCAATTACGCTCTAAATAAACCTGGCTTTGATCCTGGCAATGTCAAGTCTCTTAGAATTACATTTGTAAACGGAGGGGACTCTTATTCCCAGACCACGCTCATTACAGATGCAGAGGTAGTGCCTGGATTATTTGACAGCAAAATAGGTTCAGACAGGTCGAATTTTAAAAACGAGATACTGACATCCATGATTGTTTATTTGTCGTCTTCAGTTATTATGGGGTATTTTCTATTAAAAATTATCCGATACAAGCTGAATTTTGGATTTGTAATTAATTTTTCCCTGTACTCTGCCTTTGGCTTGGTATTGCTGATTCTTTTGGCGATTTTTCTGGCAATGCTTCACTTTACACAGACTACTGTTCTGACAGCCTTCTTTTCGTTTATGATGGTTGGCTCTTACTTGATTTTCAGAGACAGAGCTAAAATTCTGTCTGAAATTAAAAATGAAAAAGTTCTTCCAAATCTGATTGCAGGCATACTCATAATTCTGTCACTGATTCACTTTTTTATAATTGCAGAAAATATGAGATGGCCGCCTGTTATTGATCCGCAATACCATGGTCACGCTTCGCAATTTATAATGTATCATACGAGTGTGTTTAACAATAATTGGCCATTTTTTGATTTGCCATATGGAATGACAGTTTATCCTCAGGGATTTCATGCTTTGACTGCATTTTTTTCTTTGATTACAAACGTCATGCTGCCAATATCCCAATATGCCGTCACAGCAACAATTGTTGCACTCTTGCCGCCCATCTGTTTTTCAATAATATACAAAAAAACCAAATCGTATTACTTGGCAAGCATTGCATTTGGAGCATTGTTTTTTATTCCAGGAAATGAAGTAGGTTATTTTGTAATTTCTCATGATGTACTACTTACTCCATTATCTACAGGAACTTTTGTATTTGCTACATTTACTTGCATACTTTTGCTTTTTATCAGCATAGTTATTAATAATAAAAATAATTCTAATTTTATTATTTATTCGCTATTGTCAGTTGTAATATTTATCACATATACTATCATGATCGTTCCCTTTGTTTTGTTTATAATTATTAAATTAATACTCTTAAAATCCCCCATAAACTCCAAAACAAATGGACTGCGAGTCGGGAAATTTAAGATAAAAAACTATATGCTTATTTTACGATTGGCGTTAATTATTTTGGTAGTAACATCAGGCGCATCACTGGTTTATTTTGCAGATGAATTGCAGAAGATAAATAATCTTCTTATCGACTATTTTTGGCTATTATTCGAAGAGATGGACATATACAACATGGATTCTATATATTTTCCTTATTTTATTTTATTACTAGGGGGGGTTCTTTCTGCAATTTGGTTGTTTAAATCCAATCTAGAGTTTAGTTTATTTTTGATTGTAATGTTTTCCCTAGTGTTTGGAATAATATCAAATAAAGTAATTTACGAGAATCTTTTCTGGTTTATGTATCCTGACAGACTTGTTTTACTAGGAGCTATCATCTCTCAAATAGGAATAATTTTAGCAGGGGTTGATATTTTTGATAAACTTGCAACTAGGTTTAACAAACGCGAAATTTCATTACGTTCAAAATCAGTCTTGTCCATAGCGATTTGCTCGTTGGTTTTTATTGCACTAATTCCAAGTCTTGATACTCATATTTCATACGAGTATGACGATGATTTGCTAGGATATTTACCTACAAGCAATGAATTAAAAGTGATGGGTTGGATGAATGACAATCTTGATTCAAATACAACCATCCTTGAGGATAGAACTGGTGAAGGAATGTGGCTTTCATCAATAAAGATATTTGATATAACTAATAACAGAGAAATGTGGAGAAAAATACACAGTAGTGTTGTGTTAGATGATACATTTCTAAAAGAGAGAGCATATGAGGCTAACCTTGTATTACACCATCCCGGAGACATGAAAATGATGGAAATATTGGACAAGTATGGTATTGAATATGTGTTAATTACAGGCGGTAATCCTCTAGACAGACAACAAGCGGGACGGCCACAGCTTCTACCAGTATTTCCAGCTCTTCACATAAGTACTTCTGAACGAATAGCCCTCTTTGAGGATAATCCTCAATTGCAATTAGTCATTAGAGAAGGTGAAGCTGCCTTATTCAAAGTGAAAACATAGACAGCAGTACGCGCTGCCAATACAGAAGAATTTTTATTTCTTGATTACTTTGAACAGTCCCAATGCCAATAAAATTGTCAGTATGCCAATGATTAAATTCCAGAGAAATGTGTTTTTTGGTTCTTGTATTTCAACGGTTCCCACAACCTGTACATTATTGTCACGATTATCATGCGAAAATAACATCCAAATAATGCGATTTACGTGAAAAGACAAACTGTGCTAGGATTGCACAAGACGTTGATATCGTTTTTCATGCTGCCGCCTTATTGGAGGAATTGACTTTACAGCCAAATATACTATGCCTGTTTTTACAATTGAATGTATGTCTTTTGACAATGATCTTATGCCTGCCTTGACTACCTCCTCAAACGGCAGAATGTCTAATGCATACTTTATCTGATACAGATAATCTGAAATTAGCCTCTCATTTGGATTTCTTAAGATCATAATTATCTTGGCATTGGGATTCTTTGCATGTATAGCTCCCGGGGAATCGGGGTCCATAAAGTACGTTACGCTGCCTTCCCCTATTATCTGATCCTCTCTTGCGTGCGCAAATAATGACAGGTATTCTTTTTCGGTTTTTATTGGACTTACAATCAGATTCGTCTGCCGTTTAATGTTTGGCGAAAAATAATGCGACTCTTTGCGCTTTGGCATAAATATTTTGGGATTCTGTTTCAAATACTTGTACAGTGATGTAGTTCCTGACCTTGGAGCTCCGACAATAAAGAAATCTGGAAACCGCATGTCCAAAAATATTTTCAAAAGTTAATATCTCTTTCCTGATTTTTTATAAAAAAGGCATTCTCCTCATTGTGTCTGAAGCCCAAACAGAATGATGTTTATGGTGTTATTTTGATTGCACGAATTTTTTTTGTATGTATGTATGTATGTATTTAAATCATCATCCAATGCTGTACAATCCAAAATCATTCTAGGACATGCAGTATCTAAACACTCACTATTATTTCTCTCTCTCCATACAGCTGTTTATCACCTTCATCAATCGCTTGCCAATCATCTCTATTGTTAGGTTCTCTAGAACGTACCTTCTTCCGTTTTGACCCAATTCCTCTGCAAGCTTCTCGTCTTTTACCAATTTCAAAATCAAATCCGAAACAGTCTTGGGATCCCTTGATGATGTTACAATGCCGCTTTTTGTCCTGTTTACATAGCGTTTTGATTCCCCCTTTGAGATACAAAAGATTGGCCTTCCAATCATTTGATAGTCCAATGTCTTTGTAATCAATTCATAGTCAAATCCCCTGACCGGACTTAGGGGCAATAAAAAAATATCCGCGCTGTTTAGTATCTCGTTATACTTTTCAAATTCGACAAATTTTGTATCTATTTTGACATTTGTAATTTTCTGCTGCTGAACCTGCTGTTTTAGATAATCCTCCCTGTCTCCCTCGCCCCTGATTATGAACTGTATCGGATACTGCTCTAAAATCTTGGCAGCCTGCAGTATTGTATCAAAATCATATCCGATACTTAGTGCGCCGGCATACATTAGAATTTTTTTCCTTCCACTTGGTCCGTCTTGGTGTTGCTCATCCCTTTTGTTTTCATTAGTCCTGAATTTTTCCGTATCTACGCCATGCTCAATAACTGTAATTTTTTCTCTTTTGATCTTATATTTTGACTCCAATACGTCTACAGAACCTTCACTTAGTGGCACCACTGCACACGAATTGTCATATGATTTTTGGGCAATATGGTCTAAAATCTTTCTGAAGATCCTCGACTTGACATATCCCAAGTCATACCATACTTCTGGCCACATGTCATCGACATTACGAATATATTTTTTTTTCAGAAAAAAACTGTACACTGCAGCAGGAAATGAAACAAAAAAGCTCGGGTTTGATGCAAAAATTATGTCAGTATCGCGAAATTTCTGCATTACCAACAGTGATGAGAGACAAAATGAAAGATGAATTATTACGCGTTTTAAAATGGACGAAAAAGCTAACTTGGGAACCCATGTTCTGTATATTGTCATGCCGTCAATCTGTTCTTTTGCAACTAGCTTGCCCCTGTATTTTTTTGGAATGTCCCCCTTTGGATAGTGTGGAAACGCAGATACGACAG
Organism: Candidatus Nitrosopumilus sp.; assembly: GCA_965204345.1. GTDB lineage: Archaea > Thermoproteota > Nitrososphaeria > Nitrososphaerales > Nitrosopumilaceae > Nitrosopumilus. The sequence continues at coordinate 2,036,041 of OZ241981.1, forward strand.
TTACGTTGTTGCCTTGGTTCTTTAATGCCTTAGCTGCATTGTGTGCTCTAGTCGATCCGCCGCCTATGTCTGGCCAGAACAGCTGTGCTATGATTAAAACATTCATGCTTATGCGCTAAAAAAATCATTATATATACATTATAAGTTGCAGACATACATTGCAACTTGCTTCTTCCTTAAATTTTCTTAAGGAAGAAAAACAAAAAGTCAAAAGACAAAAATGATTTATGTGCATGATGCTCAACCTCTAACTAAAAAATTAACAATCCTATGTCATGTCATTTTAAATAAAGGCAGCTAGTTTGCACCGTCTATTGTTTACTTACTTCTTACTTGCTCTCCCCTTCTCCCTGACTATCCACACTATTACCACTACCACTACTGCGGCCACGACGACCCTCATTACTAATCCACTCTATGGTCTTTTTTAATCCTGTCAGTATATCGACTCTTGGGTTATACTTTAGGACATTTTGCATTTTGGACAAATCTGGCTGAAAGTATGCCGTCTGACCGCTTTGCTTAACCTGGTATTTTATTTTGATGTTCAAAGAAGAAGAAGAAGAAGAAGAAGAAGAAGAAGAGCTGCCAATCAAATCTGAGATTATCCTTGCCATCTCGTCAATCTTAAAGTTGTCCGTTGAGCAGAGGTTAAATGTCTCCTTTGAGAATTTTCCCTCTACTGTCAGCTCAATGGCATCAATCAGGTCATCAATGTAAATAAAATTCAATGTCTGACCGCCTCCAAAGATAATGATCTCTTCGTTGATCAAGGCACTGTTGATCATCTCGTACAATCCCGAAACCCTTCCATGCGGCCCATATACGTTTGTGGGCCGCAATATTATGTAATCAAGGTCATACATGTCTGAAAAATATCTGATCATATTTTCTGCAATCATCTTTGTAATTCCCAGTATGTTGTTTGGACACAGTGTATCGTTTTCGCTGCTGCATGCACCTTTTTGGCTTTCCCCGTAAACCTCTCTTGATGATATGAAAATCAACTTTGAGTTTGATCTTAAACAGCCTTGGATGACGTTATATGTTCCATAGACATTGGTGCCAAACGTATCTGTTGGATTATCATTGCAGTTTTTGAGCCCGGTCTGACCTGCTGCATTAACTACAATATCGGGTTTGTACTTCTCCAAAAGTCCGATGATGCGGCTGTCTTTCATGTCGATTATTTCTGTCTTGTTGCCCTTCTCATCCTCCCTGTCTTTGCCTTTATCATCACCGTCTTTATCATGTCTGCCTCTTGAGTTTCGCGTAAAAACTATCACCTCATGTTTCTCTGAGAGTCTGCCAGCTAATTCTTTTCCAATAAAGCCGGTGCTGCCCCCAATTATCACAATCTTCATTATACTTTCACGATCATTGAATAATGCAAACTCTCATAATAAAACTTTGAAGACACGTTAACTTTTTATATTGACATAGGAGGGTGAAGGTTACTTGGATTCTGAGGAGTTTAAAGACCTTAATGTTTTAGTTACGGGAGCCGACGGCTTCATTCCAGGCCATGTCTGTGAAAGACTAGTTGAGTTAGGTGCAAATGTCACGGGACTGGTCCGAAGAAACTCAAGCAACGTACTAAAGTCAATTCCTCACCTTATTGATAAAATTAATTTTAGATGGGGCGATATCACTGATTTGTCGTTACTGGCACGAGAGACCAAAGGGATTGACATCATATATCACTTGGGTGCCCAGAGCCACGTCCAGTATTCACTGCATAATCCGCTTGAGACATACCAGACCAATGTCATGGGAACAATCAACGTCTTAGAAGCAGCCAGGCTAAATGATGTAAGGCGCGTGGTTCATGCGGGAAGTTCAGAAGTGTATGGCAAGCCTGAAACGGTTCCAATCACAGAGAACCATCCACTGGCCCCTCGCAGTCCGTATGCAGCAGGCAAGGTAGCCTCAGACAGGCTCTTGTTCTCTTACTATTGCACGTATGGAATGTCAGTTGTCACATCGAGGTTCTTTGGATATTACGGTCCAAGACAGAGCATAGAAAAGGCTATTCCAAAATTCATTTTAAACATTCACAACGGCATTCCTCCTACGGTTTACGGTGACGGCAGTCAGAGTCGTGACCTGATGTTTGTAACTGATGCTGCTGATGCCTATACGAGGCTGGGTCTGGCCGACAACGTTGATGGCAAGGTGCTCAACGTGGGAACCGGCGTGGAATCTACAATAAAGGATCTTGCCTTGTTGATTTTGAAATTGATGGATTCTAAGCTAGAGCCGGTCTTTACAAAGAACCTTCATCCTGGCGAGGCAGGCAGGCTTATCTCTGATCCTGCACCTGTAATGGAACTCTTGAACTGGAAGCCAAGCATAAGCCTGGAGGAAGGACTCAAGAGAACCATCGATTACTATCTGCAACACACACATCTATTCAAACACCTCAATGTCGTAGTATGACATGACATGACATGCATGCCCATTGATATTGTTACATGACGTTTTGATGATAATAT